>CAVSVU010000017.1:0-927535 GCA_963731515.1 uncultured Actinomycetes bacterium | reverse complement strand
GACGACGACTTCAGCGTTCTCACCGCAGCGACCGGCGCCGAGGCGCTCGATCTTCTCGGCCGCGCCCGCCCCGACGTGGTGCTTCTCGATGTCGTCCTCCCCGACATGAGCGGCTACGAGATCTGCCGCACCGTCCGCGCCGGCGACGGCATCAACGACCCCTGGGATCCCGACCTCCCGATCATCATGCTGAGCGCGAAGGCGGAGCACACGGATCGCGTCCGCGGTCTCGTGCGCGGCGCCGACGACTACGTCACGAAGCCGTTCCACTACCCCGAGCTGCTGGCGCGCATCGGCGCCGTCCTCGCCCGGGTCTCGCGTGCCCGCGAGCGGGAGGTCATCCGCCACGGTGAGCTCACCGTCAACACGCTCTCGCGTGAGGTGACCGTCGGGGGCATCAAGGTCGACCTCTCGGCCAAGGAGTACCAGCTGCTGACGACGCTCGCCTCCGAGCCCGGCCGCGTCTTCACGAAGGCCGAGCTGCTCGAGACGGTCTGGGGCTTCCGGTCGCAGGGCCGCACCCGCACGGGTTAGGAGATAAGGGTGTTGGAAACCGGCCGCCTGATGCAACGATCCTCGTGTCAGCTCCGACCGGGTCACGGGTGCTGTCTCGTCGAGAGCCGACTCAGCGACATAGACCAGTGCAGCGGTGGCGGCTGTTCTGGGCGACCACTACGCTCGCGAGGTCGACCGCCGACGGGAGCCATCCGGACGGCCCAAGAGCGCCTATCCGAACTCGAAGAAACAGCGGCATCCGGCGGGTGCGCTCGGCTGCGACCCCTCCAAGTGGGACGAGTTGCCGATCATGCAGCGACGCGACGCCGCCCGCGCCGTCATCGGGCGAGTGACGATCCGTCGAGCGGGCGGCGGTCTTGGCCGGTGGATCCCGCTGGAGACACGGGTCAACGTCTCGTGGCGGCGGTAGGCCCGTTTCGAGTCACTGCCCAGCAGAGCCTCGCTAGATTCGCGGCTCCTTCGCGCTGTCTACAGGGTTCGTACCCAAGCCCGATGTGGCGAGCCGCTTTCGACCCACCGTGGTTGAGACGAACGGCTCAACGCCAGTCCCCGTCGGAATCGTCGACCGGCTCGCCAGCAGCCAGACGATCGCGCACAACGACCGTGGTTCTCGTCGCTCGTGCGATGCACTCCTGGCGAACGACCTGCATTAGTACTTCCGCAGTCCGAACTTGGACATAAGGAAGCCGTGCCCGGTGCGGAGGCTCCAGCAGTCCATCCGTCCGGTGTAGCCAGACACGGCACTGCAACGGAACTCCGTGCCCGTCGTCCAATGCTGTCCGGGGAACAGGGTGTAGCCAGAACCCCACTGAGGGGCCATCGACCAGGTCGACGCCGGGTAGCCGACGGACACCTGGACAGCGGGGTACTGCGTCCCGCGAGCGATGTAGACATACGTGCGATCACGGAAGCGGTAGCAGCCCATGACGTCGTAGGGCGGGATGTTCGACGGGTACAACTTGCATTCGATGTCCCGGCTCTGGCTGAGAAGTGGTTGGACGTCCACGCCTGCGCAGAGGCAGGCATGGCCAGACCGACCACGGCGACAGCGATGACGAGCAGGCGTTTCACTGAGCGGTGTCCTTGGTTGGGATTGGCTGGGCGTGGCGACGCGTGGTCGGGACGACGCTGATGATCCGCATGCTCGGGATCGACGTCGCCGACGCCCACGCGGTGCGCGGAACTCGGTCTCACCATTGGTATTCGACCGAGGGCTCCCTTGTATGAGCCCGCCAGGTTGAGGATGCCTCAGGGAAGACGACCCCTGCATCGTGGCTTCGATTGAGCCAGGAGCGAAACTCCGCTTTCGGGGCCGGCGAGATGGTCTCGCTTACCTGGGTGAGCGTCCGCTAGACGACGCCCAAATACATCGCAGTCGCAGGCGACTTCAGTGTTGCCAGCCCCGCCTAGCTAGGCGCCGTCACAGTCTCCGACCACCGGGATCGACTGCATCCCGTTGAAGGTCGAGCCGTTCACGAACGCGTAGTTGGACGGGCCAGCCGAAAGCGAGTTCCGCAGATGCCAGGTGTGGTCCCTTGAATCGGGCGCTGAGGCGTTGCCCGGCTATCACCTGTTGACGTGGCATGGCGGAACCCTCCTTGGCGGCCCGGCGTGGGTTTGGGGGTTCGTGTTCACCCAAGGCGGCAGCAAGGTGCACGAAGTGGACACGTTCTTCAACACCCTGGCCAACTCGTACGCGTTTCTCGAAGAGACCCAGCAGGCCGCGTGGGGATGCCACCAGGCCCACGTTTGCGGAGATTCTCGCCACTGCGCAGGTGCGCTAGCTGTTCCTCCCGGATAAGTCGCGGGCCAGCATCGCCGCGGCGGTTTGTCGCCGGAAGGTGCGAGCCCTGACGCTGTTGGGTGGTCTCGCGCGTCCGACCCTCAGGAGTTCAGCGGCAGTGTCGATAACAGACTGGTCCGGATCGACCTAGGAGGAACTCCCTTGAACAAGCGCATGACGGCCGTAGTGATGACGGCGCTGGCATTAATCGTCCCGACGACTGCGTCGGCGCACGCCTCTCAGCACGCGACGGCTGCGGTCACGCTCGTGCCGGCCAAGACGTGCGGGTCTGGCTATGTCAAGGGAACAATCGGCGGTGTCGTGAAGTGCCTCCGAGCGGGCGAATACTGCTCCCTCCGCTACAAGCAGCAGTACCTCAAGTACGGGTTTACGTGCTCCGGGAATCCGGCTCGGCTGCATCACCGGTGATCTGCACGACGTCGTCGACGATTCGCGGTAGGGTCGGGCGGTGAGGTGTGCCCGCTGTGGGACAGAATTCGGCGTCGGGCGCGAATTTCCGCCCGGAGTGCGGACTTGCCGTTCCGAAGGGCGAGGCGGCGCCGGCCGTAGAGACCGCGCCCGCGACGGCGAAGACGGCGCCCGCTCCGCCTGAGCAGGCGCCCGTCACGTCTCTCCCTATCCTTTCGGAGGGTGGTGTGCGCGGGTGGCTGAATCGGCGCAAGGCGGAGCACGACGAGCGGAAGGTCGAGGACGATCGCTACCGAGCTGCGCTGGCCAAGCTCCGGGGTGGGGACGACTCGACCCAGACGCTGACGGAGCTTCGTGCGTTGGCGGATCCGCGCCATCGGGACGACGCGCATGCGGCGCTGCTTGCCTTTTCGGACGGACTGCTCGCGGACGATCTCCTCTCCACGACGGAAGAGGAGCGCTGGCAGGAGGTCGGTGACGCGCTTGGGGTTACCCAAGCCGATCTGAACCGGCCCGAGTTCAAAGGGTTGCTTGTGCGCCTCACGATCGCCCGCATCAACGACGGTCGGCTTCCCGAGGTGCCGGCTGGCCAAGCCCGCTTGATGGCCAAGCGCGGCGAGATTGTCCATCTGGAGACCGGTGCGGCGCTGATGAAGGAGGTCATCGAGCGCGAGTTTCGCGGGGGGTCTCGGGGCGTCAGCGTGCCGATCGCGAAGGGTGTGCGCTTCCGCACGGGTTCGTTCCGCGGCAAGAGCGTGGTTGTCGGATCGCATTTGGAGGCCGCCGACACCGGCATTATCTCCGTCTCGTCAAAGCGCGTCGTGTTCATGGGTACGCGCAAGACGATCGACACCGCGTATGCCAAGCTCGCGAGCTTGGACGCATTCTCCGACGGAATCCGCATTCACGCCTCCAATCGGCAGACCGCGCCGCTCTTCAAGATCCCGGTCGGCGGGCAGGTCGTCGCTGCCGCGATCCAAGCCGCTGCGCAACGCGACACCTGACCTGCCCGGGCGTCGGATCCGCACTCTCAGGGACGCGAGGACGCTGGGACGGCGCTCGTATCTGAACGAAACCCGCCCGCGCTTGCGACCTTTGATACGGTTCCGGGCGTTGGGTATGGGCAGCTAGGCGGTCGAGGCACGGCGTGTGCGGCCGCGGGCAAGGGGTGAGAGATGTGGGCTGATCTTCAGCGCCAGCCATGGTGGTTGCGCGCGATCGTGTGGGTCGTGCTGCTCCCGCTGATGGTGTCGTGGTGGCTTTGGCGTCGATCCTGGCCAGTGTGGGGCCGACTGGCGTCAATCGCAATAGTCGCGATCGTGTCGGTGGCCGTTGTGGGATCGGCGACAGGCGGCGGCTCGGAGGCGAGCAAAACGACGGCGGCGCCCCAGACAACCAGTCCGTCGCAGAGCCAGCCTGCTACTAGCCCAGCGACCTCCTCGACAACGACGCCACCACCACCTGCCAAGCCGATTCGTTCAAGCGCAGCGCCGGCGACGTTCTATCCGATCGAAAACGACGGTGTCCGCGACGTCACCCGCTTCTACTTCTCCACCCCCACATTGGCCGTCGACACGGTCCGCGTGATCGACCGCCGCGGCCGAGTCATCCGCACCGCTCGCCTGGGGGAGCTTCCGGCAGGAAAGTTGCACTCGTGGGTGTGGAATGGTCGTGCCGCCGACGGTGCGCCGGCCCGACCCGGCCGCTTCCACCTCCAGCTGATCGCCGCGACCGGCGGGCAGACGACCAGGGGGCGGACGGTCACCGTCAGCTTGCGGCCGATCCCGCCGAGGGTCAGCCACGTCCGCGTCTCACCCTCACCCTTCTATCCCATCGAACAGGACGGCTACCGCGACTCGACCACACTCAGTTTCTCCGCCAATACCGACACGAGCGACACGGTGCGGGTGCGCACCAACTCCGGCCGAACCATCAACATCGCCCAGCTGGGAGTACTCGGACACGGCCAAACCCACACCTGGCAGTGGAACGGCGCGAACTCCGCCGGCACCGTCCAACCACCCGGGAAATACTGGCTCCGAGTCGTCAGCATCTACTACGGCCAGAAGACCGCCTCGGCCTGGCACCCCGTCACGATCAAGAAAAAGACCACAAGTGGCGGCAGTGGAAGTAACTGCACGCCCGGCTACTCGCCGTGCCTCGTCGACCACGGCGGCGCTGACTACGACTGCGAAGGCGGCAGCGGCAACGGCCCGTACTACACCGCGCCCGGCGTCACCTACCACGTCAGCGGGTCCGACCCATACGGCCTCGACGCAGACGGCGACGGGCTCGGCTGCGAGTGACCAACCCCCGGACGAGAAGTCCTTTTAGGACCGATCCCCGCCCGCCGATGGGGCACCATGCGACGATCGTCCCCAGCCGTCCTCATGCTCATGTGTCTCGTCGCGGCAGCATGTGGTCAAGCGAATGGGACCACGCATCACTCAACTAGCAGCACCTTTGTCCAGCCGCAAACCCAAGCGGGCGACCAAGCTGTCGCTGTGAAGCCCTGGTATCGCCACGGCCTGCGGAGCGGCGGCTCGATCGTGGACAATCCTTCGGGATGCCAGCCGAACCTGTTTGGTCGTCGTGGTTCTCGCTCCCCATTCGGGCAGGCGACCGTGGGAGTCTTCCAGACGTAAGATCTCCGGGGCTGTATCGGGTGCGGCGGTGCGCTTGTCTATGTAGGAAAGGGAGTGATCCGAACTCGGGTGAAGACCCATTTCGTGCGGGCAGCGGGAGGGGCGCACCGGCAGGCGGCTGCGCTTGGAACACCGAGCCGGCTCCGTGTGTCGTGGATCGCACTCCCCGAGGCGAGCGCTCGCGGGCTGCTGGAATGGGAGAATGACCTGATCGCGGCTCACGTCTGTGAAATCGGGGGCCCGCCCACAGCGCAGTTTCTCGGATGATTGCCCGCGGGTGACCGTTCGCCACCAGGCGTCGCGCCCCGAAGGTGGTTCGCCAGGAGTTGCTCGACGTGTTGATCCAGGGTTGCGGCCGCCCCGGGGTACGCGTGGACAGCTGCGACACCGTTTCCATATTCGACGGTTGTGCCTGGGTAGAGGATGGCGGCGTAGTCGACGACTCTGGTGCCTGCGGGCCCGCGGATGGCGTCGCGGTAGGCGTGCATCTTGTCGATGTCGACCTTCTTCGGACGTCCGGCTGGAACGGGCTCCAGCGAACCATCGGTTTCGGCTGGGTCGGACAGTCCGAGCTCGCTATCGAGCTTGTACTTGGGGTCGAACACCACCAGCCTCGGTTCAGCGGAACCTGTGGCCTGGAATTCGATGACGATGTCGGGTCGTTGCTTGAAGGAGACGGATCGGATCGGGTGGGATGCGCGGGTGAAGCTCCGCTCGGGCGTGAGGGTGACGCGCATGCCGGTCTCAGGGTCGTGGAGGGTGACCGCGGGCTTTCCGTCAGGGGCTATCTGGATGAAGAGGCCCTCCGTGTCGTGCCTGACCAGCTGGCGCTCATCGACGGCGTATCCGTGGGTCGCTGCGACTCGGATGGTTGATGCGATGATTCGGAGGGTGCCCCAGAGCTGGTAGAGCGCTGGGAGGTTTTCAAGTGGGGATTCGAGCGCGGGATGGTCGAGTCGGACACGGACTGCCCGGTGCAGCTCCAGGTATCCCTCGAACATGGCGCGGTATGCGGGGCGTCTGAGCAGCACCATCGTGACGCGGGCGGTGAGTGTGGCGGGGCGTGTGACTTGGTCGAGGAAGCTGGCCTGGCGGCGGGCGATGGTGAGCGCGTGCAGCAGGTCGTGTGCCTCGCGCCGAGCGTCCGCCGGAGTTGAGTGTGCACGGAGAATGCGCAGCAAGCGCAGCTCGACTTGCCGTTCGTAGACGTCAAGCAGGCGGTTCTCGTAGACATCGACGGTGTGGATGACTCGGGCGTCGGGAGCACGCTTGGGCCTGTGGTCGTCGTCGAGGTTGTTGGGTTTGGCGACGGCGGCGACTAGCCCGCCGGGGCGCAGGCGGCGGACGCGCGCACGGTCGACCCAGACCTCGTCGTGGACGAGTTGCTCATGTGGGTCGCTGGCGATTTGAGGAAGGAGCGTCGCGAGTCCGGGGCGCTCTTCGGATCCGGTGATGGCTCTTCGGAGGCGGAGAAGTTCGGCCTCGACGGTGGCATCTTGGGGCGGGAGAATCTCGACGCCGGTGAGAGCGCCGCATTGTTGAAGCGCGATCGCGACGGCCGCGGGAAGGTCGAGTTGGAGATCGTCGACGAGTCGACGGTACGCGGCGGGCGTGATCTTCTGGGGCTCAATCGTGACGGTCGTCTGCCATGTCTGGTTCTCCGTAGCCGCTTCGACGAGGTAAGTGCCCGTTGACGATCGCGGCCACTGTGAGACGACGACCCACTCATCGCCAAGCCTTCGAACGAGCACGGGGAGTTGTTGTCCTTGCCGGCGGACGACGACCTCGTCGACCCGGTCGCGATCGACGGGGATTTGGAGCCAGCATTCAACCCACTCCTCCGGCGTGGCCAGGTCGGCTCCGTCCTGGTTGCGGAAGCGGAGGCTAGAAGTAGGAGGTGAACCCATACCGGCGGTAGTCGTCGAGCATCCGCTGCGCCTTCGTCCTGGTGAGAGGGTACTCGGCGCATACCTCGATGAGGCGTTCGAGCACCGTCTTGATATCCGGATTGGCACCCTTCAGCTTCGGCAGGACCTTCTGGACGAGCTGCTCGTCGAGCGCTTCCTGCCAGGGCACCTTCATGAGCTCGGCTTGGGTGATGTAGGCGGTGATCTCGTCAAGAGTCCGGTAGGCGAACGGCGCGAGGTCGTGGACGGCCTTCCAGACCGCGAGCACGGCCTCGGCGTAGTCGACGCTCGCCGAGGTGCTTGTTGATGTCGTCCTCGGTGATGGTCAGCTCGAGCAGCTGGGCGCGGTCGTAGACCTTGTCGGCGAAGCCGTGCGTCGTCTCGTCGACGTTGACCGTGCCGATGAACGTACAGATTCGGCGGCAGTCGCACGTGCTCGCCCGGCGCGAGCTCGATCGTACGCGTCGTCGCCGCGGGCGCGGACCTCCATCGTCCGAGAGGAACTTCGCGAAGTAGTACTCGACGCGCGCGAGGTTCATCTCGTCCAGGATCAGGTGATACGGGAACGCGGCGCGCTCGTGGAGCGCAGCCTGTTCGTGTTCGCGTGCCGCCTCGCGGAGGAACGCGCTGAACTGGGTGTCCACATAGCTGTCTGGTCGAGCGGGTTGCAGTAGCCGAGCAGGTCCTCGTTCGTCGTCCAGTTGGGCGCGACCGCGACCAGCAGCGGTCGGGCCTCGACCGCGTTGGCGTAGGCCTGGCTGAGCCACGTCTTGCCGCTGCCGCTGAGCCCGGACAGGATCACGAAGCCGCGCGTCTTCAGGGAGAGGTGGTAGCGGCGCAGCGTTTGCGGCGACATCTCAAGGCCCTCAGCCTTGATCTGCGCTTCGATCGTCTCGAACTCCGGCTCGACGTACCCAGCTGGTAGGTCGGGGAGTGATCCCGCCAAGATCGGACATCCCCCGTCGAGGGCTGATCGGCGGATCGCATCCAGGACATCGGTCTCGAGGTGGTGTTCGTCGACGGGGACTTGGTGGTCGAACGACTGCTCGGTGAAACGGAATCGATCCGGGTACGTGGCGTCGGGCCAGATCGGCGTGTCGTCGGTGAATGGTTCGCCGGTGATGGTGGCACGGAGCACTGCCGTTGCGACGCCGTGGAAATCTTGGAGTCCCACGCGTGGAAACCCGGGCGGTGCGGGGCTGACGTCGCTGGTCAGGTCGTGCACCAGGAGCACCTCGTCGCCCTGGTGAAGGTCTCGGAGTCGGTCGGGCTTGCGGACGCCCCAGACGCCGGCTTTGCGTCCTATGTCGAGGTTCGCCGCGACGCCACGGCCGGCGTAGATGCACCACAGGTGGGCTCGTCGTGGTGCGCCATCAGCTTCGTCGAACGCGGCCTGCACCTGGGGGAAGCGTCCCGCGAGCTGCTCGGCGAACGCCGTCGAGAGCGGGAACAGATAGCCCTGATTAACTTGGCCAGTGCGGGCAAACGGGCCTCGTTCAGATTCTCGCCATTCCACCGGGATCGTCTCCAGCGGGATCGTGGGGTCGAGATCCAGGTAGTCAAGTTGAACGACCCAGCCTCGCTCGTCCCACTGCAGGTCTTGAGAAGTTGGGCGGTCCGCTTCGACGGCTTCGTGAGTGACGCGGCCGACGGCACGGAGATAGCCGCTCGAATAGTGGAGGACGATGTCGCCGACGGCGACCTTGGTCATGTTGAGCCAGTGGGCGAATTGGCGGCCACCGGCGCCTTCGCGGGGCGCCCACAGGTAGCCACCTGTTCGCGAGCGGTCAAAAGACTTGCCCTGGTTGACCCACCAGTAACTCACCCCCGATTGCTGCTCCGTGCTCGGTTCGCCGAGCGCTCTGCGGACCCGGTCGGAGGTGTCTGAGAGGTGGATTTGGGCGACCGTCCCGGTGAGGCCGAGCCGGCCGCGCAACTCGCGATCGAAGGATGACCGCGGCACGGCGGTGTCCAACCAGTCGACGGGACGTGTGTGAACTGCGTCGGCGTCGAAGAACGGTGCTTCCGGGTGGTACTCGTAGTCACCGACGACCTCACCCACAGCAACAACTTCAGGCTCCAGAACCCGCGGGAGCAGCACGAAGTCTCCGACGCGCAACTCATGGACGAACCGATCGATCTGGGACGCCTGCTTGCTGATTGTCTGCGGCGAGTCCGTCGGGAACTGCTCGGTGTACAGGGCCTTGATGGCGGGGAAATCCGGATAGCCGCTTAGATCTGGCAGCTCGCGCCAGCCAATGACTGCGGCGTCGTTGCTGAGCGCGACCTCTTCGCCTTCTCCGTGCTGACCGGCGCGGACGATCCAGACACGTGGCGTCCGCTCCTCACCCCTGCCTTCCTGAGTTGTGAGAAAGAGGAAGCTCTGGACATCGATCAAGTCCCTTGTCGACGCGCCGTGCTGCTCGAGTTGAAACCGGACAGCCTGGACGAACTCACAAATCGCCGCGTACCGCGTCCCCGCGCTGCCCTTGGGCCATTCACCGCCGTACCGCTCGACTGCCTCCCGAAGGAGAGTCGCTTGGTAGAAGGTGTAGCGCTGCGGATCCAACGCTCCTAGGAGCGCCGCGACGAACGCCAGCTGGATATCGATGACATGCCACTGCTCCTGCCACCCCGATCCACCAGCGGCTCGCTCCTCGACCTCACGGAGATCGACACGGAACTGGTCGACCCGATCAGCGAGCGGCCGGCCCTCGTCGACGAGGCGCGCGAACGCCTCAAGAGTCGGCTGTCCAAGGCCAGCGTCGATCGCGCCTGGAATCCAGACGAAGTTATTGACGCCCCACCGCCCCCCGCAAAGGTTCGCGAAGGCGCCACGTATCCCCCCAAGAGGGGCTGCAGCCGACCCGATCGCATCAGCATCCTCGCTTGAGAACCCGAGCTCGGCCAGGTCAAGCCGGTCGCGGAAGAAATCAGCAAGGCGTTGGGCTGACTCGGGCTGATCCAGGGCGCCAGGGTCGAGGATCCTTAGAAGCACCTCGTGGAGAGCGACCTTGTACGCGCGCTCCTCACTCTCAAACTCCGCGGAGGCCACCAGGCTCTGGAACCTTCTCGCCTGCCCCGCATCAAGCTCCACTGCCACGCACCGATCCTACCTCGAGGAACGACCACGCCGCCATCCGCCGCGCTCGGCCAGGTGGGCCATGCGGATTGCGGCGATCCGGTCCGCATCCCCGGTTTGGGGACGTCCGACGGTCGATCGCCCGTTTTATCGTTCTCCTCCGTGACCCGAGCAGGCGCCGGGTCGACCTCCGGAGTGGCTCCACATCCCATCTTGGCATTGGACGACGTACCCGCTGCCGTTGGAGAAGTTGGCGATACATGCGTGCTTGGCACAGAACCCGTGTGCTTGTGTCCCACAGGCGCTCAAGAGAAGCGCCGCTACGGTGAGCAGCAATACCAGGCTGACGTAAAGGACGCGCTGACATGCTCGGGCTTGACCGCACACCCGGCATCAGCGGCGGCCCGGCCGCTCGAAGACGACGTACATGTCGTTTCGGTCGGCGCTGAACGCTTTCTCGATTTTGCCGCTCATGGCGATCTCGATAACCCGCCACCCTTCGGCGGCGTGCTGATTGAGGGTCTCTTGGAGGCCACTGCCGTCGAACTTGCCGGCGCTGGCCCAGATGGTGGAGGAGAGGGTAAGCACCTCGTATTCGAACTTGGGGATCGCCGCGAGATAGGTCGCGTAGGCTGCCTGCTCGGCTGCGTTACGCTCCTCCTCGAGTTGCCGGGCGGCGGCCTCCTGGACGGCGCGTTCCGCCTTCTCCTGCTCTTTACGTCGGCGGTCGGCTTGCTTGTCTTCTTCAGTCTGCTTGTTGAACAGCGGCACCGATCACCTCTCCGTCGGTCGGGACAGCCGCGATCCTAGGAGTGGGATCGCGAGGTGGCGTGCCCCATTCGGGTGAGCTACGGTCTGGCGATCCCTCGTCACCTCGGGAGGTGCGTAGCATGGTCGTGCGTCGGCTCGTCGTCCCGCTCGTGGTCGTCTTCTTGCTCGGATTCCCCTCGGTCGCAAGTGCGGAGATCCTGATCTCGTTCGTCCGCTACAACCCGCCTGGCCCAGATACAGGATCCAATCTCAGCCTGAACAAGGAGTGGGTGACCGTCCACAACAACGGCAAGCGCGCCAAGGCGCTGACTGGGTGGCGGCTGCATGACCAGTCACACCACCGCTTCACGTTCCCCAAGTTCTCGCTGTGTGGCGGCTGCTCCGTTCGAGTTCACACCGGCTCGGGCACCAACGCCGCGGCGAACCTCTACTGGCGATCGGGCAACTACATCTGGAACAACACCGGCGACAAGGCGACGCTCGTCAAGCGCACAGGCACCATCCGCGACAGCTGCGCGTACAAGGGGACATCACTCGGCTACAAGGTCTGCTGACCTGAACGGTATCCGCACCTACCCGGCGAAGCGCCGCCCCTTGCGGGGTCCGGCCGTCCGCGATCAACGCGACGGCGATGCCGGTGGAAAACCGTGGCGCTGCAAGCGCACGTAGCGGCCACCGAGTGTGCTACCCGGTGGCCGCACCGTTTGTGCGCGCGGGGTCGGTTACCTGCGCGAGCCGGCGAGCAGATGCGTGGAGTATCCGCCCCGACTCAGGGTCTGCTGCCCGACCCGAGCTGGAGTGTTGCGACTGCAATTGTCGACGAAGGCCCAGAAGTCTGGGATATTGCCGCTATTTGTGTAGTCGAACCCGCTGGTGGCATAGGCGTCTGCCGGGTTGCCATCGTCCGTCCACAGATATCCGAATGTCCCTGAGGGGTCGCCATACTCGGTCACTGGGGCTTCGTACAGACAGCCGAAAAATCCGTTGAGGTTTGTGTTCACCTTCGTGATTCTGGTCTTCTGCGCCAGGACCGTCGCGTGCAGGCTGTTCAGGTGGGCGTTCACACATTTCCACGTCGTGCAACGGGCTGGCCACTTCGGAGCGGCTTCGGCTGAATTTACGGTCGCGATGCTCATCGCCAAGGCTACCGTGGTGACAATCAGAGCGCGCCTCAAGTTGTTCCCCTTTCCGTAGACAGGTTGTGTCGATCACGACGGCTGGTCCGCTCGGAGTCTTCGGCTCAGCACGCGGTTGTCCTTTCGGCGCAGAACTCGGCCTTCAACTCCCAAGGAGCCGCGGCATGGACAGTCTGACGTAGGAATCCCCAATCCGTGACCCTCGGCCGTCGAGTTCGTCTCGAGTCAGATGCTGCGCGCCTGGCCCGCGGATCGGAACGCGGCCCAATGCATCGGGTGTGGGGTCGCCTGGCCGGTCGCTATCAGTTTCGTATAGCGGCGGCTGAGTCCGGTTGCTCGTGCTAGCGCCGAGTAGCTGATGCCCTGGAGGTGCGGCAGGATCTCGACCTGGAAGATGGCCGGGTTGGGTCGGGTGTTGTGGCGATCCCATTCGAGTGCCGCGACACGCTGACGGCGGATACTGTCACGCCGGGCTTGAGTGACGCGGGCACCGGCGTCGCGGTGCGCGGCGTCGGCGCTTGGCGGGCGGTGCGGCGCGCAGTTCTCGCAGTGGGCGTCTCGGGATCCGACCGGGAGAACGACGCCGCACACCCGGCAGGCCCGGATGACGTGTTGGCCCGGCCAGGTGCTCCGTACCGACGCTCGCCGATGCTCGGAGCGTCGAGGCCGCGCAAACAGGACGCCGCCGGCGTCTTCCACGTCGACGGTGCGGTCGAACAGCCGACCCAGCTGGAGCACGGTCGGCTCGATTGCGCCTGCGAGTGTGGACATCCAGGTGGCGAGGTGGTGCGAGAGCGGCGGGAGAACACGACACGCCCCCCGGCGGGTCTCGTAGAAGTCGCGTGGACGCAACGCGCCGTCGGTCAGGAGCCGTAGGACAAGACGATCGGCGGCCGGGCGTGCCGCCTCCATGACATCCAGCGCGAGCGAGTCGCGGCCAGCCTCATCGCGGTGCCAGATCCCCAGTGCAGGGTCGAGTCCCGAGGCGTGAAGTGCGAGCGTGGTCTCCGCCTCAAGAAGGGCATAGGCGTAATTCAGGAGCGCGTTCGCGGGGGTGGCTGCGTGGCGGCGTGTCCCCGAGATCGGCGACGACCGGATTCCGAACGTGGCCCAGTGACCCGGCACCTCGCGGCCGCCACGACTGGCGAAGCGGAGTGGGAGCCGGCTCCACGTGTCCCAGTATGCGAACGCCGCGGTCGACTCGGCAGCGAGCACGTCGTCAAGCGTGGACGCGGCCTCGACGGCCCTGAGGGCGTCGCCGATCGTCGATACCGCAGCGTCGCCACAACCGCCGCTCAGATTGCGCGCCACGTCCTGCTGGCCGGCCAGCTTCGATCGCATCACGAGCCGAGCCGCCTCGACGCCCAGCTCGGTGTATGGGGCGAAGGCTTGTACGCGGCGTAGGCGGTTGGTGGCGACGTCGCGGCGGGCGCTGGTCAGGAGGAGGTTGCGGTCGGCGTCGATGTGGACGATGCCGATCCCGAGGTCCCAGCACCAGCGGATGGCCTCGAGGGAGATGTAGCCGGTGTGGCCGAGGATGAGCAGTCGGCGGAACGGGCAGGTCGCCCGGGCATGCGTCGTCTGTCGGCGCTGACGGCCGATCCCGTCCTCCACGACGAGCATGCGGCGCCTGACCGAGATCTTGACGCCGTACCCGTCGACGACCCGAACACCCGTCACATTGTCCGGGAAGCGGCTCTCGTGGGCGCGCGCCCCGGCGTCGTCGTGGGTCAGCGGTGCGCTAGGTTGGGCGGGCATCTGGAACCTCCGTTGTTCCGGTGCCGGGCCCGGGACGTTGCCGCGTCGCCGGGCCGCTGAATGTAGAAGCGACTCTACCGGGTGTGCCCGGGGTCGTGGTAGCCGAGAGCGTGGGCGCAGTCGGTGAGGAAGCCCGTGTTCGGGAGGCCGAAGCTATCGCCGCCCTGAACCGCGAACTCGCACATGCCTTTAAGGAATCCTCGGAGGCCGTTGAAGTCCTCGGCGGTCATGCCGGGGACTCGGGTGCGGAGCATGGTGCCGAGTCCGCCGGCGGCGCCGGGTTCTGCCTGGAGTTCGTCAAGCCGCTGCGAGAGGGGGCCATCCGCCAGGTCGGTCGCTGGGAGGTTCCATCCGGCGGCGCGCACTGCGCCGAGAAATCCGGCAGCCCCGACCGGAGCGCCGAGGTAGAGGAGCACGAATTGCTTGTAGACGTCGGCGAGTTCTTGGCGCCCGCCGGCCGTCTGGATCGCCTTCCGGCGAGTGGCTTGGTCGTCGTGTGTGCGCCTCGGGCTGGCGACGATGGCGCGCGCGACGCGGCTCGCGAGCTGGTCGTCGCTCATGCCTTTGACGCGGTGGGCGGCGATGGTCTTGTCCATCCAGCCTAGGCCACGTCTGAACGCGCGCCGGAGGGCGCGGGTCTCGATCGGGTGGCCGGACAACCACAAGAGCACGACGGCCTTATCAAGGTCGCGGTAGCGCTCCAGGTACGCGCACAACGCCCTGGCCTGGTCGAGGGTGCCCTCGGGGTACACCGACTCTGAGCCGCGTCGCGCCGGTCGGACGACCGTGACCTCGGGCAGCGCACCGGCGCGTCGCCAGCCCTGGAGCTGCGTGTCGCGCACCCAGCCATAGCCCTCCTCGCGTAGCTTCGTGGCGAGGGCGCGGTCGGCTCGGCTGGGGACACGGGTGGGCAACGCGAACAGATTAGGGGTCGGAACTCATGCAAACACTTTCGGCCCGCAGGCCCGACACTCTCCCGACACCACCCGTTCACCCCCGACCACCTCGCTTCACTAGAGGCAGCTGCAGCTAGCTGACAGGACGAAGCTGGTCACTGTCACCGAGACGCCTCGCCGAGGGGAACGGGAAGGCCTAACCCGGCTCGCTCGTGAGGTGGATATCACGGGCGAGCCGGGAGGTGCGCCGTGCCGTGCTCGCTGTCTATCCGAGCCGGCAGCCGACCCGCTCGAGTCGACGGAGAACCTATGCCGACGAATGCCATGAAGGGCGCGAAGGAGCCTCGATCTGCGAAGCAGTTCGAGCGCCTGTCGCCTCGCGAGCGGGCCCGGTATGAGAAGGCGCTTCGGGTGGTGCATCGGCTTCGGCGGGGTGACGGGCGGGAGTCGTTGACCCGGGCGGCCAAGGCGCTTGGGACGACGCGGCAGACGGTCTTGCGGTATGCGGGGTCGGCGTTTAGGCGGAGCAGCGCCCGGGCACGGGTCCGTGTCCGCTCCGGTGACCGCCTGGTGCGGCGGGTGCGGGTGCGGACGCCTGACGGCGCTCGGCTGGTGACCGTGACGGGGAGTCGCCAGGCGAGCACGATCGCGAAGTACAACCAGGCGGTCGACCGGTTTCTGGAGGGCGACGTCGACGCGCTCGTCCCCTTCCGCGGCCGCTCGTTCGGCGGCGTCCTGTTGGAGACGGATCCGGACGTGATCGAGGAGGCTGCCCTGCGAGGCGAGCCGGATTTCGACGAGTTCTACGCGCTCACCGCGGCATGACGTCCCGGCTCGACTCAGGGTGGGTGCAGCCAGGCGAGGTGTGCCTCACGTGTGGGCGGACGACGCCGGCGAAGATCGAACAGCACCACGTCGCCGGTCACGCCAACGATCGCGGGCTCACGGTCGGGGCGTGCCGGCGGGACGGCTCCTACTGCCATGAGGTGTTAACGGAGCAGCAGCGGGCACGCGGTGTCCGCCTAGACCATGAGGAGCGGTCGGAGGCGGAACGCGCCGCAGGCGTGTTCGGCGGGCTCACGGACGTCCTCGCCCTGGCCATGCGCTACGCACGGATGGACGGCGAGGGCGACGTGATGGAGCGGCTTGGCGACACGGGCACGCAAACGATCTTTCAGATTGACCCTCCCGACATCACGGATCGGGTGGTCGGGCCGGATCCCCGCCTTCGCGATCGACGCCTCGCCGGGGGGTCACCGGCGCGAACTGCGGCGAAGCGGTGGAGCTCGCCGAGAGTGCGGAAACCGCCGCCGCGGTCCAAACGTGACGCGACAGACCGTATCCAGGCGCGAGGGGTTCTTGATTTGGAAGCGGGGGCAGCCCGCAGCATGCTCGGCGATACCTGCCGCACCCAGGAGCTCGAGCAGCTTGCGGCGCGTCACGAGGACGTCGGTCGCGGGTTCTTGCTGCTGGTGGAGTCGGGCCGGTCCGGCGAGTACTTCGACGCCGTCCAGAAGCTGGGGCGGTCGCTCGACCTCGAGCCGTTCGATCCACGCGCAAGTGAAGACGAACAAGGTCGGGTGCTGGTCACGAATCTGGTGAAGGCCGTCCGTGTAAACGACGTCATCCAGCGGTTCTACGTGCGGCTCGCCGACGCTCATACGAGCGGGGACGCGGAGGCGGCCCTGGATGAGCTGATCGCCGAGGCATAGGCGGATGACGGCCACGTCGAGGCTTCCGATCGCGGTTCGGGCGTACGCGCCGAGTGCGGGTTGTCTGCCGGCCGCGGATGATGAGCCTCACGAGGCCGAACAGGAGAACCGTGAACCGAAGATCGTGGTCGTGTTCGACTGCGAGACGACGGTCGATCCCGGGCAGCAGCTGACCTTTCGGCTCGTGGCGCTACTTCCACGCGACCTGGACTGACGGTGTGCCGACGCTGCGCTGCCTGGAGGAGGGGCTGATCTACGACGACTCGCTCCCCGCCCGTAATCCGGGCGGGTACGCGACGCTCGAGGCGTACGCCCGCGACCACGAGCCTGATATCGATCCCGCCGCACAGCCGCCGTCCTGGCACCTGCGCCTTTACTCGCGTTCCACCTTTGCCGAGGAGGTGCTGTTTCGGATCGGGTTTGAGCAGCAGGCGCTGATCGTCGGGTTCAATCTCCCGTTCGACCTATCGCGGCTCGTGTACAAGCAGGCGGGCGAGACGAGGAACCGTGACCCTGGAGGGCGTCGCGACGCGTTCGAGGGTGGTTTCTCGCTGCCGATCATCCGCGGCCGGCGCAAGGACGGGGGATGGTTTGACGACTCGCGGTATCGCCCGCGGGTCGCGGTCAAGACGATCGACTCCAAACGCCACCTGATCGGGTTTCGCCTCCCCGAACACGCAGACGCCGTCGCGGCGCACCCGGAACGGCAGTTCTTCGGCCACTTCCTCGACCTGCGGACGCTGGCGTTCGCGCTCACCAACGAGGGCTATACGCTCGGCCGCGCCTGCGATGACTTCGCCGTGGCCAACCCGAAGGAGGAGGCCGAGGAGCACGGCCGGATCACGCCGGCCTACATCGACTACAACCGCGCCGACGTCCGCGCCACCGGCGAGCTGTACGAGCGGCTGATGGCGGAGTACGCCCGTCACCCCGTCACGCTGCCGGCCACCAAGGCGTACTCGCCCGCCAGCATCGGCAAGGCGTACCTGACCGCGATGGGGATCCAGCCGCCCCTGGCGCGTCAGCCCGACTTCCCCGAAGAGGTGCTCGGCTACGCCACCTCCGCCTACTACGGCGGCCGCGCCGAATGCCGCATCCGCCGCCACACCGTGCCGGTGCGCTACTGCGACTTCCTCTCCATGTACCCCACCGTCAACAGCCTCATGGACCTGTGGTCGATGGTCACCTGCGAGCGCATCGACACGCCCGACGCGACCACCGAAGTCCGCCGCCTCCTCGACACGATCACCCTCGACGACTGCTTCCACCCTGACACCTGGCGAGGCCTCTGTGCGCTCGTGCAGGTCGCGCCGGACGGCGACGTGCTCCCCATTCGCGCGCGCTACCAGGCCGGGGGAGGCTGGCAGATCGGCGTCAATCCGCTCACCAGCCCATTCCCACTCTGGTACTCCCTCCCCGATGTGATCGCCGCCAAGCTCCTGCACCCGGAGCACAAGCCGCCCAAGATCCTCCGCGCGATCCGTCTGCGCCCCGTCGGCCGGCAAGCGTCGATCACGCGGCGGATCATGCTCCGAGGCGAGATCCCGGTCGACCCCGCCGAAGAGGACTTCTTCCGGCGGGTGATCGAACTGAGGAAGGAGATCGCCCTGCGGCGCGACCCGGGAGCTGCCGACGCCCGGCTGGACGACATTCCTGAAGGTGTTGGCGAACGCCAGCAGCTACGGCATCTACGCCGAGATGGTCCGCCACGAACTCGCCGACAAGCGCACCGAACCCGTCACCGTCCGCCGCATCGACGGCACCACCTTCACCATCCCGATCGCCACCCCGGAAGACCCCGGCGCGTGGTTCTTCGCCCCCATGGCCGCCCTCATCACCGGCGCCGCCCGGCTCATGCTCGCCCTCACCGAACGCCTCGTCACCGACGCCGGCGGCACCTACGCCTTTTGCGACACCGACAGCATCGCCATTGCCGCCACCCAACGCCCGGAACACGTCCCGACGGACGCCATTCCGCTCATCTCGTGGGAAGACGTCGAGACGATCCGACACCGGTTCACTCGCCTCAACCCCTACGACCGGTCCATCGTCGATGGGCCCGTTCTCGAGCTTGAGCGTGAGAACCGTATCGACGGCGAGGAGCGGGAGCTCCTCTGCTACGCGATCAGCGCCAAGCGCTACGCCCTCTACCGCCGAGACGCCGCCGGCACACCGATCCTTCGGCCCAAGCTTGAGAAATGGTCAGAACACGGCCTCGGTCACCTCCTCAACCCAACCGATCCCGAGAGCAGCGACCGCGACTGGATCCGCCAAACGTGGCTCGCCGCCTTTCGCGGCGATCACCACCAGCCGGACTGGGGCGGGCGACCCGGGGTCAGCCGTATCACCGTCAGCACCCCATACACCCTTAGACCGTTCCGCACGTACAACCAGGCCGCCCCGCTCGAGGAGCAGATCAACGCTTTCAACTTCCTGCTCTCAACCCAGGTCGCCCCACTCGCCCACCCGCCTGAAGCGGACTCCACCCGGTTCCAGCTGATCGCGCCGTATGACCGAGATCCCACCCGCTGGCTCAACCTCCCCTGGCAAGACCGGTACACCCGGCGGCACTTCACGATCACGACCGCCGAGGACGACCCAAACCTCGGCGCCGTCAGAGTCCGCACCTACGCCGACATCCTGACCCGCTACCGCGTCCACCCCGAGCCGAAGAGCCTTGACGCCGAGGGCGAACCCTGCCGGCCCTCGACGGTCGGCCTCCTGCAGCGCCGCCCCGTCGTCGCCACCTCCCTCACCTATATCGGGAAGGAGGCCAACGACCTCGAAGAAGTCGAAGTTGGCATCATGGCGGGCGACGAGGTCCTGAACACCTATGCCGATCCCGCCGCCGATCCCTGGCGCACGACCTGGCTCCCTCGCCTCGCCGAGATCCCCGCGAGGACAATTGTGGCCGAGTTCCCCACGTATGCCGGTGGTCGGACTATCAGCCTCAGCCAGGTCAAAGAGGTACGAGCGGGTCGCGCGGTGCCGCGCCCTCGGAACCGACGAGCCCTCGAAGCTCTTATCCGGAACTGGACGTGACATCGTCTGGTGACACGCGGCGGCCCGAACGCGCCCGACTCCACAAGAGTGAATCGCGCCGATTCCACGACCCCGGACACTTGCCGCCGTGCGCGCGCATCCGACGCCCGGCGCCCATCGGCTGGAGTCAGATGGTGCCCACGACGTGCCTCAGGCGATCGGGATCTCGTGGGGACTGGTACGCACAGTCCGCCGACCCGAGGGCTAGATTCTCCGGTAGATGACCGCCGACGAGTTCGAACGTGGCCGCGCAGCCTTAGACGCCCTTCTGGAGTGGTGGGAGAGCCGGGGTATCCAGACGCGCAACGAGGCGACCACCCGATTCCATCTAATAGACGCGCTGCTCGCAGACGTGCTCCGCTGGCCCAAGGATCACATTCGCCTAGAGGATCCCCATGGACGCACATACGCGGACTACGCGCTGGGCGAGTTCTCGACGCGCCTGATCGTTGAGGCGAAGCGTGAAGGCATCTATTTTGAGTTGCCGGCAGGAGTGGGGTCCGGGACGATGGATCTAAAGACCGTCATGGAGTCGGATGACGCGGTCGCTGCTGCGGTGCGGCAGGTTTGCGACTATTGCCTCACTCGCGGTGTCCCGTGCGCGTCGTTTTCGAACGGCCACCAGCTCGTTGCCTTCCTGGGCAGCAGGCAGGACGGTGTGCCACCGCTCGATGGCCGTGCGCTCGTGTTCGCGTCCCTCGCCGACATGCGCGCCGAGTTTCAGGCTCTCTGGGACAACCTCTCCGCGGATGGTGTCGTTCGACAGGCACTCGTTTCCACTCTCGGTGCGTCGGATGTGGTGCCGCCTCCACCGAAGCTCTCGTCGCGGATCGCCACCTATCCAGGCTACTGGCAGCGTAACGCGATTCAGGGTGGGCTCGAAACCCTGGGCAACCTCGTATTGCTGGATATCGTGAGCGCGCCTGAACTTGAAGACGAGTTCCTGAGCAGGTGCTACTCGTCGAACCACACCCTTTCCGACTATGCCTTAGTAAGCCGGGAGATCCTTGAAGCAAGGTACGCGGCACTTGCTTCGGGGGAGGAAGACATCACCCCGGTTCCGGCAGGCTCGAAGGGAACGCTGTCGCCTGACCTAAAGTCGGATCTGGTCGCAGCGAGCCTTGGGAGACGGCCACTCCTGTTGGTGGGTGACGTGGGCGTCGGGAAAACAATCTTCATCCGCCACTTCCGACGGGTGGACGCTCGGGAGATCGTGAACAACAGCATCGTACTCTCGCTCGACTTCGGACAAGAGCCTGCGTTGTCCGAAGATCTCGAAGCGTACGTCACGGAGCACTTCACGGAGCAGCTGGCGAGAGACGGTCTCGATATCGAGGCCGACAAGTTCGTCCGGAACGTCTACAAGGCGGAGCTCCAGAGCTTCGAGACGAGCGTCTACGGCCGCCTCCGCAAGAGTCGCCCAGAGGAGTATGACATCCGCGAGATTGAGCTGTTGTCGAGGAAGCTAGCGATCCGCGACCGCCACTTGCAGGCGAGCTTGAAGTATGCGACGAAGACCCAGAAGCGCCAGTTGATCGTGTTCTTGGACAACATCGACCAGCGAGACTTTGAGTTCCAAGAACGCGTCTTCCTGATCGGGCAAAGCCTGGCGCAGACTTGGCCCGCCACCGTGTTCCTCAGCTTGCGGCCCGAAACGTTCTACCGCTCCCGCACGGCGGGGTCACTCACTGCGTACCAGCCTCGCGTATTCACGATCGCTCCGCCGAGCCTGCTCGAGGTCATTCAAAAGCGGATCGCGTTCTGCCAGGAACTTGTCCTGCGTCCTGAGACGCGCCATGAGCTTATGCCCAGCGCTCTTGATGAACAAGCCGACCGACTGAGTATGTACCTGAAGATTCTCGATCGCTCGTTTCGACGGAGGCCACAGCTCTTGGAGCTTGTGGAGAACCTCAGCGGAGGCAACATACGGTCGGCGTTGGGATTCCTGAATACTTTCGTCGGCAGCGGCCATGTGGATACAGCCAAGATCTTCGAAATCGAGGAGGCTGACGGTAACTACCTGATTGCACTCCACGAGTTCGTCCGCGCAATCATTTACGGGGACAACGTTCACTACAACCCAAGTTCATCACCCATCGCGAACGTGTTCGAGATCTCCACCAACGACGGCCGTCAGCACTTCCTGATTCCGATCGTCCTCGCATTCGTCGAGCGTAGCGGCCAGGTCGCCGGCGTTGATGGGTATGTCGGCCTGAGCGCCATCATGGCGCACGGCCAGGCAATAGGGTTCACCCCTACGCAGGTAGAGTTCGCGCTTGACCTTTGTGTGCGAATGCGCCTGCTGCATAGTCCCGGTGATGCGGACCGAAAATCGACGCGGCAGTTTCGCGGATCACGACCGGGGGGGCGTATACCTACAAACGCCTAATAGGCACGTTCGTTTACATCGACGCCGCGGTGGTCGACACGCCGATTGTGGACTCAGAAATTCGCGGACTTGCTCAGCGATGTGCGCGAAGTCGAGGACAGGCTCGAGCGAGGGAGCGTCTTCATTAAGTACCTAGATTCGCAATGGGAAAACGTCCGAGCCGACGACCTGGCGTTCGATTGGGCCCCGGTCGCAGCCACTATACGAGCCGATATGACACGGGCTCGGGCAAGTGCGGCCCGTTGGCGGTCCCCGGACCTAGGGTAAAGCCAGCCAGGGCAACCACATCGGCTCCGCTGCCCACGCGCGCGGCCACCCAGCGACTTTGTTCCTAGGTCGGGCCTACCAAAGTCTTGCGTTGCGCGCGCCACGCGTGAATCCTCGGAGCGTTGTTTAGGACGGCACCGGCTCCCGACCAGCGGGCAGGCCGGTTTCGGAACCCCTTATCTCCTAACCCGGCCGCACCCGGACGCTCGACTCGCACGCCAGCCGGCTGCGCCAGAAGCTGCGCGTCCATTCCCCCGCCGGCTGGCTCGCCAACGAGTGGGGCGTCGGCTACCGCCTGTGCAGGCCGGAGTGATGCGGGTCGCGCTGCGCCGGCGCCGGAGCGGCGCCGACGACCGCGTGCACGCGTCGGTGGAGGAGCTGGCGACGCTGCTCGTCCGCGAGGAGCGGGCGCGGGCAGAGTTCATCGGCAAGGTGTCGCACGAGCTGCGGACGCCGCTCACGGTGATCAAGGGCTACGTCTACACCCTCCACCGCTCGGAGTGCGATCCCGCCAAGGCCGCCAAGCTCGACGTGATCGACGGCGAGTGCGAGCGCCTCGGCTACCTGATCGAGGACCTGCTCGAGCTGTCGCGCGCACGGGCGGGCGAGCTGCGCGTCAACGCCGAGGTGTTCCCGCTCGAGCCGTGCGTGAGTGAGGTCGCCGAGCGGCTGCAGACGGTGGCCGAGCAGGGCGGAGTGCGGGTGCGCCTCGAGTGGACCTGCAATGGCGCGCTCGTCCGTGGCGATCAGAACCGCGTCCGCCAGATCTTCGCGAACCTCATCACCAACGGCATCAAGTACGCCCCGCCCGGCACCGACGTGACCGTGCGCGCCCGGCGGGTCGACGACACGCTCCAGGTGGCCGTCGAGGACGCGGGGCGGGGCATCGCCGAGGCCGACCTGCCGTTCATCTTCGACGAGTTCTTCCAGGCGCGGCGGCCGGAGCCCGGCGCCGGGCTGGGGCTGGCGGTCGCCCGGGAGCTCACGGAGGCCCACGGCGGCTCGATCGCGGTGTCCAGCGCGGTCGGGAGCGGGTCGCAGTTCACCGTCACGCTGCCCTGTCTGGTCGACCACGAATGACGGCGGACGACGCCGCGATCCTCCGCCTCCTCGAGGCCCCCGCCGAGCCCGGGCCCGCGGCCGCCCGGCCGCTGCGGCTCGTCTCGGCCCTCTCGGCCCACGGACGGGTCGCGAGGGCCGAAGGGCTCGCCGGCGCGGGCGTCGGACACGAGGTTCGCCTGCCCGGGATCGGCGGCCGCTACCTGGCGGGACTCGCCGCGCACGCGCACGAGCAGGGGTGGCCGGCGCCCGAGGTCGCCGCCCTCCTCGATGCCGTCGAGGGCCGGGCCTCGATGTGGATCGTCAGCCCGTCGGCCGCCGTCGCTCCGCCGGGCCGGGCTGATCGTGTCCGGCGGAGGGCGCCGCGCCTGTGCGCGCTGGTCGGCCGGCCGCTGGACGCAGGCTCCGGTCGACCCTGATGTGCTGGCCGGCATCGCCGCGGCGGGCCGGACACGCGCGGTGTGCGCCGCGGCCGTGTCGGGAACCGGAGCTCCCGAAGGTGTGGTCGCCGCCGTCCGCGTCGACGGCGTGCAGCTGGGATGGCTCGAGGGCGGTCTGGCCGCCTCGCTCGGCGTGCCCTGGACGGTGGAGCTGCTGGTCGCGCCCGCCCTCCCGGCCGGCTCGCTGATGGCCCTTCGCGAGCGGATCGCGTCCGCGCCGCGGTGCGACTGGTGCGGCGTGCCGATGCTGGGCGCCGACTGCAATCGCTGCCTCCCGGGGGCGCGGGCGTGAGCCGGCACCGCCGCCGCAGCCTCGTGCTCGCGCTGGCGGGAATCGTCCTCGCCCTGCTCGGCCTCGCCCGGCTGGGCTCGGGGACGGCCGCGGAGGCGCCCGCCGGCCGGCGGCTCGTGCGCGTCGTCGCGGTCCGGCCGGTTGCCGCGGGCGCCCGGATCGCCGCCGCCGACCTCGGCACGGTGCGGATCCCGGCGACGTGGGCGTCGCCGCACCAGCTTGCGGATCCGGCTGCGGCGATCGGCCGCCGGGCCGCGGTGGGGCTGGTCGCCGGCGCACCGGTGATGGACGCCGAGATCACCTCGGACACGCCGCCCGCGGCCGCGCGCGAGCTGGCGATCCGGCTCGACGAGGCGGCGGGCCTCCCGGCCGGGGATCTGGCGGGCGTCCGCGCGGACGTCTATCTCACGCCGCCCGGGCGCGGCGGCCGCACCCGCCTCGTGCTCTCGGACGTCCTCGTGCTGTCCGCCCGCCGGGACGACTCCGGGTCGGTCGCGACGCTCCTGCTCCCGCCCGCCGCGGTGCCCGGCGCGATCGCCGCCGAGGGCGCGGGCTCGCTGCGGCTGGTGGTCCGCGGGGCCGGAGACGCGGCGGGATGATCGCGCCCACGGTCCGCTGCCTCGTCGTCGCCGCCGACCCGCTCCTCGGAGCGGAGATGACCGCGCTCGCCGACGACCTGCCCGGCGTCCAGCTCGTGGGCGTGATCGCGCCCCTGCGTGCCGTCGCGGGCCGCCTCCCGCCCTGCGACGTGGCGCTTCTCGCCGACCCCGGCGAACGCGGCGCGCCGGCGCTGCGCCAGCTCGTCGCCGGGTGCGGCCGCCCGGCCATCGTGCTCGCGCGGTCAGCCGGCGTGGACACCTACCGCCGCGCCCTGGCAGCCGGCGCCCGTGCCGTGCTGCCACTCCCCGCCGTCCCGGCCACACTCGGTGACGTGCTCGTCGAGGCGGCGGTCACATCCGGCCGGCCTGCCGCCTCGCCGGCAGGCCGCGTCACCGCGGTCGTGGGGGCGAAGGGCGGCACCGGAGCAACGTCGACGGCGCTCGCCCTCGCGCGTCTGGCCGGGGCGGCGCTCGTCGACATGTCGGGCTCCTGGGCGAGCCTCGCGTCGCTGCTCGGGTGTCGCGCCGAGCGGTCGCTGGCCGACCTCGCCCACGTCGGCGAGGGGCTGGCCGCAGCCGTCGCGAGCGCCGCCGTCGAGCATCCGTGCGGCCTGCGGCTCGTGCCCGGGCCGGCCGGGCCCGAGATCGCGGCGGCGCTTCCGGGGGGCTTCGCGGCCGCGCTCGTGCGCGACCTGCGCGCGGGCGGCCCCGCGGTGGTCGATGCCGGCTGCGGGGTGTTCGCCGCGTCGCGTGAGGCGGCCGTCGCCGCCGACCGCGCGCTCGTCGTCGTCACGCCGGACGCGCCCGCGGCGGCGGCCGGCCGCGAGCTCGTGACGACGCTCGCACGGGCGGGCTCCGCGGACGGCATCCGCGTGGTCGTCAACCGCTGGAGCCGTCGCTCCGATCTCTCCCTGCGGGGAATCGCCCGGACGGTCGGCGTCCCTGTCGGCGCGGTCGTGCGTGCCGACGCGGAGGCGCTGGACGCCCTCGCCGACGGCCGTGCCCGGCTCGACCGCTGGCCCGGCAGAAGGCACGCGGTCGCCCTCCGAGAGCTGGCTGCAGAGGTGTCGGGGTGACCGATCCCATCGCCGGCCTGGCAGCCGGATACCGCGAGCGGCTGCGGCGTGAGCTGCTCGACCGCCCCGCGAGCGGCGACCTCCGCGCGGCGGCGGAACGAGTCGCGTGGGCAGCTGCTGCACGGCGATGGCGTCGCCCTCGATCCCGCCGACGCCCGTCGCCTGGTCGCCGGCATCGTGGACGACACCGTCGGCCTCGGCCCGCTCGATCCGCTGCTGCGCGACCGGGGCGTGACCGAGGTGATCGCGAACGGCTCCGGGCGGATCTACGCCGAGCGGGCGGGCCGGCTCCTCCGCGAGCCGGTGGCGTTCCGCGACGACGAGCATCTGCGCCAGGTGATCGACCGGGTCGTCAGCTCGGTCGGCCGCCGCGTGGACGAGTCGAGCCCGATGGTCGACGCTCGCCTTCCCGACGGCAGCCGCGTGAACGCGGTGCTGCCGCCGATCGCGCTCGACGGCCCGCTGCTCACGATCCGCAAGTTCGCCCGGGCGCCGTTCCGGGTGGAGGACCTCGTCGCGGCCGGGAGCCTCACCGCCGGCCAGGCGGATCTGCTCGAGCGCTGTGTGCGCGGACGACTGAACGTCGTCGTGTCGGGCGGCACCGGCACGGGGAAGACGACGCTCCTGAACGCGCTCGCGGGGTTCATCGACCCGGCCGAGCGGATCGTCACGGTCGAGGATGCCGCGGAGCTGCGGCTGCCGCAGCCGCACGTCGCCCGGCTCGAGAGCCGTCCGCCGAACGTCGAGGGCCGCGGCGAGGTGACGCTGCGCGCGCTCGTGCGCAACGCCCTGCGGATGCGACCCGACCGGATCGTCGTCGGCGAGGTGCGCGGCGGCGAGGCGCTCGACATGCTCCAGGCGATGAACACCGGCCACGACGGCTCGCTGACCACCGTTCACGCGAGCTCGCCGGCCGACGCCGTGCGCCGGATCGAGACGATGGCGCTGATGGCCGGGCTCGACCTGCCTCACGCCGCGGTGCGCGAGCAGGTCGCCTCGGCGGTCGACGTGATCGTCCATCTGGTGCGGGACGGCGACGGCTCACGGCGGGTGCGCTTCGTGGACGCCCGCGGCCGCGACGGGCAGCTCCACATGCTCGATGCCCGGCTGCTGGGCGAGCTGCGGGAGCGGCGATGCGCCTTCGCCGGCGCCTGACGCCGCTCGCCGATCGGATCCGTGCCCTGCGAGGCCGGTCGGAGGACGCCCAGCTTGCGCTCGTCGTCGAGATCCTGGCCGCGCACGTCCGCGCCGGCAGGTCGCTGCGCCAGGCGCTCGCCGACGCGGTCGAGGACGCGCCGGAGCCGACCGCGGGCCGCGTCGCGGCTGCGGCGGCCGATGCCGCGCTGGGGACGCCGATCGCAGAGGCGTTCGCGGCGCTCGGCGAGGGTGCCGACGTCGCGTACCTGGCCGCGGCCGTGCGGCTGCACACGCGGGCCGGTGGCGATCTGGCGCTCCTGCTCGAGCGCACCGCCGAGCTGCTCCACGAGCGCGGCGCCCAGCGTCGGGCCGCGGAGGTGGCGACGGCGCAGGCGCGGGCGACGGGCCGGATCGTGACGGCGATGCCCGGCCTCGGCGTCGCGGCGCTCTACCTCGCCGACCGTCCCGGGTTCGACCTGCTCGTGCGCTCGCCGCTGGGGTGGCTCTCGCTGGCGACGTCGGCGGGATTGGCTGCGATCGGGCACGTGCTGATCCGCCGCCTCGCGCAGGTCGACCCGTGAGCGGGTGGCTGCTGCTCGCGCTCGCCGCGCTCGCGCTGGGCGAGGCCCGGCGTGCGGCCGTCCGAGACCGCCGTCTCAACCCGCCCGACCGGGGCGGGCGCGGAAGCCCGTCGGTGCGGGTGCTGTCCGCGATCGGGCGGCGTCCGGCGGCGCTGCTCGCAGGCCGGGGAATCGACGTGTCGGCGTTCCGGGCGGGAGCGGTGGCGGCGTCCGCCGGGCTCGCCGTCCTGGCGTTCGCCGCGCTCGGCGGTCTCACCGGCGTCGTCGCGGCGCTCGCCCTGGCGGGGTTCGGCGCGGTGTACCCGCACCTGTGGCTGCGCGCCGCCGCTGCCCGGAGGTCGGAGCGGATCGAGCGGCGCGTGCCGGAGCTGGTCGAGCTCGTCGCGAGCACGGTCGCCGCGGGCGTCGGTCTGGATGCGTCGCTCCGCGGAGCGGGGGAGGCGGTCGGTGGCGAGCTCGGAGCCGAGCTCGAGCTCGCGTACGCCAACATCGCCCTCGGCCGCCCGCGCGCCGACGAGCTGCGTGACCTGGCGGCGCGGTCCGGCTCGCCGTCGCTGGCCCAGCTCGCGCTGACGCTGCGGCTGAGCGACCGCCTGGGCGTTCCGCTGGCCGAGTCGCTGCGGCGCCAGGCCGACCGCGCCCGGACGGCGCGGGCCCGGGCCGTCCAGGAGCGCGCGGCGAAGGCCGGGCCGCGGGTGCTCGTCGTCGTGGTCTTCGTGCTCGTGCCGGCCGCGCTCCTGCCGCTGGCCGCCGCGGTGCTGCTGACCGTGTCCGGCTCGTTGTCCGGGTTGTGACGGGATCGACACGCGCCGTCACCCACGCGTGACAGGCACATCCGTAGCCTCGGAGACATGCGCCGCGGCCAGGCCACCATCGAGTACGTCCTCCTGCTGACGGCGCTCATGCTGAGCCTGTGCGTCCTCGTCCGGTTCGAGACGCCGGTGCGCTGGATGGCCCGCGCGATCGCGCACGCGCTGCCGCACCGGCAGGGAGGTGGAGGCGGCGGCGGGCACCACCACGGGCCCGAGCATCGCCGCCCGCACCCGTGCCTGTGCCCGCCCGATCCCTAAGTCGACGTGAGCGCGCTCTTCAGGTTTGCTTAGACAGGGCCACTAGTGTTTGAAGGGTGACGAACCAGAAGACGCGTCAGCAGCGCCGGGCCGCCGAGCGCAGCCGCGGCGAGCGGCTCACCTCCCAGCCGAAGAAGCAGGGCGGCCGAAACCCGATGCTGCTCGCGGTCGGCGGCATCGTCGGCCTGCTCGTCGTGATCGGCGCGCTCGTCGGCGCCAAGCTGCTCCAGAGCTCGCCCAAGCCGGCCAAGCGCACGGGCCTCGCGCCCGCATCGGTCGTCCACAACGTCTCCACCGTGCCCGCGTCGACGTTCAACACGATCGGCGCCGTCTCCGGCATCGGCGGCCTGAGCCGGATCGGCGGCACGCCGCTGCGCGTGGGCGGGAAGCCGCTCGTGCTCTACATGGGCGCCGAGTACTGCCCGTTCTGCGCGGCCGAGCGCTGGCCGCTCGTCACCGCCCTCTCGCGCTTCGGCACGTTTACGAACCTGGGCGCGACCCACTCGTCGTCGAGCGACGTCTACCCGAACACGCCCACCTTCTCGTTCCACAACGCGAAGTACGCCAGCAAGTACCTGGCCCTGCAGACCGTGGAGCTCTACGGGAACCGGCCGGTCGGCGGCACGTACGCGCCCCTCGAACGGCCGACCGCCCAGCAGAACCAGCTGATCCGCAAGTACGACCCCAAGGGCACGATCCCGTTCATCTACATGGGCAACTACCTGCAGACCGACGCCAGCTACAACCCGCAGATCCTGGCCGGGATGACGATGCCGCAGGTCGCGACGGCCATGCGCGACACGAACACCGATCCGAGCATCGCCATCCTCGGCTCCGCGAACCAGATCACGGCCGCGCTGTGCGCGCAGACCGGAGGCCAGCCGGCGAACGTGTGCTCGACGCCCGGCGTCACCGCCGCGGCGAAGCACCTGCCCAAGGCGTGATCGCGGCGACGGCGACCGACGCGCGCCCGCCCGGCCGCCCGGTGCCGGCGTGGGTGCTGCGCTCCTCGATGACGCTGGCCGTGATCGGTCTGGCCGTCGCCGCCTACCTGACGGTCACCCACTTCACGACCCACGTGCGCCTGGCCTGCTCGGCCAGCGGCGTGATCGACTGCGAGAAGGTGACGACGAGCCCGCAGTCGTACGTCCTCGGCATCCCGGTGGCCGTGCTCGGCGTCGCCTTCTTCGTCGTCGCCGCCTGCCTGTGCGCGCCGCCCGCGTGGCGCTCGCCGGAGCCGCTCGTGCGCTACGCCCGGCTGGGCTGGGCGATCGGCGGCGTCTGCACCGTCGTCTACCTGATCTACGCCGAGCTCTTCGAGATCGACGCCGTCTGCCTGTGGTGCTCGCTCGTGCACCTCACCACGATCGCGCTCTTCGTGGTCGTGGTGGTGGGGGAGGCGCTCGTCGAAGGCGCGTCGTCCGCCGACCCGGCCGGGTAACATCCGCGCCCATGACGAGCCCTCCGACCTCGACGTCGCGCTGGTGGGCGCTCTTGACGATGGTGGTGCTTCTCGCGGTGCTGGCGCTGATCGTCCACGTGAGCCAGTAGCCGTCGTGGCCGCGGCCGCTTCCTCCGCACGACATCGTCAGCGAGAACCCCGCCGACCCCGCCGACCGCATCGGGACGTTCGTCCCCGGCGGCGGCATCGACGTCGACCGGGCCGTCTCCGCGGCGGCGGCCGCCGCGCCCGGATACGCGGCGCTGCCGGCGCAGGCCCGCGCGGACGCGCTCAGCCGGGCCGCGGCCCGGGTCGAGGCGGCCGCGGGGGAGCTGGCCGAGCTCGTCCGCCGCGAGGTGGGCAAGCCCGTGCTCGAGGCCCGCGGCGAGGTCGCCCGCACCGCGGCGATCCTGCGCTACCACGCCCAGGCCGCGCTCGACCCCGACGGCGACACGTTCCCGTCCGGCGACGGCCGCTCGCTGCTCATGGCGCGGCGCCGGCCGCGCGGCGTCGTCGGCCTGATCACGCCCTGGAACTTCCCCATCGCCATCCCGGCCTGGAAGCTCGCGCCCGCGCTCGCCTACGGGAACGCGTGCGTGTGGAAGCCGTCGCCGTTCTCGCCGGCGTGCGCCGAGGCGCTGCTCGAGTGCCTCGCGCCGGAGCTGCCCGGGCCGGTCGTGCAGCTGGTGCAGGGCCGCGCCGACGCCGGCGCCGCCCTCGTCGGCCATCCCGGCGTGAACGCCATCTCGTTCACGGGCTCCGTGGCGACCGGGAGCGCCGTCGCCCGGATGGCGGTCGACCGCGGCGCCGCCGTGCAGTGCGAGATGGGCGGCCAGAACGCGTCGATCGTGCTCGCCGACGCAGACCTCGAGACGGCCGCCGCGACGATCGCGACCGCCGCGATGGGCTACGCCGGCCAGAAGTGCACCGCGACGAGCCGCGTCATCTGCGACGGCGCGGTGGCGGGCGGGATGCGCGACGCCCTGGTCGCGGCCGTCGAGTCGCTGCGGATCGAGGATCCCGCCGACGAGGCCTGCCGGGTCGGGCCGCTGATCTCGGCCGACGCCCGCGACGCGGCCGCAGCGGCGGTGAAGCGCGGGGTGGAGGCGGGCGGGCGGCTGCTCGCGGGCGGCGCGCCGCTCGACGGCCCCGGCAACTACCTGAGGCCGGCCCTCGTCGAGGTCGACGACCCGTCCGCCGAGCTGGCCCAGGAGGAGGTGTTCGCGCCGGTCTGCGCGCTCATGCGCGCCGACGGGGCGGACGCGGCCGTGGAGCTCGCGAACGGCGTCCGCCACGGCCTCGTCACCGCCGTCTTCACGCGCGACCTCGACCGCGTGCTCGACCTGGCGAACCGGCTCGACACCGGCCTGGTGCGCGTCAACCAGCCCACGTCCGGCGTCGACCTGCACACGCCGTTCGGCGGCGAGAAGGCATCCGGCCTGGGCCCGCGCGAGCAGGGCAAGGCCGCGCGCGAGTTCTACACCAGCCTGCGCACGGTGCTGATCTCGCCCTCGTGCTAAAGTAGTCACGAGGTCTATAAGTGGCCGAGGCCCAACATCCGCGCGTCGCCGCCGACGTCGCCGTGTTCGCCTTCCGGGACGGCGCGATGAACGTCCTCCTCGTCCGCCGCCGCTACGAGCCGTACGAGAGCTACTGGGCGCTGCCCGGGCGGCCTGCTCGAGCCGTACGAGACGCTCGAGGAGGCGGCCGAGCGGGAGCTGCGCGAGGAGACCGGCGTCACCGACACCTACATGGAGCAGCTCGCCACCTTCTCGGAGCTCGACCGCGACCCGCGCGGGCGGGTGATCTCGTGCTGCTACCTGGCCCTCGTCGACGGCGGCCGCGTGCGGCTGCGGCCAGGATCGGACGCCCGCGAGGCCGATCTGGCGGCCGCTCGAGCCGCTGCTTCGCGACACCGAGGCCGGGACGGTGCTCGCCTTCGACCACGACCGCATCCTGGGGTACGCCCGCCAGCGGCTGGCCTACAAGCTCGAGTACCAGAACGTGGCCTGGAGCCTGCTGCCCGAGACGTTCACGCTCTCGGAGCTGCGGCGGGTGTACGAGGCCGGGATCGGGCGGGCGTTCGAGCCGAACAACTTCCGCCGCATCGCCCTCGGGTGGGGCGTGCTGGCCGAGTCGGGCGAGCGGCCCACCGGCGGCCGCCCGGCGGCGCTCTACCGCTTCGCCGACCGCCGGCCCCTGATCCTGGCCCAGAGCGCGCGCTACCGGCGGTCGGCATGATCGCCTGGCCGCCCGTCGAGCTCATGACCGACGAGTACCAGCTCGCGATGGCGGACTCCTACCTGGCCCAGGGCAAGGCCGACGGCGAGGTGGCGTTCGAGCTCTTCGTGCGCACCCTGCCGCCGGAGCGGGGCTTCCTGGTCGCGGCCGGGCTCGAGCGCGTCTGCGACTACCTGACCGGCTTCCGGTTCGGGACGGAGGCGGTCGGCTACCTGCGCCGCTCGCGCACGGTCAGCGAGCCGCTGCTGCGGCACCTGGCCGGGCTGCGGTTCGAGGGCAGCGTGGACGCCGTCCCCGAGGGCACGGTCGTGCACGCCGGCGAGCCGATCCTGCGCGTCGAGGGCGGGCGGCTGGCCTGCCAGCTGGCCGAGACCTTCCTGCTGAACCAGGTGAACTTCCAGACCATGATCGCGACCAAGGCGGCCCGGATCGTGGCCGCCGCCGGCGGGCGGCCGGTGGTCGACTTCGGCTTCCGCCGGGCGCACGGCGCCGACGCCGGGCTGCTCGCGGCCCGCTCGGCATACATCGGCGGCTGCTCCGCCACCGCCACCGTCGCGGCCGGGTACCTGTGGGGCATCCCCACCTCGGGGACGATGGCGCACAGCTACGTGCTCTCGTTCCCGACCGACGTCGAGGCGTTCTGCGCGTTCCTGCGCGACCATCCCGACCGCTCGACGCTCCTGATCGACACCCGCGACGCCCTCGCCGGCGCCCGCGCCGCCTGCAGGGCGTCCCACCTCACCGGGATCGTGCCCGAGGCGGTGCGGCTCGACTCCGGCGACCTGGTCGAGGTGACCACGGCCGTGCGCGGGATCCTGGACGCCGGCGGCTGCACCGAGACGCGCATCGTCTGCTCCGGCGACCTGGACGAGTACCGGATCACCGACCTGCTGGCAGCCGGCGCGCCGATCGACGGCTTCGGGGTCGGCACGGCCCTGACGACGTCGAGCGACGCGCCCACCCTGGGCGGCGTCTACAAGCTCGTGTGGAGCGACGGCCGTCCGGTGATGAAGGCGGCCGGGGCCAAGTCGAACCTGCCCGGCCGCCACCAGGTGTTCCGCGCGGAGGACGGCGACACCATCGGGCTCGTCGGCGAGGACGTGCCCGGCGAGCCCCTGCTCGAGCCCGTCATCCGCGCCGGCGCCCTCGTCGCGCCGCTGCCGCCCCTCGGCGAGATCCGCGATCGCGCGGCGGCCCAGGTTGCCGCGCTGCCCGAACGGGTACGGGCGCTGCGCGATCCCGACCGTCAGCCGCCGCGGCACTCGCCCCGGCTCTCCGCCCTCGAGGAGGAACTGTCATGACCGGCTCCGACGCGACCACGGCGCTGATCGTGGTCGACATGCAGAACGACTTCTGCCCCGGCGGCGCCCTCAGCGTGGCCGGCGCCGACCTGCTCGCGCCCGCGCTCGCGCGGGCGGCGGCCGGTGCCGGGACCGTGGTCGGGACCCGCGATTGGCATCCGGCCGACCACGTCTCGTTCGCCGCCCGCGGCGGCCCGTGGCCCCCGCACTGCGTCGAGGGGACGGCGGGGGCCGAGCTGCACCCTTCCGTGGCGGGGATGCGCTTCGACCGCATCCAGGACAAGGGGGGCGACCGCGACCGCGAGGCCTACTCGGACTTCGACGGCACCGGTCTCGGCGACTACCTGCGCGGGCGCGGGGTGAAACGCGTCGTGGTCGGGGGCGTCGCCACCGACTACTGCGTCCGGGCGACGGCGCTGGACGCGATCCGGGAGGGCTTCGAGACGATCGTGCTGACCGACGCGATCGCCGCGGTCGATGTCGCGCCCGGCGACGGCCGCCGGGCGCTGGCGGAGATTCTGGCGGCGGGCGGCCGGCTCGACCGGCTCGAGCTGCTGCGCGACGAGGCGGCGCTCGCACCGATCCTCGAGCTCAAGGAGGAGCGCCTGCGCGCGGTGATGAGGGCAGCGGGGCGGGGGAGGGCGGTGATCGGGCTCTCGGGCGGGATCGACTCCGCGGTCGCGATGGCGTTCGCGGCCCGCACGATCGGCCCGGAGCACGTCGTCGCCGTGCGCCTGCCGTCGCGGCATACCGAGCAGGTGCACATCGACGACGCCGGCGCCTCGGCGCTCGCGGCCGGGCTGCCGGAGGAGAACCTGCTGACGGTCTCGATCGATCCGATGATCGAGGCGCTCGCGTCGGCGCGCCCGACGCTGCACGAGTCGGACATCCGCGAGGGCAACGCCAGCGCCCGGGCGCGCATGATCGTGATCTACGACCTCGCCCAGGAGCTGCACGCGCTCGTTCTCGGCACCGAGAACCGCACCGAGAACCTGCTCGGGTACTTCACCCGCTTCGGGGACTCGGCGTCCGACATCGAGCCGATCACCGACCTCTACAAGACCGAGGTGCGCGCGGCCGCGCGCGTCCTGGGGCAGCCGCAGGCGGTGCTCGACAAGCACCCCACGGCGGGCCTGTGGGGCGGGCAGACCGACGAGGACGAGCTGGGGTTCACCTACCGCGACGCCGACCGGGCGCTGGTGGCGATGATCGACCTGGGCATGACGCCGGAGGCGGCCGCCGAGCGCACGGGCGTCGACCTCGACGTGGTGCGGCGGGTGAAGGCGCGGGCCGACTCGGTGGCGTGGAAGCACGACGTGCCGCACGCCCTGACGTAGAACGGGGACTGTCCCCGCTTCTCGCGGGACAGTCCCCAGAAGTGCTCGCGGGCCGGCTAGGCCGCGCGCAGCGGCTGCATGTCGGCCGATGCGGCCAGCTCGCGCAGCGCCTCGGCCTCGAGCTGGCGGACGCGCTCGCGCGTCAGCCCGACGATGCGGCCGATCTCCTCGAGGTTGCGCGGGTCCTGCCCGTCGAGCCCGAACCGCAGCTCGAGGATCAGGCGCTTGCGCTCGCCCAGGCGGGCGAGGCCCTCGCGCAGCCGCTCGTGACGCAGGTGCGTCTCGGCCAGCTCCTCGGGGTTGCCGGCGTCCGGGTCGGCGATCATGTCGCCGAGCTCGGAGTCGCCGTCCTCGCCGACCGGCTCGTGCAGCGACACGGTCTTGCGGGCCAGGCCGAGCGTCTCGGACACGGCGTCCGACGTCAGCTCGGCGGCACGGGCGATCTCGTCCTCGGACGGCTCCCGGCCCAGGCTGGCCTCCAGCGAGCGCCGGGCGCGCTCGATCGCCCGCAGGCGGTCGGAGACGTGCACGGGCAGCCGGATGGTGCGGCCGCTGTTCGCGATGGAGCGCTGCACGGCCTGGCGGATCCACCAGGTGGCGTACGTCGAGAACTTGAGGTCGCGGCGCCAGTCGAACTTCTCGACCGCGCGGTTCAGGCCGAGGACGCCCTCCTGGATCAGATCGAGGAAGGGCACGCCCTGACCGCGGTACTGCTTCGCGATCGACACGACCAGGCGCAGGTTCGACTCGATCATCCGCCGCTTCGCGAGCGGGTCGCCGGCCTCGATGCGCTTCGCCAGCATGACCTCCTCGTCCTTCGTCAGCAGCGGGTAGCGGCCCGCCTGGCGCAGGAAGAGGTCAAGGCTGTTCGTCGTCGCGATCTCGACCTCGACGACCTCGATGCGCTCCTCAGGCGCGGGGGGATCGACGATGTCCACGCCGAGCTGCGCGAGCTCGTCGCGCAGCGCCTGCACATCGTCGGCCTCGAGGTCCAGCTCGAGCGCGAGGCCCGCGAGCTCGTCCTCATATACGAGACCCCGCTCCTGTCCAAGCTCAACCAAGAGCCGCGCTTCGGGCTCGATGACGAGCTGGTCAGTCATTCCTCATCAACTCCTCAGACTCCCTGAAGGTTCCCTGGATCCGTCGTCTGCATAACGTTCGTCGCAGGCAGGCTATTCCCCGCCTGACGTCTTCTCTACGCCACGGTCGTTGATTGCGGATTGGCACCGCACTGATTTCTCGCCGGCCGGTGACCCCAACCGCCTGCGACCTCCCGCCGCCCTCTCCACACGCCTCCACCGGGAGGGCACACATCGTGTGGGGATGACCGCAGGCCCATCATACCCGCGTCCGCGGGGGCTGGATAGCCCAGCCGTCGTCAGCCGGTGACCCGGACGGCGCCCTGATACTCGGCCGCGTACCACGAGTCCGAGAGGCTCGAGATCTGGACGACCGTGCCGGTGTGCGGCGCGTGGATGAACTCGCCGTTGCCGATGTAGATCCCGACGTGCCCGATGTCCGGCTCGAAGAAGACGAGGTCGCCCGGGGCGAGCTCGCTCTCGGAAACGTGCGGGCCGGCCGTCCACTGCGACCCGGTGAAGTGGTCGAGGTGGATGCCGAGCTGGGCGTAGACCCACATCGTCAGGCCGGAGCAGTCGAATCCGGACGGGCTGGCGCCGCCCCAGACGTAGGGGACGCCGAGCTCGCCCATCGCGATCTGGACGGCCTGCTCGCCGAGCGAGTTGGCCGGCGGCACGGGCGCGCCGGAGGGCGGCTCGACCGGCGCCGGGCTGGGCGCCGAGGTCTGGGTGGGGGCCGGAGCGGCGGCCGCCGCAGCGGCCGCCGCGGCAGCGGCGGCGCGGGCGCGGGCCTCGCGGGCGAGCCGGGCCTTGCGCTCGCCGACAAGCTGCTGGATCTGCGAGTTCAGAGAGGCGATCTTCGCCTTCTGGCTCGTGATCAGGGCGGCCGCGCGCTGCTTGGCGGCGTCGGCCTTCTTCACGAGCTTGCGCGCCTGCACCCGCTCCTTGCGCAGGAGGGTGCGGCGCCGGACGACCTGGCGCTCGGCGACGGTGACCCGGTGCAGGATCGCCGACTCGTCGTGCGACGTCCGGTTCATGACGTCCACGCGGTCGACGAGGTCGGTGAACGACCGGGCGGCGAGCACGTACATCGCCGCGTTCGGGTCGCCGCCCTTGTAGGCGGCGACGACGAGGCGCGCGAGCTGCGCCCGGGCCGCCGCGAGGTTCTGCTTCGCGATCCCGAGGCGGATCCTGTTCGTGCGGATCTGGCGGTTGACGGCGTCGAGCTTCGCGTGGGCCCTGTCGTAGGCCTCGACCGCCGCGTCCTCCTGGGCGTAGAGGCCGTTCAGCTGATCCTGAGCCTGCTGCGCCTCGACGCGCTTCTCGTGGATCGGATCCGCCCCGGCCGTTGCGGTGCCTGCGATGGTCGCGAGCACTGCCGTGAGGACGACGGCGGCAAGGACCGGCCCGAGCCGGCGCCGGTGCCGCTGCGTGGGCGGGCTCGACATGGCGCCGGACTTTACCACTTGCAAAGGCCTGCAAACGCAGCCTTTTTTGTAAGGATTTTCCGCCAGCGCAGGTTTGGCACCCGGGATCGGCGGCATCGCCCTCCGAGCGTTGCGACCCTCGTTGTGGACCCGCAGCGTTGCAAAGTGGTGGAAAGTGGGGTATTGTGGGGCGGAATGGGAGGCCGCACCCGTGCTGCTCGGCGAATCTGTCCAAAAGCTGGATGCCAAGAACCGCGTAACTCTCCCGGCCAAGCTGCGGCCGCACTTCGGCGACGGCGTGATCGTCGCCAAGGGGGTCGACCGGTGCCTGTCTGTCTACACGCCGGCCGGGTTCGAGGCATTCGTGGATCAGCAGCTCGGACGGCTCTCGCCGTTCAGCCGCCAGGCCCGGGCCATGAGCCGGCACCTGTACGCGGGCGCGGCGGAGACCGAGCTCGACCGGCAGGGCCGCATCATGCTGCCGCCGGCCCAGCTCGCGCACGCCGGGCTCGAGCGGGACATCGTGGTGGCGGGGCTGCGAGACATGCTGGAGATCTGGGATCTCGCCACCTGGCGCCGCACGCAGGCCGAATCCGAGGGGAGCATTGAGGATGTTGCCGAATCTCTCTCACAGCAGTAGCCCGGGGGTGGACCACGTCCCCGTCATGGCGCCCGAGGTGGCCGAGCTCCTCGAGCCCCGCCCCGGCGACACGGTGGTCGACTGCACCTTCGGCGCGGGCGGCCACGCGGCCGTCCTCGAGCCGTACCTGCGGGGCAGCGGCACCTACATCGGCATCGACCGCGACCACGAGGCCGAGCCGTTCTTCGCCCGCTTCGCGTCGGGCGCGACCAGCCAGACGCGGTTCCTGCACGGCGACTTCGCCCTCGTCCTGCGCAACATGGTCGCGAGCGGCACCCGCGTCCAGGCGATCCTGATGGACCTCGGCGTCTCGTCGATGCAGATCGACCGGCCCCACCGCGGCTTCAGCTACGCCAACGACGCGCCGCTCGACATGCGCATGGACGCGACCGCCGAGCTCTCCGCGGCCGAGATCGTGAACACGTGGGACGAGCGCGACCTGGCCGGCGTCCTGCGGACGTTCGGCGAGGAGCGCTACTCGTTCCAGATCGCGCGCGCGATCGTGCGCCGGCGCAAGCTCGAGCCGTTCGAGCGCAGCGGCGACCTGGTCGAGGTGATCAAGGCGGCCATCCCGACGCCGGCCCGGTTCGGCCAGGGACATCCGGCGCGGCGCGTCTTCCAGGCCCTGCGGATCGCGACGAACGGCGAGCTCGAGTCGCTCCGGGAGGGCCTCGGGCTGGCCGTCGACCTGCTCGCCCCGGGCGGGCGGCTCGCCGTGATCAGCTTCCACTCGCTCGAGGACAGGATCGCGAAGCAGTTCATCCGCGACGAGGCCCGCGGCTGCACCTGCCCGCCGGACTTCCCGGTGTGCGTGTGCGGGCACGAGCCGCGCCTGCGCAGCCTGACCCGGCGGGCGGTCGTGGCGAGCGTCGACGAGCGCTGCACCAACCCGCGCTCGTCCTCTGCCCGTCTGCGGGCCGCCGAGAGGACGCCGGCCCCGTGAGCATCGCCGTCTCGGCCCGCGCGCCGGCCCGTTCCCGCACGGCGCCCGAGCCTGCGGCCGCCCCCCGCGCGGTCCCGCGCCGGCGCGTCCGCCCCCGGCGGATGACCGCGGGCGGCGCCGTCTGGGTCGTCGTGCTGGCCACGCTCCTCGGCGGCATCGTCGCCCTGAACGTCGCCGCGCTCCGCGACAGCATCGACGTGAACCGCCTGCAGGCGCACGCCCAGCAGCTCCAGGACGAGAACCGGCTCCTGCGAAACCAGGTCACGAACCTGTCCTCGCCGAGCTCGATCGGCGTCGCCGCGCAGAAGCTGGGGATGCTCCCGGCCGACCCGAACACGACGAAGTACGTGCGCCTCCACCGGCCGCATCCGAAGGCGCAGGCCCGGCCGTGAGGCGGATGTCCGACCACCGGCTGCGGCTGATGCTCGCCGTCTCGCTGATGGCGTTCGTGGTGGTCGTCGCCCGTGCGATCCAGATCCAGGGCGTGGACGCGGCCGGCCTGTCGCAGAAGGCCGGCTCCCAGCAGCGCGGCGAGACGACGCTGCCCGGCCTGCGTGGCTCGATCATCAGCGCCGACGGCCAGGTGCTCGCCCAGACGCAGCCGTCGAAGACGATCGTCTCCGACCCGAAGAAGCTGAAGAACGTGTCGGCGACGGCGGCGATCATCGCCCGGGCGATGGGCTTCCACCCGTTCAGGCGGGTCGGCCGCCACGCGCTGCAGAGGCAGGAGCAGCAGGCGAAGACGAAGGCCTCCAAGCACCACCATGGCGCCCACAAGCCGAAGCTGCGCCCGAACCCGGCCTGGGCCGCCGAGGTGACCGTGCTGGCGGCCGACCTGCGCCGCGGCGGCTACGTCGTCCGCCAGCTCCCGACCGACGTCGCGGCGCGCATCATGCGCCACCACCTGCCCGGGATCTCGACGTTCCCCGAGCTCCAGCGCTGGTATCCGGACGGGCCGGTCGCGTCGCAGCTGCTCGGGTTCACCGGCATCGACGGCAGCGCCGGCAAGGGCGAGGGCGCCGGCCTCGAGCACCAGTACAACCACGTCCTCGAGGGCCGGCCCGGCAAGCAGGTGACGATCACCGACCCGGGCGGCATGGTGCTCGACACGGTCGACGTCGAGAAGCCCCAGAACGGCCGCAACGTCCGGCTCACCCTCAGCGCCGCCGTGCAGACGAAGGTGCAGGACGTGCTCGCGGCGACGGTGCGCAGCACCCGGGCCAAGTGGGCGACGGGCATCGTCATGGACCCGCGCACCGGCGCGATCGTCGCCATGGCCACGGCGCCGGGCTACGACAACAACCAGGCCCACCTGGCCCGGAACCAGGCCCACTGGAGCAACCAGGCGCTGCAGACCGTGTACGAGCCCGGCTCGACCTTCAAGACCGTGACGTTCTCGGCCGCGCTCACGGCCGGCGTGGTCTGGCCGGGCGAGGTGCTCCACAACGTGCCCGACCATCTCGCGTTCGGCGACAAGGTCATCCGCGACGACATCCCCCACAAGCCGTGGAACATCTCCGTGCGCCACATCCTCAAGATCTCGTCCAACATCGGCACCGACGAGATCGCCCAGATGGTCGGCAGGCACGACCTGATGACGTGGATCCACCGGTACGGGTTCGGGCGGCGCACCGCGCTCGGCTTCCCCGGCGAGGCCAGCGGCATCGTGCTCCCGGGTCGCGACTGGACGCTGTCCTCGATCGGCACGATCCCGATCGGCCAGGGCATCGGCGTGACGGCGATGCAGATGGCGTCGATGTACCAGGCGATCGCGAACGGCGGCGTCATGATCGCGCCGCACCTGGTCTCGCACATCCAGGGCGAGAAGCTGCACCGGCCGTCGCAGCGGCGGATCCTCTCGCCCGAGGTCGACGGCCAGATGGTGTCGATGCTCGAAGGCGTCGTCGACGGCGGCACCGGCGTCCAGGCCACCATCCCCGGCTACACCGTCGCCGGCAAGACGGGCACCGCCCAGAAGCCGAGCCCGGACGGCGGCTACTCGAACCAGTACGACGCCTCGTTCATCGGCTTCCTGCCGGCCGACGACCCCCAGGTCGAGATCATGATCGTGGTCGACTCGCCGCAGACGAGCCACTTCGGCGGCGACGTGGCGGCGCCGGCCTTCGAGCAGATCGGCTCGTGGTACGCGAACCACGCGGGCATCCGGCCCGACCGTCCGGTTCAGTAGCCTTCCCGCGAGCATGGAGCTCTCGACGCTGATCGAGGCGGTCGGCCCACGCTCGGTGCGTGGCCGGGCGGACGTCGACATCACCGCCGTCACCTACCGCGCCGAGTCGGCCGTGCCCGGGGCGCTGCACGTGTGCGTTCCCGGGTTCACCGCCGACGGGCACGACTTCGCCGGTGTCGCCGTCGCGAACGGCGCTTCGGCGCTCGTCGTCGAGCGCGAGCTCGACCATCGACGTGCCCCAGCTCGTGGTCGCGTCGTCGCGCGCGGCGATGGCGGCCGCCGCCGACGCGTTCTACGGCCATCCCAGCGGCGAGCTCGACGTCGTCGGCATCACCGGGACGAACGGGAAGACGACGACGGCCTTCCTCATGCACGCGGTGCTGGAGGCGGCCCTGGGGCAGGCCGGGCTCCTGGGCACGATCGAGTCGCGGATCGGCGGCGTGGTGGAGCCGGTCGCGCGGACGACGCCGGAGAGCGTCGACCTGCAGGCGATCCTGCGGCGGATGGCCGACGCCGGCGACCGGGCCTGCGCGATGGAGGTGTCGTCCCACGCCCTCGAGCTCGAGCGGGTCGCCGGCGTGCGCTTCGCCGCCGCCGGATTCACGAACCTGACCCAGGATCACCTGGACTTCCACCCCGACATGGAGGCCTACTTCGCGGCCAAGGCGCGCCTGTTCGGCGAGGCGCCCGGCGCGATCAACGTCGGCGACGAGTACGGCCGCCGCCTGGCCGGGACGGCCGGCGGGCCGGTGCTCACCTACGCCGCGCGGACGGACGCCGACGCGGACGTGCGCCCGCACGCCGTGGAGGTGGGCGCCGGCGGGGCGATCGCCCTGATCGTCTCGACGCCGCGGGGCCCGATCCCGCTCGACGTGCGCCTGCGGGGCGGCTTCAACGTCGAGAACGTGCTCTGCGCCGTCGCGCTGGCGGAGCTGCTCGAGCTTCCGCACGCCGCCGTCCGCGCCGGGATCGCGTCGGTGCCGGGCGTCCCCGGCCGGTTCGAGGCGGTGGACGCCGGCCAGCCGTTCACCGTCCTCGTCGACTACGCGCACACGCCGGACGGCCTCGAGAACGTGCTGGGCTCGGCCCGCGAGATCACGTCCGGGCGGCTGATCTGCGTGTTCGGCTGCGGCGGTGACCGCGACCGGGGCAAGCGCCCGTTGATGGGGCGGGTGGCACGGCGTCTGGCGGACGTCGCCCTGGTCACCTCGGACAACCCCCGCAGCGAGGATCCCGAGGCGATCATCGCCGACATCATGGACGGCATCCCGATGGAGTCCGAGCCCGACCGTCGGGCCGCGATCGAGCGCGCCGTCGGCATGGCCCGGGCGGGCGACGTCGTCGTCATCGCGGGCAAGGGCCACGAGCAGGGCCAGCAGTTCGCCGACCGGACGCTCCCCTTCGACGATCGCACGGTGGCGCGCGAGGCGCTGGCCGGGCTCCCGGCGGCATGATCGCGCTCGCGGCGGGCGAGATCGCGGAGGCCTGCGGCGGTCGCACGGAGTCGCGGGCGACCATCACCGGCGTCACGATCGACTCGCGGGCGGTGGCGGCGGGCGACCTGTTCGTCGCCCTGCCCGGCGAGCGCACGGACGGTGCCCGCTACGCGGCCGACGCCCTGCGCGCCGGCGCCGCCGCCGTCATGGCCGGAGGCACGCCGGGCGATCCGCCGCCGGACGAGCACACGATCGTCGTCCCCGATCCGATGATCGCCCTCGGCCGGCTGGCCGCCGAGGTGCGCCGCCGCTCCGGCGCCCGCGTGGTCGGGATCACCGGCTCCACGGGGAAGACCTCCACGAAGGATCTGCTGGCCGCGCTCCTGCGCCGCCGTCTGCGCACCGTCGCGAGCCACGCCAACTTCAACACCGAGATCGGCGTGCCGCTCACGCTCTGCCGGATCGAGGCCGGCACCGAGGCGGTCGTGTGCGAGCTGGCGATGCGGGGCATGGGCCAGGTCGCCTACCTGGCCGAGATCGCCCGCCCCGACGTCGCCGTGATCACGTCGATCGGGCCCGTCCATCTCGAGCAGGTCGGGAGCATCGAGGGCGTCGCCGAGGCGAAGGCCGAGATCCTCGATCCGCTCGGGCCGAACGGGACGGCCGTCGTCCCGTTCGCCGAGCCGTTGCTCGCCCCCTATCTGGATCTCACACGCGCGCGCGTGACGACGTTCGGGGAGGCGGACGGCGCCGATGTGCGCCTGGCCGGCTTCGCGCCGGGCAGAGCGGAGATCGGGCTCGGCGGTCGAACCATCACGGTGCCGGTGAACTTCGACCAGCACCACAACGGCCTGAACCTCGCGGCCGCCGTCGCGGCCTGCGCCGGCCTCGGCCTCGACCCTGCCGACCCGGAGCTGCTCGCCGGCGCCGCCGAGGTCGAGTTCTCGCGCTGGCGGGGCGAGCGGATCGCCCTTCCCGGCGACGGCTTCGTGATCGCCGACTGCTACAACGCGAACCCCGTCTCGATGCGGGCGGCGCTGCGCCATCTGGTGTCCGCGGCCGGCGGCCGCCGCACCGTGGCGGTGATGGGCGAGATGGCGGAGCTGGGGCCGACCGGGCCGGGCCTGCACGAGGAGATCGGCCGCGAGGCGGAGCGGCTGGGCGTCGACGTCGTCGTCGCCGTCGGCCCGCTCAGCCGCGCCTACGGCGGGCGCTGGTTCGCGGACGCCGCCGCCGCCGCCGCCGGCGTGCCGGACGTGCTCGAGCCGGGCGACGCGGTGCTCGTCAAGGGCAGCCGCTCGGCGGGGCTCGAGGCCGTGGTCGAGGCGCTCACGTGAAGCTCGTCCTCGCCGCCGGCGTCGTCGCGATGCTGCTCGGGATCGTCTCCGGCCCGGCGCTGATCGCGTTCCTGCGCCGCAACGAGTTCGGACAGCACATCCGCGAGGACGGCCCGGCGGGCCACGCGTCGAAGCAGGGCACGCCGACGATGGGCGGCCTCGGCATGCTCGGGTGCGCCCTGCTCGCGTTCCTGATCTTCACCGAGCACACCGGCCCGGGCCTGGCCGTCGCCGGGACGGCGCTCGCCTGCGCCGGGATCGGCTTCCTCGACGACTACCTGAAGCTGACGCGGAAGCGGTCGCTGGGCCTGTCGGGGCGGTGGAAGCTGCTCCTGCTGGCCGCCGTCGTCGCCGGCGTGGGCTGGGTGGCGCACCGCGAGCACCTCTCGACCGACCTCTACATCCCGATCCTCAACACGTACATCGGCCTCGGGCCCGTCTACTACGTCTTCATCTTCCTGGTGGTGGCGGGGGCGGCGAACGCCGTGAACCTGACCGACGGCCTCGACGGGCTCGCGGCCGGGACGGTCACGATCGCCGCGCTCACCTATGCGGCGATGATGGTGGTCGCCTTCCTGGCCCACAACGGCGTCTACCCGGGCCACACCGTCCACGGCGTCTACGTGGGCAACCCACGCGCGCTCGACCTGGCCATCATCGCGGCCGCGCTCGTCGGCGGCTGCGTGGGCTTTCTCTGGTACAACGCCTACCCCGCCGACGTCTTCATGGGCGACACGGGCTCGTTCGGGCTGGGGGGCGGCCTGGCCGCGCTCGCGATCTTCACCAAGACCGAGGCGCTGCTCGTGGTCGTCGGCGGCGTGTTCGTGATCGAGGCGCTGTCGGTCGCGATCCAGGTCGTCTCGTTCCGGGTCTTCGGGAAGCGCGTGTTCCTGATGGCGCCGCTGCACCATCACTTCGAGATGATGGAGTGGACCGAGAACAAGATCATCGTCCGCTTCTGGATCACGGCGGCGGGCTTCGGGGCGAGCGGCTTCGTCCTCTACTACCTCTTCTTCTCCAAGTACCGGTGAGCGGGCGCTACCTGGTCGTCGGGCTGCGCCGCTCCGGCATCGCGGCGTGCGAGGCCATCGCCCGCGTCTGGCCGGGCTCCGAGATCCTGGCCGCCGACGGCGGCACCGACCTCGACGTGTCCCGCCTGGAGGCGCTCGGCATCGAGGCGCGGCTCGGCGGCGGGATCGTGCCCGTCGACGGCCTGACGGCGCTGGTGAAGAGCCCGGGCGTGCCCGGCGAGGCGGCCCAGGTGGCCGCCGCCCGGGCAGCGGGCGTGCCGGTCTGGAGCGAGGTCGAGCTGGCGGCGCGGATGCTCCCGGACAACCCGATCGCGGGCGTGACCGGGACGAACGGCAAGACCACGACCACGCACCTGCTCGGGGCGATGCTGCGCGCCGGCGGGCTCGACGCCGAGGTCGCCGGCAACGTGGGACGGGCGCTGACGGAGCTGCCCGGGCGCGTCCCGGCGGGGACGTGGATCGCCTGCGAGCTCTCGAGCTTCCAGCTCGAGGACATCGACCGGCTGCGCTGCCGGGTGGCGGTGATCCTGAACGTGACCCCCGACCACCTCGACCGGCACGGGAGCATGGACGGGTACCTGCGCTGCAAGCTGCGGATCCTCGAGAACCAGGTCGCCGGCGACACCGCCGTCCTGAACGGCGACGACCCGGCCCTGCGGGCGGCGCGGCTTCCCGGAGCCGGCGAGCGGATCTGGTTCTCGGCCTCCGACCCGGGCCCGCTCGACTGGGAGCACGCCCGGCTGCGGGGGCGGCACAACCTCGAGAACGCCGTCGCCGCCGCGGCCGCCGCGCGCGCCGCCGGGGTCGGCGACGCGGCCCTGAACGCCGCGCTGCGCGGGTTCGATCCGCCGCCGCACCGGCTCCAGCCGGTCGCCGCGGGCGGGCGGCGTCGAGTGGGTGAACGACTCCAAGGCCACCAATCCCGACGCGACCGTGAAGGCGCTCACGGCCTTCGACCACGGCGTTCACCTGATCCTGGGCGGCTCGCTCAAGGGCGGGTCGTACGCCGAGATGGCCGCCGCGATCGCCGCGGGGCCGGTGGCGCGGTCGTACCTGATCGGCGCCGCCGCCGACGCCATCGCGGCCGCCCTCGACGCGGCCGGGGCGGCGTACGCCCGCTGCGGGACGCTCGAGCGCGCCGTCGCCGAGGCGTCCGCTGCCGCCGTCGCCGGCGACACGGTGCTGCTCTCGCCGGCCTGCGCGAGCTTCGACCAGTTCCGCGACTACGAGCAGCGCGGCGAGCGCTTCGCCGAGCTCGCCCGCGCCGCCGCTGAATAACCGGTGCCAGGCACCGGTTATTCATGCAGGTGACCGTGACCGGGCGGCGAACAGATCCATGGGTTCCTTGGGGGTGCCTGTGGCGAGGTTGCACGCGATCGACAACACCGGGGGGAACGGAGCGGCCGCGGAGCGGCCGTCGCGGCGACGGCGCACGTCGAACACCCACCAGATCGAGTACCACCTCCTGCTGCTGCTGACCCTCGGGCTGGTCGCGTTCGGCCTGATCATGGTCTACAGCGCGTCGAGCGGCATCGCCGTCGTGAACGGCGCCAACCCGCTCTCGCCGCTCCTGCGCCAGGGGGCGTACGCCGTCCTCGGCATCGGCTGCATGGTCGGCGCCGCCCGCTTCCGCTACCGCCGCCTGCGCGTCCTGGCGCCGCTGCTCATGCTGATGGCGCTCATCGGGCTCGTCCTCGTGAAGGTGCCGGGCATCGGCGTGCGCGTGAACGGCGCCGAGCGCTGGATCGTCGCCGGCCCGCTCACCCTGCAGCCGTCCGAGTTCGCCAAGCTGGCGATGGTCGTCTTCTGCGCGGCCGTCCTGACCGCGCGCAAGCGCCCGCCCCGCTCGATCAAGGAGCTCGCGAACCCGGTCGGGCTCGCCGCGCTGATCGTGTGCGGGCTGGTCGCGCTCGAGCCCGACCTGGGCACGACGATCGCGATCGCGGTCATGGTCACGGGCGTCCTGATCGTGGCCGGCACGCCGTTCCGGCTCCTGGTCGGCACGGCCGGGATCGTCTCCGCAGGCGCCGCGCTCGTCATCTCCCAGAACGCCTACATGCACGCCCGCCTGCTCGCCTTCATGCACCCGTGGCAGGACGCCGGCGGCAGCGGCTACCAGAACGTGCAGGCGCTGCTCTCGCTCGGCTCGGGCGGGATCTGGGGCAAGGGCCTCGGCCAGGGCACGGTCAAGAACGGCTACCTCCCCGAGGCGCCGAGCGACATGATCGCCGCGGTGATCGGCGAGGAGCTGGGCCTGATCGGCATCCTCGTGACCGTCGCCGCGTTCGCCGCGTTCGCCGTGCTCGGCTTCCGGATCGCGATGCGCACGAAGGACCCGTTCGGCAAGTTCCTGGCCACCGGGATCACCTGCCTCGTCACCGGCCAGGCGGTCGTGAACCTGGGCGCGGTGCTCGGCTTCCTGCCCCTCACGGGGGTCCCGCTGCCGCTGATAAGCTCAGGCGGATCCAGCCTGATCGTGTTCCTCACCCTGATCGGGACGCTCCTGAACGTCGCCGACAGCGAGCGGGCAGTCGCCCGCAAGGCAGTGCCCGCCGATGACACCGCCGAAAGCCGCAAGCGACCCCGGCCGCAGCCCGCGGGTGCTGATCGCAGCCGGGGGAACCGCCGGCCACGTCGTGCCGTCGCTGGCGGTCGCCGCCGAGCTCACGGCTAGAGGCGCCGACGTCGTGTTCGCCGGCACGGCCGAGCGGATCGAGTCCCGGCTCGTCCCCGCCGCCGGCTACCCGCTCCACACCTACCACGTCTCCGGCCTCCCGCGGCGGCCGTCGCTCGGCCTCGTGCGCGGGCTCGGCCTGGCCGCCGTCGCGCCGGCCGCGTGCGCGCGCATCCTCCGCCGCGTCCGCCCCGATGTCGTGTTCGGCGGGGGCGGGTACGTGGCCGGGCCGATGCTGGCCGCGGCGGCGGGCATGCGCATCCCGGCGGCGCTGATGGAGGTCGACGCGCACCTCGGCCTCGCCAACCGGATGGCCGCGCCGTTCGCGCGCCGGGTGTTCCTGGCCTTCCCGATCGGCGACCTCGGGCCGCCGCGCTACCAGCTCACCGGTCGGCCGGTGCCCCGGGCGGTGCTCGACGCGACGGCGGAGGAGGGCCGGCGCGAGTTCGACCTTCCCGCCGACCGCCGGATCGTGCTCGTCGTCGGCGGCAGCCTGGGCTCGACGACGATGAACCGGGCGGCCACCGCCGCGTGGGCGGCGGACGATCCCGGCTTCACCGTCGTCCACATCACCGGCGAGCGCGAGTTCACCCAGGCGTCGGGGCGGGCCGCGCCGCACTACCGCGTGCTGCCGTACACCGCCGGGCTCGGCCCGATCCTCGCCGCCGCCGACCTGGTCGTCTCGCGGGCGGGCGGGTCGGTGTTCGAGATCGCCGCCGCCGGCCGGCCGGCGATCCTCGTCCCGTCGCCGAACGTGACCGCCGACCACCAGTCGCGCAACGCGGAGTTCATCGCCGACGGCGGCGCGGCGATCGTGATCGCCGACAACGAGCTGACCGCCGTCCGGCTCTCGACCGAGGTCGATGCGCTGCTCGCCGACCCCGACCGGCTGGCGGGGATGGCGGAGGCCGCCCGGCGGCTGGCGCGGCCCGACGCCGGCGAGCGGATCGCGACCGAGCTCCTGGCCCTGGCCCGATGACGCTGGCCGACCGCAGGCTGCACATGATCGGGATCGGCGGCGCCGGGATGTCGGCGCTCGCCGTCGTCGCCTACGCCTGGGGCGCCGACGTGTCCGGCTGCGACCGGACGCCGTCCGAGTACTCGCTGCGCCTGCGCCGGTTCGGCATCGACGTCTCCGAGGGCCATGACCGCGTCCACCTCGAGCCCGGCATGGAGGTGGTCGTCTCGTCGGCGGTGCCGGACGAGCTCGACGAGCTGGCTGCGGCGTCGGAGCTCGGGCTGCGCGTCCTTCACCGGGGCGAGCTGCTGGCCGAGCTCGTCGCGCAGAAGACGTCGATCTGCGTGACGGGCGCGCACGGCAAGACGACCACCACCGCGATGATCGCCTTCGCCGCAGACCGGCTCGGGCTCGACCCGACCTGGCTCGTGGGCGGCGAGGTGCCCCAGCTGGGCGGGAACGCCGGGCCGGGCGGGGGAGACCTCCTGATCGCCGAGGGGGACGAGTCCGACGGAAGCTGCGCCCTGCTGCGCCCGCGCGTCGCCGTCGTGACGAACGTCGACCTCGACCATCACGCCCGCTACGCGTCGGTGCACGAGGTCGAGCGGCTGTTCGCCGAGTGGGTCGCGCACGTGCCGGCCGACGGGGCGGTCGTGCTCGGCGACGGCGTGTCGCTCCCCGCCGGAGCGGCGCCGGTCGCGACATTCGGCTTCGACGACGGCGCCGACTGGCACATCAGCGGCTTCCGCAGCGGCCCGGAGGGGTCGCGCTTCTGGCTGTCCGTGCCGGACGAGCTCCCGGTCGACGTCACGCTGCGCGTGCCCGGCGCCCACAACGCGCGCAACGCCGCCGGGGCGATCGCGGCCCTGGCCGCGGCCGGTGCGGCCGCCGCGGACGCGGCCGCGGCGCTGGCCGAGTTCACCGGCGTCGGCCGCCGCTTCGAGGTGCGCGGGCGCGTCGCCGGCGCGACGGTCGTCGACGACTACGCGCACAACCCGGCCAAGGTCGCGGCGGTCATCGACGCCGCCCGCACGCACGCGCCGGCGCGGGTCGTCGTCTGCTTCCAGCCCCACCTCTACTCGCGCACGGCCGCCTCGGCGCACGAGTTCGGCACCGCGCTCGCGGGCGCCGACGAGGTGGTCGTGACCGAGATCTACGCCGCCCGCGAGCGGCCCCTGGCGGGGGTGACCGCGAAGCTCGTCGTCGACGCCGTCTCGGAGCGGCGGCCGGGAATGCCGCTCGCGTACATGCCCGCCCTGGGCGACGCCGCGGCGTACCTGCGCGGGCGCCTGCGCGACGGCGACCTCGTTCTCACGGTGGGCGCCGGCGACGTCCGCAGCGTGGGGGACGTGCTGCTGGGATGAGCGGCGTGCCCGCGTGCGTCCAGCCGGACTACCCCGTTTCGCGCCTGACGACCGTCGGCACGGGCGGGCCGGCGCGCTTCCTGGCCCGGCCGGGCACGCGGCGCCGAGCTGGCCGAGGTGCTGCGGTGGGCCGACGCGGAGAAGCTCGACGTGGCGGTGGTCGGCCTCGGCTCGAACCTGCTGGTGGCGGACGAGGGCTACGACGGCGTCGTCCTGCGCCTCGCCGGCGGTCTGGCCCGGATCGAGCGCGACGGCGAGCGGATCGTCTGCGGCGGCGGCGCCTCGCTCGCGGCGATCGTGAAGCGGGCGACGGGCTGGGGGCTCTCCGGGATCGAGTTCGGGTGCGCCATCCCGGGCACGGCCGGCGGCGCGGTGCGGATGAATGCGGGCGCGTACGGCGGCGAGCTGCGCGACGTGCTCGAGCGGGCGGTGGTGGTCGGTGCGGCCGGGGAGCGGGCCGGAGGGCCGGACGAGCTCGGCATGCGCTACCGGCACTCGGACGTCGGCCCGCGCGAGGTGGTCGCCGAGGCGGTGCTGCGGCTGCGGCCGGACGACTCCGAGCGGATCCGGGCGACGGTGGCCGACATGCAGCGGCGCCGGCGCGAGGCCCAGCCCGCCAAGGTGCGCACGTTCGGGTCGGTGTGGAAGAACCCGGGCGGCGAGCGCTCCGCCGGGCGCATGCTCGAGGAGTGCGGGCTCAAGGGCTTCACCGCGGGCGGCGCCCGCATCTCCCCCGTGCACGCGAACTTCATCGAGAACACGGGCGGCGCCCGGTCGGCGGACGTGATCGCCCTGATGCAGGAGGCGCGCCGGCGGGCGCGCGAGCGGTTCGGCGTCGAGCTCGAGCACGAGGTGCAGATGCTCGGCCCGATCGCGCTGGACGCCCCGGCCTGAACCGGCAGGATCCGCCCGCCGTCCGGCGAACTGGATGGACATGGCAGCTGCCCATTTCGACCCTGCGCTGGTGCTGCGCCGGAGGGCGCTCCGTCGCTCCGAAGGCCGCCGCCGGCTGGCGGTGGTCGTCGGCGCCCTCGCGATCGTGCTGCTCCCGGTCGGCTACTGGGCCCTCGAGCACTCCTCGATCTTCGCCGCCTCGCAGGTGTCCGTCACCGGCGCGACGCCGCGGGTCGACGCGCTCGTGCGCGCGGCGGTCGCCCAGGACGTGGCCGGCAGGAGCCTGCTCCGCGTCGACGCCTCCTCGCTCGCGGCCCAGCTCGAGGCCATCCCCGACGTGAAGGCTGCGCGCGTCGACCGCGCCTTCCCGCACACGGTCGCGATCTCGGTCGTCATGGAGCGGCCGGCCGCGCTCGTCCGTGCCGGCAAGGCCGCCTACATCGTCTCGGTCGACGGCCGGGTGCTGCGCACCGCCACCAAGGCGCCGGACGCCCTGCCGAGGCTCGTGCTCCCGCCGACCTCGCAGCCGCTCGCCGGGCGCACCGTCGACACGGCCCAGATGCGCTCGGCGCTCCGCGTCCTCGCGGTCGTCCCCGGCGGGTTTCCCGAGAGCATCGCCAGGCTGAAGAAGGTCGTTGCCTCGCCGGGCGGCGTGGTGGCGGTGTTCGGCCACGGCCTCCAGGTGCGCCTGGGGACGGCCGGCTCGCTCGATCTGAAGCTGCACGTCGCCGCCCGCGTGCTCGCCCGGATGGGCGCCTCGATCCGCCACTCGGTGGCCTACGTGGACGTATCGGCACCGGCTCGCCCGGCCATCGGCTACAAGAAGTGAGCCTCGACTTGAGGTACAGGGTTAGCCCTCCTAACCATCTGCTTGACAGCGAGAGTCGGGCCGGGTACCCTCCCCAATGCGCCCGACCGGCAGCCCGGCTTCGCTGTGCCCGCTGGACGGGCCTTTCGCGCAGTCACACTCGAACCCTCTAGTAGAGGTTCAGGTTGGGGGTAGGCAGATGAGAGATCCGAGCGGCAACTATCTGGCGGTCATCAAGGTGGTCGGCGTGGGCGGCGGCGGCACCAACGCCGTGAACCGCATGGTCGACGCCGGGCTGCGCGGGGTGGAGTTCATCGCGGTCAACACGGACGCGCAGGCGCTGCTCATGTGCGACGCCGACGTGAAGATCCACATCGGCTCCAAGATCACCCGAGGCCTGGGCGCCGGCGCCGATCCCGCCATCGGGCTCGAGGCCGCCACCGAGAGCCGTGACGAGCTGAAGGAGGCGCTGAAGGGCGCCGACATGGTCTTCGTCACGGCCGGCAAGGGCGGCGGCACCGGCACCGGCGCGGCGCCCGTCATCGCCGAGATCGCCCGCGAGCTGGGAGCGCTCACGGTCGGCGTCGTCACCCGCCCGTTCGGGTTCGAGGGCCGCAAGCGCGCCGACCAGGCCGAGGGCGGCATCCGCCAGCTCCGCGACAAGGTCGACACGCTCATCATCATCCCCAACGACCGTCTGCTCCAGGTGGTCGAGAAGCGCACGTCGATCGTCGACGCGTTCCGCATCGCCGACGACGTGCTGCGCCAGGGCGTCCAGGGCATCACCGACCTGATCACGGTCCCCGGCCTCATCAACCTCGACTTCGCCGACGTGCGCACGATCATGCGCCAGGCCGGCTCGGCGCTCATGGGCATCGGTGTGGCCGGCGGCGAGAACCGGGCGGCCGAGGCCGCCAAGGCGGCGATCTCCTCGCCGCTGCTCGAGGCATCCGTCGAGGGGGCCACCGGCATACTGCTCAACATCACTGGCGGGTCGGACATGGGCCTCTTCGAGGTGAACGAGGCGGCCGAGATCATCGGCAGCGCCGCCGACAGCGACGCGAACATCATCTTCGGCGCGGTCATCGACGAGCAGCTGGGCGACCAGGTGCGGGTGACGGTCATCGCCACCGGCTTCGACCGCCACAGCCCCGACCGGCCCGCGGCCGCATTCGCCGCCGGCGGGCGCCGCGAGCAGCAGCCCCGCCGCCCGGAGCCGGCGGTCGACTCACGCGACACCGGCCAGTTCCAGATGCCGCCCGACGCGCTCGAGATCCCGTCCTTCCTGCGCGACGAGTAGCCGGCCGATCCGGTCCGAGGCGTTCTAGCGGCGCGGCGGCTCTGACGTCGTCTTGCCGACGACGTGGGCGAAGAGCATCCCGGCGCCGAGCGCGCCGCCGATCAGGAGCAGGAGCGCGACCACGATCGTCACCCCGAGGCTGCGTCCGCCGGCCATGCCCCGATGCTATCCCACACGGCCGGCGATGCCGGCCGAGCGATCAGGCCGGGACGGACTCGACGGTGGTCGTCGCCAGCGGCCGGGCCGGCGCGTCGGGCGCCGGATGCGGCAGGAGCGACCGGCCCAGGTCGCGGATCACCGGGAGGCGGATGCTGCCCTCGACGTAGGCCTCGCGCAGGATGCGCCCGGCCCGCGGCGTACCCGGCGGGGTGTAGAGGCTGGCGTCGATCAGCTCGATCCAGGTCGCCACCCACTCGCGCTCGGCGATCACGGTCGGCAGGCCGCGCACCTGCTGGCGGGCGCGCTTGATCCGGTTCGTGTCCTGGCGCCGGCGCGTGTACTTGTGCCCAGAGATGGTGACGTGCCGCGCATCCGCGGCGACGTCGTCGCGCTCTTCGTGCCCGTCGCCGTCGTCAGGAAAGATCTCGCTGAACGACGGAGAATCCATGTGTGCGCTCATTGGTCTGCCGTTCCTTCGTTTCGACTCACGCCCGTAGCTGCCCATACCCCGCCGCACCGGTTTTTGCACCCGTGGACTCCCGGCGGAGCTTGACGTTCTCCAAAGTATTACACGCTTCCTTCAGGGGGCCTTGGAATTCCCCTGCTTCTTCACCAGATCCGAACAGTTGGCACACGATGCAAGGCGGCCAGAGCGCGGCGCGGGCCGCGTTGGCCGCCGCCGCGGTCCGGTACCGTTCCGACCGTGACGCTCGACCGCGACGAGGTTCGGCACGACCGCCTGCTGAAGAACGAGCAGGTGTTTCGGGACTACAACAACCGCCGGGTGGAGTTCGAGCAGGACGCCGACGCGATCGGCGAGCTCGTCCCGTTCGTCTGCGAGTGCGGCGACCCCGAGTGCATCGAGGGGATGGAGATGACCGTCGCCGATTTCACGGCCGCCCACTCGGCCCCGAACCGGTTCACCGTGAAGCCGGGTCACGTCTTCCCGGAGGGCGAGCGCATCGTCGAGTCACATGACCGTTTCTGGCTGGTCGAAAAGCCCGTCGTCGGGGCCGGCGCCTGAGCCCGGAGCGGCGGCCCGCAGGCCCGTGCGCCGTCCGCATGTTCGCGACCGCGTAACCCGGTAGACTGCGCGCCCGGATGCACGCGTCCGAGGGTCTCCGCCACACGCCGCTCCACGACCGCCACGTGGCAGCGGGAGCACGGATGGTCCCCTTCGCCGGGTGGGACATGCCGGTCCAGTACCAGGGCGTGATCCCCGAGCACCAGGCCGTCCGCAGCCACGCCGGGCTCTTCGACGTCTCGCACATGGGCCAGCTCGAGGTGCGCGGCGCCGGCGCCATCCCGTTCGTGCAGCGGATGCTCTCGAACGACATCGACCGGATCGGGGCCGGGAAGGCGCAGTACACGCTGCTCCTCGACGAGCGCGGCTGCCCGATCGACGATCTGATCGCCTACCGGTTCGCCGACGACCACGTCCTCCTGGTGGTGAACGCGTCGCGCGTCGACGCCGACCACGACTGGCTCGCCGCCCACGTGCCGGGCGACGCGGAGCTCGAGGATCTCTCGGACGGGATCGCGATGCTCGCCCTTCAGGGCCCGGACGCCCTGGGTCTGGTCGAGCTGCCGGAGCTGCCGCCGTTCGGGTTCGTCGACGCCGAAGTGTGCGGCGTCCGCGCGATCGTCGCCCGCACCGGCTACACCGGCGAGCCGGGCGTCGAGCTCATGGCCGCGGCCGAGAAGGTCGGCCCGCTGTGGGACGGGATCGTCGCCGCCGGGGCCGTCCCCGCCGGGCTGGGCGCCCGCGACACGCTCCGCCTCGAGGTGTGCTACCCGTTGTACGGCAACGACCTGGACGACGCCCACACCGCCCTGGAGGCGGGGCTCGGCTGGGTGTGCGCCCTCGACCGAAAGGACTTCGTCGGCGCCGAGACGCTCCGTGCCCAGAAGGAGGCCGGCGCCCACGACCGGCTCGTGGCGCTGCGGGTGGAGGGGCGCGGGATCCCGCGCCAGGGCATGTCCATGCGCCCGGCCGGCGAGGTCACGAGCGGCACGATGTCGCCCTCGCTCGGGATCGGCATCGGGATGGGATACGTCCCCGCCGACCTGGCCGCGGAGGGCACCGAGATCGAGATCGACGCCCGCGGACGGCCCGTCGCCGCCCGCGTGGCTGCCAAACCCCTGTATGTCAAGGAGACGCGCCGATGAGCGATGAGAGCTACCCCGAGGAGCTGCGCTACCACGAGGCCCACGACTGGGTGCGGGTCGACGGCGACACCGCCACCTTCGGCATCACCTGGTACGCGCAGGACACGCTCGGCGAGGTCGTGTTCTACAGCCCGCCCGAGGTGGGCGAGACGATCGCCAAGGACGCCGACTACGGCGAGCTGGAATCGACCAAGGCCGTGTCGTCACTGGTGGCGCCGCTGTCGGGCGAGATCGTCGAGGTGAACGCCGCCCTGGAGGGGAACGAGAGCACCGTCAACGACGACCCCTACGGCGACGGCTGGCTGGTCAAGGTGCGCCTGAGCGACCCCGGCGAGGTCGACGGCCTGCTGAGCGCGGGCGCGTACCGCGAGCTGCTCGAGTCGCTGTGAGCTTCACCTCGCTGACCGATGCCGACCGGGCCGCCATGCTGGCCGCGATCGGCGTGGACTCGGTCGCCGACCTCTTCACCGAGATCCCGGCGGACGTCCGCCTCGACCGGCCGCTGCGGGTCGACCCGGCGCTCACCGAGGGCGAGCTGTGGGCGCACCTGTGCGAGCTGGCCGGGCGCAACTCCGGCACCGGGAGCGAGCTCTCGTTCCTCGGCGCCGGGGTGTACGACCACTACGTGCCGGCCGTCGTCGACGCCGTCATGCAGCGCGGCGAGCTGCTCACGGCCTACACGCCGTACCAGCCGGAGATGAGCCAGGGGACGCTTCAGGCGATCTTCGAGTACCAGACCGCGATCTGCGAGCTGACCGGCATGGACGTCTCCAACGCGTCCGGCTACGACGGGACGACGGTCGCCGCAGACGCGTGCTACGTCGCCAAGCAGACGACGGGCCGCGCCCGGGTCGTCGTGGCCGAGACGCTGAACCCGCAGGTGCGCCAGGTGGTGCGCACGTTCGCGCCCGGGTTCGGCATGGAGGTCGTCGAGGTGCCGCACGCCGGCGGCAGCACCGATCCCGAGCGGTTCGGCGCCGCGTGCGCCGGGGCCGCCTGCGCGATCTTCCCGCAGCCGAACTTCTTCGGCTGCCTCGAGCCGGCGCCGGAGCTGGCCGCCGCGGCGGCTGCGGCCGGCGCGCTCCCGATCGCGCACGTCGACCTGATGACGCTCGGCGTGCTCGAGGCCCCCGGCGCCTACGGCTGCGCGCTCGCGATCGGCGAGGGCCAGTCCGCCGGGAACCACATGTCCTACGGGGGGCCGCACTTCGGCTTCCTGGCCGCGCGGTCGGACTACATCCGCAAGCTCCCGGGCCGGATCGTCGGCGAGACCCACGACCATGACGGACGGCGCGGATTCGTGCTGACCCTGCAGACGCGCGAGCAGCACATCCGCCGCGAGAAGGCGACGTCGAACATCACGACGAACCAGACGCTGCTCGCCGTGGCCGGCCTGATCTACCTGAGCTGGCTCGGTCCCGAGGGCCTCCATGACGTCGGCCGGTCATGCCTGTCGCTGGCCGAGCACGCGAAGCGCCGCCTCGGCCTCCCGCTCGCGTTCGAGCGGCCGACCTTCCAGGAGTTCGCCGTGCGCCTGCGCCGGCCGGCGCGGGAGGTGATCCGCGACGCCCGCAAGCTCGGAGTCCATCCCGGCTACGCCCTCGGGCGCGACTACCCGGGCATGGACGACGTGCTGCTCGTGTGCCTGACCGAGAAGCGCACGGCGGCGGACATCGACCGGCTCGCCGACGTGCTGCGCCAGGTGCAGGCGGTGGCGGCATGAAGCTCATCTACGAGAAGTCGCGCGCGGGACGGCGGGCCGGCCGCATCCCCGATCCGGGCGTCGCCCCGGCGGAGGTGCCGGCGGAGCTCGCCCGGGCGCGGCCGCCGCGGCTGCCGGAGCTGGCCGAGCCGGAGCTCGTCCGCCACTACACCGAGCTCTCGACGCGGACGTTCGGGATCGACACCGGCTTCTACCCGCTCGGGTCCTGCACGATGAAGTACAACCCGCGCATCAACGAGCGGGCGGTGGGGCTGCCCGGGTTCGCCGATCTGCACCCGCACCAGGAGGACGAGGGCGCGCAGGGGGCGCTCGAGCTGATGTGGCGGCTGCAGGAGATGCTGGCCGAGGTGGTCGGGCTGGACGCGGTCACGCTCCAGCCGGCGGCCGGGTCGCAGGGCGAGCTGACCGGCCTCACGCTCATGCGGGCGTACTTCGCCGATCGCGGCGAGGACCGCACCGAGGTGGTCATCCCCGACACCGCCCACGGCACCAACCCGGCCAGCGTGGCCATGGCGGGCTACACGCTCGTGCGGGTGAAGACCGACATGCGCGGCAACGTCGACGTCGACGACCTGCGCGGCAAGGTGGGGGAGCGCACGGCGGGGCTGATGCTGACCAACCCCTCGACGCTGGGGCTGTTCGAGGAGGGGATCACCGAGATCGCCGACATCTTCCACTCGGCCGGCGCGCTCCTCTACTACGACGGCGCCAACCTGAACGCCGTCTGCGGCATCTCGCGGCCCGGCGACATGGGCTTCGACATCGTCCACTACAACCTGCACAAGACGTTCTCGCAGCCGCACGGCGGCGGCGGGCCGGGCGGCGGGCCGGTGGCGGTGCGGCGCGACCTGGAGCCGTTCCTGCCCGTGCCGGTCGTCGTCCGCGACGGCGACACGTTCCGGCTCGAGAGCGACCGGCCGAAGACGATCGGCAAGGTGCGCGGGTTCGGCGGGCCGTTCGGCGTGTTCGTGCGCGCGTACGCCTTCATGCGCATGTGGGGCCCGGGGCTGCGGGACATGTCCGAGGTCGCCGTGCTGAACGCGAACTACGTGCTCGCCCGGCTGCGCGGGGCGTACGACGTGCCCGTCGACCGCCACTGCATGCACGAGTTCGTCGTCTCCGCCCGCAACCTCAAGCGGGAGCACGGGATCACGGCCCTCGACGTCGCCAAGCGGCTGATGGACCACGGGTTCCACCCGCCGACGATCTACTTCCCGCTGATCGTGGCCGAGGCGCTCATGATCGAGCCGACCGAGACGGAGACGCGCGAGACGCTGGACGCGTTCTGCGACGCGATGCTCGCGATCGCCCAGGAGGCGGCCGACGACCCGCGGATGCTGAAGGACGCGCCGCACACGCGGCCGGTGTCGCGGCTGGACGAGGCCGAGGCGGCCAAGCGGCTGCTCGTCCGCTACGGCTTCGACGAGCACCCCACGTCCGGGTAGCCGCTGCGGTGCTGCGGGCCGTGGCGTTCGACCACCGCGACACCCTGGCCGAGTTCCGCTGGGACGAGGCGCTGTGGCGGCGGGGGGTGGAGGCGCTGGTCGCCGTCGTCGGGGCGGATCCCGCGAAGGCCGGCCGGGTGGGCGAGGGGCTGCGGCGGCGGTTCACCCGCTCGGACGCCGGCCCGGCCGAGCTCGACTACGCCGGCGCCGTGGCGGGGGCGCTCGCGGAGGCCGGGATCGAGGCGGAGCCGGCGGCCGTGCGCCGCGGCATCGAGGCCGAGTACCGCGCGTGGGCGCCGGCCCGGCACGTGCATCCCGACACGCCGGCGCTGCTCGACGGGGTGCGGGCGCTCGGCCTGCGGACGGCCCTCGCCGCGAACACGTTCGACCCGCCGGCGCTCTTCCGTGCCGACCTGGAGGAGCAGGGGATCGGGGGCCGCGTCGATGCGATCGTGCTCTCGTGCGAGGTGGGCGTGCGCAAGCCGCATCCCGGCTTCTACGCGGCGGTCGCGGAGGCGCTCGGGGTCGCTCCCGGCGCCGTCCTCTTCGTGGGCGACAGCGTGCGCGACGACGTGCTCGGCCCGGCCGGCGCGGGCATGCGCACCTGCCTTGCAGCCTGGTACCGGCGCGATCCGGAGTCCGGTGGGAGGGGTGTGACGATCTGCACAGAACCCCTGCACGTGCTGGAGGTTCTCGAGGGGATTGTCGAATCCGGATCGCCCGGTAAGATCTGACGATGGGCCGTATCCGCCAGTCTCTGCCCGTCGCTCCTCGCTCGTCCGACGTGGAGTGCAGACGCTGCGGGGTGGTGTGCCAGAAGGTCGTGCACCCGTCCCGGTGCCTCGACCAGCAGTGCCCCTTCCTCTATGCCTACGACGCCTTCGGGCGCACGTACGTCGGCTGCACCCAGGAGATCTTCGCCGCCGACATCGACCTCGAGGTGCTCGAGCGCGCCCGCCGGCGCCGCAACGGCTTCGGGTCGGTGCGGGCGGTGCGCGAGCCGCTGCCGATCTGCCCGGCCGACGTCGAGCGGGCCTACGAGAACCGCGAGGATCCGATGGGCTGCATCAACCCCGAGTTCCACGAGCTGCCCGACCGGCCGAGCTTCCGCGTCATCCGCGGCGACGACTGACGCGGGTGGCCTGAATATCCGGTGCCTGGCACCGGTTATTCACCGAAGGCGAGGCTGCCCACGTCCACCGCCGTCAGGCCGCCGTCGACCGTGAGCACGGCGCCGGAGACGTACGACGCCTCGGCGGAGGCCAGGAACAGGGCCGCCGCGGCGACCTCGTCCGGCTGTGCCGGCCGCCCCAGGGGCACGTTGCGTGTGACCTCGCGGTAGGCCGCCTCGGTGTCCGACCCGAGCGCCGCCATCTCGGTGTCGGCCATCGGCGTCCGCACCCATCCCGGGCAGATCGCGTTCGCGCGCACGCCGCGGGGCCCGAGCGTCACGGCGAGCGACTTCGTCAGCATCACGAGCGCCGCCTTCGAGACGGCGTACTGGGGCTCGCCCGGCCCGGCGACGAGGGCGGCCACGGACGCGACGTTCACGATCGCCCCGCCCCGCTCCGCGAGGCCGTCGGCGGCCAGCTCGGCGAGGCGATGGGCGGCGGTGAGGTTGACCGCGATCGTCGCGTCCCAGCCCGCGTCGCCGAGGCCGGCGTTGTTCACGAGCACGTCGAGCGGCCCGGTCGCCTCGAGCGCCCGCCGGCGGTCGCCCGGGTCGGCGACGTCGCCGGCGATCGGGCGGCCGCCGCTCGCCTCGAGCTGCTCCCGCCGCCTGCCCATCGCCCACACCGTCGCGCCCTCCGCGGCGAACCGGCGCACGATCGCGGCGCCGATCCCGCTGCCGCCGCCGGTCACGAGGACCGTCCTGCCCTCAAGCCGCACGGGCGCCCTCCGCGCGGTCGTCGGCGTCGGCCGGCGGGCGCCGCAGCCGCTTCCGGGCCGCGTCCCGGCGCTTGCGGTCGAGCCGCTCCCGGGTGGCCGCCTTCGTGGGCCGGCTCGGCCGGCGCGGCGGCGGCGGCGGCGCGAGCGCCTCGCGCATCAGCGCGCAGAAGCGCTCGGTGGCGAGGCGGCGGTTGCGGTACTGGCTGCGCTCGTCCTGCGCGACGACGCGCAGCCGGCCCTCGGCGTCGAGCCGCGAGCGCAGGCGCCGGCGCGCCAGGTCCCGCTCCGCCTCGGTCAGGGTGGGGCTGCCGGCGAGGTCGAACACGAGCTCCACCCGGGTCGACGACGTGTTCACGTGCTGGCCGCCGGGGCCGCCGCTGCGCGTCGCCCGGAACTCGAGCTCGGAGGGCGGGAGCGGACGGGCTGCGCCGATGTCAAGCACCGGTCCGCTCGGCCGCGCGCCGCTTCACCCCGGCGCGGTGGTAGCGCCGCAGCGCCCGGATGCTGCGCGCGTACGGCTTCTCCTCGTCCTCGCCGGCGGTCTCCATGATCGCCGCGATGTCCTGCACGGCGGGATGTCCGAGCATCACCGCCAGCTCGGCGCCGATCACGCCCTTGCCGACCTCGGCGTGGCGGTCGCGCTGGGACCCGAGGTCGACCGCGGCGTCGTTCACGTGCAGGCAGGAGAGGCGCTCCATCCCGAAGCGCTCGTCGACCTCGGCCATGAGCGCGTCGACCCGGCCGGGGTCGGTGATGTCGACGCCGGACGCCCACAGGTGGCACGTGTCCAGGCACACGGACACGCGCTCGTGCCGGCCGATCGCGTCGAGCACCTGCTCGATCTCGTCCAGGCCGACGCCCATCGTCCCGCCCGCGCCGGCCGAGTTCTCGATCACGAGCTGCGTCGGCGATTCCGGATCGACGTCGGCGAGCACGCCGGTCAGCGCCTCGGCCACCTGCGGCATGACGGCGTCGAGGCCGCGGCCGAGATGGCTGCCGAGGTGGAAGACGACGCCGTCGGCCGCGATCGCCTGCCCCGCCCGCATCGTGTTGTGAAGCGCGTCGACCGACTTCTCGTACAGCGCGGGGTCGGAGGCGCCCAGGTTGATCAGGTACGTCGCGTGGCAGACCACCGTCTGCACCTTCGCCGGCTTGCGTGCCGCGCGGAAGCGCTCGGCCGCCTCGGGATCGGTGACGGGGTGGCGCCACATGCGCGGGCTCTGGGTGAAGATCTGCAGCGACGTCGCGCCGATCGCGCGGGCGCGCTCGAGCGCCTTGTGGGCGCCGCCCGCGACGCCGAGATGAGCCCCGTACTGCATCGGCCGATGGTAGTCGGCGGTGCGGTTCGCGGACATGCATCTAGACTGACCGGCCGTGTCGTCCCGCCCCGTCTGTGTCCGCATGCCGCCCAGCCCGACCGGGCTCTTCCACGTCGGCACGGTGCGCACGATGCTCTTCAACTGGCTCTTCGCCCGCGGCCGCGGCGGCCGGGTCGTGCTGCGGTTCGAGGACACCGACGTGGCCCGCTCGACCGAGGCCGCCGTCGAGCACGCCGAGGCGGTGCTGCGCTGGCTCGGGATCGACTGGGACGACGGCCCCTACCGCCAGACGCAGCGCTACGGCATCTATCAGGAGGCGGTCGCGGAGCTGATCGCGAAGGGGGCGGCCTACCGCTGCTACTGCACCGAGGCCGAGCTGGCCGAGGAGCGGGCCCGGCGCCAGGCCGACGGGCGGCCGCTGATCTACAGCGGCCGCTGCCGCAACCGGCCGGCGTCCGAGCTCGAGGCGCTCGCGGCCGAGGGGCGGCCGGCGGTCGTGCGGCTGGCGCTCCCCCGGACCGGCACGACCGTCATCGAGGACGTCGTCCACGGCACGGTGGAATGGGACAACGCGCTCCAGGGCGACCACGTGATCCTGCGCCCCGACGGCTCGCCGACCTACCAGTTCGCCAACCCGTTCGACGACATCGCGATGGGCGTCACCCACGTCATCCGCGGCGAGGATCTGCTGTCCTCGACCCCGCGCCAGCTCGCGCTCTACCGGGCGCTCGGGGCCCCCGAGCCGACGTTCGCCCACCTGCCGATGGTGCTCGGGCCGGACAAGCGCAAGCTGTCGAAGCGGCACGGCGCCATCTCCGTGGAGGAGTTCCGCGACGCCGGCGTGATCGCCGACGCGCTCGTGAACTACCTGGCGCTCGTCGGCTGGAGCTTCGACGACCACACCAACTTCATGACGCGCGCCGAGCTGGTCGAGCGCTTCACGCTCGAGCGGGTCACCAGGAGCCCCGGGGTCTTCGACCCGGAGAAGCTCGAGTGGCTGAACGGCGAGCATCTGCGCGCGCTGCCCGCCGACCGGTTCACGAGCGAGCTGCAGACCTACCTCGTGGCGGCGTCCTCGCCGCTCGCGTCCCAGCCGCAGCGGGTCGCAGAGGCGGCCCCGCTCGTGCAGGAGAAGATGCGGGTGCTGGGCCAGTTCCCCCGGCTGGCCGGGTTCCTGTTCGGCCCGCCGGAACGCGACCCCGCGGCGTGGGAGCGAGTGGGCAAGGACGAGCGCGCGCCGGCATCGCTCCGGGCTGCGCGCGACGCGCTCGCCGGCGTCGAGCCGTGGCGCGCCGACGGCCTCGAGGCGGCGCTCCATGCCGCCTGCGAGCGGGAGGGTGTGAAGCCGCGGGTGCTCTTCATGCCGGTGCGCGTCGCGCTCACCGGGAGCACCGTCTCGCCGGGGCTCTACGAGAGCCTCGAGCTGGTCGGGCGGGACGAGTCGCTGGCGCGGCTCGACGCCGCCCTGGCCGATCTCGCCGGCTGAGGCATTTGCAGGAATCCGGTCGCCGCCGGCAGAAGGAGGAAGTTCGCCGTGTACGGATCCCTGCACATCTCCGAGTCGATCGCGCGCCTCTCGGTCGCGGGCGTCATCCTGTGGCTGAGCCTCTCCGCGGGGCTCGCGACGGTGGTCGGCGTCGCGGCCTGGTCGGCCGGGCACGCCACCGGGACGCGTTACTCACCGGCCGTCGTGCGCCAGCTCCAGGGTCAGGCCTACATCCGCGGCCTGGCCGCGGGCAGCGAGCGCACCGGCCGGGCCGGCGCCGCCCGCGCCCGGATCGATTCGCTGCGCAAGAAGAGCTACGAGCGCGGCTACTCGGCGGGCTACCGGGCCGGGCGGGCAGCCGGCCCCTGACCCCCACCCGTATGGGTGGGTTGCGGCGAGGGGCGAGGGGTGTTTCCCCCGGCTCGCAGACATGGGGCGGACCGGCAGGTAGAGTTGCGCCCGTGGGGGTCTACCTGCTGCAGCACCTGGCCCAGTGGGCCGCGGCGACCGCGTTCCTCGCGTGCATGGGATGCATCATCGCCGCTGCGCTCGGCGTGCAGATGTCCGCGTCGGTGCTCATGCCGGGAGACGCGGCGTACGCGCTCGCGCGCACCATGGCGGTCCTGGGCGGCACCGCCGTGCTGGTGGCGGGCTTCTCGAGCACGATCTACTTCTGGCTGATCGGCGTCGCCTCCGAGCGGGCGGCGATCCTGGTCGGGGCCGGGATGGTCGCGGCCGCGCTCGTGTTCGTGGGCATGCTCGGCATGCTGCACGACCGCGGCCACGCGGCACACCGCTGATCCGGTAACCCCTCCCGGTACGCTTCCGCGATGCGGGAACGGCTCCGCAACCGGGCGGTCCTCCTCGCCGCGATCGCAGCGGTGGTGCTGGCCGTGCTCGGCGCCTACACGTGGAACCAGACCGCGCCGACCCGCTGCCCCAAGCAGGGCGTCTGCCTGGTCGGCCAGACGCACAAGGTGCATCCGCTGCGCGCCCGGATCGAGTGGGCAGCCGCGGTGGTGGTGGTGGTCGGCGCAGCCAGCCTGGCCGTCACCGGCCGCCGCCGCAGCTAACGCCGGTCCGAGGGAGCGGGGACTGTCCCCGCTTCGCCGGGGACAGTCCCCGATTGTCGCGGGCCGCTACGCCGCGAGGCGGGCGTCGGTCGCCGCCCAGGCGGCCAGGGCGGCGGCCTCGCAGCGGGAGCACGGGCCGGCCGGCGGCGCGGGCGAGGCGCTCGTGGCCGGCGCAGCCGTCGTGGAGCGGCGCGTAGCCGTCGACGCCCGCGTGCAGGCGCGGGCCGTCGGCGCCGGCGAGCGAGTGGGTGAGGATGACGATGTCGGCGGCGTCGTCGAGGCTCACGCCGGCCTTCGCCGCCGCGTCGAGGACGCGCTGGGTGCACGCCTCCTCGCCCGGCGCGCTGCGCGGATCGGCGAGCAGGAAGAGGCAGGCGCCGGTGCCGGGGCGCACCCCGCCGACCCAGGCGGCGAGCAGCTCGCCCAGCCGGTCGTCTCCCCGCCACGCCGGCGTCGCCAGGAGCCGGATCCGGGCCGGATCGAGCTCGAGCGGCGCCGGGTCGGGCTGCGGCGTGCAGCGGCGGCCGCGCGGCCAGTGCGGCGATCCGCTCGCGGTAGGACTCGGCCACGGCCGCCCACGAGAGCCGGCTGGCGGCCGCGCGCCCGGCCTGCGCCCCGCGAGCGCCGGCCCTCGGCGTCGGCGACGGCCGCGACGAGCAGCTCGCGAAGCTGCCCCGGGTCGGGCTCGAGCATCCACGGCCGGCCGGCGGTGACCCACTTCCCGGCCCGGTCCTCGTCGTACTCGCGCCGCTCCGCCGGGATCCGCCAGCAGGCGTCGTCGGGGCAGAACTCGTCGGTCGGGCCGCCCGCCGTCACCATGACCGGCAGCCCGCACGCCATCGCCTCGAGCACCGGCATCGCGAACCCCTCGCCGCGGTACGGGTGGACGAGGACGTCGCAGGCCCGGTAGAGCGATGCCACCTCCGCGGTGGACATGTCGCGGTGCAGGTAGACGATGCGCGGGCTCTGGCCGGACTCGGCGTAGTCGCGCAGGCGGCTGCGGTCGGACATGGGGTAGATGCCGTCGGCGCCGAAGTCCTTGACGACGAGCGTGACGTCGTCGCGGCCGGCGAACACGTCGAGGAACGCCGAGATCAGCACGTCCGGGCCCTTGCGGTCGATCAGCCCGCCGACGAAGAGCAGGCGCAGGCCGGCGGCGTCGAGCTCCATGCGCGGGCCGTCGGGGGAGAACATCTCCAGGTCGACCCCGTTGGGGACGACCGCGACCCGGCCGGCCTCGACGCCGGAGGCGACGTAGACGTCGCGGACGTGCGCGCTCGGCACCCACAGCTCGTCGACGTTCGCGTTGATGCCCTCGACCCACTCGACCGGCGCCGCCCCGAACTCCCACGGCTGGATGACCGCCAGCCGGCCGGACGCGGCCGGGCGCAGGTCGGGCGGGAACTGGTGGCGCACCTCGACCTGGGCCGGCAGCGGCAGCGCCGGGCCGCCGCCCTGGCCGGTGCGGGAGACGCGCTCGAGCGCGATCCCGGGGGCGCCCTCGAGCAGGTCGCACACGTTGCGGTTCACGCCGGCGAGGCTCTGGGTCGAGCCGTGGTCGCCCTGCCAGCGGACGCTGACCGGCGCGACGCCGGAGTGGTCGCGGCGGGGACGCTCCCCGCGGTAGTAGGCCTCGAGCTCGTCGACGTGGGCGGCGAACGCGGCGTGGGGCGGCGATGCCCTCCTGGAGCCGCTCGAGCAGTCCCGGCTCGCCCGCCAGGCGGTCGAGCTTGCGGGCCAGGTCGGCGCCGTCGCGGCCGTCGAAGAGGAGGCCGTTCACCCCGTCGGCGACGAAGTCGGGGATGCCGCCCATCCGGGCGGCCAGGACGGGAACGCGGCCCGCCAGGCACTCGGAGACCATGAGCGGCGCGCAGTCCCACCAGACGGACGGGATCACCGCGACGTCGACGCCCGCCAGCAGCTCCGGCAGGTCGTCGTGCCCGAACGCGCCGCAGATCTCGACCACGCCGCGGGTGTCGCGGGCGCGCAGCTCGGCGGCGAACCGCTCCGGCACCTCGCCGTGGATGCGCACGCGGATCGGCGCCTCCGTGCGCTGGGCGGCGTCGATCAGCAGGCTCGGGCCCTTCTGCGGCAGCGCGGACCCGAAGAACCCGACCACGAGCTCGTCCCCGACCCGTCCGGGCTTGCGGTCGCGGCCGAGCGCCTCCCAGATCGCCCCGTCCTCGGGCATCGCCTGGGGCACGACGTCGATCGCGTCGGCCGGGAAGCCGGCGCCGACGAGCGTCGCCCGCATCGCCTCGGACACGGCCAGGCAGACGTCCACGCCGCGGCCGAAGCGGCCCCGGATCTCGCTCAGCCGGCGGCGGTAGCCGTCGGCGTCCAGGCTGCCGACGCACGCGGCGCAGTCGCCGCCGCGGTCGCCCGGGCCGTGGCACAGGTCGAGCGTCTCGGTGAAGAGGTAGCCGCGCGGGCAGGCCAGCCAGTAGTTGTGGGTCGTGAAGAGCGACCGGATCCCGCGCACGGCGGCCTCGTCGATCAGCGCCGCGCCCAGGTTGTGCAGGTTGTGGAAGTGGACCGCATCCGGGCGGACGCGGTCGAGCAGGTCGGCGAACGCGCGCGTGATCGGCGGGTCGTCGACCTCGCGGTCGGGATGCCCGAGGTCCATCAGGCCGTGGGGGCGGTTGAAGACGCCGACGAGGCGGACGCCGTCCTGCCACCACTCCCGCACCTGGTAGGGCTCGGCGGGCTCGACGCGGCCGACGGCGGCGTGGAAGACCGTGACGTCATACCCGCGCCGGGCCAGCTCCTGCGACACCTGCCGGGGCACGATCGTGCCGCCGCCCGAGTCGTTGTAGCCGAAGGAGGTCATGACGATCCGGGGCCGGTTCCGGAAGGCCGCGCTCGCGCAGGCGGGCGGCGAGCTCGGGCAGCGGCAGCGCCCGCCGCTCGAGCGCGTCGGCGAGCAGCACCAGCGCCCCCTCCGCGGTGGCCGCCTCGGGGGCGAGCACGCGCCAGTCCTCGCGCGCGATCGCGGCCTCGAGGGCGCGTGAGACCTCGTCGACCTCGCGGGCGCGGGCGGACTCGTCCGAGAAGTTGCCGCCGTGGCGGCGGTAGCGGATGAGCGGGCCGGCGCCGGCGTGGCGGAAGCGGAACCGCGGCGCCGCCCGCAGCCAGAGGTCGAAGTCGTTGCACATCGGATAGCCGGCGTCGTAGCCGCCCACCTCGGCGTACACCCGCCGGTGGATCATCGTGGTCGGGTCGACGAGGTAGTTGTGGCGGCGCACGAGCATCTGCACCATGCCCTCGCGGTCGAACTCGGCCGAGCGCCATTCGCCGACGACCTTGCCGGCGGCGTCGATCGTGACGGCGTCGCCGTGCACGACGGCGGTGTCGGGATGGGCGTCGAAGACGGCCACCTGGCGGCTCAGGCGGTCGGGGAGGGCGATGTCGTCGTGGCCGAGCCGTGCGATCAGCTCGCCGCGGGCGTGCTCGACGATCGAGTTGTAGGCCGCGGCGATGCCGCGGTTCTCGGGGTGGGTGACGACCCGGACGCGCGGGTCGGCGGCGTAGCGGGCGATCACCTCGGGCGTCGAATCCGTGGAGGCGTCGTCGACGATCAGGAGCTCGAAGTCTGCGTAGTCCTGGGCCAGGCAGCTCTCGATCGCCTCGGCCAGGTAGCGCTCGCCGTTGTAGGCGGCGATCGCGAGGGTGACGCGGGGGGCGCTCACGCCGCTCTCCGGAGGAGCAGCCTCCCCAGGATGCGCTCGAGCGCCGCCTCGCAGGCGGCAAGTCCGAGCGTCTCGGAAACGAGCTCGCGGCCGCCGGCCGAGAGGCGCGCCCACAGCTCGTCGTCGGCCTCGAGGCGCACGATCGCCTCGGCGAACTCCGCGGCGGTGTCGGCGATCAGCATCCCGCGCTCGGGCCGGTCGAAGCCCTCGGCCGCGATCGTCGTGCCGACGACCGGGACGCCGGCGGCGAGCGACTCGCCCACCTTGCCCTTCAGGCCCGCGCCGAAGCGCAGCGGCGCGATCGAGATGCGGCGGGAGGCCAGCTCGGCCTCCATCGACGGCAGGAACCCGCGCGGCTGGGCGCCGGCCTCGGCCGCGAGCGCGGCCAGGTCGGCGGGCATGTTCGCGCCGGCGACGACAACCGGGTTGGCATGGCCGGCGGCGTGGAGGAGGGGCATGACGTCGGAGCAGAGCCAGCGGACGGCGTCGGCATTGGGGGCGTGGCCGTAGCTGCCGACGAAGAGCGACCCCAGCCGGCCGGCCAGCGGCGCGACGGTCTCGGCGACCCGGTGCACGTTGCCGAGCACCTGCACGTCGGCGCCGGGAAGGAGGCCGGCGAGCAGCGCCCGCTCGTCCTCGGTCACTGCCAGGACGAGGTCGGCGGCGGCGTAGACGGCGAGCTCCTGCGCCCGGCCGTGGTCGGCCCGGGCGACGGCGATCTGGTCGCCGGCGAGCTCGGCGGCGCGGCGCATGCGCACGAAGTGGACGTCGACCGAGTCGACGGCGATCCGGGTGCGGGGCGACACGGCGCGCAGGACGGGGACGGCCCGGGCGGCCAGCGTGTGGAACGACACGATGGCCGTGTCGAACCCGCGCCGAAGGAGCGCGTCGAGGTCGTCGCCGCGGTCGGTCGCGGCCACCTCGATGCCGCTGCCGGCGAACCGGTCGACGGCGGCCTCGTAGCCGGCGGACGTCTCGCAGGCGAGCGTCGTGCGGTAGCCCAGGCGGCGCAGGGCGAAGGCGATCTCGGACGCCCGGGTGTGGCCGGCGCTGCGGCTCGGCTCGGGCATGTCGGGGTAGAGGAAGAGCACCGACTCGCGGTCGCCGGGAGGGCCGGACGGTCGCGGCACCCGTCGCGGCGGCGGCGTCACCCGGCCGCGGGCGAGCTCCGACCCCGGCGCCTCGCGGGCGGCGCGCATGCCCAGGTCGACGGCACGGCGGATCCGGGCCTCGAGCGGGGCGTCGGCGGCGGAGATGGCGGCGAGCTCGGCGGCGGTGGCATGCGCCATTTGGCGCGCGTCGCATGTGCCATTTGGCGTCCCCGCGCCCTCCGACTGCTCGTAGCGCACCGTCTCGACGCCGTTTCGGAACGCGCGCAGGGCCATGTAGCCCTCGTCGACCTTGTCCGCCTCGATGCGGTGGCCGACGCCCGCGGCCGTCACGTAGCGGCCGGCGCCGAGGCCGAGCCGGTGGACGTGGGTCGCGGCCATGAACTCCTCGCCGCCGAGGCTGCCGCCCTCGCCGGCGCCGAACTGGACGTCGAATCCGCCGACGGCGTCCAGGATCGCGCGGCGCACGCCCCAGTTGCCGCCGTACACCTCGGCGCGGCCGGTGAACTCGAAGTCGGCGTCGCCCAGGGAGAGGCCGCCGAAGAACGACTCGAGCCCGGCGGCCGGCCAGCCGGCCGGGCGCTCGGCGGGCCAGAGCGGGTAGATCGGGCCGCCGGCGATGGCGACACGCGGGTCGCAGAAGGCGTCGCGCAGGCTCTCGATCCAGCCGGGGGCGGGGCGGGCGTCGTCGTCCAGGTAGACGAGCAGGTCGTTCGCCGCGATGCGGGCGCCGGCGTTGCGGGCCCGGGAGAGTCCGGCGATCGGCTCGCGGACGACGTGCACGCCGGGGCCGAGCTCGATCTCGAGCGGGGTGACGCCGTTGTCGACGACGACGATCTCGCCGCCGTCGGCGAGGACGCCGTGCCCGATGCACGCGCGCACGCACTCCGACACCTCGTCCGGGCGGTCGCGCGTGCAGAGGATCACGGTCGCGGCGGGGCCGCAGGAGACGCGGCGGACGCGCGCCTCGGCCACGACGGCCAGGCGTCCGCCGGCCGCGGCGGCGGTCAGAAGCTCGTGATGGCCCTCGCGCACGCCGAACAGCGGCTGGCGGTCGATCCACCAGGATCTCGGCGCGGCCAGGCAGTCGCCGCCGAGCGCGTCGGCGGCGTCGCCGGGAACGGTCACGGGCCAGAGGCTTCCGTCGGCGGCGGCGCGGTAGCCGTGCACGTCGCCGGCGCCGGTCTCGAGCACGGGCGCGGCCAGCACGGCGCCCGCGCGGACGGCCGCGACGAGCGGCTCGACGAAGCCGGGCAGCGGCCGGGCGGTGCTCCCGAGGGCGATGCAGACGTCGGCGGCCGCGGCACGGGCGGCGCCGGTGAGGGCGGCCCGGCGGCCGACCGGGCGGTCGCTGCGGTGGATCGTGACGTCGCCCTGGAGCCGCGCGAGCAGCGCCTGCACCTCGGGGCCGGATGCGTCGTCGACGACGACCACCTCGACGTCGTCGGCCAGGTCGCAGGCGACCAGCGCCTCGATCTGCGCCCACAGGGCGGCCGGGTTGTCCCGGGCGACGAGCAGGATCGCCGCGTTCACGCGGCGGCCCCCATGATCGCGACGTGGTTCGTCCGGGCGTTCTCGTCGGTCGGGTCGAGCTCGACCGCGGTCGCGACGGCGACGCGCGCCTGCGGCGAGCCCATGGCGTGGAGGGCGACGGCGAGGTCGTTCCAGGCCTCGGCGAAGGCGGGCGACTCCTCGAGGGCACGGGTGAAGAGCTCCGCCGCGGCGGCCGCGTCGCCCTCCCCGAAGGCGACCTCGCCCTCGGCGACCAGCGCCCGGGCGGCGGCGTCGTCGCCGGCGGCGGCCGACGCGGCGGCCACCTCGGCAACGCAGCGCGGGTCGCGCAACTCGCGGCCGAGCGCCCACAGGTAGCGGCGCAGCACGCGGCTGTGCGGGAAGCGGCGCACGGTCTCGATCAGGTAGTCGGCGCCCGCCTCCTTCCAGCACCAGTAGTGGTCGCGGGTGTAGTGCGCGTCCAGGCTGCGGCCGAACTCCTCCGCGCTCACGAGGCGCCCGATCGCCTCGTCGTAGAGGCCGATGAAGTGGCGGGTCATCACCTCGGCCATGCGGTCGCCCCAGGAGACGTCGGCCGAGGCCGTCACGAGCAGCCGGTCGGCGACCACGCAGGGCCCGTCGAGCGACGCCCGGAAGTACCAGATCAGCGGGAAGTAGAGGTTGTCGGTCGACGAGACCGCCTCGACCCTGCGCAGGTCGTCGCGGCGGACGATCGAGGCCGAGAGGAACGTGAGCCAGTGCGTCTGCTCCAGGTACATGCGGCCGGGATCGGCGTAGACCTCGGGCGCGGCGGGCAGGCGCGACTCCGCCTTGATGCTCCCGTCGGGGTGCACGAAGCGGTGGGGGAGGTGCAGCCAGGCCGGCCGGTGCGCGCGCAGCAGCCCGCAGGCGTAGGCGACGGCGCCCGGCTCGGGCTCGTCGTCGTCGCCGAAGATCCAGAGGTAGTCGCAGTCGGGGGCGTTTGCGACCAGCCAGCGGGTGTTGCCGAGCGCGCCCAGGTTCTCGGGCTGGCGGTGCACGTGCAGGGACGGCATCCGCCCGGCCGCCGCCGCGAGCAGCTCCTGCGTGCCGTCCGGCGAGGCGTTGTCGGCGACGAGGACGACCACGTCGGTGGCGTCGCCGAGCTCGGCGTGGAGCCGGTCGAGCAGACGCCCGAGCGGCTGCGCCCGGTTGTACGTCGGGATGCAGATCGCAAGCAGCGGGCGCGTCATGCGGCCAGGCCGATCTCGCCCGTCAGGTGGCCGCGGTACCAGGCGACGGTGCGGCGCAGGCCCTCGTCGAGGCCGTAGGCAGGCGTCCAGCCCAGCCGGTCCCGGGCCTTGGCGGCCGACAGGTACTGGTGGGCGATCTCGTGCACCGCCTCGGCGCGGATGTCGGGCTCGAGGTCGTCGCGGCCGCAGGCGGCCAGCACGCGCCGGGTCATGTCGGCGGCGGTCAGCTGCAGCTCGTTGGAGTAGTTCCAGGCCTCGCCGGAGATGCCCGGCTCGTGGGCGCGCTCGGCCAGGCCGATGTAGGCCTCGGCCGCGTCCTCGACGTAGAGATAGTCGCGGATGAGCGTCCCGTCGCTGCGCAGCACCGGCCGCGCGCCCCGGAGGGCCGAGCGGATCGTGCCGGGCACGAGCCGGCTCCAGTTCAGGTCGCCGCCGCCGTAGAGGTTGCCGCAGCGGGTGACGACGATGGGAAGGCCGTACGTGGAGGCGTAGCTCTGGGCGATCAGGTCGGTGCAGCTCTTGGAGACGTCGTAGGGGTGGCGGCCGGCGAGGGGGTGGTGCTCCTGGTAGGGGAGCTCCGGCTGGGTGCCGTAGGCCTTGTCGGACGAGGCGACCACGATCCGGGTGGGGCGGCCGCTGCGCCGGCAGGCGTCCAGCACCTCCCAGGTGCCCTCGATGTTCGAGCGCATCGTGTTCGCCGGGTCGCGCAGCGCGTGCTCGACGATCGTCTGGGCGCCCAGGTGGAACACGGCGTCGATCTCGTACTCGGCCAGGGCCCGCTCGACCAGGCGCCCGTCGCGCAGGTCGCCGAAGACGGTCGTGCAGCGGCTCCCGGCGGCGCCGGTGTGGAAGAGGCTCTCCGGCACCAGATCGCGCACGAGCGCGACGACATGGGCGCCCCGCGCGACGAGCGCCTCACAGAGCCACGATCCGAGCAGGCCGGTGGCGCCCGTGACGAGCACGGGGCGGTCGGACCAGAAGGCGTTCGGGGCTGCGGGCGCGCGGCGGGGGGAGGCCTGCATGCGTGCCCCATCGGCGGTACGCCGCGGGAACTTGAGCGTGTGCGGCCGCGGGTGCGCGTACGGCTAAAGGTTCGCCCCGGCGGCGTCGATTGAGGCCCCAGAATGCCCCCCTTCTCCGACGCCAAGGTCGTCATCCTGTGCGGTGGCCAGGGCACGCGCATGCGTGAAGAGACGGAGTACCGGCCCAAGCCGATGGTCGAGGTCGGCGGCCGCCCGCTCCTCTGGCACATCATGAAGATCTACGCCGCCGCCGGCCTGACCGACTTCGTCTGCTGCCTGGGCTACCGCGGCTCGATGATCAAGCAGTACTTCCTCGAGTACCGCAACCTGGCGGCGGACGTGAGCGTGAACCTGCGCAGCGGCGACGTCCGCTACCACTCGTCCGAGAGCGAGGACTGGAACGTCACGCTCGTCGACACCGGCGACGAGGCGATGACCGGCGCGCGGGTGAAGCGCGTCGCCCACCACCTGTCCGGAGACCTGTTCCTGTGCACGTACGGCGACGGCCTGGCCGACGTCGACGTCGCCGCCGTCATCGACTTTCACCGGTCGCACGGACGGCTCGCCACGCTGACCGGGGTGCACCCGCCGTCGCGGTTCGGCGAGCTCGTCCACGACCGGGCCCGCGTGGACCGCTTCGCCGAGAAGCCGGCCGGATCGACGCTCGTCTCGGGCGGCTTCTTCGTCTTCGACCGGCGGGTGCTCGAGCGCCTGGAGTTCGACTCGTCGTGCGTGCTCGAGCGCGCCCCGCTCGAGGGCCTCGCCCGCGACGGCGAGCTCATGGTCTACCAGCACGACGGCTTCTGGCAGTGCGCCGACACCGTCCGCGACGTCGAGCTCCTGCGCGGGCTGTGGGACAGCGGCCGCGCGCCGTGGCGCGTCTGGGACGACCGCCGCCTCGCCGTCGCGCCGTCGCCGCTGCGCCGCCGGGCCGATCTCGGGGAGGCCGCGTGAGCGCAGAGCTGCGGCGCGAGGCCGACGCGGCCCGCCGGATCGTGCTCGAGGCGGCGCTCGCCTCCGGCAGCTGCCACATCGGCAGCTCGCTCTCGATCGTCGACATCCTCACCGTCCTCTACCAGCGCGCGCTGCGCGCCGAGGCCGGAGACCGCTTCCTGCTCAGCAAGGGCCACGCCGCGTCGGCGCTCTACGCCGTGCTTGCCCGCGCAGGCGTCCTGGACGAGGCCGAGGTCATCGCCGGCTACTGCCGCGACGGCGGCACGCTCGCGGGCCACCCGGAGCGCCACGTCCCCGGTGTCGAGCTCACCGCCGGCTCGCTCGGCCACGGCGTCGCCGTCGCGCTCGGCCGCGCGCTCGCCGATCGCGCCGACGGCCGCGACACCCGCACCTTCTGCCTGGTCGGCGACGGCGAGCTCGACGAGGGCTCCGTCTGGGAGGCCGTCGCGCTCGCCGGCCACCTGGCGCCGCCCGGGCTGCGCCTGATCGTCGACGCGAACGGCTTCCAGGGCCTCGGCCGGGTGGGCGAGGTGCTCTCGCTCGAGCCGCTGGGCGAGAAGTTCCGCGCCTTCGGCTGGGTCACCTCCGAGGTCGACGGCCATCACCACGGCGCCCTTGCCTGCGCCCTCGCCGCACCGGCCCGCCGCCCGGTCGCGATCGTCGCCCGCACCGTCAAGGGCCACGGCGTTCCGGCCCTCGAGGGCGAGTTCATGTCGCACTACCGCTCGTTCCGCCCCCACGAGCGCGACATCCTCTTCGCCGGCCTCGACGGGCTCGAGGAGGCGGCGTGAGGGACGCGTTCTTCCGCGCGCTGGCCGACCTCGGCGCCGCCGACGAGCGGGTATGGGCGCTGACGGGCGACCTCGGCCTGGGCCTGTTCGAGCCGTTCGAGGCGGCTGCGCCGGGCCGCTACCTGAACGTCGGCATCGCCGAGCAGACGCTCGTGGGCGTCGCCGCGGGCCTCGCGTACGCCGGCAAGGTGCCGTTCGCCTACTCCATCGCCCCGTTCGTGACGTCCCGGGCGCACGACCAGGTGCGCGTCGACGTCGCCTGCGCCGCGGCGAACGTGAAGCTCGTCGGTGTCGGCAGCGGCGTCTCCTACGGCACCCTCGGGCCGACCCATCACGCCATCGACGACCTCGCCCTCACCCGCGTCCTGCCGGGCATGACCGTCCTCGCCCCCGGCGACCCCGCCGAGGCCGAGCGGGCCGCCCACGCCGCCTGGGCGCACGAGGGCCCCGTCTACCTGCGCCTGGGGAAGAACGGCGAGCCGGCGCTGCTGCCCGATGGCGCCGGCTTTGAGATCGGCCGGGCCGTCGAGCTTCGCGGCGGCGGCGACGTCGCCATCGCCTGCACCGGCACCGCCCTGCGCGAGGCGACGGCGGCCGCCGACCTGCTGGCCGCCGACGGGATCGAGGCGACGCTGCTCCACTTCGGCACCGTCAAGCCGTTCGACGCCGAGGCCCTGATCGCCGCCGCTGCCCGCACGGGCGCCGTCGTGACGGTCGAGGAGCACTCCGTCGTCGCCGGCTTCGGCTCGGCCGCCGCCGAGACGCTGGCGGAGTCCGGCGTGGGCGCCGTCCTGCGCCGCGTCGGCCTGCCCGACACCTTCGCCCACGCCGTCGGCTCGCGCGACTACCTGGTCGACCGGTACGGCCTCTCCGCGGCCGCCGTCGCGGACGCCGCCCGCGGCCTGCTCGAAAGGAGCTCGACATGGACGACGTGACCCGCCGGCTCGAGACGCACCGCGCGGCCGTCCGGGACGAGCTCGCCTTCATGAAGGCGGCCGCGACCATCGAGGAGCTGACCGCGCGCGCGGTGCCGCTCGCCGACGGCGCCGGGATGCTGTTCCCCGTCTGCGAGCTGCACGCGGCCGACGAGCGCCTGCTCGACCGGCTCGGGCAGTGGCGGCGCGAGAACTCCTTCGCCTTCCCGAACGCGGGGCCGGTCACGCCCGGATGGGCCGCGACCTGGCTGCGCGCGGACGTCCTGGACGATGCCGGCCGGATCCTCTTCCTCGTCCTCGACCGCTTCGGCCACCCCGTCGGCCACGTCGGCCTGGCGGCCGGCGCCGACCTCGCCCTCGAGGTGACCGACGTCGTCCGCGGCGAGAAGACCGTCCAGCCCGGCCTCATGAGCGCCGCCGTCGCGGGCCTGCTGGCGTGGGCCGAGGACTGCTTCCGGCCGGCGCGGTTTCACCTCCGCGTGCCCGAGAACCTGCACGCGATCCGCTTCTTCGAGCGCGCCGGCTTCCGTCCCGCCGGCCGCGCGGATGACGGCTCGCTCGCGATGGAGTGGGCGCCCGAGCGGCTCGACGCCGACGAGCCGATCCTGACCGCCGGCCCGTCGATCTCTCCCCGCGAGGTGGCCTACACGACCGACGCCGCCCGGCACGGCTGGAACTCGCGCTGGAGCGGCTACATCACCCGGTTCGAGCGCGAGTTCGCCGAGTACGTGGGCGCCGAGCACGCCATCGCGACGTCGAGCTGCACGGGCGCGCTGCACATGGCGATGCTCGCGATCGGCCTCGGGCCCGGCGACGAGGCGATCGTGCCCGAGCAGACCTGGGTCGCGACCGCGAAGGCGGTCTCCTACGTCGGCGCGACACCGGTCTTCGCCGACGTCGAGCCCGGCAGCTGGTGCCTCGACGCCGCGTCGGTCGAGGCGGCGATCACCGAGCGGACGAGGGCCATCGTCCCCGTCCACCTGTACGGCCACCCGGCCGACATGGACGCGCTCCAGGCCGTGGCCGACCGCCACGGGCTGCCGCTGATCGAGGACGCCGCGCCCGCCATCGGCGCCGAGATCCGCGGCCGCCGCGTCGGCGCGCTCGGGACCGCCGGCGCGTTCAGCTTCCAGGGCGCGAAGCTCCTCGTGACGGGCGAGGGGGGCATGTTCGTGACCAACGACCCGGACGTCTACGCCCGCGCCTACAAGGCCTGGGATCTCGGCGTCGAGCGCTCGCGCGGGTTCTGGATCGACGCCCACGGCCTCAAGTACAAGATGCCGAACGTCGCCGCGGCCATCGGCCTCGGCCAGCTCGAGCGGATCGACCACCTGATCGAGGCCAAGCGCGAGATCTTCGGCTGGTACGCCGAGGAGCTCGACGGCGTGCCCGGCATCACCCTGAACCACGAGGCCGAGTGGGCGCGCAGCATCTACTGGATGACGAGCATCCTCGTCGACCCGGCCTGCGGCATCGACCGCGACGGGATGCGGGCCGCGCTCGCCGAATCGCGGCATCGACACCCGGCCGACGTTCCCGCTCATCAGCACCTATCCGATCTGGGACGAGCGCCGGGCCGTTCCCGCCCCGGTGGCCGCGACGATCGCCGACCGCGGGATCAACCTGCCGAGCGGCGTGCGCCTGCGCCGCGACCAGGTGGCGCGCATCGGCGAGGCCGTCCGCCGGGCCGCGTCGGCCGGCCTGAGCCGCGCCGCGTAGACCGCTGGGGACTGTCCCCGATGTGGCGGGGACAGTCCCCGTCTCTACTCCATCGAGTCCGAAGCTGCGCGGCCGTGTCGTACGGCGTGAGCCGCCCCTCGCGCTTCGCCCAGATCGGGCCGATGTCGGCGCCGCGGCCCCGAACCGGGGTCTGACCCCGAACGTCGGCTGTTGCATTCCCGTCACAGAGTTGTGACAGCCGGTCAGTCGTCAATCGCGGACGTGCGGCCGAGGCGGAGGTTCGCGTAGACGCGCTCCCCGTCGACCTCGTACCACGCGAACCCGCGCGAGCCGAAGCTGCGCGCCCGCAGCCGGTCGATGACGTCGCCGACGCGCATCACGTCGTCGAGGCGCAGCTCGTCGAGCGCGTCCACCTCGGACCTGTCGTGGTGGACGGCGCGGGCGTCGTCCTGCGGCACCGGCTGGAGCTCACCCGCCACGATCGCCGGCCAGGTCTCGCGGAAGAGTGCGACGATCTCGTCCTGGAGCCGGGCGTAGATCGTCCCGGCCGTGTCGTACGGCGTCAGCGGCACCTCGCGCTGCGCCCAGATCGGGCCGGTGTCGGCGCCGGCGTCGACCGCGTGCAGCGTGACGCCCGTCGGCGAGCCGTCGACGATGCTGTGGACGTGCGGGTACCAGCCCCGGTTCACGGGCAGGAGGGCGGGGTGGAAGTTGACCGTGCCCCGCCGCGCCGCCGCGATCACCTCGGCCGAGATCAGGTGCGCCCAGTAGACCGTGACGATGAAGTCCGGGCCGAGGGCGGCCAGCGCGGCGACGTGCTCGGGGTCGCGCAATGCGGCGGCCTCGTGCACGGCCGCGGGCTCGCACCCGGACGCCGCGACGATCTCCTCGCCGAGCCGGCGCCGCTCGGGCGCGTGCAGGTAGACCGCGACGATCTCGTCGCCGCGCTCACGCAGGTACTCGGCGACGCGCAGCCCCGGCAGGTCGTTGGCGAGGAGGGCGACGGTGGCGATGGCCCATTATGCCCGCGCGAGGCTCAGGCAGCCGCGCGGGCGACGGAGCCGGCCCGGAAGGCGGCGAACGTCTCGGCGACGTACTCCAGCGCGGCCCGGTCGACGCCCGGGTAGCACCCGATCCAGAACGACCCCTCGGCGATCAGGTCGGTCGTCTCGAGGCCGCCGACGACGCGGTGGGGGACGCCGGCGTAGGCCGGCTGCCGCAGCAGGTTGCCGCCGAACAGCTGGCGCGAGTCGATCCCGCGCGCGTGCAGGTACGTGACCAGGTCGCGGCGGGTGAAGCCGGCGTCCGGCCGGACGGTGATCGCGAACCCGAACCAGCACGGCTCGGAGCCCGGCGTCGCGTCCGGCAGCACGAACACGTCGGCGTGCTCGGCCAGCGCCTCACGCAGGAACGCGTGGTTCGCCCGCCGGGCGGCGACGAAGTCCGGCAGGCGGTCGAGCTGGGCCAGGCCGATCGCCGCCTGCATGTCGGTCGCCTTCAGGTTGTAGCCGATGTGCGAGTAGACGTACTTGTGGTCGGAGCCGTACGGGAGCGTGCCGTGCTGGGAGGAGAACCGCAGGCCGCAGGTGTTCTCGGCGCCGGGGCCGCACCAGCAGTCCCGGCCCCAGTCGCGGAACGACTCGACGAGCTTCTTCAGGACCGGCCGCTGCGTCAGCACGGCGCCGCCCTCGCCCAGGGTGATCTGGTGGGCGGGGTAGAACGAGAGCGTCGCCAGGTCGCCGAACGTGCCGACCGGGCGGCCGTTCCAGGTCGAGCCGAGGGCGTCGCAGCAGTCCTCGATCAGCCACAGGCCGTGGCGCTCGCAGAACGCCGTCACGGCGTCGAGGTCGAACGGGTTGCCGAGCGTGTGGGCGACCATGACGGCCCGGGTGCGGTCGCTGCGGGCGGCCTCGAGCCGGGTGACGTCGATGTTGTACTCCGGCAGCGTCACGTCGACGAAGACGGGCACGAGCCCGTTCTGGAGGATCGGGTTCACCGTGGTCGGGAAGCCCGCCGCGACGGTGATGACCTCGTCTCCGGGCTGCAATCGGCGATCGCGCAGCCGCGGCGACGTGAGCGCCGAGAGCGCGAGCAGGTTGGCGGAGGAACCGGAGTTCACCAGCAGGGCGTGGCGGTGGCCGGTGGCCTCGCGCAGGCGGCGCTCGAACGCCTCCGTCTCGGGGCCGGCCGTGAGCCAGAAGTCGAGGCTCGTGCGGACGAGCTCGACCACCTCCTCCTCGCCGAACACGCGCCCGGCGCAGGACACCCGGGGCGCGGCCGGGTCGAAGGGCGCCGGCCGGTGGCGGTCGCGGGCGTACTCGGCCACCAGGTCGAGGATGCGGGTCACGCGGGGGTCGGGCGTCATCTCGTGCGCGTATCGGCACCCGGCGCGGCCGCCTTGAGCCGCGCGCTTGACGGACACCCGGCCGGGTCGTATCGTCGCGGCCCGGCATGGGGGTGAGGTGGCGGACGGCGATCAGACGGTCACAGGCGGCGACGACCCCGGTGAGGCCGGGCCGTTGATCCGCGCGTTCGTCGAGGGCGACCGCGGCCGTCTCGCGGGCGCGTTGCACCCCGACGTCGAGGTGCACCTGTCGGCGTTCGTCGAGCCCGATCTGTGGCTGCGCGGGCGCGAGGCGGTGCTGCGCTGGTACGCCCGCGCCGCCGGGTCGCACCGCTCCTACCTGCACCGGATGGCCGAGGCGGCCCCGGCCGTATGGCTCGCGTTCGGGCGCATGCAGCTCTCCGAGCCCGACCGCGGCATGCGCGACTACCAGGTCGTGTGGATGATCGCGCTCCGCGACGGCACGGTGTGGCGGGCGAGCTCGCACGAGACCGAGGCGCAGGCGCGGGCCGCCGCCCGCTCGCCCCGGCCCTGATCAGGCCCGGCGGCGGCGCGTGCGCGCGGCCTCGGCGTCGATCGCCGCGCCGACGAGCAGGGCGAGGCTCGAGAGCCACAGCCAGGTGAGCATGACGATCACCGTCGCGAGCGAGCCCCAGCTCTTGTTGTAGGAGCCGAAGTTCGAGACGTACCAGGCGAAGCCGCCGGACGCCGCCAGCCACACCGCGAGCGCCGCCACCGCCCCGCCGGACACGAGCCGCCAGCGGCGCGTCTCCAGGTCGGGGCCGAAACGGTAGATCCCGCCGAACGCGATCAGCAGCACGACGATCAGCACCGGCCACTCCGCCGTCCACCAGATCCAGGACACGAGCGTGGTCTGGTCGAGCGCGTCGCCGACCCAGTGGCTGGCCTGGGGGCCGAGCACCAGCAGCCCGAACGCGAGGGCGAAGGCGATGCCGCAGCACGCGAGCATCGCCAGGCCGGCCAGGCGCTGACGGACGAACCCGCGCCGCTCCTCCAGGTCGTGGGCGATGTTGAGGGCCCACTGCAGGGTCGACATCGCCCCCGTCAGCGACCACACGGCCAGCACGGCGCCGACGACGATCATGATCGTCCCGCCGCCGCCGCGGTGGGTCACCTGGGTCAGGCTGTGGTTGAGGAGCGTGATCACGCTCGCCGGGACGACGTTGTTCAGGTGCGCGAGCAGGCGGCCGGCGGTGCCCTCGTTCGCCACGGTCGCGAACACGCCGACCACGACCAGCGCGGCGGCGGGGAGCGCCAGGAACAGGTTGAAGGCGACCGCCTGGGCCAGGTTGGTGGCGTGATCGCGCTGCGCGCGCCGCAGCGCCCGGTACCCGACGCCGCCGGCGTCGCGCAGCCGCAGGTGGGCCTCGGCGGGGGGAGGCGAGACGGCGGTGGCCGCGTCCGGCGTCACTTCGGTCACGGCATCCGCCCCCTCGTGCGGATGGGTGCCAATCGGCATACCCAAGACACCTTAGCGGCGACTACCACGATATGGGGACTGCGGGTCCCCCAAGGAGTAAGGGATCTATTTGGAGTGGATGGCTCATGCAGGTCGGTCCGCTAGGTTGGCTCTAATGAGACTCACACTTGCTGTTACCGCCATCCTGCTCCTGTCACTCCCGGCCACCGCCCGGGCGAACGTGCTCGACGTGAAATCACACGTCGGCGATACCCCGCCCGCACCGGCCACAATCGCCGACCAGGCCGTCCGCGATGCGCTCGCGCTGCGCGGCGCACCCTACGCCTGGGGCGGAAGCTCCCCGGCCGGGTTCGACTGCTCCGGCTTCACGAGCTACGTCTACGGGAAGCTCGGCATCCCGCTCGCCCACTCGAGCTACGACCAGTGGACGTCCGGGCCGCGCGTACCGCGGCGCGACCTCCGGCCGGGCGACCTCGTGTTCTTCGCCGGCCTGGGCCACGTCGGCATCTACATCGGCGACGGGAAATTCGTCCATGCGCCGCACACCGGCACGGTTGTCTCCGTCGACCGCCTGTCCGGCTCGTGGTACGGCGCCGACTACGACGGGGCGGTGCGCCCGCACGGCTCGCAGGCGCTGCTGAGCGCCGTCCGAGGCGCGGGTAGGATGGCCGGGTGGCATTCGCGCTTGACCCATCGACGCCGTTCGGAGAGCGTGTCGCCCGCCGTCTCGCGCATGACCTCATCGGCTGGCTTGTGACGGTCAACGGCCGCGGCGCCCCGCAGCCAAGCCCGATCTGGTTCCTGTGGGACGACCGGTCGATCCTCCTCTACAGCCAGCCTGACACGGCCAAGCTCCGCAACATCGAGGCCAATCCACGAGTGGCCCTGCACCTGAACGACGACGGCCGCGGGAGCGATGTCGTGATCCTGTCCGGCCGCGCCGCGGTGAGCGACGACCCGCCCGCCCACGAGATTCCGGCCTATCTGGACAAGTACGCCGGTCTGATCCAGGGCAACGGCTGGACGCCGGAGTCGTTCGCCGCCGACTACTCGGTGCCGGTCCGCGTCGGGCCAACCGGCCTGCGCGGCTTCTGAGCGCGGGCGGGCGCTCGCCCCGGATCGGGAGCCGGCAGCCGGCGCTGGACGCGGGATCCGCTCGGGCGCGTAGTCCTTGAGCAGATGTCGATCGATCGAGCTCGCATGTTTCGCGGAGCGGGCCTGGCGTTTCTGGCGGTGGTGCTCTGCGGCTGCGCCGCCGCGCACTCGTCGCAGCCGGGCACGCTCGGCAGCGTCCATCCCGCCACCTGTCGGTGGCGACGGGTGCCGACGCCGAATCCGAAGGCCGGCAACGAGAGCCAGCTGGTGGCGGTGACGGCGCCGGGGCCTCGGGCCGCCTGGGCCGTGGGGAACGACTTCTCCGGCCACGAGGGTGGCCGGAGCGGGCCGATCGTGGAGCGATGGGACGGGACCCGCTGGACGCTCGTTCCCGACGCGGCCCGGCCGGGCGTGTTTCTCGCCGACGTCAGCGCCGACTCCGCTCGTGACGTGTGGATCGCCGGCAGCGCCCACGACGGCGATCACGTCTTCGTCGCACGCTGGGACGGAGGCGCATGGCGTCGGGCGCGGGTGCCGGTCAAGGCGCGGTACGGCCACCTGTTCGGCATCGATGCCCTCGCGCCGAACGACGTCTGGGCGGTCGGGAACCGCTCGAACGGTCGCACGGGCCGCACCCTCGTCCTGCACTGGAACGGGGTTCGATGGTCTGTGATCGCGAGCCCCAGCCCCTCGCCTTCGCCGCTCACCGGGCATCCCTACGCCACCCTGGAAAGCGTCGACGCCGTCTCACCGAGCGACATCTGGGCGGTCGGCGAGACGACGAACGTCGCGCCCGAGGGCCAGTCGGCCACCCTCATCCTTCACTGGGACGGCACCAGGTGGTCGCGGGTGCCGAGCCCCGACACCCACAGCCGCTCCCACGGGAGCTTCGACCTGCTGTTCTCCGTCGACGCCGCCGGGCCGCACAACGTGTGGGCGGCGGGTTCCTGGAACAGCCTCGTACCCGGATTCGGCGGGGGCGGCGACCACGCCCTGCTCGAGCACTGGGACGGGTCCCGCTGGCGGATGGTGGCCACCCCGGTCTGTCTCCGAACGGCACATCCTCTACGGCGTCCTTGCCGACGATCACGCCGTTTGGGCGGTCGGCGACCGTGCCGAGCCCTATCACACGCTCATCGAGCACCACACGAGCGGGGGCTGGCGCACGCAAGACGCCCGATCCGGCTCGCTCGGCGCGATCACCGCCGCGCCCGACCGCCGCCTCTGGGCGGTCGGCCAGCGCGGCTCGCGAACTCTCGCCCTCACGTGCGCCGTCGTCAGACGGTGAGGCGGTGCGCCCCTGTCACGCAGCCGCGAGTACCGCATACCGGATTCGAACCGGTGTTACCGCCGTGAGAGGGCGGCGTCCTAGGCCCCTAGACGAATGCGGCATGGACCGGCGGCCAGTGTAGCAAGGCGGCGTCTACGCACTGCTCGGCGCGACGATCGCCTCGACCTCGATCTCGACGAGGAACTCGGGGCCGACGAGGCCCGCGATCCCGATCATGGTCGACGCCGGACGCACGTCGGAGAAGTACTCGCCGTGGGCACGGCCGACGTCGAACTGGTGGCGCTCGACGTCGACGACGTACATCCGCGTGCGCACGACGTCTGCGAGCGACGCGCCCACGGCCTCGAGCGCGCCCTTGATGCGCTCGAGCGACGCCACCGACTGGGCATACGCGCCCTCCGGTGGGCGGCCGTCCGGGCCGATCCCGAGCGTGCCCGAGACGTGCACGACGTCGCCGACGCGCACGGCGCGGTCGTACCCGATCCGGGCCTCGAACTCCGTGTGGGTGGAGTGGTGCCGGCGCTCGCTCATGCCTTCGCCGCCACCCGCGCCTCGAGCGCGGCCTTCACGGCCGGCCAGTCGTCGTCGATCACGCTGTACCAGGCGGAGTCGCGCCGCTGGCCGCCGCGCACCAGCATGTGCTTGCGGAAGACGCCCTCGAACTGCGCCGGGAGCGCCGCCAGCGCCGCCCGCGAGCGCTCGTTGCTTGCGTCCGTCTTGAACTCGACCCGCAGGCAGCCCAGCCGCTCGAAGGCGTGGCCGAGCAGGAGCAGCTTCGCCTCGGTGTTCGCACCCGTTCCCCAGGCGTCCGGCGCGATCCAGCTGTACCCGATCTCGAGCACCCGATCCTCCGGCCGGAGCGACAGGTAGCGGCTGCTGCCGACGACGGCGCCGTCGTCCTCGCGGACGATGCAGAACGGCGCCTCGGTGCCGGCGGCGGCCGCGGCGAGGGCCTCGCCGAACCAGCGGTGGAAGGCATCGGGGGCGGACGCGACGACGCGCATGTAACGCCATACGCGCTCATCGGCAGCGGCCGCACGCAGTCTGTCCTCGTGTTCGGGGCGCAGCGGCTCGAGCACGACCAGGCGGCCCAGCAGGACGGGGGAGAGGTCGGTGAAGGCCTCCACGGGCGGTTGATCGTAGCCGGGTTGGCGGCGGATGAGCATCGGGTTCCGCTCGCCCGGGTATCGGGTAGGATCCACCCGGGCTGAACTCGGGCACGGGGTTCGCGAGCCGTGTGTTGCACGCCACCGGGACGGAAGGTCATTTGAGCAACCGCGGACGCTTGACATGAGCTGGCTCGATCGCATTCTCGACAACCTGGCAGACCGCCGGTGGCGGCCGCGCTGGCTGCACGCGCCCGACGTCCGGCGGCGCTGGGATCGCATGCGCGACCACGAGTGGATCCGGCCGCGCTGGCTGGTCATCCCCACGCTCGGGCGCCTGCGCCTGGCGGAGCGCGAGCTGCCGTTGCACCTGCTCGTCCCGGGTATCGCCGTCGTCGCCCTCCTCTTCGGTGGCGGGCTCTACTTCGGCAACACGCTCGGCTCCGACCCGAGCGCCGCCGGAACCGGGTTCATCACGACGGTCACGCTGAAGGGCAAGGTGGTGACCGTGAAGGGCAAGCGCTGTGAAGGTCGTCGTGCCGCCGAAGACGGTGACGCGGCACGGGAAGACGATCCGGGTGCCGCGCAAGACCGTCGACGTGACCCGGACGCGGACGCGCACCCAGCAGGTGCCGGTGCCCACGACGATCACGCAGGTGCGCACGGTCATCCGCACCCGGACCGTGACGACCACCTCAGTCAGCGTGATCACCACGACGGTGCCGACCACCTAGCCGCCCGCCCGGTCTCGTGGCGGCTGCGCGGGAGGCTCCAGGGGACGGGGCTCAACAGCCGGCGCTGTAGTAGACCGGATCGACAGCGTTCATCGAAAACAGGACCACGACCAGGCACAGCAGCGCGAGCGCGAGCTGGTACTTCACCAACCGGCGCCGCCAGGCGAATCCGCCGACCGCCGAAACGACGTCGTCGACCGCCAGGAGTGCGAACTCAACCGGTCACGCGCCGTGCTCGTACAGCTATCGTCGCTCGCGAGACGGCCAGGGCGTGCGACCGGGCCTCCAAGGATCTCCGCGAGGCCACCACGCGATCGCCGGCGTGCCCTCACAGCTATCGGGGGCGGAGCTCAACATGACCGGCGACGGCTGTTACGCCTCGTTCGACGGGCCGGCCCGCGCCGTCCACTGCGCGCAGGCGATCACCGGCGCCGTCCGCGACATCGCCTGCACGTGCGCGCCGGAGTCCACACCAGCGAGGTCGAGCTGATCGAGGCCAAGCCGGCGGAGGCCGTGCAGAGCGGCGACCGGGATCACGCCAGGCCGCGCAGACGTGGTGCGCGTCCGTGCCCGAAACTGAGCCGCGAATCGGCTGCGCGAGCTGATCTTCTAGATCCCGGCGAATACGTCCTATACATAGCCCGAGCTCGGCGTGCCCGTCAACCGCCGCCGTCCTGGGTGACGTGCCTCAATCGCCGGTCCACGCTCACCCGCGGGCCGCAGGTTCGGCCGAGTTTCGGACTCCGCCGGGCGTCCGGGCCACAGGCTGCTTGCGCCGGGTTCACCCTCCGGGGGTGACGCCTTGCCGCTGATCCGCGGTAGCGTCGCTCTGACCTCGAGGCGCCTTTGCGAGGAGTCGGCCTGGCGGCGTCAAACCACCGCGAGTGGGGATCGATGCGCCAGGCCGACGCTCCTCGCAGGCGAGCATATACGTGGCGGTGCGGGACGGCCGCCAGGCTCCAGGTGATCCCGGGCACGATTGCCCGTGGTGTCTGAGCGACCGGGTCTGCGCCATCGATGGCGGCCGAGCCGGGGGACGACCTGCTCACACCTGGCCGTTACGACCGCCGCGTGGGAGTATCCTGTGCCGTCTGACACAAGCCTGGAAGGAGCGTCGAATGGCCACCGAGGCTGTACAAGAGAACGAGATCGGACCGTCACCTGAGCGTGCGGAGATCGTCCGAGTTGTGCGGCTGTACACGGACGGGTTCAAGGCGGGCGACGCCGAAATGTTTCGCCAGGCGTTTCACCCGTCTGCGCGGATGGTCTTCACCAATGCCGACGGGGAACTCGAGGACTACCTGGTCGCCGACTGCGTCGACGGGTGGGCGGGGATGGGGTGGCAGGTGACGGGTCGGATCCTTGCCGTGATCCAAGCTGGAGAGGTCGCGACAGTCGTGATCGGGTTCGACGACGACAATGACCCCGCTGACTCATGGGTCGATGTCCACTCGCTCCTGTGCATCGACGGCACCTGGAAGATCATGAACAAGACCGCTACGCACGCGAGTCGGGCCGACTGGGCCGCGCCTCCAAGATGAGCCTGCCCCGCAGAGGCAAAAACGTGACTCCGCCGGTTTGCCTCTGGCGTTGTCGGTGACTGGCGAGGCCTCAGCAAAGCCATGTCCGCCGAGACGTTCGCTCCCGGTCTCGGAGAGTCGCCTGATTTCCAGGGCTTTTCCGTCTAGCTGCGGGGCAGGGACTCGAACCCCGACTACCTGATCCAGAGTCAGGCGTCCTACCATTAGACGACCCCGCAAAGGCGTCCGGAGGATACCAGAGGGGTATTCGGCGCCCGATGGTGCGAGCTTGAGCGTCAGAGCCGGAACGAGGGCAGAAGCCGCTTCTCGGACTCGCCCTCGAGCGTCGCCTCGATGTCCATGTAGCCCTCGAGGCCCGAGCCGCGCAGCTTCGACCGCAGCAGGTTGTCGACCTGGTAGAGGCCGGCGGAGTTGTTCATCTCGATCTCGACCAGCACCTTGCCCTGGCCGGGGCGGATGTGCACGCCCTCGATCGCCGCCGCCGACAGGGAGTGGATCGACACGCGCCCGGACTCGAAGGGGATGCGCGAGCGGCCCTTGGCCATGTCGAGCGCGTCCGCGACGCGCACGATGCCGGCCTCGAGCGAGAGCGGCTGGCCGTCGGAGCGGTGGGAGATGATCGCCTGCAGCACCTCGGCCTGGACGATCGTGGCCTCCGGCTCGTCGTACAGGCCCTCGAGCAGCCGGGGCAGCTTGTCGGCGGCCAGGAAGAGGCTCATCTCCTCGTGGCCGTGGCGGTGGATCGCCATGCCCAGGCAGTGGGTCAGGCAGCCGAGCACGACGACCACCTCGGCGTCCTCCTGGCGCATGCCGTAGTCGGTCACCATGCCCGGCTCGACGCCGGCCCGGCGCAGCTCGCGCAGCAGCTTCAGGCCGATGTTGGTGACGATCTGGATGTGCACCCAGGAGTGGTCGTTGATCTGGAGGCGGGTGACGGCGTTCACGTTGGCGGCGTGCCACAGCGCCTTCAGCGACGTGTCGTGGTTGGCCCGGTCGATGACGTCGCGCAGCGTGCGGTTGCCGCGCGTGGGCAGCGTGATGCGCATGTCCCGCACGGCCTCGGCCGGCGTCATGCGGGCGCCGCGCTCGGCCCGGACGCTGACCGGCTTGCCCGGCTCCGGGTTGGCGCCGGCGGGAACCTCGTCGCGATCCTGGGCGGTGTCGTCCTCGGCGCTCACGCCGATAAACCTAGACGATCACCGGTCCCGGCTAGCGATGCAGCGGCATGATGCGCCAGCCGAAGGCGAACGCGTCGTGGTACCAGCCGGCGCCGGGGCCCATGTAGTCGATCGTGACGCCGTCGCCGGAGCCGTGGCTGTTGATCGTCCAGCCGTTCCCGAGGTAGATGCCGGTGTGGTAGACGGTCTTCCACGAGGTGTGGACGCCGTTCGGGGCCGAGCTCCAGAACAGGATGTCGCCCGGATGCAGGCTCGCCCGCGCGACGCGGTTCGCGACCTTCAGGGCCTGCGCCATCTGGTAGGTGGTGCGCAGGCTGCCGATCGCCTTCGCCCCGCTCCAGGTCGTGCCCGGCACGTGGTAGCTGTGCAGCTTCATGACCCACCAGACGAAGCCGGAGCAGTCGAACCCGCCGGAGACCGGTGGGCCGAGCGGCGACTGGGGGTTCGGCGAGGTGCCGCCCCACACGTAGGGCGCTCCGGCGTAGCGGAGTGCGAGGCCGAGCACCTTGCGCCGGAGCGGCATCCAGGTGGGGATCGCGCTCAGGACGTCGGTCTTCGACTCGGCGAAGGACACCGCCCAGGGGGACAGGTGCCCCAGCTGGTAGGCCTCGGCGGCCAGGTCGGCGCGCAGCAGCGCGTCGTTCGGCCACAGCTCCCACTGGTCGGATCCGTCCGGTGCGTTCACGCGGGCGCCGACGGCGCGCACCATCTGCTCGACGCCGAAGCCGACGGGAAGCGCCGGATGCCAGCCGGTGGACGTGTGCAGGCCGCTCAGCGCCTTGGCGGTCGGCTGCAGGCCGAGGATGCGGACGACGCCGTGGTCGAACTGGAGCTGGGTGATGACCTGATCGGGCCCGGTGCCCGCGCCGATCCAGCCGGCGTCGACCGCCTGCGTGTACGGGTTGGCCGCGACCGGCGTCCCGTTCACCTTCAGGTTCAGCTCGGCGAGCACGCGGGCGGCGGTCAGACGGCTGACGGTGTGGCCGACGCCGAAGCTCGTGGAGGTGCGCGGGGTCATCCAGCCGCTGGTGACGGCCCAGTTGACGTCGGCCTTGGCCCAGAAGCTCGCGGGCACGTCCGTGAACTGCTGCTGCCGCGTCGCCGCGTGGGCGACGCCCGGGAAGGCAAGGGCCGCAGCAACCACGGCCGCGCCGAGAACAGTCAGGACCCCCCTCATCAGGAGCGGTTATCGACCGCGTCGCTCCCGACTTGAGGGTCAGATGCTCACGCCACCGCCTCGACCCAGTCGTCGTAGAGGGCGAAGTAGCGGCCCCGGCGCTCGATCAGCTGGCGGTGCGTCCCGGCCTCGATGACGCGCCCGTGCTCGAGCACGACGATGACGTCGGCGCGCCGGATCGTGCTCAGCCGGTGGGCGACGACGAAGGCGGTGCGTCCCCGCAGCAGCGTCTCGAGCGCCTTCTCGATGCGGGACTCGGTGGGGATGTCGACGCTCGACGTGGCCTCGTCCAGGATCAGGATGCGGGGATCGGCGAGCAGCGCCCGCGCGAACGCGACCAGCTGGCGCTGGCCGATCGAGAGCCGGGCGCCGCGCTCCTGGATCTCGGTGTCGTAGCCGTCGGGGAGCGCGCGGATGAACGCGTCGGCCCCGACGGCCTCGGCGGCGGCCACGACCTCCTCGTGGGACGCGCCCGGCCGGCCGAACGCGATGTTCGAGCGCACGCTGCCCGAGAAGAGGAAGCTCTCCTGCGGCACGATCCCGAGCTGCGAGCGCAGCGAGCGGGCGGTGACGTCGCGCACGTCCGTGCCGTCGACGAGGACACTGCCCGGATGTCGGGTCGTAGAAGCGGGCGAGCAGCTTGACGACCGTCGACTTGCCGGCGCCGGTGTGGCCGACGAGCGCGACCGTCTGGCCGGGATCGGCCGAGAACGAGACGCCGTGCAGCACCTCCGAGGAGCTCTGCGAGTAGGCGAAGTGCACGTCCGCGAACTCGACGTGGCCGGCGATCTGCGGCAGCGGCCGCGCGCCGGGCGCGTCGGCCATGGCGGGCTCCGTCTCGAGCACCTCGACGACCTTGTCCAGGGCCGCCATCGCCGCGAGCAGCGTCTGGTAGAACTGCGACAGCTGCTGCACCGGGTCGAAGAAGTTCGCGAGCAGCCCGATGAACGCGAACAGGGCGCCGGGGCTGAGCTGCCCGTCGAACACGAGCACGCCGCCGTAGCCGAGCACCACCGCGGTCGCGACGGACGAGAGCAGCGAGACGAACGGGAAGTAGATCGAGGCGGCGTTCACCGTGTCCACGTTCGCGGCCCGGTAGCGGTCGTTCACGCCCACGAAGCGGCGGTAGTTGGAGTCCTCGCGGCGGAACGCCTGCACCACCCGCACGCCGGAGATGTCCTCCTGGAGGCTCGCGGTCACGTCGCCCATCCGCTCGCGCGTGCGCCGGTAGGCCCGGGCCGAGTAGCGCCGGAAGATGACGGTGCCGATCGCCATGACAGGGAAGACGGACAGGGTGGCGAGGGCGAGCCGCCAGTCGAGCACGAGCAGGACGACCGCCGAGCCGATCAGCGTGAGCGTGTTCTGCATGAGCGTCGTCGGCCCGTCCGTGACCATGCTGTTCATGGCCTCGATGTCGTTCGTGAGCCGCGAGATGACGACGCCGGCCGGCGTGCGCTCGAAGAACCCGAGGTCGAGCCGCTGCACGTGGGCGAACACGGCCACGCGCATGTCCGCGAGCACGCGCTCGCCCACCCAGCTCGTCAGGTAGCTCTGGGCGGCCGTCGCGATCCAGCCGACCACGACGACGGCCAGGAACACCGCCACCCACATGACGACGCGGTCGTAATCGCCCGTGCGAATGCCGGAGTCGATCACCTCCTTGGAGACGACCGGCCCGGCGACGCTCGCCACGGTGGCGACGATCAGCGTGAACGCGGCGAGGATCGCCCGGCGCGTGTACGGGCGGGAGAAGCGGCCCAGGGTCCGCAGCCGCAGTGAGCCCCACCGCCCCGTCACGGCAGCCTCCGCGGCGATCCGGCGGCCGCCCGCCGCTCCGCCACCGGGGCGTCGCCGTCCAGGTCGACGAACGTGCGGTCGACCAGGCCGTGGCTGTGGATCTGGCGGTAGACGTCGCTCGTCTCGATCAGCTCCGCGTGCGTGCCCTGCGCGACGATCCGGCCCGCCTCGAGGACGACGATGCGCTCGGCCAGCGAGATCGTGCTCAGCCGGTGGGCGATGATCAGGGTCGTCCGCCCCTTCATCACCTCGCGCAGGGCGAGCTTGATCTTGGCCTCGGTGGTGGCGTCGACCGACGCCGTGGCGTCGTCGAGGATCAGGATGCGCGGGTTCATGAGCAGCGCCCGGGCGATCGCGATCCGCTGCCGCTGGCCGCCGGAGACGGTCAGGCCGCGCTCGCCGACGCGCGTCTCGTACCCGTCGGGGAGGTCGCAGATGAACTCGTGCGCCTGGGCCTGGCGGGCGGCGCGCACGATCTCCTCCGGCGTCGCGTCGGGGGTGCCGTACGCGATGTTCTCGGCGACGGTGGTCGAGAACAGGAACGTGTCCTGGCTGACGATGCCGACGTCGGCCCGGAGCGAGCCGAGGCTCACGTCGCGCACGTCGGCGCCGTCGACCGTGACGCGGCCGGCGGCCACGTCGTAGAAGCGGGGGATGAGGGCCGTGAGGGTGGTCTTCCCGCAGCCGGTGGGCCCGATCAGGGCGACGGTCGTCCCGGCGGCGACGTCGAGGTCGACGTCGCGCAGGACCGGCCGCCCCGGCTCGTAGCCGAACTCGACTCCCTCGAACCGGATGTGCCCCGGGCCCTCCGGGAGCGAGGCCGCGTCCGGCGGCTCGACGATGTCGCGTTCGACGTCGAGCACCTCGAAGATGCGCTCGCCCGAGGCGATCGCGCGCTGGTACTGGCCGACCCACATGCCGACGCTCCGCAGCGGCACGACGAGCAGCAGCAGGTAGCCGTTCACCGCGAAGAACGAGCCCAGCGTGAGCGAGCCGTGGATGACGCCGTAGCCGCCGACGAGCAGCACCGCCGCGATGGCCAGGCTGGGCAGCGACTGCAGCATCGGCAGGTAGCGGGCCTGGATGCGGGCGGCGGCGATGGCCTGGTCGAACACCCGCTGCGCCAGCGCGGCGAAGCGGCCGGTCTCGCGATCCTCCTGCGCGAACGCCTTGACGACGCGGACGCCGACGATGTTCTCCTCCGCGTCGGTGGTGACGTCGGCGATGCGCTGCTGCACGTCCTTCAGCACGGGGTGGCTGATCCGCGAGTAGCGGTAGGCGGCCACCATCATCACCGGCGAGATGGCGATCGCGATCAGCGCCAGCTGCCAGTCGATCGCGAGGAGCGCGGCGACGACGATCACGACCGTGACGGCGTTCTGCGAGAAGAAGATCAGGCCGTAGCCGAGGAAGATCCGCACCGACTGCAGGTCGACCGTCGCCCGCGACATCAGCTGGCCGGTCTGGTGGCGGTCGTAGAACCCGAACGAGAGCCGCTGCAGGTGGCGGTACATCGCGTTTCGCAGGTCGTACTCGACGGCCAGCGAGAGCCGCCCGGCCAGGTAGCGGCGCCAGAACATGAGCACGCCCTGGAGCGCGCCCGCGGCGACGATCAGGCCGGCGTCCAGCATGAGCGCGCTGCGGTCGCGGTGCCCGGGCCGGGTGGCGTCGATGGCGCGGCCGGTCAGGTACGGGATGGTGAGCACTGCGGCCTGCGAGCCGATCGCGAGCAGCGTCGAGACGATCACCTGGCCCCTGTACGGGCGCAGGAAACCGAGCAGGCGACGGAACGTCATCCCTCGCAGGTTATCCGGGCCGAACGCGGCGCTCTCGCACCGGCGCCCGGCCGGACGCCGGTGGCCTGACGACCTGCGAGATCAGCCGTGGCGCAGCTGGTGCAGCAGCACGGCGAAGGACACGCCCTCGAGCTGGGCCAGCATGTACAGCCCTGCGAGCACGAGCATCCCCACGACCATGACGCCGAAGCTGAGCTCGGAAGCGACGCTTCCACGCTCGTTGAAGAAGACCCTCACCACGACCCCTTTCGGTGCATCCCGTGCACGGCGGGCGTGCACGTCCTGCTTCCAGTATGTGGTCGGCGGGCCCGGCCTGCGATCCCCCAACGGTGGGATCCCTCAGTCGCGCTGGATGCGGCCGAGCAGCCCGGTCTCGGCGGCGCGCACCTGCTGCATCGCCTCGACGGCCTCGGGCCGGCGCTGGTCCTCGGAGCCGTCCTCGGGCGTCGACTCGGCCATCGCGGTGATGCTCTCGCGCGCGTCGGCGGCGAACTCGATGATCTCGCAGCCGGTGCGGAAGCGGCCGTACGGCGCCGCGTCGGAGCGCACGACGCGGGCCTCGAAGTGGATCGCCATGCCGCCGATCCGGGTCGAGACCAGGAGCAGGTCGCCCGGGTCAAGGGCGCTCATGCCGGTGAACGCCACCCCCGTGGCGCTGATGTCGGCGAGGCGCAGGTCGAGGCGGGTGTCGCGCGGCAGGGTGCGGCAGAAGAGCACGCGGGCATGGGCGCGCTCGCTGACCGAGACGCGCGGCGCCGCGCGGCGCATCTTGCGATGCTGGACGCCGGTGACGGCCATGTGCACGAGCGCGTCGGCGGCGGAGTGGTAGAAGACCTCGGCGATCTCGAGCTCGACCTCGTAGCGGCCGCGCTGCGCGTCGGTGATGCGCGCGAGCAGGCGCAGGTCCTTGCGCACCTGCGTCCGCGGCGCATAGGCGTGCAGGAGGCCGTCCTCGCAGGCGACGATGCGCAGGGCGAAGCCGCCGCCGTCTTCGGACAGGACTTCGACGATCGCCGGCAGGGGCGGAAGTACGCCCAGCGCAAGCTGGACCAGCACAGCAGGGTCGGGGGTCGACATCGATCCTTGTAATCGGCGTGCCCGCCGGATCACTGTAGCCGCGGCGGGGGTGGGATATCCTGCGGAAGCCGATGCTGCTCTCGATGTTCTCCGGGGACGTGTGGGCGCTGGTGTTCCTGGCGCTCATGCTGAAGATTCCGCTGATCGGCCTGGCGGTGGCGCTCTGGTTCGCCTTCAAGCGCCACGACGAGATCAAGCCCGAGGTCGTGCCCCTGCGCTCGCAGATGGCCCTGTGCGGCTACTGCGGCACCCGCATCACCGTCGGGTACGACGCCAACCTGCTGCACGAGCAGGCTCACCGGATCGGCACGCGCACGGGCGAGGCCGTCTTCGACGTCGAGTCGCGCCTCGTGCGCGAGTCGCTGCGCCAGCCGAACCACTACGCGTCCGAGCCGCGCTACTGCCCCGGGTGCGGGGACGAGGCGGTGTGGACGCCGATCGAGCCGATCGACCTCTCGGCGACCGGCCGCCCGCGGCTCGGCCAGACCGGCTGACCGGAACGATCGCGGGCGAATCGGGGACTGTCCCCGATCCCCGGGGACAGTCCCCACACTCGTCTAGGCCGCGGTCCAGCTCGCGCGCGGGTCGGGGAGAGGCGTCAGCCGCGCCTCGATCGCCTCGCGGTCGGACTCGAGCCACGGCGGCAGGATCACCTTCGACCCCAGCTGGTCGAGCGGCAGGTCGACGGTGAAGCCGGGGCCGTCGTCGGCGATCTCGTAGAGCACGCCGCCCGGCTCGCGGAAGTAGATCGAGTGGAAGTAGTGGCGGTCGATCACCGGCGTCGAGCGCACGCCGCGCTCGGCCAGGCGCTCCAGCCAGCGCGGATGCTCGGCCCGCGTCGTGCCCCAGGCGACGTGGTGCACCGTGCCGGCGCCGGGGATGCCTGCGGCAGGGGCGCGTTCGAACGTGATGGTGGCGGCCCGCTCCGAGCCCCGCAGCTCCCACGTGGACGGCGCGAGCGCGGTCGCGCCGAGGACGTCCTCGAGCACCCGGCGGCTGCCGTCCTCGTCGACGCTGTAGGCGCGCACGCCGATCAGCCCGCCCAGCGCATGCTCGGCGGGGATCTGCGGGTGCTCGGCCGAGTGCAGCTCGGCGCCGGCGTCGACGGCCAGCTCGTGGCCGAGGCCCTCCGGATCGGCGAAGCGCAGGCGGTCGCCGTCGCGCTCGGTCGCGATGCCCTCGGCGGCGAGCCGGTCGGCCCAGAAGTCGAGCGCCGCCTCGGAGCCGACGCGGGAGACGAGCGTGTGCACCATCCCGGCGCCGGCGCGGCCGCCGCGGGCGCCCGGATACTCGAAGAACGTCATCTCGGTGCCCGGCGAGCCCTGCTCGTCGGCGTAGAAGAGGTGGTAGACGGTCGGGTCGTCCTGGTTCACGGTCTTGGCGACCATCCGCAGGCCGAGCACGCGGGTGTAGAAGTCGACGTTTCCGGGCGCGTCGCCCGTGATCATCGTGATGTGGTGGATGCCCTCGAGGTGCATCGCGCCCTCCTGGGTGAGTGGTGAAAGTGGTTGCGTCCGTCAATCATATCACGATGAGGGGCAGCCCGACGACGTCTCGTTACACTCGCCTCAGGATGGGCGCAGAGAGCGAGATCTGGGCCGACGGGTTCGTCGCGCTCGAGGAACGGGCGCGCGGTCGATTGCCCGAGCCCGTCTACGACTTCTTCGCGGGCGGCGCCGGCCGCGAGGAGACCGTGGCGTCGAACCTGGCCGCGTGGACGGAGCTGGAGCTGCGCCCGCGCGTCCTGCGGGACGTCGGCGCCGTGGACCTGTCCGTCGACGTGCTCGGCGCGCGGCTGGCAGCGCCGATCATGGTCGCACCCACGGCCACCCAACGTCTCGCGCATCCGGAGGGGGAGCTCGCGACGGCTCGAGCCGTCGCTGCCGCCGGGAGCCTCTTCGTGATCTCCACCCGCGCGAGCACGGACATGGGCGACATCGCTGCGGCGGCGCCGAGCGCCGCCGGTGGTTTCAGGTGTACGTGATGCGCGATCGCGGCTGGACCGCCGACCTGGTCGCGCGGGCGAGGGACACCGGGTGCTCCGCGCTGGTGCTCACCGCCGACACGCCGGTCGTCGGGTCGAAGCTGCGGTCGTCGCAGGCCGAGTTCGAGATCCCCGAACACCTGTGGATGGTGAACGCGGCAGGCCAGAGGCCCGGGGTGATGGGGGCCGACGCTCCGGACCAGGATCCCTCCATCGGGTTCGACATCATCGCGTGGCTGCGCGACGTGTCGGGAGGGCTTCCGGTCGTCGTCAAGGGCGTGCTGCGGGCCGATGATGCGCGCGCATGCCTCGACGCGGGTGCCGCGGCGATCGTGGTCTCGAACCACGGCGGGCGCCAGCTGGACGGCGCGGTCGCGACTGCAAGGGCGCTGCCCGAGGTGGTGGAGGCGGTGGCGGGACGGGCCGAGGTGTACGTCGACGGCGGACTCCGCCGCGGCGTCGACATCCTCCGCGCGCTGGCGCTCGGCGCCCGCGCGGTGATGATCGGGCGCCCGATCCTCTGGGGTCTCGCCTGCGGCGGCTCGGCCGGCGTCCAGTCCGTGCTGACCGGTCTCGCCGACCAGCTTCGGGAGGCCGCGGCCCTGGCCGGCGCGACCGACCTCGAGGGGATCACGGCCGACCTCATCGTCCGCCCGGACTGACCCGAGGTCAGTGCGCGGCAGCCGGCTCGGCGATGCCCATGCCGGCCAGCGTGCCCTCGCGGATCGCCTCCTCGAACGACCGCGGGCTGAGGCAGTCGCCCGCGCGCCCGACGGGGACGCCGGCGGCGACGAGCGCGTCGTGCAGGTCGTTTCGGGCCGTCCGGCCGGCGCTCATGACGAGCGTGTCCACGCCCTCGATCGACACGGCCCGGTGTGAGAAGACGTTCGCGCACTCGACCACCCCCGGCCTGAGGGCGACCGGCCGCAGGTGGTGGATGAGCTCGACGCCGGCCTCGTCCAGGCGGGCGAGGTACAGGTTGCGCTGGTACTGGTGCACGGCCGCGCCGAACGCGATCGCAGAGGTCACGAGCCGCACCTCGGCGCCCCGGGCGACCAGCGCCTCGGCGACGTCGAGGCCGGTCCAGTCGCCGCCCCAGTCGCTGACGAGAACGCGGCCGCCGGCGTCCGCGCCCGCGAGCACATCCCACGCGTGCGCGACCGCGACCCCGTCGCCCGAGAGCGGCGGCCGGTACGGCTCCGCGCCCGTCGCGACGACGACCCGGTCGGGGGAGAGGGCGAGCACGTCGTCCGCGCCCGCCTCGACGCCGAAGCGGACGTCTGCCGCCGCCAGCCAGCCGGCCAGCACGTCGACCAGTCCGGCGGCGATCTCGCCGTGCCCGGGCGCGCCCAGCGCGAGCCGCATCTGGCCGCCGGGCTCCAGGCCGCGGTCGAGCACGATCGCCCGGTGGCCGCAGGCGGCCGCCGCTGCGGCGGCGGCGCACCCGGCCGGGCCGGCACCGACGACGACGACCGTCTCGGCGCGCGCCGCCGGCCGCGGCCGGGGCAGCCGGGCCTCGAAGCCCGTCCAGGGATTCACGGTGCAGGCGATCGGGATGCCGGCGTGGTAGTGGCCGATGCAGCCCTGGTTGCAGCCGATGCACGCGGTGACCCGCTCGCCGGAGCGCGTCTTCCGCACCAGGCCCGGGTCGGCGATCATCGCCCGCGTCATGCCGACGGCGTCGCAGACGCCCTCGCCGATCAGGCGGTCGGCGTCGGCGGGGTCGAGCACGCGTCCCGCCGCGATCAGCGGGACGGTCACGCGCGGCTTGAACCGGCGCGCGAACGCCTCGACGGCATTGCGGCGGGCCGGGGACGGCGGCACGATCCAGGTCGACCCGCGGTAGGTCGACGACCCGCCCAGCGCGACCGAGATGTAGTCGGCCAGGCCGTCGTCCGCGACGACGCCGGCCGCCTCGATCACGTCCGCCTCGTCCGTGCCGTCGAACGAGCCGCTCTCGTCGGTGAGCCGGCAGCCGACGGCCCCGTCCGGGCCGATGCCGTCGCGCATCGCCGCGAGCACCTCGCGCAGGAACCGCAGCCGGTTCGAGAACGACCCGCCGTACTCGTCCGTCCGCGCGTTGGCGTGACGCGGAGAGGAACTGCGTGGGCAGGTAGCCGAAGCCGGCGCAGACCTCGACGCCGTCGAGGCCGCCCTCGCGGGCGTGCACCGCCGCCTGCCGGTAGCCGTCCACCATCTCGGCGATCTCGGCGACGCTGAGCTCGCGCGGCTCGGTCATGAACCGCGCCGAGGGGATCGACGACGCCGACACCGCGGGCGGCCGCGGTCCGGACGTGATCACCTCACGGCCGCCGTGGAAGAGCTGGCAGACGATCCGGGTGCCGTGCTCGTGGACGGCGTCCGCCAGGCGCCGGTAGACGGGGACGATGGCGGGCAGGTAGCCGCCCAGCGTGTGCGGGGTCAGCAGGCCGGTCGAGTGGACGGCGGTCGCCTCGATCACGATCAGCCCGGCGCCGCCCGCCGCCCGGGCGCGGTGGTAGGCGATCAGGTCGTCGGTGGGCAGGTGGTCGTGCACGAGCGTCGTCTGGTGCGACGTCGAGACGACCCGGTTCGGGATCGTCACCGGCCCCAGCTCGAGCGGCGTGAAGAGGCGGTCGAGCATGCCCGGCAAGATATCGTGAGGTGCGTGCGGGTCGCAGCGCTGTACGACATCCACGGCAACCTGCCCGCCCTCGAGGCCGTCCTGGCCGAGCCGGACGTGGCCGCGGCCGACGTGGTCGTCGTCGGCGGCGACGCGCTCTCGGGGCCGATGCCGGCCGCGACGCTGGCGCTCCTGGAAGGGCTGGGGGCACGGGCTCGATGGGTGCGGGGCAACACCGAGCGCGAGCTGCTCGAGCGGCGCGCCGCCGACCCGGACGCGGGCGGCGTGTGGGAGCGGCGCGACACGTGGGCCGCCGCCCGGCTCTCATCCGGCCAGCTCGCCCGGGTCGCCGCCTGGCCGGCGACCGTCGCCGTGGAGGTCGACGGCCTCGGCGCGACCCGGTTCTGCCACGCGACGCCGCGGGACGACTCCGAGATCTTCACGGCGATCACCCCGGACGAGGCCGTCGAGCCGATGCTCGCCGCCGCCGAGGACACCGTCGTCTGCGGCCACACCCACGTCCAGTTCGACCGCCGGATCGGCGCGCGGCGGGTGGTGAACGCCGGGAGCGTCGGCATGCCGTACGAGGACGAGCCGGGCGCGCGCTGGTGCCTGCTCGGGCCCGGCGTCGAGCTGCGCACGACGGCATACGACCTCGACGCGGCCGCCGAGCGGATCCGCGCGACCGGCTTTCCCGAGGCGGAGGAGCACGCGGCGGAGCTCCTGCGGCCGGCCGGAGCGGCGGAGGCGACTTCCGCGTTCGAGGCGATGCGGCCCGGGCGGGAGTGACGGGCGCGGACGGCGAACCTCACTGCCATCTGTGTGGCACTGCCCCCCGCAGCGTCCACCGTCCGCATCCCGTATCGATTCGGATCGAGGTTGCGCGTCCTCGGTGCCTACCCTTGGAGGCGCATTTGCGCAATGGTGTCCATTGCTGGGGGTTCCACTCGCGGGATCCGCACCCGAGGCGATGTGCCCGGTGCGGACGCCGCATGGTGAGCGGTTCCCGGTTTCGGCAGCCGAGCCGTCTCCGCAGAGACCTCTGGCTTTGCGTGCTCACCTCGCGGTGAGTTTGCCTTTATCGATCCGTTGACCACATCATCGACCACCGGTTGACGGATGTCGTCGCTCGGACGGGGCGACTTCTCTCCCCCTTTCGCGGTACCCGGGTCGCCTGGAACCCCCTTCCAGACCGGATCGGCCGCCGAATCCCCCGAATGGGGGAAGCACCCCTCGCCAGACTGTAGGAAACTTCTCGCGCCTGGCATCCGTCCTCTTTTGTGGGCACGTTACGAGCGCGACGCCAGGACGCGGTCGGTCGTTCAACCCCCCAGAACGGCGACCTCGGGTCCCGCGGGCGGGCCTCACAGAGGCCCGCCAGCGAGGACGCCCGCCCGGCCATAATCCCCGGCATGCGCGGGCTCCTCGAGGCGGTGCCGAACTTCTCGGTCGGACGCGATCCCGGCGTCCTCGCGGCGATCCGGGCCGCGATCGAGCCGGACGCCCGCGTGCTCGACGTCCATTCCGATGCCGACCACAACCGGTCGGTGTTCACCTGCGTCGGCGGCCCGGACGGCCTGGTCGAGGGCCTCGCGGCGGGGATCGCCGTCGCCTCCGACCGGATCGACCTGGCCGCCCACGAGGGCGTCCACCCGCGCGTCGGCGCCGCCGACGTCGTGCCGATCGTGCGCTTCCGGGCGGGCGATCCGGAGCCGGCCCGGGTCGCGCGGGCCCTGGGCGAGCGGATCGGGCGCCTCGGGATTCCCGTTCTCGGCTACGCGGAGCTCGGCGACGGCCGCCGGCCGGCCTTCTACCGCGCCGGCGGCACGCAGGGGCTGGCCGCGAAGCTCGCGGCCGGCGCCGTCGTCCCGCTGTACGGCCCGGCGGAGCTGCACCCGACCGCCGGGGCGGTGCTGCTCGGCGTGCGCCCGCCGCTGGTCGCGTTCAACGTCGACCTGCGCACGGACGACGTCGAGGTGGCGCGCGCGATCGCCGCCGCGGTGCGCGAGCGCGACGGCGGCCTGCCGGGCGTGCAGGCGCTCGGGCTGCGCCTCGGCCGCACCGGCCGGGCGCAGGTGTCGATGAACCTGATCGACGTCGCGGCGACCCCGCTCCACGCCGTCGTCGCCGAGGTGGCGCGGCTCGCGGCGGGCCACGGCGTCGAGGTGGAGCGGGGCGAGCTCGTCGGGCTCATGCCGGCCGCGACGGCCGCGGCGGCCGCAGGGGCGGTGCTCGCGATCGACGGCATGGCGGCCGACCGCGTGCTCGAGGTGGCGGCGGGCGGCGAGTTCGGCGCGCCGGGACGATAGGCTGCGCGCCCGTGGCGGCGACGATCGAGTTGAGCGGACATGATCTCGCGATCGACGACGTCGAGCGGGTTGCGGTCGGCGGGGCGACCGCCGTGCTCGGCTCGCAGGCGCTCGAGCAGATCGCCGCGTCTCGCGCGCTGATCGACCGCGTCGTCCGGGAGGGCACGCCGACCTACGGCGTCAACACCGGGTTCGGCCGCTTCGTCGACGTGCACATCGCACCCGAGCAGGCGGCTCAGCTGCAGCTGAACCTCCTGCGCAGCCATGCCTGCGGCGTCGGCTCGCCGTTCCCCGACGAGGTCGTCCGGGCGGCGACGCTCCTGCGCGCGAACGCGCTCGCGAAGGGCACCTCCGGCGTCCGGGTCGAGCCCGTGCGGCTGCTGCTCGACATGCTGGCGGCGGGCGTCGTGCCGGTCGTTCCCTCGCGGGGGTCGCTCGGCGCGAGCGGCGATCTGGCGCCCCTGGCCCACCTGGGGCTCGTGCTGGTCGGGGAGGGGACGGCGCGGTTCGGCGGCGAGATGCTCTCCGGGGCCGACGCCCTCGCCCGGGCCGGGCTGGAGCCCGTCGTGCTCGCCGCCAAGGAGGGGCTCGCGCTGATCAACGGGACGCAGTTCATGGCCGCGATCGGCGCGCTCGTCCTCGTCCGGGCGCGGCGGCTGGTGAAGCTCGCCGACGTCGCGGCCGCCCAGACGCTCGAGGCGCTGCGCGCGTCGCGGACGCCGTTCGCTCCCGAGCTGCACGCGCTGCGCCCCCATCCCGGCCAGATGGCCTCGGCCGCGAACCTGTACCGGCTGCTGGACGACTCCGAGATCGTCGCGTCGCATCGCTGGTGCGGCCGGGTGCAGGACGCCTACTCGCTGCGCTGCGCCCCGCAGGTGCACGGGGCCGTCCGCGACGCGGTCGGCTACGCCGAGGGCGTCGTCGGCGATCGAGCTGAACGCGGCCACCGACAACCCGATCGTGCTCGCCGAGCGGGGCGAGGTGCTCTCCAACGGGAACTTCCACGGCGAGCCGGTCGCGATCGCGCTCGACACGCTCAAGCTGGCGCTCGCCGAGCTGGCCTCGATCAGCGAGCGCCGCATCGAGCGGATGCTGAACCCGGCCCTCTCGAACGGCCTGCCGCCGTTCCTGACCGAGGACGGCGGCCTGAACTCCGGCTTCATGATCGCCCAGTACGTGGCCGCGAGCCTCGTGAGCGAGGACAAGGTGCTCGTCCACCCGGCCAGCGCCGACTCCATCCCGACCAGCGCCGGCCAGGAGGACCACGTCTCGATGGGCGCGACGGCGGCCGTCCACCTCTGGCACGTGTGCGCAAACGTCGAGCGGGTGCTCGGGATCGAGCTCCTCTGCGGCGCCCAGGGCGTCGACTTCCTGGCGCCGAAGCGGCCCGGGCCGGCCGTCGCAGCCGCCCACGCCGCGGTGCGCGAGCTCTCGCCGCACCTCGACGCCGACCGCTCGCTCGCGGCCGAGATCGAGGCGGTCGCCGGCCGCATCCGCGACGGCTCGCTGCTCGCCGTCGTCGAGGCCGGGTCGGCACCGCTGCTGTAGCCGGAGAATCGGGGACAGTCCCCGCTCGCGGGGACTGTCCCGTCTACGGAACCAGCTTGTAGACCGCGCCGTTCAGCGAGATGACGTAGAGCCCGCCGGAGCGGCCCTCGCCGAACGAGTCGATCTGGGGCACCTTGAAGCTGATCTTCATCGCCACGGGCCGGCCGCCGGTCGCCCGTCGCTTCCAGATCCGGCCGGAGCAGTTGTCGGCATAGATGTAATCGCCGCGCAGCTTCTTCAGGATCGTGCCGCGGTAGACGTAGCCCCCCATGACCGCGCAGTTCCCGGGGCCGGAGGCGACCGAGTGGGGGTACTGGATGGCCGGGAACCTGAGGTGGGTGCGGTTGATCGGCTGCACCCTGAAGACGTGCGTGCCCTCGTAGTAGCTCCAGCCGAAGTTCGTGCCGGCGGGCGCGCCCGCCTTGAGGTGGTCGACCTCCTCCCAGTTGTCCTGGCCGACGTCGCCGATCCACAGGTCGCCGGTCGTGCGGTCGAACGAGAATCGCCACGGGTTGCGCAGGCCGTAGGCGTACACCCGCGGCCGCGCGCCGGGGATGCGCACGTTCAGGCGCAGGATGCTCGCGAGCGGGCCGCCGCTCTGGCCGCGGTCGTTGGGGTCGCCCTCGCTGCCGCCGTCGCCGAGCCCGATGTAGAGCTTGCCGTCGGGCCCGAACTGGAGCTGGCCGCCCTTGTGGTTCGAGAACGGCGGCTGGTGCACCTTGGCGATGATCACCTTCGAGGCCGGGTTGGCGATGTTCGGGTGCAGGCGCTCGACCCGGTAGCGGGCGACGCGGGTGTCGCCGTTCTTGTTGCTGAAGTCGACGTAGAAGAACCCGTTCGCGCGGTAGTTCGGATCGAACGCCATCGACAGCAGCCCCTCCTCGGAGGTGCAGCTGACGTTGCTCGTGATGTTCAGGAAGGGGCGCCGCAGCAGCGAGCCGGCCCGGTCGATGCGGATCACGCCGCACTTCTCGACCACGAACAGGCGGGTGTCGCCCGGCGGTGAGGTCAGGTAGACCGGGCTCGAGAGACCGTGGAGGATCCGCTGCAGCCGCACCGCACCGTCGGCCTTGGAGCTCGCGCTTGCCCACCCGACGGCGGAGACCACGGCCAGGGCCACCGCGACGTACGTGAGGCGCCGTCCCACCCGGCCATGCTAGACCATCCTCCTGCGGGGGGATGGGTCGGCGCTTTCAGCCCTGATAGCGTTTCGGCATGGCCACCGCCGCCGACACCCTGGTCGAGTCGCTCGTCGGCGACCTCTCCGCGGTGCGCGCGCCGCGCGGGTCCGAGCTGCACTGCAAGGGCTGGCACCAGGAGGCGGCGCTGCGGATGCTGTGCAACAACCTTGACCCCGAGGTCGCCGAGGACCCGACCCGGCTGGTCGTCTACGGCGGCTCCGGCCGCGCCGCCCGCAGCCACGAGGCGCTGCGCGCGATCGTCGCCGCCCTGCTCGAGCTCGAGTCGGACGAGACGCTGCTCGTCCAGAGCGGCAAGCCGGTGGGTGTGTTCCGCACGCACCCGGGCGCGCCGCGCGTCCTGATCGCGAACTCGCTGCTCGTGCCGCGGTTCGCGACCTGGGACGAGTTCCGGCGGCTCGAGGCCGAGGGGCTGACGATGTTCGGCCAGATGACGGCCGGATCGTGGATCTACATCGGCACCCAGGGGATCCTCCAGGGCACCTACCAGACCTTCGCCGCCGCCGGGGAGGCCCACTGGGGCTCGCCCGACCTGGCCGGCCGCACCATCCTCACCGCCGGGCTCGGGGGGATGGGCGGCGCCCAGCCGCTCGCGGCCTCCCTCGCCGGTGCAGCCAGCCTGTCCGTCGACGTCGACCCGCACCGGATCGAGCGCCGGATCGAGACCCGCTACCTCGACGAGGTGGCGGACGATCTCGACGACGCCGTCGCCCGCGTGCAGCGCCATGCGGCCGACGGCCGCGGCGTCTCGGTCGGCCTGCTCGGGAACGCCGCCGACGTCTTCGCCGAGGTGCACCGCCGCGGCGTCCGCTTCGACCTCGTCACCGACCAGACGTCCGCACACGACATGCTGAACGGCTACGTGCCCGCGGGGATGAGCCTCGCCGAGGCCGTCGAGCTGCGCGGGCGCGACCCCGACGAGTACGTGCGCAGGGCGCGGGAGACGGCCGTCCGCCACGTCCAGGCGATGCTGGACATGCAGGATGCCGGGAGCCACGTGTTCGACTACGGCAACAACCTGCGCACCGAGGCCAGGGACGCCGGCCTCGAGGGCGCGTTCGGCTTCCCCGGGTTCGTGCCGGCCTACGTGCGGCCGCTGTTCTGCGTCGGCGCCGGGCCGTTCCGCTGGGCCGCGCTCTCGGGCGACCCCGCCGACATCGCCCGCATCGACCGCGCGCTCCTCGAGGAGTTCCCCGACGACGTGCTGCTGCAGCGCTGGCTGCGGCTCGCGCCCGACCGGGTCGCGTTCCAGGGGCTGCCCGCGCGGATCTGCTGGCTCGGCTACGGCGACCGCGCCCGGGCCGGGCTGCTCTTCAACGACCTCGTCCGCCGGGGGGAGGTGTCGGCCCCGATCGTGATCGGGCGCGACCACCTCGACACCGGCTCGGTGGCGTCGCCGTTCCGCGAGACCGAGTCGATGCAGGACGGCTCCGACGCGATCGCCGACTGGCCGATCCTGAACGCCCTGCTGTCCGCCTCGTCGGGCGCGTCCTGGGTGTCGGTGCACCACGGCGGCGGCGTCGGGATCGGCAACTCGATCCACGCCGGGCTCGTGATCGTCGCCGACGGCACGACGGAGATGGACGAGCGGCTCCAGCGCGTGCTCACGAACGATCCCGGCATCGGCGTCGCCCGGCACGCGGACGCGGGCTACGAGGCGGCGCTCGATACCGCCCGCGAGCGCGGGGTGCGCCTGCCGATGAGCGAGCACGGCGCGTGAGCGGCCGGGCCGCCGTCCTCACGGGCGTGACGGGCGGCTGGGGCCGGGCGGTGCTCGACCGCTTCGTCGAGCGCGGCTGGGACGTCGCCGCCACCCACCGGGGCGACCTCCCCGACGACCTTCCGGGGGGCGTGCTCCCGGTCGAGGCCGACCTGACCGATCCCGCCTCGGCGGAGGCGGTGGTCGCGGCCGCGGTCGACCGGTTCGGCCGGGTCGACGCCCTCGCCAACGTCGCGGGCGGGTTCGCCGCGGCCGGGCCGGATCGACGAGGCGCCCGTCGACGCGTGGCGCTCGCAGCTCGCCGTCAACCTCGACACGGCCTACCACATGACCCGCGCCGTGCTCGGCCCGATGCGCGCCGCCGGCCGCGGGGCCATCGTCTACATCGGCTCCTCGGCGACCGAGCGCCCGTTCCCGGGGGCCGCGGGCTACATCGTCTCCAAGACCGCGCTGGGCGGGCTGATGCGGGCCGTCGACGCCGAGGTGCGGACCGAGGGCATCCGCGCCAACACGGTGGTCGTGAAGATCGTGGACACGCCGCGCAACCGGGCCGACAACCCCGACGCCGACCACTCCCGGTGGACGACGGGCGCCGAGCTCGCCGCCGTGGTCGAGTGGCTGTGCGGCGACGACTCCGCGCCGCTTTCGGGCGGGACGATCCCCGCGTATGGCCGCGCCTGACGGCGGGCCGAGCTTCCGGCTCGAGAACCTGACCGCCGCCGCGTCGCCGGCCGGCGCGGACGCGCCGCTCCGCGGGGGCGACCTCGGCCGCGTGCTGACCGTCTCCCCGGCGGCGATCGCCGTCGTCGACGGCCGGATCGCGGCGGTGGGAGCGCCGGCCGACGTGCGCGCGGCCCATCCCGACCTCGAGGCCGTCGACGGCCGCGGCCGGGTCGCGATCCCGGGCCTGATCGACTGCCACACCCACCCGGCGTTCGGCGGCGACCGGGCGAACGAGTTCGACCTGCGCGCGCAGGGTGCCGACTACGAGCGCATCCATGCGTCGGGCGGCGGGATCGCGGCCACCGTCGCGGCGACGCGCCGCCTGGACGACGCCGGGTTGCGGAGCGCCGTCGCCCGGCACATGGGCTGGATGGCGGCCAACGGGACGACGACCGCCGAGGGCAAGTCCGGCTACGGCCTCGACCGCGACACCGAGCTCCGCAGCCTCGAGGCGGTCGCCGCGGTGGACGGCATCGAGACCGTCCCGACCTACCTCGGCGCGCACAGCGTGCCGGCGGAGTTCGGCGACGCCGACGAGTACCTCGACTACGCGCTCGCCGAGGTGATGCCGGCGGCCGCGCAGGTTGCGGAGGCGGCCGACGTGTTCCTCGAGCGCGGCGCCTTCTCGGCCGAGCAGGCGGAGCGCTACCTGCGGGCCGCGGCCGGCCACGGCCTCGCCCTGCGCCTGCACGGCGATCAGTTCACCGAGTCGGGCGCCATCCCGCTGGCGGTGGAGCTCGGCGCCCGCTCCGTCGACCACCTCGAGGCGACGGGGGCCGACGGCGTCGACCGGCTGGCGGCGAGCGACGTCGCGGCGGTGCTGCTCCCCGTCGCCGCGCTCTACCTGCGCCGCAGCATGCCGCCGGCGCGCGCCCTGATCGACCGCGGCGCCGTGGTCGTGCTGGCGACCGACTTCAACCCGGGTAGCGCCTACTGCGACTCGCTGCCGGTCGTGATGACGCTCGCGTGCACCCAGCTCGGGATGGCCGCCGGCGAGGCGCTCTGCGCGACGACGGTGAACGCGGCGTGGGTGCTGGGACGTTCCGACCGGCTCGGCCGGCTCGCGCCCGGCTACGACGCCGACATCGTGCTGCTGGACGTCCCCGACTGGCGCCACGTCGCCTACCACCTGGCCGGCCGCGACATCGCGGCCGTCTACAAGCGCGGCCGCGTGATCGGGTAACAGTCGGGTGCCTGGCACCGGTATTGGGACGCCGCTGGCGTTGGGTGGCACGACAGGTGCCAGGCACCGAAGATTCGGCAGTGTTGGGTGCCTGGCACCGGCGCCGAGTTGTCGACGTTCGAGTGGTCTTCGCGCTCGGCGATCCTTGGCCCGGTGCCTGGCACCGGTATGGGGAAGCCGCTGGCGTTAGTCGCACGACAGGTGCCAGGCACCGCTGCGCGGAGCCAGGCACCGGATCTAGGCATCCGGCCCTCGGGGCTAGCAGTCCGCGTCGGTGCCGGGGCAGACCTCGGCCTGCGGCGCCAGCGGCAGCCGCTCGAGCAGGCCGGTCAGCTCCCGGAGCTCGTCGCGGCTGAAGCGCTCGGCGAAGAGCGCCCGGACGCCCTCGACGTGCGATGCGCGCGCGTCGGCGAGGAGCCTGCGGCCCGACGGGGTGATCTCGGCGTAGGTCACGCGCGCGTCGGCCGCGCACGAGGCCTTGCAGACGAGCTTCGACCGCTCGAGCCCGTCCAGGAGCCGGGTGATGCCCGACGCCGTGAGCAGCACGCGCTCGGCCAGGTCGACCCGCCGCAGCCGGCCGTCGTCGGCGTGGGCGAGGTGCACGAGCACCTCGAAGTCGTTGATCGTGAGCCCGTGGCTCGCCATCAGCTCGCGGTTGAATCGCCGCGTCGCGGCGGCGTGCGCGCGCAGCAGCCCGACCCAGGCATCGAGCTCGGCGATGCGCTCCGGGGCGGATGTGCGGTCGTCTCTGGTGGCGGGTGTGCTCACGTGAACTGCTCTGGTTGCTCCCTCAAGTTTCTCCCTGAAGTGTAGGCGCCCCGGCGGATTGTGGCAATCGTTTCGGACGACGGCCGGACGGCGAGTTGCTAGTCGGCGTCGAGCGCAATGCTGGGCGCCGGCGGCCGCCGGAAGCGCCACGAGCGCACGCGGGCACGGGCGCGGTCGGCGTAGCGCAGGTCGCTCTGAAGGGCGATGTCGCGGTAGAGCAGCGCGGCGAACACGAGGATGAACGGGATCCGTTCCGTCAGCTCGTAGTACGGCGCCTGCACGAACGCGACGATCAGCGCGACGTGGACCCAGAAGAGCGCTGGTGAGTCGCGCGACCGCGTCTTGGCGGTGCGGACGATCGAGTAGGCCATCCATGCGCCGAAGAGGAACAGCGCGGGCACGCCGTGGGAGAACAGGAGCAGGAAGATCTCGCTCTCGGTGCCGACGCTCTTGGACGTGTGCGTGACGGCGGTCGCCTGCTGGGGGGCGCCGTAGCCGAGCAGCGGGCTGGCGGCGATCTGGGTCTGGGCGGCCTGGTCGCGGGCGAGCCGGCTGGTGTCGCCCGTCTGGTGGCTGAACCGGCCTGTCACGAGCCCGCCGAGGGGCGAGACGGCGATGATCGCGCCGACGACCACCACCGCGACGAGCACGCGCATCACCCGCCGCAGGTCGCGCAGCGCGCCGAAGCGGACGGCGGCGTAGGCGAGGCCGAAGCCGAGGCTGAGCCACAGGCCGCGGTTGAGCGAGAAGATGATGGGGACGACCGAGAGCCCCAGCGTCACCTTGAGCACCCGCCCCCAGACACGTCCCGGGTTCGCGGCCAGGGCGGCGAGGCAGATCGGTGTCAGCATGGCGCACGTCGAGCCCCACGCGTTGGTGTAGGCGAAGAAGGTCTGCGGCCGGCCCTCGTTGAAGCCGAGGAAGCGCTGCACCTCCGCCACCTGCAGGTGGACGTGCGCGTAGAAGTAGGTGTTGTTCAGGAGTGAGTGCGGGAAGATGTACTCCGCCGGGCTGTGGATCTGGAGCGTGGGGTAGACGACGCCGAGCCAGCCGCCGTAGATCACGCACACCCAGAATCCGGCCATCCCGTTGATGACCGCCCGGGTGGGGACGCGCTCGCGGGACGCGTTGTAGATCCACAGGAAGAGCACGGTCGCGGACAGGTAGAACGAGAGCCGCCACGACCACGCGATCGCGCGGGTCGGGCTGTTCAGCTCGACCCCCGAGGCGATCATCCAGCCGATGAACACGAGCCAGATCCCGAAGCGGCGGGGAGCGCGCAGCTCGCCGCGGCGCAGCAGCGGGTAGACGATCGGCGCCACGATCAGCGGCCACATGAAGAACGAGAGCCCCGCCAGCCACCACAGCGGCAGGCCGAGGAAGATCGCGTAGGGCTGCCACCCCTGCGGGGGCTGCGCCCAGCCCGGGAGCGTCGACGTCGGCAGCGCGCGCAGGCGGCGCCGGCTGATCGTGGTCGTCGTCATCCTCGGCTTCGGCCCCAGCGGATATGCCGCCTCAGGGGTCGAACTGCTCCTCGGCCCGGTTGTCGTGCCGTGCCAGGAACACGCCCAGGATGACGCCGGTGATGATCACGCTCGCCGCGGGGAGCAGCGAGGTGAGCGATGAGAGGGACGTGCTCATGCCCTTCCCAGCCTAGCCGGATCGAGTCCGCCTGCAACCCCACGTCGAACAGTTCGCCAATCCCCGTTACCTAACCTGCCGCCGCTCGAGGTTCGACGGGCGAGGGAAGGACGGGACGTGGCGTTTCGGCGTGTGCTCCGGCGGGGCGTCTCGGGCTGGGTGCATGCCCTCGCCGGCCTCGCGATCTCCGTCGGGTTCGGATGGCTCGCGATCCGCGACGTCTCGTGGCATGCGGTGCGCCAGTCGCTCGGCGAGATCCGGCCCGCATGGCTCGTCGTCTCGCTCGTGCTGCTCGCGATCGCCGTCTGGATGCGATCGGAGCGCTGGCGGCTGCTCTTCGCCCGCGGGCGGCGGCCGCCGCGACGGGCCGTGTTCTGGTCGCTCGGCATCGGCTACCTGTTCAACAACCTGCTGCCCGCCCGGGCCGGCGAGGCGGCGAGGGTCGTCGCGCTGCGCCGTGAGGCGGGGGTGCCGGCCGCCAGAGGCGCGGCCACGGTGGCGGTCGAGCGGGTGTTCGACCTCGGCGCGCTGGCCGTCCTCATGCTGGTCGCGGCGCCCGTGCTCGGATCCAGCCGCGCCGCCCGCGCGACGGAGTGGACGAGCGCCGCAATCGTCGTCGTCGCAGCCCTGCTCCTCGCCGCGGGCGGGAGCGCCCGGGTGCGGCGCCGGCTCGTCGCGGCGGCCGGCCACATCCCGTTCGTGCGCGGGTCGCTGGCCCGCGCGACGGCCGCCGAGCTGGCGGAGGGGGCACGGGCGCTGCGCGACTCGGGGATGGCCGTCCAGGTGGCCGCCTGGTCGATGTCGTCGTGGATCGTCCTCGCGCTGTCGTACTACGCGGTGCTGCGCAGCCTCGGCATCGGCTCGCCGGGCAAGGCCGCGGTGCTCGCACTCGTCGTGACGAACCTGGTGCAGGTCATCCCGGCGTCGGCGGCGTCGCTCGGCGTGTTCGAGGCGGCGGGGCGGGCGGCCGTCGCCGCGTACGGCGCGACCCCGGCCGCGGCGGTCTCGGCCGCCGTGGTCCTCCATGCGGTGAACACGATCCCGCTGGTCGTGCTCGGCGCGGTCGGCCTCGTCCGCGCGGCCCGTCTGCGCGTCCGCCGCCCCGACCTGCCCGCGCCCCGGCACGGCCCGGCCGCGGGGCCCCCGCGTGTCACCGTCGTCATCCCCTGCCTGGACGAGGAGGCGACGATCGCCGCGTGCGTCCGCTCGGCCTGGGCCGGGATCCGCGCGGCCGGCGCCGAGGGCGAGGTGCTGGTCGTCGACAACGGCTCGACCGATCGCAGCGCCGAGCGTGCCCGCGCCGAGGGGGCGGTCGTGATCGCCGAGGCCCGGCGCGGGTACGGCAGCGCCTACCTGGCCGGGATGCGCCGCGCCCGGGGCGACTGGATCCTGATGGGCGACGGCGACGGCACGTACGACTTCGGAGAGCTGCCCCGGTTCCTGGCGGCCGGCGCCGGTGCCGACATGGTGATCGGGTCGCGCCTGCGCGGCCGGATCATGGCGGGGGCCATGCCCTGGCACCACCGCTACATCGGGAACCCGATCCTGACGGGCATGCTGAACCTGCTCTTCGGGGCGGGCGTCTCGGACGCCCACTGCGGCCTGCGCATGGTGCGCCGCGACGCCGCCGACCGCATCGGCCTGCGCACGACCGGCATGGAGTTCGCCTCGGAGATGATCATCCAGGCGGCCCAGGCACACCTGGCCATCGCCGAGACGCCGATCACCTACGCCGCCCGGCCGGAGGGGAGCCGCTCGAAGCTGCGCTCGCTGCCCGACGGACTGCGGCACGTGCGCTTCATGCTTGCCTGCACGAGCGCCGCGCTGATCTGGGTGCCGGCCGCCGCGCTCGTCGCGACCGGTGCGGCGCTGATCGTCGGATCGCCGACCGACCTCGCCGTCGTCGCCGGAGGCGGCCTCGTCTGGGTCGGCGGGATGCTGGCCCAGGCGGCGCTCATGGTGCGCGCCTACCGGCTGCTCCTGTTCGACCGTCCCCGCCGCTCGGTCGTCGGTGCGTGGAGGCGGCCGCGGGTGGCGCTCGCCGTCGCGGTGCTCGTGGCGGTGACGATCACGGTCGCCGGGGAGGCCCGGCTCGACCTGCACCGCCATCCGGTGACGTCCACGCAGATCCACCACCACCGCCTGTGACGGTCGCACGGCCAGCCGCCCTGGCGCGTGGGCTCGTCGCGCTGATCGGCCGCCACCGGCTCTTCTCCGCGCTGCTGGTCGCGGCGGCCGGGCTGCGCGTCCTCGTCCAGGTCGCCTACCGGCCGGCGCTGCTCTTCTACGGCGACTCGATCGCCTACCTCGCGAACGCGTCGCACCTCGCTCCGGAGTCGATCCGCCCGGCCGGCTACCCGGCGTTCCTGCGGGCCGTCCTCGTCGTGCACGACCTCGCGCTCGTCCCCGCGATCCAGCACGTGCTCGGCCTCGTCACCGGCGGGCTCGTGTACGCGCTCATCCGCCGGCTCGGGGCGGGCCCGGTCGCGGGCAGCATCGCCGCGGCGCCCGTGCTCTTCGACGCGTACGAGCTGAACCTCGAGCAGCACGTCCTCTCCGAGGCGCTCTTCACCCTGCTCGTCGTCGTCGCCCTGGTCGTGCTCCTGTGGCGCTCGCGCCCGTCCCTCGCGGCCTGCATCGCCGTCGGGATCCTGCTCGCCGCGGCGGCGCTCACCCGCTCGGTGGGCCTCGCCCTGATCGCGCCCGCGCTGGCCTTCGCGATCGTCCGCGGCGGGTTCGTGCGCACGCTCGTCCTCGGCGCCGCGTTCGCCGTGCCCCTGCTCGGCTATGCGACCTGGTACAGCACGGTGCCGCACGGCACGTTCGCCCTGACCGACCACGACGGCTACTTCCTCTACGGGCGGGTCGCGGACTTCGCCAGCTGCTCGGGGATGCGGCTCAGCCCGGTGGACCGCCGCGTGCTGTGCGACCCGCGCCCGCCCGCCGACCGTCCCAACCCGAACTACTACGTGTGGCACCAGTGGCCGCTGCACCACTACCGCCGCTTCCCCCACCGGCCGTCACGCCGCAACGCGGTGCTCCAGTCGTTCGCGCTCGGCGTCATCCACCGCCAGCCGCTCGCCTACGCCGAGACCGTGCTCGGAGACATGGCCCACTACGCCGCCTTCGGCCGCTCGACCGGCCCGCGGGACGAGGCGATCTCGCAGTGGCAGTTCCACGTCGAGCGGCACCCGTCGCCGCGGGTGGTGACGCGGCTCGCCTTCGAGGCCGAGCAGTGGGGCGGCTCCGCCGGCGGCTGGCTCACCGGCCAGCGGCTCCTCGTCGCCTACCAGCGCGTCGCCTACACGCCGGGGACGCTGCTCGCGATCGCCCTCGTGCTCGCCCTGGCGGCGGCCGTCGGCCGCAGCGGAGACGGCCGCCAGCTGCGGGCCGAGACGCTGACGCTCGCGGCCGCCGGGGTGCTCCTGCCGCTGACGGCGGCCATGACGAGCATGTTCGACTTCCGCTACCTGCTCCCGTCGCTCCCGCTCCTGCCCGCGGCGGGGGTGCTCGGCGCGACGACCCTCGCCGCCCGGTCGCGGGTGCTGCGGGCCGCCGGCCCGGACCCGGTCTCGCCCGGGCCGGGGCTCACCAGGGGACGATGACCGTCGTCACGCTGTGCCCGGGCAGGGTCGTCGAGAGCGTGCGCGTCGAGGCGTCCAGCCTGGGGGCGGCCGCCGCCGGCGCGAGGTCGGCCGTCGCGGTCGTCGTGTAGGCCGACGGGGTGCCGTAGCGGTGGCCGCCCGGCGGCAGCAGCTGCACGCGCACCGTGCGCGGCCCGGCGGCGTCGTTGATCATGACGAAGCGCCACGTGTTGCGCCGGAACGCGATCACGTGGACGTGGTCGGGAACCCCGGTGACCCGGTAGTGCACCGCGCCCGGGCGGATGTAGCGGCTGAAGTTCGCGAGCGCCCAGTAGCGGCGGGTGAAGTAGATCGACTGGTTGCCGTCGGCGCGGAAGTCGGGGTCGTAGTAGAGGAGGCCGTCGTTCCAGCCGCTCGTGTTCGAGGCCGCGGCGCAGGTCGGGTCGGCCGAGGGCGCGCAGCCGAGCTCCGGCGAGAGCGCCGTCCACCAGCTGAAGCTCGAGACACCGCCGGCGGAGAGGTCGCGCCAGATCGTGTCCGCGAGCCACAGCCCGCCCCGCATGCCGGGGTTGTATCCCCGCGCGTAGCCCGGAGCCGGTCGAGCAGCACACCTCGGTCATCTCCGTCCGCGCGCCGGTGTGGGCGCGCACCATCCCGGCGACGGCGCGCAGCCGCGCGGCGGTGGGGAAGTCGTAGCCGTGGAACGAGACGGTCGAGACGTCCGGGTCGATCCAGTGGCCGATCCCGGCGCCGAGCGCGACGGTCGTCGTGGACTCGTCCGCGCTCACCCTCGTGCCCGGCGACCGCGCCGCGAGGGCGCTCGCGACCGACCGGATCAGCGTCGCCCGCTGGGCGGCCGGGACATGCATCCCCTCCTGGTGGCAGTCCGGGAAGCTGTTCGTCGGCTCGTTCATCGGGCTCACGGTCGCGAGCCGGATGCCGTACGCGGCGCGCATGTGGGCCGCGACGCGGGCCAGGTAGGCGGCGTAGTTGGCCACCCGGGCGGGGCGCAGCCCGCCGCCGCAGCTGCGGCCGTTCGTCGTGAAGAAGCGCGGGGCGCTGTTCGCGAAGCCGACCAGGCGGCGGACGCCGTAGCGGGCCGCCTGGCGCAGGAACGTCATGCCGCCGGGATCGGCGCTCCAGTCGTACCTGCCGGGCGCCGTCAGGAAGGAGCGGGGCGCCCGCGGGCCGGCGGCGACCCCGGCGCCGCCGCCGCCGATGTTGTACCGGTAGATCGACAGGCCGAGGCCGGAGCGGCGGTCGAAGAGGAGCTGCGCGATCCGGGCCCGCGCCGAGGCGGAGAAGTCGTCGGCGTCGTTCGGCCACCACGCGCCGGACGCGCCGAAGCCGGTGATCGTCTGGGCGGCCGAGAGCACGCGCACCGCCGGGACGGCCGGGGCGTCGGCCCGGGCCGGGGCGGCGAGGCCGGCGAGAACGACCGCAGCGGCGAGCGCCGCGAGGGCTGCGGGCCGCAGGACGGCGAGGGGCGGGACAGGTGGACGGCGCAGGGTGAGAAGGCGAGTCGAGCGGGAACGGCGGAATGTGGCAATTGGCCCCGCCTGCCCGACGCCAACTGGAACGCTGTCGAACTCCCAGGGTAGCGGCCGTTCGCGTTCCTCGCGACCGCCGCCGCCCGGTAGACTGGAGTCGTGGCGAACCGCAAGCAGCAGAAGCGCAAGTACCAGCGGGCGGTCGGCCGTGGTCGTGTCTTCGGCGACGAGGAGGCCCGGCCGGAGACGAGCGCGAAGGGCTCCGGGTCGGGCCGGCCGGCACGCGGACGGGGCGAGCCGCCGCAGCCGTCGGCGGCGCGTGCGGCCAAGCGGGCGGCGATCTTCGCAGTGCTCTTCTACCTCGCGATCAGCTACACGTCGCTGGGCGGGAGCATGACCGGCCCCGTGAAGCTGTTCAACGGGGCCGTCATGTTCGTGCTCTTCTGGTCGATCGGGACGATCACCGAGACCTTCGCCTGGCGGCGCTGGCAGAAGAAGCACGGCGGATCCGGCTGAGCCGGTGCCGGCGCCGGCCGGCGCCGTGGCGTTTCGGGCTCCCGTATCGATCATCTAGGCTGCCCGGTTCAATGCTGGACATCGTGCAGCTGCCCCTGGGCCCCTACCGGACGAACTGCTATCTCGTCGCGCGCGAGGGCGCGTCCGACGCGGCCGTCATCGACCCGGGCGACTCGCCGGACACCGTGCTCTCCGTGCTCGCCGACCGCGGCTGGAAGGCCGCCGGCGTGCTCGTCACCCACGGCCACGACGACCACCTGGGAGCGGTGAAGGGCGTCGCCGACGCGACCGGGGTCGACGTCTGGATGCCCCGCGGCGAGGCCGGCGACCTGCGCACGCTGGCCCCGGCAGGCCACGAGCCCGACCACCTCCTGGACGGCGGCGAGCTCGTCTCCGTCGCCGGCATCGACTTCGACACGACGCCTGTCCCGGGCCACTCGCCCGCCTCGATCGCGTTCCACGCCGAAGGCCACCTGTTCTCCGGCGACGTGCTCTTCGCGGGGTCGGTCGGCCGCACCGACTTTGCGGGCGGCGACATGCCGACGCTCCTCGGGAGCATCCGCCGGCTGATGGACGCCTACCCGCAGGAGACGGTCGTCCTGCCCGGGCACGGGCCGGCGACCACGCTCGGGCACGAGCTCGGGTCGAACCCGTTTCTCGAGGAGCTGCGGGCATGACCCGGGACTTCCAGGCGCCGCGGGGCACGCTCGACTGGTACGGGCCGCGCGCGGCGCTGCGCCGGCAGGTGCTCGACCACGCCCGCCGCGTGTTCGAGACGGCCGGGTACGTCGAGGCCGTGACGCCGACGTTCGAGGACACCGGGGTCTACCGGCGCACGTCCGGCGAGGGATCGGACGTGGTCCGCAAGGAGATGTACAGCTTCCAGGACAGGAGCGGCCGCGACCTGACGCTGCGCCCCGAGGGCACCGCCGGGGTGATGCGGGCCTATCTCGAGCACGGGCTGCACCACCAGCCTCAGCCCGTGAAGGTCTGGTACGAGCTGCCCATGTTCCGCTACAACGCGGTGCAGAAGGGCCGCTACCGCGAGCACTACCAGTTCGGCGCCGAGGCGATCGGGAGCGAGGATCCGGGGCTCGACGCGGAGCTGATCGCGCTCCAGGCCCGCTGGTACCGTAACGCCGACGTGACGGGCCTCACGCTGCTCCTGAACTCGATCGGCGACGGCGTCTGCCGGCCCGCCTACATCGCCCTGCTGGTCGCCTTCCTGGACGAGCACGCAGACGAGCTGTGCGAGGAGTGCCGCGAGCGCCGCGACACGAACCCGCTGCGCGTGTTCGACTGCAAGAACGCGTCGTGCCAGGCCGTCCTCGCCGGCGCCCCGAAGATCACGGACCACCTGTGCGACGCCTGCCGCGAGCACTTCGCCGCGGTGCGCGCCCAGCTCGACGCGCGCGGTGTCGCATACCAGGTGGCGCCGGGGCTCGTGCGCGGGCTCGACTACTACACGCGCACGGCCTGGGAATGGCAGTGGCCGGCCCTCGGCGCCCAGTCGACGATCTCGGGCGGCGGCCGCTACGACGGCCTGGCCGAGCAGCTCGGCGGGCCGCACACGCCCGGCGTCGGGTTCGGCGCGGGGGTCGAGCGGCTCGTGCTGACGCTGGAGGAGATGGGGGCCGCCGAGGCGGCCGAGCCCGCCCTCGACGTCATGTTCGCGGTGCTCGACGATGCCGCCCGGCCGCGGGTGCACGCGCTGATGGACGACGCCCGCGCGGCCGGCCTGCGCAGCGACGCGGCCTACGGCGGCCGGCGGCTCAAGCGGACGCTCGAGCTCGCCTCCCGGCGCGGCGCCGGGACGGTGGTCATCGTCGGCGAGGACGAGTGGGGCGCCGGCGAGGCGAGCGTGCGCGACATGACCTCGGGCGAGCAGCGCCGGGTCGCGCTCGACGGGCTGGTCGAGGAGCTGCGGCGGTGAGCTGGCGCACCCACCTGGGCGGCGACCTGCGCGCCGGCGACGAGGGCACGCGCGTCACGCTGGCGGGCTGGGTGGCCCGCCGCCGCGACCACGGCGGCCTCGTCTTCGTCGACCTGCGCGACCAGGCCGGCCTCGTGCAGCTCGTCTTCAACCCCGACGAGCAGGCGGCCGCCCACGCCGTCGCGCATTCGCTGCGGGCGGAGTTCGTCGTGCAGGCCGAGGGGGTCGTCCGCGCCCGCTCCGCCGAGACCGTCAACCCGCGCCTGGACACGGGGCGCATCGAGGTGCACGTCGAGCGGCTGGAGGTGCTCGCGACCGCGCCCGTGCTCCCGTTCCAGCTCGACGACGACGGGGTGGACGAGACGCTGCGGCTGCGCCACCGCTACCTCGACCTGCGCCGCGACGACATGCGCCGCAACATCCACGCGCGCTTCAAGCTCACCCAGACCATCCGCCGCTACCTGGAGGAGCGCGGCTTCTGGGAGCTCGAGACGCCGATCCTGTACAAGTCGACGCCGGAGGGCGCCCGCGAGTTCCTGGTGCCGACGAGCTCGCACCCGGGCCGCTTCTACGCCCTGCCGCAGTCGCCGCAGACGTACAAGCAGCTCTACGTCATCTCCGGCTTCGAGCGCTACTACCAGATCGCCCGCTGCTTCCGCGACGAGGCCACCCGCGCCGACCGCACCGCCGAGTTCACCCAGCTCGACATGGAGCTCGCGTTCGTCCAGCCGGAGGAGCTCTTCGAGCTGATCGAGGGGATGTTCGCCGCCGTCTGGCGCGACGTCATGCGTGACGAGCTGCCGGTGCCGTTCCCGCGTCTGACCCACGACGAGGCGATGCTGCGGTTCGCCTCGGACAAGCCGGACACGCGCTTCGGGTGCGAGATCGCCGACGTCACCGACGCCCTGCGCGGCACCGGGTTCAAGGCGTTCCGGGGCGTGATCGACGACGGCGGGGTCGTGCGCGGCCTCGCGGTGCCGGGGGCGATGGACTTCTCGCGCAAGGACTTCGACGGCCTCGTCGAGTTCGCCCGCGGCTGGGGCGGCAAGGGCGTGGCCTGGATGCAGGTGGGCGAGGGCCGGCGAGGTGCGCTCGCCGATCGCGAAGTTCCTCTCCGACGACGAGGTCGCGGCGATCGTCACCGGGGTCGGCGCCGGCGAGGGCGACACGATCCTGCTGGTCGCCGACGCGGTCGACGCCGCCGTGCGCGTGCTCGGCCCGCTGCGGCTGCACCTGGGCGAGCGGCTGGGCCTGATCGAGGAGGGCTGGAACCCGCTCTGGGTCACCGGCTTCCCGATGTTCGAGTGGCTGCCCGACGAGAACCGCTGGAAGGCCGGGCACAACCCGTTCAGCGCGCCCGAGCCCGAGTTCGCCGAGACGTTCGACGCCGACCCGGCCGCCGCGCGGGCCCGCCAGTACGACCTCGTGCTGAACGGGAACGAGATCGGCGGCGGCTCGATCCGCAACCACCGCCCGGAGATGCAGCAGCGCGTGTTCCGGCTGCTGGGGATCTCCGAGGAGGAGGCCGAGGCCAAGTTCTCGTTCCTCCTGCGGGCGCTCGAGATGGGGGCGCCGCCCCACGGCGGCATCGCGTTCGGGATCGACCGGCTGGCGATGCTGATCGCCGGCGCGGCGTCGCTGCGCGACGTGACCGCCTTCCCCAAGGGGCAGGGCGGCGTCGACCCGCTCACCGGGGCGCCGACGCCGGCGACGCCGGCCGAGCTGCGCCAGTACGGGATCAGGGTGGTGACGGATCCCGAGGGACCCGCTACGCTGTGAACGCCGGCGCCACTTACGTACCGCGCACCACACTTTCGTCGTGCGAACACTTCCAGCGCCGGGGCGAGGTCGAAGCGGTCGAAGCATCCAGAAAGTGGCCGACAGCCGAGCCCCAGGCACCGGCATCTTCGGCGGGGGGACTCCGGTCCCCCCGCCTCTCTCTCTTCCTGCCCGTGGCGGTGTCCCGCGTGGCCGTGAGCGTCTATCTCGACCACGCGGCGACCACGCCCCTCGCGCCCGAGGCGCGGGAGGCGATGGAGCCCTACCTGTCCGAGCGGTTCGGCAACGCGTCGGAGCCGCACGCCTACGGCCGGGCGGCGCGGGCCGCGCTCGAGGACGCCCGCGCCACGCTCGCGCATCTTCTGGAGGCCGAGCCGGGCCAGGTCGTCCTCACCTCCGGCGGCTCGGAGGCGGACAACCAGGCGGTGTTCGGCCTCGCCGGCACGCCGCCGGGCCGGATCGTCGTGAGCGCGATCGAGCATCCGGCCGTGCGCGAGCCGGCCCGCGAGCTCGAGCGGCGCGGCTTCGACGTGGCGTGGGCGCCGGTCGACGGCGACGGGGTGATCGACGCCGGCGAGTTCGCACGCCTGCTGCGCCCCGGCGACCGCCTGGCCGCCGCCATGTGGGCGAACAACGTCACCGGCGCCGTCCAGCCGGTGGAGCGGCTGGCGGCGGCGGCCGCGGAGCGGGGGGTGCCGTTCCACTGCGACGCCGTGCAGGCGGCCGCATCGTTCCCGGTCGGCCTGCGCTCCTCGGGTGCCGAGTCGCTCGCCCTCTCGGCCCACAAGCTCGGCGGCCCCAAGGGCGTCGGCTGCCTGGTGACGCGCAACCCCGGCCGGATGCCGCCGCTCGTCTGGGGCGGGGGACAGGAGCACGGCCTGCGCTCGGGCACCGAGAACGTCCCCGGCGCGGTCGGCTTCGCGGCGGCGCTCGCGGCGACGCGGGCCGCCGACGACCGCCGGGCCGCGCTGCGGGCACGCCTGGAGACGGCGCTCGCCGGTGAGATCACCGTCGTCTCGGCCGGCGCCGAGCGGCTGCCGGGGCACCTCCTGGCCCTGGTGCCCGGGATCCGCGCCGAGCTGCTCGTGCTCGCGCTCGACCGCGAGGGCTACGCCGTGGCCGCCGGATCGGCCTGCGCCGCCGGCGACGCGGAGCCGAGCCACGTCCTCGTCGCCCAGGGGATGTCCGCGCAGGACGCGCGCAGCGTCGTGCGCGTCTCGCTCGGCCCCGGCACGACCGCGGCCGACGTGGACGGCTTCGCGGCCGCGTTCGCCGCCTGCCTCGAGCGGCTGCGGCGGGGCGGGCTCGAGGGGATCGCCGCGGCGGTGTGACGGTGTACTCGGCCGCCACCGTCGACCACGCGCTGGCGCAGCTGTACGCCGGGACGGCCGGGCCTGACGCCGCCGTCGGCGAGGCGGGCGACCCCGTGTGCGGCGACGCGATCCGGATCGAGCTCGCCGTCCGCGACGGCCGGATCGAGATCGCCCGGCACCGCGGCTTCGGATGCCCGCACGCGACCGCGGCCGCCGAGCTCGCCTGCCGGCTCGCCGAGGGCCGCGACCTGCTGGCGGCCGCGCGCGTCGGGAGCAGCGAGCTCGAGGCCGAGCTGCGGCCGCCGGAGCGCAACCGGGCCTGCGTCTCCGTCGCGGTCGACGCCCTGCACGCCGCCCTGGCCGCGGCGCTCGGGCGGGCCGAGATCCGGCTCGCCGAGGGCCGCATCGCCGTGGCGATGTCGGGCGGCGTCGACTCGGCCGTCGCCCTGCTGAAGGCGGTCGAGGCCGGGCTCGAGCCGGTCGGCGTCACGCTGCGGCTCTGGATCGACCCGGGCGCGCCGGACGGCGAGCGGGCCTGCTGCTCGCCGCGCTCCGTGCGGGCGGCCCGGGCCGCCTGCCACGCGCTGGGCGTCCCGCACTTCGGGCTCGACCTGCGGGACGAGTTCCGCCGCGACGTCGTGGACGACTTCGTCGGCGGGTTCCGGGCCGGGCTCACCCCGAACCCCTGCGTGCGCTGCAACGGCGGCTTCCGCTTCGCCGCGCTGGCCGAGTTCGCCGACCGCGTCGGCGCGGCCCGGATCGCGACCGGCCACTACGCGCGGGTGCGGCGGCGGGACGGGCGGACGCTGCTCGCCCGCGGCGCCGACCCGGCCAAGGACCAGTCGTACATGCTCGCCTCGGTGCCGGCGGAGATCCTCGAGCGGTGCTGGTTCCCGCTGGGCGAGCAGACGAAGGCCCAGACGCGGGCCGAGGCCGGCTCGGCGGGCCTCGCGGCGGCCCGGCGGCCGGAGAGCCAGGACGTCTGCTTCGTCGGCGGCGGCGACCACCGCGCCTTCCTGGAGCGCCACGGCGGCGCCGGGCGGGCGGGCGAGATCGTCGACGCCGGCGGCCGCGCGCTGGGGCGGCACGCGGGCGTCCACCGGTTCACGCCCGGGCAGCGGCGCGGGATCGGCGTGGCCGCGAGCGAGCCGCTCTACGTGCTCGAGGTGCAGGCCGGGCGGGGACGGGTCGTCGTCGGGCCGCGGACGCAGCTCGAGCGCCGCACGGTCCGCGTCGCCCCCGGCCGCCTGCTGGCGCCGGCGCTGCGGGTGCAGGCCAAGCTGCGCTACCGCACCGAGCCCGTGTGGGCGACCGTGCGGCCGGGCGGCGAGGGCTTCACGCTCGACCTCGACGAGCCGGTGGCCGGCGTCGCTCCGGGCCAGACGGCCGTCCTCTACGACGACGACGCGGTCGTCGGCGCCGGCGTGATCTGCTCCTGAGGGCCGGATAGGATAGGTTTCCCCGGACCCAGGGAGCCGTATGCACCTCGTTCTTCTCGCCACCTCGACCGAAATCTGGCACTACGCGCTCGCGTTCTTCCTCGTGCTCACCGGCGTGGGGCTGTGCTTCGCGCTGATCCGGGCCGGGATGACGCTCGGCCGGGTGAACACGATGCTCGACGGGCTGATGGGAGAGGTCGTCCCGATGCTCGGGAAGGTGTCGACCTCGCTCGATCACGTCAACGAGGAGCTCGACAAGGTCGGCCGCATCACCGATTCGGCGACCGACGCGACGGCCAAGGTCGACGCGACGGTGCGCTCGCTCTCCGATGCGATCTCGAAGCCGTTGCGGGTGGTGTCCGGGCTGACGGCGGGGATCTCGCACGGATTCGGCGTCTTCAAGAACAAGCGCGACCAGCGCGGAGGCGTGGTTTGAAGCGCGGGCTGGCGCTCTCGGTCGCCCTGTCGGCGGCCGGGACGGCGATCTACAAGCGCGCCCAGCACGTCGCCGAGACCGAGCAGCGCAGCGTCGGCGAGGTGCTGCGCGAGCTGCCCGGCCGCATCTCGCAGGACCTGCGCACGCTCCCCGACGACCTGCGCGCGGCGGCGGAGGAGGGGCGTCAGGCCGCCGGCCGCAGGTCGGCCGAGGTCGACGAGGACTACCGCCGCGCCGCCAACCCGTAGCGCACCAGAAGGGGTCTGACCCCGCCCGGTGCGTCAGTCGGTGATGCGGGCGATCAGCTCGCGGCGGTCGATCAGCCGCTTGGGCTCGCCGGAGGGTGCGAGCTCGAAGCCCGCGCCGCGCGGGTAGAGCACCTTGTCGCCCGGCGCGACGCCGTGCACGTCTTCTCCGATCGCGACGACGACGCCGGAGACGCAGGACGAGTCGCTGCTGGCCGGGATGATCAGACCCGCGTTCGTCTCGGTCTCGTCGTCGACCGGCTCGATCAGCACGAAATGGTCGAGCGGCTCGATCGCGCCGTGGCCGCCGTCGGGGGCGTGCTCGAAGCGCTCCAGGGTGTCGTCGCCGTGCATGGGGCAAGGATACCCCCCGGTAGAATGGCCCGGCACATGCGCTCCCACGAGATCCGCCGCCGGTTCGTCGACCACTTCACCGCCACGGGGCACCAGCAGCTCCCGAGCGGGTCGCTGGTCCCGCCGGACTGGGATCAGAGCGTCCTCATCACCACGGCCGGGATGCAGCCGCTCAAGCAGTACTTCCTCGGGCTCGAACAGCCGCCGGGAAAGCGGCTCGTGACCGTCCAGAAGTGCTTCCGCACCGTCGACATCGACGAGGTCGGCCGCACCGCCCACCACCTCACCTTCTTCGAGATGCTCGGGAACTTCTCGATCGGCGACTACTTCAAGGACTTCGCCGTCGAGCAGGCCTGGACGCTCGTCACGTCGCCGCAGGGCTTCGGCCTCGACCCCGACAAGCTGTGGGCGACCGTCTACCGGGGCGACGACAGGGTGCCCGGCGACGACGAGGCCGTCGACCTCTGGCTCGGCGTCGGCGTCCCCGCCGAGCGGATCCTGCGCCTGGGCAGCGACAACTTCTGGCAGGCGGGCCCGGTGGGGCCGTGCGGGCCGTGCTCCGAGCTCCACTACGACCGCGGGCCCGAGTTCGGCTGCGGCCGCCCCGAGTGCGGCCCCGACTGCGACTGCGACCGCTTCATCGAGTTCTGGAACCTCGTGTTCATGCAGTACAACATGCTCGACGACGGCTCGCTCGAGCCGCTGCCGGAGCCGAGCATCGACACCGGCGCCGGGCTCGAGCGGGTGACGATGCTCGCCCAGGGCGTCGACAGCGTCTACCTCACCGACGCGTTCGGCGACCTGATCGAGGTGATCGAGGGCTGGAGCGGCGCGAAATACGGCCGCACGGCCGCCGAGACGAAGGCGCTCAAGGTGCTCGCCGACCACGGCCGGGCCATGAGCTTCCTCGCCACCGACGGCATCGAGCCGTCGAACGAGGGCCGCGGCTACGTGCTTCGGCGGGTGATCCGCCGGGCCGTGCAGCACGGGCGCAGGGTCGGCCTCGACGAGCGCTTCGCCACCCGCCTGCACGCGCACGTGGTCGAGCTGCTGGGGGAGGCCCATCCCGAGCTCCGCCGCGAGCAGGCGCGCGTCGCCGCGGAGCTCGAGGCCGAGGAGGAGCGCTTCTCGCGCACGCTCGAGACGGGCGGCCGGCTGCTCGACGAGCTGCTCGCCGGGGCGTCGTCCGAGCTCGCCGCCGACGACGCGTTCCGCCTGCACGACACCTACGGGTTCCCGATCGAGCTGACGGTGGAGATCGCCGCGGAGCACGGAAAGACGGTCGACGAGCCCGGCTTCGCCGAGCTGATGGACCAGCAGCGCGACCGCGCCCGCGCGGCCTCGGGCGGCAGGGTGGACACGTCCGAGCTGCGCACCGACTTCGCGGCGGAGTTCGTCGGCTACGAGCGGCTGGACGTGACCACGCAGGTGGGCGCGCTGCACGACCGCGGCGACGGCTCCGCGCTCGTCAAGCTGCGCTCGTCCCCGTTCTACGCCCGCGGCGGCGGCCAGGTGGCCGACCGCGGCTGGATCGAGACCGACTCCGCCCGCGCCGTCGTCGAGGACGTCGTGCGGGTGGACGAGGATCAGGTCGTCGTGGCCCGGCTGGAGCAGGGCGACCTGCACGCCGGCGAGCGGGTGCGCGCCCACGTCGACGCCGAGGCGCGCCGCCCGACGATGGCCAACCACACCGCCACCCACCTCCTGCACGCCGCCCTGCGCGAGGTGCTCGGCGACCACGTCACCCAGGCCGGCTCGTACGTCGGCCCGGACAAGCTGCGCTTCGACTTCCGCCACGGGGCTCCCATGACGGAGGAGGAGATCGCGCGGGTGACGGCGATCGTGAACGAGCACATCGTCGCCAACCACCCGCTGCACATCTTCGTGACCACCCAGGACCACGCCCGCGAGCTCGGCGCCATGATGCTGTTCGGGGAGAAGTACGGCGAGCACGTGCGCGTCGTCGAGATCCCGGAGGTCTCGCGCGAGCTGTGCGGCGGCACGCACGTGCGCTCCACCGCCGAGATCGGCGCCTTCGTGCTCACCCGCGAGACGAGCTCCTCCCAGGGCGTGCGCCGGATCGAGGCGCTCACCTCGGCCGCCGCGCTCGAGCACCTGCGCGACGAGGCCGCCGAGGCCTCCCGGCTGCGCGCGCGGGTGGGCGAGCTCGAGGCAGAGCTGCGCAGGGCCGCCAGGCAGGCGCCCGCCGCCGCGGCCAACGGCGGCGACGCGGGGCTGATCGACGGCGCCTCGGAGGAGTCCGGCGTGTGGATCGTCGCCGACGTGATCGACGGCGCCGACGCCGACCGGCTGCTGCAGCTCTCCGACAAGGTACGGGCCAAGCTCTCGCCGGCCGCCGCCGTGCTGGGCGGGAACGCGGGCGGGAAGGCGCACCTGGTGGCGAGCTTCGACCCCGGCGCCCAGGCCCGCGGGCTCTCGGCCGTCGACGTGATCCGCGAGGTCGCCCCGATCGTCTCGGGGGGCGGCGGCGGCCGGGCGGCCCTCGCCCGCGCCGGCGGCTCGGACGCCTCCCAGCTCGGGGCCGCGGTCAAGGCGGCCGCCGACCGGATCCGCGAGCAGCTCCAGGGATCGCCCGGATGAGGGTGCTCGCGGTCGACTACGGCCGCGCGCGCACAGGCATCGCGGTGAGCGACGAGACGGGCGTGCTGGCCCGGCCGGTGACGGTCGTGGAGGGGGTCCGCTCCGAGCAGGGAATGGGAAGCATGCTCGAGCGGATCGCGGAGCTCCAGCCCGACCGGATCGTGGTCGGGATGCCGCTGACGCTCAGGGGGGAGCACGGCCGCCAGGCCGCGGAGACGCTCGACTTCATCCACGAGCTGGAGGCTCGATGTCCGATACCGATCGAGACGTACGACGAGCGGTTCACGACGACGATGGCCGAACGGCGCCCGACTGGGACGCGCCGGAAGGACGACGCCGTGGCGGCCGCCCACCTTCTCGAGGGGTATCTACGCAGGCTCGCCGGCTGATCCTGATCGTCATCCTGGTCGCGACCGTGGCCGGGCTCGTGAAGGCCGGGGGATGGCTGCTGGACACGTCGAGCAGCCCGGCCACGGCGCCGGCGGCCGACCCCCACGGGCCGGCGATCACCGTGGTGATCCCGACCGGCGACGACGCCTCCGCGATCGCGGGGGTGCTCCAGGACAGAGGGATCATCGACGACGCCGGCCGCTTCGGCGACTACGTGAAGGCCCAGGCCGAGGGGTCGGGCTTCAAGGCCGGCACGTACAACTTCCGGGCCGGCACCGGGTACGACACGATCATCGCCAAGCTGGACGCCGGGCCGGGGGCCGGCTACGCCCGGCTCGTCATCCCCGAGGGCTACCGCCTGACCCAGATCGAGGACGCCGTCTCGCACCTCGGGATCAGCAGGTCCGCCTACGCGAAGGCGGTGCGCGCGGCCGTGCCGCCGCCGGGCTTCGGCCACCACGTGAACATGGAGGGCTTCATGTTCCCGGCCACGTACGAGATCCGCCCGCACGAGTCGGCGGCGGCGCTCGTCTCGCAGCAGCTGGCCGCGTTCCGCGACGAGTTCTCGCACGTCGACATGCGCTACGCCCGGTCGAAGAACCTGACGCCGTACGACGTGCTCACGATCGCCTCGATGATCGAGCGCGAGGCGCGGGTGCCGGGCGACCGGGCCAAGGTCGCGGCGGTCATCTACAACCGCCTCCACCGGGGGATGCAGCTCGGCATCGACGCCACCATCCTCTACCACCTGGGCTCGTGGACGGCGACGATCCACCAGTCCGACCTGGACGACCCCGAGCCGTACAACACCCGCATCCACCACGGCCTGCCGCCGACGCCGATCAGCAACCCCGGCCTGGCGGCGCTCCAGGCTGCGGCGCATCCCGCCCACGCCGGCTACCTGTACTACGTCGCGATCCCGGGCAAGGCCGCCCAGTACTTCACGTCGAGCTACCAGAAGTTCCTGGCGCATGGCGGCTGAGCCGGGCCGCCGCCGGGCGGCCGTGATCGGGCATCCGGTGGCGCACTCGCGCTCGCCGGCGATGCACACGGCCGCCTACCGCGCCCTCGGCCTGGACTGGGAGTACACGGCGATCGACGTCGAGCCGTCCGGCCTGGCCGCATTCACCGCCGGGCTCGACGCGGCCGGCTTTGCGGGCGTGAACGTGACGATCCCCCACAAGCAGGCCGTGCTCGAGCTCTGCGACGAGCTCTCCGCCGAGGCCCGCCGGGCCGGGTCGGTGAACACCGTCCTCGTGCGCGACGGCCGTCTGCGGCGGCGAGACGACCGACGGCGCCGGGCTGCTGTGGGCGCTCGGCGACGCCGAGCCGGCAGACGCGCTCGTGCTCGGCGCCGGGGGCGCCGCCCGGGCGGCGGTGGCGGCGCTCGCCGACGCCGGCTGGCGCGTCGCCGTGAGCGCCCGCCGCCCCGACGCCGCCGCCGGACTTGGCGTCGCCGTGCGAGCCGTGGCCGCCGCAGGCCGGCGCCCGCCTGATCGTGAACGCCACCCCGCTCGGACAGGTGCCTGGCACCGCGGATGCGGTGCCAGGCACCGGGCTCATCACGCCGGCCACGATCGTCTGCGATCTGGCCTACCGCGGCGACGGGACGCCGACGCCGCTCGTCGAGGCGGCGACGGCTCGCGGCGCCCGCGCCGTCGACGGCCTCGACGTCCTCGTCGGCCAGGGCATCGCCGCGTTCGAGCTGCTCACCGGCGTCGCCGCGCCGGTCGAGGTCATGCGCGCCGCCGCGTGGGGTCGAACGCCGCCGGATCGGTGAACGGCGGCCGGCCGAGCACGAGATCGGCCGCGAGCCGGGCGGAGCCGCCGCCCGTGAGGATGCCCTCGCTGCCGTGGCCGGCGCACACCACGGTGCGCTCGTCCAGCCGGCCGATGTAGGGCAGGCCGTCCTCGGAGAACGGGCGCTGCCCGGTCCACGCCGCAGTCACCTCGCGTCCGGCCAGGCCGGGGATGAGCTCGCAGGCGTGGGCGGCGTTCTCGCGCAGCGCGTCGGGGCTCTCCGGCCCCTCGTGCAGCGCGGCCGACCGCGACGCCCCGACGAGCACCGACCCGTCGGCGTTCTGGTGGATGCCGAGCGCGTGGGCGGCGTCGGCGCCGTCGCGCGCCAGCGACCCCTCGGCCAGCCGGCCGAGGCTGACCGGGAACGCGGGCGCGGGATCGGGGGCCGGCTCGTAGGCGGCCTCGTGGATCGCGTGGCGCAGGATGGGCGGCCCCGGCGCGAGCAGCGCCAGCCAGCCCCGCACGGGCCGGATGGGGACGTCGACCCCGAGGGCGTGCGCCAGCCGCCGCGTCCACGCGCCCGCCGCGATCAGCACCTGGCCCGCGGGGATGCGCCCGGCGTCGGTCACGACGCCGCCCCCGCCGAGGCGCTTCACCTCGACGTGGGTGCGGACGTCCGCGCCGGCCGCCGTCGCCGCCTCCGCCGCCGCAGCCGCGAGGGCGCCGGGATCGGTGCGCCGGCCCTCGGCGACCAGGAGACCGCCCGCCATCCCGCCCGTCAGGGCCGGCTCGGCCGCCGCGACGCCGGCGCCGTCGAGCATCTCGCCCGCCACCGGCGCGGCTGCGAGGCCCGGGAGCTGGCCCGCGTGCCGGGCCAGGAGCAGCGTCCCGATCGGCGTCTCGCGGTCGAAGCAGAAGTCCGCGCCGGCGTCGTGGAGGCGCGTGTACATCGCGATGCTCTCCCGCCACAGGGGCACGAGCTCGGCGTGGTCGGGCGGCAGGACGAGCCCCTGGCTCCGCGACGTCGCCCCGGAGGCGAGCGCGCCCCGCTCGAGCAGCGTCACCTCGGCGCCGGCCTCCGCGAGCTCCCAGGCGGCCATCGTCCCGACGACCCCTCCCCCGATCACGACGACGTCGGGCATCCGGCGGAGCCTACAGTCCGGCGGCCTTCGCGCCGATAACGGCCCCATGGAGACCGTCCTTCCCCTCGCCGGCGCCGGGTTCGCGCTCGGCTGGCCGATCGAGTGGCTGATCCAGCGCTTCCCCCGCGGGGAGGGCACCGCGCCCTCGTCGCGCCGCCGCTGGATCGTCGCCGGGGTGACCGCGTTCCTGTTCGCCGCCGTGACGGTGCGCATCGGCTTCCACGCCCGGCTCGCGCCGGCGCTGCTCCTGACCGCGCTGATCGTCCCCGCCTCCGTGATCGACCTGCGCCACCGCATCATCCCGAACGCGATCAACGTGCCCGGCGCCGTCATCGTCTATCTCACCGCCGTCGCCGCGCAGCCCGACCGCTGGGCCGAGCTCCTGATCGGCGGACTGGTCGCCTCGCTCTTCCTCGGCGCCGCCTGGATGATCTATCCGGCAGGGATGGGCCTCGGCGACGTGAAGATGACACTCATGATCGGGCTCGCGCTCGGACGCTACGCCGGGGTCGCGCTGTTCGCGGCCTTCACGATCTCGCTGCTGCCGTCGCTGGCCGTGCTCGTCCTGAAGGGCCCGCGCGGCCGCAAGGTGTCGTTCCCGTTCGGGCCGTTCCTGGCCGCGGGCGCAATGGTCGCGCTCCTCTACGGGCCGGAGCTCTGGAACGCGTGGTACGTCGGCACATGATCCTGCGCCGCACCGGGGTCGTCCTCTTCCTGGGCCTCCTCGGCGCCGCCGTGGTCTACTCGCTGATGATGGCGTTCGGCGACCCCGCCCTCGAGCTCCTGCTCTGCGCCGCCTGGATGCCGCTCTACCTGGTCGCCTACTCGGCCGGCCTCGCGCGCGTCAGCCAGACGTCATAGCCTCGGCCTCCCGGTAGGCTCCATGGCCGCATGGAGCTCACGTACGTCACCGCCGGGGAGTCGCACGGCCCCGGGCTCACCGTCGTCGTCTCCGGGCTCCCCGCGGGGCTCGAGCTCGACCACGAGCTGATCCGGGCCGATCTCGCCCGCCGCCAGGCCGGCTACGGCCGCAGCCCCCGGCAGAAGCTCGAGCAGGACGACGTCGAGCCACGCGGCGGACTGCGCCACGGCCGCACGCTGGGGAGCCCGCTCGCGTTCTTCATCGAGAACCGCGACCACAAGAACTGGACGGCGCCGATGAGCGCCTGGCCGGTGGACGAGGCCGAGCTCGAGGGCTACGGCTGGCGCGGCCAGCCGGTGACGCTGCCGCGGCCGGGCCACGCCGACCTCGCCGGCGTGCTCAAGTACGGCCACGACGACGTCCGCAACGTGCTGGAGCGCGCCAGCGCGCGCGAGACCGCCGGGCGGGTGGCCGCAGGCGCGGTGGCGAAGGCGCTCATCAGCACGATCGGGATCTCGGTGCGCTCGCAGGTGCTCCAGATCGGCACCGTGCGGGCGACCCCGCCGGCGTGGCTGCAGGAGCGCGACTTCGACCGTGCCGAGGCCTCGGAGGTGCGCTGCCTCGACCCGGCCGCGGAGGCGGCCATGGTCGCCGAGATCGAGCAGGCCAAGCGCGAGCGCGACACCCTCGGCGGCGTCACCGAGGTGCGCGCGTTCGGCGTGCCGCCCGGCCTCGGCTCCCACGTCTCGGCCGGAGCCCGCCTCGACGGGCGGCTGGCGGCGGCGATGCTCTCGATCCAGTCGGCGAAGGGGGTCGAGATCGGCGACGCGCTCGTGAGCTCGACCCGGCGCGGATCGCGGGTGCACGACGAGATCTTCCACTCGGACGAGCGCGGCTACCACCGCCAGACCGACGCCGCCGGCGGGCTCGAAGGCGGGATGACGAACGGCGCCGACCTGGTCGTGCGCACGATCTGGAAGCCGCTGCCGACGCTGATGCGGCCGCTCAAGAGCGTCGAGCTCGGCTCGCACGAGCCGCGCCAGGCCCACGTCGAGCGCAGCGACGTGACCGTCCTGCCGGCGGCCGCGGTGGTCGCCGAGGCGGCGGTCGCCTGGGAGCTCGCCCGCGCCGCGGTGGAGAAGTTCGGCGGGGACGCGGTGGGCGACTTCGTGGCCGCCCACGCCGCCTACCTCGAGCGCATCTCCCGGGCGTGATCCCCGGGCCCTACCGCAACCTGGCCCTGATCGGCTTCATGGGCTCGGGGAAGAGCTCCGCCGCGGGCGTGATCGCCGGGAAGCTGGGCTGGCGGCCGGTCGACGCCGACGCCGAGATCGAGCGCGAGGCGGGCCGGCCGATCAAGGAGATCTTCGCGACCGACGGCGAGCCGGCGTTCCGGGCGCTCGAGGAGCGCGTGTGCATGCGGCTCCTGCACCAGACCGGCGTCGTGGTGGCGCTCGGGGGCGGCGCGGTCACCTCGCCGCTCATCCGCGAGCGGCTGCGGGACGGGTCGTTCACCGTCCTGCTCGACGTCTCGCCGCAGACGGCGTGGCGCCGGATCGAGGCCGGCGCGGGCGACCGGCCGCTGGCCGCCGAGGCGCGCGGGTTCGCCGAGCTCTACGAGCAGCGGCGCGGGCTGTACCACGCGGCCGCCGACGCGCTCGTCGACGCGGAGGAGATCCACGGCGACGAGGCCCTGCTCGCGCCGATCGCACGCCCGGGAGCGCTGGCCGAGCTGCCGCGCCTGATCGGCGCCCGCCGGGCGGCCCTCGTCGCCGACCGCGCGGTGCTGCGCCTGGTCGGCGCCCCGTTCGACCCGTTCGTGACGGTGCGGCTGCCCGCGGGCGAGGCGGCGAAGACGGTGGCCGTGGCCCGCCAGGCGTGGACGCGCCTGGCCGAGCTGGGGCTCGAGCGCGGCGACGTCGTCGTCGGGCTCGGCGGCGGCGCCGCGACCGACGTGGCCGGGTTCGTCGCCGCGAGCTATCTCCGCGGCATCCCCTGGATCGCGGTACCGACGTCGCTCGTCGGGATGGTCGACGCGGCGATGGGCGGGAAGACCGGCATCGATCTGCCCGCGGCGAAGAACGCGGTCGGCGCGTTCCACCTGCCGGAGTGGGTCGTGTCCGACCCGGGCGTGCTCGAGACGCTGCCCGTCCGGGAGTGGGCGTGCGGGTTCGCCGAGGTGATCAAGACCGCCCTCCTGGCCGGCGGCCGGCTGTGGGACATGGTGCGGGAGTGGGAGCCGGGCCGGGGCAGCCCGGAGCAGCGCCTGGAGCTGATCCGCCGCTGCGCCGCCTACAAGGTGCGGGTCGTCGCCGGCGACCCGACCGAGCGGGGCCGCCGGGCCGTCCTCAACCTGGGCCACTCCATCGGCCATGCCATCGAGGTCGCCACCGACTACAAGGCGTTCGCGCACGGCGAGGCGGTCGGCATCGGCCTGCTCTCGGCGCTGTGGCTCTCGGCCCAGACCGAGGGGCTCGATCCCGCCGTCGAGGAGGAGGTGCGCGACCTCCTGCGCCGGCACGAGCTGCCGGTCGTCGCCCGCAACGTCAGCCCGGCGGCGATCATCGATGCGATGTCGCACGACAAGAAGGCCCGCGGCGGCCGCGTCCGCTTCGCGCTCCTGTCCGAGGTCGGGAGCCCGGTCTGGGACCGCGACCCGGGCGACGACCTCGTCGAGACGGCCGTCGCCCGGGCGGTCGCGCACCGCGGCTGACTACGAGGCGCTCAGGCGCACCGGCACGCGGACGACGTGCGGGTGGGCGACGGAGCCGCCGCCCGAGTCGAAGATGACGATGGTGCCGGGCTGGGAGCGGACCACCGTGTACGGGATCGCCACCGAGTAGCGGCCGCGACAGCCGGTGCCGCACGACGCCAGGATGTGGCGCCGGGCCAGCAGACGGCCGTTCGCGTTGATCGACCCGCACCGTCAGCGCCGCCTCGAACACGTCGGCGGTGCCGGCGACGGTCACCGTGGCGGGGACGCGGGCGCCGATCGCGGGCCGCGAGACGAGGATCGCGGGCAGCCGGCGCACGAAGTCGCGCCGGGCGGCCGGCTGGGGCACCGGTGCGCCCGCGATCGAGTGCATGACCGTCCCGGCGACCTCGAGCCGCACCCGCTTCACCGTCGGGAACTGGGTGGCGGTATAGGTCAGCTCGGCGAGCCGCATCCGGATCCGCGTGGCCGGGGCCATCGCCGCGAAGGCGCGGCTGACGTCGATCGTCGCCGTGCCGTTGCGGATCGAGATGCCGCGCAGACGGCTGCCGGCGGGGACGGCCGTCGTCACGCCCGCGGCCCGCTCGGCGGCGTTCGGTCCCGCGAAGAGCAGCCGCACGGCGGCAGCGGCGACGCCGGGCGTGCGCGGCACGGTGCGCTTCGTCAGCCAGAGCTTGCCGGCGCCGCGCTCGAGCCACACGTCCAGGGTCATCCGCGACCCGACCTGGGGCGCTGCCACCGCGGGGGCGGCGGCGGTCGTCAGGACGAGGGCGGCCAGAATGGGGAGGATCAGGCGTATTCGCATGCGGCCGATGCTACAGATCACTCCGTACGGACTCTGCGGCGCAGCTCGCGCAGCACCTTGCGAGAATGAATCCCGATGAAGGCTGCCGACCTGGGTCGACTCGCCCGCCGGCTCGAAGGGGTCAGCGAGCGTACCCGCGACGGCCTGCTCGACTGGCGGTACCACGGCCGCCTGGTGGCTCGACAGCTCGACGACCGTCACGTCGTGATTCGGGCGTCCTTCGACTCCAGAGACTTCCTGCGCCGGTCGTTTCCCGAGACATTCTCGATCCCGAGACGCTTCGCGAAACACATGATGATCGTCGCCGACCTCGACGGCAACGCCGATGCCATCGAGGACGCGGTCATCGGCGCCTGGGAGCTCCAGTCGGGAAGACAAGCCGGGCGACGCGCCGCGGAAGGGGACGCCCCCGGGACGGGCTAGGACCGGCCGCCGAAGTCGACGTCCTCGGAGTCGACCGTCCCGGCGGTTCGCCCGGGCGCGGTCTGGTATGTCCAGTACAGATTCGTGTGCGCGATGACCTTGTCCGGCGGCGGCGCCCCCCAGGCCGTCTGGTCCTCGGTCGTGTGGGCGTCGCCGACGAGGGTCGCGTCGTACCCCCTGGCCAGGGCGCCGTGCAGCGTCGAGCGGACGCACCAATCGGTCTGTGCGCCGACGACGACCACTCGCCCGACACCGAGGCCGGACAGCACGGTCTCGAGGGTCGTGTCCTCGAAGGAGTCGCCGTAGCTCTTCTCGACGAGCGGCTCTGCGTCGCCCGGGGCGAGCTCGGAGACGATCTGCCAGCCGTCGCTCCCCCTTGCAAGCTGCTCGTCGGAGTGCTGGACCCAGACCACGGGCACCCCCTCCCGCCGCGCCCTCTCGACGAGGCTGCCGACATTCGCGACCACCGCGTCGCGCTCGTGCGCTCGCTCCATGGCGGCGTTCTGGACGTCGACGACGAGGAGTGCGGTGTTCGGCCGGTTCCCAAGTGTGGTCACGGTCTCCCCTTGCTCCAGACGCCGCAACGATGAGGCGCGTCAGGCGTCAAGTCGCTGTGCGAAGTACCACGAGTGGCCCTCGGGATCGCGGGCGTGGTAGCGCCGGTCGCCGTACTCCTGGTCTGCCGGCTCGTCGATGATCTCCGCTCCGGCCGCGCGCGCTCGATCGCAATGGGCATCAACGTCCGCGACGTAGACGTACAGGTGCACCGCCGTGCCGCCAAAGCGTTTGGGGCTCGTCGGCTCCTCGGGCTGGCCGAGGTGCACCTCGCCGTCGCCGAGTCGGACCTCGGCGTGATCGACGCGACCGCCCGGAGTCGCCATGCGCCGTATCTCCTCGAAGCCGAACGCGCGCGAGAGGAACTCGAGCGCAGCCGCCGCGTCCTCGTACAGCAGATATGGCGTGACCGCCTGCATCCGCCAGAGGTTAGCCGCCGGTACGTCGCGCCAGGTCGTCGCCGCCACCGGCCCGATCCCCCCGGGTCAAGTACCCTTGGCGCCTCATGCAGGTCGCAGTCCTGAACGGCGTCAACCTGAACATGCTGGGGCAGCGCGACGCGGCCGTGTACGGCTCCGTCACGCTGGCCCAGCTCGAGACCATGGTGTACGGGTGGGCGAAGGAGCTCCACGCCAGCGCGCGCTGCTGGCAGACGAACAGCGAAGGGGAGTACGTGTCGATGATCCACGAGGCGGTGACGGGCACGGACGCCCTGATCGTGAATCCGGGAGCCTGGACGCACTACAGCTACGCGATCCGCGACGCGCTCGAGATCTTCCCCCGGCCGGTGGTCGAGGTGCACCTGTCCGACATCGAGGGCCGCGAGGAGTGGCGGCAGAAGTCGGTGATCGCGGACGTCGTCTCCCACCGCATCGTCGGCAAGGGCGCGGACGGCTATCGCGAGGCGCTGCAGCACCTGGTGGAGGCGTTGCGATGAGCTACGACCGCAGGCTGGCCGCCGCCCGGGGGGCGATGGAGGAGGCCGGCGTCGGCGCGATGGTCGTCACCGGCCTCGTCAACGTCCGCTACCTGACCGGCTTCACCGGCTCGAACGGCCTCGTCGTGATCGGGCCGGAGGCCGCGACGCTCCTGACCGACTTCCGCTACCAGACCGCGTCCGACCCGCTGCGGGCCTGGGTCGACGTCGAGCTGGCCGAGCGCGACGTGATCCACACCGCCGCCGACCGCCTCGCCGACCTGGCCGCCGGGGCCGAGCGGATCGGGTTCGAGCCGGCCCTGCTCACCGTCGATCGCCACGCGATCCTGGCGGCTGCGCACCCCGGGCTCACGGCCGTCCCGGGGCTGATCGAGGGGCTGCGCCTGGTCAAGGACGACGAGGAGCTCGCCGCGATCCGCGCGTCGGCCGCGCTGATCGAGCCGGTGTACGCGGCGATCGCCGCCGAGGGCCTGATCGGGCGCGAGGAGCAGGAGGTCGCGTGGCGCGTGCGCGAGCTGTTCCACGCCGGCGGCGCGGACACCATCGCCTTCGACACGATCGTCGCCTCGCACGAGCGCGGCGCCCAGCCGCACGCCAGGCCCGCGGCCGTGGCCATCGGCGCGGACACGCTCGTGACGATCGACCTCGGCTGCATGCTCGACGGCTACGGCTCCGATTGCACCCGCACGTTCGCGACCGGCACGCCGCCGCCGGAGCTGGCCCGGGCCTACGACGTCTGCCTGGAGGCGCAGCTCGCGGCGATGGACGCGATCCGGCCGGGCGTGCCCGCGAGCACGGTCGACCTGGCGGCCCGCTCGGTGATCGAGGACGCCGGCCACGGCGAGCGCTTCGGCCACCCCACCGGCCACGGCGTCGGGCTCGAGATCCACGAGGCCCCGCGGGTGGGAGCGAAGACGACTGCAACCCTCGAGCCGGGGATGGTCGTCACAGTCGAGCCGGGCATCTACCTGCCCGGGGTCGGCGGCGTCCGGATCGAGGATCTCGTCATCGTCACGGCGACCGGAGGCGAGCGACTCACCATGTACCCTAAGGATCTTGTGACGGTCGGGTAGGACCTCGAGCCATGATCTCCACCAACCAGTTCAAGAACGGCATGCATATCGAGGTCGACGGCACCGTCTACCGGATCGTCGAGTTCCAGCATGTGAAGCCCGGCAAGGGCGGCGCGTTCGTGCGCACCAAGCTGAAGGCGCTCGAGTCGGGCGGCGTGGTCGACAAGACGTTCCGGGCGGGCGAGAAGATGCCCCGCATCCACACCGAGGTCTCGAACGTCACCTACCTCTACAACGACGGCGCGGACGTCGTCCTGATGGACTCCGAGAGCTTCGAGCAGATCAACCTCCCGGCCGACTCCCTGACGGAGGAGCTGCGGTTCATGAAGGAGAACGACACGGTCCAGCTCCTGCTCGTCGACGGCAAGCCGTCGAGCCTGCAGCTGCCGGCGTCGGTCGAGCTCGAGGTGGTCGAGACCGAGCCCGGCGTCCGCGGCGACACGGTCTCCAACGTGACCAAGCCGGCGACGCTCGAGACGGGCGCGGTCGTCGCGGTGCCGATGTTCGTGAACGTCGGCGAGCGGATCAAGGTGGACACGCGCGAGGCGCGCTACATCTCCCGCGCGTGACCCGCATCGTCGACACCACGGTCCGGCTCCTGTCCCAGCAGCCGCTGGCCGGGAACGCCTCCACCGCGACCGTGCTCGAGGTGGCCGAGATCCTCGACGGGGCCGGCTTCGCCGGGCTCGAGGTGTCGGGCGGCGGCTGCTTCGACGCGGCCGTGCGCCGCGGCGTCGAGAGCCCGTGGGACCGGATCCGGGCGCTGCGGGCGCGCTGCACGCGCACGCCGCTGCAGATCGCCGTGCGCGGCCGCTTTCTGGTCGGCTCGCGGCCGGTGTCGGACGACCTCGTGCGCCGCTTCATCCTGTCGGCGGCCGAGAGCGGGATCGACGTCTTCCGCCTGCACGACCCGATGAACGACGTCGAGAACCTGGTGCCCGCGGCCGCGGCGGTGCGCGAGGCGGGCGGACGGCTCTACGCCGGCCTTGCCTTCTCCGGTCAGATGGGCAACCTGGAGCGGGTCGTCGAGAAGGCCCGCCGGCTGGCCGATCTGGGCGCCGAGCGGGTGCTGCTGCACGACTCCGCCGGCGCGCTCGATCCCGGCACGTGCGGCACCGTCCTCGAGCGGCTGTCCGCGGCGGCCGGCGTCCCGGCCGGCCTCTACTGCCAGGGGACGGGCGGGAAGGCGCTCGCGATGGCCGTCGAGGCGGCCCGCCACGGCGCCGATCCGATCGCGGTGGCCGCCTATCCGGTCGCGTCGCTGCTGAACCGGGTGGCGGCGGAGGTGCTCGGCGAGTCGCTCGGGAGCCTCGAGATCGAGCACGGCGTCGACGTGGAACGGATGTGGGAGGCGTCGCGGTTCATCGACGCCCACGTGACCTCGCGGATGCCCGCGCTCCCGGTGCCGCCGCGGATCATCCTGCGCACGGCGATCACGCGCCTGCCGGTCGGGCTGGTCGCCGAGATCGACGCCCGGCTGCGGTCGGCCGACGCGCTCGACCGCCTGGACGAGGTGCTGGCCGAGCTGAACGCCGTGCGGGCCGACTGCGGCACCGCGCCGCTGGCGCAGCCGATCGGCGGCATCCTGGCCGGCCAGGCCGTGACCCATGTCCTCACGGCCCGGCGCTGGGTGGAGGTGTCCGACGAGATGCGTGCCCTCCTCTCCGGCGCCTACGGCGAGCCGCCGCTGCCGTTCGCGCCGGAGGCGGCCGCGCACGCCACGCAGGTGCCGTCGGAGCCCGACCTCGACATGGACGACCTGCGCTCGCAGGCCGGCGGCCTGGGCAGCGAGGAGGACCTGCTGCTGCTGGCCCTCTTCGGCGACGCCGCCGCCCGCCTGCTCGAGGGGCTGCGCGGCCGGGGCGGCGACTCGGCGGCCGGCGATGCGATCGACCCCAGCCAGTCCGAGCGCATCCGCGAGCTCGTCCGCCTCGTCGAGGGCTCCGACGTCGGCGAGCTCACCGTCGAGGACGGGCCGCTGCGGATCACCGTGCGCAAGCAGGACGAGCGCCCCGCCCCTGTCGTGGTCACGCCCGCGGCCGCCGGGATCCCGGCCGACGGGGCCGCTCCGGAGCCCGAGGTGTCGTCGGCCATCCGGCTCGAGTCGCCGATGGTCGGCACGTTCTACCGCTCGCCGTCGCCCGCCCAGGCGGCGTTCGTCGACGAGGGCGACCGGGTCGAGGTCGGCCAGACGCTGTGCATCCTCGAGGCGATGAAGCTGTTCAACGAGTACAAGTCCGACCACGCCGGCGTCATCCGCCGCATCCTGGTCGAGAACGCCCAGCCGGTCGAGTACGGGCAGCCGCTCTTCGAGCTCGAGCCGGTGTGATCCGGCTTCGATGCTGAAGCGCGTCCTGATCGCGAACCGGGGCGAGGCCGCGGTGCGGATCGTGCGCGCATGCCACGACCTCGGCATCGAGGCGGTCGCCGTCTACTCCACCGCCGACCGGGAGGGCCTGTGGGTGCGCCTGGCCGACCGGGCCGTGTGCGTGGGGCCGCACCAGCCCGCCGAGAGCTACCTGCATGTCGCCAACCTGGTCGCCGCCGCCGAGACGACCGGCTGCGACGCCGTCCACCCGGGCTGGGGCTTCCTGGCCGAGAGCGCGGCGTTCGTGCGCGCGTGCACCGACAACGACCTCGTCTTCGTCGGCCCGCCGGCGGAGTCGATGGAGGTCATGGGGGACAAGAGCCGCGCCCGGACGGCGATGCAGGCCGCGGGCGTGCCGCTCGTGCCCGGATCGGCCGACCGCCTGCACGGTGCCGACCATGCCCGCACCATCGCCTCGGAGCTCGGCTACCCCGTGCTGCTCAAGGCGGTCGCCGGCGGCGGCGGGCGGGGTATGCGACTCGTCGATGACCCGGCCGACATCGAGGACGCCTACGGGCTCGCGTCGTCCGAGGCGCTGGCCTCGTTCGGTGACGGGGGCATGTACCTGGAGAAGGCCGTCGTGAACCCCCGCCACGTCGAGATGCAGGTGCTGGCGGACGGCGAGGGCGGCGTGCTCGTCCTGGGCGAGCGCGACTGCTCGGTGCAGCGCCGCCACCAGAAGCTGATCGAGGAGGGGCCCTCGCCGGCGCTCGACGCCGCGACCCGGGCGCAGATGGCGGACGCCGCGACCCTCGCTTGCACCGGCTGCGGCTACCGCAACGCCGGGACGGTCGAGTTCCTGCTCGACGCCGACGGCCGCTTCTACTTCATCGAGATGAACACGCGCCTCCAGGTCGAGCACCCCGTCTCCGAGCTCGTGACCGGCATCGACCTGGCCTGCCAGCAGCTGCGCCTCGCCGGCGGCGGGTCGCTTCCGGCGACCGGCCTCGCTCCGCTGCGCGGCCACGCGATCGAGTTCCGGATCAACTGCGAGGACCCGAGCCGGGACTTCCGCCCGGCGGCGGGGACGGTCACCACGCTCTCGCCGCCGCTCGGGCCGGGCGTGCGCCTGGACACCCACGCCTACACGGGCTACAAGGTGCCGCCGTTCTACGACTCGCTGCTCGCCAAGCTGATCGTGTGGGGCGCCGACCGGGCCGAGGCCCTGGCCCGGGCGCGGCGGGCCCTGGGCGAGCTCGGCATCGAGGGCGTGACGACGACGCGCGAGCTGTTCCTGGAGGTCGTGAGCGAGCCCCGCTTCGTGTCCGGGCGCTACACGACCGCATACCTGGACGATGCCCGCGACTCCCTGCCGTCGCTGGGCGAGGGGGTGGCAGCGTGAGCGTGCGCCTGGGCGGCGCGACCGTGGCCGACGAGGCGATCGTCTCGATGGTCCGCGGCGCGGTGGCGGGCGTCCCCGGGGCCCGCCTCGACCTGCCCGGCCGCGTCTCGCGGGTGATCCCGGGCCGCCGTGGCCCGGTCGGCTGGACGGTGAAGGGCGGCGGGATCGCCTTCGACGTCGAGGTGTGCGCGGCCTACGGTCGCGTGCTCCCGAAGCTGGCCGAATCGGTGCGCGACGCCGTGGCCGAGCACGTCGGCGTCATGACGGGGCTGGACGTGCGGGTCGTCGACGTCACGGTCACGGGGATCGACCGCAGCGGGAGCGAGCGGTGACCGAGAGCCGGCGCACCCAGCGGCGCGCGGCCGCGTTCCTGCTCTACCAGCGCGACCTGACCGGCGCGGAGTTCCCGCCGCTCTACGAGGCCTACGAGCGCGACAACGGCACGCCGCCGGGCACCTTCGCCCGGAGCGCGGCCGAGGGGGCCTGGGCCGAGCGGGAGCGGCTCGACGGGGTGATCGACGCCGCGGCCCTCGAGTGGACGGCCGAGCGGATGGCGGTGCTCGAGCGCAGCATCCTGCGGCTGGCGGTGTGGGAGCTCTCCGCCGGAGAGGTGCCCGCGGGCGTCGCGATCGACGAGGCGGTCACGCTTGCGAAGCGCTACGCCTCCCCGGAGGCCGGCGCGCTCGTGAACGGGATCCTGGGCCGCGTGGCGCGCGAACAGGGGGTGGGGAAGTAGACACGCCGCGCCTGGAACGGCTGGCCGCCGACCTGGAGGCCCTCGGCGCACGCCTCGAGGCGGGCGACGTCGACGCCGACGAGGCGACGGCGCTGCTCGAGCAGCTGACCGTGCTCGTGCACGAGGCCGTCGACGTGCTCGAGCAGGCCGGGGAGGATCTCGAGTCCGACGAGGGCGGACCCTCGCCAGAGTAGTCTGAGGGCGCATGGCCGCCCCCGAGATCACGCCGCTCGACCCCGCGCAGCTGGCCGACCTGGAGCCGCTTTGGCGGTCGCTGCACCGCCACCACCGCGACGTCTCCGAGCTGCCGGTGCTGGCCGACGACGACCTCTCGTGGGAGCGGCGGCGGGCCTGGTACGGCCGCCTGCTGGCGGGCGGCGAGGCGTTCGCCCTCGTCGCGAGGGACGGCGGCCGGCCGGTCGGCTACGCGTTCGTCGAGATCCGCGACGGCGATGACGACACCTGGCCCTACGGCCCCAGGATGGCCGAGCTCGTGACCCTCTCGGTCGCGCCGCAGAGCCGCGGCGGCGGCCTCGGGACGGCGCTCATGGATGCCGTCGACGCCGAGCTCGAACGCCGCGGCGTGCACGACCTGGAGATCGCCGTCATGGCCGGGAACGACCGCGCCCGCGCCTTCTACGAGCGCCGGGGCATGCGGGTCGGCGAGCTGCTCCTGTTCCGGTTCGGCGACCGCGCGTGAGCGGCTCGACCCGCCTCGACGTGCTCATGGCGGAGCGCGGGATCGCCGAGTCGCGCAGCCGCGCGCAGGCGCTGATCATGGCCGGCCGGGTGATCGTCGAGGGCGCGGTGGTGACGAAGGCCGGGGCGCCCGTCGGCCCGGCCTCCCGCATCGAGCTGGTCGCGCCGCCGCGGTACGTCTCGCGGGGCGGCGAGAAGCTCGAGACGGCGCTGCGCGACCTTCGCGGTCGACGTCGCCGGGACGCGCTGCCTCGACGTCGGCAGCTCGACGGGCGGGTTCACCGACTGCCTGCTCCAGCACGGCGCGGCCCACGTCGTCTGCGTGGACGTGGGGAAGAACCAGCTGCACGAGCGCCTCCGCGCCGACGCGCGGGTGACGGTGATGGAGGGCGTGAACGCCCGCCATCTCGCGCCGGATGCGCTGCCCTACCGGCCGGAGCTCGTGACCGCCGACGTCTCGTTCATCTCGCTGCGGCTCGTGCTTCCGCCCGTGCTGGCCTGCGCCGACCCGGTCTGGCGCGCCCTCGTCCTCGTGAAGCCGCAGTTCGAGGCCGGCAAGGGCGAGGCCCGCCGCGGCGTCGTCCGCGACCCGGAGGTGCGGCGGCGGGTGTTGCAGGATTTCAGCGACTTCGTCACCCGCTCGGGGGCGAACGTCCTCGGCGTGTGCGATTCTTGTGTCCCCGGCCCCGCGGGGAACCGGGAGTACGTCGTCGATCTCGCCGCGGCCGGGCACCCGGCGGCCCAGGAGCGTGAGCCCGATGTGGAACGAGCCATCGCGGACGCCGTCGCCAGTGTCTGAGCGCACGGGAGTGGCGCGCGTCGCCGTGATGATGCACGGCAAGCCCGACGCGATCGCCGACGCGCCGGAGCGGCTGCGGCGCGTCGCCGCCGCGTGCGGCGTCGAGCTCGGCGACGAGGGCGAGCCGGCCCCCGACCTGGCCGTGGTGCTGGGCGGCGACGGCACGATGCTGCGCGCGCTCCAGCGCTATCTGGGCACCGGCATCCCGGCGCTCGGCGTGAACTTCGGCCGGGTCGGCTTCCTCACGAGCATCGAGGCGGCCGACCTCGAGGAGGGGCTCGAGCGGGCGTTCGCGGGCGGGTTCGACGTGATCGACCTGCCCACGATCACCGCGACGACGGCCGGCGAGCACGTGACCGGGATCAACGACGTCGTGCTGGCGAGCGCCGCCCAGGGGCGCATGGCGGTGATCGAGTGGAGCGTCGACGGGCAGTCGCTGGGCGAGCTCGGATGCGACGGCGTGATCGTCGCCTCGCCGACCGGCTCCACCGCCTACAACCTCTCCGCGGGCGGGCCCGTGCTGGCGTGGGGGACGGACGGGTTCGTGGTCACGTTCGTCTCGCCGCACTCGCTCCACGCCCGCTCGATGGTGCTCGGCCGCTCGCATCACGTGCGCCTGCGCAACCGCTCGATCGACGTGCCGGTGCAGGTGATCGTCGACGGCCACACGGCCGCGCGCATCGAGCCCGGCGGCCACCTCGACGTGCGCCAGGCCGACGATTCCGCCACGCTGGCCCGCGTCAGCGGGACGTCGTTCTTCCGGCGGTATCTGGAGACCTTCAGCCACTGAGCGCGGCGCGAGGCCGTCCGCGGCCGGGCCCATACTGTGATGACGATGCTGCTCCGGCTCCACATCGAGAACCTCGCGCTGATCGAGCGGGCCGACCTCGAGCCCGCCGCCGGCCTGAACGTGCTCACCGGCGAGACCGGCGCGGGCAAGACGATGCTCGCCGAGGCCATCGGGCTGCTGGCGGGAGCGCAGACCGCCCCGGGGCTGGTCGGGCCGCACGGCCAGGAGGCCTACGTGGAGGCCGAGTTCGAGCTGCCCGGCGGCTTCTTCGATGCGCCGGAGCTCGAAGCGGTCGCCGGCCTGCGGCCCGCGGGCGAGGACACGCTCGTCGTCGCCAGGCGGCTGCTCGCGAGCGGCCGCAGCCGGGCCCTGGTCTGGGGGCGGACGTGCGCGCGCAGCGACCTCGAGGCGCTCGGCGAGCGCCTGCTCGAGGTGTCGTCCCAGCACGAGGCCCGCCGCCTGGCCCAGCCTTCCCGGCAGCTCGAGCTGCTCGACGGCTACGCCGGCACCGACGCGCTCGTGGCGGCGATGGCCGGGGCGTGGCGCGACCGCCGATCGGCCGAGGCCGCCCTGGAGGCGGCCCGGGCCGACGCGGCCGAGTCGGCCCGCCACCGGCTCGACCTGGAGGATCTCGTGGAGCGCGCCGGCGCCGCCGCCGTCGAGCCGGGCGAGCCCGACGCGCTGAGGGCCGAGAGCGTGCGCCTGCGCCACCTCGACGAGCTGGTGGCGGCGGCCGCGGCGGCCGCCGAGCTGCTGAGCCCGGCCGAGGGCGAGGGCGCCCAGGCGCTGGCCGCGCGGGCGGCCGAGGTCGTCGCACCCGCCGGGGAGTACGAGCCGGCGCTCGCCGCGACCGCGGCCGACCTGGGCGACGCCGCCGCCCGCCTGCAGGAGGCGGCCGTCGACCTGCGCGGCTTCGTGGACGGCGTGGAGGCCGACCCGGGCCGGCTCGAGCACGTCGAGGCCCGCCTGGAGACGTTCGCCCAGCTCGAGCGGCGCTACGCGGCGCCGCTCGACCGCGTGCTGGCGATGGCGGCGGACGCCCGCACGGCGCTCGAGCGGCTGGACGGGTCCGAGGCCGAGCTGGAGCGGCTCGCCACGGCGGCCGAGGCCGCGTCCGAGCGGGCCCGGGCGTGCGCGGCGAAGCTCACCAGGGCGCGGGCCGAGGCGGCCGGGACGTTCGCCCGCGCGGTCGAGTCCGAGCTGGCCGATCTCGGCATGGCAGACGCCCGCTTCGGCGTCCGGCTGGAGCCGGTCGACGTCGGCCCGCGCGGCGCCGACCGGGTCGTGCTCGAGCTCGCGGCCAACCCCGGCCTGCCGGCCGGTCCGGTGGCCGACACCGCGTCCGGCGGCGAGCTCTCGCGGATCGCGCTCGCCATCCGGGTGGCGGCCCGATCGCACTCCGGTCCGGGCGTGCTGCTGCTCGACGAGGTCGACGCCGGCATCGGCGGGCGCACCGCCCGGGCCGTCGCGGGCAAGCTCCAGCAGGTGGCCGGCGGCGCCCAGGTGCTCGTGATCACGCACCTGCCCCAGATCGCCGGTGTCGCGGACGCCCACTTCCGCGTCGAGAAGGTCTCGGGCGACCCCACGTCGACGGCCATCGTGCGCCTCGACGGCGCCGAGCTCGTCGACGAGCTGGCGCGGATGCTCGGCGGCGAGGAGGGCGACGAGGCCGCCCGCCGCCACGCCGAGGCGCTGCGGGGCTGATGGACGCCGCCCGCCTCGAGGACACCGGACAGGGCCTCGTCCAGCAGGGGGAGGGCTGGTTCGTCGTAAATGCTTGCGACGCCCGCTGGCACGAGCGACCCGGCCGCGGAGTCCTCTGCGACTTCGAGGGCGAGCCGGAGTTCAGCCAGCTCGGGATCAACATCCAGGTCCTCGGCCCGGGCGAGCCGATGTCGATGTACCACTGGGAAGCCGATCAAGAGGACTTCCTCGTCCTGTCCGGCGAGCCGGTGCTCGTGATCGAGGGCGAGGAGCGTTCGCTCCGGGCGTGGGACTTCGTGCACTGCCCGGCCGGCGCGAGGCACACGATCGTCGGCGCCGGCGGAGGGCCCTGCGTCGTGCTCGCGGTCGGTGCGCGCGACCGGAGCACCGGGCCGGAGTGGGGCGGCTACACCGTCGACCCGACGGCGATCCGCCACGGCGCGGGCGTCGAGCGCGAGACGACCGACGTGGACGTCGCCTACGCCCGTTTCGTCCGCCGGCGGCCGGTCCGCTATCGCGGGGGTTGGCTGCCCGACCCGCCGCCGTCCGCGAAGGCCTCGTAGCAGACGAGCTCGTGGCCGTGGGCGCGCATCGTCCCGGCCGGGTGCATGCCCGCCTTCTCCATCACCCGGATCGACGGGCCGTTCTGCGGGTAGGCGAGGGCGATGATTCGTTCGAGCCCGAACGGCCCGAAGCCGGCCTCGAGGCAGGCCCGTGCCATCTCGGTCGCATACCCCCTGCCCCAGAAGCGCCGCTCGAGCACGTAGACGACCTCGACGTCCGGGCCGGTGCCCTCGACGGGGATCAGCCCGCACATGCCGATCATCTGGCCCGAGTCGCGCAGCGTCACCGCCCACAGGCCGAATCCGTGCTTCTCCCGGTCGGCGATGAACCGGGCCAGGTTCCGGCCGGTCTCCTCGCGGCTGCGGGCCTCGCCGGTGCTGCCGACGTAGCGCATCGCCTCGGGGTCGCCGTAGATGCGATACAGCGCGTCGGCGTCGTCGTCGTGCAGGCGGCGGATGGTCAGCCGCGCGGTTGTCAGCGGAAGCGGATCCATGCGGGGGCATATCATGCCCGAGAGCGGCCCGGCACCACTCGAGCAAGGGGAGCCATGAGCGAGCACCTGACGGCCACACGGGCGGGAGAGCGCTTCGGCGTGGCGATCGCGGCGGCCACCGACTGTCACCAGGCGTGCGTCGAGGCCCTGTCCTACGGCCTCCAGCGGCGCGGTGAGTCGGCCCACCTGCTGCACGCCCGGCTCATGCTCGACTGCGCCGAGATGTGCGACACGACCCGCGACATGATGCTGCGGAGCTCCGACTTCGCCCACCAGGTCGCCGCGCTCTGCGCCGACGTCTGCGAGCGCTGCGCGGCCTCCTGCGAACGGGTCGGCGAGGGCATGGAGGCATGCGCCAAGGCGTGCCGTCGCTGCGCCGCGGCCTGCCGCGCCGTCGCCTGATCGGCCCCGCGGCGGCCCGGGGTCTGTCGCGGCCGTCGCGTATGATCCATTTCCCGTATGCGGTCACTGCGGCGAAAGGCGGCGAAGGCGTGAGCAGCAGGCAGGTCAAGTACGTGTTCGTGACGGGGGGCGTCGTCTCGTCGCTCGGCAAGGGGATCACCGCGGCGTCGCTCGGGCGGCTCCTGAAGTCGCGCGGGCTGCGGGTGTCGCTGCAGAAGTTCGACCCCTACATCAACGTCGATCCGGGCACGATGAGCCCGTTCCAGCACGGCGAGGTGTTCGTCACCGAGGACGGGGCCGAGACCGATCTCGACCTCGGCCACTACGAGCGCTTCGTCGACGAGTTCCTTTCCCGCAACTCGAACCACACCACCGGCTCGGTCTACGACCGGATCATCCGCCGCGAGCGCAAGGGCGAGTACCTGGGGGAGACCGTGCAGGTCATCCCGCACGTCACCGACGAGATCAAGCGCCGCGTGCAGCTGGCCGGCCAGTCGCACGACGTCGACGTGGTCATCACCGAGATCGGCGGCACCGTGGGCGACATCGAGAGCCTGCCGTTCCTCGAGGCCATCCGCCAGTTCCGCAACCAGGTCGGCCGCGACAACGTCATGTACATCCACTGCACGCTGGTGCCGTTCATCGACGTCGCCGGCGAGCTGAAGACGAAGCCGACCCAGCACTCCGTGCAGGAGCTGCGCCGCATCGGTATCGCGCCGGACGTGGTCGTGTGCCGTTCGCGGGGGACGCTCTCCCGCGACATGCGCGAGAAGATCGCCCTCTTCGCCGACGTGTCCGTCGACGCGGTGATCTCGGCGCCGGACGCCGACGAGATCTACGCCATCCCGCTGACGATGCAGGCCGAGGGCCTCGACCGGCTCGCCTGCGAGCGGCTCCGGCTCGTGACCGGCCCGGCGGACATGCGCGAGTGGGAGGCAATGGTCGACCGCATCCGCGCCGCCGAGGGGGCCGTGCGCATCGCGCTCGTGGGCAAGTACGTCCAGCTCCAGGACGCCTACCTGTCGGTCGTCGAGGCCCTGCGCCACTCCGCGATCCACCACGGCACGAAGCTCGAGATCGTCTGGGTCGACGCCGAGACGCTGTCCTGGGCCGAGGCCGAGCGCCGGCTGGCGCAGGTGGACGGCATCCTGATCCCGGGCGGGTTCGGCATCCGCGGGATCGAGGGCAAGATCGCCGCCGCCCGGTTCGCCCGCGAGCAGTCCGTGCCCTACCTGGGCGTCTGCCTCGGGATGCAGGTCGCCGTGGTGGAGTTCGCGCGCCACGTGGTCGGCCTCGAGGGGGCGAACTCGAGCGAGTTCGAGCCCGACACGCCCTACCCGGTCATCGATCTCCTGCCCGAGCAGAAGCAGGTGGAGGACATGGGCGGGACGATGCGCCTGGGCTCGGACCCGGTGAAGGTGATGGAGGGGACGCTGGCCGAGCAGGCCTACGGCGAGCCGGTCGTGTACGAGCGCCACCGGCACCGCTACGAGGTGAACAACACCCTGCGCCCGCAGCTGGTCGCCCACGGCCTGGTCGTCTCGGGCACGTCGCCCGACGAGCGCCTGGTCGAGATCGTCGAGCTGCCGGACCACCCGTGGTTCTGCGCGAGCCAGTTCCATCCGGAGTTCAAGTCCCGGCCCAACCGCCCGCAGCCGCTGTTCCGCGACTTCGTCGGCGCCGCCGTCGCCCGCAGGGACGGCCGCCGCGCCGAGACGGCGCCGGTGGCCGAGAACCTGACCGCCTAGGCGGAGCACTAGAGTCCCGGCGCATGGACGCCTGGCCCGAGCTCGACCGGTACATGCATCAGCTCGCCGACCTCGGCCGGATGAGCGCGCTGCTCTCGTGGGATCAGCAGGTGCTGATGCCGCCCAAGGGCGCCGAGGGCCGGGCGCGGGCGGTCGCCACCCTGCGCGTGATCCGGCACCGGCAGCTGACCGACCCCCGCCTGGGCGAGCTGCTCGACGAGGCCCGCGGCGCCGACCTCGACGTGCCCCGCGCCGCGATGGTGCGCGTGCTCGCGCACGACCGCGACCGGGCGGTGCGGCTGCCGGACGACCTCGTCCGCCGCCTCGCGCTGGCCGGGTCGCGCGGCCAGGCCGTGTGGGAGGTGGCCCGCAGGGACCGCGACTGGGAGCTCTTCCGGCCGTGCCTGGAGGAGGTGGTGGCGCTGAAGCGCGAGCAGGCCGACCTGCTCGGCCACGACGGCGAGGCCTACGACGCGCTCATGGACGGCTTCGAGCCGGGGATGCGCACGGCCCGGGTGGAGCCGCTGTTCGCGAGCCTCGCCGACGACCTGCAGACGCTGCTCGCCGCGATCGCCGGCTCCGGGCCGCCGCGGCAGCCGCTCTACAGCGGCAGGGTCTTCCCCGACGCCGTCCAGTGGGACTTCACGATGCGGCTGCTGCGGGACATCGGCTTCGACCTCGACGCCGGCCGCCAGGACCGCTCCGCCCACCCGTTCACGACCACCATCGCGCTCCACGACATCCGCCTGACGACACGCATGCACCCGTGGGACCCGTTCTCCGCCATCTCCTCGACCATGCACGAGGCGGGCCACGGCCTCTACGACCAGGGGTTCGACCCGGAGTACGAGGACACGCCGATCGCCGAGGCGCCCTCGCTGGGACTGCACGAGTCGCAGTCGCGGCTGTGGGAGAACCTGGTCGGCCGCAGCCTGCCCTTCTGGCAGCACTACACGCCGGTGCTGCGGGAGATGTTCGGCGCGGCCGCCGGCGACGTGACGCCGGACGACGTGTACCGCGAGGTGAACCGGGTGCAGCCCTCGCTGATCCGCGTGGAGGCGGACGAGGTGACCTACAACCTGCACATCCTGATCCGGTTCGAGCTCGAGCTCGCGCTCCTGCGCGGCCAGCTCGAGGTGGCCGACCTGCCCGGCGAGTGGGACGCCGCCTACGATCGCCGCCTGGGCGTGCGCCCGCCCCATGCGGGCGTCGGTGTGCTCCAGGACGTGCACTGGTCGTCGGGGGCGTTCGGGTACTTCCCCACGTACACCCTCGGGAACCTGTACTCGGCCATCCTGTGGGAGCGGATCGCGACCGACCTGCCGGACATCGACGGGCAGCTCGGGCGGGCCGAGTTCGCGCCGCTGCTCGACTGGCTGCGCACGCGGATCCACCGCCCCGGGTACATCCACGAGGGCGACGACCTGATCCACGAGGTCACCGGCTCGCGGCTCCAGCACGGCCCGTTCATGCGCTACCTGTGGGGCAAGTTCGGGCCGCTGTACGGCCTCGAGGCACCGGCGTGAGCGGCGCCGGCGACGTCGTCGAGCTCTTCTGCGACCTCGCCGCGATCTCGAGCCCGTCGCGCGACGAGCGCGCCGTCGCCGACGTGGTCCTGGGACGGCTGCGGGGGCTGGGCCTCGACCCGGTCGAGGACGACTCCGGCGCCCGCACCGGGTCGAACGTCGGCAACATCCACGTCGCACTGCCGCCCAGCGACGGCGCGGACGGCACGCCGATCTTCCTGAACGCCCACCTCGACACGGTGCCGCCGGACGGCCCCGTCGAGCCGGAGGTGCGAAACGGCATCGTCGTCAACCGCCGCGACACGATCCTCGGGGCCGACAACAAGGCGGCGGTCGCGGTCATGCTCGAGGCGGTCGCCCGGCTGGTGTCGGGCACCCCGCACGCCGGGGTGGAGCTCGTGCTGACGCCGATGGAGGAGGTCGGCCTGCAGGGCGCCAAGGCGTTCGACCTCTCCCGCCTTCGGGCGCCGTTCGGGTACTGCTACGACCACGCCGCGCCGGTCGGGAACGTCGTCCTGGCGGCACCGACGCAGAAGTCGCTCGAGCTGCGCTTCCTGGGCCGGGCGGCCCACTCGGGGATGGCGCCGGAGGACGGGCGGAGCGCGATCGTGGCGGCCGCCAGGGCGATCGCCGACATGCAGCTCGGTCGCATCGACGACGCCACGACCGCGAACGTCGGCCTGATCCGCGGCGGCGTCGCCGGCAACATCGTCCCGCCGGAGTGCCGGGTGTGGGCCGAGGCCCGCAGCCGCGACGCCGACCGCCTCCGCGAGCAGGTGCAGTCCATGCTCGACGCCGCCACCTACGCCGCCAACCTGGCCGACTGCGAGCTCGAGACGCGGATCGTCTCGGAGTACGACGGGTACCGCTTCGCCCGCACGCACGAGGCCGTGCGGCTGGTCTCCCAGGCGCTCGACGGCTGCGGGTATCCCGTCACCTACATCGAGTCCGGCGGCGGCGCCGACGCGAACGTCTTCAACGCGGCGGGCGTCCCCTGCGTGAACGTGTGCAACGGGATGGCCGAGATCCACACCGCCTCGGAGCACATCGCCGTCGCCGATCTCGAGGGCATGGTCGGCGTCACGATGGGGCTGATCGAGGCCGCCCGCACGGCCGGCACCAGTGGGCTTTCTCGCAATGTCTGACCCGTTCTGGCGGCTGCAAACCGTCGCGCTGCGGCGTCCTCAGTCGCGCCAATACAACACCGGTATTGACGCTCCCTGCGTCCTTGCATCGCTCGGTTTTCGCTCGCCATCTCCAGACCAACATCACGAGAATGCCCACTAGAATCGCCCAGCCAGACCACGACGGAGGCATGGGATGAGGATCGGTGTCGTCAAGGAGATCAAGCCGGACGAGTCCAGGGTCGCGCTGACGACCGCGGGAGTCGTCGAGCTGCGCCGGCGCGGGCACGAGGTGCTCGTCGAGACCGGCGCCGGCGCCGGCAGCGCCATGGCGGACGCCGAGTACGAGGCGGCCGGCGCGACCATCACCGACGTCGACACGGTCTGGAACGACGCCGAGATGGTGCTGAAGGTGAAGGAGCCGCTCGACGGCGAGTACCAGCGGCTGTCGCCGGGGCAGATCCTCTTCACCTACCTGCACCTGGCGGCGGCCCCGCAGCTGACCCGCGGGCTGTGCGAGTCCGGCGCCGTCTGCATCGCCTACGAGACCGTCGAGACGCACGACGGCCGCCTGCCGCTGCTGGCGCCGATGAGCGAGGTCGCCGGGCGGCTCTCGTCGCAGGTCGGCGCCTACTACCTGATGAAGCCGCTCGGCGGCCGCGGCCGCCTGATGGGCGGCGTGCCGGGCGTGCTGCCGGCGAAGGTGCTCGTGCTGGGCGGCGGGATCGTCGGCTACAACGCCGCGCTGATCGCCCAGGGCATGCAGGCCGACGTCACCGTGTTCGAGCGCAGCGTCGACCGCATGCGTGAGCTCGACGTCAGCCTCGGCCGCACCGTGCTCCTGCAGATGTCGGGCCGCCACGCGATCGCCGAGGCGCTGCCCGAGGCCGACCTGGTCATCGGCGGCGTGCTCGTCCACGGCGCCAAGGCGCCGCACCTGGTGACGCGCGACATGCTCCCGACGATGAAGCCGGGCTCGGTGCTGGTCGACGTCGCCATCGATCAGGGCGGCTGCTTCGAGACGTCCCGGCCGACGACCCACTCCGACCCGACGTACGTCGTCGACGGCATCGTCCACTACTGCGTCTCGAACATGCCCGGCGCCGTGCCGATCACGTCGACCTGGGCGCTCACGAACGTCACGCTGCCCTACGTCGAGGCGATCGCCGACAAGGGCCTGCACCGGGCGCTGGCGGAGGATCCGGCCCTCGCCCTGGGCGTGAACGTCGCGGCGGGCGAGGTCACGTGCGAGCCGGTCGCCGAGGCCGTCGGCACCCGCTACACGCCGCTCGAGACGGTCCTGCCGCTCCGCGTAGCCTGAGCCCCTCTACCGCGTCCACTGCAGGAACCCCGTGCGGACGGGCAGCGCCCAGCGGGCCCGACCGGACATCGTCCCGAACACGATCCGCCGCCCGTCGGAGAGCGCGACCACGCGCGGGTCACCCGGCATGGTCGCCGCCGCGACGATCGGCCGCCCCGCGGCGCTCGTGAGCACCTCGCCCGTGTCGATGTCGTCCAGGATGAGGCCCGCGCGGCGCGAGGCGGCGATGACGTGCCCGTCCCCGAGCAGCGACACGGTGTCGGCGAGCGCGCCGGTGTCCCAGCGCAGGATCACCTTCCCGGCCGCGTCGAACAGGACGACCGTCGTGATCGGCGCCGGCCCGCCCGCCGGCGTCACGGTCGTCGCCGAGACCGCCAGCACGCCGCCGGCGCCGGTCGGGGCCGGCTCCTGGTAGACGCCGCGGCGCAGGAGCTGGCCGAGGCTGCCCGAGTCGGCCACGAGCCGGTGGCCGAGGTGGGTCACCGAGTTGAGGTCGCGGTAGGCCAGGCGACGGCCGACGTAGGCGGGGAAGCAGGCGTTGCGGGCCGGCGTCGTGACCCTGTCCGCGGCGAGGTGGTAGACGAGGATCGCCGGGGGGCCGTGGCTGCCGTCGCAGACGGCGAGGGCGCCCGAGTCGGGCCTCCAGGCGGGCGGGGCGAAGGCGAGGTCGGGGCGGTGGAACGGCCTCGTGACCCGTCCGGTCGCGACCTCGAGCAGCTCCAGGTCGCGCGGCGGCGTGAACGGCCCGCCCGAGTGCATGGCGACGTAGCGGCGGTCGGGCGACACCCAGAAGCGGCAGTGGCCGGGCGACCGGGCGACCAGCAGGTCGCGCCCGGTGGCGAGGTCGATCCGGTGCAGGCGGCAGGCGGCGTCGGCGTACCAGAGCGACCCTGCGAGGGCGCCGGGCGGCGGCTCCGGCAGCCGCACGACCGGCGCCGGAGCCGGGCGGGTGTCGGCCGGTTCGCTGCCGCCGCCGCGGAGGGCGTCGGCGGCAGCGGCGACGGCGATCGCGGCCACCACGGCGAGCACGGCCGCCGTCCGGATACGCTCTCCCAGGCGGCTCGTCTCGGACGCAGATGTGAGCCGTCTGGGAATCCGTGTCACGAACGCCTATCCTTCCAGGGAGGGCCGGAGGCACGGCCCGGCAGGAACGACTCGGTTTTTGGCGAAAACCGGAGACTGCCATGGGTATGTACGAAGACAAGCTACGCGACTTCCTGACCCACCTCCAGCTGGAGCGGGGGGCGTCGCCGCATACCGTCGAGGCCTATCGGCGCGACCTGATCGACCTCGGCGACTTCGTCGAGCACAGCGATCCGGACACGATCCCGGTCGGCATCCTCGACGACTACGCCGTCGCGCTGCGCGACCGCGGCCTCTCGGCCGCGACGGTGCGCCGGCGCATGGCGGCCGTGCGCGCGTTCTTCAAGCATCGCGCCCGCGAGGGCGGCCGCACCGACGCCGGACGCACGGTGCCGCTGCCGCGGCTCGGCCGCAGCCTGCCCGACCCGCTGACGAAGGCCGAGGCCGAGGCGATCGTGACCCGGCCCGACACCACCCCGCGCGGCCTGCGCGACCGGGCGATGCTCGAGCTGCTCTACGGCGCCGGCCTGCGCGTCTCGGAGCTCGTCTCGCTGCGCGTGTCCGACATCGACCTCGCCGAGGGCGTCGTGCGCTGCACCGGCAAGGGCGCGAAGCAGCGGATGGTGCCGATGGGCAAGAGCTCGACCGAGGCCACCCGGATCTACCTCCAGCGCGGCCGTCCCTATCTGGGCCGGCTCCAGCGCGGCGACATCCTCTTCCTGAACCACCGCGGCCAGGGCATCACCCGCCAGGCCGTGTTCCAGCTCGTGCGCGAGCACGCGCGCAACGCCGGGATCACCAAGGACGTCACGCCGCACACCCTGCGGCACTCGTTCGCCACCCACCTGCTCGAGGGCGGCTGCGACCTGCGCAGCGTCCAGGAGATGCTCGGCCACGCCAGCATCGAGACGACCCAGGTGTACACGCACGTGTCGGCCGACCACGTGCGCAAGGCGTACTTCAAGGCCCACCCCCGGGCGTAGCCGCACCAGGCGGGGTCAGACCCCTTCTGGTGCAGGCGGCCGGTAGGGTACGCCGGTGCCACGGGCGTGCGTGATCGTGCTGGACGCGGTGGGGGCGGGCGACCTGCCCGACGCCGCCGACTTCGGCACTGCGGGCTCCTCCACGCTCGAGCACGTCGCCGCCGCCGTGGGCGGCCTCGACGTGCCGGCGATGCAGGCCCTCGGCCTCGGGAACATCCTGCCGCTGCGCGGCTGTCCGCCCCGCCGGGACGCGCCGTCGGTGTACGGCCGCCTGCGCGAGCGCAGCCTGGGGATGGACACGACGACGGGCCACTGGGAGATGATGGGGATCATCACCGAGCGCCCGTTCCCGACCTACCCGGACGGCTTCCCGGCCGAGGTGATCGAGGCCTTCTCGAAGGCCACCGGCCGGCCCGTGATCGGCAACGTTGCGGCGTCGGGCACCGAGATCATCGAGCGCCTGGGGGAGGAGCACCAGCGCACGGGCGCGTGGATCGTCTACACGTCGGCCGACAGCGTCTTCCAGATCGCCGCCCACGAGGGCACGATCCCGCTCGAGGAGCTGTACGAGGCCTGCCGGATCGCACGCACGCAGCTCGTCGGCGAGCACGCGGTCGGGCGGGTGATCGCGCGCCCGTTCGAGGGCGAGCCCGGCGCGTACGTGCGCACGCCCCGCCGCCACGACTTCTCGCTCGCGCCGCCGCGGCCGAACCACCTGCAGGAGCTGCGGGCGCGCGGGATCACGGTGCACGGCGTCGGCAAGATCGGCGACATCTTCGCCGCCCAGGACGTCGACCACTCCAGGCCCACGACCTCGAACGCCCAGGGGATCGCGTTCACGACCGAGCTCCTGCGCACGGTGCCCGACGCGAGCTTCGTGTTCGTGAACCTGGTCGAGACGGACATGCTCTGGGGTCACCGCAACGACCCGCGCGGGTTCGCCGACGCGCTCGAGGAGTTCGACGCCGGCCTGCCGGACATCCTCGCGGCGCTCCGCCACGGCGACCTGCTGGTGCTGACGTCCGACCACGGCTGCGATCCGACGACGCCCTCCACAGACCACTCGCGCGAGCACGCCCTGCTGGTCGCGCATGTCCCCGGAGCGCCGCTGATCGGTGCCCGTCACGACGGCGACACCTTCGCCGACGTCGGCGCCACCGTGCTGCGCGTGCTGGCGCCCGGTGACGCCGACGGCCTGCCGGGCACGCCGGTGCTGTGAGCGACCGGATCGTCGACCTGATCGCGCGCAAGCGCGACGGGGGCGAGCTCACGAGGGAGGAGCTCGCCCGGATGATCTCGGAGGACACGCCCGACTACCAGCTGGCGGCGTTCCTGATGGCCGTCGTCCTGCGCGGGATGAGCGCGCGCGAGACGGCCGACCTGCTCGAGGCCATGGTCGCGTCGGGGGCACGCCTCGACATGTCGTCGATCGGCCGGCCGGTGGCCGACAAGCACTCCACCGGCGGCGTCGGCGACAAGACCACCCTCGTCGTCGGACCGCTCGTGGCCGCCTGCGGCGTCCCGGTCGCGAAGCTCTCCGGGCGCGGCCTCGGCCACACCGGCGGGACGCTCGACAAGCTGGAGTCGATCCCGGGCTTCCGGGTCGACCTCTCCCCCGACGAGCTGATCGAGCAGGTGCGCCGGGTCGGCATCGCCGTGGCCGGCCAGACCGCCGACCTCGTGCCGGCCGACCGGCGCATGTACGCGCTGCGCGACGTCACCGCGACGGTGCACAGCATCCCGCTGATCGCGACGAGCATCATGTCCAAGAAGGTCGCGTCGGGGGCGTCGCGGCTCGTGCTCGACGTGAAGGTGGGCGTCGGCGCGTTCATGCCCGACCTGGCCTCCGCCCGCGCGCTCGCGGACGCGATGATCGAGCTCGGGGCCGCCGCCGGGCTGCCGACGACGTGCATGCTGACCCGGATGGACGAGCCGCTGGGGCGCGCGGTCGGAAACGCGGTCGAGGTCGCGGAGGCCGTCGAGACGCTGCGGGGGAACGGTCCGGGCGACCTGGTCGAGCTGTGCCTCTCGGCGGCCGCGATCATGACCGGCGACCGCGCCGCGGTCGAGGACGCGCTCGCGTCCGGCGCCGCGCTGGACGCCTACCGGCGCTGGATCTCGGCCCAGGGCGGCGATCCCGACGCGCCGCTTCCCAGGGCCGGCGCGGTCGTGCCGGTGCCGTCACCCCGCGACGGGTACGTGCACGCCTGCCACGCCCTGCGGCTGGGCGACGCGGCGATGCGGCTCGGAGCGGGGCGCGCCGCGAAGGAGGACGCGATCGACCACGCCGTGGGCATCGTCGTGAACGCGAAGGCCGGCGAGCGGGTGGAGCGCGGGCAGCCGTTGGCCACCGTGCACGCCCGCTCGCCGGCCGACGTCGATGACGCGGCCGTCGCGGCCTGCTTCGAGCTCGGCGGCGAGGTTTTCCAGCCGCCGCCGGTGGTGCTCGAGATCAGAGGCTGAGCGGCGGGTGCGCGACGCCGGAGGGGGTCGCATCGCGCACCCGCGTGCCCGTCCAGAGAGCTCCGCGACGGAGCCCTCAGCCCCCGAACCCGTGGAATGCGCCCAGCTGGGTGGGCAGGTGCGGGACGAAGGGATGGAAGTCGAACGACCGCTTGGTGTCGAAGCCCGCCTTCGCGGCCGCGGACTTGTCGACGAACGGCAGGAGCGCACTCACCGCCTGGTTGATGTTCGTCCACTTGAGCGTCCGCTCGTAGCCGTTGTTGTTGGGCGGGTCGACCGACTCGGCCACGCCCTGGATGCCGGTCACGTGCTCGATGGGGCCGCCGTCGCGCTTGGCGACGCCCGGGGCCACCACGCGCGCGAGCGTGCGATGGTCGCTCTCGATGCCCATGATCCGGGCGGCCGTCACCCGCAGGTCGGAGTTCGAGAAGTTGCGCACGCCGACCAGGTAGGCGGCGATGAACGCGTCCTCGAGCGTGACGAGCGTGTTCAGCGTGACGTGTGCGTGCCGGAACATGCCGTGCGGGTAGAAGAACGACGTGAACGGCGAGGGCTTGCCGGTCACGGACTTCTCGAGGGCGTAGTGCGACATCTCCTCCTGCCGCGCGGCCTTCAGGTAGCCCTGGTCGTCCGCCTCGAGGTGCTTGAAGAACGGCGCCCGGTTGATGATCCCCGTGTACGTCGTCACGGCCAGCGCCTCTGCGATCTCGGCCGCGATCAGGATGTCGATGTCACCCTTGGTGACGCCGCCCGACGCGCGTGCGATGGTGGCCTCGAAGAGGCCGCTCCCCAGCGCAAGGCCCGCCCCGGCCGCACCTGCGGTGCGGATGAGCGATCCGCGGCTGAGAGCTCGATCGGTCGTCTCGGTCATGGCGTGCTCCCCCTTGTCCAGATGGACATCGTGTGACGCTGCCGGCGCCATGCGGTATTCGCCCGGGCGCCCGGAGTGGTTCACGGGCTCTCGCTCTAAGCTTCTCCGGTGCCGGAGCTGCCCGAGGTCGAGACCGTCCGCCGCGGCCTTGCGCCACGGCTCCGGGGCCGGACCGTGGTGCGCGCCGATATCCGCGACGGCCGCCTGACGGCGCCGATCGACCCGCGCGAGGTGAGCATGGAGCTCGACGGCGAGCGCTTCGCCGAGATCGGCCGGCGGGGGAAGTACCTGCTGTTCGGCCTCGAGACCGGGCGGACGCTCGTCTCCCACCTGCGCATGACGGGCTGGTTCCATCACCGCACGCCCCGGCGGCGCCGACCCGCCGCTGACCCACGTCCGGGCGGTCTTCGAGCTCGACGACGGCGCGGCGCTCCTCTACAGCGACCAGCGCCGCTTCGGGACGATGCGGCTGCTCGAGCCGGGCGAGCTGGAGGAGTACCTGCGGCTGCGGGCCGGCCCCGAGCCGCTCTCGCCGGAGTGGACGCCGGCGCGGTTCCGGGCCGATCTGCGCGGCCGCAGGGCGCCGGTCAAGGCGCTCCTGCTCCACCAGGGCATCGTGGCCGGCGTCGGCAACATCTACGCCGACGAGGCGCTGTGGGACGCCCGCATCCACCCGCTGCGGCCCGGGGGCAGCCTGACGGCGGCCCAGGTGCGGCGGCTGCACGCCGCCGTCGTCGCGGCGCTCGAGCGCGGGATCGACTCACGCGGCGCCAGCATCCGCGACTATCGTGACGTCGACGGCGAGCGCGGCGGGATGCAGGAGCGCTTCGCCGTCTACGCCCGCACCGGCGAGCCGTGCCCTCGCTGCGGGACGCCCATCGAGAAGATCCGCGTCGCTCAGAGGGGGACCCATCTATGTCCACGCTGCACCCGACCGCCCAGCGGGTAGCCGAACGGCTCGCCGCGGCCGGCCTCGACGTCACCGTCGTCGAGCACGAGGAGTCGAGCCGCACCGCCGAGGAGGCCGCGGCCACGGCCGGCTGTGAGCTCGGCCAGATCGTGAAGTCGCTCGTGTTCGTCGACGCCGACGGGCCGGTGCTCGTGCTCTGCGCGGGCGATCGCCGCGTCGACGCGGCCGCGCTCGGCCTGCGGAGGGCGAAGCCGGACGTGGTGCGCGAGGCGACGGGCTACGCGATCGGCGGCGTGCCGCCGCTCGGCCATCCGGCGCCGATGCGGACGCTGATCGATGCGTCGCTCCAGCGGTTCGACACGGTGTGGTGCGCCGCGGGGACGCCGAATGCCGTGTTCGAGGTGACGACCGCCGCCCTGATCGCGGCGCTGCCCGACGGCGAGGTGCGCGAGGTGGCCGAGCCCGAGTAGCCGAGAGCGAACCGATCCGGCGCAACGGACGAACGCCTCGTCGAGGATGAGGCGAGCGGATGCGCAGGGGAGGGGATGCGTGTGAGCGTGCTCGTCGTCCGCGACCGCCCGCACGAGAACGTCGACCTCTACGACGGGCTCTCCGAGGAGCTCGGCATCCACACCGCGGCCGACCTCGACCGCGGCTGCCGCATGCACGCCGTCGCGGGCACCGCCGCCGCCCGCCTCGTGATCGCGGAGGTGTGGGACTCCCGCGATGCCTTCGCCCGTTTCACGGCCGAGCGCTTCGCCCCGGCGGCGCGCAGCTTTGGCCTCATCCCCTCCGAGCCGATGGTCGTGCCGCTCCACCGCCACGTCGCGTCCCGGTCGGGCACGGCCGACGTGCTCGCCATCGTCGAGGAGCCGGCGATGTCGGCCGCAGACCACGACCGCTCCGCGGCCTTCGCCCTCACCCGATCGGCGGTCGCACACGCGGTCGGGGTCGCCGACGGCGGCATTGTCACCGTCGAGGCGTGGACGTCGGCCGAGGCCTGCGCCGAGTTCCGCCGCCGGGTGCTCGCCCAGGCGCGCGGCGGCCGGGAGCCGGCAACGCCCCGGGTTGAGCCGCTGTTCCGGCTCCTCGAGCGCTGACGCGGGGCCAGGTCGAGCGTGTCAGGCACGATCCGGGCCGGCCGGCCGCGGCCGGACGGGCACGCGGCTCCGAGTCGCCTGCCGTCCAGCCCGGCTCCCCAGGTCACGAACGACGAGCCCGCCGACGCCGATCGGCGTCCACACGTTCCCGGTCTGCCGCGCGTACGAGAGGAAGCTCCGCTGCCACCTGTACGACTTCGCCGTGCTCTACGGCGCGCCCGACGAGAGACCGGGCCACGGAGCCCGGAACACGCCGCCTGGCTTCCTGCACTTCGAGATGGTGGGCGGACGCGGCGTGCTGCAGGTGCTCGGCGTCCACGGAGCCAGCGGCGGCCGGCCGCTGCAACGACTCGTCGGCACCCGCACGATCGCCGGACGCCACGGCAGCCTCTACTTCGGGCTGCCCTACAACCAGGGCGGCGGCCAGTACGGAAGCCACTACACCTTCGTCTGGCGACAGGGACGCCTGCGCTACGCCGCGAGCCTCCACTCCTGGACACCACACACCGCCACGCTCACCATGCTCGCCGCGATCATGAAGCACCTCACGGTCGTCCGCCGATAGCGGCGGCGCTGAGCCGTTGGCGCGCGGGGCGACGCCAAGTGGCACATGCGCAAGTCAAGTCCCGAGTTGTGGTGTAGATCGCGATCGCCGTTCAGGTTGTGGTCAGCGTCCTCCTTTCGAGCCGACGGCGGTCAGCGCTCCTTTGGAAAGCTGGCTGGCCGGCGTCGGCGAGCGCGCAGCGCTCGTGGGTGTAAAGCGCGGCCAGGGACTCCTCGCTGAGGCGCCTCCTCGCGGGATGAGGCCGCCGAAGACTTGGCGGATGGCGGCGCACCGCCAAGTGGCACATGCACGCACCGCCAAGTGGCGCGCTTGCGGAAACGCCAAGTGGCACATGCGTGCGACGCCAAATGGCGCGCACCCAGAGTCCGCCAAATGGCACATGCGCACACCCCAAGTGGCGCGCGTGGGGACGCCAAATGGCACATGCGCACACCGCCAAGTGGCGCACCCCGACAGCCGCCCACCGGCCCGCCCCTACACCGCATCCCGCCGCCCCCGCTCATACACTGGCCGCATGGGACGCACGTACCGCGCGGATGCGATCGTCCTGCGCTCGATGCGGTTCGCGCGAGGCCGATCGGGTGCTGCACCTGTACACGGCCGAGCGCGGGCGCGTGAACGCGATCGCGAAGGGCGTGCGCAAGACGACGTCGCGCTTCGGCGGGCGGCTCGAGCCGCTCACGCGGGCGGCGCTCATGCTGCACGAGGGCCGCGGCGAGCTGCACACCGTGTCGGGCGCCGACATCATCTCGGCGCACGCGGCGGTGCGCGAGCGGCCGCACGCGCTCGGCGTGGCGCTGATCGGGGCCGAGGCGGTGCTGAAGCTGCACCCCGAGCCCGAGCCGCAGCCGCGCGTCTTCGACGGCCTGGTGCGCTTCCTGGAGCTGCTCGACGGGCCGCTGCCGGAGGGCGGGAGCCCCGCCGCCGACGCGCTCGCCGTGGGCTTCCAGCTGAAGCTCCTGCTGCTCGCGGGCTACCTGCCGCACCTGCGCTCGTGCGCGTCGTGCGGGCGCGAGGGGCCGCTGGTCGGCTACTCGGCGGCGGCGGGCGGCGCCGTGTGCGAGCACTGCACCGGCGACGCCGACGGGTTCCGGCTGCGGCCGGGCAGCCTGGCGACGATCGAGGGCCTGATCGAGCAGCCGCTGCGCGCCGGCATGCTCGAGCCGGCGGCGGCCGCCGACGCGGTGCGCGTGGTCGAGGCCACCTACGCCCACCACGGCGGGTTTCGCATGCGCACGCTGCAGGCCTGATCGGGCCCGGCGGGCCGCCCTCGCCTGATAGCTTGCGGCCCGCGATGGCGCACACCTTCCAGGGCATGCTCTCGGCGCTCCAGGCCTACTGGGAGGCGCAGGGGTGCACCATCATGCAGCCGTATCACACCGAGGTCGGCGCGGGCACCTCGAACCCGGCCACGTTCCTGCGTGTCCTCGGCTCGCGGCCGTGGCGCACCGCCTATGTCGAGCCGTCGATCCGGCCGGATGACGGCCGCTACGGCGAGAACCCGTTCCGGTTCCAGCAGTTCTACCAGTACCAGGTGATCCTGAAGCCGGCCCCGGCCGACGTGCAGGACCTCTACCTGGCCTCGCTCCAGGCGATCGGGATCGACGTCCCCCGCCACGACGTCCGCTTCGTCGAGGACAACTGGGAGAACCCGTCGCTGGGCGCCTCCGGGCTCGGCTGGGAGGTGTGGATGGACGGGATGGAGATCACCCAGTTCACCTACTTCCAGCAGGCGGGCGGGTTCGACCTCGACCCGATCTCGGTCGAGCTCGCCTACGGCACCGAGCGGCTGGGGATGTACCTCCAGGGCGTCCGCCGCGCCCACGACATGCAGTGGTCGGACGACGTGCGCTGGAGCGACGTGCTGCTCCAGAACGAACGCCAGATGTCGGCGTACAACTACGAGCTCGCCGACGTCGACGTGTACGCGCGCCATTTCGACGACTTCGAGACGGAGGCCCGCCGCTGCATCGAGGCCGGCCTGCCGCTGCCCGCCTACGACTGCGTGCTCAAGTGCTCCCACTCGTTCAACCTGCTCGATGCCCGCCGCGCCGTCGCCGTGACCGACCGGGCCGACTACATCCTGCGCATGCGCAGGCTGGCCCAGGCCGTCGCGCGGGCGTACCTGGAGATCGAGGAGCCCGGTGCCTGACCTCGTCGTCGAGATCGGCTGCGAGGAGCTGCCGGCGGCCGCCTGCCGCCAGGCGGAGGCGCAGCTGCCCGGGCTGCTCGAGGAGGGGCTCGGGAAGGCCGGGATCGCGTCGGGCGAGTGCCGGTTCCACGTCGCGCCGCGGCGGCTCGCCGCCCTCGCGCTCGGCCTCCCCGGCGAGCGCGCCGCGGAGCGCTCCGAGGTGCGCGGCCCGCGCGCGGACGCGCCGGAGCAGGCGCTCGCCGGGTTCGCGCGCAAGCACGGGCTCGACCCGGCCCGGCTCGAGCATCGCGACGGCTTCGTCTGGGCGGTCTCCGAGGGCGCGGCGACGCCGGTCGCGGAGCTCGTCCCCGACCTCGTCCGCGCGCTCGTCGAGGGCATCCAGTTCTCGAAGTCGATGCGCTGGGAGGGCGGCCGCTTCTCGCGCCCGATCCGCTGGCTGGTCGTGAAGCTCGACGACCGAGATCGTGCCGATGCGGCTCGCCGGCGTCGCCAGCGGCGGCACCACGTCAGGCCACCGCTACGAGGGCGGCCACGGCCCCATCGGGACGGCCGCGAGCTACCTCGACGACCTCCGCGGGCTGCGGGTCATGGCCGACGCGTCCGAGCGGCGGGCCGCCATCGTGGCCGGCCTCGACGCCGCCGGGCCGTGGGCCGACCCCGGCGCCAAGCTGGACGAGGTCGTCTACCTGGTCGAGTGGCCGGTCGTCCTCGAGGGCCGGTTCGACCGCGCCTACCTGGAGCTCCCCGATCGCGTCGTCGTCACCGCCATGCAGTCCCACCAGCGCTACTTCCCCGTCCGCCGCGAGGGCGCCGCGCTCGAGCCCCGGTTCGTGTTCGTGGCCAACGGCGGCGACCCCGACGTCGTGCGGGCCGGGAACGAGGAGGTGCTGGTCGGACGGCTCGACGACGCCCGGTTCGCGTACCGGCGCGACCTCGAGCGCGGGATCGGCGCGATGGCGGACGAGCTCGGCCGCGTCAGCTTCCTGGGCGGGGCCGGATCGCTCGCCGACAAGGTGGGGCGGCTGGTCCCGATCGTCGGCCGGCTGTGCGAGAGGAACGGGCTCGGGGCCGACGTCGCGGCCGCCGCCGTCCGGGCCGCGGCCCTGTGCAAGGCCGATCTCGTCTCGGGCCTCGTCAGCGAGTTCGCCGACCTCGAGGGCTACGCGGGCTCGGTGTACGCGCGGGCGGCGGGCGAGGACGAGGCCGTGTGCGTCGCCATCGAGGAGCACCACCGCCCCAGCGAGGCCGGCGGGACGTTGCCGGCGTCGGACGCAGGCGCCGTGCTCGCCCTGGCGGACAAGGCCGACACGGTCGCGGTCGCGTTCTCGCGCGGCCTGGAGCCGACCGGCAGCCGCGACCCGTACGGCCTGCGCCGCGCCGCCGCCGGGATCGTCGCCATCGCCCTCGACCGCGGCTACCGCATCGACCCCGTGGGCCTGGCCGGTGCAGACGCCGCCGGATTCCTGCTCGACCGCCTGGAGCCGGTCCTGCTCGAGGAGGGGGTGAGCGTCGAGGAGCTGCGCGCGGCGCGCGGCACGGGCGCCGTCGAGCCGGTCGAGGTGGCCGGGCGGGCGCGGGCCCTGCACGCGTTCGCCGGGCCCTCGCGCGACGGGGTGCGCGACGCGTACAACCGCTGCGTGCGCATCGCCGGCGAGACCGCGCCGGGCCCGGTCGACGAGGCCCTCCTCGAGGACGCAGCCGAGCGCGAGCTGGCCGCCGCCGCGGCCGGCACCGCCCGCGAGCCTGGAGGATGCGGCCGCTCTCGTCCCGGCCGTGAACCGGTTCTTCGAGGACGTCCTGGTGATGGCCCCGGACGAGACGGTGCGCGCGAACCGGCTCACGCTGGTGGCGAACGTGGCCGCGGGACTGCGCACCCTCGCGGACTTCGGTCAGCTGCCGGGATAGGATCTGGCGACGTGTCCGACCGGCTCGAGATCCACATCGTGTCAGACTCCACCGGGGACACGGCCGCGCGGGTCGGCAGAGCCGCCCAGAGCCAGTTCGTCGACACCGAGATCGAGATGATCCGCCACGCCCGGGTGCAGACCCGCGAGCAGCTGGCGCGGGCGCTCGAGTCGGCCACCAACCGGCGGGCGGCGGTGTTCTACACCCTCGTCGACCCGTCGCTGCGCGAGGCCATGGTCGAGATCGCCCACGCCGGCCGCCTCGTCGTCCACGACGTGCTCGGGCCGGCGCTGAACGCGATCACGACCGCGTCCGGGCGGGAGGCGTCGCTCGTCCCCGGCCGCAGCGCCCCGCTCGACGCCCAGTACTTCCGCCGCATCGCCGCGATCGAGTTCGCCGTGAAGCACGACGACGGCCGCGGCGCCGACGACCTGCACCAGGCCGACATCGTCCTGATCGGCGTCTCGCGCACCTCGAAGACGCCGACCTCGATGCATCTCGGCTACCTCGGCTACATGGCCGCGAACGTGCCCATCGTCCGCGGCGTCGACCCGCCGCCCGGTCCTCTTCACCGTCGAGCCGTGGAAGCTGGTCGGGCTCACGATCGACGCCGAGCAGCTGGCGGGCATCCGCCGCCGGCGCGTGCGCACGCTGGCCGGCGCCGGGGCGCGGTACGCCGACCTGGCCGAGATCTACGAGGAGCTCGAGTTCACCCGCGCGCTGCACAAGCGGCTCTCATGCCCGGTGATCGACGTGACCGGGCTCGCCATCGAGGAGACGGCCGCCCGCGTCGCCGAGCTCGTCGACGACCGCCGCCGGGCGTCCCTCGAGGGCGCGCGCGGGAGCTCGGTATGAGCGACGCCTACGACATCCACCTCGACGACAAGTACGGCCAGCTGGCCGTGATCGACGTCGGCGCCGAGGCGGCCGCGCAGGAGCCGTGGTTCAACCAGACGCTCACGACCGTGAACGACGCCGTCGTGCGGCTCGGCGTGATCGAGGGCGACTTCCACTGGCACAGCCACGAGGTCGAGGACGAGTTCTTCCTCGTGCTCGAGGGCGAGCTCGTGATCGAGATCGAGGGCCGCGACACGGTGCGCCTGCGCCCCCAGCAGGGCTTCACGATGCCGCGCGGCGTCGCCCACAGGACGAGCGCGCCGGTGCGCACGGTGATCCTGATGGTCGAGCCGGCCGGCGTCGTCCCGACCGGCGACTGAGACCGCTCACACGTCGCCCGCGAGGAGCTCCATCAGCAGGCCGTCGTGCCAGCCGCGCCCGTCCGCGTCACGCTCGTAGCCGCGCATGACGCCGACGGGCCGGAAACCGGCCTTCTCGTACGACCGGATCGCCGCGGCGTTGGCCGCCGCGGGGTCGATGGTGATGCGGTGGTGGCCGCGCTCGTCGATCAGCATCCGGACGACCCGCCGCACCGCCTCGGTACCGTGGCCCTGGTTGTGCAGCGCCGGGTCGAGGAAGAGGTCGATCGAGGCGTGCCGGTACTTCGGCTCGAGCTCCTCGGCGTACTGGATCATCCCGGCGACGGCGCCGTCGACCTCGATGACGAGCCGCGTCGACTCGGGATCGTCCGAGAACGGGAATCCCTCGTCGGGCACGTCCCACCAGCGGGCGACCGCGGGCGTTGCATGGATCCGCAGAAGCTCGGCCTCGTCGTCCGGCGCGAGCGGGCGCAGCCTCAGGCGTCCGGCCATGCCGGCGGGTCGCTGGCCGGGAACGACTCCATCGACGCCTCGTCCACGGGGTCGACGTCGCGCACCGTCCAGTGGCCCTCCTTGCGGGACACGACGACCTCGCCGGCGCCGCCGGTGACGTGCCCGGGGGCGATCACGCGCACCCCCTCGGCGTGGAGGCGCTCGAGCTCGTCCGCGGGGACGTCGAGCGAGGCGTGGCAGTCGGGCCGGCCGCACTCGCACGTGGCAACCTGCTGCGGCATCGGCTCACCATAGCCCATGGCCGTGAATAGACTCCGCAGCGTGCCCGGGTACGTGTACGACTTCTCCCAGGGATCGAAGGAGATGCGCGACCTCCTCGGGGGGAAGGGCGCCAACCTCGCCGAGATGACGACGATCGGGCTGCCCGTCCCCGACGGGTTCACGATCACGACCCGGGCCTGCCTGGACTACCTGGGCGCCGGCGGCGAGTGGCCCGCCGGCCTGCGCGACGAGGTGTCCGCGCACCTGGAGAGCCTGGAGGAGCGGGTGGGGAAGGGCCTCGGCGACCCGTCCGATCCGCTGCTCGTCTCGGTGCGCTCGGGGGCGCCCGTCTCGATGCCGGGCATGATGGACACGATCCTGAACCTGGGGCTGAACGACCGCTCGGTGGAGGGGCTCGCGAGCCGGAGCGGCGACGAGCGCTTCGCGCTCGACTCCTACCGCCGGTTCGTGCAGATGTTCGGCGACGTCGTCATGGGCGTCGACGGCCACCTGTTCGAGGACGCCCTCGACCGGGCCAAGCTCGACCGCCACGTCCGCGCGGACGTCGACCTCGACGCCGCCGACCTGCGCAGGCTGCTGGCGAGGTTCCGGGACATCTACCGGGCGGGCACGGGCGAGGACTTCCCCCAGGACCCGGCGGAGCAGCTCGCGCGGGCGGTCGCGGCCGTGTTCGGCTCGTGGAACACCCCCCGGGCGATCACCTACCGCCGCCACGAGGGCATCGCCGACGACCTCGGCACCGCCGTGAACGTCCTCCAGATGGTGTTCGGCAACATGGGGCCGACGAGCGCCACCGGCGTCGCCTTCACGCGCAACCCGTCGACGGGCGCGCGCGAGCTCTACGGCGAGTTCCTCGTGAACGCGCAGGGCGAGGACGTGGTCGCCGGCATCCGCACGCCGCGCCCGCTGGCCGAGCTCGAGCAGGTCATCCCCGCCGCCTTCGCCGGGCTGCGCGACGCCATGCAGCTGCTGGAGGGCCACTACAAGGAGATGCAGGACGTCGAGTTCACGATCGAGCAGGGCACGCTCTACATCCTGCAGACGCGCTCGGGCAAGCGCACCGCCCAGGCGGCGGTGCGGGTTGCGCGCGACCTCGTCACCGAGGGCGTCGTCGACCGGCGCACGGCCATCGGCCGGATCGATCCCGGCCAGCTCGACCAGCTGCTGCACCCCGGCATCGACCCGAACGCCGACTACGACGTGCTCGCGACCGGGCTGAACGCCTCGCCGGGGGCCGCGGTCGGCAAGGTGGTCTTCGACGCGGACACGGCCGAGAGCCGCGGCCGGGCCGGCGAGGCGGTCATCCTGGTGCGCTTCGAGACGACGCCCGACGACATCCACGGCGTCATCCAGGCCCAGGCCGTCGTCACCGCCCACGGCGGCATGACGTCGCACGCGGCAGTGGTGGCCCGGGGGATGGGCAAGCCGTGTGTGTGCGGCGTCGAGTCGCTCCACATCGACCCGGGCGCGCGCCGGTTCACGGTGAACGGCACGACGATCTCGGAGGGCGACGAGATCTCGGTCGACGGCGGCCGCGGCCTCGTCATCCGCGGCGCCGTGAAGCTCGTCCCGCCCCAGATCAACGAGAACTTCCGCGCGATCACGGCGTGGGCGGACGAGATCCGCCGCCTGGGAGTGCGCGCCAACGCGGACACGCCCGACGACGCGGCCCGGGCGCGCGAGTTCGGCGCCGAGGGCATCGGCCTGTGCCGCACCGAGCACATGTTCTTCGGCGACGAGCGGCTGCCGGTGATGCGCGAGATGATCATGGCCTCGGACGAGCACGGCCGCCGGGCGGCCCTCGACCGGCTGCTGCCCTTCCAGCAATCCGACTTCGAGGGCATCCTCGCCGCGATGGCCGGCTATCCGGTCACGATCCGGCTGCTCGATCCGCCGCTGCACGAGTTCCTGCCGTCGCTCGACGAGCTCGGCCCCGGCCAGGAGCGGGTGGCGGCGCGGGTGAAGGCGCTCCAGGAGGTGAACCCGATGCTCGGCACCCGCGGCTGCCGGCTGGGGCTGCTCTACCCGGAGATCTACGAGATGCAGGTCCGGGCGATCGTGCGCGCCGCGCTGGCGGTGGAGGGGGCGAGGGTCGAGATCATGCATCCCCTGATCGCGTTCGCCGAGGAGCTGCGGCGGCTGCGGCTGCTGACCGAGGCGGTGATCGCGGACGAGGGCGGCGACGGGCTCGAGATCCTCATCGGGAGCATGATCGAGGTGCCGCGGGCGGCGCTTCTCGCCGACGGCATCGCCCGTCACGCCGACTTCTTCTCCTTCGGGACGAACGACCTCACCCAGACGGCGCTCGCCTTCTCGCGGGACGACGCCGAGGGCAAGTTCCTGACCCAGTACCTCGAGGACGACGTGCTGCAGCGCAACCCGTTCGAGACGATGGACGAGGGCGTCCGCGAGCTGGTCGAGATCGCGACGGCGAAGGCACGCTCGGTGCGGCCCGACATCAAGCTGGGCATCTGCGGGGAGCACGGCGGCGATCCGGACTCCATCGCCTTCTGCGACCGGGCCGGGCTCGACTACGTGTCGTGCTCGCCGTTCCGGGTGCCGATCGCGCGGCTGGCGTCGGCCCAGGCGGTGCTCGCGGACGGCGGTGCGGCGGCGGGATGAGGATCGACGTCGCCTTCACGCCGGGCGAGCCGCCCGCCGCGGCCGTGGCCATCGTGATCGACGTCCTGCGGGCCACGACGACGATCGCCCAGGCCCTGGGCCAGGGCTACGAGCGCGTGCTCGCCTGCGCCGGGGTCGACCGGGCGCGGGAGCTGCGCTCCCGGCTCGGCGACGGCACGATGCTCGCGGGCGAGCGTGGCTGCGTCCGGCCGGAAGGGTTCGACTTCGGCAACTCGCCGCGCGAGTTCGCCGACGGCAGCCCCCGCGGCTCGACGCTCGTCCTCACGACGACGAACGGCACCCGCGCCGTCGTCGCCGCGGCGGGACGGGCCGACACGGTGCTCGTCGGAAGCCTCGCCAACCTGACGGCGTGCGCGGCGGCCGCGGCCCGCACCGCCCGCAAGGCGAAGGGCGACGTGTTCGTCCAGTGCGCGGGCGTGGCCGGCGAGTTCGCGATCGACGACGCCTACACGGCGGGCCGGTTCGTGGCGGAGCTGCAGGTGTGGCTGGCCGAGTGGGAGGCCTCCGACGCTGCCCAGGCCGCCGAGGCGATCGCCTCCGCCTTCCCGTCGGCGGTGGAGGGGCTGGGCGCGTCGACGAGCGCCCGCAACCTGCGCGCCGCCGACCTCGGCGACGATATCCGCTACTGCGCCCGGGAGGGCGTCCTGGACATCGTGCCGACCGTCGGCGACGTCGACGGCGACGTCGCGCTGATCACGGCGTAGCCGCACCGTTGGTCACGAAGTCCGTTGACCCCAGCGCGTAAAGTGTCCCCCGTGTCACGAGACGAGCTGCTGGGCCGGGCCCGCCGAGCGGTCGCGGCCGTGGCCGGCACGGCGGGTGCCCTCGGTGGCCGGGTCCGGCGCGGAGGGGACGACGTGCCGGTTCCGCCCGAACCGGACGAGGCCCGGCCGCGGCCGGCGGCGACGCCCGGCCTGCCGCCGCGGATCGGCCGCGAGCCCACGCCCGGTCTGCCGCCCCGGATCGAGCGCGACCCGTCCGCTCCGGCGCTCCCGCCCCGCATCGAGCGGGAGCCTGCGCCGGAGCCGCCGCCGCGGCAGGTCCGGCGGGAGCCGACGGCCGGCCTGCCGCCGCGGATCGAGCGCGAGCCCGAGCCGCCGCCCGGTCCCGGGCCGGAGATCTCGCCGACCCAGGCCGACACCGTCTACCGGCCGAGGCACGCCCGGACCGACGTCGAGCCGCCCGTGTCCGAGCCGGAGCCCGTGTCCGAGCCGGAGGACGACGAGGACTTCGAGCCCGAGGACGACGAGGACTTCGAGCCCTGGGACGATCCCGCGCCCCTGGCGGCCGGCTCCAGCGCCGGCCCGGCGGGGGTTGCGCAGCCTCCGCGTCCCGTGCCGCCCGGCCCCCGGAGGCTTCCGCCGGCGAGCTCGACGGTCAGGGAGGCCGTGCGGCCGCACATGCGGTTCCTGGGCGTCATCCTCGTCGTGCTCGTGGTGCTCGGCGGCGGCTACTTCGCGCTGCGGGTGCACCACCGCATCTCCCAGTCGTCGCTGGAGCATCAGGTCATGGGACGCGACCGCGCCCGGAACGTGCGCTGCTCGGCGCTCCAGTCCAACGGCTCGGCCTGGGCGTGCGCGGTCGTGTTCCGGGCCGAGGCGGAGTGCCTGATCGCGCGAGTGAACGTGCTCGGGAGCTGGAGCACGGTCGTGCGCATCCACCGCTGCGCGAAGATCGCCGAGCTGGTGGCGCTCCTGCCGCAGCGGATCACGGCCGACGGGGTGGCTGCCGACGTCGGCCAGCAGCTCGGCGTCGCCGGGCTGACCTGCCGGAAGGTGCCGGAGCACGAGGTGCGCTGGGCCTGCGGGCTGCCGCCCGCGCCCGGAGGCCAGTGCCTCGTCGTGCGCGCCGTGCGCTGGCAGACGTGGCCGGTGCAGGACGGCGGCCGGCTCTGCGACCACTTCCCCGCGCTCGAGACCGCCATCCGCGCCTCGCAGGGAGAGGCCTAGATTATTTGGGGAGGAGGGTTTTGGGGGAGGCCGCAGGCGAACGGCCTCCCCCAACCGACCCCATTCCACCCCCTCATCAGGGTGGGCTCCTTCTGCCCTGAGCGGCGGAACCACATCGGCCCGTCCAGCGTACGGATGCGGCGGCCACGGCGGCAGCCCTCTTTACGGAAACCTTCGGAAATGCACACCATTGGGGCGAATTCGACGCGGCCGCGTTCGACCGTGTCGCGGCTGGAGATGGAGCGGGCGGGGACTGTCCCCGGTCGGAGAGCTAGCGGCGGCCGCGGCCGAAGCTGTTCGCCCTCGGCGCCGCCGCCCGGAGGCGGCGAAGGTCGGCGACGTGACCGCCCTGGCCGGCGCCGGTCCCGGCCGCCCGCGCCGCCGCCCGCTCGGCTGCGCGGCCGACGTCCGCCCGGCCGGCATGGGTCAGGCCCGCCACCCGGTCGGCGATCACGTTCACGGCGCCGTCGCGGCGCTCGAGCCGGCCCCACACCTGCACGAGCGGCTCGGCCCTGATCGCGATCCGGTCGCGCTCGTACACGGCCGGCGGGCAGATCACGTTCGTCATGCCGTGCTCGTCCTCGACCAGCAGGAAGACGATCCCCTTCGCCGTCCCGGGGCGCTGGCGGGCGATGGTGATGCCGGCGATGGTGACCGGCCCGAGCGGCGCGTCGAGCAGCCGGTCCGAGGTGGTGATGTCCGCCGCCAGGGACGGCCGCAGGAGCGCCAGCGGGTGGGGGCCGGTGGTCAGGCTCATGGCCTCGTGGTCGGACACCATCCGCTCCCAGGCGGTCATGCGCGGCAGCGCCGGGGTAGGGGAGGCGTCGAGCGCGAGCGCCAGCTGGGCGGCGCCCTCGGCCCCCGCCGGGGCGCGGTGCAGCGGCAGCTCCCACAGGAGCCGGCGGCGGTTGCCGTCGAAGGCGTCACAGGCCCCGGCGCGGATCAGGCTCTCGAGCTGGTCCGAGGAGAGCGGCGCGCGCCGCACCAGCTCGCCCAGGTCGGGGAACGCTCCCTCGGCGTCGCGCTCGCCCACGAGCCCCTCCGCCCGGGTGCCGACGCCCTTCACGTAGCCGAGGCCGATCCGCACCGCCCGGCCGCCGGCCTCGACGGTGCAGCCCGCGCCGCTCTTGTTCACGTCGGGCGGGCGGATCTCGACCCTCCGCCGCTCGCCGTCGCGCAGCAGCGTCGCCGGCGGGTAGAAGCCCATCGGCTGGGCGTTCAGGAGCGCGCACAGGAACTCGGCCGGATACGAGCGGTGCAGCCACGCCGACTGGTAGGCGAGGATGGCGAAGGCGGCGGCGTGGCTCTTGGGGAAGCCGAACTCCGAGAAGGCCACCACCTTCTCGAACACCCGCATGGCGGTCGCCTCGTCCACGCCTCGTCCGGCCGCGCCCTCGCAGAACCGCTGCCGGTGGCGCTCGAGGGCGTCGCGGCTGCGCTTGCGGCTCATCGCCCGGCGCAGGCTCTCGGCGTCGCCGGTCGAGAAGCCCGCGAGCGCGATCGCCACCTCGAGCACCTGGTCCTGGAACACGACCACGCCCAGGGTGTCGCGCAGCACCGGCTCGAGCAGGGGATGGTCGTAGGGGGGCACGAAGCCGGGGTCGGCGCGGAGGGCACGGCGGTGCTTGACGTAGGGGTTCACGGCGTCGCCGACGATCGGCCCGGGGCGCACGAGCGCGACCTGCACCGTGAGGTCGTCCAGGTTCTCGGGCAGCGTCTGGTGCAGCGACTGCATCTGCGCGCGGCTCTCGATCTGGAACACGCCCACGGTGTCGGCCCGCTGGATCTCGGCGTAGACGGCGGGATCGTCGAAGCCGACCCGGGAGAGGTCGATCGGCGCGCCCCGCGTCTCGGCGATCAGGTCGACGCACTCCTCGACCGCCGAGAGCATCCCCAGGCCGAGCAGGTCGATCTTGAGGAAGCCGGCGTCGGCGCACGAGTCCTTGTCCCACTGGCAGATCTGGCGCCCCTCCATGGCGGCCGGGATCACCGGCACGAGCTCGACCAGCGGACGGGTCGAGATCACCATCCCGCCCGAGTGCTGGCTGATGTGGCGGGGGAGGCCCATGATCTCCTCCATCAGGAAGGCGAAGGCGCGCCAGCGCGGCGACCCCGCCCGCTCCCGCATCTGCTCGGCCTGGTCGGGGCCGATCGCGCCCCACTCGTCCGCCAGCCGGGCCATGCGCTCGACCTCGCCCTGGGGCAGCGCGAGCGCCTTGCCCAGGTCGCGCACCGCGCCGCGGACACGGTAGGTGGGGAACGCGGCCACGAGGGCGGCGTGCTCCGGCCCGTAGCGCTCGACCACGTCGAGCATGAGCCCCTCGCGCACGTCGCGGGGGAAGTCGAGGTCGATGTCGGGCACGCTCGCGAGATCCTCGGAGAGGAACCGGCCCAGGAACAGCCGGGCGGCGATCGGATCGACGTGGGAGAGGCCGATCAGGTAGCACACGATCGAGCCGACGCTCGAGCCGCGGCCGCGCCCCGGCGGCAGCAGGTGGCGGCCGGCGCTGCGGCCGCGCACGCGCACCGCCACGTCGCGGGCCATCTCGAGGATGTCGCGGTGGAGCAGGAAGAACCCGGCCAGGCCGTGGCGCTCGATCAGCCGCAGCTCCTCGTGCAGGCGGGCGCGGGCGTCGGCCATGTGGGCCGAGCCGGTGTAGCGGCGCTCGAGCTCGGCGTGGCAGATGCGCGCGAGCGCCGCGCCGGCGGGCTCGCCGCCCTCGGCGAAGTCGGGGTAGCTGTAGCCCAGGTCCTGGGTGAGGTCGAAGCGGCAGCGGTCGGCCACCTCGAGCGCGCCGCGGACCGCGTCCCCGGGGAAGCGGGCGGCCGTCTCGGCCGGCGACCGCAGCACCGCCTCGTGGTTCCCGCGCCGCTCGGCCTCGCAGGCCTCCAGGGTCGTGTTCGACCGGATGGCCACGAGCGCGTCCTGCAGGAGCGCGCGGCGGCGGGAGTGGGCGTGGGGGTCGCCGGTCGCGACCGTGCGCACCCGCAGCCGGCCGGCCAGCTCGGCCAGCAGCCGGTTGCGGCGGGCGTCGCCGCGCGCGTACGGCCGCTGCAGCTCGACGGAGAACCGGTCGCGGCCGAACATCCCCCGCAGCCGCAGGCCCAGCTCCTCGGCCTCGCGCAGGCGGCCCTCCGCGGCCGGCCGGGCGAGGAGCCCGTGGCGGGCGCAGCCCGACAGGCAGTGCAGGCCGTCGGCGTGCCGGGCCACCTGGTCGAGCGTCGCGGCGGGCGCGCGGCGGTCGCCGGCGTGGGCGGCGGTGATCAGCCGGCACAGGTTGCGGTAGCCGGCCGCCGTCTCGGCGAGCAGCGTGATGTGCGCGCCCCCGGCCAGGGTGATCTCGGCGCCGGTGACCGCCCGGATGCCGGCCTCGCGGGCGGCGTGGGCGAAGGCCAGCGACCCGCACAGCCCGTCGTGGTCGGTCAGCGCGACCGTCTCGTACCCGAGCAGCGCCGCCTGCTCGGCCAGCTCCTCGGGCTGGGACGCGCCGTCCAGGAAGGAGAAGCAGGAGTGGGCGTGGAGCTCCGGGTAGATCACGCCCGCTGCGCCCACCATTCGCCGGAGCGGCGGTCGGCGAACACCATCACGTCCGCGCCGTCCGAGAGCACGAGCTCGAAGTAGCGGCGGTGCACCGGACGGCCGCTCCACCAGCCCTCGTCGACCCGCCACTCGTCGCGGACGCACTCGACCGGGCGGCCGGCGACGGCCACGGGGATCCCGCCCGGGTCACAGTGGACGGAGGTCCTGCGGGGGCCGCCGATCGTGCGGGTCGCGGGTGACCGCATGTCGTCATCATATCGAACATGTGTTCGTAGGGGTTTGCGTGCGACGGAACGCGGCGGCAGAATCCCGGCCTGTGCCAGCCGCCGTCCGCCCGCCGCACCGATCCACCCTGCGCGCCGCCGTCGGCGCGGGGTGACCGCCTCGCAGGCAGCCGGGCGGCTCGTGTTCGTGGCCGGGCTGCACCGCAGCGGGACGTCGCTCGTCCACCGCTGCCTCGCGGCCCACCCCGACGTGTCCGGCTTCGCGGACACCGGGGTGCCCGAGGACGAGGGGCAGCACCTCCAGACCGTCTACCCGCCCGCGCACCGTTTCGGAGGGGCCGGGCTCTTCGGCCTTGCGGCGGACGCCCACATGACCGAGGACTCCCCGCTCGCCACTGCCGAGAGCCGCGAGCAGCTGCTGCGCGAGTGGGGCCGGTACTGGCGGCCGGAGGCCGCCGTCAAGGTCGAGAAGTCGCCCCCGAACCTCCTCCGCACGCGGTTCCTCCAGGCGCTCTTCCCCGAGGCGACCTTCGTGGCCGTCCTCCGCCACCCGGTGGCCGTCGCGGGCGCAACCCGCAAGGGCCGCCGGCGGCGGTTGACCTACGAGACGCTCGTGCGCCACTGGGTCACCTGCCACGCCCTCCTCGCGGCCGACGCGGCCCGGCTGCGGCGTCTGCACGTCGTCCGCTACGAGCGGTTCGTCGCCGACCCGGACGCCGAGCTCGCGCGCCTCTTCGCCGCCATCGGGCTCGCGCCGCATCCGAGCGGCGAGCACGTGCGCGGCGGCGTCAACGAGCGCTATTTCGTCCGCTGGCGGTCGCGCCGAAATCCGCTCCGCGCGATCGACCGGCGGCGCACGATCGCCCGCTGGGAGCCGGAGGTGCGCCCCTTCGGCTACAGCCTGGTCGACCTCGACGCCGTCGCCGACCTGCCGCTGCCCACGCCGCCGGTGGATCAGGCCGGCGCGCCGAACGCGAACCGGCGGTAGGCGGCCTCGGCCGCCTCCCGGGGACGCGTGAGGTCAGCCTCCAGGTAGCGCTCGCCCAGCATCGACTGGAGCCCGCGGCGCTCGTCGGACGGCCGGGCCACCCGCTGCTCGACGCGTGCCGGGCGCCTCGGTGCCGGCCCGGACCGCAGGCGGGCCGCCTCGAGGTCGTCGCGCGAGATCACGCCGCAGACGTACCGGTGAATCGCCGCCGCATGGGCCGGCTGCCGGGAGCGCTCGTCGATCAGCGCGTAGACCCGCTCGACGTTCTCCGGTGAGTGATCGAAGGGCGTGAAGCCGGTGCCGAAGCGCGCATTCAGGTCCTTGACGACCTGTCCGAAGTCGGTGACGACGTCCTCGAACAGGGCGACATGGCATGCGTCGCGGTAGGGCAGGATGGCCTCGTGGAAGCGCCGATAGGCTTCGAGCGCCTGCCGTAGCGACACATGCTCCGAGCGGATCGCGACCGAGATCGCGCAGTCGCGCGGATGCCGAACCGGCACCAGCACGGGGACCCTGCGGCGAGCCGCGCCGACGACCTGGGCGGCCGCGTGCAGGTGATGCGCAAGGCGCACGGGCCGCGGCTGGCTGATCTGAAACGCGACCGCGCAGAACGTGTTGGCCGAGCGGGGATATGCCTCGATGACGAGCTCCGTCCCGGCCTGCAGCACCGCGAGGGGGTGGCGCCGCCGCGAATAGCTCAGATAGCTCGGATGGCCGGCCCAGCGGCGTTGGATCGCCCACCGCTGCCCGGCCAGATACTGCGTCGCCGTCCGGCGGTCGTGTCCCATCGAGGCAACCTACCTACGGGTGGACGGTCGTGCGGTCGACCACACCGGGCGCCTCAGCGCGGGACGTATCCGTAGCGGGCGAGCAGCGGGAACGTGAGCAGGGTGACCACGCGCCGGTCGAAGTCGGGCATGGCTGCCCGCCAGGCGTCGTCCACCCGCAGGGTGAGCGGCCCGGCCCGCATCCGCACGGGATTGCCGGCGACGGTGTGCTGCACGCCGGGGGAGAACTGCCCGTCGCCTGCTGGCGGCGATCGCCGCGCGGGCGGGCTCGGGCAGCGCGTCGCCGAGCACCCGCGCCAGCTCCTGCGCGGGCGCCGCGACGAGCCGCTCGTACCGCATCACGCGCGGCCGCAGGCCGCGGCCGCGGACGGCATCGACGGCGACGTTGTGGCTGATCCAGGTGAGCGACGACCAGGTCGGCCCGAACGTCGGCATGTACTCCACCACGACCGTGTCCTGCATGGCGCGAGATCTGGTCCAGGAGTAGGCCACCGCCCGGCTGTCGCGGACGAGATGGAGCACCTCCACGTCGAGCCCGGCCGCGCGCAGCGTGAGCGCGTAGACCGGGGTCTTGGAGGAGTCGACGATCGTCGCGTGTCCGCTCACGGCCGAGACCGCGCCGTAGACGCGGGCCTGGAGCTCGGCGTAGGCCCGCAGCTCCGTCCGGAACCGCGCCGAGCCCGCGCCGGCCGCGACGAGCGGGAAATGGCGCGTGCGGCCGACCGTCATGAGCCGTGCGGCCTGCCGCTCGGCGTCGACGGCGTCCCATCCGCCGAACGCCGCCTGCCCCACGTCGGACCAGAACGGGCAGTCCCGGAACGGCCTGCCGCACCCGCACAGCCGGTTCGCGAGCACGCCGCGCTCCCAGATGTGGCGCAGCTCGCCCACCGCCGTGCAGCCCGGCAGGCCGCCCAGAAGCATCGCGAGCACGGTGCTGCCGCTGCGGCCGGCGCCGGCGATGTAGAGGATGCGGGGGCGGGGGGCGTCCAGTGCGGAGGGAAGTATGGCAGCGGCTTCCACCGCATCGAGTGGGAGACCATCGCCCTGCGTCGCCCCGGGGAACCCCCCGAACGAGGGATGCCGGTCGAGCCCGCTTCGGCGATGCTGCCGGGCGAAGGCGAGGGGGAGGGCAGCATCGGTGGGCGTGTTCTACGCGCAGATCCGGTTCCGCGAGAGCCGGGAGTGGTTCACGGTCGCACGCGCCGAGAGCCGCCGCAGCGCACTCGAGTACGCGACGGCCGCATGTCGCCAATCGCTGGACGGCTCCGGCAGGCCGCCCGTCGAGATGCGGGTGCTGGTCCCGCAGCCCGCCGTCGAGTCCGCCGGCCCGTCCGTCCGCCGCATGCCCTAGCCTGCGGGCGGTCGCCACTGTACCCTACGGCTATCGAGCCGTCTGGCGGCTGGTGTGCCGCTCCGGAAAAATCCGTAGGGGGCAGATGGCGAATATTCGTATTCTCGTAACCGGCGCGGGCGGCTTCATCGGCCACCATCTCGTGACCTCGCTGAAGGCGAGGGGCCACTGGGTGCGTGGCATCGATTTGAAGGCGCCCGAGTACTCCCGGACGGACGCCGACGAGTTCGTCGTCGGCGACCTGCGCGACATGGCCACATGCATGGAGACGACCGCCGGGATCGACCAGGTCTACGCGCTCGCCGCCGACATGGGCGGCATGGGCTACATCGCCTCACACAACGCCGAGATCCTGCAGTCGAACGCGCTCATCAACCTGAACACGATCGAGGCCGCCCGCCGCAACCGCGTCGGCCGCTACCTGTATGCCTCGTCGGCCTGCGTCTACCCGGGTTTCCTGCAGGAGGACACCGACGTGCGGCCGCTGCGCGAGGAGGACGCCTACCCGGCCCTGCCGCAGGACGGGTACGGCTGGGAGAAGCTGATGGCCGAGCTGCTGGCCCGCTACTACCGCGAGGACCATGCCCTCGACACGCGCATCGTCCGCCCGCACAACATCTTCGGCCCGCTGGGGACGTGGGGGAACGGGCGTGAGAAGGCGCCCGCGGCGCTCTGCCGCAAGGTCGCCGTCGCCAAGCACACCGGCGAGCACCGGGTCGAGATCTGGGGCGACGGCCGCCAGATGCGCTCCTTCTGCTATGTCGACGACTGCGTCGAGGGCATGGTGCGGCTGATGGCGTCGGACTACACCGAGCCGCTCAACCTGGGCCAGGACCGGCTGATCTCGATCGCCGCCCTCACCGATCTGGTGGCCGAGATCGCCGGGATCGAGATCGAGAAGGTGTTCGTCGACGGGCCCCAGGGGGTGCGCGGGCGCAACTCCGACAACACCCGCCTGCGCGAGGTGCTCGGATGGGAGCCGCAGATCTCGCTCGAGGACGGGATGGGCTGGACGTACGCATGGATCGAGCAGCAGGTGCTCGAGCGCCTGGCCACCGGCGATCACGGCGTCGTGAGCGAGGAGCTCATCCCCGCTGACTGAGACGCTGCGCACGCCCGCCGCCACGTGCACCGTGCTCGGCGTTGACTACTTCATCGGCGACCTCGGCTCGGCGACGGCGACGGTGCTCGAGCGGGTTCGCAGCAGCCGCGGCGGCTACTCGTGCCTGTGCGGCGTGCACGGGATCGTCACCGCCCAGCACAGCGAGTCGCTCATGGAGGCCCTCCACGATGCCTGGCTCAACTTCCCCGACGGGGCGCCTGTGGCCTGGCTCATGCGCCGCCTGGGCGCGGAGGGTGCCCGCAGGGTGGCCGGGCCCGACCTGATGCCGCGGGTGATCGACGCCGGCCAGGACGCGGGCGTGCGCCACTACCTGTACGGGTCGACGCCGGAAGTGCTCGAGCGGCTCGAGCAGCGGCTGCTGGAGCGGTATCCGCGGGCGATCATCGCCGGGAGCATGTCGCCCCCGTTCCGCGACCTGACCGACGAGGAGAACGACCGCATCGCGGCCGAGATCGCGGCGTCCGGCGCCGACGTCGTCTGGGTCGGTCTCGGCCTGCCCAAGCAGGACGAGTGGCTGCGCCGAAACGCCGCCGTGATCGCGCCCGCCGTCGGCCTGGGTGTGGGGGCGGCGTTCGACTTCCTCTCCGAGACGAAGGCGCGCGCGCCGCAGGTGGGCGCGCGACGCGGGCCTGGAGTGGCTGCACCGGCTGGCGAGCGAGCCGCGCCGGCTCGCCCGCCGCTACGCCGTGACGAACACGGAGTTCCTGGCCCGCGCCGGGATCGCCATCACGGGCCGATACGGCCGCGCCGCCGCCCGGCGGCTGAGCGCCCGCGCCCAGGCCGGCGCAGCGCCGCGATGAGCGGTCCGCGCCCGGCGCAGGTACCGTAGGAACATGAGCATCCGCGGTGCGCACGGGCCGGCCGGCCCCTCGAGCCGGCTCAGCATCCCCCTGCTGACCGCCGCAGCGGCCGCGGCCGCCGGGGCGCTCGTCGTCCGCGAGCCGGCCATCGCGGCCGCGGTCGTCGGCCTGGTCGTGGTGGTGACGTACCTGGGGGAGACCGCCCGGCGCCCGCTCGGCGAGGTGCTGATCGTGGGGGTGATCGCCTTGGCGGGGTGTGTGGACATGCTCCAGCGGGTCGACGCCGGCGCCGCCTCCGGGCAGGCGGTCGAGACGGTCGTCCTCGTCGTCCTCGCGCTGCTCGTGTGCATGACCGGCGTCGCGGTCCCGGTCGGCGCGGCCGGCCGCGCCCTCGGGCTGCTGACGCTGTTCGTCATGTGGACGCTTGTCTCGTTCTCGTGGGGCACCGCGTCGACACAGGGCTTCCAGAACACGCTGGTCTTCGTCGCCACCATCCTGTTCGCGGCGATCGCCGCCACCGTCATCCACCACCGCGGCAAGGTGGCCTACGACGCCGTCTCGAAGGCGTTCTGGGTCGCCGCCGCGATCGGCCTCGGCCTGTACGCGGCCGGCGTCGCCATCGCCGGCCCGGGCACCCACGCGATCCTCTCGCCGCGGCCGTTCGGGCTCATGAGCGTCGTCCTCGTGGCCTGGTTCCTGGGCGCCGGGATGGTCGGGCGGCGCTGGGCGTACTGGGTCGTGGCGGCCGCCATCGTGCTCACCCTGCTGTCGCTCTCGCGGTCGGCCTTCGCCGCGCAGCTCGTCCTCGTCGCGCTGGCCTGGTTCGACCTGCGCAACTTCCGCGGCTGGCTGACCGCGATCTGCGCCGGCGTCATCGTGATCGCGATCGCGATCGCCGCGGTCTTCCTGTACGCCCCGCTGCACCACCGCTTCTTCCACGGCGACACGGCCAACGTCGCCGGCTTCAGCCTGAACGTGACAGGCCGCGACGCGCTGTGGTCGGCCAACTGGGGCTGGTTCAAGGAGCGGCCCTGGATCGGCCACGGCGCGGGCGCGTCCGACCGCCTGACCGAGACGCTGCCGGACCACGGCGCCGGCCATCCGCACAACGACTACCTGCGCATCCTGGTCGACTACGGGATCGTCGGCTTCGTCCTCTGGATCACGGCCTACCTGGCGCTCCTGCGGCTGACATGGACGCGATGGCAGGCGGTGCGCGGGACGCGTGTCTTCACCGAGCACATCCACGCCGCGGCGTTCCTCGTTCTCGTCGGCATCGGCCTGACGATGATCGTGGACAACCCGATGATCGAGCTGGCCCGGATGGCGCCGCTCGGCGTGCTCGTCGGCATGTCGCTGGCGCTGCCGAGCCCCGCGCGCGCGGCCGGCGAGCCGGCCGCGCCTGGGCCGATCCCGGCGATGGCCGCACGCTGATCCGCCCCGGCGCGGCATGAGAGTCCTCGTCCTGCACTCGCGCTACCTGAGCGGCGCGTCCTCGGGCGAGAACCGCGTCGTCGACGACGAGGTCGAGCTGCTGCGCTCGGCCGGGCACGAGGTGCGCCTGTGGGCGCCGTCACCGGACGATGCCCGCGGGACGTCGCGGCTGCGGCTGGGCGCGCGGGCGGTCTGGTCGCGGTCGGCCGTGCACGAGGTCGGGCGGCTCGCGGCCGGGCTCCGCCCCGACGTCGTGCACGTGCACAACCTGTACCCGATGCTCTCGCCGGCGGTGCTGCGGACGGCGGCCGCGCCGGTCGTCGTCACGCTCCACAACTACCGGCTGCTGTGCCTGCCGGCCACGTTCCTGCGCGACGAGCGGGCCTGCGAGGACTGCCTCGGCAAGCTGCCGTGGCGCGGCGTCGTCCACCGCTGCTACCGGGGCTCGGCCGCGGGCAGCGCGGCCGTGGCCGGCTCGCTCGGCCTCCACCGCCGCGCGGGCACCTTCCGGCACGTCGCGGCCTTCCTCGCCGTCAGCGAGTTCGTGCGCGAGAAGCACGTCGAGGCCGGGATGGACGCCTCCCGCATCCGGGTGAAGCCGAACTTCGTCGCCCCGCTGCCGCGCCGGGAGGGCCCGGGGCGGGACTTCCTCTACCTGGGCCGGCTCTCGGCCGAGAAGGGGCTCGACCGGCTCGTCGCCGTCTGGCACGACGTGCCCGGCCGGCTGATCGTGGTCGGCGACGGGCCCGAACGGGCGCGGCTCGAGGCGGCCGCCCCGGAGACGGTCGAGTTCCGGGGGGAGGTGCCGCCCGACCAGGTCGGCGGATACCTCGCCGCGGCGCGCGCGCTCGTGCTGCCGTCGATCTGCTACGAGGGCGCGCCGCGGACGGTCGTCGAGGCCTACGCCGCGGGCGTGCCGGTGGTCGCGAACCGCCACGGCGCGCTTCCGGGCGTCGTCGCCGACGGCGTCACCGGGCTCCTGGTCGACCCGGGCAGCCCGGACGGCTGGCGCGACGCCCTCGTCAGGCTGGGCGACGACGCGGCGTCGGTGCGCCTGGGGGAGGGCGCCTTTGCCGACTGGCGCAGCCGCTACAGTCCCGACCAGGGTCTCGCCGACCTGGAGGCTGCGTACACCGCGGTGATGGCGGGATCACGGGCAGCGACGGCGGACGGTCGCGGCGAGAAGCTGGAAGGAACCGGAGGACGGCGCGCTTGACTCCGTGTCAGAATAGGCGTATCCCAGAAGTGCATTGCCGAGCCGAGGCGGTGGGGCAGCCGGCCCGTTCGGACAGGACTTGTTGAAAGGCTCCCTGCGTGGCTGAACAGCGGCTGACCACTCTCTCCGACTACGTCGGCGTTCTGCGCCGGCGGCTCTGGGTTGTGGTCCTCGCCGTCGTCATCGCGGTCGGCGCGGCCTATTTCGTGTCCAGCCGCCAGACGCCCGCCTACGAGGCAACGTCGGAGGTGAACATCGGCGGGAGCTCGATCTCGTCGATACTCAACCCCTCGGCGCACGTGTCGAGCTCCGTCGTCCAGCAGAACGTGGCCTCGGCGGCGCAGGCCGCTCACACGACGCGGATCGCGGCGCTCACGTTGAAAGCGGCGGGCGTCCACGGGATGACGGCCCAGGAGCTCCTGGACGAGACCACGATCACGCCGAGCTCCACGACCTCGTTCTTCACGATCGCGGTCACCGACCGCTTCCCCGACCGGGCGATGCACCTTGCGACGGCGTACGCCGAGACATATGTCACCGTGAGCAATCACCAGGCGGTCGCCGGGCTGTCCGCCAAGCTGAGCGCGCTCAACGCCGAGATCAACCAGCTGAAGAAGAAGATCGCCCGGGAGATCCTCGCGACCGGCAGCCAGTCGGCGGGGGCGGCGGACACCACCATCCTGCAGAACGATGTGAAGCAGCAGAGCGCGTACCAGAACGGCCTCGCGGCCCTCGCCAACAACAACCAGGTCGCGCAGAGGGCGACGGAATCGCACAAGGTGCGCCCGGCGACGACCCGCAACCTGGCGATGGGCCTCGGCCTCGGGCTCGTGATCGGCCTCGTGCTCGTCTCGCTGGCCGAGGCGCTCGACACCCGCGTGCGCCGCTCCGACGACGTCGCCCAGCGGCTGGGCCTGCAGCTCCTGACCCGGATCCCGATCCCGCCGCGGTCGCTGCGCAAGGCCTCGAGCCTGGGCATGCTCGACGACGAGAGCGGCATCCAGACCGAGGCCTACCGCAAGCTGCGCATCAACCTCGACTTCGCCAACCTCTCGATCAAGGCGCGCACCATCATGGTCACGAGCGCCACCGAGCAGGAGGGCAAGTCGACGACGGTCGCCAACCTCGCCGTCGCGCTGGCCCGCGCCGGCCGCCGGGTGGTGCTGGTCGACCTCGACCTGCGCAAGCCCTTCCTCGACCGCTTCTTCGACCTGACCGGGCGCCCCGGCATCACCGACGTCGCCCTGGGGCACGTCACGCTCGACCAGGCGATGTGGTCGATCCCGATGCCGGGGTCGGACGGCGGCCCCGGGGCCGGCTCGCTGCACGTGCTGCCGTCGGGGCCGATGCCCCCGAACCCTGCCGACCTGATCGAGAGCTCCGTGATCACCGAGGTGCTGCTCGACCTGGCGGAGCGCGCCGACGTGGTGCTGCTCGACTCGGCGCCGCTCCTGCCCGTCTCGGACAGCGTCGTGCTCTCGAACAAGGTGGACGGCATGCTCGTGGTGGTGCGGGCCTCGACGGTCCGGCGCCCGGTGCTGACCGAGCTCCAGCGCGTGCTGGCGGCCTGCCCGGCGGCGAAGCTGGGGTTCGTCCTCACCGGGTCGGACGAGGCCGAGGGCTACGGGTACGGATACGGCTACGGTGGATACGGCGGCGCCACGGCGCCCGTCCCGGCGCGCCCGACGGAGGAGCAGGCGCCCGGCGCGGCACCGCTCGCCGACCCGGCGGCCAACGGTGCCGAGGGCGGCGTCCCCGGGCAGTCCTCACCGACGCAGTCGCACTAGATCGTTCATCTCGCGCACGAGCGCCGGCCGGCCGAGAGTCCAGAAACACTTCGGCCCCCGCAGTGCGGGGGCCGAAATGAACCTCTTGTGCGAGCTTATGTGTTCAGGCTCAGCCTACGACACGCGCCGGGAACCGGACGCGCGGCGAAGAAGCAGCCCCGCACCGATCATTCCGATACCCGCCGTGGCGTACAGTCCCAGATCGGCACCGGTGAACGGGAGCGTCGAGTTGCCGCCGCTTGCGACCTGGCCCTCGACACCTCCGCTCGGGCCGCCGCCACCGGCGACGACGCCCTTGACACCGCCGCCTCCACCACCGGGCGGGCCGTTGTTACTAGCCGGGGACGTAGCGTTTGCCGTGCCCGCTCCGATCGTCGCCACCACAGCCAGCGTAAGCAGCGCTGCGGCGACGGATCGGCGCTTCAAGCGCTTACCCATTGCTCCGCTCCGTTCAGTTGACACGCCTACCATGGTGGCACTCTACCGCACCTGGCGGTCGGAATGCCAGATTCTGGAGGTAGGTTGTCGAGTTCGGGCACGATCGAACGTGAAAGCCGGCGGTCTGCGTGGGCCCGCGAGTGGCGTGCCCCGGCCGTTCCCGGCGGGTGGGGCGGCGTGGCAGCGTTCGCCTTCACCGGCGCGTCCGTCGGGCTGCTCGCGGCCGACCGGGGCGGGTACTACTACGGCGCATGGCCGGGCGGATACCTCGGCGTCTGGCGTACCGTCATCGCCGTCTCCGGCCTCGTCATGGTCGGCATCCTGGCGGGCACCCGCGGGGAGCTGCGCCTGTCCCGCTCCGCGCTCGTGGCGGAGGGCGGGATGGTGCTCCTGTGGGCGTGGACGGGCGTTTCGTGGCTCTGGTCGGACGACCGGGCGGCCACGGGAACCGACATCCGCTTCCTGTTCGTCTACGTCGCGGCGCTCGCAGCGCTGATCCTGGTTGCCGCGGGAGGCCGGGCCGTCCCGGTCGCGCTCGGCACGCTCGCGGGCATCACCGGCGTGGCGTCGTACGCCATCGCCACCCGCCTCTACCCCGGGGTCTTCGGGATGTTCACCGCCGGGTCCGAGTTCGGGCGCCTGTACCAGCCGATCGGGTACTGGAACGCTCTCGGCGCCTACGCCGGCATCGGCGTCCTGCTGGCGCTGGGGTTCGTGGCCCGCGGCGGCATGCTCGTGCGGATGCTCGCCGCCGTGGCGCTCATGCCGCTCGCGCCGGTCGTCTACCTCACCTTCAGCCGGGGAGCGCTGATCAGCCTCGGCGTGGGGCTGGTGGTCATGGTCGCGCTCGACCGCCGCCGCGTCCAGCTCGTCGCGGCGATGGCCGCGGGCTCCGTCGGCGCGGTCGGGGCGATCCTCGCCGTCCACGGGCATACCGCGCTGACGGCATTCCACCGCCAGCTCGGCCCCCAGAAGGCGCAGGGCGCGGTGGTGGCGGCGCGGCTCGTCGCGCTCGCGCCGCTCGCGATGGGGGCGGCCGCCCTCTTCGCGGGCCTGGAGGCGCGCATCACGGTGCCGCGGCGGGTCCGCACGATCGCGGGCGTCGGGATCGTCCTGGCCGCCTGTCTCGCCGTCGCGATCGGCATCGACCGCTACGGCAGCCCGGTCGGCCCGGTGCGTGATGCCATCTCGACGATCCACAAGCCGGCGCCGACGTTTCCGGGCGGCGACCTCAACCGCCGCTTCGCGAGCCTCTCGCTGAACGGCCGTGCGCTCTTCTGGAAGGCGGCGTGGCACGACTTCACCGCCCACCCCGTCGTCGGTTCGGGCGGCGCCACCTTCCACCACTACTGGATGCGGCACCGCCCCGTCAACGTCCTCGTCTACAACGCGCACAGCCTGGAGCTCGAGACCATGGCCGAGCTGGGCGTGATCGGGCTCGCGCTGGTGCTCCCGGCCGTCTTCGCCCCGGTCTGGGCGGGTGTCCGCCGCCGCAGGCACCCGCTGGCAGCGGCGGTCACGGCCGCGTACGTCGCCTACATGGTGGAATCGAGCGGCGACTGGACGTGGCAGCTTCCCGGCGCGACCCTCGCCGCGCTCGCGTGCGCTGCGGTGGTCATGAGTCTCGGCGACGACCGCGAAGGCGGTCGCGATCTCGGGGCGGTGGCGGATCGGCGGTGCGGTGCTCGCGGGCGCGGTCGCCGTGGCCGGCATCTGGGCCGGCTGAGCCTCGCCCGGCGCGGGCGCCCAGGGGTTACCATCCCCGTACCTTGGCTGGCAGGCAGGTGGATAGCGTCACGCCCGAGCCGAACCTTCTGCGCTCGATGACCATCGTCGGTCGGCGCACGCGTGGGTACACGCTCAACGTCTACCGCGAGAAGCCGGGCATGAAGCTGGTCCGCCGCGGCCGCTACCGGCGCCTGAAGGTCGGCCCGTTGTCCGTCGAGTGGTACCCGTCCTAGCAGCGCGGGGTGGGCATCGCGGATCATCTGGAGCGGTCGCGCGCGCGGCTGGATCGTCTGACGCCCGAGGCCGCACGCGCGGCGGTCGGCGAGGGCGCGGTCATCGTCGACACCCGCCCGATCGAGCAGCGCCGCGCGCAGGGCGTCGTCCCCGGCGCGGTCGTCGTGGGCCGGAACGTGCTCGAATGGCGGGCCGACCGGACGTCGGGGTACGGCGATGCCGCTCTCGTGGGCAAGGATCTGATCGTGATGTGCGCCGAGGGCTACTCGTCGAGCCTGGCCGCGGCCGCGCTCCAGGAGATCGGCCTCCCGAGCGCGACCGACATGATCGGCGGCTTCGAGGCCTGGCGGGACGCCGGCCTCCCCGTCGAGCCCTGCCCGGACTAGATCGTCTTCAGTCGCCCGCGCGGAGACCGACGACCGAGAAGCGCTCGACGTCGATCAGGCCGTGATCGGTGATCTTGAGCGCCGGGATCACCGAGAGGGCCAGGAAGCCCATCGAGTGGAACGGCGCTTCGAGCGTGCACCCGAGCGCGCGGGCGGCGTCGCCCAGGGCGCGGCTCGCGGCCACGACCTGCTCCGCCGGGGCGTCCGACATCAGCCCCGCCACCGGCAGCGCCAGCTCCGCGATGACGCCGCGGTCGTGCACCGCCACCATGCCGCCGCCGATCTCGCCCAGCCTGCGCGCCGCGCGCACCATGTCGTCGTCGTCCACGCCCACGGCGACGATGTTGTGGGCGTCGTGGGCGACGGTCGAGGCGATCGCGCCCCGGCGCAGCCCGAGGCCGTGGATGAACCCGAGGCCGATGCGGCCCGTGCCCAGGTGGCGCTCGATCACGGCGATCTTGGCGAGGTCGCGGTCGGGGTCGGCGAGCGCAGCCCCCTCGACGACCCGTGGCCGCATGACGAGCGAGTCGGTCACGATCTGGCCCGGACGCACCCCGATCACCCGCGCGTCGCCGCCCACCCAGGGGATGCGCAGGTCGCCGCTCGTCAGCCGAGCGACGTGAACGGTGTTCCGCACCCAGGCGGGCACCTCCGCGGAGGGCAGGTCGGCGACGGGCCGCCCGTCCTTCAGCACCGTCGCCGGCCGGAAGGCCTCCAGATCGGGGAGGAGCAGCAGATCGGCCCGGAACCCGGGGGCGACGGCGCCGCGGTCGCGCAGGCCGTGCCATGTCGCCGGGTGGTGGGAGGCCATCACGAGCGCGGCGGCGGGATCGACGCCCGCCGCGACGGCGGCGCGCACCATCGAGTTGATGTGGCCCTCCGAGACGATGTGCTCGGGATCGCGGTCGTCGGTGCAGAACGCCAGCCGGCTCGGCCCGAACTCGGCCACGAGCGGGATCAGCGCCGCCAGGTTGCGGGCGCCGGAGGCCTCGCGGATCAGCACCCACATCCCCGCGCGCAGGCGCTCGCGGCCCTCCTCGAGCGTCGTCGCCTCGTGGTCCGAGCGGATGCCGGCGGCGGCGTAGGCCTGGAGCGCCCGCCCGAGCACCCCCGGCGCATGGCCGTCGACGTGCTCGGCGCCGGCCAGGCCGAGCTTCTCGAGCTCGGCCGGCGCCCCGGCGATGACGCCGGGGAAGTTCATCATCTCGGCCAGCCCGATCACCCGCCGCCGCCGCAGGAGCCCCTCGAGGTCGCCGGGGGTCAGCGGGCGCCGCGGCGACTCGAACGCGGAGGCGGGCACGCACGACGACGCCATGAAGAAGACGTCGAGCGGCAGCCCCTCGGTCGCGTCGAGCAGCCAGTGGACGCCGTCGGTGCCGAGCACGTTTGCGATCTCGTGCGGGTCGGCCACGACCGTGGTCGTCCCGTGCGGGAGCACCAGGCGGGCGAACTCGTCCGGGAGCAGCCGCGACGACTCGATGTGGACGTGCGCGTCGATCAGGCCGGGCACCACCCACATGCCGGCCGCGTCGAGCGTCTCGCGGCCGCGGTAGGAGCCGACCCCCGCGATCCAGCCGTCGGCGATCGCGACGTCGCCCCGGAGCCACTCGCGCGTGAACACGGAGAGGACGCGGCCGCCGGTGACGACGAGGTCGGCGGGCTCGTCGCCGCGCGCCACCGCCAGCCGTCGCGCGAGATCGCTCATGGCTGCAGTATGGGGACTGTCCCCGCTGCCCGGGGACAGTCCCGCTCGACGGGGACAGTCCCCATGTTCAGCCGTCGAACGGGACGAGCAGGTCGCGGCCCTCGGGCACCCGCGACCACGGCGCCACCTCGACCACCCGCCACAGATGGCCCTCGCCCAGGCCCGCGCGCACCTGGCGGGCGGCCTCGGCGGCGCGCTCGCGCAGCAGCTCGCCCGGCGGCCGGTGGAGCGAGAGCTGGCGGTCGGCCGTGGAGCTCAGGGCGGTGATCTCGAGGCCCAGGCGCTCGACGGCCGCCGGCAGCTCGACCAGGCGGGGGGCGAGCGCGTCGCGCAGCCGGTCGAGGTCCGCGGTCGGCTCGCGCAGCGTCACGGGCCGCCGCCACGAGCCGCCCGCCGCCAGCCGGGCAGACATCGTCAGCGTCCGCGGCGGCCGGCCGGCCCGGCGGGGATCGCCCAGCAGGCGCTCGAGCAGGACGACGAGCGCCCCGCGCAGGGTGAACTCGTCGCCGACGGGCTCGGGGAACTCGATCGTCTCGCGCAGCGGCTCGGGCGGCGTGCGCGGAGCGACGTAGGTCTCGTCCTCGCCGCGCGCGAGCCGCCAGGCGGAGATCCCGGGCCGGCCGAACCGGTCGGCGACCGCGGGCAGCGGCAGCGCCGCCAGCTCGCCGGCCGTGCGGATGCCGAGCGCGTGCAGCGTGCCGGCCGTGGCCTCGTCGAGCGGCAGCCGGGCGACGGGGATCTGGGCGAGGAACCGGGCGGCGGCGCCGGCCTCGACCACGCGCGGCCGGCCCGGGCGGGCGCGCACCGCCGCCGCCTGGGCGATGAACCGGCCCGGACCGGCGCCGGTCCGCCCGCCGGGGCCGAGGATCGCGCCGGCCGCCGCGAGCAGCCGTTGCAGGCCGCCGTGCAGGCGCACCAGGCCGTCGGCGCAGAAGAGCGCCCGGCCCGGCGCGAGCGACTCGACGGCGGCGCCGAGCTCCTCCAGCCGCTGCAGGAGCGCCTCGGCGGCGTCGGCCACCGCGCCCGGGTCGGCGGTCACGAGCCGGAGCCGGGGGCAGCGGGCGAGCGCCTCGCCGACCCGCATCCCCGCCGCCACCCCGAAGGTGGCGGCGGCGGCGTTCGCCTCGCCGATCGCCGGCGGCCCGCCCGGCTCGGGGCCGAGCGCCGCCGGCTCGGACGGGAGCGCCCCCTCGAGCCCCGCCGCCACCCGCAGCCCGAAGCGGGGGACGAGGACGCAGACGATGACGGAGCGCTCGCGGGGCACGGCCGATCAACGATACCCGAACACATGTTCGGTGTCCACCGGCTGACCACCCGTGAATACACGGGGTCTGACCCCGTGTATTCAGCTCGTCAGGTGGTCGAGTCCGGGTCGATCGCGCGCAGGTAGTGGCGGCGGGCCTGGAGCGTCGGCAGCATCCGCTCGGCGGCGCGGGAGAACTCGCGCTCGTACCGGCGCCGCTCGCGCGCGGCCATCGTCTCGGCGTAGCGGTCGCGCAGCTCGAGCAGGGCGTCCTCGGCCTCCTCGACGGCGTCCATGTAGACGCCGTAGGCCTCCTCGGAGCCGGGCCGGCCGGCGTGGTCGTACGTGCCCTTGGCAGCCTCGACCCGCTTGAGCAGATCGGCGTTCTGCTCGAGATACAGATCGAGTTGCGCGCGGATGACGGCCGCGTAGCGGGGCCGGCCTGGAACCCTCATCGGAGCGATGGTAGTGGACCCGCCGCGGCCCGGCTACGATCGCCTCTCGTGCCGGAGTCGCTGCTCATCCGCACCTGGAACATCGCCCACGGCCGCGACGTCCCCCCGGGCGCCGAGCACGGCCACGTGCGCCGGAAGCTCCTGCGCGAGATGGCCCAGGTGATGACCGAGGACGGCCCCGACATCGTCCTGCTCCAGGAGGTGCCCGTGTGGGCGGCCGACCTTCTGCGCGAGCACACCGGGATGGGCGTGACGCTCGCCCCGACCTACGGGGCGCACGTGCCGTTCGTGCACGTGCCGCTGCCGCTCGCCCTCGGCGCGGCGATCGGGCGGGCGCTGCCGGACCTGGTGCGCACCCAGGTCGAGGGGCAGGCCCAGGCCATCCTGTACGGCCCTGCCCTCCTGCTCGTCTCGGCCCGGCGGGTGCAGCTGAACGAGCGCACCCTTCTGCGCGGCGAGCCCCGCATCGCCCAGCTGGCCCGGCTGCGCCACCGCCGCGCCGGCCGCGAGCTGGCCGTCGCCAACGTGCACGCCGACCGCGGCGGCGACGAGCAGCTCGAGAAGGCCGGGTTCGTGCTCGAGCGGTTCGCGCGCGGCGCGCCGATGGTGCTCGCCGGCGACCTGAACGCCGGCATGCAGTCGGCCGGCGTGCACGCGCTGCGGGCGCGCGGGTTCGTCGAGGAGTCGGGGGAGGTCGGCATCGACCACGTCCTCGTGCGAGGCTTCGAGGTGGAGTGGGCGGCGACGCGGTGGCTGCCCGAACGGCGCGACATGCGCCGCAACGGGTCGCGCCCGGTGCGACTCTCCGACCATGATCCCGTCGACGCGGTGGTGAGCTTTGCCTGATCGAACCGAACTGCCCTCCCTCGAGGGCTGCGCCTACCTGAATGCCGGCACGAACGGCCCGATGCCGAGAGCCGCGATCGACGCGATGGCCGCCGAGGCGGCGGCGATGCGCGAGCCGCGGATCGGCAAGGCGGCGATGGAGCGCCTGCTCGGCCTGCGCGCCCGGGCCCGCGCGGCGGCCGCCCGTGCGCTGGGGGCGGGGGAGGACGAGGTCGCGCTCACCTCGTCGACGTCGCAGGGGATCGGGCTCGTCTGCGCCGGCCTCGACTGGTCGGAGGGCGGTGAGGTGGTGACGACGACCGAGGAGCACCCGGGCCTGCTCGGGCCGCTGGACGAGCTCGCCCAGCGCTACGGGGTCGTCGTCCGGGCGGTCCCCGCCCACGACCTGATCGGCGCCATCGGCCCACGGACGCGCATGGTCGCGATCTCGCACGTCCTGTGGACGACCGGCCTGATCCTGCCGCTGCCCGAGATCGCCGCCGCGACCCACGCCGCCGGGGCGACGCTGCTCGTCGACGGCGCCCAGTCGGGCGGGGCAATCCCGCTCGACATGCACGCGGGCGGCGCCGACTTCTACGCCGCGTCGGGGCAGAAGTGGCTGCTCGGCCCGCAGGGGACCGGGGCGCTCTGGGTGCACCCGCGCCAGCACGACCGCCTGCGCCCGGCGACGCCGAGCTACTTCACCTACGCCGACGGCCACGTCGGGCCGCTCCGCGCCGGCGGGGCCCGGTTCGACGCGGGCAGCCTCGACACGACGGTGCTCGCGGGGTTCGCCGCGGCGGTGGAGTGGGTCGAGGGGCTGCCGGGCGGCCGCGACGCCTGGCTGCGCGCCGGCGCCGAGAACGCCGCGGCCGCGCGAGCGCGGCTCTCGGCCGTTCCCGGGGCCGAGGTGCACGACCCCGGCGGCCCGTGCACCGGCCTGATCGCGCTGCGGCTCGAGCGGCACGAGTCGGCCGACGCGGTCGCGCACCTGGCCGAGCGCGACGTGCTCGTGCGGCCGATCCCCGACACGCCCTACGTGCGTGTCTCCGTCGGCGCCTGGACCGACGAGGCCGACATCGAGGCGCTCGCCACCTGCCTCGAGTCGCTCAACTGAATACACGGGGTCAGACCCCTTTTATTCAGGCCTGAGGTATCGTCCGCCGCCGTGGCGGACGCAGACGATCTGGTGCACGACCGTGACGCGGCCTGGGCGCTCCTGACCGAGTGGACGAAGGGTGAGCCGCTCCTGCGCCACTGCCTCGCCGTCGAGGCGTCGGTGCGCGCCTACGCCGTCCACTTCGGCGAGGACGAGGCCGCGTGGGGCAACGTCGCGCTCCTGCACGACTTCGACTACGAGCGCCATCCGACGCTCGACCAGCACCCGCAGGACGGCGCTCCGGTGCTGCGCGAGCGCGGCTATCCGGAGTGGTTCGTGCGGGCGATCCAGTCGCACGGCGGCCACACCGGCGTCACCCGCGACTCGCGGCTCGAGCACACCCTCTTCGCCTGCGACGAGGTGTCGGGCTTCGTGCATGCCTGCGGTCTGGTGCGCCCCGACGGCCTGGCCACGCTCGAGGCGCGGTCGGTGCGCAAGAAGCTGAAGCAGCCGAGCTTCGCCCGCGGCGTGAACCGCGACGACGTCTACGAGGGGGCGGAGGAGCTCGGCGTCGACCTGGACGAGCACATCACGTTCGTGATCGGCGCCCTGCGCCCGATTGCGGCCGAGCTCGGCCTGCGCGGCTGACCGCGGTGCGCCCGCCGGACTTGCCGCTACCCTGACCGCGTGGCGATCGCAGCTCGAGAGGGGATCGTGGAGTCGTTCGTGATCGAGGGTGGCGTGCCCCTCCGCGGCACGGTCCGCCCGGCCGGCAACAAGAACGCCGCGCTCCCGATCCTGGCGGCGTGCCTGCTCACGGCCGATCCCGTCACGCTCGACAACGTGCCCCGCATCCGCGACGTCGAGGCGATGATCGAGCTCCTCTGCGACATCGGCGCCGAGGCCGAGTGGCTCGGCCCGAACCGCCTGCGTGTCTGGGCCGCGGAGATCTCGAAGACGGCGCTCGACGCCGAGCTCTGCACCCGCATCCGCGCCTCGATCCTGTTCGCGGGGCCGCTGCTGGCCCGCTTCGGCGCGGCCGACATCCCGCCCCCGGGCGGCGACGTCATCGGCCGCCGCCGCGTCGACACCCACCTGATGGCGTTCTCGGGGCTGGGCGCCGACGTCCAGGCCACCCGCAGCTACCGCCTGCGCGCGCCGGACGGCCTGCGCGGCGCCGACCTGTACCTGGACGAGGCGTCGGTGACGGGCACCGAGAACGCCGTGATGGCGGCGGTGCTGGCGCGCGGGAAGACGACGATCGCGAACGCCGCGTGCGAGCCCCACGTGCAGGACCTGTGCCGGCTTCTGACCGCCATGGGCGCGCGCATCGACGGCATCGGCTCGAACGTGCTCACGATCCACGGCGTCTCGTCGCTCGGCGGCTGCGCCCACCGGGTCGGCGCCGACCACATCGAGGTGGCGTCGTTCATCGGCCTCGCCGCCGTGACGGGCGGCGAGGTGCTGATCGAGGACGCCGCCGTCGAGCATCTGCGGTCGATCCGGCACACGTTCTCCCGCCTCGGCGTGACGGTCGAGATCGAGGGCGACGCGGTGCGCGTGCCCGCCGGCCAGACGCTCCAGATCGTCGACGACGTGAACGCCCAGATCCCCAAGATCGAGGACGGGCCGTGGCCGATGTTCCCGGCCGACCTGACGTCGATCGCCGTCGCCGTGGCGACGCAGGCCACGGGCACCGTGCTCGTCTTCGAGAAGATGTTCGAGAACCGCCTGATCTTCACCGACAAGCTGGTGTCGATGGGCGCGCGGATCATCCTGTGCGACCCGCACCGCGCGGTCGTGACCGGGCCGGCGCGGCTCTACGGCGAGCGCATGGCCAGCCCCGACATCCGCGCGGGCATGGCGATGCTGATCGCGAGCCTCTGCGCCGAGGGCGAGAGCCGGATCGGGAACGTCAGCGAGATCGACCGCGGGTACGAGCGCATCGACGAGCGCCTGCGCGCCCTCGGCGCCCGCATCGAGCGGGTCTCCGGCTAGAGCCCCTCCACCCCCGACGGCTACGATCTCCCGCACGTGAAGCGGTTGCGACTGACACATGCCGACGTGGCCGAGATGGTGCGCACCATGCGCCCGTCGTCGGAGCGGCGCGACGACGTCGCCGCGGCCGTGGCCGACATCATCGAGATGGTGCGAAACGGCGGCGAGGAGGCCGTGCGCCGCCTCACGCTGCGGCTGGACGGCGTGGACGTCCCCGATCCGCGCGTCCCCGCCGAGGCGATCGCGGCCGCCGTCGCGGGGCTCACCCCGGCCGTGCGCGACGCGCTCGAGCTGCTCGCGGCCAACGTGCGCACCGTGGCGTCCGAGCTCGTGCCGCGGCCGACGCGGGTGGTGCTCCCGCAGGGCCAGGTGGTGTCGAGCCGGCCCGTGGCCGTGCGCCGAGCCGGGGTGTACGTCCCCGGCGGCCTGGCCACCTACCCGTCGAGCGCCGTGATGGCGATCGTGCCCGCCCAGGTCGCCGGCGTGCCCGGCATCGCGGTGTGCTCGCCGCCGGGGCCGGACGGGCGCCCGCACGCAACCGCGCTCGCCGCATGCGGTCTGCTCGGGGTCGACGAGGTCTACGCGATCGGCGGCGCCCAGGCGGTGGCTGCGCTGGCGCTGGGGACGGAGCGGATGCCGCGGGTCGACCTGCTGGTCGGGCCGGGGAACGCCTACGTCGAGGAGGCCAAGCGGCGCATGTTCGGCGAGGTCGGCATCGAGTCGCTGGCCGGGCCGAGCGAGCTCGTCGTCGTCGCCGACGCGACCGCGCCCGTCGAGCCGATCGCCTGGGACCTGCTCGCCCAGCTCGAGCACGGCCCCGGCGCCCAGTCGGTGCTGGTGTCGACCGACGCCGGCCTGCTCGACGCCGTCGCCGCCCAGCTTCCGGAAGAGAGCGCCGCCGTGCTGATCGAGGCCGACTCGCTCGACACGGCCTTCGCCTTCGTGAACGCGCACGGCCCCGAGCACGTCCAGCTCGTGATCGAGGGCGCCGACGAGGCGGTGGCGAGCATCCATCACGCCGGCGCGATCTTCGTCGGCCCGTACGCGGGCACGGCGTTCGGCGACTACATCGCAGGCTCCAACCACATCCTGCCGACGGGCGGCCACAGCCGGTTCTCGTCCGGCCTCGGGCCGGCCGCGTTCCTGCGCACGCAGGAGGTGGTGGAGGTGAACGCCGAGGCATGCGAGCGGCTGGCCGGCGCGGTGGTCGTGCTGGCCGACGCCGAGGGCTTCCCCGGCCACGGGCGCTCCGCCCGGGTGCGGGCCGAGGCGCTGGCACGAACATCAGGGAGGGTGGGATGAGCGAACGCGACGTGATCGTCACCGAGAGGGCGCCGAAGCCGTTCGGCGGCGCGCCGTACAACCAGGCCATCCGCGCGGCCGGCCTCGTCTTCTGCGCCGGCCAGGTCGGGCTCGACCCGGCGTCCGGCACGCTGGTCGACGGCGGGGTCGAGGCCCAGGCGCGGCGGGCCATGGAGAACCTGTCGGCCGTGCTCGAGGCGGCCGGGTCGAGCCTCGACCGGGTCGTGAAGACGACGATCTTCGTCGCCGATCTGGGCGACTTCGCCGCGGTGAACGCGGTCTACGGCTCGTTCTTCACGGCGGATCCCCCGGCCCGATCGACCGTCCAGGTGGCCGGCCTGCCCGCCGGCGCGCTGGTCGAGGTCGAAGCCATCGCCCTCGCCCTTGACGCATCGGTCGTCTGACTGCCCGCGCATCGCACGGCTCACCGCTGACCCCGCGAGCCGTGCCCGTACAATCCGGCCGTGTCCGAACCGCTCCCGATCGGCGGCCCGGACGACCCTCTGGCCGCGGTGTGGGAGGGCGCCCGGACCGCAGCCGCAGATGCCGCCGCGTACGCGGTCGGCGGGCCGGTGCGCGACCTCCTGCGCGGCGCGCCGAGCCGCGACGCCGACATCGCGGTCGAGGGCGACGCCGCCCGGATGGCGCGGCGCCTGGCCGACGTGCTCGGCGACGGCCGCGTCACGGTGCACCGCGCATTCGGCACGGCGGTCGTCCGCGCCGGCGGCGTCCGCATCGACCTCGCCGCCACCCGCACCGAGCGCTACCCGCGCCCGGCCGCGCTCCCGGTCGTCTCGCGGGCGGACATCGGCGCCGACCTGGCCCGGCGCGACTTCACGGTGAACGCCCTCGCCGCGGGGCTCTCGGGGCCGCGCGCCGGCGAGCTGCTCGACCCCTTCGACGGGCGTTCCGACCTCGCCGCCGGCACGATCCGGATCCTGCATCCCGACATCGTTCCGCGACGACCCCACCCGCATCTTCCGCGCGGCCCGCTACGCCGCCCGGCTCGGGTTCTCGCTCGACCCGGAGACGGACAGCCTCGCCCGAGACGCCGTCGCCGGCGGGCTCGTCGGCGAGCTGTCGGGAGCTCGCGTCCGCGCCGAGCTCGTCGCCCTCCTGGGCGAGTCGGCGGCGACCGTGGCCAGGGCGCTCGGCATCGCGGAGAGCCTCGGCCTGCTCGCCGCCGTCGGGCCGGGCCTCGTCCCCGAGTCCCTGGAGCGGCTCGAGCGGCTCGACGCCGTCCGGGCCCGCTTCGCGCCGCGCGTCCCGGCGTGGCGGCCCCGGCTCGCGCTGATCGCCCGCCAGGGCGGAGATGCCGGCGCCGCCGCCCTGGCCGAGCGCCTGCGTCTCCCGCGCGCGGATGCCGACGCCGTTCAGGCGGCGGTGGCGGCCCAATCGGGCTTGGGCGCGAAGCTCGCGGCCGCCGCCGCGCCGGCCGACGTCGCCGAGCTGCTCGACCGCCTGCCGGTCGACGCCGCGGTCGTCGTCGCGGCCGGCGACGGCCCGGGGGCGAACGCGGCCGGGCTCTACCTGGAGCGGCTGCGCGGGATCCGGCTCGAGATCGACGGGACGGTCCTGCGCGACGAGCTCGGCCTGGCCCAGTCGCCCCGGGTCGGCGAGGTGCTGGCCGAGCTCCTGCGGCGCAAGCGCAACGGCCAGCTCGGCGACCGCGGCTCCGAGCTCGCCGCCGCCCGCGAGCTGGTGGGACGGGCGGCCTCGTGAGGGGGATGGCCTGGGACGACGGGCCCGTGCCCGTGCTGCGCTGGGAGAGCGCCCCGGACGGCGTCTCGGTCGCGTTCACGTCCCGCCGCGGCGGCGCCTCGCACGGCCCGTACGCCTCGCTCAACCTGGGCGCGCTGACGGCGGACGAGCCCGTGCGGGTGGCCGAGAACCGGCGCCGTGCCGTGGCCGCCGCGGGCGGCGATCCGGAGTCGGCGACGATGGCGTGGCAGGTGCACGGCCGCGAGGTGCGGGAGGTGGTCGCGGAGCCGGCCGGCGGCCGCTTCCTCGAGCCCGGCGCCGAGCCTTTCCCGCGCTCCGACGGCCTCGCCACCTCGCTGCGCGGCCGGCCGATGATGCTGCTGACGGCCGACTGCATCCCGGTGGCCGTCGCCCGCTCCGACGGCGGCCGGCTCGCCGTCCTGCACGCCGGCTGGCGCGGCCTCGAGGCCGGCATCGTCGAGGCGGGCGCCGAGGCGGTGGGCGGTGAGATCGTCGGGGCGGTCGGCCCGGGCGCCGGGCCGTGCTGCTACGAGGTCGGTGACGACGTCGGCGCCCGCCTCCAGGCGCGCTTCGGGGCCGACGTCGTCCGCGACGGGCGGGCCGACCTGTGGCTGTGCGCACGGCGGGCGCTCGAGGATGCCGGCGCGGTCGATGTGGCGGTCGCGGGCGAGTGCTCGATCTGCAACCCCGACCGGTACTTCTCGCACCGGCGCGACCGCGGCATCACCGGGCGCCAGGGGCTGGTGGGGGTGCTGCATGGCTGACGCGGCGGTCATCGCCGCCAACCTGGCCCGGATCCGGGAGCAGGTCGGGCCCGGCGTCGAGATCCTGGCGGCGACGAAGTACGTGGACGCCGGCGACCTGCCGGCGCTGCACGAGGCCGGCATCACGCTCGTCGGCGAGAACCGGACCGACGCCCTGGCCGCCAAGCAGGCGGCCCACGCCGACCTCTTCACCTGGGACTTCATCGGCCACGTGCAGAGCCGCAAGGTGCGCGACATCGTCGGCCGGGTGCGCCTGATCCACGCCGTCGACTCGCTGTCCGCCTGCGAGCAGCTCGAGCGCCGCCGCGAGCCGGGCGCGAGCGTCGACTGCCTGCTGCAGGTGAACGTCGCATCCGAGGACACGAAGTCGGGGATCGACCCCGGGGGCGTCGACGCATTCCTGGAGCAGGTCGCGCCCCTCTCGGGCGTGCGGTTCCGCGGCCTGATGACGATGCCGCCCGCGGTGACCGATCCGGAGCGCGCCCGGCCCTGGTTCGCGGCTCTGCGCGAGCTGCGCGACCGGATCGCCCCGGCGTGGGCCGGCCGGCACGATCTGACCCATCTCAGCATGGGCACGAGCCAGGACTACGCGGTCGCCGCCGAGGAGGGAGCGACGATCGTGCGGCTCGGTGGCGTCCTCTACGGGCGTTAGAGTTCACGGTCACATGGCCCTGAGCGATCTGTGGAACTCGACGCTCGTCTACTTCGGCGTGCGCGAGGAAGACTGGGACGACGAGTACGACGACGACGGGTCCGCCGCCCACGAGGACCTCGAGCAGGTCTACAGCGAGCGGCCCAACGTCCGCCGGCTCTCGCCGCGGCGACGGCCGGGCTCGGACTTCGACGACATCTTCTCGGAGGAGGAGCCGCGGGCGGTGCCCCTGCGCGGCGGCCGCAACGGCTCGCCGCCGCCCCCGCAGAACGGCCACCGCACCGCCGGCCAGGTGTCGCTCGTCGTCCCCAAGAGCTTCAACGACGCCCAGAAGGTGGCCGACAAGCTCAAGTCGGACGTGCCGGTCATCATCAACTTCCAGAGCGCCGACCCCGAGCTGGCCAAGCGCCTGGTCGACTTCGCGAGCGGCCTCACCTACGCGCTCGACGGCTCGATGCAGCGGGTCGCCGACCGGGTGTTCCTGCTCACGCCGAGCTCGATCTCGGTCTCGGCCGAGGACAAGGCGCTCCTGATGGAGCGCGGCTTCTTCAACCAGTACTGATCCGCTTCCCGATCCAGACCGAGCGGCTGTCGATCCGCCCGCTCACCGAGGCGGACATGGACGCGATGCTGGCGATCTACGGCGGGGCGCGCACGGCCGAAGAGACGCGCGAGCGCCTGCGGGAGCTGATCGAGCACCAGAAGCGATACGGCTTCAGCAAGTGGGGCGTCGAGGACCGCGCGTCCGGGGTGGTCGTCGGCGACTGCGGCATCCAGCTGCTCGAGGGTGGGCCCGACGTCGAGCTCGGCTACCGCCTCCGGCCATCCGTGTGGGGGCGGGGGTATGCGACCGAGGGGGCTCGTGCGTGCCTCGGAGCCGCCTTCACGGGACTGGGCATCGACCGCGTGGTCGCGATCGTCGAGCCCGGCAACGCCGCGTCGGTGCGGGTGCTCGAAAAGATCGGGATGCGGCCGGCCGGAGAGCGGCGTGCGCTCGGGCGGATGTGGGATCTGTATGCGGCAAGCGCCTGAGCGGCCCGGAGGCCCCCGCGGTACGCTACCGGGCTCGATGAGCGCCACCGCCCCCTCGCTCGGCCTGCTCGGCGCAGGCAACATCGCCTCCGCGATGGTCTCGGGCTGGATGAAGGCCGACCCGGACATGGCCGGCCGGATCCTGATCACCGACCGCCGCTCGGGCCGCGCGGCCGCCCTGGCGGAGCGGCACGGGCTGCGCCACACCGCGTCGAACGCCGAGCTCGTCGCCGCCGCCGACATCGTCGTCCTGTGCGTGAAGCCGGTCGACGTCGAGCGCGTCCTGCGCGAGGTCTCCGACCTCGTCACGCCCCGCAAGGCGATCGCCTCGGTCGCCGCCGGCGTGAGCACCGCCACGCTCGAGACGATCCTCGACGTCGACGCGCCGGTGTTCCGGTTCATGCCGAACGTCGGCGTCAGCGTCGGCGCGGGCACCCTGGCCTACTCCGCCGGCCGCTTCACCGACACGTCCGCCGAGCAGACGGTGCTCTCGGTGTTCGAGCTGCTCGGCGAGGTGGTGCCGCTGGAGGAGCGGCTCTTCGACGCCGCGACCGCGCTCTCGGGGTCGGGCCCGGCCTTCCTCGGCCTGATCGTCGAGGCGTTCGAGGACGCCGGCATCGTCGCCGGGCTCACCCACACCGACGCCCGCCGGCTCTTCCTCTCGACGGTGGGCGGGACGGCCACGCTGCTGCGCCAGGACGACCTCAGCTGCTCCGATCTGCGGCGCATGGTGACGAGCCCGGGCGGCACCGCGGCGGCGGGGCTCGCGGCCATGGAGCGGGGCGGGGTGCGCGGCGCGATCATCGACGGCGTCTCGGCGGCGGTGCGTCGGGCCGGCGAGCTAGGCTGACGCCCCAGCATGGGGATCACGACGATCGAGCAGTTCGTCTTCTCGCTGTACCTCGTCTACTCCCTGCTCATCATCCTCTACGTGCTGATGTCGTGGGTCCAGCTGCCGTACAACGTCTGGGTGGGGCGGATCCGCGGCTTCCTGCACGACACGGTCGAGCCGGTCCTGCGCCCGATCCGGGCGGTGCTGCCGTCCCTCGGCGGCTTCGACCTCTCGCCGCTGGTCGCGCTCTTCGGGCTCTCCATCCTCCAGCAGATCATCCGCGCCGTGCTGGACGGGTTCCGGTAACGAAGGATTCGGCCGGCCGGCGGCGAACCGGCCGGTATGACGCTTTCCCCTGCAGAGCTGCGCCACGAGCGGCCCGGCCGCGGCCTGATGGGCTACCGCCGCGCCGACGTCGACCGCCTGCTCGTCGAGGCCACCGTCGCGTACGAGTCGGTGTGGCGTGAGCGGGCCGATCTGACCGACCAGGTGCACGAGCTCCAGCAGGAGCTGATCCGCCACCGCGAGGGCGAGCACGCGATGCGAAACGCGCTCGTGACCGCCGAGCGGGCGGCGGACGAGATGCGAGCGAGCGCGACCCGCCAGGCCGAGCTGATCGTCCGCGAGGCCGAGGCGAAGAGCCGCGACCTCGTGCACGAGGCGTATGCGGAGCGGGAGCGGGTGCGGCGGGAGACCTCGCGGCTGCAGGCCGAGGAGGCCGAGTTCCGGCTGCGGCTGCGGTCGCTGCTCGGCGCCGTGCTCGAGGCCGTCCGCGACCACGAGGAGCGCCTCGCCGGGTCCCTTGAGGAGCACGCCGGGGTGGTGACGGCGACCCAGCCGGCCATCGGCCCGCCGGACGACGTCGTCAGCGCCGGCGGCTGATCCCACGCCCGGTTCCGGCCGGAGCCCCCTGGCTATACTCAGCCGAGGGGGTGAGGCATGGCCGTGACCGTCGACATCGAAGCCGTGAAGCGTCGCCTGATCGAGGAGCGGGAGGGCATCCTGGAGGAGCGGAGGCGCCTCGTCGAGGACACCTCGCGCTCGATGGAGGACGCGGCCGAAGCGGACGGCAGCGACAGCCACATGGCCGACAGCGCCTCGGAGACGCTCGACCGCGGCATCGAGCTCTCGCTCGAGGACAACGCCGATCACCTCCTCGCCGCGATCGACGCCGCCCTCGGCCGGGTCGAGGCGGGCACCTACGGCCAGTGCGAGCGGTGCGCGAAGCCGATCGCGGAAGAGCGCCTGGAGGCACTGCCATGGGCGACGAAGTGCATCGAGTGCAAGCGCCTGGAGGAGCGGGGCTGATCCACGTGGAGGCAGAGCCCCAGCCCGTGCACCGGGCGGGGTCGTTGCAGTGGGCGGGGCTGGTCGCGGTCGCCGTCGCGGCCGTCGTCGCCGACCAGGTGACGAAGCGCGCCATCGAGCACCGGCTGGCTCTCGACGAGGCTCACCACGTGCTGCCCGGCCTCACGATCACGCACGTGCGCAACAGCGGGATCGCGTTCGGGATCTTCCCCGGCCGCCTGGCCATCGTCTCGGTGCTGACGGCGGCCGCCGTCGTCTGGATGCTGGTGCACTTCGCCCGCTCGGGGTCGCGGCACGTGCTCTTCCCGGTCGCCCTGGGGCTGCTGGTCGGCGGCAGCGTCTCGAACCTCGCCGACCGCATCCGCGAGGGTCACGTGACCGACTTCATCCACATAACCCACTGGCCGACGTTCAACCTCGCCGACAGCTTCATCGTGATCGGCGTCGGGCTGCTCGCGCTGGGCCTGCTACGGGTCGAGCACGGCAAGGCGCAGGCGCCCGTCGACCCGGATCCGTCGGCCGGGCTCGACCGGCCGTGATCGACCTCGAGGTGCCGCCGGATTCCGGCGGGATGCGGCTCGACCGCTTCGTCGCCGGCCGCGACGAGGTGGGCTCGCGGTCGGGCGCCGAGCGCCTGATCGAGGCCGGGCTCGTGCTCGTCGACGGGGAGGCGCGCCCGAAGTCGCACCGGCTCGGCGCCGGGTCGGTCGTGAGCCTGCCGGAGCCGCAGCCGCCGCCGGCCGCCGCGCCGCCGGAGAGCATCGGCGTGCCGCTGGCCTACTCCGACCCGTACCTGGTCGTCGTCGACAAGCCCGCCGGGCTGCTCGTCCACCCGGTGCCCGGCCACTCGGGCGCGACGCTCGTCGACGCGCTGCGCGGCGTGGCCGCAGGCGGCGACGACGCCCGGCCCGGGATCGTCCACCGGCTCGACCGCGACACGTCGGGCCTCCTGCTCGTCGCCCGCGACGGGCGCACCCATGCGCGCCTGCAGGCGCAGCTGCGCCGCCGCCGGATCGGGCGGACGTACGTCGCCCTCGTCCGCGGGCGGCCGCGGTCGCGCCGGGGCCGGATCGAGGCGCCGATCGGCCGCGACCGCCGCGACCCGACCCGGATGTCGCTCGACACCGACGCCGGCCGCGACGCGTTCACCGAGTTCGAGCTGGTCGAGGCGCTGCCGGGCCGCTCGCTCCTGCGGGTGACGCTCGAGACCGGGCGCACCCACCAGATCCGCGTGCACCTGGCCGCGATCGGCACCCCCGTCGTCGGCGACCCGGTCTACGGGCACGGCCCCGAGCTGGGCCTGGAGCGCCAGTTCCTGCACGCGGCCGAGCTGCGGCTCGACGCACCCCGAGACGGGCGATCCGCTCGAGGTGCGCTCGGAGCTCCCCGCCGACCTGGCGGCGGCGCTCGCAGCGGCGCGCGAGGCGTAGATCGGGGACAGTCCCCGCCCAGGGCTGCCCCAGGACACGGTGTTCGCTACAATCCCGCGGCTTCTGCCCCGTTCTCCCTACCCGGCGGAGAAGCGGCAGCTCCGGCGGTGTCCCACGGCAGCAGCGGGACTCCGGAGCGCCCCGCCGGAATCCACACCCAACCGAATCAGGAGGAGTGCGCGTGCCTGAGGTCACGATGCGCGAGCTGCTCGAGGCCGGGGTCCACTTCGGCCACCAGACGAGACGCTGGAACCCCAAGATGCGCCGCTTCATCTTCGGTGAGCGCGGCGGCATCTACATCATCGACCTGCAGCAGACCATGGGCCTGCTGCACGAGGCGTTCACCTACGTGGGGAACGTCGGCGAGCGCAACGGCAGCGTGCTCTTCGTCGGCACGAAGAAGCAGGCGCAGGACGCCGTCGCCGAGCACGCGGGCCGCGTGGGGATGCCCTACGTGAACCACCGCTGGCTGGGCGGGCTGCTCACCAACTACCGCACCATCCAGGAGCGGATCTCCGCCCTGCACAACCTCCGCCGCCAGAAGACCGAGGGCCAGCTCGACCTGCTCCCGTCCAAGGAGCGGGCCTCGACGCTGTCCGAGCTCGAGAAGCTCGAGGCGAACCTGGGCGGCGTCGCCGACACGCGCAAGCTGCCCGACGCCATCGTCGTGATCGACATGAAGAAGGAGGCGCTCGCCGTGCGCGAGGCGCGGCGCCTGAACATCCCGGTGATCGGGCTGGTCGACACGAACTGCGACCCGGACGACGCCGACTTCGTCATCCCCGGAAACGACGACGCCATCCGCTCCTCGGCGCTGATCGTGCGGCTGCTCGCCGACGCGATCGCCGAGGGCCGCAACCGCGGCGTGAAGGTGTCGGACTTCGTCTCGGAGAACGGCGACGAGGCCGAGGCCGGCGAGGGCGAGCCTGCCGCCGAGGGCGCGGTCGAGCCTGCGGCGGAGGCCGTTGCGGCACCGGCCGCGGAGACCGCCGCGGCACCTACGGCCGAACCCGCCGCCGAGGCCGCCCCGGCGCCCGCCCCCGAGGCCGCAGAGCCGGTCGCCGAGGCCACGGAGGCACAACCAGCCAGCGAGGATGCACAGTGAGCGATGTCGCCTACAAGCCCAGCGCCGCCGAGGTCAAGCAGCTGCGCGAGATGACCCAGGCGGGGATGATGGACTGCCGCAACGCCCTCGTGGAGAGCGGCGGGGACATGGACGCGGCCGTCAAGTACCTGCGTGAGAAGGGCATCGCGTCGGCGAGCAAGCGCTCGGGCCGGGGGACCGGCGAGGGGCTGGTCGCGACGTACGTCCACCACAACGGCCGCATCGGCGCGATGGTCGAGATCGGCTGCGAGACCGACTTCGTCGCCCGCAACGAGCAGTTCCAGGGGTTCGCCCGCAAGGTCGCCGGCCAGGTCGCGAGCGCCGGCGACCTGCGGTTCGTGTCCGAGGACGAGGTCACCGACGACTTCCGCAGCTCCGAGCTCGCGATCTACCGGGCCAAGGCGGCTGCGGAGGGCCGGCCCGAGGCGATGCTCGACAAGATCGCCGACGGCATGTTCCAGAAGTCGCTGGCCGACACGGTGCTGCTGAACCAGCAGTCGATCCGGCCCGAGGACGACAACAAGACGATCGAGACGCTCCGGGCCGAGCTGTCGGGGACGCTGGGCGAGAACATCGAGGTGAAGCGCTTCGCCCGCTTCGAGGTGGGGGGAGAGTGAGCCCGGAGGGCGACCCCGCCTTCGCGCGAGTCCTGCTCAAGCTGTCCGGCGAGGCGCTCATGGGCGATCGCGGGTACGGGCAGGACCCGGAACGGATCGGCGCGATCGCCCGCGCCGTCCACTCGGTCCTCGACCTCGGCGTCCAGGTCGCCATCGTCGTCGGCGGCGGGAACATCCTGCGCGGGACGCAGGAGGCGGCGCGGGGGATGGACCGCGCCACCGCCGACTACGCCGGCATGCTGGCGACGCTCCTGAACGCGCTCACCGTCTCGGACGCGCTCGAGCAGCTCGGCGTGCACACGCGCGTGCAGTCGGCGATCAACGTCTCCCAGGTGGCCGAGCCGTACATCCGGCGGCGGGCGATCCGCCACCTCGAGAAGGGCCGGGTCGTGATCTTCGCCGCCGGCACGGGCAACCCGTTCTTCACGACCGACACCGCCGCCGCCCTGCGCGCGCTCGAGATCGGGGCGCAGGCGATCCTGATGGGCAAGAACGGCGTCCCGGGCGTCATGGACGCGGATCCCCGCGAGCACCCGGACGCGCGCCTGATCCCGGAGCTGACCCACCTCGAGGCGATCGAGCGTGGTCTGAAGGTCATGGACACGACCGCGCTGTCGCTGTGCATGGACAACCGCGTGCCGCTGTACGTTTTCAACCTGGACGACGAGTCGAACATCGAGCGGGTCGTGCGCGGTGAGCGGGTCGGGACGATCATCGCCGCGCGCATCCCGGCGGAGGTCGCAACATGATCGATGACGTGTTGAAGGATGCCACCCGCAGGATGGACAAGAGCGTCGAGAACGCCCGGCACGAGTTCACGACCGTGCGCACCGGCCGGGCCGCGGCGACGCTCCTCGATCGTGTGCAGGTGAGCGCGTACGGCACCAAGATGCCCGTCAACCAGCTGGCGACGATCGGCGTCCCCGAGCCGCGCATGCTCACGGTCACGCCGTTCGACAAGAGCATCATGAAGGACATCGAGCGCGGCATCCTCGAGTCCGACCTCGGCCTCACGCCCTCCAACGACGGCCAGCTGATCCGGCTCCCGATCCCGCAGCTCACCGAGGAGCGGCGCAAGGACCTCGTGCGCCAGGTGCGGCACATGGCGGAGGAGGGCCGGGTCGCCACCCGCAACGTCCGCCGCGACGCGATCCACCGGCTCAAGGATCTCGAGAAGAACGGCGAGACGGGCTCGGACGACGTCCACCGCGCGGAGGACCGGCTGCAGAAGCTGACCGACGAGCGCGTCGCCCAGATCGACGCCGCGCTGAAGGCCAAAGAGGCCGAGATCATGGAAGTTTGACGGGTCCGCGTCCGGGCGGGTGACCGTCGTGCGAAGACAGATACGGCTGCTCAGGACGATCGGCCGGCTGCGGCGGGCGGGGCCTGCCCCCGAGCCGCAGGCGTCCGCGACGGCCGCGAGCGTCGCCATCATCATGGACGGCAACGGCCGCTGGGCCTCGCGCCGCGGCCTGCCGCCGCTGGCCGGGCACCGGGCCGGCACCCGGGCGCTGCGGCGCACGGTCGAGGCGGCCCCCGGCCTGGGCGTCCGCAGCCTGGCGGTGTACGCGTTCTCGACGGAGAACTGGGGCCGTCCCGAGCGCGAGGTCGACGACCTGATGACGCTCTTCGCCGAGACGATCGAGCGCGAGTTCCCCGACCTCGACCGCCAGGGCGTGCGGGTGCACTTCGTCGGCCGCCGCGACCGCTGCCCGCAGACGCTGCGCGACCTGATGGAGGACATGGAGGGGCGCACCTCGGGCAACACCCGCCTCGACCTGTGGGTGGCGTTCGACTACGGCTCGCGGGCCGAGATCCTGCATGCCGTGCGCGCGCTGATCGCGGCCGGCGCCGACCCGGGCGACGTCGACGAGGCCCGGATGCGCGGCCATCTGTACGCGCCGGAGATGCCCGATCCCGACCTGGTGATCCGCACGAGCGGCGAGATGCGGATGTCGAACTTCCTGCTCTGGCAGTCGGCGTACGCGGAGTTCGAGTTCACGACCACGCTCTGGCCGGACTTCGGCGGCGCCGACCTCGAGGCCGCGCTGCGGGCCTACGCCGGCCGGCAGCGAAGGTTCGGACGCCGGTGAGCCAGCTCGTCTCGCGCGTCGCGCTGGCGGTCCCGCTGGCGGCACTGACCGTGTACGCGGCCCTGCGCGGCGGCTGGTGGGTGGCCCTGCCCGCGGCGGTGGCGGCGGTGATCGCCGCGCACGAGTTCTCGGCCATGACCCGCAACCTGCGCCCGCTGACGCCGGTCGGCGTCGCCGGCGCGGCCGGCGTCGTCCTCGCGGCCCACGAGGGCGGGGCGGCCTGGGTGGCGGCGCCGATCATGCTCACCCTGGTGGCGGCCTTCTGGCTCTCCGCCGTCGCCGAGGTGCGCCAGAGCGCCGCCGTGCAGCTGGCCGTGACGACGTTCGGCGTCGTCTGGATCGGGCTCGGGTTCGGCTTCCTGGTCGCGATCCGCGACATCCCGGCGCCCGGCGGATGGGGCCGCGAGCTGCTCCTGGCGGTGCTCCTGGGCGTGTGGGGCTCGGACATCGCCGCCTACGCCGCCGGCCGCCTGATCGGCCGCCGCAAGCTGGCCGAGCACATCTCGCCGGCGAAGACGGTGGAGGGCCTGATCGCGGGCATCATCGCCTGCGTCGCGATCGTCTTCTTCACCCTCTACCACCAGCCCCACGACAATCCGCTCTCGCCCCTGCACGCGTTCGAGCTGGGGGTGGCCGTCGCGGTGGCGGCGCCGGCCGGCGACCTGTTCGAGTCCTACCTCAAGCGGGACGCCGGCATCAAGGACTCCGGCAGCCTCCTGGGCGCCCACGGCGGGATGCTCGACCGCGTCGACGCGCTGCTCTGGGCCGCGCCCGCGACCTACTTCGTCGCGCTCGCCATCGGCCGCGCCTAAATTGCAGGGATGACCGTCCGCAAGCGGCGCTCGCTCAAGCTCCTGAACCCGTTCGCGCGGGTCGAGAAGCGGATGGCCGACGGCCGGCTGGCCGAGGCGATCGCGATCGTCGAGGCGGGCGACCCGGAGCTGCACGACCGCGCGCCGGGCTGGTTCGGCGGGCCGCTCGAGGGCGACGTGCGGGCGCGCTACGTCGCGGTCGGCTTCACGCCGGTGCCCGACCGGGGGCTGGACGAGGGCCGCGCCTACGTGGTGGACATCCGCACCGGCCACGTCATCTGGCAGCGCGCGATCGAGCGCCGGGCGGAGCTCCCCCACAGCATCACCGCGCTCGCCGGCTGACCGGCCGACGGGGCCGGCCGCCAATCGGCGCCGCCTACACTGAGGCCATGAGATCTGTGGCCGTCCTGGGCGCGACCGGCTCGATCGGGACGCAGGCCCTCGAGATCGTGGGCGCGCATCCGGGCCTGCAGGCGTGCGCGCTCGCGGCCGGCTCCGACCATCGCCGGCCTCGTCGCCGCGGCCCGCGCCCACGGCGTCGAGCGGATCGCGCTCGTCGACCGCGACGCCGCTGCCGCTGCGCGGAGCGCGTTCCCCGGCGAGGTGCTCGAGGGCGCCGACGGCGTCGAGCAGCTCGTCGCCGGGTGCGGCGCCGACGTCGTCCTGAACGCGATCGTCGGCGCGGCCGGCCTGCGCGCCACCCTGGCCACGCTCGCCGCCGGCGCCGACCTCGCCCTGGCCAACAAGGAGAGCCTGGTCGCCGGCGGCGAGCTCGTGATCGACGCGCTGCGCGCGAGCGGCCGCCGCATGCTGCCCGTCGACAGCGAGCACTCCGCGCTCGCCCAGTGCCTGGCGGGGGCGGCCGAGGGCGCCGTCACCGGCCTCGTCATCACGGCCTCCGGCGGGCCGTTCCGCGGCCGGACGGCCGAGTCGCTGGCCGCCGTCACGGTCGCCGACGCGCTCGCCCACCCGACCTGGAAGATGGGCGCGAAGATCACGATCGACTCGGCGACCCTGATGAACAAGGGCCTCGAGGTGATCGAGGCGCACCACCTCTTCGGCGTCGCCTACGACGACATCGACGTCGTCGTCCACCCCCAGTCGATCGTCCACGGCATGGCCCGCTACCGCGACGGCGCCCTGCTCGCGCACGTCGGCTACCCCGACATGCGCGTCCCCATCTCGTGGGCGCTCACCTTCCCGGAGCGGGCGGCGACGCCCGTGCCGACGCTCGACCTGGCCGCGCCGCTCCGGCTCGACTTCGAGCCGCCCGACCTGGCCACGTTCCGCTGCCTCGCGCTGGCGGGCGCCGCCGGTCGCGAGGGCGGCACCGCGCCGTGCGTCCTGAACGCCGCCAACGAGGCGGCGGTGGCGTCGTTCCTGGACGGGGAGATCCGGTTCCTCGACATCGCCGCGCTGGTCGAGCGGGCGCTCGAGGAGGTCTCGCCCGAGCCGCTCGCCTCGCTCGCGCAGCTCGAGGAGGCCGACGCCCGCGCCCGCACGGCCGTCCGCGACGCGGTGAGGACGGCCGCGTGAGCGTCCTCGTCGCCATCGTCGGCCTGCTCCTGCTGGTCGCGATCCACGAGCTCGGCCACTTCAGCGCCGCCAAGGCGACCGGGATGCGCGCCCTGCGCTTCTACCTCGGCTTCCCGCCGGCGATCGTGAAGCGCACGTGGCGCGGCACCGAGTACGGCATCGGCGCCATCCCGCTCGGGGGCTTCGTGAAGATCCCGGGCATGCTGCGGCCCGAGTCCGGCGACCTCTACGACGTGGAGGACGTGCTGGGGAACGCCCGCGAGGTCGACGAGGTCGCGGCGACGCGACTCGCCGCCGAGCTGGCCGACGTGCAGCGCTGCATCGATCAGGGCCGCCACGACGACGCCCGCGCCGCCGGCCGCCGCCTGGCCGCCGAGGTCGAGGCCACGGAGGGGCTCTCCCCGGTCGAGCGGCGGCGGGTGCTCAAGAGCCTGGAGCGGCTCGACGAGAACCTCGATCCCGACGCGTACTGGCGCTCCTCCCGCATGCGCCGCCTGATCGTGATCGCCGCGGGCCCGTTCGCGAACGTGATCGCCTGCTTCGCCATCCTGACCGCGGTCGCGCTCTACGGCCTGCCGGTCGCGGTGCCGGTCGTGCAGAGCGTGCTCGCGAAGTCGCCCGCCGCCGCCACGGGCCTGCGGGCCGGCGATCGGGTCGTGTCGGTGAACGGCCACCACTCCGGCGTGAACGGGATCCGCAGCGCGATCGCCGACAGCAAGGGCGGCCGCGTCTCGCTCGTCGTCGTGCGCGACGGCCACCGGCTGGCGCTGCGGGCGCAGCGCAGCGAGGTGATCGACGGCGCCTACCGGCTCGGCTTCCAGTTCGGGACGGTGAACCGGCCCTACTCGGTCGTGCACGCGCCGACCTTCGCCGCCTCGGAGATGTGGACGCTCACGACCGGCACGGTGGGCGCGCTCGCCGACGTGGTCACGCCGAGCGGGCGCTCCCAGCTGCACTCGACCGTCGGCATCGTGCGCGTCTCCGCCCAGGCCGAGCAGGCCGGCGCCACCGACTACCTGGTGCTCCTGGCCTTCATCTCGCTCTCGCTCGCGATCTTCAACCTGCTGCCGTTCCTGCCCCTGGACGGCGGCCACATCCTGATGATCGCGCTCGAGCGGATCCGCGGCCGGATGGTGTCGCGGGCCGTGTTCGAGCGCATCTCGGTGCTGGGGATCATGCTGATGGCCCTGCTGTTCGTGGTCGGCCTCCAGAACGACCTCTCGAGCATCCTGAACAGCCAGCCCCACTAGAAACCAGGACAAGCGGGGACAGTCCCCGCGGCGCGGGGACTGTCCCCGGGTGCCGGGTGCGAGGCGGCAGCGGCGGTATCCTCATGTGCCGATGGCCTCGCGTGTACGGATCAGGGTGGGCGGAGTGCCGATCGGCGGCGGCTCGCCGGTCGTCGTCCAGTCGATGACGCTCACCGAGACGCACGACGTCGACGCGACGGTCGGCCAGATCCGGCGCCTCGCGGACGCGGGCTGCGAGCTCGCCCGCGTCGCCGTTCCCGGCCGGGCCGACGCCGACGCGCTGCCGGCGATCGTGGCCGGCGTCGCCGCTCCCGGTCATCGCCGACATCCACTTCAACGCCTCGCTCGCCCTGCGCGCGATCGACGCCGGCGTCGCCGCCGTCCGGATCAACCCGGGGAACATCGGCGGCCCGGACAAGGTCGAGCAGGTCGTCTCCCGGGCGAAGGCCGCGGGCATCCCGATGCGGATCGGCGCCAACTCGGGCTCGCTGCCCGACCACCTGCGCCAGTACGCCACGAACGACCCGCCGGGCGCGCTCGTCGAGGCGGCGCTCGAGGAGGTGCGCCTGCTCGAGAAGCTCGACTACCGCGACTTCAAGATCTCGGTCAAGAGCTCGTCGGTGCCCGTGATGATCCAGGCCTACCGGCAGCTGTCCGCGAAGGTGCCCTACCCGCTGCACCTCGGCGTGACCGAGGCCGGGCCGGTGTTCACCGGCACGGTCAAGAGCGCGATCGGGATGGGCTCGCTGCTCGTCGACGGGATCGGCGACACGATGCGGGTGTCCCTGACCGCAGACCCGGTGGAGGAGGTCAAGGTCGCCTGGGAGATCCTGCGCGTCCTCGGCCTGCGCCACAAGGGGCCGGTCATGATCGCCTGCCCCTCGTGCGGGCGCACGAACGTCGACGTGCTCGACCTGGCGGAGCGGGTCGAGGAGCGGCTGGCGGGCTACAACGAGGTCTTCGAGGTGGCGGTGATGGGCTGCGCCGTGAACGGCCCCGGCGAGGCGGGCGACGCCGACTTCGGCATCGCCGGCGGCCGCGACGCCGGCTTCATCTACGCGCACGGCGAGGTCCTGCGCAAGGTCACCCAGTCGGCCCTCGTCGAGGAGCTGTTCTCGGAGATCGACGCCTGGATCGCCGCGGGCATGGTGCGTCCGGAGCGCAAGACGCGCAAGCTCTCGCTGCCCGTGGTGTCCGCCGGCTCGGTCTAGGCGGTGTCGCGGCGCCGGAGGAAGGCGTCGAACCGGGCGTGCTTGCCCAGGTAGGCCTCGAGCTCCGAGATCCCGAACCGGATCCAGTCGTCCACGAACCGCTCGTCCACCGTGAGCTCCGTCGTGGCGGTGTCGTTCGGGTTCATGCCCGCATCATCGGCAGCCGGCCGCGGCAGCGAGACTCACCGGATCGTGGTATTCGGAGATCACGCGAATGGGTGCCACGGCGGCCGCCGCCGTCGCGGGTGCGACCGTGGTCGCCCGGCCGCCCGCCGCGGCCCGGCTCCGTCGCCCCCGCTCGATAGACTGGCTACCCCGTGCCCGAGTCCCCGCCGTACGTCCATCTCCACGTCCACAGCGAGTACTCGATCCTCGACGGCGCGTGCCGGATCGGCCCGCTCGTGGCCCGTGCCGCCGACCTGGGGATGCCCGCGGTGGGGCTCACCGACCACGGCTCGATGGCGGGTGCCGTCGAGCTCACGCGCACCGCCGCCAAGGCCGGCGTGAAGCCCATCCTGGGCTGCGAGATGTACGTGGTCGACGACCACGCGACCCGCGTCCAGAAGGAGCGCCGCGCCCACCTCACCCTGCTCGCCGAGACGACGACGGGGTACCACAACCTCGTGCGGCTCGTCTCGGCCGCCTACCTGGACGGCTACTGGTACCGGCCCCGGGTCGACCTCGAGCAGCTGGCGGCGCACTCCGAGGGCATCATCGCGCTCTCGGGCTGCCTCTCCGGCCGCGTGTGCAAGGCGCTCGTCGAGGGGAACGACGGCCTCGCCCGCAGCGAGCTCGAACGGCTCGCCGACATCTTCGGGCGCGACCACGTCTACGTCGAGCTGCAGGACGGCGGGATCGACATCCAGACGCAGATCAACCCGCGCCTGGCCGCCCTCGCCACCGACGCGAAGCTGCCGCTCGTCGGCACCGGCGACGTCCACTACCTGACGGCCGCCGACGCCATCCCGCACGAGGCGCTCCTCTGCATCCAGACGAACGACACGCTCGACAACCCGAACCGGTTCCGGTTCTCGAACCACGGCTTCTACCTGAAGAGCCCCGAGGAGATGTACGCGCTGATGGCGCAGCCGTGGGGCGAGGACATGCTGCGCCGCACCGTCGAGATCGCCGAGCGCTGCAACGCCGGGATCGACCTCGACACCCTGCACCTGCCGAAGTTCGACGTCCCCGACGGCAAGACGGCGCCCGCCTACCTGCGCGAGCTGGCCGAGGCCGGCCTGCGCGAGCGCTACGGCGCCGAGACCCCGGAGCTGCGCCGCCGGCTCGAGTTCGAGCTGAAGACCATCGAGGAGATGGGCTTCCCCGACTACTTCCTGATCGTCTGGGACTTCATCCGCTTCGCCCGCGCCGACGGCGTGTCGGTCGGCCCGGGCCGCGGCTCCGCCGCCGGCTCGCTCGTCGCCTACTGCCTGCGCATCACCGACCTCGACCCGATGCGCTACTCGCTCCTCTTCGAGCGCTTCCTGAACCCGGGCCGCAAGTCGCTCCCGGACGTCGACGTCGACTTCGCCGTGGCCGGCCGCGAGCGGGTCATCAACTACGTGGCCGAGAAGTACGGGCGCCGCAACGTCGCCCAGATCATCACGTTCGGCAAGATGCAGCCCAAGGCGGCGATCAAGGACGCCGGCCGGGTGATGGGCATCCCCTACGGCGTCGTCGACCGGATCGCGAAGCTCGTGCCCGAGGTGCCCAAGATCACCTTCGAGGCGTGCATGAAGCCGGGCGCGGAGCTGCGCCGCTCGTACGACAGCGAGGAGACGACGAAGAAGATCGTCGACATGGCGCTGCCGCTCGAGGGCGTCGTCCGCAACGACTCGATCCACGCCGCGGCCGTCGTGATCGGCGACCGGCCCCTGACCGAGTACCTGCCGCTGCAGCAGAAGGGGACCGACTCCGAGGTCGTGACGCAGTTCTCGATGGGCGACGTCGAGGCGCTCGGCCTGCTCAAGATGGACTTCCTGGGCCTGCGCAACCTGGACGTGATCGACCGCGCCATCGAGGTCATCGAGCAGTCCACCGGCGTCCGCCTGGACATGGACGCGCTGCCGCTCGAAGACCGCAAGACCTACGAGATGATGGCCCGCGGCGAGGCGACCGGCGTGTTCCAGTTCGAGTCGTCCGGCATGCGCGACGCCCTGCGCCTGGTGAAGCCGACCGAGTTCGAGGACCTGATCGCCCTGAACGCGCTCTACCGGCCGGGGCCGATGCAGTTCATCCCCGACTATGCCCGCAACAAGGCCGACCCGAGCCGGGTGAAGTACGAGGACGAGCGCCTGCGGCCCCTGCTCGAGAGCACCCACGGGATCTGCATCTACCAGGAGCAGTTCATGGAGATCGCCAAGGCGGTGGCCGGGTTCACGCCCCGCCGAGGCGGACGATCTGCGCAAGGCGATCGGCAAGAAGGTGGCGGCGCTGATGGCGTCGCTGAAGGAGAAGTTCATCGAGGGCTGCGCCGGCAACGGCGCCTCCGAGGCGGTCGGCCGGTCGCTGTGGGCGAAGATCGAGGTCGCCGCCGACTACGCCTTCAACAAGGCCCACGCCGCCTGCTACGCGCTCATCGCCTACCGCACCGCCTACCTGCGCGCGAACTACCCGGCCGAGTACATGGCGGCCCTGATCTCGTCGGTGATGTCCACGAAGGACCGGGTGCCGTACTACGTGACGGAGTGCGCCGACATGGGCCTCGAGGTGCTGCCGCCGGACGTGAACACGAGCCGTTCCGACTTCACGGTGGTCGACGGCAAGATCCGCTTCGGGCTCTCCGCGGTCAAGCGGGTGGGCGACGGCGCCGTGCGGGCGATCATGGCCGCCCGCGACGACCGGCCGATCGAGTCGATCTGGGACTTCTGCGAGCGGGTCGACATGGCGGTCACGAACCGGGGCATGCTCGAGAGCCTGATCGCCTGCGGCGCCCTCGACTCCACCGGGGCGACCCGCCAGGGCATGATGGAGGTGCTCGAGCGGGCGCTCGCGAACGGGCAGAAGACCCAGGCCGACGCCATGGTCGGCCAGGGCTCGATCTTCGACCTCGAGGGCGACGGCATGAACGGCTCCGGCCCGATCGCGCGCAGCCATCAGCCCGTGGTGGGCGAGGAGTGGCCGCGCGACGAGCTGCTGCGGCGGGAGAAGGAGGTGCTCGGGCTGTACGTCTCGAGCCATCCCCTGGCGCCGCTCCGCGACCAGCTCGCGCGCAAGGTCGACGTCCCGCTGAAGGCGATCGAGGAGCTGCCCGACGGCAAGGTGATCACGGTCGGCGGCATCGTCTCCGGCCTGCGCCAGCTCCTGACGAAGAAGGGCGACCAGATGGCGGTGGCCGAGCTCGACGACGTGACCGCGACGGCCGAGGTGGTCGTGTTCGCGAGCACCTGGGAGCTGTGCCGGCCGACGCTGCGGCCGGACGCCGTCGTGCTCGTCAAGAGCCGGGTGGACCGCCGCTCCGAGGGCAAGGTGCAGCTGCTCGCCCTCGAGGTGATCCCGTTCGAGGCCGTGCCCGACCAGGAGGTCGTGCGGCTGCGGGTCGACGCCCGCGTCGTCGGCGCGGGGGTGATGGACGAGCTGAAGACGCTGATCGGCGAGTACCCCGGCCAGGCGCCGGTGGAGCTCGAGGTGCAGACGTCGGCCGGGCCGAAGATGCTGCGGCTCGGGCCCGGCTTCCGCGTGCGCCCCGACGGCGACTTCCTGGCCGAGGCCCGGGCGCTGCTCGGCGCGGCCGCCCTCGTCTGACGACGCGGCGACGGATAGGCCGAATCCGGCCGAGGCAGAGGGCATCCGGGCATGTCCCTACAATGAGCCGTTCCGTGACCGTCTCCGACCTGATGCTCGACCTGGACGTGTTCCAGGGGCCGTTCGACCTGCTCCTGGCGCTCGTCATGCGCGAGGAGATCGAGCTCGCTGAGCTGCCGATCGCCGAGGTCGTCGTGGCCTACGTCGAGCACGCCTACGACGACGGCGTCCTCGATCTCGAGTCGGCCAGCGAGTTCCTCGTCCTGATCGCCGCCCTGCTCGAGATCAAGGTGCGCCTGCTCTTCCCCGGCGAGGAGGACGACGAGGAGCCGTTCACCGCCGAGCAGGCCGAGGCCGAGCTGCTGGCACGGCTGCTCCAGTACCGCCGCTTCGCCGCCGCCGCCCGCTGGCTGACCGACCGGTCCGGCGCCGAGCCGCGCGTCTTCCGGGCCGGGCCGGCGCCGCTGGCGCCGCGGCCGCAGCCCGAGGTGGTGCCGTTCTCGGAGGACCCGTGGGCGCTGCACGCGGCCGTCGGCCGGCTGCTCGAGCCGCCGCCCGAGATCGATCTCTCCGCCGTCCGCCGCCGGCTCGTCCCTGTGGCGCACTTCCTCGCCGAGTTCCGCAAGCTCCTGCGCGAGCGGCGCGCGTTCGCCTTCGACGAGGCCGTGGCCGGGCTCGACCGGCTCGCCCAGGCCGCGGCGTTCCTGGCCCTCCTCGAGCTGTACAAGAGCGGCGAGATCGTGCCCGAGCAGCCCGCCGTGTTCGGCCCGATCCGGGTCACCCGCCGCGGCGTGCCGGGCGGAGAGCGGGCCATCGCCTGATGGCGGAGCTGACGCACACCGTCGAGGCGCTGCTCTTCGTCGCCTCGGAGCCGCTCTCGGTGCGCGAGCTGACGGCGCTGACCGAGGCGCCGGCGGCCCGGGTCGAGCGCGCCCTCGACGCGCTCGGCGACCGCTACGGCGAGGGCCGCTCGGGCGTCGTGCTGGAGCGGGTCGCGGGCGGCTACGGATTTCGCGCGTCGGCGGCGACGGCGGCGGCCTGCGCCCGCCTCGTCAACCGCGCCCAGACGCGCCCGCTGAGCCAGGCGGCGACGGAGACGCTCGCCGTGGTCGCCTACCTGGGGCCGGTGTCGCGACCGGAGATCGCCCGCATCCGCGGCGTCGCCGCCGACTCCGCCGTGGCCGGCCTGCTCGAGCGCGGCCTGATCGAGGAGTCGGGTCGCGGCGACACCCCGGGAACGCCCGTTCTGTACCGCACGACGGGCCTCTTCGAGCGCGCGTTCGGTCTCGAGGAGGGCCTCGCGAGCCTCCCCGGCCTGGGCGACTTCGATCTGCCGGACGCCGATCACGAGGCGCTGCGGGCACGGCTGCACGTGGTGGCCGACCAGCGTGCCGGTCAGGCTTAACCGCTACCTCGCGTCCACCGGAGTCGGCTCGCGGCGAGCCGCCGACGAGCTCATCCGCGCCGGCCGGGTCACCGTGAACGGCGCCGCGGCGGAGCTGGGCACGCTGGTGTCGGAGACGGACGATGTGCGCGTCGACGCCCGTCCGCGTGCAGGTTCAGGCGACGATGGTCGTCCTCCTGCACAAGCCGGCCGGCGTCGTCACGACCGCCCGCGATCCGCAGGGCCGCCCGACCGTCGTCGACCTCGTGCCCGCGCCGGTGCGGCTGTTCCCCGTCGGCCGGCTCGACCGCGAGACGACCGGGCTGCTCCTGCTCACGAACGACGGCGCCCTGGCCGACAGGCTCATGCACCCGCGCCACGGCGTCCGCAAGACCTATGTGGCCCGGGTCGCCGCCGACCCGGGCGAGCCCGTGCTCGGCCGGCTGCGCCGCGGCGTCGAGCTGGACGACGGCCCCACCGCGCCGGCAGACGTCCGCCTGGCCGGGCCCGGCCGGGTCGAGATCACGATCCACGAGGGCCGCAACCGCCAGGTGCGGCGGATGCTGGCCGCGGTCGGGCATCCGGCCCGGGGGCTGCACCGCTCCCGGTACGCCGGCCTGGAGCTCGGCGATCTCGCGCCCGGGGAGTGGCGCGAGCTGACCGGTGCCGAGGTGGAGGCGCTGCGCGATGCATGACGCGGTGGTCGTCGGGGCCGGCCTCTCGGGCCTCGTCGCCGCCCACCGGCTCCGGTCCGAGGGGGCCGACGTGGTCGTGCTCGAAGGATCCGGCCGCGTGGGCGGCCGGGTGTGGACGCCGACCGCCGCGGGGGTGCGCTTCGAGGCCGGGGGAGAGGCGGTCGACCTCGCGAACGAGGCGCTGCGCACGGTCGCGGGCGAGGTCGGCGCCGCGCTGCGCGACTCCGAGGTCGGCTGGGGCGACCACGGCCCGGTGCCGGTCACGTGGCACGTCGGCGGCCGCGCCTTCGCGCGGGCCGAGGGGGCCTACCTGCGCCTCGGCGACGAGCTGGAGCGGCTCGGGGCGGATCCCGAGGCCGCGGACGACGTCCTCACCGTCGCGGACTGGCTGACCGCCGAGGGCGCCTCCGCCACGTGAGCGGGCGGTGTGCGAGACCGCGATCGCGACCACCGCCTCGACGGTGCCGCTGCGGCTGATGTCGCTGCGCGCCCTGGCGGTGAAGCACGCCGCCCGCAGCGGCGCGGGCGACGGGTCGGAGCTGCGCTTCGCAGACGGCGCGGGCGGGTTCGCCGAGCGGATCGCGGAGGGCCTGGGCGAGCGGGTGCTGCTCGGCCGGCGGGCCGGAGCCGTGCGGGTGACCGGCGACGGCGTCGAGGTCGACGCGCCCGGCGGCCCGCCGATCCGGGCCGGGCGCGCCGTCGTCGCCGTGCCGCTGCACGCCCGGGCGCGGATCCGCGGCCTGCGCCCGACGCCGATCGGCCGCTACGGCGTCGCGGTGAAGTCGCTCTTCGTCCTCGCCGACGACCTCACCGTCGACGCGCCGGCGGCGGTCATCACCGACTCGGTCATCGGCTACACGTACCGGCACGGCCCCCGGACGCTCGGGAGCTTCGTCGGCTCGACGCCGGCGGGGTGGCTGCTGCGGCAGCCGCCGGCGATCGCCGATCGCGCGGTCGCCGAGGCCGTCCGGACGTGCTTCGGCGCACGGCTCGAGCGGGTCGTGCGCGTGTCGTACCGGCGCAGCTACCTGATCTTCGCCCCGGGCGAGCTGGCCGCGTGGGGCGGCCGGCTGGGCGAGCCGGACGGACGGGTGCACTACGCGGGCGCCGAGACGTCCGCCCTCCCGAGCTTCATGGAGGGGGCGGCCCGGGCCGGCGAGCGGGCGGCCGCCGAGGTGCTCGCCGAGGGATAGCCGGCTCGGAGCCGCCCTCGGCGCGGCTCGCCCTGCTGCTCGACGCTTCCGCGGCCAGGCGAGCGTCGACGCGATCTGGTACGTGGGCGACATGGGTACCGCCGGCCACGACCAATTCGCCGGGCAGGGGCCGGCGGCTAGTGCGACGGCTTGACGACAGTTGGCGGTGTTGGCATCTGTCATTTGCGATTCCCCGACACCCTCGCCACACCCCGCCACCCACCCGTTACATCCACCCCGTCACACTGATCGGTGCGATGTACGCCCTCCCGACCCTCTATAAGGCCCGCAACCTGCCGTTGAAGCGCCCCGTCTGCGCCATCTGCGTCGACAGGACACGGGGACGCACCGAGGAGATCCGGCTCGGCTACCGGGTCACCGTGTGGCTCTGTCCCGGCCACGCCGCACAAGCCTTCCAGACGAAACGTGGCGGCAGGGACTTCGTGCGGACGTTGACGGGCGTGTGGCAGGCGAACGGGTGCATGACCGCCGCTCGGCATCGTGCCCTGGATGCCCACCTCAACCAGCTGCGCGCCCACCCACCACGCACCAGGCCGGGCAGCTACGCCTGGCCGGAGCTGCGTCGCCGCCTCGAGGCCCACTACGCGACAGGTGCTCCGCCGCTCGACCGCACCCACGACGCCTGCCAAACCTGCACCGCCCACGTCCCCAGCTGTCGCACCCTTCAGCGCTGGCACGCCGAACGGCGCTGGCTCACCCGACCGCCCTAGACCGACGGAGCGAAGCCCATCCGCTCCTTGATGAGCGTGACGGTCTCGCCCGACACCGCCCGCGCCCGCCCGGCCCCCGCGGAGAGCACGGATCGCAGGTGGGTCGGGTCGGCCCGCAGCTCGAGGTAGCGCTCGCGCACCGGCCGCAGGTACTCGACCACCGCCTCGGCGACGTCGGTCTTGAACTGGCCGTAGCCGGCCCCGTCGTAGGCGGCCTCGACCTCGTCCGCGCTGCGGCCGGTGGCGACGGCGGCGATCTCGATCAGGTTCGCGATCCCCTCCTTGCCCTCGCCCCGGCGCACCTCGCGGCCCGAGTCGGTGACGGCGGAGCGCACCTTCTTCGCGACCACGTCCGGCGGGTCGACCACGAGCACGGTGCCCTGGGGCGTGCCGCCGGTCGTCGACATCTTGCGGGTCGGGTCCTGGAGGTCCATGACCCGGCCGCCGGTGCTGGGGATGGCCGCCTCGGGCAGCCGCAGCGTCTCGCCGTAGCGGCTGTTGAAGCGCTGGGCGATGTTGCGGGCGAGCTCGAGGTGCTGGCGCTGGTCGTCGCCGACGGGCACGCGGTCGGTGTGGTAGAGCAGGATGTCGGCCGCCTGCAGCACCGGGTAGGTGAAGAGGTCGGAGCTGACGGACTCGCGGCCCTCGCTCTTGTCCTTGAACTGCGTCATCCGCGAGAGCTCCCCGAACGTCGCCACGGCGCCCAGCAGCCACGCGCCCTCGGTGTGGGCGGGGACGTGGCTCTGCACGAACAGGGTGCAGCGGTCCGGCTCGAGGCCGGCGGCGAGCAGCGTCGCGGCGGTGTCGAGCGTGTTCTCGGCGAGCGTGTCGCGGTCGTAGCCGACCGAGATCGAGTGCAGGTCGACGACGCAGTAGAACGCCTCGCCCAGGTCCTGGTCGGTGACGTAGTGGCGGATCGCCCCGATGTAGTTGCCGAGATGCTTCTGCCCGGTGGGCTGGATGCCGGAGAAGACGCGGGTCATGTGCGCGGCCACTGTAGCCAACGGCGCACGGGACTTCGCCCCCATGCGCATCGGTAGGATGCGGGCGAGAATGGCAGCGCCACCGTCAACCTGGTCCCCCTCGTCCTGGCGGGCGATCCCGGCCGAGCAGCAGCCGGAATGGCCCGACGCCGAGCACGCCCGCGATGCGCGCGAGCGCCTGCTGGGGATGCCGCCGCTCGTCTTCGCCGGCGAGGCCCGCAACCTCCAGGCGGCCCTGGCCGAGGTCGCCTCCGGCCGCGGCTTCCTGCTCCAGGCCGGCGACTGCGCCGAGTCGTTCGGCGACTTCTCCGCGGTGACCATCCGCGAGAAGCTGAAGATCATGCTCCAGATGGCCGCGGTGCTGACGTACGGCGCGATGCTGCCGGTGGTCAAGGTGGGCCGGATCGCCGGCCAGTTCGTGAAGCCGCGCTCCTCGCCGGTGGAGGTGGTCGACGGCGTCGAGATCCCGAGCTTCCGCGGCCACATGGTGCACGACGACGCGCCCACCCTCGCCGCCCGCACGCCCGACCCGGAGCGGATGGTGCAGGGCTACCACCAGTCGGCGGCGACGCTCAACCTGCTGCGCGCGTTCACGAAGGGCGGGTTCGCCGACCTGACGAAGGTGCATCTGTGGAACCAGGAGTTCGTCGCCAGCTCGCCGGAGGGGCGGCGGTACGAGCGCATCGCCTCCGAGATCGAGCGCGCGCTCGCGTTCATGGCCGCGTGCGGGATCGACCTCGAGCGCGAGCGGCGCCTGCACGAGGTGGACGTGTGGACGAGCCACGAGGGGCTCCTGCTCGACTACGAGGAGGCGCTCACCCGGCGCGACTCGCTCACCGGCCGCTGGTACGACTGCTCCGCCCACATGCTCTGGGTGGGCGAGCGCACCCGGGCCGCCGACGGCGCCCACGCCGAGTTCTTCGCCGGCGTCGGCAACCCGCTCGGCTGCAAGATCGGGCCGACGGCGACCCCGTCCGAGGTGCTCGACCTGTGCGCCCGGCTCGACCCCGACCGCACGCCGGGGCGGCTGACGCTGATCTGCCGCATGGGCGCGGATCGGGCCGGCGACGCGCTCCCGCCGATCATCCGCGCGGTCACCGATGCCGGGCACCCGGTCGTGTGGGCGTGCGACCCGATGCACGCGAACGCGTTCCGCACGCCCGACGGCGTGAAGACGCGCCGGTTCGAGGACATCATGGCCGAGATCGGCGGCTTCTTCGCGGCGTGCCGCGAGTGCGACGTCTGGCCGGGCGGGATCCACCTCGAGTTCACCGGCGAGGACGTGACGGAGTGCCTGGGCGGGGCCGAGGCGGTGCTCGAGGATCATCTGAGCGTCCGCTACCACACCCTGTGCGACCCCCGCCTGAACGCGCGCCAGTCGCTCGACCTGGCCTTCCGGCTGGCCGAGCTCATGCGCGGCGAGGAGCGGACCGCCCCGGGAGGAGTGACCTGATGCGGGTCGCCGTCGTCGGCCTCGGCCTGATCGGCGGCTCGGTCGGCCTCGCCGCCGCGGGGCGCGGGGACGAGGTGGTCGCGTTCGATCCCGATCCGGACGCCGTCGCGGCCGGGCTCGAGACGGGCGCCGCGGCCGGCATCGCCGAGTCGCTCGAGGGCGCCGTCGCCGACGCGGACATCGCCGTCGTCTGCGGGCCGGTCGCCCGCCTGCCCGAGCTCGTCGCCCGCACGCTCGAGGCGACCGGGCCGGGGTGCGCCGTCTCGGACGTCGGCTCGACCAAGGCCCGGCTCATGGCCGCGGCGGGCCGCAGCGGCCGCTTCGTCGGCGGCCACCCCGTGTGCGGGTCGGAGGCGCGCGGCGTGCGCAACGCCCGCGCCGACATGTTCGCGGGCGCGACCTGGTTCCTCACCCCCGCGGCCGAGACCGATCCGGCCTGCCACCGGCGCCTGCACGCCTTCGTGGCCGGCCTGGGCGCGCGCCCGGTCGCCATCGACCCGGACGCGCACGACCGCCTGGTCGCCCTGACGAGCCACCTCCCGCACGCCATCGCGAACGTGCTCATGAACCAGGCCGGGTCCGGCCGCGTCGACGGCCACGACCCGCTGGCCGCCGTCGGCGGCTCCTTCCGCGACATGACCCGGGTCGCGGGCGCGAACGCGCGCATCTGGGTCGACATCTTCCTCGACAACCGCGACGCGCTGCTCGACGGCCTGCGCGAGCACAGCCGCCGGATCGACGAGCTCACCCGGGCGCTCGAGCGCGACGACGCGGGCTTCGTCGCCCGCTGGGTGGCCGAGGCGTCCGGCAACCGCCGCCGGCTCCTGCAGGCGGCCTACCCGGCGGTGCCGGAGGAGCTCTACCGCGTGCGCGTCCACGTGCCCGACCGCCCGGGCGTGCTCTCGGGCATCACCCAGGCGCTCGGCGCCGAGGGAATCAACATCGAGGACTTCGAGCTCCACCACATGTCCGCGGACGTCGGCGGGACGGTGGTCGTCCTGGTGGCCGGCGCCGCCCAGGCCGAGCGGGCGGTCGAGCTGCTGGACGCGCAGGGCTACGGCGCGGTGGCGACGGCGGCGGTCGAGCCGTGAGCGCCGCGGCCGGGCGCTTCCCGCCCGCGGGCGCGATCTCGGGCGAGCTGACCGTGCCCGGCGACAAGTCGATCAGCCACCGGGCGGTGATGGTGGCGTCGCTGTGCGACGAGCCGGTGACGGTGCACGGGTTCGGCGCGTCTGCCGACACCCTGGCGACGGTCGCCGCGATGGGGGCGCTCGGCGTCAAGATCGAGCGGCCCGACGACGACGTCCTCCGCGTCCACGGCGTCGGCCTGCGCGGCCTGCAGGCGCCGGAGGGCCGGATCGACGTCGAGAACGCGGGCACGCTGATGCGGCTCCTGCCGGGGATCCTGGCCGGTCAGATGGGCGAGTTCGTGCTCGACGGCGATGCCAGCATCCGGCGCCGGCCGATGGGCCGCATCGCCGGCCCGCTGGGAGAGATGGGCGTCGCCCTGGAGACGACCGACGGCTGCCCGCCGGTGCGGATGCGGGTGAACGGCGAGGTCGCGCCCGTCACGTACCGGCTGCCGGTCGCGTCGGCCCAGGTGAAATCGTGCGTCCTCTTCGCCGGCCTCTTCGCCGAGCGGGGGATGACGGTCGTCGAGGAGCCGATCCCGACCCGCGACCACACCGAGCGGATGCTCCGCGACGCGGGCGTGCCGATCGACCGCCGCCCGGGCCGGGTGGCCGTCTCGCCGGTGACGCGGCTCGAGCTCGACGAGGTGCGGGTGCCGGGCGACTTCTCCTCGGCGGCGCCGTTCGTCGTGGCCGCCACGATCGTGCACGGATCGGGGCTGACGCTGCGCGGCGTCGGCATCAACCCGACCCGCACGGGCCTGCTCACGGTCATGGAGCGGATGGGCGCGCGGGTCGGGCTCTTCAACCGCCGCCTGGCGGGCGCCGAGCCGGTCGCAGACATCGAGGTGCGCCCGGCCGAGCTGGTCGCCACCGAGATCGAGCCCGAGCTCGTGCCGGCGCTGATCGACGAGCTGCCGCTGGTGGCGCTGCTGGCCTGCTTCGCCCGTGGCGTGACGACGATCCGCGGCGCCGGCGAGCTGCGGGTGAAGGAGTCCGACCGGATCGCGACCGTCGTCGAGGCGCTGAACGCGGTGGGCGGCCACGTCGAGGCGCTCGAGGACGGCTTCCGCATCCGCGGGGTGCCGGCGCGGCTGCGGGGCGGCAGCGTCGACGCCGCCGGCGACCACCGGGTGGCGATGCTCGGCGCGGTGGCCGGCGTCTGCTCGCAGCACGGCGTCGACGTGCACGGCTCGGACGTGCTGGGCGTGAGCTTCCCCGACTTCCCGGAGCGGCTGGCGGGGGTGACCGGGTGATGCGCACCAGGCGGGGTCAGACCCCTTTTGGTGCACGGGCGGCGCGGTGGTGATCACGATCGACGGCCCCGCCGGCGCGGGCAAGAGCACCGTCGCCCGGGCGCTGGCCGAGCGGCTCGGCTACCGCTACGTCGACACCGGCCTGATGTACCGGGAGCTGACCGCCACGGCGATGGAGCGCGGCGTCGACCCCGACGACGGCGGCTCGCTGGCGGCGCTCGTCGGCATCGCCCCCTCCGCACCGATCGACCTGCGCGGCGAGGCGGTCTCCGCCCGCGTGAGCGCCGTCTCCCGCCATGGCGAGGTGCGGGTGCGGATGCGCGAGCGCCAGCGCGCCCTGGCCCACGACGCGGTGCTCGAGGGGCGGGACACGGGCAGCCGGGTCTGCCCCGACGCCGACGTCAAGATCTATCTGACCGCCTCGCTCGAGGCCCGCGCCGCCCGCCGTGCGGCCGACCTCGGCCTCGCGCCCGCCGACGTCGGCCGCACGATCGCCGCCCGCGACCGCGGCGACGCCGAGCAGCTCACCCCCGCGGCGGACGCCCACGTCGTCGACACGTCCGGCCTGACGGTGGCCGAGGCCGTCGACGCGATCGTCCGGCTGGTCGAGGCGGCGGCGTGAGCAGCGAGGAGATGGCGGGCTACGACCGCGCCTGGGTGTGGCTCCGGCGCCTCTTCAGCGGGCTCGTGCGGGCCCTGCTGCGGCCGCGGGTGCGCGGCGCCGAGCATGTCCCGGCGTCGGGGGCGTTCATGTTCGTCTCGAACCACGAGTCGTGGTGGGACATCCCCGCCCTGGGCCAGGTGCAGCCGCGCAGCATCCGCTACATGGCCAAGAGCGAGATCTTCCGCATACCGGTTTTCGGGCGCATCGTCGCCTGGGGCGGCGGCTTCCCCGTCCGCCGCGGCGAGCCCGACCGCGACGCGCTCCGGATCGTGCACGAGACGATCGAGGGCGGCGGCGTGGTCGGGATCTTCATCCAGGGCCACCGCCAGGCCGAGCTCGAGGGGGCGAAGGCGGGTGCCGGCCGCTGCGCCGTCGTCGAGGACGCGCCGGTCATCCCCGTCGCGATCCGCGGGACGGGCGCGTGGCGGCCGGGCCGCCGGGTCGACATCCGCTTCGGGCCGCCGCGGCAGTACGAGCGGGGCGACCGCCGCCCGGCGCAGGCCTACCGGGAGACGGCCGAGGAGCTCATGGCCGAGATCCGCACCCTGTACGGGCCGTCGCGATGAGCGCCGAGCCGCAGCGCGTCGGCGTCGTCGCCGTGGTCGGGTTCCCCAACGCGGGCAAGTCGACCCTCGTGAACCGGCTCACCTCGTCCCGCCATGCGGTCGTCGACGAGCAGCCCGGAGTCACGCGCGACCGCAACGAGCTCGTCTGCGAGTGGCGGGGGCGGACGTTCGTCCTGATCGACACGGGCGGCCTCGACGCCGGCGACGACTCGCCGATGCAGGCCCAGGTGGCCGCCCAGGCGCGGATGGCGGTCGAGGAGGCCGACGTCGTCGCCGCGGTGATCGACGCCCGGGCCGGCCTGGCGGCGGGGGATGAGGAGATCGCGCAGATCCTGCGCCGGTCGCACCGGCCGGTGGTCGTCGTCGCCAACAAGGTCGACGACGCCGCCCACGAGCCGGCGGCGCTCGAGCTGCATCGGCTGGGGCTGGGCGAGCCCATCCCGGTCTCGGCCCTGCACGGCCGCGGCACCGGCGACCTGCTCGACGCGATCGTCGACCGGCTCGACGCGGTCGAGGGTGGCGGCCGCCCGGCCGACGACGGTGCCGACGAGATCGCCGTCGCCATCCTGGGCCGGCCGAACGTCGGCAAGTCCTCGCTCGTGAACGCGATCCTCGGCCGCCCGCGCGTGATCGTCTCCGAGCGGCCGGGGACGACCCGCGACGCCATCGACACGCCGTTCGTGCGCGGAGACCAGCGGTTCCGGCTGATCGACACCGCCGGCCTGCGCCGCAAGCGCCGCCACCGCCAGGGCGTCGAGTACTACAGCGAGGTGCGTGCCCTGGCCGCCGCCGACCGGGCCGACATCGCGCTCGTCCTGATCGACTCGTCCGACGGCCTGGTCGAGGGCGACCTCGCGGTCGCCGACGTCGCCCGCAGGGCGGGCTGCGCCACCATCGTCGTCCTCTCCAAGTGGGACATCGCCACCACGACCGTCGAGGACGTCATGGAGCGTCTGGGCGGGAAGCTGCGCCAGCGGCCGGCGATCGTCACGTCGTCCTCCGTCACCGGCCGCAACGTGGACAAGCTGCTCGACGCCGTCGAGGAGCTGTTCGGGCGCTACACCTCCCGCGTCTCCACCGGTCAGCTCAACCGGGCGATGGCCGAGATCGGGGCGATGCGCGATGCGCCGCGGCAGGGCCGGCGCCGGCTCAACCTGCTCTACGCGACCCAGTACCGCACCCGGCCGCCCCGGTTCCGGATCGTCACGAACGACCGCAAGCTCGTGAACCGCGACTACGGCTTCTTCGTCGAGAACCAGCTCAGGCTCCGGCTGGGACTCGAGGGGGTGCCGGTCGTGGTCGACTTCACGACCCGGTCGTGATCGCGCGGGTGCATCCGCTGGTCACCGCGCGGGCGGTCGACCAGGGGTTCGACTACGTGGCCGGGGACGGCGTGGAGCGGGGGGCGCTGGTCGAGGTGGAGCTGGGCACGCGGACGGTGCGGGGCGTCGTCTCCGAGGTGCGGGAGGGCGACGGGGAGGGACTGAAGCCGGTGCTCGCGGTGGTCGGGTCGGTGCCCGCGGCGCTGCTCGAGCTGGCCGAGTGGATCGCGGCGTCGTACGCCTCGACGCTCTCGCGGGCGATCGGGCTCGTCCTGCCGCCGCCGGCCGCGGCGCGGGCGCCCGAGCCGTGGGTGCGGCTGGTGACGATGGAGGGCGCCACCCGCCGCCAGGCCGAGGTGCTCGCCCACGTCGGCCTCGCGCCGCTGCCGCTGTCCGACCTCGTGGCGGCGGCGGGGACGACGCGCGACACGGTGCGGCGGATGGCCGACCGCGGGCTGGTGGCCCTCGACCCGGCCCCGCGGGCCGTGGTCGACGACGTCCGGGTGACCCTCACCCCGGAGCAGGAGGCGGCCGTCGCCGCGTGCGTCGAGGCGTTCGAGACGGGCGGCGGCGACGTGCTGGTGCACGGCGTCACCGGATCGGGGAAGACCGAGGTGTACCTGCGCGTCATCGACGCCGCCGTCGCCCGTGGCCGGGGCGCGATCGTGCTCGTCCCCGAGATCGCGCTCACCCCGCAGACCGCCGCGCGCTTCACCGCCCGCTTCGGCCCCACCGTCGCGGTGCTCCACAGCGGCATCTCGCCCGCCCGTCGCGGCACCGAGCATGCCCGCATCGCCGCCGGGGAGGCACGCGTCGTGGTCGGAGCCCGCTCCGCGATCTTCGCGGCCGTGCCCGACCTGGGCGTGATCGCCGTCGACGAGGAGCACGACGCGTCGTACAAGCACGAGGCCGACCCTCGCTACGACGCCCGCCGGGTGGCGGCGAAGCGGGGGAGGCTGGAAGGGGCGGTCGTGATCTACGGCACGGCCACGCCGCGCCCGGAGTCGTGGGCCGGGATCGCCCGCCGGGTCAGCCTGCCGACCCGGGTGGGCGGCCCGCTTCCCGCCGTCGACATCGTCGACCTGCGCGCCGACGGCGGCTATCCGCTGACGCGGCCGCTGATCGACGCCCTGGCGGCGATCGACGACCGCGGCGGCCGGGCCATCCTGCTCCAGAACCGGCGCGGCGCCGCCTCCGCGATCCACTGCCGCACGTGCGGGAGCACCTGGCGCTGCCCCCGCTGCGACGTCTCGCTCGTGCTCCACGGCAGGCGGCTCGTCTGCCACCACTGCGGCCTGACCCAGCCGCTCCCGCGCGCGTGCTCGACCTGCGGCTCGGTCGACCTGGCCCACATCGGCGCCGGCACGGCCCGCGTGGAGGACGAGCTGCGCGGCCGCTACCCGCGGCTCGAGATCATGCGGCTCGACGCCGACATCGCCGCCCGCCCGGGCGAGCCGGAGGCGACCCTGCGCGCGTTCCGGCGCGCGAACGCCGCCGTCCTCGTCGGCACCCAGCTCGTCGCCAAGGGCCACGACATGCCCGGCGTCTCGGTGGCCGCGGTGCTCGACGCGGACCTCGCCCTCTCGATCCCCGACTTCCGGGCGGAGGAGCGCACCTTCGGCCTGCTCACCCAGCTGGCGGGCCGTCCCGGCCGCCCCGGCGACCCTCGCGGGCGGGTGCTGATCCAGACGTGGAGCCCGGAGCTGCGCCCGATCGTGCTCGCCGCCCGGCATGCGGTGGCCGAGTTCCTGGAGGGCGAGCTGGAGCGCCGCCGCGAGCTCGGCTACCCGCCGTTCCGCCGTCTGGTGCGCGTGCTGGCGACGGCCGACTCCGCGGCGGTCGCGCACGACGTCGCCGCCACCATCGCCTCCGCCGCCGCGCCGGCGCTCGAGGGCGACATCGTGCTCGGCCCGGCCCCGCTGCAGCGCCTGCGCGACCGTAGCCGCAGCCACGTCCTCATCAAGACCGCCTCCGCCGGCCGGGCCGCCGCCGTGCTGCGCGGCCTGCTGCGCGACCTGGCCGCCGACCTGCGCCGGGCGCACGCGACCGCCGTGGTCGACGTCGACCCGCAGTCGTTCGGCTGACATGATCGGGGACAGTCCCCGTGACGGCGGACTGTTCCGCCGCGCTCCGTTCGATGTCAGCCCGTTCCGGTAGGGTGCCGCCATGACCAGAGCCCTTGTGATCGTCGATATCCAGAACGACTACTTCCCCGGCGGGCGCAACCCGCTCGAGGGGCCGGAGCAGGCCGCCGCGAACGCCCGCGACCTGCTGGACTCGTTCCGCGCCAGCGGCGAGCCGCTCGTGCACATCCAGCACGTGTGGGACGCGCCCGACGCCGCGTTCATGCAGCCCGGCACGCCCGGCGTGGAGATCCACGACTCGGTCCGCCCCGCCGGCGGCGAGACCGTGATCCAGAAGGCGAATCCGAACAGCTTCCTCGAAACGCCGCTCGAGAAGCACCTCCGTGACCAGGGCGTCGACGCGCTGGTGGTGTGCGGGATGATGACGTCGATGTGCGTCGACGCGACCGTGCGGGCCGCGGCCGACCTGGGCTTTGCCACGACGCTGGTGCACGACGCCTGCGCGACGATGCCGCTCGAGTTCGGCGGCCGGTCCGTGCCCGCTGCCGACGTCCACACCGCGTTCGTCGCCGCGCTGGGCGACGGCTACGCCGAGGTGGTCTCGACGGCCGCACGTGGCCGCCACAGCGCCTCGGTAGGATTCCGGGCATGGCGGATGCCGAGATCGAGACCCGGACCGAGACGGAGGCTGCGCCCGAGCTGACTCCCGAGGAGGAGGCCGCGCGCGACCGTGCCCGCGAGCGGGAGCGGCGCGAGCACCACGCGATGGCCATGCGGCTCGTCCGCCAGTACCCCGATCCCGCGCTGCGCGTCCCCGCGACCACGATCTCCGAGGTCGACGACGACGTGCGCGGCCTGGTCGAGCGGATGGCCGACATCATGCGCCGCGCGCACGGCGTCGGTCTCGCGGCACCCCAGGTCGGCGTCCTGCGGCGCGTGTTCGTCTACCGCGCCGGCGCCGATGACCCGGTGCGGGTGCTGATCAACCCCGAGATCGCCGAGCGCTCGGACGAGACCGAGGTCGACACCGAGGGCTGTCTCTCGCTGCTCGGCGGCGAGGTGACCGTCCCGGTCGAGCGGCACGAGCGCGTCGTCGCCCGCGGCCTGGACGAGTCGGGCGAGCCGGTCGAGGTCGAGGCGGCGGGCCTCGAGGCGCGGGTGATCCAGCACGAGATCGACCACCTGGACGGCGTCCTGATCATCGACCGGGCGCCGAAGGAGGACCGCCGCGCGGCTCTGCGGGAGCTGCGCCTGAAGGCGTGAACGTCGCGTTCTTCGGCACGTCGGCGTTCGCCGCCGGCGCGCTCGAGCGCCTGGTGCGCGAGGACGGGATCGACGTGGCCGTGCGTCGTCTCCCAGCCCGATCGCCCCGCCGGCCGCGGCCGCAGGACGGCGACGCCGCCCGCAGTCACAGCCGCCCGGGAGCTGGGGCTGCCCGTGGTGCAGGAGGAGCATGCGAGCGATCGCCCTCCCGAGGCCGGCGCGGGCGCCGTGGTCGCCTTCGGCCAGATCCTGCGGCCGCCGCTGCTCGGGGCCTACCCGCTCTTCAACCTGCACCCGTCGCTCCTGCCCCGGTGGCGGGGCGCCGCGCCGATCGAGCGCGCCATCATGGCCGGCGACCGCGAGACCGCCGCCGCCGTGATCGAGCTCGTCGCCGAGCTCGACGCCGGGCCGATCCACGGCCTCGAGCGGTTCCCGATCGGGCCCGACGACGACGCGGACGCGGTCGCCGCGCGGGCGCTCGACCTGGGCGTCCCGCTGCTCGCGGCGGCGCTGCGCGGCGAGACGTCCGGTCACGCGCAGGAGGGGGAGCCGACCTACGCCCACCGGATCGGGCCGGACGACCGCCGCCTCGACTGGAGCCGCCCGGCCGCCGAGATCGCCGCCCGCGTGCGCGCCCTCTCGCCCCATATCGGGGCACGGGCCGAGCTCGACGGCCTGCCCGTGACCGTGTGGACGGCGGCCGCCGTCGACGCGGTCGCCGCGCCCGGGGTCGTGACGGCGGACGGCGGGACGCTCCGCATCGGCGCCGGCGGCGGCGCGATCGAGGTGCGCGAGCTCCAGCCCGCCGGGAAGCGGCGCATGACGGCGGCCGAGTTCCTGCGCGGCCGGCAGACGCCCCCGGCGCGGGCGACGTGAGCGCCCGCCGCGCCGCCTACGAGGTCGTGCGGCGGACGTTCGAGGAGGACGCCTACGCCGACCGCATCTTCCCCGCCGAGGCCGACCGGGCGCGGCTCGACGACCGCGACCGCCGCCTGGCGATGCGGCTCGCCTACGGCACCGTGCAGCGCGTCCGCACGCTCGACCATGCGATGGAGACGCTCGCCCGCAGGCCGCCGGACGACCTCCAGCCGACCCTGCGCGCAGCTCTCCGGGTGGGGGCGTACCAGCTGCTCTTCGCGGCCGGCATCCCCGCCCGCGCGGCGGTGAACGAGACCGTCGACCTGGCCAAGGCGGTGGCCGGCCGCCACACCGCCGGGCTCGCGAACGCCGTCCTGCGCCGCGTCGCCGAGGCCGGCCCGACCTGGGTCGAGGGGCTGCCTCCGCCGCTGCGCCACTCGTATCCCGACTGGGTGGCGGAGGAGTGGGAGGCGATGCTCGGGCCGGGCGAGACGGACGCGCTGATGGCGGCCCAGAACGAGCCGCCGGAGCTGTCGGTGCGGGTGAACACGCTCCGCCCGGAGCCGCTCGACCTCGGCGTCCCGACGCACGGCGACCCGGAGCTGCCCGAGGCGCTCGTGCTCGACGGCCCGTTCGACGTGGCGGCCAGCCGCGAGCTCGCCGAGGGGGCGATCTGGCCGCAGTCGCGCGGCTCGATGCTGGCGGCGCGCCTGCTCGCGCCCGAGCCGGGCATGCGCGTGCTCGACCTGTGCTCCGCCCCCGGCGGCAAGGCCGGCCAGCTGGCGGCGCTCATGGCCGATCGCGGCCGGCTCGTCTGCGTCGAGCGCCACCCCGGCCGTGCGGCCGCCCTCGGGCGCACCCTGGCGAGCCAGGGCGTCACCTGCGCCGAGGTCGCGGTCGCCGACGCCCTCGAGTTCCGCGAGGACGGCTTCGACCGCATCCTGCTCGACCCGCCCTGCTCGGGCCTCGGCGTCCTCGCGGGGCGGCCGGACGCCCGCTGGCGGCGCACGCTCGAGGCCGCGAGGGAGGTGGCCGGGCTCCAGCGGCGCATGCTCGACCACGCCCGCGGCCTGCTGGCGCCGGGGGGACGGCTCGTCTACTCGGTGTGCACGATCCGCCGCGACGAGTGCGAGGGCGTCGTCCCCGGCGGCCGCCAGACGCTGCCCCACCGCGACGGCACCGACGGGTTCTACGTGGCGGAGGCATCGTGACGGCGGCGGACGCTACAGTCACGCCGATGCGCTCCTGGCCCCAAGACGTGCGGGTCGCGCCCTCGATCCTCTCCTCCGACTTCGGCCGCGTGCGCGAGCAGGTGACGGAGGTGATGGAGGCCGGGGCGCGGGTGATCCACATCGACGTGATGGACGGCCATTTCGTGCCCGTGATCACCTTCGGGCCGAAGATGGTGGCCGATGTCGCCGACACGATCCACGAGCACGGCGGGCTCGCGGACGTCCATCTGATGATCGAGGCGCCGGAGCGGCATCTGGCCCAGTTCGCCGAGGCCGGCGCGGACAGCATCACCGTGCACGTCGAGACCTGCCCGCACCTGCACTACACGCTGCAGATGATCCACGAGCTCGGCTGCCGGGCCGGCGTGACGCTCAATCCGGGCACGCCCGTCGAGGCGATCGCCGAGGCGGCCCGCTACGCCGACGTGCTGCTGTGCATGAGCGTGAACCCGGGCTGGGGCGGCCAGAGCTTCATCCCCGCCACCCTCGACCGGCTCCCCAGGATGCGGGCGCTCGCGTCGGAGCGCGAGGGCGTCGCCGTCGAGGTGGACGGCGGCATCCACGAGGCGACGATCGCCGACGCCCACGCGGCCGGGGCGAACATCCTCGTCGCCGGCTCCGCCATCTTCGGCGCGGCCGCCCCCGCCGACGCATATCGCGGCCTGGTCGCGCGGCTCGCGCTCTCCGGCGCCCGCGCGTCGTGATCGACGCGGCCGACCGCCGCCATCTCGCCCGCTGCTCCGAGCTGGCCGAGCGCGGCCGGCGCACGGTCGCGCCCAACCCGGTCGTCGGCGCGCTGGTCGTGCGCGACGGGGCCGTCGTGGGGGAGGGCTGGCACGAGCGGCCCGGGGGCGACCACGCCGAGGTGGCCGCGCTGCGCGCCGCGGGCGACGCGCGCGGGGCGACGGTCTACGTGAACCTGGAGCCGTGCAGCCACCACGGCCGCACACCGCCGTGCGCGGACGCCCTGATCGCCGCCGGCGTCGCCCGCGTCGTCGCGGCGATGGTCGACCCGACCGACAAGGTGAACGGCGCCGGCGTCGCCCGCCTGCGCGCGGCCGGCATTGCCGTCGACGTGGCCGGCGGCGAGATCGAGCGGGCCGCCCGCCGCCAGAACGCCTGGTGGCTCACGCTCGCCCTGCTGGGACGCCCGCACGTGACCTACAAGGCGGCGATCAGCACGGACGGGCGCACGGCCTCGCCCGCCGGACCGCGCTGGATCTCGTCTCCCGAGAGCCGGGCGCAGGTGCACGAGCTGCGCGCGCAGGTCGGCGCCGTCGCGGTCGGGATCGAGACGGCGCTGGCCGACGACCCGCTGCTCACCGCGCGCGACGTCGACCCGCCGGCGGAGCGCCAGCCGCTGCGGGTCGTGTTCGACCACGCCGCCCGGCTGCCGGCCGGCTCGCGGCTGGCGGCGAGCGCCGGCCGCGACGCGCCGGTGCTGGTCTTCGCCGCGCCCGGCGCGACGCCGGTCGCGTCCGCCGGGATCGAGACCTTCCCGGTCGCATCCCCCGCCGCGGCGCTGGCGGAGCTCGGCCGGCGGCGCATCTCGGCGCTCCTGCTCGAGGGCGGCGCGACGCTCGCAACGGCGTTCCTCGACGCCGGGCTGATCGACCGGCTGAGGGTGTACCGGGCGCCGATCGAGCTCGGCGACGGGCCGGGGCTCTTCACGCGCGAGGTGGACATGCCGGCACCCTGGAGCCGCGCCGCGTCGGGCGCCGATATCCTCACGGTCACCGAGCTCCGAGAGGCGTAGACACGTGTTCACCGGCATCGTCGGCGAGATGGGGACGATCGAGGCGATCTCCGCCACGCCCGACGGCGCCCGCCTCCGGCTCGCGGCGCCCGCGACCGCGCCGGAGTGCGCGGTGGGCGACTCGGTGGCGATCGACGGCTGCTGCCTCACCGCCGTCGAGGTGGACGGCGGCGCCCTCGAGTTCGACGCGGTGGCCGAGACGCTGCGGCGGACGACGCTCGGCGACCTGCGGCCCGGCGACCGGGTGAACGTCGAAGCGGCGATGCGGATGGGCGACCGCCTCGGCGGCCACTGGGTGCAGGGCCACGTCGACGGGGTGGGGCGGGTCACGGCGGTCGCGCCCGACGGCGACGGCGTCCGCGTCACGTTCTCGGCCCCGGAGGCCGTCGGCCGCTACACGATCGAGAAGGGGTCGGTGTGCGTCGCCGGCGTCAGCCTGACCGTGGCGGAATACGACGCCGACGGCTTCACGGTCGCGCTCATCCCGCACACGCGCGCCGTGACGACGCTCGGCGCGCTCGCGCCGGGGACGCGCGTGAACCTGGAGGCCGACCTGGTCGGAAAGTACGTCGAGAAGCTGGTCGGCGGAGCCGCGCTGGTACCATCGAACCAGCCGTCATGACCGCGAACACCGAATTTCTCGAGGCATATCCCGACGTCGACGGGTCCGCCTTCGCGACCGTCGAGGAGGCGATCGCGGAGATCAGGGCCGGCCGGATGGTCGTGGTCGTCGACTCGCCCGCCCGCGAGAACGAGGGCGACCTCACGATCGCCGCCGACCACGTCTCGCCCGAGGCGATCAACTTCATGGCCAAGCACGCGCGCGGCCTGATCTGCCTGGCGCTCGAGGAGGGCCGCTGCGACGAGCTCGGGCTCGACCCGATGACGACCCACAACGAGGCGCCGCTGCGCACCGCGTTCACCGTCTCGGTGGAGGCGCGGACGGGCGTCTCGACGGGCATCTCGGCCGCCGACCGCGCCCACACCATCAAGGTTGCGATCGACCCCGAGACGACGGCCGGCGACCTCGTGCAGCCCGGGCACGTCTTCCCGCTGCGCGCCCGCGGCTACGGCGTGCTCGAGCGGATGGGGCAGACCGAGGCGGCGGTCGACCTGGCCCGGCTCGCCGGGCTCACGCCGGCCGGCGTCATCTGCGAGATCATGAACGACGACGGGACGATGGCCCGGGTGCCCGACCTGACGGCCTACTGCGCCCAGCACGGCCTGAAGATGATCACGGTTGCCGATCTCGTCGCCTACCGGCGCCGCACCGAGCGCCTGGTCGAGCGGATCGCGATCGCCGACATGCCCACCAAGTACGGGCCGTTCTCGGCCTACGGCTACCGGTCGGTGATCGACGGGCAGCAGCATGTCGCGCTCGTCTGCGGCGACGTCGACGGCGCCAAGGACGTCCTCGTCCGCGTGCACTCGGAGTGCCTGACCGGCGACGTGTTCGGCTCGTTCCGGTGCGACTGCGGCGAGCAGCTCGAGCGGGCGATGTCGCAGATCGCGCAGGAGGGCGTGGGCGTGCTCCTGTACCTGGCCCAGGAGGGGCGCGGGATCGGCCTCCTCAACAAGCTGCGCGCCTACGAGCTGCAGGAGCAGGGCTACGACACGGTCGACGCCAACGTGCACCTCGGCTTCCCCGTCGACTCGCGCGACTACAGCGTCGGGTACCAGATCCTGGCCGACCTCGGCCTGACGTCGCTCCGCGTCCTCACGAACAACCCGCGCAAGCTGGAGGGCCTGGAAGGGTACGGGCTCACCGTCGCCGAGCAGCTGCCGATCGAGGCGGAGCCCAACACGTTCAACGCCGACTACCTGCGCACGAAGCGGCAGCGGATGGGGCACATCCTGCACCATCAGGGCCTGCGGCTCGAGGAGGACGGGACAGAGGAGCCGCCCCGGTGAGCGAGGAGGGTGCGGGCACGCTCACGGTGCCCGACGGGTGCCACGCGGTCGTCGCGCCGCCGATGGCGGGGATGGATATCGCCGTCGTCGCGTCGCGGTACAACGCCGGGATCGTCCAGAGCCTGCTCGACGGTGCGGTCGACCGGCTGGTGGAGCGCGGCATCTCGCGCGACCGGATCACGGTCGTCCTCGTCCCCGGCGCGTGGGAGCTGCCGCTTGCCTGCCGGCGCCTGGCAGAAGCCGGCGGCCATCAGGCGGTCATCGCCCTCGGCTGTGTCGTGCGCGGGGGGACGCCGCACTTCGAGTACGTCTGCAGCGAGGCCTCGCGCGGCGTCATCCAGGCGTCGCTCGACACCGGCCTTCCGGTCAGCTTCGGCCTGCTGACGACGGACACGATGGAGCAGGCGGAGGAGCGCGCCGGGGGCTCGCACGGGAACAAGGGCGCCGAGGCCGCCGACGCGGCCGTCGAGATGGCCCAGCTCATGCGCGCGCTTCCGCGCGGCCGGCGTATGTGAGCCCTTCGCGGCTGCTCGTCACCGGCGGCTCGGGCCACCTGGGCGGCGAGGTCGTCCGGCGGGCGCGGGACGCCGGCTGGGACGCCGTCGGCACGTCGTACCGCACGCCCGGGCCGGTCGTGCTGGATGTGCGCGACGCGGGTGCGGTCGAGGCGCTCGTCGCGGCGGTCGCCCCGGACTGCGTCGTCCACACCGCCTACCTCCAGGACGGGCCGGACGCGTGGGGGACGAACGTGGACGGCTCCGGCAACGTCGCCGCGGCGGCCGCGGCGCGCGGCATCCGCCTGATCCACCTCTCGACCGACCTCGTCTTCGACGGGCGGGCGGGCCGGCCGTACGCAGAGGACGACCCCGTGCACCCGCTGCTCGAGTACGGCCGTGCGAAGGCCGCTGCCGAACGGGCCGTGGCGGAGCGGCATCCCGATGCGACGATCGTGCGGACGTCGCTCATCTACGGGGGCGACGGCCGCAGCGCCCACGAGCGCCGGATCCTCGACGTGGTCGACGGCCGCGCCGACCTCGCCTTCTTCACCGACGAGCTGCGCTGCCCCGTGCGCGTCTCCGACCTCGCGGACGCGCTGCTCACCCTGACCGGGATCGCCCACGCCGGGCCGCTCCACCTCGCCGGCGCGGACGGCGTCAGCCGCTACGAGCTGGCCTGTCTGGTCGCCGCCGCCAACGGCCGCGACTCCCGGCACCTGCGCACGACGACGAGCGCCGGCATCGCCCCGGAGCGGCCGCGCGACTGCCGGCTCGACTGCTCCCGCGCGGCGGCGCTCCTGGGCGGACCGCTGCCCGGCGCGCGCGCGGTGCTGGGGGAACCTTGGGGGTGGTAGGACGCCCGGATCACCGGTACCCTGAGAGCGTGGGCCGAATCGTGGGCATCGCCGGAGCTGTCGTCGCCGCGACCGTGGTCGCCGCGTCGTCCGCTGCGACGGCGGCGGCTGCGCCCATGCCGGCGACCGTCGCGGTGACGGGCAAGCCGATCGTCTCGCTGGCCGCCGGCGGTGGCCGCGTCGCCTACCGCACGCACGCCGCCGATCAGTCCGGCGGGGTCTGCAACTCGGTGCACGTGCGCTCCCTGAGCGGCGGCAACGAGTCCGTCCCCAAGCGCTGCACGCCGACCGGGCCCGACGACCACGGCCGCGGGCTGGCCCTCGGGGCGCACGCGCTCGTGTACGACTCGATCGAGGTCGAGCCGGTGAACGCGACCCACGACGGAGCCGAAGCGACGCTCTGGCGCGTCGGCCCCGGCGGCAGGACGAAGCTCGCCGACGAGAGCTACGAGATCACCTGCTCCGGATCGGCGATCGGCCCGTTCGCCTACGGCGCCGGGGTGGCGTTCACCCGCACCGTCATGACGGAGGTCGACCCGGCGATGGAGTGCCAGCTCGGCTCGGGCGGCGGCCCCGGCGTCTCATCGATGACGGCGGCGAGCATGCGGTACGTCCCGGCCGGAGCCACGACGGCGACGACGATCGCCGGTGCTCCCGGGGCGGCCCGGATCGCCGCGAGGTGGCCGGCGCTCGCCATCGTCCCGCTGCGGCTGCCGCAGCCGATGGGGCAACACGTCGCGCCTCCCACCCGGGGCACGAACCGGCTCGAGTCCTGGAACCTGCGCACGCGCACCCGGCGGTGCACAACCAGCTTCGCCGGAGTGCCGTCGGCAATCGCCACGAACGGGAGCCAGATCGCGGCGATCGTCCCGACCTCCTCGGGCACCAACCTCGTCAGGATCTCGCCCCGCAACTGCACCCGCATCGGGGCGCGCGTCCTCCACGGCCGCGTCCAGCCCGAGCTGGCGCTCGGGCGCCATGTGGCGGCATGGGTGAGCGGCCGGTCGGTGATGACCCTCGACCTCGCGAGCGGCCACGTCTCCCGTCTCTACCGCGGAATGCTCGTCCCGCACGGCCTCTCGCTCACGAACGGGCGGCTGGTGTGGTGGGTGAACGGCCGCTCCGGCAGCCGCGTCCTGCGCCTGCCGCTGCCCTGAGACTCGGGGACAGTCCCCGTTTCTGGCGAACCGCGCTACGGCCCGAGCCGCTCGATCGCCCACGCCTCGCCGTCGCGGCGATAGCAGAGGCGGTCGTGCAGACGATCGTCGCCGTGCTGCCAGAACTCGAACCGGGAGGCGACCAGGCGCAGGCCGCCCCACTCGTCCGGGCGCGGCACGGCGCCGTCCGGATGCCGTGAGGCGAGCTCGGCGACGGCCGCCTCGAGCACGTCGCGGCTCGCGACCGGCCGGCTCTGCGGCGAGGCGGCGGCCGAGAGCCGGCTGCCGGCGGGGCGGGTCTTGAAGTACGCGTCGGACTCGGCCGCGTCGATGCGGTGGACGGCGCCCTCGATCCGCACCTGGCGGCCGAGCGGCGCCCAGTGGAAGAGCATCGCGGCCCGCGGGTTCTCGGCGATCTCCTGGCCCTTGCGGCTGAAGTAGTTCGTGTAGAAGACGAACCCGCGCTGGTCGAAGCCCTTCAGCAGCACCATCCGCGCCGACGGCGCCCCGGACGAGGTCGCCGTGGCGAGCACGACCGCCTCCGGCGCGTCGAGGGCGTCCGCGGCCTGGGTGTACCAGGCGGCGAACTGGCGCAGCGGGTCGGGGTCGAGGTCGGCTCGCCGCAGCGGCGGGCTGCTCACACGGCCTTCTGCACCCGGCCGCTCTTCAGGCAGCGGGTGCAGACGTACGCGCGGGTCGGCGAGCCGTCGAGCATGATCCGGATCTGCTGCAGGTTCGGGTTGAAGCGTCGCTTCGTCGCCACCATGGAATGGCTGCGGTTATGGCCGAACCCCGGCTTCTTGGCACAGATCACGCACACTCTGGACACGGCGGCGGAGTATAGATGATGAATTCGGGCCGCGGACGCAACCACGGGGGGCGAACGAGCGTCTGATCTCGTGATGGTGCGCACGTCGGTCAGCGCCGCCGGATCGAACTCCGCCGCGGGCACGTCCGGCTCCGTCTCGTTCGCCGACGAGGTGATCGCCCAGATCGTCGGGCTGACGGTGCTGGAGTGCTACGGCGTCGTCGGCATGGCCGCGACCAGCCTGACGCGCGGCGTCGCCCACCTGCTGAGCCGCGACCGGCTCACGCAGGGTGTGAGCGTCCGCCGCGAGCCCGGCGGCCTGGCAATCGACCTCTACGTTGTGGTTGAGTTCGGCCTGAACCTGGCCGAGGTGGCCGCGAACCTGCGGTCGCGCGTGAAGTACCAGGTGGAGAAGCTCACCGAGCTCGAGGTGGCGGCGCTGCAGATCCACATCCAGGGCGTGAAGCGCACCGCATGAGCGATGCCCATCGGATCGCGGTGGCGGCGGCGCGCGGCGCCGCAGCCGCCGTCGAGGCCAGCCGCGGCCGCCTGAACGACCTGAACGTCTACCCCGTGCCGGACGGCGACACCGGCTCGAACCTGGCCGACACCGCCCGCGAGCTCGCGACCGGCCTCGCGGACGCGGCGGCCGACGGCCCGGCCGCCGTCGCGATCGCGGCCAAGCGGGCGGTGCTCATGGGCGCGAGCGGGAACAGCGGCGCGATCCTGTCCCAGATCGTGGGCGGGTTCGCCGACGTCGCCGGGGCGGCGGCCGAGATCGACTCCCACGTGCTGGCGCGGGCGCTGCGGTCGGCCACGGACGCCGCCTACCGGCCGGTGCAGCTGCCGATCGAGGGCACGATGCTCACCGTCATCCGCGAGATGGCCGAGGAGGCGGAGCGGCTGGCCGGCGACGAGCTCGACGCCGTCATCGACGCGGTGCTCGAGGCGGGCGCCGACAGCGTCGCGCGGACGCAGGGGATGCTGGCCGTCCTGCGCGACGCGGGCGTGGTCGACGCGGGCGCGGCCGGCCTCGTGGAGTTCTGCCGGGGCGCGGTGGCGGGGGTGCGCGGCGAGCACATCCAGGCGCCGCTCGAGGCGATCGAGCGCCCGCTCAGCTTCGAGGCCGTGCACCAGGAGGAGTCGCAGTACCGCTACTGCACCTCGTTCCTGCTCGAGGGCGACGACATCGACCGCGACCGGCTGGAGGGAGCAGCTGCTCGAGATGGGCGACTGCCTGCTCGTGGTCGGCGAGGCGCCGATGTGCCGGGTGCACCTGCACACCGACGACCCCGGCGCCGCGCTGACGCGGGCGGTCGCGATGGGCAGCCTCGACCGGGTCGCCATCGCCAACATGCAGGAGCAGACCCGGCAGCGCGAGGAGCGGCTGACCGCCGCGCCGACGCTCATCGCCCTTCCCGGCGGCCGCGCGGACGAGGGCGGCCTGACGGCCGAGAACACGGCGGTCGTGCTCGACTCGACGGCCGACCTGCCGCATCCCGAGCGCGAGCACGCCAACTGGCGGATGGTGCCGCTGACCGTCCGCTTCGGCGACGAGCAGTTCGAGGACTGGCGCGGCATCGAGCCGGCGGAGTTCTACCGGCGGCTGCGGAATGGCGGCCCGCATCCGCAGACCGCGGCGCCGTCGCCGGGCGCCTACCTGCGCATGTTCGAGGAGCTCTCGGACTACGCCCACGTCATCGTCCTGCCGATCTCCTCGAAGGTGTCGGGAAGCGTGCAGGCGGCCCGGATCGCGGCCGACGATCCCGCCGCCGGAGGCCGGGTGACCGTGCTGGACGGCCTCACCGTCAGCGTCGGCACGGCGATGCTGGCCGACGGCGTGCAGCGCCTGCTCGAGGCCGGCACCACGCTCGCGGAGGTGACGGCGTGGGTGGAGTCGGCGCGCGAGCGGCTCCGGCTCGTCATCTACGTCGACACGCTCGAGTACCTGCGCCGCGGGGGCCGCATCAGCCGCACCCGCGAGCTGGCGGGGAACGTCGTCGGCCTGCGCCCGCTCCTGACCCTGCGCGACGGCGAGCTCGCGGTCTACCGCCGCGTCGTCGGAGGGCGGCGGCGGGCGCTGCGCGAGTTCGACCGGTTCCTGTGCGAGCACGCGCCGCCCGACGCCGAGGTGCGGGTGGCGCTCGCCCACGGCGCCGACCCCGACGGGGCCGAGGGGGTCGCCGCGTCCGTGCGGCGGCTGCGACCGCAGGCCCGGATCGAGCGGGTGTCCGAGCTCGGCGCCGTCGTCGGGACGCACGGCGGCCCCGGCACGCTCGGCCTGCTGGTGCTGGCGGAGCGTTGACCATCCGGTTCGCGGGCGGGCCGGCGCCCGCCGACGGCTTCCCGGTCCCGCGCTCGGCCCCGGCCGTCTCGCACCTGGCCGCCCCGGCGACCGACCGGCGGGCGCTGGGGCAGGCGCTCGCGGCCCTGCGGCCGCGTCCGGTCGTGACGGTCGGCGACCTGCTCGAGCACACGCCGTTCCGGCACGAGGACTATCGCTCCGCCCGCACCCTGGCCGAGATGGCGCCCGGCGAGGAGGCGACCATCCTCTGCACCGTCGAGCGGGTGCGGGTGCGGCCCACCCGGCGCCGGAACCTCGTGATCGTCGAAGCGGCCGTCCGGGACGAGTCCGGCCCCGGCGTCGTCATCTGGTTCAACCAGCGCTACCTGGCCAAGCAGCTGCGCCCCGGCATGCGGCTCTCGATCCGGGGCGAGCGGCGGCCGACCATCGACGCCGAGATCGTGGCCAAGTCGTACGAGCGGGCCGACGACGACTCCGGCGGGATCCACACCGCGGGGCTCGTGCCCGTGTATCCCGCCTCCGAGAAGGTGTCGAGCCGCCAGATCCGGGCGCTCGCCGACGAGCTGCTGCGGCACGCGGGCGACCAGGTCGACCCGCTGCCCGCGACGACGAAGGCGCGACGGCGGCTGCCGCTGCGGCGCGACGCCCTCACCGCGGCGCACCGGCCCGACACCCAGGACGAGGCGGCGCTGGGGATGGAGCGCCTGGCCTTCGACGAGCTCTACCTGCTCCAGCTGGGGATGCTCGAGCGCCGCGCCCGGTTCGAGGAGACGGCCCGCGCGCAGCCCCTGCCGCCGCCCGGCGAGCTCGCCGCGCAGTACCGGGCCGCCCTGCCGTTCGCGCTCACCGGCGCCCAGGACCGGGCCGTGGCCGCGATCGACACGGACGTGACGCGCGACCGGCCCATGCGCCGGCTGCTCCAGGGCGACGTCGGCTCGGGCAAGACCGCGGTCGCCGCGCACGCGCTCGTGCGCGCTGTCGAGAGCGGCGGCCAGGGCGCGCTGATGGCGCCGACCGAGACGCTCGCGACCCAGCACCTGATCGGGCTCACCGACCTGCTGGTGCCGCTCGGCGTCCGGGTCGTCGCGCTCATGCAGGGCACGCCCGCGGCCGAGCGCCGCGCCGCGGTCGCCGAGGTGCGCGGCGGCGGCCCGCTCGTCGTCGTCGGGACGCACGCGCTGATCCAGGACCAGGTCGCGTTCGGGACGCTGCGCGTGGCCGTCGTCGACGAGCAGCACCGGTTCGGCGTCGAGCAGCGGCGCGCGCTCGAGGAGAAGTCGGACGGGGAGATCTCGCCGCACGTCCTGCACATGACCGCGACGCCGATCCCGCGCACGCTGGCGCTGACCGTCTACGGCGACCTCGACGTCTCCGTCCTCGACGAGATGCCGCCCGGGCGCACGCCCGTGGTCACCCGGGTGCTGCCGCTCGCCCGCCGCGACGAGGTGTTCGCGCGCATGCGCCGCCTCCTGGACGAGGGCCGCCAGGCCTACGTCGTCTGCCCGCTCGTCTCCGAGAGCGAGTCCGACCGCGAGGCGGCGGCCGCGGAGTCCGAGGCCGCCCGCCTCCGCGACGGCGAGCTGCGCGGCTACGCCGTCGCCCACCTGCACGGGCAGATGCCGGTGCCCGACCGCCGGGCCGTCATGGACGCGTTCCGGCGCGGCGACACGCAGGTCCTGGTGGCGACGACGGTGATCGAGGTGGGCGTCGACGTCCCCAACGCGACCCTCATGGTGATCGAGGGCGCCGATCTCTTCGGTCTCGCCCAGCTGCATCAGCTGCGGGGGCGGGTGGGGCGGGGGACACACGAGAGCTTCTGCATCCTGCTCGCCGACCCGGTCACCGACGAGGCCCGCCGCCGGCTCGACGCGATGGCGAGCACGAGCGACGGATTCGAGCTGGCCGAGGTCGACCTGGAGCTGCGGGGCGAGGGCACCGTGCTCGCGGTCAAGCAGAGCGGGATCCCGGAGCTGCGCCACGCCCGCCTCACCCGCCACCGGGCGCTCGCCGCCGCCGCCCGGGAGGAGGCGGCCGAGCGGCTCGCCGCCGACCCCGACATGACGAGCGCGACGGGCGCGATCATCGACGCCGCCACCCGCCGCACCTTCGGCGACGACGTGGACTGGCTGGCCCAGGCCTGAATAAACGGGGTCAGACCCCTTTTATTCACTCGAGGCCATAGGCTGCCGCGATGCGGATCGTGGCCGGGGAGCGGAAGGGTGCGCGGCTGGCCGCGCCGCCGGGACGGGCCACCCGGCCGACGTCCGACCGGGTGCGCGAGGCGCTCTTCGCGATCCTCGCCGACGTCTCCGGAGCGCACGTGCTCGACCCGTTCGCGGGCAGCGGGGCGCTCGGGTTCGAGGCGCTCTCGCGCGGCGCCGCCGACGCCGCCTTCTGCGAGCTCGACAGGGCCGCGCTCGTGGTGCTGCGGGAGAACGCGGCCCGGCTCCGGTACGCTGACCGTTCCACCATCCGCCGTCAGGACGGTCGCCGCCGGCTCGCGTCGGACTCGGCCGCCGGCCTGACATACGACCTGATACTCCTCGATCCGCCCTACCAGATGCTGCCTTCCCTGACCGAGCGTCTCGCGATCCAGCTGCCGGCGCTGCTCGCGCCCGGCGGCCGGGCCGTGCTCGAGTCCGACGCCTCGGTCGCCGCCCCCGAGCTGCCCCTGGAAGCCCTCGCCGAGCGCACCTACGGCGGCACCCGGGTCACCGTCCTCGCCCATGTCTGAGAGAGTCGCGATCTGCCCGGGGACGTACGATCCGGTCACCACCGGCCACCTGGACGTGATCCGGCGGGCGTCGGGGCTGTTCGACCGCGTGATCGTCGGCGTCGTCCGTCATCCGCGGCACAAGGAGACGATGTTCACGCTCGACGACCGCATCCGGTTCATCCAGGACTCGCTGGAGCCCGCGTCGAACATCAGCGTGGAAGGATTCACAACGCTCGTGGTGGAATTCGCCCGCTCCCGCGGCGCCGGCGCCATCGTCAAAGGGCTGCGGGCCGTGTCCGACTTCGAGTGGGAATTTCAGATGAACAACCTGAACCGGGGGATGGCCCCCGAGATCGAGACCATTTACCTCATGGCATCGCCGGAGTACAGTTTCCTCTCCTCACGAGGGGTACGCGAGATCGCGTCGTTCGGCGGATCGGTGTCAGACTACGTACCGGAGCCGGTCGCGCGGCGGCTGAGCGAGATGCACGCCGCGGGCCAGATCTGAAGATGGGAGACTGAAGCGGTGGACGTCTTGGTGCTGATCGACAAGCTGGACGAGCTGGTGCAGAACGCGAAGGGCGTGCCGCTCTCCCAGGATCAGGTGCGGGTCGACCGCGAGGAGATCTGGGAGATCATCGACCAGATGCGCTCCACGATCCCGGAGGAGATCAAGCAGGCCCGGTGGATCGTGAAGGAGCGCCAGGAGATGCTGGCCGAGGCCAAGCGCGAGGCCGAGCGCCTGATCTCCGAGGCCCGCGAGCAGGCCGCCCGCGAGGCCTCCCAGGAGGAGGTCGTGAAGCTGGCCGAGCGGCAGGCGCAGGAGATCCTGGCCGAGGCCCGCCGCCACGAGCGCACGGTGCGGCTGGGGGCGGAGGACTACGCCGACAGCATCCTCGAGAACCTGCACACGAACCTCGGCAAGATCATGGTCGCGCTGGAGCGCGGCCGTGAGCAGCTCGCCGCGCGCTCGGACGAGCGCACGAGCCCGGCCACGGCCGAGCAGCAGGACAGCGGCGCGCCGCTCTAGCGGCGAGGAGGTGGCCATGCTTGATGTGGCAGCCCTGGGGCTCGCACCCGGCGACGTCCGCCGGGTCGATGTCCCGATCGAGATGGACCCGCTCCGCTTCGGCGGCCAGACGTACGCGGTCGATGTCGCCGACGGCGGGACGGTCGAGCTGCAGGCGACCTCCGGCGGCCTCTACCTGAAGCTGCGCTTCGCGGCCACCGTCACCGGGCCGTGCTACCGCTGCCTCGAGGACGCAAGCACCAGCGTCACGGTGCACGCGACCGAGTACCAGGAGCACGGGGCGGACCCCGAGAACGAGGATCTGGCCTGCGAGTACCTCTCCGGCGACGAGCTCGACGTCGACCGCTGGGCGCGCGACGCGCTCGTCCTCGCCCTGCCGGGCAAGATCCTGTGCCGGCCGGACTGCGCGGGCATGTGCCCCCACTGCGGTGTCCGGCTCGAGCCCGGGGTCGACCACGACTGCGCGCCGGCCGAGACCGACCCGCGCTGGGAATCGCTCCGGCAGCTCCTGGAGTAGGGAACGGATCGCTATACTCCGCCGCCGTGGCCGTCCCCAAGCGAAAGACGTCGAAGTCCCGCCGCGACCGCCGGCGTGCCAATCACCGCATCTCGGCGCCGTCGCTGAGCGTCTGCCCGCAGTGCCACGAGCCGGTCCGGCCGCACCACGTGTGCCGCAACTGCGGCCACTACCGTGGCCGCGAGGTCGAGCCGCTCAGGCAAGAAGCCCCGTAGGGACCGAGGGCGACCCATGACGGTGACGGTCGCACTGGACGGCATGGGAGGCGACCACGCCCCCGCCGAGATCGTCGCCGGCGCCCGTGACGCAGCGTCGGGCGGCGTGCGCGTGCTCGTATGCGGGGCCCGCGCCCAGCTCGAGCCCGAGGTCCAGGGGGCGGAGGGGATCGAGATCGTCGACGCGGCCGACGTGATCGGGTCGAGCGACGAGCCCGCCGCCGCGGTGCGGGCGAAGCCGGGATCGTCGATGGTCACCGCCTGCCGGCTCGTCCGCGACGGTTCGGCCGAGGCCGTCGTCTCCGCGGGCCCGACGGGCGCGATGCTGGCCGCCTCGCTGCTGCACATCGGCCGCATCCGCGGCATCGCCCGCCCCGGCATCGGCGCGCCGCTGCCCGCGAGCGGGCAGCCGTGCATCCTGATCGACGCCGGGGCGAACGTCGACGCCCGCGCCGAGCACCTGCTCCAGTGGGGGCTGATGGGGTCGGATTTCGTGCGCCACGTCATGGGGGTGGAGCAGCCCAGCGTCGGCCTGCTCTCGATCGGCGAGGAGGCGAGCAAGGGGAATGCGCTCACGCTCGAGGCGCATCGGCTGCTCGCGGCCGCCGATCTCCACTTCTCCGGGAACTGCGAGGGCCGCGACGTGCTCTCCGGCCGCTTCAACGTGATCGTCACCGACGGGTTCGCCGGGAACGTCCTGCTGAAGGCCCTCGAGGGAACGGCGGCGATCCTGTTCGCCGAGATGCGGCGCGCCGCCATGTCGAGCAGGCGGGCGAAGCTCGGCGGGCTGCTGCTGCGGCCGGCCCTGCGCGGAGTGCGCGACCGCTCCGACCCGGAGACGTACGGCGGCGCCTATCTGCTCGGGCTGCGCGGGGTCACCGTGATCGCGCACGGCAACGCCACCCGCAAGGGGATCGCCAACGCGATCCGGATCGCCGCACGCGGAGCCGAGGTCGGCGTCGTCGCGCGGATGGCCGAGCGGCTCGCTCCCGGTTCCCCGGGTTCTGACTTGCAGGCACCTGCGGCGATCAATACAGTCCCGCAGGTTACGGCCCCGGAGATTGGAGACCAGTGACGATCAACCGTGAGGAGGCGCTCGAGCGCGTCCGCAGCATTCTCGTCGAACAGCTCGGCGTGGACGAGGAGCAGGTGACCGAGGACGCGTCGTTTCAGGGCGACCTGGACGCCGACTCCCTCGACCTGGTCGAGTTGATCATGGAGCTCGAGGACCAGTTCGGTCTCAAGATCTCCGACGAGGATGCCCAGAAGATCGCGACCGTCGGTGAGGCGGTCGACTACGTCACCACCCACAGCTGACCGTCCCGACGCTCCTGGACCGCTCAGGGCGCTGATCGACGGGCTCCCCGATGAGCTCCGTCTCCTGGCGTTCACCCACACCTCGTGGGTCGGCCGCCGCGACAAGTCATATGAACGACTCGAGTTCCTGGGCGACAGCGTGCTCGGGCTCGTGATCGCGCACCACCTGTACGGGCGCTTCCCCGAGAGCCCCGAGGGGGATCTGGCGAAGGTGCGCGCGCACGTCGTCTCCCGGGACAGCTGCGCGGCGGTCGCGGTCGATCTGGGGCTCGACGACGACGTCCGCGCCCGCGGAGCCGAGCTGGGCGCCGCCCAGGTCGAGATCGACGGCCTGTCCCGGTCGCCCGGCGTGCTCGCGGCGATCACGGAGGCGGTCGTCGGTGCGGCGTATCTCGATCGGGGCGTGGACGGGGTCGCGGGGCCGGTCGTCGACGCGTTCTCGAGCCGGATCGAGTACGCCCTGGCGGAGCACGTCGACGCGAAGACCGTCCTCCAGGAGGAGCTTGCACGTCGGGGAGCCTCGGTAACGTATGCCGTAGCCGATGTGTCCGGTCCACCGCACCAGCGCTGGTTCACATCCCTGGCTCTGGTCGAAGGACGCGAGCTCGGGCGCGGCTCGGCGCGCAGCAAGAAGGGCAGCGAGCAGCTGGCCGCGCGCCAGGCGCTCGCGAACCTCGACCCGGCGCCCGCCGCTGACTGACGTCGCTCCAGGGGGCGCTGCGTGTATCTGAAGGCCCTCCGGATGCGCGGGTTCAAGTCGTTCCCGGGCACCGTCGAGCTGCAGTTCGAGCACGGCATCGCGGTCGTGGTCGGCCCGAACGGCTCCGGCAAGTCGAACATCGCCGACGCCCTGCAGTGGGCGATGGCGGTGCAGTCGCCGTCGCAGCTGCGTGCGCCGACCGGCCTCGACGTGCTCTTCGGCGGCTCGGACAGCCGCCCGCCGGCGGGCGTGTGCGAGGTCGAGCTCGTGCTCGACAACGAGTGCGGGACGCTCCCGCTCGAGTTCGGCGAGGTGTCGGTGATGCGCCGGCTCGACCGCGGCGGGGAGAGCGAGTACCTCGTGAACCGGGCCCGGGTGCGGCGCCTCGACGTGCTCGAGCTGCTCGCCGACACCGGCCTGGGCCGCGAGATGCACTCCGTGATCGGCCAGGGCCGGGTCGACGAGATCCTCACGTCGAAGCCGTACGAGCGGCGCCGGTTCGTCGAGGAGGCGGCCGGTCTCGGCAAGTACCAGCGCCGGCGCCTGCGGGCCGAGTCGAAGCTCGCCCGCGTGAGCTCGGAGCTCGAGCGCGCCCGCGACCTCGAGCGGGAGGTGCGCGCGCGGCTGCGGCCGCTGCAGATGCAGGCCACCGCCGCCGAGCGCGCCGCCAAGCTGGGCGAGGAGATCGCGGCCGGCCGTCTGCGGCTGATCGGCTCGGACACGATCTCCGAGCAGCGCCGGGCCGACGCCGCCCGCGCCCGGCTGGCCGATGCGCGCACGGCGCAGGCCGACGTCGACGCGAAGCTGGCGGCGATCGGCGAGCGGCGGGCGAAGGCCGAGGCCGAGCTGACCGGGCTGGCCGCCGAGCAGGAGCGGGCCAGCCGCGCCTACTACGACTTCGAGACCGCCCGCGAGCGCCTCACCGCCGGGGCGCGGCGGCTGGAGGCCGCGGCAGCGACGCTCGGGCGTGCGCACGCGCGACGGACGGGGCTGGCGGGCCGGCTCGGTGCCGACGCCGAGCGGTTCCTGGCCGAGGCGGCCGAGGCCTCGGAGCAGGCCGAAGCGGGGACGGCCGAGGCCGACCGGCTGGCCGCCTCGGACGGGGGGGAGCTGCGCGAGGCGGCCGCGGCGGCGGAGACGGCGCTCTCGGCGTCCCTCGACGCCCGCCGCGCGCTGGCGGAGGCGCAGGGCCACGCCGGCACGGCCCGGCTGGAGGCCGATCGCAGCGCGGCGCGGGCGGGCGAGCTCGAGGCCCGGGTGGAGTCGCTCGCTGCCGCCGCCGCCGAGGCCCAGGCCGGCCTCACGTCGGGCGCGGAGGCGGCGGGCGGGCTGCAGGAGACGGCGACCGCGCTCACGGCAGAGCTCGAGGCCGCCACCGCAGCCGCGGCGGAGTCGCGCGCCGAGGCCGACCGGCTGGCCGCCTCGGCCCGGGCGGCGCTCGCGGCGGCCGACGAGCTCGGCCACCGCGGCCAGCTCATGGGCGCCCGCCTGGACGCGCTGCGGCAGGCACTCGACCGCGGCGAGGGCCTGACGCCCGCGGTGCGCGCGCTCAAGGAGGCCGGAGCCAAGCTGGTGGTCGCGGGCGTCGAGGCCCAGCCGGGATACGAGCGGGCGGTTGCGGCCGGCCTCGGCTGGCGCGCCGGCGCCGTCGTCGCCGAGCACCTGACCGACGCCCTGGCGGTGCTGGCCGAGGCGGGCGGCGAGGTGGCGGTGGTGCTCGCCGACACGCGCCCGCCGGCGGCGTCGCTCCCGCCGGCGCCGGGCGCGCGGCCGCTGATCGAGGTGGTGACGGTCCGCGACCCGGTGGCGGGCCGCCTGCTCGAGGGCGTGTGGCTCGTCGACGAGCTGGCCGAGGTCGACCACGGCGTGGCCGTGACCCGAGCCGGTGAGGGGATCGATGCCGATCGCGGCGAGCTGTGGCGCACCGGCGACGCCGGTGAGGCCGCCTGGCTGGCGGCGCGGGCCGAGCGCGATCGCCTGGAGGCCGAGGCGGGGTCGCTGGCATCCGAGCATGCCTCCGCCGTCGCCGCCGCGGAGGGCGCGGCCGCCGAGGCCGAGCGGGCCGAGGCCGCCGATTCCGCCGCCCAGGCCGGCCTCGCCGCCGTGCGGGCCCGCGAGGCCGGCGCGTCCGAGGCCGCCCGGACGGCCGCAGCCCGGCGCGACCGGCTGGCCGACGAGCTGGCCCGATCCGAGAGCGCCCGCGAGGCGGCGCAGCGCGATCTGGCCGGCGAGTCGGAGCGGCGCGTCCAGCTCGCCCGGGAGGCCGACCGGCTGGAGGCGGCCGCCGCGGAGCGCAGCGAGGCCGCCGCGGCCGCCGACCATCGCCACGCGGCGCTCGAGCTGCGCCGCCGCGAGCTGGCCGACGCCGCCGCCCGCGTGGCCGCCCAGGAGGCGGGCCTGCGCGAGCGGGCGGAGCGTTTTCGCCGCGACGCGACCCGGCTGCGCTCCGCGGCGGAGCGGGCGCGAGCGACCGCCGAGGCGTCGCGGCGGATGGGTGCCGAGGCCCGCGCGCTCGAGGAGCGCGGACGCGAGATCGGCCGCACCCTCGTGCGGCTGACGGCCGCCGCCGAGCTGCTGCGCGGGCCGGCGCGGGCGGGCGTCGCCGTGATCGAGCGCCGCTCCGGCGAGCTCGCGGCCGAGCTGCAGGCCTGCGCCCACGACGAGGCGGGCGTGCAGACCAGCGCGCGGGCGGTCGCCGCCACCGCCACGGAGATCGAGGTCGACCTGACCCGCAGCACCGACCGGATCGCCGAGCTCGGCCGCCGCGGCGCCGAGATCGCCGCCGATCTGTCCGAGCCGCCGGAGGCGCTGGACGAGCCGCTCCCGCCCGAGGAGCGCGAGTCGGTCGCCGCTCGCATGGAGCGGCTGGAGCGCCGCCGCGAGAGCCTCGGTGCGGTCAACCCGCTCGCGGCCGAGGAGTACGAGGCCGAGAAGCGCCGCACGGGCGAGCTGACCGAGCAGTGCGCCGACCTGGAGCGGTCGCTGCGCGAGCTGCGCGGGCTGATCCGCGACCTGACCCAGACGATCGACCGCCGCTTCGCCGAGACGTTCGACCAGGTCGCCCGGAACTTCACCGAGGTGATCCGCACCCTGTTCCCGGGCGGCTCCGGCCGCCTGCGCCTGACCGACGATGTCGTCTCGGCCGCGCCCGTCGCGGAGGCGGGGGAGGGCGAGGAGGAGGCGCCGCGCCCGGACGAGCCCGGGATCGAGCTCGAGGTGAAGCCGGCCGGGAAGCGGATCGAGGCGCTCTCGCTGCTCTCGGGCGGCGAGAAGGCGCTGACGGCGATCGCGTTCCTGTTCGCCCTGCTGCTGACGAAGCCGTCGCCGTTCTACGTCCTCGACGAGGTCGAGGCGGCCCTCGACGACGCGAACATCGAGCGCTTCCTCGACCTGCTGCGGGCCTACCAGGACAGGGCCCAGTTCATCGTCATCACCCACCAGCGGCGCACGATGGAGGTCGCCGACCTGCTCTACGGGGTGACGATGGCGGCCGACGGCGAGTCGAAGGTGCTCTCGCGCCGGGTCACCGCCGACATCGACCTGCGCCCGGCCGGCTAGCTCCGGGCGATCGGCCCGCGGTCGGAGCGCAATCGGGGACTGTCCCCGACAAGCGGGGACAGTCCCCATCCCGGCCCCCCGTTCGGGGTCAGACGCCGGTTGGGGGCGCGTCGCGCTGCATCAGGCGCTCGTGGTGGCGGAAGCCGAAGCGCTCGTAGAGCGTCGCCGCGTCGCGCGTGTGCAGCACCCAGGTGCGGTCGGCGTACGGCCCGTTCTCGACGATCTCGCGCACGAGCTCGACCCCGAGGCCCGTGCCGCGGTGCTCGTCGAGCACGTAGACGTCGGCCATGTAGACGAAGTGGGCGGCCTCGCAGTCGACCGCCCGCGCGAAGCCGACCTGCGCCCCCTCGTGATAGAGCCCGACGACGTACCCGCTCGCGTCGATCAGGTGATCCTGGCGCTCGCGGGTGCGCCCGAGCGCCCAGTAGCACGTCGTCAGGTAGGCGTGCACCGCCTCCCGGTCGAGCCGGTCGCGGTCGTCGGAGAGCTCGTAGCCGTTGCCGAGGTCGCGGCTCACCCGGGCGTGCCCTGGAGCCACGCCCACAGGTCGTCGGGAATGGACACGGTGCCCCGCGCAAGTGCGTCGTCGAGCGCCCGCGCGCTGCGGTCGCCGGGGAGGCGGCGGCCCTCGGCGATCCGGCGCAGCCAGGCCACCGGGTCGGACTGGGGCGGGGCGAGCAGCGCGACGGCCGTGTAGCCGTCGGTGCCGGCCAGCGCGCCGCAGAAGAGCTCGACCACGGTGGCGAGGGCGAAGCCCTTGTAGGCCTGGTCAACTCCGAACGGGACGATCCCGGCGAGGTCGGCGATCACCTGCCCCGGGCTCGACTCGGCCGACCCGTCGGGGCGGCGGGCCGCGCCCTCCGGGAGCTGCGCTCCGCGGGCGGCGGCGTGGAGCACGGTGCCGTAGGTGACCCGCCCCATCGACACGTCCACGACGGTGGGGTGGCCCGGCCCGGGCAGGGCGAGGCAGAACGGGTTCGTCCCCAGCAGCGGCGGGCCGCCGTCGGGGTGGACGATCCGGGGCGTGGAGGTGGACACGAGCAGGCACATGAGCCCGCGGCGGGCGACGCGCTCGGCGAACCATCCCAGCCGCCCCGTGGGGAAGCAGTGCCCGACGACGACGAGGCGCGCGCCGGCGGGCGGGTCATCGGCCTCACGATCGAGCGCCTCGGCCAGGGCGACGTAGCCCACCGCTCCCGCGCCGTCCCAGCGGGAGAGGCCGTCCGCGCGGGAGACGAGCTGCGGCCGCGCGGTGGGCTGCAGATCGGAGAAGGTCGAGAGCCAGCGCAGCCGCTCCGCGCCGTGGGTCGGCGCGCCCCGCAGCTCGGCGTCCAGGAAGTGGTCGGTGACGATGTCCGCAGCGCCCTCGTCGAAGCCGAGCGCGGCCGCTCGCGCCCGCAGCGCTTCCCGCAGCCCGTCGACTGGTACCTCCGTCACGCGGACGACGCTACTACGATCCGGCGTCGTGGCGCGCACATGGCAGTCGATGTTCCGCACCGGCGACGGCGACGACGCGCCGGAAGCGGAGCCGGAGGACGCGGGCCGCGGCCTCTTCGCGCGCCTCCGCGACAACCTCTCCCGCAGCCGCAGGGCGATGGCCCAGCAGCTCGCCGGCGTCATGTTCAACCCGGCCGACGCCGAGGTCTGGGAGCGGCTCGAGGAGGCCCTGCTCCTGTCCGACTGCGGCGTCCCGGCGACCGTCACCGTCATCGAGCGGCTCGAGGCGGAGGCGGACGCCGGCCGGCTGACGACGGCCGAGGAGCTCTCGACCCGCCTCCAGGAGATCATCGCCGAGCTGATGACGCCGGCGGACGATCCCCGGATCGACATCACTGCCCGTCCCGCCGTCCTGCTCGTGAGCGGCGTGAACGGCACGGGCAAGACGACCTCGATCGGCAAGATCGCCTGGCACCTGCGCGAGGCGGGGCGCACGTGCGTGATCGGCGCGGCCGACACCTTCCGGGCCGCCGCCGGCGAGCAGCTGGAGACGTGGGCGCAGCGGGCCGAGGCGGACTTCGTGTCGTCGCAGTCCGGCGGCGATCCCGCCGCCGTCGCGTTCGACGCGGTGGCCGCCGCCGAGGCCCGCGGCCGCGACGTCGTCATCGTCGACACGGCCGGCCGCCTGCACACCCAGGGCCACCTCATGGACGAGCTGCGCAAGATCCACCGGGTCATCGCCGGACGGATCCCCGGCGCGCCGCACGAGGTGCTGCTCACCATCGACGCCACCACCGGCCAGAACGGGCTGCAGCAGGCGCGCCTGTTCGCCGAGGCCGTCGATGTGACCGGGATCGTGCTGACGAAGCTCGACGGCACCGCCAAGGGCGGGATCGCCCTCGCGATCGCGCACGAGCTCGGGATCCCGGTGAAGCTGATCGGGATCGGGGAGGGGATCGAGGACCTGCGCCCGTTCGACCCCTCCGACTTCGCCAGGGCGCTCTTCGCCGGAGGTGAGTGAGATGCCGGACGCGCCCGCAGCGGTCGTCGCCGAGACCGTGGACGTGCCGACCCGCGACGGGACGGCCGACGCCCTGTTCTGCCATCCGAGCGCCGGCGGCCCGCACCCCGCCGTGCTCCTGTACATGGACGCCTACGGGATCCGGCCGGCCGTCGAGGAGCACGCGCGCCGCCTGGCGGGGAACGGCTACTGCGTCTTCGTCCCGAACGTCTTCTACCGGAGCGGCGGCTCGCCGGTGCTCGAGAACATCGAGGAGCGCATCAGCGCCCCCGACCGCTCCGCCCTGTTCGCGGAGCTGAAGCCGAAGATCGCGCTGGTGACGCCCGAGGCGGCGATCGCCGACGGGCAGGCGTGGCTCGAGTTCCTGCGCGGCCGTGCGGAGGTGCGCGAGGCGCCGATCGGCACCGTCGGCTACTGCATGGGCGGGCGCCTGGCGTTGCGGATGGCGGGCGAGTTCGCCGACGCCGTCTCGGTCGCGGCCAGCTTCCACGGCGGCAGTCTGGCCACCGGCGAGGACGACAGCCCTCACCTGGCCGCGGTGCGCGCCGCCGGCGAGCTCTACATCGGCCACGCGGACAACGACGGCTCGATGGACCCGGAGCAGATGGGGCGCCTCACCCGCGCCCTCGCCGACGCCCATGTCCGCCACACCGCCGAGCTCTACGTCGGCGCCCATCACGGCTGGACGCAGACCGACACGCCCGCGTACGACGAGCCCGCCGCCGAGCGGCACTGGATGCGCCTCCTCGAGCTCTTCGGCCGCGTGCTTCAGCCGGTCTAGGCTTCGGCGATGTTCGAGTCTCTCTCCGACCGTCTCGGCACGACGCTCGACGGCCTGCGCAGCCAGGGCCGCCTGAGCGAGGAGGACATCCAGAAGGCCATGCGCGAGATCCGGCTCGCGCTGCTCGAGGCCGACGTGAACTTCGGCGTCGTCCGCGACTTCGTGGCCAAGGTGCGCGAGCGGGCGATGGGGGCCGAGGTGATGGAGAGCCTGACGCCGGGCCAGCAGGTGGTGAAGATCGTCCATGAGGAGCTGACGAACCTGATGGGCAGCGCCGGGTCGGGGCTCTCGTTCGCGAACCGGCCGCCGACCGTGATCCTGATGGCCGGCCTCCAGGGCGCCGGCAAGACGACGATGTGCGGCAAGCTGGCCCGCATCCTGGCGAAGCAGAAGCGCTCGCCCGCCATGGTCGCGTGCGACCTGCAGCGGCCGGCCGCCGTGCAGCAGCTGCAGACGCTCGGGAAGTCCCTGCAGGTGCCCGTCTACGAGCGCGGCACCGACGCCGACCCGGTCGAGGTGGCGACGTGGGGGGTCGAGCAGGCCCGGGCGCAGGGCCGCGACGTCGTCATCATCGACACCGCCGGCCGACTGCACATCGACGAGGAGCTGATGGACCAGCTCGTGCGGGTGAAGCAGGCGACGAAGCCCCACAACGTGCTGCTCGTGCTCGACTCGATGACGGGCCAGGACGCCGTGAACGTCGCCCAGGCCTTCGCCGAGGCGGTCGACTACGACGGCGTCATCCTGACGAAGCTCGACGGCGACGCCCGCGGCGGCGCCGCCCTGGCGGTGCGCGCCGTCACCGGCAAGCCGATCAAGTACGTGTCGGTCGGCGAGAAGCTCGACCAGCTCGAGCCGTTCCACCCCGACCGGATGGCCTCCCGCATCCTGGGGATGGGCGACGTCATGTCGCTGATCGAGCGCGCCCAGGAGCAGATCTCCGAGACCGAGGCCCGCGAGATGGAGGCCAAGCTGCGCAAGGCCGAGTTCACGCTCGAGGACTTCCTCGGCCAGCTCCGGCAGGTGCGCAAGATGACCGCGGGCCAGGGGATGGCGGGCCTCCTGGGGATGATCCCGGGCGTCGGCCGCCAGGTCAAGAACCTCAAGGTCGACGAGCGCCAGATCGACCGGGTCGAGGCGATCATCCTGTCGATGACGCTCGCGGAGCGGCGCAACCCGCGCCTGATCGACGGCAGCCGCCGCCGCCGGATCGCCGCCGGGAGCGGCACGAACGTCCAGCAGGTGAACCAGCTGCTGGGGCAGTTCAAGCAGATGCAGCGGATGATGAAGCAGGTGGGGAAGGGCAAGATGCCGCAGCTCCCGGGGATGATGCGGCGGTGATCATGCGGCCCGCGCGCTCGCTACACTCCGCTCGTTCAGCACCCCGCAGTCCGACGGAAGGCTATTCGTGGCAGTGAAGATCCGCCTCGCGCGGCATGGATCGAACAAGAATCCGATCTACCGGGTCGTGGTCGCCGACTCGCGCGTGCCCCGTGACGGGCGCACGCTCGAGGAGATCGGCCGCTACAACCCGCAGATGGAGCCGTCGCTGGTCGAGATCGACGCCGATCGCGCCCGGGCCTGGATCGCCCGCGGAGCCCAGCCCACCGAGACGGTGCAGAAGCTGCTCCGGATCGCCGGCGTGTAAGGGCGGCACAGGTGGAGGATCTCCTCGCGTACCTGGCCCGCCAGCTCGTCGACCATCCCGACGAGGTGCGCGTCGAGCGGCACGAGGGCTCGTCGGGAGAGCTCGTGCTCGAGCTGCACGTGGCCTCCGACGACATCGGCAAGGTGATCGGCAAGCAGGGCCGCATCGCCCGTGCGCTTCGCACCGTCGTCAAGGCGTCGGCCGTGCAGAGCGGGCGGCGCGTGCATGTCGAAGTCGCCGGCTGACACTCCCTGGCGCCCGCCCACGATCGTCGTCGGCAGGGTCGGCCGTGCCCACGGCCTCGACGGCGCGGTGCACCTCGAGGACCACGGCGGCGCGGTGTCGCTGCGCTCCGGGCTCGCCGTCACCCTGGGCGGCAGGCCGGCGGTGATCGTCGAGCGCCGCGGCACCGATCTGCGCCCGATCCTGCGCTTCGACTGCGCGTCCGACCGTGACGCCGCCGAGGGGCTGCGCGGCCAGGAGGTCGAGGTGCCCGCGTCGGCGCTGCCCGATCCCGACCCGGACGACTACCTGCACGTCGACCTGATCGGCTGCCGGGTCACATCGGGCGATCGCGAGCTCGGCACCGTGGCCGACGTGCTCGTCTACCCGGCGAACGACGTGCTCGAGATCCGCGGTGACGGGGACCGCGTCCTCGTGCCGTTCGCCGCGGACGTGGTGCTCTCGGTCGACGTCGCCGGGCGTCACATCGCGATCCGGGACGACTTCCTGTGACGCTCGAGCTCGACGTCGTCACCCTCTTCCCCGGCTACTTCGACTGGCTGCGCGAGACGCGGCCGGTGCGAAACGCCGTCGCGGCGGGATCGCTCGCCCTGCGCACGATCGACCTGCGCGAGTTCGGGCTGGGCGACTACCGCCAGGCCGACGACGCCCCCTACGGCGGCGGGGCGGGCATGGTCATCCGCGTCGACGTGGTGTGCGCCGCGCTCGAGACGACGTACGGCGAGGACGTCGACGCGATCCTGGCCGCCCGGCGGGTGGCGGTGCTGACGCCGGCCGGGCGCCGGCTCACCGACGCGGTCGTGACGGAGCTGGCCGGGCTCGAGCGGCTGACCCTGCTCGCCGGCCGCTACGAGGGCTTCGACCAGCGGGTGCACGATCACCTCGCGAACGACGAGATCTCGGTGGGCCGCTACGTCCTCTCCGGCGGCGAGATCGCGGCGATGGCCGTCGTCGACGCCGTCACCCGCAAGCTCGACGGTGCGCTCGGCAAGCGCGAGAGCCACGAGCACGACTCCTACTCCGAGGCGCTCGGCGGCCTGCCCGAGTACCCGCACTACACCCGGCCGGAGCGGTTCCGGGGGTGGGGGGTGCCGGAGGTGCTGCGATCCGGCCACCATGCCGAGGTGGCCCGGTGGCGGCGGGAGTCGTCCGAGCGCCGCGGCGCGGCCCAGGACGGCTCCGACTTGTGAGGCCCGTCCGGGGTGGCTAGCATTCCTCGGCCGCCCGTTCCGCTTTTTCTCGATGAGCGTCATCTCCGACATCGAGCGCCGCCAGGCGCGTGAAGTCCCTCGGTTCAAAGCCGGGGACACCGTGCGCGTCCACTTCAAGGTGATCGAGGGCCAGCGCCAGCGCATCCAGGTGTTCGAGGGCATCTGCATCAAGCGCCAGGGCGCCGGCGTGCGCGAGACGTTCACCGTCCGCAAGCAGTCGTTCGGGATCGGCGTCGAGCGGACGTTCCCCCTGCATTCACCGAAGATCGACCGTCTCCAGGTGATGAGCATCGGAGACGTCCACCGGGCGAAGCTGTACTACCTGCGCGGCAAGGTCGGCAAGGCCGCGCGCGTGCGCGAGAAGTCGCGCTAGCGTCGCACATGGCGGACGTCGAGCCCCGGCCGTCGGAGCCGCCCGCCCCGGGCGCCGGCGATCCGGTTGCGCCCGCCGCCGAGGAGACGCCGCCGCCCCCGTCGTCGCCGTCGAAGCGCGCGGCGGCGAACCCGTTCGTCGAGCTGATCGTCATCCTGGCGGTCGCGTTCGGCCTCGCCTACGTCGTGCAGGCGTGGGTGGTGAAGCCGTACCGCATCCCCACCGGGTCGATGGAGCCGACCCTCGACGTGGGCGACCGCGTGCTCGTGAACCGGCTCGTGTACCACTTCCACGGGCCGCACCGGGGCGACATCATCGTGTTCCACCCGCCGGGCCACGGCGACACCGCCGAGCGGGGCGTGAAGAGCGAGGCCGGCGTCACCTACATCAAGCGCGTGATCGGCCTCCCCGGCGAGACGATCCAGATCACGGGCGGGATCGTGACGGTGTGCAAGCCGGCCGGGCAGAACTGCCACGCGCTCAAGGAGCCCTACACCGAGGGCTCGCGGACGGCGCCGCGCTACGGCCCGTACACGGTGCCGAAGGGCGACTACTTCGTGATGGGCGACAACCGCGGCGACTCCCTGGACAGCCGCTACTGGGGCCCGCTCCCGCGCCGCAACATCATCGGCGAGGCGTTCCTGATCTACTGGCCGCCGGACCGCATCGGCCTGCTCTGATGGGGACTGTCCCCGCTTGACGGGGACTGTCCCCGATTGTCCCGGCTGGTGGGAGGCACAATCGGGGTCTGACCCCGAACGGCGGCCGTTGCAATTTCGGCACCCTTTCGTGACAGGCCGGGCGCCCTCGACCCGCCTCCCCGTCCGCCGGACGCCGTACCATAGGCCGATGGCAGTCTCCGCTCCCCGTCGTCGCCGCCGGTCGCGGCCCGGGCGCCGCCTCCTGGCGCACGACCGCGACCTCGGGGTGCGGTTCGTCGCCGGCGCCGACGAGGCCGGCCGGGGATCGCTCGCCGGGCCGCTCGTCGCCGCCGCGGTCTGCCTCGACATGGACATGCTGCGCGGCCGCCGCTGCGCCGCGCTCGGCCTGCTCGACGACTCCAAGCGGCACACGCCCGCCCGCCGCGAGGAGCTCTTCCAGGCCGTCCTCGAGTCGGCCGCCCAGGTCGCGGTCATCGTCATCCCGGCGGCCCAGATCGACCGGCGCGGCCTGCACCGCTCGAACCTCTCCGCGCTCGGCAGGGCGCTGTGCGCGCTCGACCCCGAGCCGGACGTGTGCATGACCGACGGCTTCAGCGTCCCCGGCTGCGTCCGGGCCCATCGCGCCGTGGTCGGCGGCGACGGCCGCAGCGCCGCCATCGCGGCCGCCTCGATCGTCGCCAAGGTCACGCGAGACCGGTTCATGCACCGGATCGCGCCGCAGTACCCGGAGTTCCGGTTCGACCGGCACGTCGGATACATCACCGCCGAGCACACGCAGGCGGTGCGCAGAGCATGGGCCGACGCCGCTTCACCGGCGCTCGTTCGAGGCGATCGCCTATGCGCAGATGGACCTCGATCTCGGACTCTGAGTACGGCCGCCTGGCCGAGACGATCGCGTGCTGGTGGCTGCGGCTGCGCGGCTACTCCATCCTCGCCCGCAACGTCCGCGTGTGCGGCCGCGAGGTCGATGTCGTCGCCCGGCGCGGCCGTACGCTCGTCGTCTGCGAGGTGAAGGCGCGCCGCAGCGGTCGTACGGGCGCCGCCGAGGAGATGGTGGGGGCGTGGCAGCAGCGCCGGCTGCTGGAGGCCGCCGAGGTGCTGCTCGCCGCCGATCCCCGCGCGAGGTCGGCGCGCGTCGACGTGATCGCCGTGCACGGCCTGCGGCCGCGGCACATCCCGGCCGCGCTCTCGTAACCGGATCGGCACACGTCGTCACCCACACGTGACGGCTCGCTCCGTACGCTCGATCCATGGTTGCGCGCGCGCTCACGCTCTGGCTCACGGGGATCACTGCCCGCCGCGTCGACGTCGAGGCGCACGTCGCCGAGGGGGTGCCGTCGTTCGTCGTCGTGGGGCTGGCCGACCGGGCGGTGCAGGAGGCGCGCCAGCGCGTCCGCAGCGGCATGACGTCCGCGGAGTTCCGCTTCCCCGTCAAGCGCCTGACCGTGAACCTGGCGCCGGCGCAGGAGCGCAAGGAGGGCTCCGGATTCGACCTCGCCATCGCCCTCGCCCTGCTGGCCGCCTCCGGCCAGGCGCCGCGCGAGCGGGTCGCACGGGTGGCGGCCGCGGCCGAGCTCGGCCTCGACGGCGGGCTGCGGCCCGTGCGCGGGGCCCTGGCGATGGCCGAGGCCGCCGGGCGGCTCGGCGCCGATGCGCTCGTGGTCGCGCCGGGGAGCGCCGCCGAGGCGGCGATGGCCGGCACGGTCCCCGTGATCGCGGCCCGCAGCCTCCGCCACGTCGTCGACATCCTGGCCGACCGCGATGCGTCCGACCCGATCCCGGATCCGCCCCCGGCGGTCACCGCCGCCGTCCCCGACCTCGCCGACGTCCGCGGTCAGCCGCGGGCGCGGCGGGCGCTCGAGATCGCCGCAGCCGGAGCCCACAACCTGCTCATGACCGGCCCGCCGGGCTCCGGGAAGACGATGCTCGCCCGGCGGCTCACCGGCATCCTGCCGCCGCCAACGCCGGAAGAGGCGCTCGAGATCACCCGCATCCACTCCGCCGCGGGCCTGCTCGCTCCCGGCGCGCGGCTGGAGGGGCGGCCGTTCCGCGCCCCGCACCACACGGCGTCGGCGGCGGCGCTCGTCGGCGGGGCCCGCCTGCGTCCCGGCGAGGTCACGCTCGCCCATCGCGGCGTGCTCTTCCTCGACGAGCTGCCCGAGTTCAACCGGGCTGCGCTCGAGGCGTTGCGCATGCCGCTCGAGGACGGCGAGGTGCTCGTCTCGCGGGTCGCCGGAAGCGTGCGGCTGCCGGCGCGGTGCATGGTCGTCGCGGCGATGAACCCCTGCCCCTGCGGCCTGGCGGGCGACCCCGACCGCGAGTGCACCTGCCCGCCCCAGCGGCTCCACGCCTACCGGTCGCGGGTGAGCGGCCCGCTGCTCGACCGCCTCGACCTGCGCGTCGAGGCGCCGAGGGCCGACGCCCATGCCGCGCCGGGGGAGTCGACCGCGACGGTGGCACGGCGGGTGGCGCATGCCCGCCGGTCTCTGGCCGAGCATCCGCCGCCGCTGACCGACGACGCCCGCGCGCTGCTCGACCGCGCCGTCGAAGGGATGCTGCTCTCAGGCCGCGGCGCCGATCGCGCCCGGCGGGTGGCGGCCACGATCGCCGCGCTGGAGGGCGTGGAGACGGCCTCGGGCGACCACATGGCCGAGGCGCTCTCGTTCCGGGGAGCCGCGGCGTGACCAGCGAGGCGGCACTTCGGGTCGTGATCGCAGGCGCCCGGGCCGGCGTCGAGCCGGGAGGGATCACCCGCCGCGCCGGCGGGCCCGAGGCGCTGCTCGCGGCGTCCGCCGCGCAGCTCGAGCGGTTGGGGGTGCCGGAGTCGTTCGGGCGCGAGCTGCGCCGTGCCCGCCGCGCCGACGTCGAGGCGTTCCGCGCCGAGCTGGCGGAGTCGGCGACGGCCTGCGTGACGGTCGCCGACCCGGGGTATCCGGCTCCGCTGCGCGAGCTCCACGACCCGCCGCTCGCCGTCTTCCTGCGAGGCGCCCTGGCCGAGACGCCGTTGCCCGCGCCGGTCGGAGCGGTGGCCATCGTCGGCGCGCGCAGACCGACCGACGCCGGGCTGCGCATCGCCCGCCGTCTGGGCGCGTGCGCGGCCGGGGGAGGGGTGGCCGTCGTGAGCGGCATGGCGCTGGGTATCGACGCCGCCGCCCACGGCGGCGCCCTCGACGCGGGCGGACCGACGATCGCCGTGCTCGGATGCGGCACCGACGTCGCCTACCCGCGCAGACATCGCGGCCTGTACGAGCGGATCCTCGAGCACGGCCTGGCGATCTCGGAGTACCCGCCCGGCACGGCTCCGGCGCCCTGGCGTTTCCCGGCCCGGAATCGCCTGATCGCGGCGCTCGCCGCAACGCTCGTGGTGGTCGAGGCGAGGGCGCGAAGCGGCGCGCTCATCACGGCCGATCACGCGCTCGACCTCGGCCGCGACGTCGTCGCCGTCCCCGGGGCGGCGGGCTCGGCGGCGGCGGCGGGAACGAACGGGCTCATCAAGGCCGGGCGCGGGGCTGGTCGAGGACGAGTCCGATCTCGCGGTCTGGCTCGGGATCGACGCGCCGGAGGCGCATCCGCCGCCGGACGACGCCGAGGCGTGTGCCCTGCTCGACCGGCTGAGCGGCGCGAGCGGCCTTCCCCGACGAGGTCGCCGGGGCGGGAGGCGCCGGCCGGATCGCGGCGCTGCTCTCGCGCCTGGAGGTCGAGGGCTGGGTGGTGCGCGACCCGGCGGGCCGGTATACGCTGGCCCGGGCATGGACGCCGACCGCTTCGCCACCTTCGACTGCTACGGCACCCTGATCGACTGGAACGCGGGTCTCCGCGGAACGCTCGCGCGGCTGTTCGGCGACGACGACGCCGACGCGCTGCTCGTGCGCTACCACGAGATCGAGCCCGGCGTGCAGGCCGAGCGCTACCGCACCTACCGCGAGGTGCTCGACCTCGTCACCGCGATGCTCGCCCGCGAGCGCGGCGTGGAGCTCGCGGCGGGCGACGTCCACGCGATGTCGGACTCGCTCCCGGACTGGCCGGCGTTCCCCGAGGTGCCCGCGGCGCTCGCCGACGCGCTCGGCCGCGGCTGGCAGCTGGTGATCCTCTCGAACTGCGACCGCGACCTGATCGCCTCGTCGGTCCCCAAGCTCGGCGTCGAGTTCGCCGACGTGATCGTCGCCCAGGACGTCGGCTCCTACAAGCCCGCGCCGGGCCACTGGCGCCGGTTCGACGAGCGCCACCCCGAGTCGAAAGGCCGCCACGTCCACGTCGGCGCGAGCCGCTTCCATGACATCGCCCCGGCCTCCGAGATGGGCCTCCCGTCCGTCTGGATCAACCGGCTCGCCGAGCCAAGCGACCCCCGGGCCACCGTCGAGCTGACCGAGCTGTCGGGCCTTCCGGATGCCCTGGACGGCCTGCTTCCGGCCTGACCGCCGGTAGAATGCGCCTCCGCGAAGGGGTGTAGCTCAGCTGGTAGAGCGGCGGTCTCCAAAACCGTAGGTCGCGGGTTCGAATCCTGCCACCCCTGCTTCGCTAGAACGCGCGATCGGTACGGTGCGCTCGCCCGCGCGGCTCTTCGGCTCGATCATTTCGGCGCCGTCATTCTCACGCCCTTGCACCGTCCAGACCGACTCGGAGAGTGAGGATGTCCGGTCGAGCCGTGCGAGGCGACCGCCGGGTCGGAACGATGTACTGTCCTGGCGATCAGTCGAGACGAATTCTGTGGGCCCGGACTCGTCCACCGCAACCTGACGGTCTCGAACAGGATGGAGGCTTGGAGATGTCGAACCCACGGACTCGCGCGAACGCGCTCGACCATGTCATCGTGGTGCTGTTCGAGAACCGGTCGCTCGACAACCTGCTCGGCAGGTTGTACGGCCCTGGGGACGGCAAGACGTTCGAGGGCGTGATCGGGAAGGATCTCTCGAATCCGATACCGGCGTGGGCGGAGCACGGCGCTGATCGCAAGGTGGTGCCCTACACGGTGGCGACGGATATGGACTCGCCGAACCCGGATTCGGGTGAGGAGTGGTACCACACAAACACGCAGCTCTACAACGTGATCGACGAGCACAATCGGTTCAAGATCGGCGAGGCGGTGACGAAGCCGTGGAACGCTCCGCCACCGGGTGCGCAGCCATCGATGGACGGTTTTGTCACCGACTACATCAGCACCTTCACGGCAGAGATGAGCCGCCAGCCGACCTATGACGAGTACGCCCACATCATGACCGGGTTCACTCCGGAGCAGGTGCCGGTGCTGTCGGGGATCGCGCGCGACTTCGGCGTGTTCGACCACTGGTTTTGCGAGGTGCCGTCCCAGACGTTCATGAACCGCTCGTTCTGGACGGCGGCCTCGTCGTCGGGCCTGGTCGTGAACAGCCCCGCCAAGAAGTGGCTTGAGAAGAACGATGCGGAGACGATCTTCGAGCGGCTCGAGGCCCACGGAAAGACGTGGAAGGTGTACGTGGACGAGCCGATGCCGCTGTCGTTCGCCGGCATCATCCACTACCCCCGATTGAAGGACAGGTTGGCGACGCACTTCGTGCCGTTCGCAGAGTTCGAGCGCGACGCCGCTGCCGGGGCGCTGCCGGATTTCTCGCTGATCGAGCCGAACATGCTGACCGGTCACGGCGACTACCACCCGGCAGCGGGCCGGTCGTTGATCGCCGGTGGCGTCGACCTCGGCATCGACTCGCCATCGTCCATCCTGGGCGGCGAGGCGTTCCTGGAGCGTGTCTACAACATCTACCGCTCGTGCACATCCGAGTCGGGGACCAACGTGTGGAACACGGCGCTTCTGATCGGCTGGGACGAACCCGGCGGAACCTACGACCACGTCGCGCCCGGCCCGGCTGCGCCGCCCGATCCCGCCGCGCCCGCCGGCGAGTTCGGCTTCACCTTCGACCGCTCCGGCTACCGCGTCCCGGCCATCATGGTGTCGCCCTGGGTCGAGCCCGGTTCGGTCTACAACGAGGAGTATCGCCACACGTCGCTGATCGCGACCCTCCGAAAGACCTGGGATCTCGGCCCCGCCTTCACCCAACGCGACGCCCAGGCACGCACCTTCGACCACGTCTTCACCCGCCAGACGCCTCGCAACCCCGACAGCTGGGGCGCCGTCGCGGCCCAACCCGTCCCCGACTGGGCACTCGACTACAAGGTCCTCGGCAACGCCCTCAGCCACCTCGGCAAAGCCGCCGGCCCCGCCCTCATCGAGAAGGCACGAGACATGGGAGCCACCCTCCCACCCGAGCTCGACGACCCCAACACCGAACTCACCCCCCAACTCATCGTCGAAGTTCTGCGAGACGTCGCCTGGCACTTCTTCCCCCAGCTCGCGCCTGAAGGCGCAGTCCGGAGCGGGGTACTCGTGACGCGGACGATCAGGAGCAGTAGCGCTACGCGTGCGAGCTCGATGGACGAAGACCGCGTACCAGATTTCTGCGCAAGTCCGTGACATAGCGTACAATCCGCGAGTTCGCGCCGGGCCAGGTTGCGATCCGAGAGCGGCGGGCTCGGTGCCACGGGCATCTACGAGAGGAGACAACATGCGTAAGCTCCTTCCTGTCGTGCTGGCGATGATCGCCTGCCTGGTCGTCGGCGTCGCGCCGGCTGGGGCGGCGAGCGCCCAGATCGTCTACAACAGCCTCCCGGCGAGTGGTGTCGTGGCGGTGCCGTCGGAGAGTGCTGAGGCGGACCAGTTCAACCAACTCGGCAACGAGGTCATCCTGACGAAAGCAGCCACGGTCGCAAAGGTGTCAGTGACGATGGTGTCGTGGGCCTGCCAGACACGGCAACTGGAGCACCGGCGACTGCGTGACGACGGGCGCGCCGACGTTCCCAACGCCCGTGACCCTGACCATCTACAAGCACAGCATCGCTGACCATATGACGGGTGAGGTACGACCGGGTGCCAAGATCGTGTCGGTCACAAAGATCGTTCGACATCAAGTTCCGGCCGTCGTCTGATCCAAGCTGCCCTCTTGAGAACGGCCTGCCGACGATGTTTCGCGGTTCGGATGGTCAGTGCCATCACGGACTTGACCAGAACATCGTGTTCAACCTGCCCGAGAACACAAAGCTGCCGGCGGTCGTTGTGTGGGGCGTCTCCTACAACACCAGCACGAGCGGCCCGAATCCGCTCGGCGGATCGGGGCATCCCCAGGACTCACTGAACGTCGGCCTCAACCTGAACACGACGACGGGGCTGAACCGGACCGATCAGTCGATCTTCTGGGACACCCGCATCGCAAGCAACTCGTGCGGCGCAACGTTCGCCACAGGCGACTTCAACCGCGACGGGCCTTGCACCGGCTGGGTCGGCAACATCCCCGCCGCCAAGTTCACAACCCCGTAGCAGACCGATGGCCGGGGCGGCCCGGATACCCGGGCCGCCCCGGCGTTCACCTGACCGGACGGCTCAGCCGGGCAGCGCGACGCCGATCTCGGTGAACTGCGGCGCCGTGTAGGACTCGCCCGGCGTCCCGCCGATCGCGAGCAGCTGCACGGGCTCGGCGCCGGTCGTGATCTGGCGCTGCTCGCCCGGGCCGACCCGCGCGAAGACGCCCGGGACGAGCCGGTACTCCTCGCCGCCGGCGTGCAGCGTGGCGCTCCCGGACAGCACGGTGTAGACCTCCTCCTGGCCGTCGTCGGCGTGGTCGTGCTCGGGGTGATGAAGGAAGTTCGGCGGGAACTGCTCGACCTGCATCCCGAACGCGCTCACGCCGAGGCTGGCGCGGGCGCGGCAGAACCCGCCGCCGTTCGGCGTGTCGAACTCGTCGATCCGCATGACGGTGACGTCGGACATGGCGCTCCTCCTCGTGGTCGTGCCGGCCGGACGGCCGGACGCAGGGGAGACGAACGGGCGCACACGAAATCGACAGCCGCGCCGGAGAACCGGTGCTAGTCGTCGCGCAGCTGGACGATCTGGGTCGTCGCGTTGATGAGGTCGATCCGGCCGATGGGGATGACCTCCGTCTGCGTGCCGGTGATCCCGTGGCGCACGACCGCGACGGAGTCGGGCGTGTCGACGTCGCTTCCGTAGATCAGGTGCGAGACGCGGCCGATCCGGCGCTGCTCCCCGGTGTAGACCGCGAAGCCCTCGCAGTTGTGCAGATCGACAGGCCGGAGCATGACCGAGTCTGCCGCGATGTGTCTCAGGAATCCGATGTCGGGCCCCCTCGCCCTGTGTCCCGCCGGCCGATGTCCGCGCCCGGCCACAATGCCCTGACCCAGCCGGCGTCCCGGCCCAGGCATGACCGTGATCCTATGCCTCCCGGCGAGCGGACGTCAAGCACCTAGGCCGGAGCCCGTGAGGACTCCCACACGACCGGGAAGAGCGGGTGCTCCAGGGCCGCTCCGGCGGGCAGCTCGTCCTCGAGGCCGGGGAACGGGGGAGACGTGCGCCACGCCCGCGGGGCGTGGACGACGTCGTCGCCGAGGAACCGCACCGAGAACGCCCGCCGCCTCGTCCGCGCGCCGCCGGCCGCGTGCAGCGTGAGCATGTGGAAGAACACGGCGTCGCCCGGCTCGAGCGCCCAGCCGACGATCGGCGCGGTCGTCCGGTCGATCTCGGGGAGCTCCTCGAGGCTGCCCTCGGGGAACCAGCGGGCCTGGTCGTCCATGAACGAGCGCGGCATCAGCCACGGGCCGAGGTGCGACCCGGCGACGAACTCGAGCGTCGCCTCGCGCGGCACGGGATCGACCGGCATCCACATGCTGCAGGTCTGGGTGCCGTCGACGTTGTAGTAGGGCTGATCCTGATGCCACGGCGTGGGCTGGGCCGTCCCGGCCTCCTTGACCAGCAGGTGGTCGTGGTAGAGCCGCACCCGCTCCGAGCCCATGAGCGCGCCCGCGATGGCGGCGGCGGGGGAGTCGCGGATGAAGCGCTCGTACTCGCCGATCCGGTCCCAGTTGCAGAAGTCCTCGAAGAACCGGCCGGCGTCGTCGTCGCGGCTGGCGACGATCCCGCGCGGGCTGGGGTCGGCCAGGTTGCGCTCGATGCCCTCGGCGACGAGCGCGACCTGGTCCGCGGAGAACGCGCCGCGCACGCAGACGGCGCCGTCGCGGCGGTAGTCGTCGACCAGCGCCTGGGACACCCCGGAAGACATGAAGGCCGAGTGTACTTCGCGAGGACGGCTTGAAAATTCTGTAAGTGAAGTCGGGGAACTGCTGCATCCGACTGGCAGAATCTGTACGGTCCGCCGCGTCTTGCCCTCGCCATCGCGCACACCGCTCATCCGGCGTGCTGCCCTGACGGCGGCGGTCGCAGCGTCTCTCGTGACGGCGGCCCAGCCGGCCTCGGCCGCCAAGAATCCCGCCCAGCGGCCCATGCGGTCGTGGCAGGTGCTGGCTCCCGGCTGGACGGACGCGAACAAGGAGCTCGGCCGCGTCGACGACATCGTCCGCGTCGGCCGCTGGGTCTACCTCGGCGGGAACTTCACCATCCTCGGGAACCACCGCGGCGGCCAGGTCACCCGCAGGTTCCTGGCGGCGGAGCGGGCGGGGACGGGGACGCTGCGGCGCGGATTCCACCCGAAGCTGAACGGCCGCGTCTACTCGCTCGCGGTGTCGCCCAACCACCGGTTCCTGTACGTCGGCGGCCAGTTCACGTCGATCGGTGGCCACCCGCGCCACAACCTGGCGGCCTTCAACCTGCGCACCGGACGGCTCTCGGCCCGGATCCCCGACCTGGCCATTCCCGGCACCGTCCGCGCGGTGGCGGTGTCGCGCGCGGGCCGCCTCTACATCGGCGGCAGCTTCGGCCACGTCGCCGGGCGGCGCCGGGTGAACCTCGCCAAGCTCGTGATGCGCGGCGGCCGCTTCGGGCTGAACCGGCGCTGGCATCCGACGACGAACCACGAGGTGCGCGACATCGTCGTCTCCGCCCGGGCGTCCCGCGTGATCGTCGGCGGGCTGTTCACGTCGGTGAACGGCCACTCCGGCCAGAACAAGATCGCCGCCCTCGGCCAGGCCCGCGGACGGCTGATGCCGTGGAGGAGCCATCCCCGCTCGCCGATCCTCGACCTCGCCCTGTGCGGCAGGCGCGTCTACGCGGCCGAAGGCGGCCCCGGCGGGACGGCGCTGGCGTACGGGCTGGGCGGGCGGCTCAGGTGGTACTACATGACCGACGGGAACATCCAGGCGGCCACCTGCCTCGGGAGGCGGCCGGTGTTCGGGATGCACGGCGACTACGTCGCCCCGCGCAAGGATCAGAAGCTGGTCGAGCACGGCTCCAGCCATCGCATCGAGCGGCACAAGCTCTTCATGCTGTCGTTCAAGGGCGTGCTCATGCGCTGGAACCCGGACGTGAACTCGAACGCGGGCGTCCTGGGCGTCTGGTCGCTTGCCGCCGGCCGCGGCAACCTCTACGTCGGCGGCGACTTCACCGGCATCCACGGCGTGACCCAGGAGCGGTTCGCCATCCTCCGTCGCCGCTGAGGGGTCGCCGCGGCGATAGCGTTCGGGCATGCGGTCAGCCCGGCCCCGCTACCGCGCCCGCGGCATCCTCTTCGTGGCCATCGCCGTCGGCATGCTCGCGATCGCCGTCGACGCGGCGACGGCGGACGAGTGGGTCGTGACCTTCGCCGCCGGGGTGATCGGCCTGTGGATGGCCGACCTGGCCCGCCGCGACCTCGGCCCCCGGCGGGGCTGACCGGGAGGGCACGGCCCTTCACCGGCGAATCACGAGGCTCTAGAGTCCGATCCGCAGCATGCAGGGAGCCAGCCCCGTGATGGAGCCGCCGACCGGCGGGACGTTCGCCGCGTATCTCGAGTGGATGCGCGCCCGCGGCGCGTCCCCGGCCACGCTGCGCGCCTACGCCGCCGACCTGCGCCAGCTCGACCGGTGGCTGTCCGCCGCGGGCGTCGCGCCCGAGGACGCCGACCTGCGCACGCTGCGCCGCTACGCCGCCCACCTGGGCACGCTGCGCTACGCCCCCGCCACCGCCGCGCGCAAGCTGAGCGCGGTGCGGAGCGTCTACGCGTGGATGTACGACCGCGGGGTGATCGACCGCAGCCCGGCCGCGCTCGTCCCCGGGCCGAAGAAGACGCGCACCCTGCCGGCGACGCTCTCGTCCGCCGAGATCGAGCGGCTCCTGGACGCGCCCGCGGGCACGACGCCGCGCGACCTGCGCGACCGCGCACTGCTCGAGCTGCTCTACGGCTGCGGCCTGCGCGCCGCGGAGGCCTGCGACCTCGACCTCTCCGATGTCCGGCTCGGCGCGGAGCACCTCCGTGTCACCGGCAAGGGCGGCAAGCAGCGCGTCGTGCCGCTCGGCGGCGCGGCGGCTGCGGCACTCGAGCGCTACCTCGCCCGCGGCCGCCCGCGCATGGCCCGCGCCCCCTCCGGCCGGCTCTTCGTCAGCGTTCGCGGCCGGGCGCTGCACCCCTCCGACGTGCGCCGCAGCCTCCTCCGCGCCCTCGACCGGGCCGGGATCGCGGAGCGCTCGCCGCACGCCCTCAGGCACACGTTCGCCACCCACCTGCTCGAGGGCGGTGCCGACCTGCGCAGCATCCAGGACCTGCTCGGCCACGCATCGGTCGGCACGACGCAGGTATATACCCATGTGAGCGTTCGCCACCTGCGTGCAGCGCACGCGAGCGCGCATCCACGAGCATGATGACCGCCGACTCAGTCGACATCTGGACCGAGTACAAGCGCACGGGCGACAAGCGCCTGCGCGACCGCCTGATCCTGACGTACGCGCCGCTGGTGAAGTACGTCGCCGGGCGGCTCGGAACGGGCCTGCCCGCCCACGTGGACGAGGGCGACCTGGTCAGCTACGGGCTGCTCGGCCTGATGAACGCGATCGAGCGCTTCGACCCGAACCGCGACATCAAGTTCGAGACGTACGCGATCAGCCGCATCAAGGGCTCGATCATCGACGAGCTGCGCTCGATGGACTGGGTGCCGCGGTCGGTGCGCAGCCGCGCGCGCGAGATCGAGCGCGGCGTGGTCGAGCTCGAGCACAAGCTGCACCGGCCGCCGACCGACGAGGAGATCGCCGGCCATCTCGGGATCAGCGAGGACGAGTTCCACGACAGCCTCGCCCAGATCTCGCGATCGTCGGTGGCGGCGCTCGACGAGCTGTGGACGATCTCGTCCTCCGGCGGCGACACCGTCGCGCTGATCGACACCCTCCAGGACCCGAACGCCGACGACCCGTCGACCGAGATGAGCCGCACCGAGATGCGCGACTCGCTCACGGGCGCGATCGGCCGCCTCCCGGAGCGCGAGCGCACCGTCATCCAGCTCTACTACTACGAGGAGCTGACGCTGCGCGAGATCGGCGAGGTGCTCGGCGTGACCGAGTCGCGCGTGTCCCAGCTGCACACCAAGGCGGTCCTGCGGCTCAAGGGCAAGCTCCAGGGCAGCCTCGAGCGCGCCTCCGCCGACCGCCTCCGCTAGAGCGGCCGCAGGGCCTGCGGTAATCTGACGCGACCGACGTCCGATCTGCAGCTGGAGGAGTGCATGCCCAACACGGAGACCGGGAAGATCCGAAATGTGGCGGTGATCGGTCACCGCGGAACCGGCAAGACCTCGCTCGTCGAGGCGCTCCTGTACGAGTCCGGGACGACGAACCGGCTCGGCAGCGTCGCCGACAAGTCCACGGTCTCCGACTACGACGACGAGGAGCGCCGCCGCGGCATGTCGATCTCGGCGACGGTCACCCATCTCGAATGGCAGGACCGCAGCATCAACCTGATCGACACGCCGGGCGAGCCCAGCTTCCAGGCCGACGTGCTCTCCACCCTGCGGGTCGTCGAGGGCGCGATCGTCGTCGTCTCCGGCGTGCTCGGCGTCGAGGTGGGGACGGAGCGGCTGTGGCGCCGGTGCGACGAGCTCGGCCTGTCGCGCCTGCTGCTCGTGAACCTGCTCGACCGCGAGCGGGCCGACTTCTTCACGACGCTCGAGGGGCTGCAGTCGCGCCTCAGCGACCGGTGCGTGGCGGTCGAGCTCCCGATCGGCACCGAGCACGAGTTCCACGGCGTCATCGACCTCGTCCACATGGTCGCCTACCTGCACGACGGCGACGCCGGCGTCCACGACGAGCCGGCCGAGATCCCCGACGACCTGAAGGCGGTCGCCGACGAGTACCACGACAAGCTGATGGACGTCGTCGCCGAGACGTCGGACGAGCTCATGGAGCGCTACCTCGAGGGCGACGAGATCACGCGCGAGGAGATGGCCGTGGCGCTGAAGAAGCTCGTCACCGAGGGCGAGCTCTTCCCGGTCGGCTGCGGCGCCGCGACGCGCAACATCGGCACGCACGGCCTGCTCGACCTGGTCGTCGAGGGGCTGCCCTCGCCGGCGCGGGCGCGCAACGTGCCCGAGGTCGGCGGCGCCACCACGCTGGCGTACGTGTTCAAGACGATCGCCGACCCGTACAGCGGCAAGATCAACCTGCTGCGGGTGTTCGCGGGCACGCTCACGTCGGACTCGACGCTCACCAACAACCACACCCACACGAAGGAGCGGATCAGCCAGCTCCTCTCGCTGCAGGGGAAGGATCACGCGCCCGTCGACGCGCTTCCGAGCGGCGCCATCGGCGCCGTGCCCAAGCTGAAGGAGACCGGCACCGGCGACGTCCTCTCCGACGTCGACGCGCCGGCCGAGATCGAGCCGCTGGCGTTTCCGTCGCCGGTCGTCTCCTTCGCCATCGAGCCCAAGAGCAAGGGCGACGAGGAGAAGGTGCACACGTCGCTGCGCCGGCTGCAGGAGGAGGACCCGTCGCTCGACGTGCACCGCGACGCCCAGACGGGCGAGACGATCGTCGCCGGGCTCTCGCAGATGCACGTCGAGGTGACGCTCGAGCGGATGGCGCGCCGGTTCGGGGTCGAGGTGACCCTGCACCCGCCGCGCGTCCCCTACATGGAGACCATCCGCAAGTCCGCCCGCGCCCAGGGCCGCTACAAGAAGCAGACCGGCGGGCGCGGCCAGTTCGGCGACTGCCACATCACGCTCGAGCCGCTCGCCGACCACGCGGGCTACGAGTTCGTCGACAAGATCGTCGGCGGCGTGATCCCGCAGGGCTTCCGGCCGGCCGTGGACAAGGGCATCCAGGAGGCGATGCAGCAGGGCGAGCTGGCCCGCTGCCCGGTCGTGGGCGTCAAGGTGACGCTGACCGACGGCTCCTACCACACGGTCGACTCGTCCGAGATGGCGTTCAAGATCGCCGGCTCGATGGCGTTCAAGAAGGCGTTCTCCGAGGCCGATCCGGTGCTGCTCGAGCCGATCGTGCGGCTCGACATCTCCGTCCCGGACGAGAGCGTGGGCGACGTGATCGGCGACATGACCTCGCGCCGCGGCCGGGTGGGGGGGATGGACCCCGCCGGCGGCTCGACCACGATCCACGTCGAGGTGCCGCTGGCCGAGGTGCTGACCTACGCCCCCGACCTGAACTCGATGACCGGCGGCCGCGGCGACTACCAGATGACCATCCTGCGCTACGAGGAGGTGCCGGCGCACGTCGCCCAGCAGGTGATCGCCGCCGCCACGAAAGACAAGGAGCTCGCGAAGGCGTAGCCTTCGTCCGGGACAGTGCTCGGTACGACGCCATCCGCGCGTCGCCCTTGCCGCCTGCGCTGCACGCGTACCGAGACCTGTCCCACCCCAGCCGCCCCGTCGGCGAGGCCGCCCGCCGTCGAGGGCGAGAACGGTTCGCCCCTGCCACCCATGGCGAATCAGCGGTGAATAGCCGGTGCCTGACCCGGTTTGGTGCCTGGCACCGGTTATTCAGGAGCTACAGAATCTCGACCTGCACCTCGGCCCACCCGGTCAGGCCGACCACCTGGGCGGCGTGGGCCGAGAGGTCGAGCACGCCCCGGCCGAACGGCCCGCGGTCGTTCACGCGGACGACGACGGAGCTGCCGGTCTCGAGGTCGGTCACCCGCAGCATCGTGTTGAACGGGAGCCACGGGCTGGCACAGGTGAGCTTGCTCGGGTCGAAGATCTCGCCGTCGGCGGTGCGCTGGCCGGCGAAGCCGGGGCCGTACCAGCTCGCCTCTCCCGTGAAGCCTCCGCCGCCGCCACCGCCGCCGACCTCGGGCGGGAGCGGCGCGCTGGTCGAGCCGGCGAGGCCGGCCCGGCGTGCGCGCTCGGCGGCGAGCTGGCTCGCGATGCTCGCGTCGATGTTGTGGAGCACCGCCTGGCGATCGGCGATCGCCTCGTCGAGCCCGCGGCGGGCGGCGACGAGCCGCGTCAGCTGACGCGTGCGCGCGTCCGCCTTGCTGCTCAGCTGCCTGCTGCTCGCGGCCGAGCGTCCGCTGGGCGACGCGGATCTGGCCCAGGAGATCCGACGACGACGTGTTGATGCGGGCCACCTCGTCGACGCGCTGGACCAGGTCGGAGAACGAGCCCGAGGCGAGCACGTACGCGGCCGAGCTGGTGCCCGTGTTGCTCTTGTAGTCGCCCACGAGCATGGCCGCGAGCATGGCCTGGTCGGCCTCGAGGCCGGCCTGCTGCGACCGCATCGCCGCGCCGATGGTCGCGATCGAGCCGTGCAGGTTGCGCAGGTTCTCCCTGACCGTCGCCTCGAGGTCGCGCATGTGCGAGCGGCGCCAGTCGAGCACCTCGATGCGGTGCAGCACGGCCGCGGCCTGCGAGCGCTGGCTCGACACGGATGCAGCCGACGCCCCGGCGGGCGCGATTCCGGCGCCGGCCGCGGTGACAGCCATCAGCATGATCCAGGCGATGCGTCTGCGCGTGTTCGCGGTGGTGTCGCTCCCTTCAGCGCCGTGACACTACCCCGCCCCCGGGGCTGCGGCAACCACCTGGCGTCGCTCTGCGAGCGCGTTTGCGCCCGCATGCGGCGGTTTCTTCGAGGTTGCTCCACGACCTTGCATTCCGATCACCTGCGAACGTCTGCACGGACGTCCGAGCAAGATCGTCCGCAGGCCAGCGCACCGGGCGATCTCCTCCGGCGCCGCCGGCGCCCGGAGCCGCCGGTATACTCAGGCACCCTGGAGCCCCCTGCCGAGCACCTGGAATGATCGACATCCGCCGGAACGACATCGAGACATCCTGTGCCGTCTGCGGGCGGACGCTCCTCCTGGGCGAGCGGATGGTCGCCTACGAGAGCCCGGAGGGCGACGACGCCCGGGTCTGTGAGCTCTGCATCGACCAGGCCGACGCGCTCGGCTGGATCCGCGAGGGCTCGCTGAGCGTGCCGCTCCAGCTGCAGTCGGCCCGCAGCCGCCCCCGCGGCCTGAAGGGCTTCCTGGGCGGCTCGCGCCAGCGCCGCGGCGTCCCCGAGCCGTTCACGCCGGAGGCGCTCCCGGCCGACCCGCGCGACGCGGTCGAGGCGGGACTCGAGCTCTTCAACGAGAGCTACCACCCGCGCACCGTGTGCGGCATCGCCCGCACGCTCGGCGACCCGCGCGTCAGCGTGGTCATGCGCAGCCACCGCGAGGTCGTCGTGACGGTGGCCTGGGATCTCTCCTGGTACCAGTTCCGGGTCGACATGCTCGGCCCGCAGCCGGTCACGCTGCAGGAGCGGGGCGAGGACGTCGCCGAGATCGACAGCCGCTTCCAGGACTGGAACGCGCAGGCCGAGCCCGACGGCACGCTCGCGCTCGCGGTCTAGACGCGACCGACGCGAACAGGCCCGGCCCGGCCGGTCAAGCGTCGGTGTCGAACGCCTCCGCGCGCGGGAACGTCCCCATCGCGCGAGGCCGGCGGCGGTCGCGGATCTGGCGGCGCTCGTCCGGCGTCCCCTGCTCGCCCGCCCGGCGGTCGCCGGCCCGGGCGCGGCGCTCGACGATCACCTCGACATTGGGGTTGTCGCGGTAGTACTCGACCATCCGGGGCAGGAGCTCCTCCTCGAGCTCCGGCGGGATCACGCAGTAGATCATGTGCTGAAGTAGACACCGGCTGAGCCAGCCCCGTCAAGGGGTATGCTCGCGGGGTGGCAGTCCCCAACGCGCTCGAGTGCCTGCGGTGCCGGCGCCGCTACCCCGTGGTCTCCATGCCCGGCGGCTGCCCGTCATGCTCGGCGGAGGGAACGCCGGCCAACGTCGCACCCGTGTACGGCCGGGTCTCGTCGCTCAAGCCGGGCAAGCTGACGGGCCGCGGCCTGGCCCGGTTCGTCACCCAGCTCCCGATCGCGCGCGACCGGCTGATCTCGATGGGGGAGGGCGACACGCCGCTCGTGCCCACCGCCGCGCTCGGCCAGCAGCTCGGCCTGCGCCGGATGATCCTGAAGGACGAGCGGCGCAACCCGACGGGCAGCTGGCGCGACCGTTTCGCCGCCCTGGCCGTCTCGCAGGTCGAGGACACGTCCGTGACGATCGCAAGCGCCGGCGACGAGGCGCTCAGCGTCGCGCTCGCGAGCTACGCGTCGCGCGCGGGGCTGCGCTGCGTGAGCCTGGTCGAGCCCGATGCCGGCGCCCGCGCCCGCGACGCGATCGAGGCGGTCGGCGGCCGCGTCGTCGGCGTCGTGTCGAGCGAGGCGCGCTGGCCGCTCCTGGCCGACGCCGAGCGCTCGCTCGGCTGGCGGGCCGTCTCCAACCGGGCCTCGCCGCCGATCGGCGGCGATCCGCTCGCGATCGAGGGCTACCGCACGATCGCGTACGAGATCGCCGAGGAGCTGCGCTGGTCCGCGCCCGACCTGGTGCTCGTCCCGGCGGCGCTGGGCGACGGCATCCAGGGCATCTGGCGCGGGTTCCGCGACCTGGTGTCGTGGGCGGTGATCGACCGCATCCCGCGCATGGTCGCCGTGGAGGTGGCGGGCGCGGTGGCCGCGGCGCTCGCGTCCGGGAAGGACTGGGTGCCGCCGTCGGGCCCGATGGAGACCCAGGCCCGCGCGCTGGCGGGCGTGACGGGCACCGTGCAGTCGCTGCAGGCCGTCGTCGAGTCGGAGGGCCTGGTCGTGCGTGTGTCCGAGAGCGAGCTCGAGCACGCCCGCATGCAGCTCGGCGAGCTCGAGGGGATGTGGGTCGACCTGGCCGCCGCCGCGCCGGTCGCAGCGGCGATCAAGCTCGCCCAGCGCGGCGACATCCCCACCCGGACGCTGGTCATCCCGGTCCTGGCGGCGGGCGGCGCGCTGGACGAGTCGTCCGTCGCGTCGGGCCCGCTCGAGACGGTGGACGCGCGGGTGGACGAGCTTCTGCGCGTGCTCGCCGTCCGCGGCGAGTAGAGTTCGCGGCCGATGGCGGTGGCTGCGAACACGTACCGGAACTACATCGACGGCGCGTGGGTCGACTCGGAGAGCGGCGAGCACTTCGAGGACATGAACCCGGCGACCGGCGAGCTGATCGGATCGTTCCCGCGCTCGACGTCGGCCGACGCCGACCGGGCCGTCGCAGCCGCCCACGAGGCCTTCGCGAGCTGGCGCCTCTACCCGGCGCCGAAGCGGGCCGAGATCCTCTTCAAGGTGGCCGAGCTGCTGCGCGACCGCAAGCCCGAGCTGACCCGCACCATGACCCAGGAGATGGGCAAGGTGCTGGCCGAGGCGGGCGGCGACGTGCAGGAGGGCATCGACATGACGTACTACATGGCCGGCGAGGGCCGGCGCATGTTCGGTCAGACGGTGCCCGCCGAGATGCCCGACAAGTTCGCGATGAGCCTCCGCCAGCCGATGGGCGTCGTCGCCGTGATCACGCCGTTCAACTTCCCGATGGCGATCCCGACCTGGAAGCTGATGCCGGCGCTCGTCACCGGCAACACGGCGGTCTTCAAGCCCGCCGGCGACACGCCGCTCCTGGGCGAGATGCTCGTCCAGATCTTCGAGGAGGCCGGGCTCCCCAAGGGCGTCATCAACATCGTCCACGGCGGCGGCGCGACCGTCGGCCAGCGCCTGATCGAGCACCCCGACGTGAAGATCGTGACGTTCACGGGCTCGAAGGAGACCGGCATCCACGTCGCCCGCACCGGGGCCGAGACGCTGAAGCGCGTCCACCTCGAGCTGGGCGGCAAGAACGCCATCATCGTGATGGACGACGCCGACCTCGACAACGCGGTCGACGGCATCCTCTGGAGCGCGTTCGGGACGAGCGGCCAGCGCTGCACCGCGGCCAGCCGCGTGATCGTGCACGAGCGTGTCTACGACGGCCTGGCGTCGAAGCTCGTCGCCCGGGCGGAGGGCTTGAGGATCGGAAACGGCCTCGACCCCGAGGTCGACGTCGGCCCGCTGATCAACCAGGCCGCGCTCGACAAGGTCGACCGCTACACCGGCATCGCCCGCGACGAGGGCGCCGACATCCTCACCGGCGGCGAGCACTACACGAACGGCGAGAAGGGCTTCTTCTACCGGCCGACGATCTACGGGCGGGTCGAGCGCGACATGCGCGTCGCCACCGAGGAGATCTTCGGCCCGGCCACGGCCCTCATCAGCTGCCGCGACCTGGACGACGCGATCGCGATCTCGAACCGGGTCGAGTACGGCCTCTCGAGCGCCATCTACACCGACGACGTGAACGCCGCGTTCCGGGCCATCCGCGACCTGGACACCGGGATCACCTACATCAACGCCGGCACGATCGGCGCCGAGATCCAGCTGCCGTTCGGCGGCACGAAGTACACCGGCAACGGCCACCGCGAGGCGGGCACGGCCGCGCTCGACACCTACACCGAGTGGAAGTCCGTGTACGTCGACTACTCCGGCAAGCTGCAGCGGGCGCAGATCGACAACCAGCCGTCATGAGGCTGACGGAGCTCCACGCCGACCTGCAGACGCTGCGGGAGAACCTGGCCGCCGAGCTCCAGTCGATCAACCGCTACGAGGCCCAGGCGTTCTCCCTGGCGGACGAGGGCGCCCAGGAGGTCGTGCAGCGGATCGCCGACGACAAGAAGGAGCACGTCGCGCGGCTGCTCGACCTGCTGCGCCGGCTCGACGTGAAGCAGCGCGAGAAGATCGAGCGGGCCGGCCCGCCGGCGTGAAGGCGCGCATGTGGGTCGACGGCGGCGCCAGGGGCAACCCCGGCCCGGCCGCCGTCGGGTACCGGATCGAGGACGAGGACGGCGGGATGCTGGCCGAGGAGGGGCACGCGATCGGCGTCGCCACGAACAACGAGGCCGAGTACCGGGCGCTGATCACCGCGCTCGAGCGGGCAGCGGCGCTCGGAGCGACCGAGGTCGAGGTGCGCTCCGACTCCGAGCTCCTGATGCGCCAGATGACCGGCCGCTATCGGGTCAAGAGCCCGCATCTGCGCACGCTCTGGGACGAGGCCCAGCAGGCGGCCGACGGCTTCGAGCGGGTGCGCTATGTCGAGGTGCGCCGCACCGAGAACACGGACGCCGACCGCCAGGTCAACCTGGCCCTGGACAGGACATAGCCCGGGTATACTGGGCGCTCTCCAGCGGCTGTAGCTCAGTTGGCTAGAGCGTCTGCTTGCCATGCAGAAGGTCGAGGGTTCGAGCCCCTTCAGCCGCTTTTTCCCGCTTACACCAAGCCGTTTCTGGCGATTCCGAAGGGGTTAGAACCTCGGCCTCGTCCAGGACACAGGATGGGACGTCGCCATGAAGGTGTGCGTAGTCGGAGCCTCTGGGAAGCTCGGGCGATACATGGTCCAGCACGCGCTGGATCGCGGTTACGAGGTGGTTGGCGTGTGTCGCGAGCAGAGCGTGGGGAAGCTGGATCCGTTCAAGGGGCGCATTACTGTCGTGCCCGGGGCGACAGACAACCGCACGGTCATCGAGCGCGCCGTCGAAGGGTGCGACGGGGTGCTGGTGGTTCTCGCCCCACGAGGCGTCCACCACTACGCATCGGGAACCGCTCAGGCGGTGCTCGACTACTCGCCGCCAGGGGCCCGTCTCATCTTCTCGTGCGGATGGCACATCACTCGCGACGGGCAGGATGTGTATACGCGCAAGCTGAAGATGATCGTGAAGGTGTTTGGCCCGCTGGCACGACTGGCTCGATTCGCAGACCTCGATGACCAGGTGGAGGCCTGCCGGCGGGTGTTCGCGAGCGATACCCGGTGGACTGTCGTGCGCGGCAGCGACCTCGAGGAAGGCGAGAGCCAAGGCCTCCCGGTGTGGAGTGAACACGTCGGCGACCCCATCCTCGAGAGCAACCTCACCCGCCGTGTGGACTTCGCCCTGTTCATGGTCGAGGCCCTGGGAAACGACGCGCTCGTCCACGAGGCTCCGGCTATTGTCGGCTGCCAGACCGCGTCGGCGCGCGCGCATGCCACCGGACGGTGAGCGAGGGTCCGAGCCCTTCAGCCGCTTCTTTTCCGCCTACCGACGCCGTTGCTGCGGGCGGGCCTGCCGCCTCTGGCTCAGGAGTTGTGGTTGACGACCTCGACGTTGTGGCCGTCCGGGTCGAGCACGAAGGCGCCGTAGTAGCCAGGGTGGTACACGGAGCGCTCGCCGGGTGTGCCGTGATCCTCGTAACCGGCGGCGAGCGCGGCGGCGTGGAAGGCCCGCACCGTGGCGTCCGCGTCCGCGGGGAAGGCGAGGTGGACGTGCTCTGTGAGCGGGCGCTCGTCGCGCACGAGCGAGAAGGAGAAGTCGGGGCCGGAGAGCTGCACGCGATCCGGCGCGTCGTGCGTGAGGCGCAGCCCGGCGTACGGCGCGATCGTCGTGTAGAAGCGCCGCGACGCCTGCGGGTCGCGGACGCGCAGCCACAGGTGGTCGATCCAGCCGTCGGGCACGGGGTGCTCGCGGTCGCCGTGGACCGCCTCGACGCTGTTGCCGTCCGGGTCGAGCAGGAAGCCGCCGTAGTAGTCGGGGCCGTAGGCCGTGCGCGGCCCGGGCGCGCCGTCGTCGGGGTGACCGGCGTCGACTCCCGCCTGCCAGAAGGCGTCGACGGCCGCGCGGTCCGGCGCGCGGAAGCCGACGTGCAGGCCGCGGGTGACAGGGTGCTCGCGGTCCGTCGGGCCGATCGCCAGGTCCTCCCACTCGACCAGCTCGGCGCCCGCGTAGCTCGGCTCGACGCCGAGCGCGGAGAGCACGGTGCGGTAGAAGCGCTCGGACGCGGCGAGGTCGGACACGGCGATCCCCACGTGGTCGAACATCGGGCGAGGCTACCACTGCAGGCATGCTCCGAGCTGAGGGCATGATCGTTGATCCGGTTGCGTCGAGGTAGGCTGGCCCGCGATGACCGGCTTCGTGCCAGACGACTTCGACCCGCCGCACGGCCTGAGCGCGGCGCGGTTCCGGCTGGAGCCGCTCGGCCCCCAGCACAACGACGCCGACTACGCGGCCTGGACGTCGTCCATGCAGCACATCCGCGACACTCCCGGCTACGCCACCGGCAGCTGGCCGCGCGAGATGACGATCGACCAGAACCGCAACGACCTGCTCCGCCACCAGCGCGACTTCGCCGCCCGCACCGGCTTCACCTACACGGTCCTGGCCGGCGAGGACGAGGTGGTCGGCTGCGTCTACATCTACCCGCTCCAGCCCGATCCCGAGCCCGGCGCCGCCCTCGTCGAGTCGTGGGTGCGGGCCGACCGCGCGGAGCTGGACGTGCCGCTCTACCGGGCGGTCAGCGACTGGCTGGCCCGCGACTGGCCGTTCCGGCGAGTCGACTATGCGGCACGCGAGAACACCTGATGCGCAGCGGCCGCTGAGTCCACGAGTCCGTTAGCATCGCGCCGTGCCGATCGAGCGCGTGAACGGCGTGGATCTCCACTACCTGCAGGCCGGGGAGGGCGACGACGTGCTCCTGCTGTGCGGCCTCGGCGACGACGTCAGCGCATGGGACGCTCAGCTCGGCCCGTTCAGCGAGCGCTATCGCGTCACCGTCGTGGACAACCGCGGCGTCGGCCGCTCGTCGCTGCCCGACGGCGAGTTCACCGTCGGTGACCTGGCCGCCGACGCGATCGCGCTGTGCGACGCCGTCGGCATTGGGCCGGCGCACGTGATGGGCTTCTCAATGGGTGGAGCGATCACCCAGGAGCTTGCGATCGCCCGGCCCGACCTCGCCCGCAGCCTCGTGATCGTCGGCTCGTGGGCGTACTCCGACCGGCTGTTCCGGACGTTCATCGAGAGCTCCGCCTACTTCGCCGGGATCGCCGACGACGACCGCAAGTTCCTCATGTACTTCCTCGCGTCGACCTACTCGGCGGCGGCCTTCGAGGACGGCCGCGTCGACGCGTTCTGCGATGCGATGCTGGACAATCCGCACCCGCAGTCGACCGAGGCGTTCCAGCGCACGGCGCGGGCGATCCTCGACCACGACACCCGCGACCGGCTCGGCGCCGTCGCCAGGCCCACCCTGGTCATCTATGGGGAGGAGGACGTGATCTGCCCGCCGCGGCACTCGCACGAGATTGCCGGCCTCATCCGCGGGGCACGCCTGGTCGGCGTCCCCGGGCAGGCGCACCAGCCCTTCCAGGAGGATCCGGCGGCCTTCAACGAGACCGTGCTGCGGTTCTGGACGTCGCTCTAGGCGCCCACGTACGCCGCGAGATGCTCCCCGGTCAGGGTCGAGTGGGCCGCGACGAGGTCGGCCGGCGTGCCCTCGAAGACGATCCGGCCGCCGTCGTGCCCGGCGCCCGGCCCGAGGTCGATGATCCAGTCCGCGTGGGCCATGACCGCCTGGTGGTGCTCGATGACGACGACCGACTTGCCGGAGTCGACGAGCCGGTCGAGCAGGCCGAGCAGCTGTTCGACGTCGGCGAGGTGGAGGCCGCTGGTCGGCTCGTCGAGGACGTAGACGCCGCCCTTCTCGGCCATGTGGGTGGCCAGCTTGAGCCGCTGCCGCTCGCCGCCGGAGAGCGTCGTCAGCGGCTGGCCGATGACGAGATAGCCGAGCCCGACGTCGGCGAGCCGCGCGAGGATCCTGTGCGCGGCCGGCGTGCGCGCCTCGCCGTCGCCGCCGAAGAACTCCTCCGCCTCGGACACCGACATCGCCAGCACCTCGCTGATGTCGCAGCCGCCGAGGTGGTACTCGAGCACGGACGCCTGGAACCGCTTCCCCTCGCACTCCTCGCAGGTCGTGGCGACGCCGGCCATCATCGCCAGGTCGGTGTAGACGACGCCGGCGCCGTTGCAGTGGGGGCAGGCGCCCTCGGAGTTCGCGCTGAAGAGCGCGGGCTTCACGCCGTTGGCCTTCGCGAACGCCTTGCGGATCGGGTCGAGCAGCCCGGTGTACGTCGCCGGGTAGCTCCGGCGCGAGCCGTGGATCGCGGCGTGGTCGATCGACACGACGCCCTCCCGGCCGGCCACGGAGCCGTCGATCAGCGAGCTCTTGCCCGATCCGGCCACGCCGGTGATGACGACCAGCGCGCCGAGCGGGATGTCGACATCGACGTTCTGCAGGTTGTGGGTGCTCGCACCGCGCACCTCGAGCGCGCCCGAGGGCTTCCGCACGGACTCCCTCAGTGAGGCGCGGTCGTCCAGGTGGCGCCCGGTCAGCGTGCCGCCGGCCCGCAGCCCCGCGAGGGTGCCCTCGAAGACGACCTCTCCGCCGGCGCTGCCGGCGCCCGGGCCGAGGTCGACGACGTGGTCGGCGATCGCGATGACCTCCGGCTTGTGCTCCACGACGAGCACCGTGTTGCCCTTGTCGCGCAGCTGCAGCAGCAGCTCGTTCATCCGCTGGATGTCGTGGGGGTGAAGGCCGATGGTGGGCTCGTCGAAGACGTAGGTGACGTCGGTGAGCGAGGAGCCGAGGTGGCGGATCATCTTGGTGCGCTGGGCCTCGCCGCCCGAGAGCGTGCCCGACTGCCGGTCGAGCGAGAGGTAGCCCAGGCCGATCTCGGCGAACGAGTCGAGGGTCTGGCGCAGGGCGTCGAGCAGCGGGGCCACCGCCGGCTCGTCGAGGCCGCGCACCCAGTCGGCCAGGTCGCTGATCTGCATCGCGCAGGCGTCGGCGATGCTGATGCCGTCGATCTTCGACGACCGGGCCGCCTCGCTCAGCCGGGTGCCGTCGCACTCGGGGCAGACGGTGAAGGTGACCGCCCGCTCCACGAACGCGCGGATGTGCGGCTGGAGCGTGTCGACGTCCTTGGAGAGGAACGACTTCTGGATCCGCGGGATCAGCCCCTCGTACGTCAGGTTGATGTTGTCGACCTTGATCTTGGTCGGCTCCTTGTGGAGCAGGTCGTGGAGCTCCCGCTTCGTGAACTTCGCGATCGGCTTGTCCGGGTCGAAGAAGCCGCAGCCCCGGAAGATGCGGCCGTACCAGCCGTCGACGCTGTACCCGGGGATCGTGAGCGCGCCCTCGTTGATCGACCTGGTCTCGTCGTAGAGCTGCGTCAGGTCGAAGTCGGTGACCGAGCCCCGGCCCTCGCAGCGCGGGCACATGCCGCCGGTGCGGCTGAACGTCGCCTTCACCGTCCTGCGGTTTCCCCGCTCGACCGTGATCGCGCCGCTCGCCTTGACCGACGGGACGTTGAACGAGAACGCGTTGGGCGAGCCGATGTGCGGCTGCCCGAGCCGGCTGAAGAGGATCCGCAGCATCGCGTTCGCATCGGTGGCGGTGCCGACGGTCGAGCGGGGGTCGGAGCCCATCCGCTCCTGGTCGACGATGATCGCGGTCGTCAGCCCCTCGAGCACGTCGACGTCGGGCCGCGCCAGCGTCGGCATGAAGCCCTGCACGAAGGCGCTGTAGGTCTCGTTGATGAGCCGTTGCGACTCCGCGGCGATCGTGCCGAACACCAGCGAGCTCTTGCCCGAGCCGGAGACCCCGGTGAAGGCCGTCAGCCGGCGCTTCGGGAGCTCGACGCTCACGTCCTTGAGGTTGTTCACCCGCGCGCCGTGCACGCGAATCAGATCGTGGCTGTCGGCAGCGCCGGCCGCGTCCGTCGTCGTCGTAGCGCTCGTGCTCGCCGTCATCGGTCCTGCGAGCAGCCCGAGGACGTTGCCGTCGGGGTCGGTCACGGTGGCCACGAGGCGGCCGCCGCCGACGTCCTGCGGCGACTGCTGCACCGTCGCGCCCGCGGCCGTCACCTCGGCCAGCTTCGCCTCGATGTCCGAGACGTGCCAGTAGGCCACCGGCGAGGTCATGCCCTGCGGCCCGCCGCCTGGCACGAGCCCGATCTGCTGGCCCTCGGCGTCGAAGCCGACGTAGTACTCCGAGTCGGTCTGGGGCGGGATGCCGAGCAGTGCGGTGTACACCGTCTTGGCGGTCTCGAGATCCGAGACGGGGTGGAGCACGGTCTTGATTCCCTGGGTCGAAGTCGTCATGGTCACTCCTGAGTCGTCGGGGGTCGTGGTGTCCATGGCGGTCACTGTACCGGCGGCCCCGGGACCCGGCTTCTCGATTCCTGATCGGTTCGGCGGGCCGATGAGAACCGGCCCGCCGCCCGGTCATCACACCGAGCCACGACCCCGAGGAGGAGCCCCGGATGCAGATCCGCGCCCGCATGAGCATGAGCGCCGACGGCTACGTCACCACCCCCGACGGCTGGCCGGCGCTGATCGCCGACCCGGCCTTCGCCGGCGGTTCGAGCCACGGCATCCAGGAGTTCCTGGCGACCTGCGAGCAGGCCCTGATGGGGCGCACCACCTTCGAGCCGGCGATTACGAACGACCGCTGGCCGTGGCCGAGCGCTGGACGTGTTCGTGCTCGGCTCCCACCGGCCGCAGGGGACGCCCGGCCACGTCGTCGTCGAGGCCGACCCTGAGGTGCTGCTCGAGAAGCTGCGCGCGGCCAACCGCGGCGGCGACGTCCATCTCATCGGCGGCCCGCGCACGATCGAGACGTTCCGGGCGATGGGCGCGCTCGACGGGCTCGAGCTGGTGGTGCTGCCGCTGCTCTTCGGGGCCGGCATGCGGCTCACGGACGCGGTCAGCACCGACGCGAAGCTCGAGCTCCGGTCCGAGCGGGCGCTGCCCGGCGGCTCGGTCGAGATCGTCTACGCCTGCCGGTGACGCTCAGCCGAACGGAAGTCCGGCGAAGCTCGCCGGCGGCCCCGGCTCGTGGCGCGGGAAGGGCGCGTAGGCCTCGCGGGAGCTCGCCGTATCGACCTCGACGCCCGCGCCGTGGCGCAGCGCCGCCTCGTTGCGCGGGTAGACCGCGCTCCCGCGGTGGGCGCGCCCGCCGGCCATGAAGACCACGCACGGCTCCGGGCCGGCGCCGACGAGGATGTGCTCCGTGCCGGCCGGGCAGTGGAGGAAGTCCCACGCCCGCAGCCGCCGCTCGCGGCCCTCGACGATCGCGATGCACTCGCCGGAGAGGACGAGGAAGTCCTCCTGGTCGTCCTCGCGGTGGTAGAGGCCACCGGACTCGCCCTCGCCGAGCACGGCGATCGTGTAGCCGATCTGGGGAAACTCGACGTCGTCGCCCTCGATGATGCAGACCGCCCCGAAGTGCGGGTTCCGCATCCAGGCGGCCTCGCGGACGTTGACGACGAACCAGCCGTCCGTCGTCGGCGCCCTGCCGTACTTCGTGTCCTCGAGCCGCGCCTCGTCCACGAACGCCACGATAGCGGTGCTCTGGCACCATCGTGACGTCCGCGGACGTACGCGCGGAGCTCGCGCCGCGTAGCAGGAAGTTTCTGCCAGCGATCCCCCGTACGGGTGTCGGAGCGGCGGCCGTATGCACGGACACTGAGAGTGGAGGCGCCCACCCCGGGGCGTCCCCGATCTCCCGAAAGCTCCCGCACCGTGCCAGAACGGCCCCTGCCCCAGCGCAACCTCGCCGGGCGCCTCGCGTCCTACGAGACGCTGTTCGACATCTCCCGCATGCTGCTCGTGTCCGTGACGCAGGACGAGCTCTTCGAGCGGATCTCGTCCGAGCTCAACCGGCTCGTGCCCGTCGACGCGCTCACGATCTACCACGTCGACGAGGTCGCCCGCCAGATCGTGCCCGTCCACGCCCGCGACCAGTGGGCCGACGAGATCATGGCCGCGCCGCTCGGGCTGGGGGAGGGCCTGACCGGCTGGGTGGTCGAGCACCGCGAGGCGGCGAACATCACCGCCGCGGAGCGCGACCCCCGCATCGCCGTCGTTCCCGGGACGCCCGAGGACGAGCCCGAGGCGATCATCTCGGTGCCGCTCGTCGTCCACGACCGGCCGATCGGGGCGCTCAACACGTACCGGCTGGGCGTGGGGGTGGAGTTCTCGGCCGACGAGTTCGAGCTCGTGCGCCAGTTCGCCGCGGTGGCGGCGCTCGCGCTCGAGAACACGCAGAACCGGATCCGGCTCGTGCACGAGGCCCAGACCGACTGGCTCACCGGCCTGCACAACCACCGCGTCTTCCACGAGCGGCTCCAGGACGAGGTCGAGCGGGCCGAGCGCTACGGCCGGCCGGTCTCGCTGATCACCTTCGACCTCGACGACTTCAAGCTCCTGAACGACGTCCACGGCCACCAGGAGGGCGACCTCGTCCTGCGCCGCGTGGCGGCCGCCGCCCGCGAGGAGCTGCGGGCGAGCGACCTCGCCTGCCGCGTCGGCGGCGAGGAGTTCGCCATCATCCTGCCCGAGGCGGGCAAGCGGGCCGCCCGCGCCGCGGCCGAGCGCCTGTGCGCCCGCGTCCGCGCGCTGCCCGGCGTCCGCGCCGTGACCGTCTCCTGCGGTGTTGCCACGTATCCCGCGGATGCCGCCGGCGCGACCGAGCTCGTGGCCGGCGCCGACGCCGCGCTCTACGCCGCCAAGGAGCGGGGGAAGGACCGGGCGGCGAGCTTCACCGCCGCCGTGCTCGCGCATCGCGTCCGCCGGTCCACCCGCGGGCAGGGCGAGGAGTCGCTCGCGTCGCTGCGGCTGCTCGGCGCGGTCGCGCACGCCCTTCCCGGCATCGCCGCCGCGGCGGAGGCGCCGGCGACGCCGCGGGCGGTCGCGGCCCGGATCGCCGAGGCGGTCTGCGGTGCGACCGGAGCCGACGCGGCGCTGGTCGTGGGCGCGGGCCCGGGCGGGCGCGAGCGCGTGCTCGCCGCCCGCGGCAGCCAGGCCGCACGGTCGGTCGCGCTGGCTGCGGCGCTCGCCCCCGACGTCGACGGCGTCGGCGTGACGGTCATGCGCAGCGCCGATCTGCCCGCCGTCAGCGCCGATGCCGCCGGGCGCCACCTGCATGTCGTCACCGCCCCGATGGACGGCGGCTGCCTGGCGGTCGTCTGCGCCGAGCCGGCGCGGGCGGTGCTCGACGCCATCTCGGCCCTCGCCGCCCAGGGCGGGCTCGCCCTGGGCCACGCCCGGGTGCTCGCCGGCCGCCGCGGAGGCGACGCCGGCGAGAGCCGCGGGCTGCGCAGCGCGGGCGCCTGAGCGCCCGCCGGGTGGCTACTGCGTCTCGGTGCGGTCGAGGTCGAGCGCGCAGGAGTTGATGCAGTAGCGCTGCCCGCTCGCGCCGGGGCCGTCGTCGAACACGTGGCCGAGGTGCGAGCCGCAGTGCGCGCAGGTCACCTCGGTGCGGATCATGAAGTGGCTGGTGTCGCGGTGGAGCTCGACGTTATCCGCCACCGCCGGGTCGGTGAAGCTGGGCCAGCCTGTGCCGGACTCGAACTTCGTGTCGGAGGCGAAGAGCTCGGCGCCGCAGCCGGCGCAGCGGTACATGCCGTCGTCCTTCACGTCGACGTACGCGCCGGTGAACGGGCGCTCGGTGCCCTTCCTGCGCATGATGTCGTACTGCTCGGGCGAGAGCTTCTCCCGCCATTGCTGATCGTTGGAGGGGATGTTGTGTGTGCTCATGCTGCTCCGTCTCGCGAGGGGGCGAATCGTTACGCGTGCCGGAGACGATTCTACGCGCCGGTCACCCCTGACGGATGATGCCGGAACCGCGCCGGCCGGGGACATTCTCCCGGTGCGGCTTGGTGATCGCCCATAACCGACGTTGCGACCGCCGGCCGGCCCGGCGAGGAGGCGGGGAGTCCACGGCTTGCCATCCTGCTGGCGATGGCGATGTTCGTGCTCGTCGTCGACACCTCGCTGATGAACGTCTCGATCGCGGCCGTGGTCCACGATCTGCACACGACGGTCAGCAGCGTCCAGTCGGCGATCGCGCTCGAGGCGCTGGTCTCTGCGGCGTTCATCCTGATCGGGAGCAAGGTCGGCGATCTGATCGGGCGCAAACGGGCCTACGTCCTGGGTCTGCTCGGCTACGCCACCGGCGCGCTGGCGATGACCGTGGCTCAGTCGGTGGCCGTGATCGTCGTCTTCTGGGCGGTGGTGGGCGGGCTCGGGGCGTCGCTCCTGCTGCCGGCCATGCAGTCGCTGATACACGGCAACTTCGAGGGAGCGGCCCAGAAGCGGGCCTACGCCCTGGTCGGGGCCGCGGCGGCGATCGCCGCCGCGGTCGGACCGCTGCTGGGAGGCTTCATCACCACGTACCTGTCGTGGCGCCTCGGCTTTCTGCTCGAGGACGTCATCATCGTGGTCGTGCTGCTCAACATCAGGCTCGTCCGCGACGTGCCGTACACCGGCCCCCGCAGCGTCGACGTCGTCGGCGCCGCCCTGTCCGTGGTGGGCATGGGCGGCATCGTGCTGGGCATTCTGGTGTGGCAGGAAGGCGGCGAATCCGTCGCCGCGCTGCTGGTGACCGGCGTGATCGCGCTCGCCGCGCTCGTGTACTGGCTCGTGCGGCGCAAGCGTCAGGGCAAGGCGACGCTCATCGACCCTGACCTGTTCAAGTCCAAGGTGTTCCGGTTCGGGATCTCCCAGCAGATGCTCCAGCAGATCGCGCTGGGCGGCCTGATGATCGCCCTGCCGATCTACCTCCAGATGGTGCTCGAGTACAACTCGATGGAGGCCGGCCTCTCCCTCGCCCCGCTCTCGCTCAGCATGTTCGGGATGGCGATCCTGGCAGCCAAGAAAGCGGGAACGCGGCGCCCGAGCAGCATCATCAGGGTGGGATTCGGGCTCCTGGCGCTCGGAGTGGCGGTGTTGATCCCCATCGTGCCGCGGGCCGACTCCGGCTGGTACCTGGTGGTGCCCTTGGTGATCGCGGGACTGGGCCTGGGCCTGCTCGTGTCCCAGCTCAACAACTACACGCTGGCCCCGATCACCGAGGAGCGCGTCAGCGAGGCCGCCGGCGTGAACTCGGCGGCCGGCTCGTTCGGGTTGTCGTTCGGCCTGGCGTTCGCCGGCGCCATCATGCTGGCGACGCTCTCGATCACCTTCACCCACAAGGCGGACTCGAGCACCGTGCTGCCGCCGGCCGACCAGCAGCGCGTCGCAAAGGCGCTCGAGCACGACGCGGAGGTGATGAGCAACACGCAGCTCCAGAAGCAGCTTGCCGGCGAGCCCAAGGCGACGCAGGACGAGATCATCCGCATCAACACGGACGCTCGCCCCGTCGCCCTTCAGGTCGCGCTGCTGATCCCGCTCGTCGCCGGCCTCATCGGGTTGTTCGACGCGTTCCGCATGATGCGCCTGCGCGACCCCACACCATCGAGCGCCATCGAGGGAATGGCCCTCGGCTGAGAGAAGGCGACGACCGGAGTCGAACCGGTGTACGCGGCTTTGCAGGCCGCTGCCTAAGCCACTCGGCCACGTCGCCCAGCGAGAACGAAGGCTACCAGCGCGGCCCCGGTGAACGCGGACGGGGACAGTCCCCGCCCGCAGGCGGGGACTGTCCCCGAGGTCGCGTGACGAGCGCCGGCTACTTGCCGCCGGAGAACGTCTGCATCAGGTTCAGCGCGGCCGGGCCGAGCGCGACCACGAACATCGACGGGAAGACGAAGAGCACGGTCGGGAAGAGCATCTTCACCGGCGCCTTCATCGCCTTCTCCTCGGCGGCGAGCTGGCGCCGCACCCGCATGTCGTGGGACTGCACGCGCAGGATGCGGGAGAGCGCGATGCCGAGCTGGTCGGCCTGGATGATGGCGCGGCAGAACTGCGACACCTCCGGGACGTCCACGCGCTCGGACAGGTTCTTCAGCGCCTCGGAGCGGCTCTCGCCGATCCGCATCTCGTGCAGCACGAGCCCGAACTCGTCGACCAGCGGGCCGGTCATGCGCTCGGACAGCTTGGCCACGGCGGCGTCGAACCCGAGCCCGGCCTCGACCGACACGCACAGCAGGTCGAGGATGTTCGGAAGCTCCATCTGCATCATCTCGCGCCGCCCGCGGGTGCGGGTGTTGATGAAGAAGTCCGGCGCGATGTAGCCGATGGCGCCGCCGCCCAGGGCGACCAGCATGCCCATCGCGGCGGGGACGAGGCCCGAGATCAGGACGAGCACCCCGAAGGCGATGGCCGTGAACACCAGTCCGCCCTTGAGCGCCAGGTACATCTGCGGCGACATCGAGCGGGCCAGGCCGGCGGCCATGAGCCGGTTGGCGATCAGGTTCGGATCGGTGCGCGGCAGGAGCTTGCTCGTCACGGCGGCGACCTTGTGCGTCAGGGGGCCGACGATGCGGTCGTTGACGCTCCGCCTCGTCTCCGCCTCACGCTGGGTCTGGACGCCGTAGCGCTTGGCCTTGCCCAGCGAGACGGCGACCTCGCGCTGGCGGACGGTGAGCCCGGTCAGGAGCAGGTAGGTCGCGGCCCCGAGCAGGCCGATGGCGAGGATGATGAGAATCATTCGGCTACCCCTTGAAGGAGACGATCTTGCGGATGATCATCCCGCCGATCGCCATCATCACCAGCGACACGGCGATGAGGAACTTGCCGGCCGTCGAGGTGAACAGGATGGACATGTAGGCCGGGTTGAGGGCGAAGATGGCGAGGCCCATCAGGAACGGCATCGCCAGGAGCACGTAGGCGGACATCCGCCCCTGGGCCGTCAGCGCCTTCACCTTGCGGCTGAACTGCTGGCGCTGGCGGACCGTGTCGGCCACCATGTCCAGGATCTCGGCCAGCGAGCCGCCGACCGTGCGCTGGATGTTGACGGCCATGACGACGAACCCGAAGTTGGTCGAGTCCATCCGCTTGGCCATCGCCTCGAGGGCCGACTCGGACGTCATGCCGAGCTGGATCTCCTGTGCCACCCGCGAGAGCTCCTTCGAGGTCGGCTCCGCCCCCTCCTTGACGACGCTCGCAAGCGCCGAGTTGAAGGCGTGGCCGGCCTTGAGGGACGCGGCCAGGGTGATCAGGGTCTCCGGCAGCTGCGACTCGAACGTGTTCAGGCGCTTGCGGGCCATGAACTTCACGAACAGCGACGGCAGGGCGATGCCCGCCACCAGCGGGATCAGCTCGAGGAACCCGTTCAGGCCGATCAGGAACCGCCCGATCACGCCCAGGAGCAGCGCCGCGCCCATCTGGATGTAGACGACCTCGGCCGTGCGCAGCGGGAGGTCCGCCTGCTCGAGCCGGAAGGCCATCCGCTTCCAGTAGTTGAACGACCCGGCGATCTTCTCCGTGGCGATGAACAGCTGGTGCAGCATGCTGACCTTCGCCGTCGGGGTGACGCCGGGGATCTCCATGGGCTTCTTCTTCGGCTCGGTGTAGGCGGCGATGCGCTTGCCGACGCCCACGCCGGGCTTGGACGAGAGCAGCATGAGCACCCCGAAGAGCACCAGGATCGCAGCGCCGACGGCGACGCCGGCGCGGCCAGCGGCGGACGTGGGCATGTGGACCAGCGGCTTCGAGGCGCTGCCCGGAGCGGCGACCGTCCCCGGAGCCTGCGCGGTGGCCCGCGCCGATGCGAGGCCGGGCACGGCGATGCTGAGGTGGATCGGGGTCCCCTTGGGGACGAGGCTGTGGTACGTGAACGTGAACGTCCCGCCGATCGCGGCCGAGATGCGGCCGTATGCGGCGATCAGGGCCTGCCGGTTGGTGGCCTGCAGGAACTGGCCGTTCGTGTCGTGGGCGAGCGTCTGCAGGGCCGCCTGGCCGTTGGCCGAGCCCTCGATCCCGACCGCGTAGATGACCGCGTGGGCCGCCTTGGCGGCGGAGACCGCCTGGTCGATGGTGGCCGAGTCGTTCTCGGACGAGCCGTCCGTGAGCAGCACGATCGTCTTGCGGTCGGCGTGCGTCGCCGCCAGCGCATCGGCCGCCTCCTTCACACCGCCGTAGATGGCGGTGCCCGGGGTCGGGTCGGTGGCGAGGTTCGCGAGCCCGCCGGCCGCGGTGGCCGAGTTGGCCGGCAGCGCGACGGAGATGTACGGCTTGGAGCCGAAGGCGTAGACGCCCAGCGTGTCGTTCGACTGGGTGCCCTGGACGAACGTGGTCGCCGCGGCGATCGCGTCGGCCAGCTTCTGGCCCTTCATGCTGCCGGAGGTGTCGATGACGAGCGCGACGGCGGAGTTGGCGCCCGCCGCCTGGTGGACGTCGGCGGCCGCCTGGCCGTTCTCGGTCACCTGCAGGTCGGGCGTCACGGTCGGGTCGGGCGTCTCCGCCGTCACCTTCACCGTCGGCCACGCGCTGGTGTCGATGTGCTTGATGGTCAGGGCGGGCGCCGACGCCGCCGCCGGCGCGGCCACCGTCAGGGCGGCGACTGCAACCAGCAGCAGCGTGCGCAGGCTGCGGCGGGGCATCACTGTCCGACCGCCCGGCCGAAGATGGGCGTCGCGGCGCGCTCGCCCGTCTCGTCCTGGAAGAAGTTCGGCGGCAGGTTGACGCCGTTCGAGGCCATCTTGTCCAGGAAGTGGGGCTTGAGGCCGCTGCAGCTCAGGGGGCCGAGCAGCCGGTGGCCGGCATCCTGGTTCGCCGCGCCGTCCTCGACGGGCTTGGCGATGAAGATGTCCTGCAGCGCGATCACGTCCGACTCCATCCGCAGCACCTCGGTGACGTGGGTGATGCGGCGGGTGCCGTCGACCAGGCGGGAGACCTGGACGATGAGGTCGAACGCGCTCGAGATCTGCTCGCGGATGGCCCGGAGCGGAAGCTCGACGCCCGCGGTCAGCACCAGCGTCTCGGTGCGGGCCAGGGCGTCACGCGGGTTGTTGGCGTGGACGGTGGTGAGCGACCCGTCGTGGCCGGTGTTCATGGCCTGGAGCATGTCCACGGCCTCGGGGCCGCGGCACTCGCCGACGATGATCCGGTCGGGGCGCATTCGCAGGGTGTTGCGGACGAGGTCGCGGATCGTGACCTGGCCCTTGCCCTCGATGTTGGCCGGCCGCGACTCGAGCGTGATCACGTGATCCTGCTTGAGCTGGAGCTCGGCCGCGTCCTCCACCGTGATGATGCGCTCGTCCGACGGGATGGCCGCCGAGAGCACGTTCAGGGTGGTGGTCTTGCCCGAGCCGGTACCGCCCGAGATGAGGATGTTCAGCTTGCCGCGGACGCACGCCTCCAGGAACTGGCCGGACTTGTGCGTGAGCGTGCCGAACTTGATCAGGTCCGCCATCGTGAACGGGTCACGGCGGAACTTCCGGATCGTGAGCGAGGAGCCGCGCACCGCCAGCGGCGGGATGATGGCGTTCACGCGCGAGCCGTCGGGCAGGCGCGCGTCGACGTACGGCGAGGACTCGTCGATGCGGCGGCCGATGCGGCTGATGATCTTGTCGATGATCCGCAGCAGGTGGGCCTCGTCGACGAACTGCGCGTTCGTGCGGGTGATCTTGCCGTGGCGCTCGATGTAGATGGTCTTGTGGTCGTTGACCATGACCTCCGTGATCGAGTCGTCGCGGAGGAACGGCTCCAGCGGCCCGTAGCCGAGGATGTCGTCCGTGATCTGGCGGATGATCTCCTGCCGCTCCTGGCGGGTCAGCGGGGTCTTCTCGACCGCCAGCATCTCCGTCACGACCTCGTTGACCTTCTCCTCGAGGTCGGCTGCGGCCTTGCCGTCCGCGTTGAACAGGCGGGGGCCGAGTCGGGGGATGATCTCCTTGTGGACGCGCGTCTTGAGCTCGGCGAAGGGATCGGCGACGACCGACGTGCGATCGGCTTCCTCCTGCGCCTCGGCGTCCTTGGGGTCGGTCGTGGCGACCTGGATGCGAGAGTGCAGCGACATCCGGTTACCTCACTCCCCGACGCTTCTTCTTGGCGTCGGCGGCGACCCGCTGGGGGATGAGCTTGTCGGCGATGTCACCCATCGACTTGACGATGCCGGCGCGCGGGCTGGCGAGCGCGAGCGGCACGCCGCGGTTGACCGACGACGGGACGTCCTTGTCGCCCGGCAGCTCGAACGCCACCTTGAGATCGAGCGCCCGCTCGACCTCGTTCTTCTTCAGGCCGACCTTGGAGCCGGTCTGGTTCAGGAGCAGGTGACGCCGGTCCTTCGGGTAGTGCAGCAGGTCGAGCGTCTGCAGGGTGAGCTTGACGTTCTTGATGGCGGGAACGTCCATCGAGGCGACGAGCACGAGCTGGTCGGTGCGGTCGAGCGTCGAGAGCACCGGCCCGTGGAAGAACGGGGGCGTGTCGACGACGACGACGTCGTAGCTCTCCTTGGCCACCGCGAACAGGTGGCCGAGGCGCTCCTCGGTGACGAGCTCGGCGTCCTCGGGGCGCAGCGGCGCCGGCAGGACGTGCACGCCCGACTGGTGGGCCGTGACGTAGCCCGCGAGGGCCTCGGAGTCGAGCTCGCGCCGGGCCATGACCAGGTCGTAGATGGTCTTGTCCGGCTCGATGCCCATCATGATGGCGACGTCGCCGAACTGCAGGTCGAGGTCGAGCAGGAGCGTCCGCCGCTCGTGCTTGCGGGCGAAGAGCACCGCCAGGTTGCAGGCGAGGGCGGTCTTGCCCGACCCGCCCTTGGGCGAGAACACGGTGACGACCTTGCCCTCGGCGTGCGAGGCGGCCTTGCCGGCGGTGCCGGCGGCCCGGCCCGCGGCCAGGGAGTGCGCCTTCTTGATGGTGAAGACGATCCCGTCGGTCAGCTGCGGGAGCAGGACGACGTCGTGGATGCCGGCCTGGAGGGCCTCCGACAGCAGGCTGTTCGCGCTGGCGGAGGTGACGAGGACGATCGGCGCGGCGGTGACCGCCCGGATCGCCTCGACCTCGGGGGTCGGGACGTGCTCGGTGGCGGTGGTGCCGTGCAGGATGACCTGCGCGGCGGACTCCGCCAGCTTGGCGCCGGCCTTGACCGGATCGGCCGCCGTGCCGACGAGCTCGACGTCGGGGTGGTCTGCGAGGCCCTCCCGGACCTCCGCCAGGCCGTTGGCGGCGCCGGTGATGAAGACCTTGATCGGGGACTGATTCGTCATTATTTCTTCGCTCCAGACACGCAGATGGGGAGGGAGTTCCTGACCTGCACTGCGGTCAGGCCGGTGCCGAAGGTGCTGCACGGGGTGGCGACGGAGGCGCCGGTGTCCTGGGCGCCGTGGCCCGGGCGCAGGGCCATCCAGAACTCGCCGTCCGCGCGGATCAGCATGAGGTCGGGGAGGAGGTTCTGCGGAACCGCGATGATGACCGCGTCACCGCCCTCGCCGTTGTCGGTGCCGGACGCGCTGTTGGCGCCGGAGGCCGAGGTCAGCGGCACGCCGGCGACGCCGGTGTCGTACGTCGAGAGCACCTCGACGTTCGTGATGATGCGGCCGGCGACCGTCTGCTGCTGGTACTTGCTGTTGTTGACCGAGGCCTGGATCGTCGTCTCGCCGTAGATGTCGACGTGATCGCCGGCCTTGAGCGTGCCGCCGAGGACGCGGTTGGCGTTGAAGGCGACCTGGACGGCGCGCATCGTGCCGTGGATCTGGTTGACGATCGCCGTGTCCTTCGAGTCCGAGAACATCGCGGGCGTGATCTGCGCGCCGGCGGTGATGTTCGTCGCGGTCGCGAGCGAGGTGTTGAGCGACGCGACCGACGTGAAGGCGCCGGGGACGACGTCCTTGGTGGCGACCTGGCGGGTCGTGAAGGCACCGCCGTCGACCAGCGTGTTCAGGGGAGTGCCGGCGACGATGTCACCCTTGGACACGACGACCGTCGTGGTCCTGATGCTCTTGTCGGCCTCGTGCTTGACGTTGCTCGTGTACATGATCACGAGTCCCGCCGCGACGACGGCGAGGATCAGCGCGATCACGATGTTGCGGACGCTGTAGGACATGCGGCTGCCTCTCGTGGAAGACTTGGGGACTGTTCGGGACAGTGGCCAGACACGTATCGGCAGTGCCGGCCGGGGGCTTTAGATGGCGGAAGACGCTTCAGGGCGGAGGTGCCGCGGGCTCGCGACCGTCACTCCACCCGCATGGTTGTGGACGACGACAGCGTGCCCGACGAAACGACCACGCCCATGATGTTGATGGAGTAGGGGTACGTGGCGGTCACCTTCACGTCCGAGGACTGCGCGTACGCGTTGTTCGTGCACGTGCGGGTGACGGTCACGTTCAGGCTGGACGTGCTCAGGTCCGACCCGGCGCCCTTGGCGGACGCGATGGCGAGGCCGTCGACGACCGAGCAGGTGCCGGCCGTGCGGCTGACAGCCGCCTTGCGCGCGCCCTCGCGGGCCGCGCTCGTGACATCCATGTAGTTCACGAACACCTGACCGAACTGGTAGATCGCCACGAGCACGAGCAGGAGCACCGGCAGGATGACGACGAACTCGACGACGGCCTGGCCGTCCTGGCGTTGTGTGTGGCGTCGGATCACGAGGTGTTTGTGTTTGGAGTCCAGAGGGGAGGTGATGGCGGGCCCGCGGGGCGGGCCCGCCGTCGGTGCCTCGACGTCGGCTAGAGCGACGCGATGACGTTGTTCAGCGTGTTCTTGATGGCGGTGCTGAGCAGGCCCAGCGTCACCACAACGGCGATCGTGATGACGCCGAGGACGACGGCGTACTCGGCCATGGTCTGGCCGGCCTCGTTCTCGAGCGCATCGACGGTCTCGTTCAGGTACTCGATCATGCGGATCCTCCCGGGATGGTCTCGGGGCAAGCTGCCCCCAGGTGCTGTTTCGGCATCCGGAGATGCGGAATTGAGTTCCACGTGCCGGAATTCACCTTTTGGGAGGTCTACCGACGTGGTCGTGGGGTTCCGGGCCGGCCCCCGCGAAGGAGCGGTGAGCCGGCCGGAGGCGCTCCGGCGTGGGCCTAGAGCGAGGCGATGACGTTGTTCAGCAGGTTCTTGATGGCCGTGCTGAGCAGGCCCAGCGTGACGACGACGGCGATCGTGATGACGCCGAGGACAACGGCGTACTCGGCCATCGTCTGGCCGGCCTCGTCGCTCACGTCGGCCTGGAGGCCGCGGATGAAGTCGGTCAAGGAGATTCACCTCCTCCGGGGGTCTGAGGAACGGCAAACAGGGACGTCGTACAAAAAGCCGCTTCTCACTCAAAGTTGTTGCATTTCCGAAGATGTGCAAGTGAGCCGGAAGAAGATCACCCTTTCGGTGGCCGGACGCCCGCCCGGGGCGATTCGGTATCGTCCGCGCCCGTGGCGACGATCATCGACGGCAAGCAGGTGGCGGCCGACGTGCGCGCGCGGGTCGCGCAGGACGCGGCGGCGGTGCGCGAGCGCACCGGCCACACGCCCGGCCTCGTGACGATCCTGGTCGGGGAGGACCCGGCCTCGCAGGTCTACGTGCGCAACAAGATCAAGGCGTGCGAGGAGGCGGGCATGGCCTCGTTCCACGAGCCGATGCCGGCCACGTCGACGCAGGACCAGGTGCTCGCGATGGTCGAGCGCTACAACGCCGACGACCGGGTGGACGGGATCCTGGTGCAGTCGCCGCTGCCGGAGGGGCTCGACTTCAAGCAGGTGCTCGAGCGGATCGACCCGGCCAAGGACGTCGACGGCTTCCATCCGCTGAACATGGGCCGCCTGGTCGCGGGCCGGCCCGGGCTGGTGGCGTGCACGCCCGCCGGCGTCATGGAGCTGCTCGACGCGACCGGGGTCTCGCTCGAGGGGGCCGATGCGGTCGTCGTCGGCCGCTCCGACATCGTCGGCAAGCCGGTCGCGCTCCTGCTCCTGCACCGCAGCGCCACCGTGACGGTCTGCCACTCGCGCACGCGCGACCTGCCCGCGGTCACCCGCCGCGCCGACGTCCTGGTCGCCGCGGTCGGGCGCCCGCGCATGATCACCGCCGACATGGTGAAGCCCGGGGCGACCGTCATCGACGTCGGGATCAACCGTACCGACGAGGGTCTCGCGGGCGACGTCGACTTCGGCCCCGTGGCCGAGGTGGCCGGTGCGATCACCCCGGTGCCGGGCGGCGTCGGGCCGATGACGATCGCCATGCTCCTGCGCAACACGGTCGTCGCCGCAAACGCGCTTCACACCGTCTGAAACAGCTCTGTCTCGCCCTTCCGGGGACTTCGTTGCAAACGTCCGGAACGTGCTTTATCGTTGCCCGATCCCGTCGCGCATGCGGGTGAAACAAGGAGAGGACGCGAGTTGGCAGAAGGCACCGTGAAGTGGTTCAGCAACGAGAAGGGCTACGGCTTCATCCAGCAGGACGGCGGTGAGGACGTGTTCGTGCACTTCTCCGAGATCCAGGCCGACGGATACAAGACCCTGAACGAGGGCCAGCGGGTCGAGTTCGACGTCGTCCAGGGGAACAAGGGCCTGCAGGCCAGCGGCGTCCGCGCGCTCGCATAGCCCCGCAGCGTGATCGGGGGCGGCGGCAGCGCTGCCCCCGGTACGCTCGTTGACTATCCTGCCCGGACGATGGCGATCTCGTCCGACGACGTCCTGCACGTTGCCCGGCTGGCGCAGCTGCGCCTGACCGACGACGAGGTGGCGCGGATGACGGAGCAGCTCTCCACGATCATCGGCCACGTCGAGCAGCTCTCGTCGCTCGACCTCTCCGGCGTCGAGCCGACCGCGCACGCGCTCGACCTGACGAACCGGGTGCGAGCCGGACGCCGCCCGGCCGTCGTGGCCGCTGGACGAGGTGCTCCGCAACGCCCCCGACCCGGCCGACGGCGGCTTCCGCGTGCCGCCGACCGCATGACCGAAACGCTCGGCCTGACGGCGGAGCGGTGCGTCGAGCTGCTCGACGCGCGCGAGGTCTCGTGCCGCGAGCTCGCGACGGCCTACCTCGACCGGATCGAGGCGGCCGACGGCGGCATCCACGCATTCCTGCGCACGCGCCGCGAGGCCGCGCTCGCCGAGGCGGACGGCTTCGACCGCGACGGCCGGGCCGGCCTCCAGGGCGTGCCGATCGCGCTCAAGGACATCCTCTCGACGAAGGGCGAGGAGACGACGGCCGGCTCGCGCATCCTCGAGGGCCACATCCCGATCTACGACGGCGGCTGCGTGTCGCGGGTGAAGTCCGCCGGGCTCGTCTCCCTGGGCAAGACCAACATGGACGAGTTCGCGATGGGCTCGTCGACCGAGAACTCCGCGTACGGCGTCACCCACAACCCGTGGGATGTCGATCGCGTCCCCGGCGGATCGTCGGGCGGCTCGGCCGCGGCGGTCGCCGCCGGCTTCGCGCCGCTCGCGCTCGGCACCGACACCGGCGGCTCGATCCGCCAGCCCGCCGCGCTCTGCGGCGTCGTCGGGATGAAGCCCACCTACGGCGCGGTCAGCCGCTACGGCCTGATCGCGTTCGCGTCGTCGCTCGACCAGATCGGCCCGTTCGCGCTCACGGTGCGCGACTGCGCCCTGCTCATGCAGGTGATCTGCGGCAGGGACCCATGCGACTCGACGTCGGTCGAGCTGCCGGCGCCGATCGAGGTGCCGTCGGCGGAGAGCCTGCGCGGCCTGCGCCTCGGCGTGCCGGCCGACCTGCTCGCCCAGGGCGTCGAGCCGGGCGTGCGCGAGGCGTTCGACACGTCGCTCGCCGCCGCCGAGGGCCTGGGCGCCGAGATCGTCGAGACCTCGCTCCCGCACGCCGGCTACGCGCTCCCGGCCTACTACCTGATCGCCCCGGCCGAGGCCTCGGCCAACCTGTCGCGGTTCGACGGCGTCCGCTACGGCATGCGCCTGGCCGAGCCCGGCGACACCGTGCAGGACATGTACGGGCGCACGCGCGCGGCCGGCTTCGGCGCCGAGGTCAAGCGCCGGATCATGCTCGGCACCTACGCGCTCTCGGCCGGCTACTACGACGCCTACTACGGCATGGCCCAGAAGGTGCGCACCCGCATCCGGGAAGACTTCGCCGCGGCCTTCGCCGACGTCGACCTGGTCGTGTCGCCGACCTCGCCCACCGTCGCGTTCCGGATCGGCGAGCGGGTGGACGACCCCTGGGCGATGTACGCGTCCGACGTCCTCACCGTGCCCGTGAACCTGGCCGGCCTGCCCGGGATCTCGATCCCGTGCGGCACGAGCGAGGGGCTGCCGGTCGGGTTCCAGCTCGTCGGCCCGGCGTTCGCCGAGAACCGCATCCTGGCCGCGGCGCATGCGCTCGAGAGCGCGATCGGCTTCGATCCCCGGCCCCCGGCGATGGCGGCGCGCGTATGAGCGACGAACGGTTGGGAGGCCGTCATCGGCCTCGAGATCCACGTGCAGCTGAACACCGAGTCGAAGATGTTCTGCGCCTGCGCGAACGTCTTCGGGGCCGAGCCGAACACGCTCACCTGCCCCGTCTGCCTGGGCTACCCCGGCGCGCTTCCGACGATCAACGGCGGCGCGGTCGACAAGGCGATCCAGATCGGGCTCGCGCTCGACTGCGAGATCGCCGACCGCTGCCAGTTCCACCGCAAGAACTACTTCTATCCCGACAGCCCCAAGGCGTACCAGATCAGCCAGTACGACCAGCCGATCTGCCTCCGCGGCCACCTCGACGTCGACGGCGGGCGGGTGGGCATCACGCGCGCGCACCTGGAGGAGGACGCCGCCAAGCTCGTCCACGCCGGCGGCTCGGGCGGCCGCATCGCCGGGGCCGACTCGTCGCTGGTCGACTTCAACCGCTGCGGGACCCCGCTCGTCGAGATCGTGACCGAGCCCGACCTGCGCACGCCCGAGCAGGCGGTGGCGTTCCTCGGGCTCCTGAAGAACACGCTGCAGACGATCGGCGTGTCCGACTGCGACATGGAGAAGGGGTCGCTGCGCTGCGACGCCAACGTGTCGGTGCGGCGCCGGGGCGAGTCCGCGTTCGGCACGAAGACCGAGCTCAAGAACATGAACTCGTTCAAGTTCCTGGGCGAGGGCATGGCCGCCGAGATCCGGCGCCAGGTCGACCTGCTCGAGTCCGGCGGCGAGGTGCGCCAGGAGACGCTCCACTACGACCCGCAGGCGCGGGCGCTGCACGCGCGCCGCTCGAAGGAGGAGGCGGACGACTACCGCTACTTCCCCGAGCCCGACCTCGTCCCGCTCGAGCCGAGCGCCGACACCGTGCGCCTGCTGCGCGACGCGATGCCGGAGCTCCCGGCGGCGCGGATCGCCCGCTTCCGCGCTGCCTACGGGCTGAGCGAGCAGGACGCGACCGACCTGAACGCCGCGCCCGAGACCGCGGACTACTTCGAGGCCGTGGCGGCGGCGAGCGGCGACGGCAAGGCGGCGTCGGACTGGGTGCGGAACCAGCCCGGCGCGGTCGGGACGATCCCGGCCGCGGGCCTGGCCGGCATCATCGGGCTGATCGCGGCGGGCACGATCACGGCCACGATCGCGAAGCAGGTGTACGCGCTGCTCGAGGCCCGGCCCTCCGCCGACCCGGCGGCGCTCGTCGCCGAGCACGGCCTGGCGTCGATCGGCGACTCGTCCGAGCTCGAGGGCATGGTCGACGAGGTGCTGGCCGCAAACCCGCAGTTCGTCGAGCAGTTCCGCGCCGGCAAGGACGGCGTGATCAACGCGCTCGTCGGCCAGGTGATGAAGCAGACGCGCGGCCGCGCCGACGCCCGCCAGGTGCAGCAGCTCCTGCGCGACCGCCTAACCAGTTAAGGGGACTGTCCCCGACAACCGGGGTCTGACCCCGAACGGGGGCTGTTGCACTTGCGTTGCAGTTTTGTGAGCGGGGTCTGACCCCGGTATCCGCGCGGCGCAATACGATTCGCGCGCGCGTGGATGGCAAGCGCTACCTGATCACCCCGGGCCCGACTCCGGTGCCGCCCGAAGTCGTCGCCGCAGAGTCCGCACCGCTCCACCACCATCGCAGCCCCGACTTCCGCGCGCTGCTGGCGGAGACGATCGAGCGGCTGAAGCGCGTCTTTGCGACCGAGCACGACGTCCTGCTCTTCACCGGCTCGGGCACCGCCGCCATGGAATCGGCGATCGCGAACCTGCTCTCACCCGGCGACCGCGCCGTCGTCGCCTCGGCCGGGAACTTCGGCGAGCGCTGGCTGAGGCTGGCGCGCGCCTACGGCATCGAGCCCGTCCACGTCGAGCACGAGTGGGGTGAGCGGCTCGACCCGGGCCGGATCGCTGCCGCCGCCGGCGAGGCCGACACCGTCGCGGTCTACATCACCCAGTCCGAGACGTCCACCGGCGTCGTCCACGACGTCGAGGCGATCGCCCGCGCCGTCGCCCCGACCGGGGCGCTGGTCGTCGTCGACGCCGTCTCCAGCCTGGGCGGGGTCGAGCTCGCCACCGACGCCTGGGGCGTCGACGTGGCGGTGGCCGGCTCGCAGAAGGCGCTCATGTGCCCGCCGGGCCTCGCGTTCGCCTCGGTCTCTCCGCGCGCGTGGGAGCGAGCGGCCCGCGCGACGCTGCCGCGGCACTACCTCGACTGGCGGGTCGCGGCCGACTCGCAGGCCAAGAACGACACCGCCTTCACGCCTGCCGTCACCATCGTCGCCGCCCTGCACAAGGCGCTCGAGCTGATCGAGTCGCGCGGCCCGGAGGCCATCTGGGCGCACAACCGCCGGCTCGCCCTCGGCGCCCGCGAGGGCGTGAAGGCGCTCGGCCTCGACCTCTACGGCCCCGACGACGAGACGTCGGCCATGGTGACGGCCTTCCTGATGCCGGACGGGATCGACGGCCAGCGCTGCTACAGCGTCCTGCGCGACCGTCACGGCATCGTGCTCGCGGGCGGTCAGGGCAAGCTCCGCGGCCGGATCATGCGCATAGGCCACATGGGCTACATGAACGAGTTCGACATCGTGACCGCCCTCGCCGGGCTCGAGCTGGCCCTGGCGGAGCTGGGCTACCGCGCCCCGTCGCCCGGTGCCGGGGCCGCCCGGGCGATCGAGGTGTTCGCCTCGGGATGACCAGCGTCCTCGTGACCGAGGAGATCGCCCAGGCCGGCGTCGACCTCCTGCGAGGGCAGTTCGAGGTCGACGTCGAGCTCAACTGCAAACCTGACGACCTGGCGGAGCGGATCGGCGCCTACGACGCGCTGATCGTCCGCAGCGCGACCACCGTCTCGGCCGGCCTGCTCGAGCACGCCGGGCGGCTGAAGGTGATCGGCCGGGCCGGGACGGGCGTCGACAACGTCGACGTCGCCGCGGCCACGCTGCGCGGGATCATCGTCGCGAACGCGCCCGGCTCGAACATGGTCGCCGCCGCCGAGCATGCGTTCGGCCTCCTGCTCGCGATCGCGCGCAACATCCCCCAGGCGCACGCCGCGCTCACGCAGGGGCGGTGGGAGCGCAAGCGCTTCGCCGGCGTCGAGCTGGCCGACAAGGTGCTCGGCGTCGTCGGCTTCGGCCGCATCGGCCAGCTGGTCGCGACCCGCGCCCGCGCATTCGGGATGCGCGTCGTCGTCTTCGACCCGTTCGTGTCGGCGGAGCGGTGCCGCGAGCTCCAGGTGTCGTCGGCATCGCTCGAGAACCTGCTGCTCCAGGCCGACTTCGTCACGCTGCACGCGCCGCTCACCGCCGAGACGCGGCACCTGATCGACGCCGACCGCCTCCAGCTGATGAAGCCGGGCGTGCGGATCGTGAATGCCGCCCGCGGCGACCTGGTCGACCTGGACGCGCTCGTCGACGCCCTCCGGAGCGGGCACGTCGCCGGCGTCGCGCTCGACGTGTTCCCGCAGGAGCCGTACACGACGGGCGAGATCCTCGGGATGGACAACGTCGTCGTCACCCCGCACCTGGGCGCGTCCACCCAGGAGGCGCAGGACCGCGCCGGCGTGATCGTGGCCCAGCAGGTGGCGGCAGCGCTCCGCGGCGAGCTCGTCCCGAACGCCGTGAACATCCCGCAGGTGCGGGCGGAGGATCTGGAGGTGCTCGGGCCGCACCTGCCGGTCGCCGCGCAGCTGGGCCGGCTCGCGATCGGCCTCTGCGAGCAGCGGCTCGAGCGGATCGACGTGACCTACGACGGCTCGCTCGCCGAGCACGACACCCGCCTGCTCACCTCGGCCGTGATCATGGGCGCCTTCGCGACCCGCTCCGACGAGCCGGTGAACCTCGTCAACGCCCGGGCGGTGGCCGAGAGCCGCGGCATCGCCGTGGCGGAGGGGCAGGCCCGCTCGCTGGGCGACTACACGAGCCTCATCCGGGTCGCCTGCGGCGACGGCCAGACCGTGTCCGGGACGACGATCGGGCGCGAGAACCGGCCGTGGCTGGTGGAGGTCGAGGGCTACCAGGTCGAGATCGAGCTCGCCGGCCACATGGTGGTGATGCTGAACGACGACCGCCCGGGCATCATCGGCCGGGTGGGAACGACGTTCGGCGAGGACGGCCTGAACATCGCCAACATGAGCGTCTCGCGCAACTTCCGCGGCCAGCGGGCGGTGATGGTGCTCGCCCTCGACGTCGCGCCGGCGGCGGCCGTGCTCGAGCACCTGCGAGCGCTCGACGGCGTCCACCGGGTGCGCTCGGTCGACCTGAACGGGCCGCCGCACCCGGCCTGAGCTCAGCGCCGCGTCGCCCGCACGACGACGGCGACGAACGGCATGTCGAACGCCTCCCGGCCGGCCAGCTCCGGGTGGTCGTCCGCGAGCCGCATGACGGTGGCGAGAGCACGCTCGCGCTCGGCCTCCGGGAGCACCGCGATCCGGCTCGTCGACGACGCCCACGCGCGCAGCCGCGCGCGGTCGAACGGCACGGGATTCGGGAACTCGCGCCGCGCGACCGCCGTGTAGCGCTCGTCGGCGAGCGGCCGGCCGGCGATGTTGCGCGACTCGGTGAGCACGTCACCGGCGCCGCGCAGGGCGGCGGTGAGGTCGGCCACCCACGGCACGCGCTCGTCGCGCAGGTTCCAGACGAGGCCCAGCACGCCCCCGGGCACGAGCACGCGCGCGATCTCCGCCAGCGCGGCCGGCCCGTCGAACCAGTGGAACGCCTGGCCGACGAACAGGGCGTCGGCGCTTCCGCCGGGCAGCGGGATCCGCTCCGCCGAGCCGTCGAGCGCCCGCACCGACGGCAGGGCGCGCTCGAGCTCGGCGCGCATGTTCGCCAGCGGCTCGACGGCGACCACGTCGGCGCCCGCGGCGACCAGCACCTGGGTCAGCTTGCCGGTGCCTGCGGCGAGGTCGACGACCCGTCGCCCCGGCGCCGCCTCGAGCACCCACTCGACCGCCTCCGCCGGGTACGACGGGCGCGCCTGCTGGTAGACGCCGGCGACGCGGTCGAACGACCGGGCCTGGTCGTGGTCGGGGGCCGACATGCGTGAGAGCGTAGTGACTGCCTGCATACCGACCATTCCGGTACCATCAGCGCCGAGGAACCGAGACTCGAAAGGACGCGTCCTGCCATGCAAGCCACCGAGAAGATCTGGCGCAACGGAAGCTTCGTATCGTGGGAGGACGCAAACGTCCACATCCTCACGCACGCGCTCCACTACGGGACGGGCGTCTTCGAGGGCATCCGCGCCTACGACACCCCCAAGGGCTCGGCGGTCTTCCGCCTGACCGACCACCTCGAGCGCCTGCGCCGCTCGGCCGCGCTGTACCAGATGGACCTGGGCTACAGCGTCCCCGAGCTCGCGGCCGCGGTGCACGAGACGGTCGGGGTGAACGGGGTGCCGTCGTGCTACGTGCGCCCGATCGTCTTCCGCGGCGCCGGCCCGATGGGGCTCTACCCGGGCGACAACCCGGTCGAGGTGGCGATCGCCGTCTGGCCGTGGGGCGCCTACCTCGGCGAGGAGGCGCTCGAGCACGGCGTGCGCTGCAAGGTGTCGAGCTTCCGCCGCATCGGCCCGAACACGCTCCCGCCGACGGCCAAGGCCACCGGCCAGTACATCAACTCGGTGCTCGCGAAGCTCGAGTCGTCCCGGGCCGGCTACGACGAGGCCATCCTCCTGAACGAGGAGGGCTACATCGCCGACGGGTCGGGCGAGAACGTGTTCGTCGTGCGCGACGGCGTGCTCTACACCCCGCCCACCACCGCGTCGTGCCTCCCCGGCATCACCCGCTCGACGGTCATGCGGATCGCGCACACGCTCGGGTTCGAGGTGCGCGAGGTGAACCTGGTGCGCACCGACCTCTACTTCGGCGACGAGGTGTTCCTGTGCGGCACGGCCGCGGAGGTGACGCCGGTGGCGTCGGTCGACGACCATCCCACCGGCCCGCGCGGCCCGGTCACGAAGCAGATCCAGGACACGTTCTTCGCCATCGTCGGCGGGCAGGACGAGCGCTTCGCGGACCTGCTCGAGTATCCCGTCCGCGCGGCGGTCTAGCGGCGTGGTCACGACGCGCTCGATCCCGCTGGCGCGCCCGTACCTCGACGGGCGCGAGGAGGAGCTCGTGCTCGACGTGCTGCGGTCGGACAGCCTCGCCTGCGGCCCGGTGGCGCCGGCGTTCGAGCGGGGCTTCGCCGACCGGGTCGGCACCGAGCACGCGGTCGCATGCTCCAGCGGCACCGCGGGCCTGCACGTGGCGCTCCACCGGCTCGGCGTCGGCCCGGGCGACGAGGTGATCACGTCGAGCTTCTCCTTCGTGGCCTCGGCCAACGTGATCCTCTTCGAGCGGGCGAAGCCGGTGTTCGCCGAGATCGACGAGCAGACGTTCAACGTCGACCCGGCCGCGGTCGAGGCGGCGATCACGCCGCGCACGAAGGCCATCATCCCGGTCCACATCTTCGGCTATCCGTGCGATATCGAGGCGATCTCGAAGATCGGCCGCCGCTTCGGCCTGCCGGTGATCGAGGATGCGTGCGAGGCGATCGGGTGCACGGTCGACGGCCGCGGCGTCGGCACGCACGGCAACCTGGCGGTGTGGGGCTTCTACCCCAACAAGCAGCTCACCACCGGCGAGGGCGGCGCGATCACGACCGACGACCCCGACGCCGCCCGCGAGCTGCGCAGCCTCGTGAACCAGGGCCGCTCCGACAACGGCGACTGGCTCGTCCACCAGCGGCTCGGGTTCAACTACCGCATGGACGAGATGTCCGCCGCCGTCGGGATGGCGCAGCTCGAGAAGCTCGAGATGCTGCTCGACCGCCGCCGCCGGATCGCCGAGCGCTACGACGAGCTGCTGGCCGGCATCGACGGCCTCGAGACGCCCTACCGCGGGCCGCACCCGCGCAGCTGGTTCATCTACTACGTGCGGCTCGCGCCGGAGGTCGACCGCGCCGCCGTCTCGGCCGCGCTCGCCGACCGCGGCATCGCCACCCGCCCGTACCTGCCGGCGATCCACCTCCAGCCGACCTACCGCGAGCGCTTCGCCTACGGCCCGGGGATGCTGCCGGTGACCGAGCGGGTGTCGAGCTCGACGCTCGCGCTCCCGTTCTTCGTCCAGCTCGAGGACGACGACATCGCCTACGTCGCGGGCGCGCTGCGCGAGGTGCTGGCGGAGCAGTGACGGCCGCCGGGGCACCGATGGTGTTCCTGGGGTACGGCAAGTTCGTGCGCGCGGACCGCATCTACGCGCTCGAGCCGATCGAGGGCGACGATCGCGGCGACGGGCGCCGCACGAAGGTGTGGATCGACGGGATGGCCGAGCCGATGGTCGCGTCGCGCACCGAGCGGACGATCCTGGCCGACATGGGCGAGGCGACCGCACTCGCGATGGCCGTGCGGCGCAGCCGCCAGAACCAGATGGCGCTCGATGTCTGACTGGACCGCCCATCTGATCGCGGCGGGCAGCCTGCCGATGCGCGACGGCCTGATGGCGCCCCGGGGGGAGCTCGGCGACATCGAGGTCGTCTCGAACGTCCTGCTCCTGCAGGGGGCGGGCGGGACGGTGCTGGTCGACACCGCCTCCGGCGGGCTGGACGACCGCTGGGAGGGGGCGCAGAGCAACCTCGCCGCCGCGCTCGCGCCGCACTGCCGGGTCGAGGACATCGACGTGGTCGTGCTCACCCACCTCGACTTCGACCACTTCGGCGGCGCCGCCGACATCCCGGCCGGGCGCGTCTTCGTGACGGCGGCCGCGGCCGAGTGGGCGCGGACGTGGGAGTACGAGCCGGGCGGCCTCTCCGAGGTGTTCGCGCGCCTGGACGGCCGGCTGGTGGCGGTGGCCGACGGGACCGAGGTCGTGCCCGGCGTCCGGCTCGTCGAGGCGCCGGGCCACCGCGAGGGCCATGCCTGCGTCGAGATCAGCGGGAGCGACGGCACGCGCGTGTTCCTGGCCGACGTCATCCACCACCCGAGCCACGTGGCGCACCCGGAGTGGGACCGGGAGTTCGACTCCGACGTCGACGCCGCGCTGCGCACGCGCCGCGACTGGCTCGAGCGGCTGGCCGGCACCGGCACTCCCTGCGCCGCCTCCCACATCGCCGGCTGGGGCACGATCGAGCCCGGCGGGGACGGCCTGGGCTGGCGCCCGCTCTGACGCAGGCCGAGCTCGACGACCCGATCGCCGCCGCCCGCGGGCTGATCGGCTGGACGCTGCTCGTCGACGGGGTGGGCGGGCCCATCGTCGAGGCCGAGGCCTACCGCCACGACGACCCGGCCTCGCACAGCTTCCGCGGCCGCACGGCCCGCAACTGGCCGATGTTCGGGCCGGCGGGGATGCTCTACGTCTACCGCAGCTACGGCATCCACTGGTGCATGAACATCGTCTGCGGCCCCGAGGAGGTGGCCGACGCGGTGCTCGTCCGCGCGATCGAGCCGGCCCACGGGGTCGAGCGGATGTGGGAGCGGCGCGGCCGTGAGCCGCTCACGTCCGGCCCGGGCAACGTCGGCCAGGCCCTCGGCGCCGGCCCGGAGATGAACGGGGCGCCCGCGCACCTGCTGCCGCCGACCCGGCGCCGGCGGGTCGCGCGCACGACCAGGATCGGCCTGACGAAGGCCGTCGAGCGGCCGTGGCGGTTCCTCGATCCCGACTCGGCCTGGGTGAGCCGGCCGATATCATCCGCGTCCCGTGCCGGACGTCGCAGCGCTCACCCGTAACGCCGTCAAGGTGTTGCCGGAGGGGGAGCTCGAGCGCAAGCTCGCGCTCGGGCGCCCGCTGCGCGTGAAGCTCGGGATCGACCCGACCGCCCGCAGCATCCACATCGGCCAGGCGATCCCGCTCCAGCGCATGCGCGCGTTCCAGGACCAGGGCCACGTCGGCATCCTCATCGTCGGCGACTACACGGCCCGCGTGGGCGACCCGTCCGGGCGCTCGAAGGAGCGCAGGGTGCTCTCGGACGCCGAGATCGACGACAACGCGCAGCGATACTTCGCGCAGGCGCTGCGCATCCTCGACGCCGACCGCACCGAGCTGCGGTTCAACGGGGAGTGGCTCGGCGCGATCGACTTCGCCGAGCTGCTGCGCCTGACCCGGATCGTGACGGTGTCGCGGCTGCTCGAGCGCGACGACTTCGAGCGCCGGTTCAAGGCCAACCAGCCGATCTCGGTGTCGGAGCTCCTCTACCCGCTGATGCAGGGCTACGACTCGGTGGCGATCCAGGCCGACGTCGAGCTCGGCGGCACCGACCAGGAGTACAACCTGCTCACCGGGCGCGACATCCAGCAGGCGTACGGCCTGGATCCCCAGGTGGCGCTCACGACCCCGCTGATCAACGGGCCCAACGGCGTCGACAAGATGAGCGCGTCGCTCGGCAACTACATCGCGATCGACGACCCGCCGAACGAGATGTACGGCAAGGCGATGAGCTGCGTCGACGAGCTGATGCCCGTCTACTACCGGCTCTGCCTCGAGGCCGACGGCCCGCCGCCGGCCGACCCCTACACGGCCAAGCGCGAGTTCGCCCGCCGGCTGGTCGAGCGCTGGCACGGGGCGGAGGCGGCCGCGACGGCCGAGGCGGCGTTCGACCGCCAGTTCAAGCAGGGCCGGGCGGCCGACGACGCCCCCCGGATCCGGCTCCCGGACGGCGATCCCGTGCACATGCCGGCGCTCCTGGCGGACAACGGGCTCGCCGGCTCGCGGGGTGAGGCGCGGCGGTTGATCGCGCAGGGCGGCGTCCGCCTCGACGGCACGCCGCTCGCCGGGGACGAGCTGGACGTCGCCCGGGAGCGGCTGGCGGGTGCCGAGCTGCGGGTCGGAAGACGGTTCGCCGTCATCGACGCAGCCTGACCGCTATACTGCCCCGTCGGCCGTCACCAGGGTTGGTGGCGGCTGTTTCGTCCGGCGTGCGCCACTTGCCTGGCCGGAAGCGACTCGCTAGGCTTAGAGGTCGCGCTCGAGGGCGCCTGGTCTTTGAAAACTCAACAGTTTGGGGATCTCTTTGGGGTGCAACGCACCCCGGAGCGATCGACGTCGGGTTCGTCCGCTACCCCGGGTATTCCACGGGGGGCGGAAACCATGTCGGCGACCCTGCGCCACCGGCCCTCGGGCCGGAGACGGTGGGTGCGCCGGCCTTTGAGAGCAGACCGGTCAGCCAGATTTCGACCGGTCGCAGACTCTCCTTCATGGTCAGAGACCGGCCGACGATCCTGCACCGCGCTACGTCGTGGGGTGGGGGAGGCCGTTTTCGCAACCTGTTCTCGGAGAGTTTGATCCTGGCTCAGGACGAACGCTGGCGGCGTGCCTAACACATGCAAGTCGAGCGGAAAGGCTCCTTCGGGAGTACTCGAGCGGCGAACGGGTGAGTAACACGTGGGTAATCTGCCCAGGACACAGGAATAACCAGTGGAAACGCTGGCTAATGCCTGATGAGGTGCAGGCCTTTCGGGGCTCTGTACCAAAGGTAGCTTCGGCCTCCGGTCCTGGATGAGCCCGCGGCCCATTAGCTTGTTGGCGGGGTAACGGCCCACCAAGGCGACGATGGGTAGCTGGTCTGAGAGGACGATCAGCCACACTGGGACTGAGACACGGCCCAGACTCCTACGGGAGGCAGCAGTGGGGAATCTTGCGCAATGGGCGAAAGCCTGACGCAGCAACGCCGCGTGCGGGAAGAAGGCCTTCGGGTTGTAAACCGCTTTCAGCGGGGAAGAAGGCGAGCGGGTTAATAGCCCGTCAGCTGACGGTACCCGCAGAAGAAGGTCCGGCTAACTACGTGCCAGCAGCCGCGGTAATACGTAGGGACCGAGCGTTGTCCGGAATCATTGGGCGTAAAGAGCGTGTAGGCGGCCACTTAAGTCCTGCGTGAAATCCTGCGGCTCAACCGCAGGCGGTCGTGGGAAACTGGGTGGCTAGAGTGCGGGAGAGGAGAGTGGAATTCCTGGTGTAGCGGTGGAATGCGCAGATATCAGGAAGAACACCCGTGGCGAAGGCGGCTCTCTGGAACGCAACTGACGCTGAGACGCGAAAGCGTGGGGAGCAAACAGGATTAGATACCCTGGTAGTCCACGCCGTAAACGATGGATGCTAGGTGTGGGCGGTGTCGACTCCGTCCGTGCCGAAGCTAACGCATTAAGCATCCCGCCTGGGGAGTACGGCCGCAAGGCTAAAACTCAAAGGAATTGACGGGGACCCGCACAAGCAGCGGAGCATGTTGTTTAATTCGATGCGACGCGAAGAACCTTACCTGGGCTTGACATGCGCTCGAAATCCTGGGAAACCAGGCCCCTCTTCGGAGCGAGTGCACAGGTGGTGCATGGCTGTCGTCAGCTCGTGTCGTGAGATGTTGGGTTAAGTCCCGCAACGAGCGCAACCCCTGTCCTGTGTTGCCAGCGGTTCGGCCGGGAACTCACAGGAGACTGCCGGTGACAAACCGGAGGAAGGTGGGGATGACGTCAAGTCATCATGCCCCTTATGTCCAGGGCTACAAACGTGCTACAATGGTCGGTACAGAGGGCTGCGAGGCCGCGAGGCGGAGCGAATCCCAAAAAGCCGATCCCAGTTCGGATTGAAGGCTGAAACTCGCCTTCATGAAGTCGGAGTTGCTAGTAATCGCGGATCAGCAACGCCGCGGTGAATACGTTCCCGGGTCTTGTACACACCGCCCGTCACACCACGAAAGCCGGAAACACCCGAAGTCCGTGAGCCAACCCGCAAGGGAGGCAGCGGCCGAAGGTGGAGTCGGTGATTGGGGTGAAGTCGTAACAAGGTAGCCGTAGCGGAAGCTGCGGCTGGATCACCTCCTTTCTAGGGAATGCGGCGGCTCCAACCGCCGCAGGCGCCCGGCGTGTCGATGGCACTCGTGCCGTCCTATGACCGGGCTCGCCTGGAACAACGTCGACACCCTCGTTTCGCCGCCGGTTCGCCGGCAGCGGCCCAAACTGTTGAGTTTTGAGAGACCGGGAGCCCCCTCGTGGGGCTTCATGCGTCCCTCGGGTCGTCCGGGCAGTCATCCCGGCGTGCACCCTGAAAACTCCATAGCGGTTTAGTGGTGTTCTCTACTAAATCAAGTGAATAAGGGCACACGGTGGATGCCTTGGCACCTGGAGCCGATGAAGGACGTGGACGGCTGCGATAAGCCTCGGGGAGCTGCTGATCAAGCTTTGATCCGGGGATTTCCGAATGGGGAAACCCACCCGTGGTAATGCGCGGGTACCCTCACCTGAACACATAGGGTGAGTGGAGGTAAGCCGGCGAACTGAAACATCTTAGTAGCCGGAGGAAAAGAAAGAAACTCGATTCCCTGAGTAGTGGCGAGCGAAACGGGAATAGCCCAAACCGAGCTCGGCGTGACAGCCTGCGGGCGTTGCCGAGCCGGTGTTGTAGGACCTGTCTTGATCGTCCCGCAGGGCGGTCGGGGAGTTACAAAGTGACGTGCTAGCGGAAGACGGTGGAAACCGTCGCCACAGAGGGTAAAGGCCCCGTACGCGAAAGCGCGTCGCCTCCCTGGACAGGGACCTGAGTACGACCGGGCACGGGAAACCCGGCCGGAACCCGCGGGGACCACCCCGCAAGGCTAAATACTCCCAGGTGACCGATAGTGAACTAGTACCGTGAGGGAAAGGTGAAAAGCACCCCGGAAGGGGAGTGAAATAGTACCTGAACCCGTGTGCCTACAAGCGGTCGGAGCGGCCTTGTGCCGTGACGGCGTACTTTTTGCATAACGGGCCAGCGAGTTAGTCGTCTGTGGCGAGGTTAAGGAAACGGAGCCGAAGCGAAAGCGAGTCCGAATAGGGCGTTCAGTCGCAGGCGCTAGACCCGAAACTGGGTGATCTATCCATGGCCAGGTTGAAGCGGGGGTAAGACCCCGTGGAGGACCGAACCCACGTCGGTTGAAAACGGCGGGGATGAGCTGTGGATCGGAGTGAAAGGCTAATCAAACCCAGAGATATCTGGTTCTCCCCGAAATATATTTAGGTATAGCCTCATGCGTTCAGTACCGGCTGTAGAGCACTGTTTGGCCTAGGGGCCCTACCAGGTTACCGAAGTCAGGCAAACTCCGAATACCGGTACTCCAGAGCATGGGAGTCAGACTGCGGGGGATAAGCTTCGTAGTCGAGAGGGAAACAGCCCTGACCGCCAGCTAAGGTCCCTAAATCCTGGCTAAGTGGTAAACGATGTGCGGATGCACAGACAACCAGGAGGTTGGCTTAGAAGCAGCCATCCTTGAAAGAGTGCGTAATAGCTCACTGGTCAAGTGTTCGCGCGCGGATAATGTAGCGGGGCTCAAGTCAGGTACCGAAGCTGCGGATTCTCGCGCAAGCGGGAGTGGTAGGGGAGCGTCCTGACGCCGACTGAAGCGGCGGGGTAACCCAGCCGTGGAGGCGTCAGGAGTGATAATGCTGGCATGAGTAACGAAAGAGGGGTGATGAAACCCCTCCGCCGAAAGCCCAAGGGTTCCTGAGTAAAGCTAATCTTCTCAGGGTTAGTCGGGACCTAAGCCGAGGCCGAAAGGCGTAGGCGATGGACAACGGGTTGATATTCCCGTACCACGTCGGATCCGTTAACACCGATGGGGGGACGGGGTAGGACAAGGGATCCCAGCCGTTGGTCGTGCTGGGGCAACTGCGTAGGCCGGCCGGGCGAAAACCGGCCACAAGGCTGAGACAGGATGCGGTGACGTAATGTCGGAAGTCCCTGAAACCATGCCCCCGAGAAAAGCCCCTAGGGAGGATCCACGTGCCCGTACCAAAACCGACACAGGTGGGCGGGTAGAGAATACCAAGGTGATCGAGAAAACCCTCGTTAAGGAACTCGGCAAAATTGCCCCGTAACTTCGGGAGAAGGGGCGCCCCGTTAGGGTGTAGGGCTTCGCGCCCGAAGCCCGAGGGGGCCGCAGTGAATAGGCCCAAGCGACTGTTTACCAAAAACACAGGTCTCTGCTAAGTCGAAAGACGACGTATAGGGGCTGACGCCTGCCCGGTGCCGGAAGGTCACGAGGAGAGGTTAGCCTTCGGGCGAAGCTTCGAATCCAAGCCCCGGTAAACGGCGGCCGTAACTATAACGGTCCTAAGGTAGCGAAATTCCTTGTCGGGTAAGTTCCGACCTGCACGAATGGCGTAACGACTTGGGCGCTGTCTCAACGAGGGACTCGGTGAAATTGTAGTATCGGTGAAGATGCCGATTACGCGCAGCTAGACGGAAAGACCCCGTGAACCTTTACTGCAGCTTGATATTGGAGTCTGGGACATTTTGTCCAGGATAGGTGGGAGGCTGTGAAGCGGTGACGCCAGTCGTCGTGGAGCCACCCTTGGGATACCACCCTTGGTGTTCTGGGCTTCTAACCCCGATCCGTCATCCGGACGGGGAACAGTGTCAGGTGGGCAGTTTGACTGGGGCGGTCGCCTCCCAAAATGTAACGGAGGCGCGCAAAGGTTCCCTCAGCACGGTCGGAAATCGTGCGAAGAGTGTAAAGGCACAAGGGAGCTTGACTGCGAGACCCACAAGTCGAGCAGGTACGAAAGTAGGTCTTAGTGATCCGGCGGTTGAGAGTGGAATTGCCGTCGCTCAACGGATAAAAGGTACTCCGGGGATAACAGGCTTATCGCTTCCAAGAGTCCACATCGACGAAGCGGTTTGGCACCTCGATGTCGGCTCGTCGCATCCTGGGGCTGAAGTCGGTCCCAAGGGTTGGGCTGTTCGCCCATTAAAGCGGTACGCGAGCTGGGTTCAGAACGTCGTGAGACAGTTCGGTCCCTATCTGCTGTGCGCGTTGGAGAGTTGAACGGAGTCGACCCTAGTACGAGAGGACCGGGTTGAACAGACCTCTGGTGTATCAGTTGTCCTGCCAAGGGCACTGCTGGTTAGCTACGTCTGGACGGGATAACCGCTGAAAGCATCTAAGCGGGAAGCCCACCGCGAGATGAGCTCTCCCATCCCCTCGAGGGAGTAAGGATCCTGGAAGACGACCAGGTTGATAGGCGGGATGTGCAAGCGCAGTAATGCGTTCAGCAGACCCGTACTAATCATCCGAGGACTTGATTTGAGAACACCCGAAGCCGCTATGGAGTTTTGAGGGTCGCGCGAAACCCTGACAAGTTTCCGGTGGTCATAGCGAGGGGGAAACACCTCTTCCCATTCCGAACAGAGAAGTTAAGCCCCTCAGCGCCGATGGTACTTGGCACGCGAGTGCCTGGGAGAGTAGGTCGTCGCCGGGATAAATAGAAAAGGCCGCCTTCGGGCGGCCTTTTCTATTTATCTGGGCTGGTGGTAGCCGCCCTCTCCCAACGGGGACAGTGCTCCGTACACTGCCGCCACGCCGGCCCTCGCCGCCAACGCCCTGGCGTACGGAGACCTGTCCCCCCCGAGCCGCCCCGAATCGAGAGACCACCAACCCTCCGAGGCGACACCCCGCCAGGGTTGCACCGGCCACCACCAGCGCGCCGCGCCGGCGCGCCGCGGGTTGCCCTCAGGCCGGCCCGTCGTCGTCGCCGTCGCCGTCGCGCTCGTCGTCGAAGAGCCCCCGCGGCGGCCAGTCGTCCTGCGCGTCGCAGCGGCTGGTGCAGTGCAGGCTGGCGACGTTCTGCAGCGGGACGAGGATGTGCCCGTTGAGCTCGACGTGGGCGACGTCCTCGATCAGGCAGTAGGCGGTGAGGATGCCGTCCTGATACTCGCCCCCGAAGAGGGCGATCTCGACGGCCTCGCCCTTGTACCTGGACGTGTAGTCCTCCATCGGGGGAACTCTAGACGAGGTGCCCCGTCTCGTTGAACGTCACCAGGGCGACGCGGCCGCGGCGGCGCTCGCACGCCGTGATGCTGCAGTTGGCGACGGCCGAGATGCGCCAGCGCTCGTCGGCGCCGAGCCCGACGACCTGGGAGGCGATCGCCCGGATGTTCCCGCCGTGGCACACGACGGCCGCCGTGCGCCCGTCCGCCACGTCCAGGATGCGCTGGAACGCCCGCACCGAGCGGCGGTGGAGCTCGAGATAGGTCTCACCGCCCGGGTAGCCCGAGATCGCCCCGTCGCGCCACTGTCGATGCCAGGCCGGATCGCGGGACTTGGCCTCGGCCTGCGAGCGACCGACGAGCTCGCCGACGTCGACCTCGCGCAGCTCCGGGTCGATCACGGCCTCGAGGCCGGTCGCGGCCTCCACGGCGGCCGCGGTCTCGCGGGCCCGGGCGAGGTCGCTCGAGTAGAGCAGGTCGATCCCCACGCGGGCCAGGTGCACGCCCAGCCGGCGCGCCTGCTCGCGGCCGGCGTCGTCGAGGGATCGGTCGGACTGCCCCTGCCAGCGGCCCTCTCTGTTCCAGTCGGTCTCGCCGTGGCGGGCGAGGAGGATCATCGTCATCGGCCAGATCATAAGATCCGCCGTCATGGACCTGGAGCTTCAGGGTCTCCGGGCGCTCGTCACGGGGGGCAGCGACGGGATCGGCCTCGAAACGGCCCGGCTGCTCGCCGGCGAGGGCGCGCGCGTCGCCGTCGCGTCACGCACGCCGGCCGCGGCCGCCGAATCGATCGGCGCGGCGCCCGTCGCCGTCGACCTGTCCGAGGCCGGCGCGGGCGAACGGGCCGTGTCCGCGGCGGTCGACGCCCTGGGCGGCCTGGACGTGCTCGTGAACAACGTCGGCGTCGCCCGGATCGCGGGCTTCGAGCAGCTGACCGAGGACGACTGGCAGCAGGCCTGGGATCTGAACGTCATGAGCTACGTGCGCTGCATCCGCGCGGCGCTGCCGGCCCTGCGCGAGTCGGAGTCGCCGGCGATCGTGAACGTCGCCAGCACCTCGGGGAAGCGGCCGAGTGCGGGCATGCCGCACTACTCCGTCACGAAGGCCGCCGTGCTCTCGCTGTCGCGCCTTGTCGCCGACCTCTACGCGTCGGCCGGGATCCGCTGCAACGCCGTCTGCCCGGGGCCGACGCTGACGCAGGCATGGACCGGGATCGGCGGCCTCGCGGACCAGACCGCCGCGGACTCCGACCGCAGCCGCGACGACGTCCTGAACGCGGTCGGGCAGGGCCGGCCGCTGGGGCGGATGGCGACGAGCGACGAGATCGCCCACGTCATCGCCTTCCTGTGCTCGCCGCGCGCGTCCTACGTGACCGGCGCGGCCTGGAGCGTCGACGGCGGCACCGTGCCGGTCATCATCTAGATGAGTGATTCAATCATCTAGGCCGCCTCGACGGCGCGCACGGCCTGCTCGGTCGCGTTCACGCCCTCGGGCCGCTCCCTGATCGCGACGGCGGTCGTCCGCATCTGCGCGTGCCGCGCCCGGTCGGCCTCGGAGGCGTACGTGAACCGCCACCGCGCCGCCCGCTCGGCGATCAGGCCGTCGTCCGGCTCGATGCCGGTCGCGGCGAACACGCGGCAGTCGTAGGTGCGGCACGTCCGCGGCCGGTCCTCGTAGATCGAGCAGCGGCCGCCGACCAGCATCGGGCAGTGCCCGCGGGCGTCGTGGGGGAGGAGGACGTGCCCCTCCGGCATGAGCGGCGCCGGGAACAGCAGCCTGCGCGGGATGCGGTCGAGCGTCGCGCGCTCGTCCGGGCCGATGTGGACGAACTGCGCGGCCGTGCAGCACGCCGTGCACCCGTCGCAGGGCACCTCGGCGTCGCGCTCGCCCCGGATCGCCGCCCGTGTGGCGGCCAGCCACTCCCCGAAGTCGCCCGCCGCGAGGTCGCCTTCTGCGCCCATCGGCCAAGCGTAGCCGCGAGGCCGCATCGGTACACTCGGATACCGATGGCACACCCCTCCGGCCCCGTCGCAGACGCCTTCGGCGAGCGCATTCGCGAGCTCGAGCGCATGTCGCTCCAGGAGCTCGCCGTGCGCTCGTATGACACCGCCGGGCGGGTGCGGCCCGAGCCGGACGAGTGCTCGCTGCGCACGCCCTTCCAGCGCGACCGCGACCGCATCGTCCACTCGAAGTCGTTCCGGCGCCTGAAGGGCAAGACGCAGGTCTTCATCGCGCCCCAGGGCGACCACTTCCGCACGCGGATGACGCACACGCTCGAGGTGGCCGGCATCTCCCGCGGCGTCGCCCGCGCGCTCCGGCTGAACGAGGATCTGGCCGAGGCGATCACCCTCGGCCACGACCTGGGCCATCCGCCGTTCGGCCACACCGGCGAGGAGGCGCTCGACCGCTGCCTGAAGCGGCTCGGCTCGGGGTTCCGGCACAACGAGCACTCGCTGCGGATGGTCGACGTGCTCGAGCACGGCGGCGCGGGCCTGAACCTGACCGCCGAGGTGCGCGACGGCATCCTCAACCACACCGGCCCGGGCATCCCGGCCAGCCTCGAGGGCCGCATCGTGCGCCTGGTCGACCGGTTCGGCTACGTGAACCACGACATCGACGACGCCGCCCGCGCCGGCATCCTCGATCCGGCCGACCTGCCCGGCGAGCCGGTGGGCCTGCTCGGGCGCACGTCGTCGGAGCGGATCGACGCGCTCGTCCACGACCTGGTCGAGACCTCCGCGGTCGCCGGCGACATCCACCAGTCGCCGCCGTACGAGGAGGCGCTCCTGGCCTTGCGCGCCTACATGTTCGAGCACGTCTACCTGGGGCCGGCGGCCCGGGCCGACAGCGCCCGCGCCGGGGCGATGGTCGAGGAGCTCTTCGCCCATCATCTGGCCGGCGGCGACGCCCAGTCGGCGACCGACTGGGTGGCCGGGATGACCGACGGCTACGCGCTGCGGGCGCACGCCGAGCTCGCGGCGGCGGAGCGCTCGCCGGCGTGAGCCGCATCAGCGAGCAGTCGCTCGAGAACGTCAAGGCGGCGGTGGACATGGCCGATCTGGTCGGCGGCCGCACGACGCTGCGCAAGGTGGGCGCGCGCTACACCGGCCGCTGCCCCTTCCACGACGAGCGCACCCCGTCGTTCTCGGTCGACCCCGTCGACAAGCAGTACTACTGCTTCGGCTGTCAGCGAGGGGGCGACGCGATCCGGTTCGTCCAGGACACCGAGAACCTCGACTTCGTCGGCCGCCGTGGAGTGGCTGGGCGACCGCTACGGCGTCGAGGTGACCTACGACGAGTCCTCGCCCCAGGCGGCGCAGCGCCGCGACGAGCAGCGCCGGCTCCTGGCCCTGCTCGAGGACGCGGCCGGCTTCTACTCCCGCTACCTGTGGGACTCCGAAGAGGCCGCGCCCGCGCGCGCCTACCTGGAGGAGCGCGGCCTCGTCGAGGAGACGGCCCGGGCATTCCGGCTCGGATTCGCGCCGACCGCCTGGGACCGGGTGTGCGCCGCCGCCCGGGCAAAGGGATTCACGGTCGCCGAGCTCGAGCGCGCCGGCCTCGCCGGCCGCGGCCGGCGCGGCCCGGTCGACCGCTTCCGCGGCCGGCTGATGTTCCCGCTGGCGGACGCCCGCGGCCGCATCCGCGGCTTCGGCGCCCGGCAGATGCCCGGCGGCGACCCGCCCAAGTACCTGAACTCGCCCGAGGGCGTGATGTTCCACAAGTCCGAGACGGTCTACGCCCTCGACCGGGCCCGGCCGACCATCACCACGCAGAGCCGCGCGATCGTCGTCGAGGGCTACACCGACGTCCTCGCCCTGCACCAGGCCGGAATGCCCGAGTCGGTGGCGTCCATGGGCACCGCGCTGACCGAGCAGCAGGTGCGGGAGCTGGCCCGGGTCTGCGGCAGCGGCACGCTCTACCTGGCCTTCGACGCCGACGCGGCGGGCGAGGAGGCGGCGCTGCGCGGCATGCAGCTGGCGCAGTCGACCGGGATGGAGGTGCGCGTCGTCACCCTCCCGGACGGGCGCGACCCCGCCGACGTGGCGGTGTCCGACCCCGCCGCGTTCCGGGCGGCGCTCGAGAGCTCGTCGGGGGTGCTCGGCTTCCGGATCGGCCGCGTCCTCGCCGCCGGCGGCTCGCGCGACCAGATCTACCGCCGGGCGGCGGCCGTCCTCGGAGCGGCACCGGCCTCCGTGGAGCGCGACGAGCAGGTGCGCCTCGTGGCCGGCCGGCTGGGGCTCACGCCCGACCTCGAGGCCGGGCTCGTGCGCCGCCGGCCCGAGGGCGAGCGGGCCGCGCCGGCCCCGCAGCGGGTGCGGCGGTCGCCCCGGGAGCGGGACGAGCGCCTGTTCCTGGCCATGTGCCTGGCCGTGCCCGACCGCGGTGGGATTTTGCTCGGAGAGCTCGAGCACGTACACTTCTCCGATGCGTCGCACTGGGAGGCCGCGACGCACATCCGCCGGATGCTGGCGGGTGACGACATTTCGGAGGCATCCGCACGGTGGGCACCGCTGATTGGAGAGCTGAACGCACTCGCTGCCCGTGAGGCTGCCTCCGAGTGGGCACTGGAGGAGCTGTATTGGAAGCTGCATCTGTACCGGGCCGAAGGCGGGCTAAAGGAGATGCGCGAAAACGCCGACTTGAACCTGAGTCGGCAACGCGAGCTGCAGGGTATGGAGGAGCTGCGGTTATCGGTGCTGGCGAGGCTGGACGCCATCCGCGCGCAAGCGCCAGACCGATAGTAGGCCCCGCAGTAATGTCCCCAAACGCCCCCGACCCGCTCGGAAATCCGGCGGGCTTCGATTCGCACGAAGAGCTCGACCTCGAGCCCGACGCAACCCCCGGCCTGACCGAGGACACGGTCGGGATGTACCTGCGCGAGATCTCGCAGGTGCCGCTCCTGACCGCCGCCGAGGAGGTGTCGCTGGCCAAGGCGCTCGAGCGCGGCGACCTGCGCGCACGCAGGCGCCTGATCGAGTCGAACCTGCGGCTCGTCGTCTCCATCGCCCGGCGCTACTCCGGGCGCGGCCTCAGCTTCCTCGACCTGATCCAGGAGGGCAACGTCGGCCTGATGAAGGCCGTCGAGCGCTACGACTGGCGGCTCGGGCACCGGTTCTCGACGTACGCCACGTGGTGGATCCGGCAGGCCGTCACCCGGGCGCTCGCCGACCAGGGCCGCACCATCCGCGTGCCGGCGCAGGTCGTCGACACGATCAACCGCATGGCCCGGGTCGAGCGCCAGCTCACCCAGAAGCACAACCGCGTGCCGACGCACGAGGAGCTGGCCGACGAGATGGGCATCAAGGCCACCAAGGTGGAGGAGCTCAAGCGCGTCTCCCAGGAGCCGGTCTCGCTCGCCTCGCCCGTCGGCGAGGACGCGACCGAGCTGGGCGAGATGATCGAGGACGAGCGCCAGCGCGGGCTCGGCTCCGACATGGCCGCGCGTCAGCGCGACGCCCACATCTCCGACCTGATCAGCCAGCTGCCCTACCGCGAACGGCTGATACTCGAGCTCCGCTACGGCCTGGCCGGCGAGCAGCCGCACACGCTGGAGGAGGTCGGGCGCAGGTTCGGCGTCACCCGCGAGCGGGTGCGCCAGATCGAGACGCGCACGCTCCGCCGCCTCGCCGCCGCCGGCGAAAACGCGGAACTGAGGCTCCTGATCGACTAGTCTTTTTGTTCGTCCCGATCCGCGGTAGCTCAATGGCAGAGCATCCGGCTGTTAACCGGAGGGTTGTAGGTTCGAGTCCTACCCGCGGAGTTGCTGTGGTGAACTCGTCGGCCGCCGGCCAGACGAAGTCCGCATGAGAGGGCGGATCCCCCGCATGGTCGGAGGCGGAGCGACGGCAAGCGAACCGTTGGATCAGATCCTCAAGCGGGTGCTCGACGCTCGCCTGGACGACTACGACCCGTGGCTCTACCGCTACTGCGGGCCCCTGACGTCGAGCACCGAGGCGTCCCGGTATCGGCGCCACCTGACCGACCTGCTCGACTTCGGCCGGGTCGACCCGCGCGGGCGCACGGCCCTGGATGCCGGCTGCGGGTTCGGATTCACGCTGCTCGTGCTGCGCTGGCTGGGCGCCGCGCAGGCTTACGGCATCGATAGCTCGGAGCCGATGGTGCGAACGGTCCGAGCCTACCAGGCCCTCCTGCCCGACGACCTCTCGGCCGGGATCCACGTCTCGGTGGGGAGCGTGCACGAGATGCCGTTCGCGGATGGCTCGTTCGACCTTCTGCTCTCGCTGGAGGCGATCTCGCACTACCGCGACGTCGATCTGTTCATCCGCGAGTCCGCACGCGTGCTGCGTCCCGGCGGCACGCTCCTCGTCCGCGACGGCAACAATGGCCGCAACCCGCGCGTGCGGCGCGACACGCATGCCCTGTGGGAGGAGTACGAGACCGGGAAGCCAAGTCCGCTCGGAGGTACCCACGAGCGAGACGGCTCCTACCGGCTACGGCGGGAGGAGATCATCGCCGAGGCATTTCCCGAGCTGAACGACGAGGTCGTCACGGATCTCGTGCTGCGCACGGCCTACATGGATCGGGACGAGATCATCCCCGCCGTGCACGACTACGTGGGCGGTGGACCACCGCCGGCGTCGTACTTCGACGGCAGCCACGCCCCCGTCGACCCGAACTCGGGCGCGGTGATCGAGCGCCTGTTCGATCCGTTCGAGCTCGCCGGGCGGATGCGCGCGGCCGGGTTCGCCACCCGCACGGTGGGCTACTGGGGCGGAGCGAGCGGCAACCCGGCCGTGCGGCTGGCGAACAGGGCACTCGGCGCCGCGTCGCGGCTCACGATCGTCACCGCGCCGTCGTTCACGATCGCCGCACGGCGGCGCTGAGACATGCCGCCTGCATGGGGTGTCGTCGATCGTGTCCAGGCGCGCGGGCCGGGCTAGAGGCCGGTCGGTGCTGGCGACGCTCGCGGTCGTGATCCCACTCGGGTTGGGCGGGGCGGTCAGCCCGGTCATGTTGACGGAGCAAGCCGTGCTCCTCGCTGGTCCCGCCGGTGGGAGGGCCGGGATGCGTTACGCCGCCGGTGTCGTCTCCACGGCGTTGGTGATCGTCGTCGCCATCGTGCTGTTCGGCCGCGCGATCTCGCTCCCGACCGAGCCGCACCTCGACGCGACGCTCGATCTCGTGCTCGGCCTGGTCCTTGTCAACCTGGCTGCCCTCGTTCTCGTCTCCGGACGGCGCCGGGCCGGGTCGCCGGGTCGCACGGACGGTGCCGAACGGGGTGCGGGTGGTTCGCGCCAGGCTCGGGCGGCGTTTGCGCTCGGCGTGTTCGCCATGGCGACGAACGTCACGACGCTGGCCCTGATCGCACCGGCCGCCAAGGAGATCTCCAGAGCCGACGTCGAGCTTGCGGCCGAGGCGGTGCTCGTCGTCGTGCTCGTCGGCCTGGTCTCCATTCCGGCGTGGGTGCCCGTCGTGCTGACCAGGGTCGGCCCCGGTCCCAGCCAGCGGGGGCTCGCTGCCGTGCGCGATCAGATCGCTCGCCGCGGTCGCGGGTTCACCGTCGGGCTGCTCGGCGCCGCCGGGCTGTTCTTCATCGGACGCGGGCTCATACGCCTGCTCGGCGGATGATGCCGCCGCCGCTGGCGCTGCTGTAGGGTGTTCGCGGTTCGGCCCGGAACGTCCTGGCCGGCGAGCGAGGAGGGACCGGTGGCAACCATCGTCGTCGGAACGGACGGCTCCAGGGGCTCCGAGGCGGCCCTCTCGGAGGGCTTCGACCTCGCCACGCGGCTGGGCGCGGAGGTGCTGGTCGTCGCCGTCGCCGCGCACACATCCGGCCTGCTCAGCGGCTCCGTCTACCAGGGCAGGGTCAGCGAGCACCTGGACCGAGCCCGCACAGCCTTGGACGCCGCGAGGACGATGGCCGAGAAGGCCGGAGTCGAGGCCACCTTCGAGGTCTTCGAGGGCGATGCGGCCGAGGAGCTCGCGACGATCGCCGAGACGCGGGACGCCGACCTCGTGGTCGTCGGGACGCGGGGCCACGGTGGCATCGCCGGCTCGCTTCTCGGAAGCGTGTCGGCCGGCGTCGTCCGCCGGTCGAAGCGGCCGGTGGTCGTCGTCCACGAACCGGGCTAGCTAGTTGCGCACGGCCGCGAAGACGACCACGGCACCGACGGTGGCCACGACCAGCCCGACGATCGCGGGGCCGAGCCCGGTCAGGAACGACAGAACGACCATCCCACCAGCGTAGCGGCGGGGACTGTCCCCGATATCCTGCGCGCATGGCAGCCGCTGTCGGATGAGCGCCGGCCGGTGATCCGGGTCACGCTGAAGGGCCTGCTCGCCCGCAAGCTGCGGCTCGCGCTCACCTCGCTCGCGATCGTCCTCGGCGTGGGGATGGTGTGCGGCACGTTCATCCTCACCGACACCGTCGACGCAGGCGTGAAGGGCATCATCGGCGGCGCGTACGCGAAGGCGGACGCGGTCGTCACGGCCAAGGCCGTGTTCGGTGGGGGAGACGTGAACTCGTTCCCCGCCTCGACCGTCGGGCGGATCAGGGGTCTCGGTGACGTCGAGGCGGCGGCCGGCCGTGTCGGCGGGCAGGCCGAGATCCTCGGCCGCAACGGCAAGGTCGTCTCCCGGGCCGGCGGCCAGGAGTACGGCTTCGGCATCGACCCGGCGTACGAGCGCTTCACGGCGGTCCACATCCTTGCCGGCTCGTGGCCGCACGGGCCGGGCCAGGTGGCCATCGACGAGCAGACCGCGAGCTCGCAGCACTACCGCGTCGGCGACCACGTCGGCGTGATCGCGAACGGCGCCCGCGAGCGCCGCTACGACGTCAGCGGCGTCGTCGACTTCGGGACGGCGACCTCGCTCGCGGGCGGCACGATCGCGGTGTTCGACCTGCGCACGGCGCAGCGGCTGTTCGACGAGCCGGGCGAGCTCGACCAGATCGACGTCGCGGCCCGGCACGGCGTCCCGACCGGCGCGCTGCTCGCGCAGATCCGGTCGGTGCTCCCGCCGCACACGCGCGTCCGCACGGGCGGCCAGCAGGCCCAGGCCGACTTCAACGACTCGCGCTCGGTGCTCGACACGTTCCGCGACTTCCTGCTCGCCTTCGCCGGCATCGCGCTCTTCGTCGGCGCCTTCGTCATCGCGAACACGCTCTCGATCACCGTCGCCCAGCGCGCCCGCGAGCTGGCGACGCTGCGGACGCTGGGGGCGACCGCGCGCCAGGTGCGCTTCACCGTCGTCCTCGAGGGCGTCGTCACCGGTCTCGTCGCATCGGCCGTCGGCCTGGTGGTCGGCCTCGGGCTGGCGAAGGGCCTCGAGTCCCTCTTCGACGCCCTCGGCGCCGACCTGCCGCTGACGGGGCTCGTCTTCGCCACCCGGACGATCGTCGTCTCGCTCGTCGTCGGCACGGTCGTCACCGCCCTCGCCAGCCTGTTGCCGGCGGTGCGCGCCACCCGCGTCCCGCCGATCGCCGCCGTGCGGGAGGGGGCGATGCTCCCGCAGTCGCGGCTCGCCCGCTTCGGCCCCGCGGTCGCGCTCGGCGTGGGCGCGATCGCCGTCGCCCTGATCTGCGTCGGCGCCTTCGCCTCCGGCATCGCCACCGGGCCGCGGCTGCTCCTGGTCGCGATCGGCGTGCTCGCGGTGTTCCTGGCGATGGCCATGGTGGCGCCGAGCATCGCCCGGCCGATCGCGCTCGTGCTCGGCTGGCCCGCCTCCCGCGCGGGCGGCGCCGCCGGGCGGCTGGCGCGCGCGAACGCCGTCCGCAACCCGGCCCGCACGGCGTCCACCGCGGCGGCGCTCATGATCGGCCTCGCCCTCGTCACCGCCGTCGCGGTGCTGGCGCAGGGGCTGAAGCAGTCGATCGTCGGCGCGGTCGAGTCGGAGTTCCGCGGGAACTACGTCATGACGTCGGTGAACGGCTTCACGCCGATGTCCATCGCCGCGACCGAGGCGCTCCACCGTGCGGGCGTGACCACCGTGATCGCCGGCGAGCGCTCCGGCGACGGGCGCATCTTCCGCCACACCGTGCAGGTGGCGGGGATCGATCCCGGCCTCTCGCGGCTCCTGCGGCTGAGCTGGCAGTCGGGATCAGACGCCTCCATGGCCCATCTGGGAGCGACCGGCGCGATCGTCGACAGGAGCTTCGCCCGCTCGCACCACCTCACGGTCGGCTCCCCGCTGCACCTGGAGACGTCGACCGGGCGGATGCTCCCGCTCCGCGTGACGGCGATCAACAGCCCGCCGAGCTCGGAGAACCCGCTCGGGACGATCTCGATCTCGTCGCGCACGTTCGACTCCGCCTACACGAACCCGGAGAACATCTTCACCCTGGTCGCGACCAGGGGAGGGGTCACGGCGGCGAACACCGCGGCCCTGAACCGCGTGCTGGCCCGTTTCCCCGACGCGCAGATCCAGACCGAGTCGGCGTTCCTGAGCTCGCAGGAGGGGGCGATCCAGAGCGAGCTCAACCTGCTCTACATCCTGCTGGCGCTCTCGGTCGTCGTCAGCCTGTTCGGGATCGTGAACACGCTCGTGCTCACGGTCTTCGAGCGGACGCGCGAGCTGGGGATGCTGCGGGCGATCGGCATGAGCCGCCGCCAGACACGGCGGATGATCCGCCACGAGGCCGTGATCACGAGCCTGCTCGGCGCGATCCTGGGGATCCCGGTCGGGATCGGCATCGCCGCGATCCTCGACCGCGCGCTCCAGGGCGGCATCCCGTTCGCCGTGCCCGGCGGGACGATCCTCGTGTTCCTCGTCTCCGCGATCCTCGTCGGGCTGTGCGCGGCGATCTTCCCGGCCCGGCGGGCCGCCCGCCTCGACATCCTGCGCGCGCTCCAGTACGAGTAGCGCCTGACGCCTCCCAGGTTTCGGATCGCGCCTGCCAGGGCACCGAGAACGCGGCCGCCGCGAACCCCCGCGCGCGGCGACCCGCTACCGGAGGTACCCCATGACCCCCGCACTTCTCCCCGTGCTCGCGCTCGGCACCGGCGTCGGCATCATCGGGCTGATCATCATCATCGTGATCGTCGTCATCGTCATTCGCATCCTCTGACGCGACGACCGGGTCGACGACGGCGCTAGGCGACCCGGCGGCGGCGCTCCTCGGCCATGATGAGCTGGTTGATGGCGGCGCGGTCGGCCCGCGTCGGCTCGCAGAACTCGAGGTCGAAGCCGCGCTCGTCGCGACGGCCGACCCGGGCGAGGATGCTCAGCTCGCGGCCGAACCATTCCTCCGAGAACGACACCGTGACCTCCTCGCCGCGATCCGCGTCCCAGGGCGCGGTGACGCGGGCGCCGTCGGCGCAGATGTTCACCGTCGAGGCCCGGTGGATGGAGCGGTCGCTGCGCTCGAGCCGGGTCGGGATGGCGATGTCGATGCGCACGTTGCTCACCCGCTCGGCCATCTCCCGCTCCTTGAGGAAGCAGAACCGGACGAGGTCGCGCTCCGCCTGGGAGCCGAGGCGCTCGAAGCAGACGCCGGAGAGCCACTCGCCCGAGGCGGTGCGCCAGCTGCGCACGATGCGCGCCCGGCTGCGGAGCTCGAGCGGCGGCGAGGAGGACGAGACCACCACCTCGATCGGGTGCCCGGTGGGCACGTACTCGCCCGCCGAGAGCAGCAGGCCGCCCGCCGACAGGTCGACGGTCTCGCCCGGGAACTCGTCCCACGGGTTGCCGTCCCGGTCCAGGCGGTGCACGACGACGGGCACGACGGCGTCGATGCGGAAGAAGGCGCGCTGGTTCTCGCTCATCAGGGTAGTGATCGCCCCGATGGGGCCTTGCGAAACCCCTCGTTCGGGGGAGTGTGGGCGGCTTCGTGCCCGTCCCAGGCCGGGATCACGTCGGCCTTCGGGCGAGGAACTCGCGATGGGCCGCCTCCTGGCCCAGCCGGCGCGCCTCGGAGAACAGGAACCGCGTCCACGTCGCCTTCACCTCGAGCGAGAGCTCGGTGAACTCCACGCCCCAGCGGGTGGTCGTGCGGCCCTCGTCGCCGTAGTCGAGGAAGCGGCGCACGACCGCCGGCACCGGCGTCCCGGCGGCGGGGAAGGTGATCGACATGGACTTGTCGACCCACAGGTTCGCCTGGACGGCCGTCTCGACGAGCACGCCGCCCATCGAGATGTTGAGCGCCCTGGCCTCGAATTCGGAGATCGCACCCGTCTGCTCGACGGCCGCCACGCGGATGCTCCACTCGCCCTCGACCCGGAAATGTCGACGCCGATCCGGACCCGGGAACCTGTTCCCGCCGCTCGCCATCGGCACCAGCTTACAGATCGCAATACCGGACCTGTCATTCTTCGTCGCAGTGTGGGGTGATTTTGACGAATGACTGCCCGAGCCACCGCTCGCGGCGGCCGCTGATCCGCTAGGCTGGACCCGGGTCACAGCGTGGCAGACACGGAAACCGAGGAGGAACGCGTCCAGCGCATCGAGACGAGCGCGGAGGCGCTTGGCCTGCAGTTCGTCTTCTACGCCAACACCGGCCACTTCATCCGCCGCGAGGGCGGGAAGCCGTGGGGGTACGTCGTCTCGTCACGCGACGTGGCGGCGGCGCTGGACGAGGCGGAGAGCCAGCTCGACGCCGAGCGGCGGCGGCGAGCGGCGCCAAGCGCTGAGCGGCCGCGCTAGACGCGGCGCAGGAGCTCGGCCTTCTTGCGCGCGAACTCCCGGTCGGTGAGCACGCCCGCGGCGTGCAGCTCGCCCAGCTCGCGCAGGGCGGAGAGGGCCGCCTGGGTGGAGTCCTCGCCGGGCTCTGCCGCGTCGTCCGGGTCGGCGGCCGCTCGCTCGTCGGCGTCGGCCGGAACCTCGCCGTCCGCCTCGGGAGGGCGCTCGATCGGCGCCGGCGGGAGCTGCGACGGCTGCGGCTCGAGGCGGCGCGCGGGAACGACGTCCGGCGCGGGCTCGGCGGCCGCCTCGAGGTCCGCCACGTCGACGGTGGCGCCGCAGCGCAGGCAGCGCTGGGCGACGTGCGTCCCGTCCACCATGTACGGCCGCACGTCGTGCCCGGAGCGCGCACACTGAAGCTGGTAGCGGAGCCGGCGGAGCGACACGCCTCCACGGTACCCGAACACGGGTTGACGGGCCGCCCGTACGGCCGTAGATTCGGTCGAGGGCTCGTGCGCGTTGCGGCTATATTTTGAGTCCACTCGGGCGAGGACACGCGCCCGGCCCCCCAGCTTCACCCGGCGTGCGCGACCCTCGGCGCCGCCCCTCCTTGCCGGTCTGCGGATCGCTCCGCGAAAGGAAGTCCTTGCCATGAAACGCGCCCTCGTCCTCCTCCTCGCCGTCGCGGCGCTCGTCGCCGGCTGTGGCTCCAGCTCAGGGTCGGGTTCGGGCGGCTCGTCCACGGGAGGGTCATCGGTCAGCACGGCGACGGCGGCGAGCGTCCTCGACGCCGCCTCCGCGGCGACCAAGGACGCCACGTCGGCCGCCTTCGACGCGAAGCTCGGCATCAAGCTCGGCGGCAACCTCGCGGGGGTGGGCGCCGGCGCCGCCCTGCTGCACGGCCCGTTGACGCTCGAGCTCAAGGGCCACGCCGGCAAGGCGACGGGCGGGACGGCGAAGTTCGACGTCAACTTCGCGCTCAACTACACCGGTGGGTCGCTCACCGGCGAGGCGCTCTCGCCTGACGGCAAGACGCTCTACGTGAAGCTGCCGCTGGTGATGGGCCCGGGCTGGCACTCGCTGCCGCTGAGCGGCCTCACGTCACGGGCGGGCTCGTCCCCGTCAGGCTCCTCGAAGAGCGGCGGCCTGGACGCGCTCAAGGCCGCGGGCCTCGACCCGAGCCAGTGGCTGAAGAACCTGAGCCTCTCCACCTCGGGAGGCCAGGACACGATCTCGGCCGACGTCGACTTCGCGAAGCTCTTCGCGGACGTGTCCAAGGTCAGCCAGAGCGGGATCACGGCGAAGGACAAGGTCCAGATGGCACAGCTCGAGCAGGCGATCAAGACCGCCCACGGCTCGCTCTCGTTCGACAGCTCGACCCACCTGCCGACGAACGAGAACATCCAGTTCGCGATGGACGTGCCGCCCTCGCTCCAGAGCCAGACCAGCGGTCTGAAGGACATCGCGCTGAACCTGAACATCACGTTCAGCGACTGGAACCAGGACTTCACCGTCACGGCCCCGGCCGGCGCCACGCCGTTGAACTCGTCCGGCCTCCTCGGCGGCCTGGGCGCGTAGACGGCTCCGCCCGCCGGGCATCGACACCCGAGCGCGTGGGCGGCCGGCACGCGTCCCGGCCGCCCACATCACGGGTGTTTACGGCTCTTGTCCGATGGTGAGGCCGTAGATCACGAGGCCGTTCACGATCAGCGCGATCAGCGCGCCCAACGGTGCGGCGAACAGGAAGAAGAACCAGATGAAGATCGCGAATGCTGCGGCGGCGACGCCGAGCAGGTTCCCCGTCGGATTGTCGGAGAACAGCATGAACCCGGCCACCAGCTGGACGAGCCCGAAGATCAGGAGGATCCACCCCCACGTGTCCTGACTTGAGAACAGGAACTCGTTGGCGAGGTAGTTGCCTCTGTGGATCGCGGTGATCCCTTCGACGAGATTGAACGATCCGGCGATGACGAGCCAGATCGCCGCAAACGTCGCCCATCCGGTGCGACCACCGCTGCGTGAGTCGATCGACGACATGTGCGTCCCTCCTTTCTATTTTGTGGGTGTGCAGGCAGAGGGTTCGGAACGATCCGCCGGTTTCCTGTCTGGTTGGCCCGGCCATGGGAGATGAGCCGGTCTCCATCCGGGCTCTCACTGCGCCGATTCCCGGCGAGATCGAAGCTCTTGCAGAGATCTTCGATCGGTATCGCGTTCACTACGGCGAGGCTTCCGATGTCTCACGGTCGGCGGGTTGGCTGGAGCAGAACCTCGGCACGGGCCGCCTGCGCGCATTCGTCGCAGAAGACGGTGCCAGGTTCGTCGGCTTTGCGATCACGACGGAGGTTCCGGCATCGCTGCGGCTCGCGCACCTCTGGCAGATCAGAGACCTGTTCGTCCTCCCGGAGCACCGTCGCGTCGGAGTTGGTCGTGCCCTGCTCGCGTCCGTCCGAGCGGCTGCGATCGCATCGGGCGCCCTGCGCCTCGTCCTGCAGACCGAGGAAGACAACGACGCTGCTCTCCGGCTCTACGCCGACAGCGGGTACACCCTGGTCGGCGGCTATTGCTCGCTGATGCTGCCGATCAGCCCCGACACTCGGGGGAGCTAACCGGAAGAGACCGGGCCGAGAAGGCCGAATCGCGCTCTGGGAGCGGCGAAACGGCCTGGCAGAGGCGATGGGGGCGGCTGGATTCGAACCAGCGACCAACAGATTATGAGTCCGCTGCTCTGACCGGCTGAGCTACACCCCCGGCGATCAATTGGCTCGTGGCTCCGAGCGGGTCCATGCTACCGGTGCAGGTCGGTGAGAACCGGTCCGCCTCGACGTCCGTAGTAGCAGAGGAACGCACGAGGAGCCGTGAGCCAGACCGCAGACCATATGTTCGACAGCGAGATCCTGGAGGGCCTACCCGAACGGGTGCTGGCGGACCTCGGAGGGCGCTTCAGCGCCGCGCGATTCGGCAAGGGGGAGCTGATCTACTCGCCGTTCGACCGGGCGGACGCGATGTACGTCGTGCAGACCGGGCGCGTGCGCCTCTACCGCAGCGCCCACGACGGCCGCCAGCTCACGCTGGCGATGCTCGACGAGGGCGAGGTGTTCGGCCGTGTCTCGCCGGAGGGCGAGGCGCTCCACGACGCCTACGCCGAGGCGATGACCGACGCGGTCGTGCGCGTGCTGCCGACGGCGGAGCTCGAGCGGGCGACCGCGGACCACCCGCAGATGGCGCTCAACCTGCTCCGGTCGCTGGCCGAGCGGCTGCGCACGACCGAGGACCAGCTCGAGAGCCTCGCCTTCCGCGGCGTCCCCGCCCGGCTCGCCTCCCAGCTTCTCCAGCTCATGGATCGCTACGGCCGGGTCACGCACACCGGGATCCGCATCGACGAGCGGTTCACGCACGTCCAGCTGGCCGAGATGATCGGCACCAGCCGAGAGACCCTCACCAAGGTCATGAACGAGCTCCGCGACGGCGGCCTGATCGACGTTCGCGAGAGACTCGTCTGGGTGCTCGACCCCGAGGGTCTCGAGCGCCTCCGCAGCAGCGGCTAGCTCCCCGCAGCAGGCCCGGCGTCTACACTATCGGGCGAGAGAATTCTCGCCATAGAAGGGGACGAGGGGCTGTGAACGAGACCGGAACCATGCGAGTCAAGAGCGGGCTCGCCGAGATGCTCAAGGGCGGCGTGATCATGGACGTCACCACCGCCGAGCAGGCCCGCATCGCCGAGGACGCCGGCGCGTGCGCCGTCATGGCGCTCGAGCGCGTCCCCGCCGACATCCGCCGCGACGGCGGCGTCGCCCGGATGGCCGACCCGGCCAAGATCCGCGAGATCCAGGACGCGGTGAAGATCCCCGTCATGGCCAAGGCCCGCATCGGCCACTTCGCCGAGGCGCAGGTGCTCGAGGCCCTCGAGGTCGACTACATCGACGAGTCCGAGGTGCTGACGCCGGCCGACGAGGCCAACCACATCAACAAGTGGAAGTTCACGATCCCGTTCGTGTGCGGCGCGACCAACCTGGGCGAGGCGCTGCGGCGCGTCAGCGAGGGCGCGGCGATGATCCGCTCGAAGGGCGAGGCCGGCACCGGCAACGTCGTCGAGGCGGTGCGGCACATGCGCGCGATCCTGGGCGAGATCAAGCGGCTCCAGAACATGGACGCGGACGAGCTCTACTCGGTCGCCAAGGAGCACCGCGCGCCGTACGAGCTGGTCGAGTACTGCGCCGCCCACGGGCGCCTGCCCGTCGTCACGTTCACCGCGGGCGGGATCGCGACCCCGGCCGACGCGGCGCTCATGATGCAGCTCGGCGCGGACGGCCTCTTCGTCGGCTCCGGCATCTTCAAGAGCTCCGACCCGGCCGCGATGGCGGCCGCGATCGTGCGCGCGACGACCCAGTTCGGCGACGCCGGCATCGTGGCCGAGGTGTCGTTCGGGCTCGGCGAGGCCATGCACGGCACCGAGATCTCGGAGCTGGGCGAGCAGGGCCTCCTGCAGACCCGTGGCTGGTAGCGTCGGCGTCCTCGCCCTCCAGGGGGCGTTCCGGGAGCACGTCGCCGCGCTGCGCGACATCGGCGTCGACGCCGTCGAGGTGCGGCTGCCGCGTGACATCGAGGGGCTCGCCGGCCTCGTCATCCCCGGCGGCGAGTCCTCGACCATGTCGAAGCTGATCGAGGCGTACGACCTGGAGGCGCCGATCCGCGACCTCCACGCCCGCGGCGGCGCCTTCCTGGGCACCTGCGCGGGGATGATCGTGCTCGCACACCACGCCGAGGACGGCCGTCCCGACCAGCGCTATCTGGACATGATCGACATCGACGTGCGCCGCAACGCGTACGGGCGCCAGCCGGCCAGCTTCGAGTCGCCGCTCCGGCTGGTCGGCGAGGACCTGCCGATCCCGGGCGTGTTCATCCGCGCGCCTCAGATCGAGCGGATCGGCGACGGGGTCGAGGTCGTCGCCGAGCACGACGGCCGGCCGGTGGCCGCGCGCCAGGGCAACGTCCTCGTGACCGCGTTCCACCCCGAGCTCACGGCCGACCGGCGGCTGCACGGCCGCTTCGCGGACATGGTCGCGGGCAGGGAGGAGGCGGCGGCGTGAGCGGGCACTCCAAGTGGTCGACGATCAAGCACAAGAAGGGCGCCGAGGACAAGCGCCGCGGCCAGCTCTTCACGAAGCTCTCGCGCGCGATCATCGTCGCGGCGAAGGAGGGCGGGCCCGACCCGGAGGCGAACGCCACCCTGGCGGCGGCGATCACGAAGGCGCGGTCGTACTCCATGCCGAAGGACAACATCGAGCGTGCGATCGGCCGCGCGACGGGCGGCGGTGAGGGCTCCGACGCGTACGAGGCCGTGACCTACGAGGGCTACGGGCCCGAGGGGGTGGCGATCATCGTCGAGGCGCTGACCGACAACCGCAACCGCACCGCCGCGGACGTCCGGTCGATGTTCACGCGCGCGAACTCGAGCCTGGGCACGCCCGGGTCGGTGGCGTGGCAGTTCGAGCGCAAGGGCGTGATCCTGATCCCGGCGGCCGAGGCGAGCGAGGACGACGTGGTGCTCGCGGCGGCGGACGCCGGCGCGGAGGACGTGTCCCAGGACGAGTCGAGCTGGCAGGTCACGACCCTGCCGACCGACCTGGCAGCCGTGCGCGACGCCCTCGAGGCCGCCGATATCCCGATCACGTCCGCCGAGCTGACGATGGTGCCGAAGACCACGGTCGAGCTGGACGAGAGCGGCGCCCGCCAGCTGCTGCGCCTGATCGACTCGCTGGAGGACCTGGACGACGTCCAGGAGGTGCACGCGAACTTCGACATCCCGGAGGCGGTGCTCGAAGCCGTCGCGGGGTAGGCGCACCAAACGGGGTCAGACCCCTTTTGGTGCGCGAACGCGCGTTCGGCCGACGTCCGGTCCGGGCGGTACAGTGGGCACATGATCCTGCTGGGAATCGATCCCGGCACCGCCGAGACGGGGTACGGCGTCATCACGGTGCAGGGCAGCCGGTTGGAGGCCGTGGACCACGGCGTCATCGCCACGTCCGCGCGCGAGCCGCTGGAGCAGCGCCTCGTGCGGATCTTCGCGGAGGTGTCGGACCTCATCGCCCGGCACGAGCCGGCGTCGGTCGCCCTCGAAGACCTCTTCGTCGGCGGCAACCCGCGCACGATCCTGTCGGTCGGTCACGCCCGCGGCGCCGTGCTGACCGCCTGCGGACGGGCCGGCATCCCGGCGGCGGGCTACCCACCGGCCGAGGTGAAGATGACGGTCTGCGGGTTCGGCCGCGCCGACAAGTCCCAGGTGCAGCGGATGGTGACGGCCTCGCTGCGGCTCGCCCGCCCGCCGGCCTCGGAGCACGCCGCCGACGCCCTCGCGGTCGCCGTGTGCCACGCCCACGCCTCCCGCACCCACGCCGCGCTGAAGGCGGCAGCCGGATGATCGCGTCGCTCCGCGGCCGGGTGGTGACGAGCGCGGCCGGCGTCACGGTGCTCGACGTCGCGGGCGTCGGCTACCGCCTCGCGACCACGACGTCGGCATCCCGCCGGGCGGCCGCGGCCGGCGACGGCGAGGTCACGCTGCTCACGCATCTGCACGTGCGCGAGGATGCGCTCCAGCTGTTCGGGTTCGCGTCGGATGCGGAGCGGTCGCTGTTCGAGCTCCTGCTGGGTGTCTCCGGCATCGGCCCCAAGGCCGCGCTCGCGATCGTGTCCGGCTACGAGCCCGACCAGATCCGGCGGGCGGTGCAGTCAGGCGACCACGCCCTCTTCACGAGCATCCCCGGCATCGGCCGGCGCACCGCCGAGCGGGTCGTGATCGACCTGAAGGACAAGGTCGGCGGCCTCGTGCTGCCCGCGGCCGGGGGAGACGCCCCTGCACCCGCCGGCGACGACCACACGGCCGCCCGCGACGCGCTGGTCGGCCTGGGCATGTCGGTCGCCGAGGCCGAGGCGGCCCTGCGGCCGGTCGACGAGGGCCTGCCGGTCGAGGAGCGGGTGCGCCTCGCCCTCTCCGGCGCCGTCCCGGCCGGAGCGGGCGGATGAGCGCCGAGGCCGGCCCCCGGATCCCCGACGCGTTCCTGGCCCCCGGCGAGGAGGAGTTCGACCGCTCGCTGCGTCCGCGCACCCTGTCCGAGTTCGTCGGCCAGGAGCAGGTGAAGGAGCAGCTCACGATCTTCCTCGAGGCCGCCCGCGCCCGCGGCGAGCCGTGCGAGCACGTGCTGCTGGCCGGCCCGCCCGGCCTGGGCAAGACCTCGCTGGCCGGGATCATCGCCGCCGAGATGGGCTCCTCGCTGCGCATCATGTCCGGCCCGGCCATCGACCGGAAGGCCGACATGGCCTCGATCCTGACCGCGCTCGAGGCCGACGACGTCCTCTTCATCGACGAGATCCACCGGCTGAACCGCGCGATCGAGGAGCTGCTCTACCCCGCGATGGAGGACGGCTGCATCGACATCGTCATCGGCCAGGGCCCGGGGGCGCACTCGCTGCGCCTGGAGCTGAAGCCGTTCACCCTCGTCGGCGCGACCACGCGCACCGGGCTCCTGACGACGCCGCTGCGCGACCGCTTCGGGATCACCCACCGCCTCGACTACTACGGCGTGGCCGAGATCGCCCGCATCGTGCAGCGCTCCGCCCGGCTCCTCGGCGTGCGCATCGACGAGGGCGGCACCGAGGAGGTCGCCCGCCGCTCGCGGGGCACGCCACGGGTCGCGAACCGGATCCTGCGCCGGGTGCGCGACTTCGCCCAGGTGCGGCACGACGGCGAGATCACGCATGCGATCGCCGTCGAGGCGCTCGAGCTCTTCGAGGTCGACGGCGCCGGGCTGGAGCGGATCGACCGCGAGATCCTGCGCGCCATCGCCGAGCGCTTCAGCGGCGGCCCGGTCGGCCTCTCCACGCTCGCCGTGGCGATCGGCGAGGAGACGGACACGCTCGAAGACGTCTACGAGCCCTACCTGCTCCAGCTCGGCCTGCTCCAGCGGACGCCGCGTGGACGGGTCGTGACGCCGGCCGGATACGCGCATCTCGGCCTGCCGGCCCCGGCCCGCGACCCGCGCCTCTTTTAGATGGTTGAGCGGTAACCCGCGCGCGCCTGGACGTCAGGCTGCTGGCGGGGGTTCGATTCGCTGGTGGAGCTGCGACTGCGAACCGTCGCATCGCCGCGTCCTCGGTCGCGCCCATATTTCGGCCCAATATGAACGCTCCCTGCGTCCTCGCGCTGCTCGGTTCTCGCCGCCCAGGACATCACGGGGGTTACCGCTCAACCATCTGGATCCCGCATGCTCTAATTGCGGCGATGCAGCGTCTCCGTGCGGCCTATGCGCGTGCACGCCCCTGGATCCCCCTCGTTGCCGGCGCCGCGCTCGCGCTGGCGGCGTCGGCCGCGATCGGCATCGCGGCGATCGAGCGGGCGTCGAAAGGCCCGGCCTTCAAGGTGTCGGCGACGTGCCTGCGCCTGAACGCCACCGTCCGTCAGGAGCTCGGAGTCGTGACCGGGTTCGGATTCACCGTCACGGGGCCGGTCGTCCAGAACGCCGACGGGACGGGGAGCGCGCGGCTCGACTTCACGGCAACCGGCTCGTGGCGCAACGGCCATGTCCACATCCGGGCCGTCGAGCGGCGCCGGCGCTGGTACCTGGCCGGCCCGGCGGAGCTCTTCGTCTCGGGCGTCCAGGCGCCGTTCCGGATCCAGCCCGACCACCTGAACATCGTCCCCGGCCCTGCGCGGGACCGCTACGTCATCCGGTGCGCACCGACGACCTCGACTACGACCTCCCGCCCGGGCTGATCGCCCAGACGGCGGCCGAGCCGCGCGACAGCGCCCGGCTGCTCGTGTACGACCGGGCGACGGGCGCCCTCCGCCACCGCCGGTTCGGCGACCTCCTGGACGAGCTCGCGCCCGACGACCTCGTGGTGCTGAACGACACCCGCGTCCTGCCCGTGCGCGTGCGCGCCCGGCGCGAGACCGGGGGAGCAGCCGAGGTGCTGCTGCTCGAGCCGCAGCCGGACGGACGCTGGGAGGCGCTCGCGCGGCCGGCGCGGCGCCTCCGCGACGGCGAGACGGTCACGGCCGGAGAGCTCGCGATCACGATCGAGCGCCACCTCGACGAGGGCCGGGTGATCGTCAGGCCGCACGTCACGGGGACCGTCCCCGATCAAGCGGGGACAGTCCCCATCGCGGCCGCCCTGGAGAAGGTGGGGGAGATGCCGCTCCCGCCCTACATCCACGAGCAGCCGGCCGATCCACAGCGCTACCAGACGGTCTACGCCCGCCATCCCGGCTCGGCGGCGGCGCCGACGGCCGGCCTGCACTTCACCCCCGAGCTGCTCGAACGGCTCCGCGCCCGCCACGAGGTGGTGGAGGTGACCCTCGGCGTCGGCCTCGACACGTTCCGCCCGGTGACCGAGGCCGACCTCGACGACCACCCGATGCACAGCGAGGCGTACGCCGTCACCCCCGCGGCCGCGGACGCGATCGACGCGGCCCTCTCGGCCGGCCGCCGCATCGTCGCCGTCGGGACGACGACCGTGCGCGTGCTGGAGACGGTGTGGGGCGGAGCGGAGCGCGGCCCGCTCGAGGGCCGGACGCGCCTCCTGATCGAGCCGGGGCACCGGTTCGCGGCCGTGGGCGGGCTCGTCACGAACTTCCACCTGCCCCGCTCGACGCTGCTCGCGCTGGTGATGGCGTTCGCCGGGACGGACGCGATCCGCGACCTCTACCGCACCGCAGTCGCGGAGGAGTACCGCTTCTACAGCTTCGGCGATGCAATGCTGCTCCTGTGAGCTCGCCCTTCCGCATCACGGCCACCGACGGCGGCGCCCGCGCCGGCGTGCTCGAGACGGCCCACGGCCCGGTGGAGACGCCCGTGTTCATGCCCGTCGGCACGAAGGCGAGCGTGAAGGCGATGCTGCCGGGCGAGCTGCGCGACCTGGGGGCGCGGATCGTGCTCGCGAACGCCTACCACCTGTACTTCCGCCCCGGCGCGGAGCTGATCGACGAGATCGGGCGGCGTGGGCCGGTTCAGCGGCTGGGACGGGCCGGTCCTGACCGACTCGGGCGGCTTCCAGGTGTTCTCGCTGCTGCACACGGCGACGCGCATCGACGACGAGGGCGTGCGCTTCCGCTCCGTCTACGACGGCTCGCAGCACCACTTCACCCCCGAGGTCGCCATGCGCGTCCAGCGGCTGCTGCGCTCCGACATCGCGATGGCGTTCGACGAGTGCCCGCCCGCCGGCGTCGACCGCGCCCGCGTCGAGGCGGCCGTGCGCCGGACCGGCATCTGGGCCGCGCGCAGCCGCGCCCAGCCCCGGGCCGAGGGCCAGCTCGGGTTCGGGATCGTCCAGGGCGGCACCGACCTCGAGCTGCGCCGGCGCAGCGCCGAGGAGATCGTCGGCATCGGGTTCGACGGCTACGCCGTCGGCGGCCTCTCGGTGGGTGAGGAGCGGGAGCCGATGATGGAGACGCTCGCGGCGACGACCGAGCTCCTGCCCGCCGACCGGGCCCGCTACCTGATGGGCGTGGGCGACCCGGAGGGGCTGATCGAGGGCATCGCCCGGGGCGTGGACATGTTCGACTGCGTGCTGCCCACCCGCATGGGCCGCACCGGCTCCGCGCTCGTCCCCGGCGGCCGGATCAACCTGCGCAACGCCGCCTTCGCAACCGACCGGCGCCCGCTGGTGGACGGGTGCACCTGTCCCGCCTGCACCGGGTTCTCGCGCGCGTACATCCGCCACCTCGTCACCCAGTCGGAGATCGCCGGGCTGCGCCTGCTCTCGATCCACAACCTGCACCACCTGCTCGACCTGGCCGCCCGCGCACGGGCGGCGATCGCGGCCGGCGCGTTCGCCGATCTGCGCGCCGAGGTGGCGGAAAACGCCTTCTCCAGGCACCATGAGTCGGTGGCCAAACCATCTAGACTTCCGAACCCGTGAGCGAGAAACGCCGCAACCTGGGCATCCTGGCGGTGGTTGTCGTGCTGATGGCGGCCGCGCTGACGACCGTCGCGGTGCGCGGCTTCACCCTGGGCCTCGACCTGCGCGGCGGCCTCGAGGTGGTGCTGAAGGCGCGCCCGATCCACGGCAACTCGATCTCGGCGCAGACGCTCTCGAACGCGGCCGACGTCATGCGCCGCCGCATCGACCCGCGCGGCATCCTTCAGCCCGAGATCCGCACGTCGACGGCGGACAACACGATCGACATCTCGATCCCGGGCGTGAAGGATCCGAACGCCGTCGCGAACCTGCTCGTCGCCGGCCAGCTGCAGTCCTTCGACTTCTACGGCACGCTCACGCCGGTGTCGCGCGTGTCCCAGTTCCAGGCCCACCCGCGCTCGCTCTTCTCGATGCTGACCGCGGCGAAGCCCGAGCTGAAGCCGGGCGCCAGGCCGACCGGATGGGCGCTCTTCAACGCGAGGACGCACAACCTGATCTCCCGCGGCGGCATCCGCTCGCGGATCGAGCCGCAGAAGAGCCAGGTGCTGAACGACCTGCACCTGCACACCCAGCCGCCCGGGACGGTGTGGCGGGCGGTTCCCGCCGGCGACGCCGCGGTCAGCTGCGAGGTCAAGAACGGCTGCCCCGACGTCACCACGAAGGCGGCGCCGATCGTCTGGTACCTGTTCCACCTGCCGACGAGGGACGAGGACATCGTCACCGGCAACGAGATCTCGAGCGCGCAGGCGACCACCGACCAGAACGGGCAGCCGATCGTCTCGCTCCAGTACAAGAACGGCGGCGGCTCCGACTTCCACAACATCACCCGCAAGATCTCCCAGGACGGCATCGTGGCCGGCAGGGCGCTGCCCAACGCGATCGTCGTCGACAACCAGCTCGTCGCCGCGCCGACGATCGACCCCCAGCAGTTCCCCGACGGCATCGACGCCGACTCGCCGACGAACCCCGGCAGCGAGATCACCGGCCTGACGACGGCGGACGCGAGCCGGATCGCGCTCGAGATCCAGTCGGGCACGCTGCCGGTGAAGTTCTCGCCGTACTCGCAGCAGCTCGTCTCGGCGTCGCTGGGCAAGGACTCGCTCCGAAACGGCGTCATCGCGGGCATCGCGGGCCTCGTGTTCGTGATGATCTTCCTGCTCGTCTTCTACGGCTTCCTCGGCCTGATCGCCGACATCGCGCTGATCATCTACGGGGTGCTGCTGGCGGGGATCGTGGCCGCCCTGCCGGTGACGATGACACTGCCGGGGATCGCGGGAACGATCCTCACGATCGGCGTCGCGGCCGACGCGAACATCGTCATCTTCGAGCGCGTGAAGGAGGAGGTGCGCGCGGGCAAGTCGATGCGGGTCGCGATCGCCACCGGCTACCGGCGCGGCTTCCACACGATCATCGACGCGAACGTGGTCACGCTGATCGCGGCCGGCGTGCTCTACGCCGCGGCCACGTCGAGCGTCAAGGGCTTCGCGCTCATGCTGCTGATCGGCGTCGTCACCTCGATCTTCACGGCCGTCGTCTTCACCCGCGCGATGCTGGGCGTGCTCAGCGGCTACCAGTTCATGACCAGCCGCTGGGTGCTCGGCTCGATCGGCACCGGCGACCGCTGGAAGAAGTACGACTTCATCGGCCGCAAACGGCTCTGGTTCTCGATCTCGGCCGTGATCATCACCATCGGCATCGTCAGCCTCGCCACACAGGGCCTGAACCGCGGCATCGACTTCACCGGCGGCAGCAAGCTCACGTTCGTGACGCCGAGACCGGCGACCGTCGGGGCGGCGACGGGCGCCGTCACGAGCGCCGGCATCAACCAGCCGCAGGTGCAGGGCGTCACGTCGACCCGCGGCACGCAGGGCTCGACGTACACCCAGTTCCAGGTCGAGTCGCACTTCCTGTCGCACGCGACCCAGGAGAAGCTCCTGACGCAGCTGAAGACGCGCTTCGGCGAGGCGACCAGGATCACCGACTCGGCGGACGTGAGCTCGTCGTTCGGCCAGTCGGTGCTCGACTCGGCCTACCTGGCGGTGCTGTTCTCGCTGATCATCATCTTCATCTACGTGTCGTTCCGGTTCGAGTGGAAATACGCGCTCCCGGTGATGATCGCGCTCGGCCACGACATCCTGCTCACGATCGGCATCTACTCGCTGTCGGGGCGGGTGGTCACCGCCGACACGATCGCGGCCGTGCTGACCGTGCTCGGCTACTCGATGTACGACACGGTGATCGTGTTCGACCGCGTGCGCGAGAACATCCCCATCCTGCGCCGCTTCACCGCGAGCAAGATCGTCAACGAGTCGCTGGCCGAGACGATCACCCGCTCGCTGAACACCTCACTGGTCACGCTGATCCCCGTCGTGCTGCTGTTCATCTTCGGGACGGGCTCCCTGAAGGACTTCGCCTTCGCGCTCATCGTCGGCATCGCGTCCGGCGCCTACTCGTCGATCTTCATCGCCGCGCCGCTCCTGGCAGTGTTCCTGGAGCGCGAGCCGGGCTTCGTCAAGCGCCGCCACGACCTGGAGCGCTCGGGCGAGATCGAGACCCCCCGCCGCCGCGCTCCGGAGCCGATCCCCGTGCCGGCCACCGCCCCCGCAGGGGACGGAGGCACCCCCTCGCCGCCGACACCGTCAGCGTCCGGGCCGTCCTCGTCGCGACGCCGCCGCAGACGCTCCCACGGCCGCGCTCGGTAACCCGGCGGCGACGGCGTCCGCCGCCGTCGCCAGCCGTCCGCCGCGGTCGGCGGCCCACTCGAGCACGTCCGCGTAGACGCGGTCCCAGCCGCGCGCGTACTCGCGGCTGAAGCGATCGGTGTGCCACAGGATCGCCACCGTGCCGCCGATGCCGGCGACGCGCTCCAGCAGGCGCAGCGTCCGCTCGAGCCCGGCCCGGGGGGTGAGCCCGAGGTAGCGCTGCTCCGCCAGGGTCGCGTCCATGACGGCCATCGGCAGCTCGACGAGGTGCGAGCGGACGCCGCGCGGCCAGGTGGAACGGCCGGTACGGGAACGAGAACCCGGCCCGCAGGCCGATCGCGTCGCCGTAGCCCTGGCTGGAGTCGTAGGCGAACCCCAGCCGCTCCAGCTCCGGCAGCGTCGCGTGGGTGTCGTGGCGCAGGTAGTGGAACCGCACGCCGGGCACGCGGGCGCCGGTGAGCGCCTCCAGCCGCTCCCGCTCGGCCGCGAGCAGGTCCGGCCGCTCGGACGTCCGGTAGCTCGGGTGCAGGCCGACCTCGTCGCCCTGAGCGGCGATCTGGGCCACGATCGCGGGGCGCAGCCGGTCGTACGCCGCCGGGTCGGGGCCGTCGGCGGGATGGCCGTGGCCGGCCATCACGAAGTAGGTCGAGCGGCCGCCGTGGGCGCGCTCGATCGCCGCGATGCGCTCGTACGACCAGTTCGGGTCGGTGCCGGCGAGCCGCCGGACGGGGGCCGCGGCGATCCCCGCCGCCTCGGCGGCGACGTCACGGGGACGGCGCTCCCGGGCCGCGGCTCGCGCGCGGGCGGCGGCCCCGCGCAGCGCGCGCGGCCGGCTCCAGCGCCAGGGGATGTCGACGTCGTGGGTGAGGGCGATCGTGAAGGGTGTCGCACCGCGGTCGCCGACGTGCTCCCGGAAGCCGCGCAGGAGCGCGTCGACCGGCCGGCCGCTCGGGATCGGCCAGCGCCGCCCGGGCGGGGAAGCGGCCGTGCTCGTCGCGGGCGCCGCCGCGCTCCTCGTGGCGCGACAGGTGCCAGAACGCGCTCGCGACGAGGTCGCGGGCGCCGTCGCCGAAGTCGAGCATCCCGTCGCCGGCCGGCTCGGGCGTGACGGCGCCGCCCGCCGCGAAGAGCTCCCACGCCCGTTCCGAGACGTCGAGGCCGCCGGAGCCGCCGTAGCGGACGGACTCGGCCGTCGGTCCGGCGCACGCCCCGAGCAGCGTCTCGAGCGTCCAGCGGGCCTCGGCGGCGAACCCCTCCGGGACGTCGAGGTCGAGCCGCGGCCCGCTCACTCGTAGCCGAGGTCGCGCAGCCGCTCGAGGATCCCCGCCTCCTCGTCGGCGCTGTAGACGCCCTCGTCGCTCGCGGCCGTCCCCTGGGCGGTCACGCGCACGGCCTCGCCCTCCCCGGCCAGGATCGCGTCGATGGGGGCGCCGTCGAGCCCCTCAGCCTCGATGCCGTGCAGGCGCAGGATCGTGGCCGCCATCTGGACGATGCCGGAGCCTTCGGGCACCGCCCCGGGACGGATGCCCGGCCCGCGCGCGCCCAGGATTCCGTCGATGCCATGGTGGCCGGAGTAGCCGTAGGCGTTCTCGGGGTCGAGGTGGTCGTGCACCTCGATGGCCGGCGTGCCGCTGCGGCGCAGGGAGTCGACGTGGACGCGCTCGTCGATCGAGAGCACGATCAGGTCGGGCGCGCGGTCGAGGTGGGGGCCGTGGTAGATGTCGGGCTTGCGCAGCACCCGCAGGAGCTGCTCACCCGTCTCGGGGTGGCGCTCGGCCTCGAGCTCGGTCGCGATCCGCTCCGCCATGGCCGGGTCGGCGACGGCGCCGCTCGACTCGCCCAGGTACACCTGGCCGCCGGTCGCGAACGAGTAGGCGCGGGTGCGGGGGAAGTCGATGTCGGCGAAGGCCCGGTCGGCGGCGGCGGCCGGGACGAGCGGGAGCGCGTCGGCGAGGCGGGTGTAGAGCCCGGAGGTGCGGGCCAGGCGCTGGTCGACCCCCGCGAGCGAGCGCAGGCGCGTGCCCTTGAGCCGCTGCAGCGACCGCGCGCGATAGCGCAGGTGGCCGTGCTCCTCGAGCCACCGGTTCAGGTGGAACACCCAGTACATCGGCTTCATGCCGTGGTCGGACATCATGAGCACGGTCGGCTCCTCGCCGAACCGCTTCCGGGCAGCCTCGATCAGGCGGCCGCACGCGGCGTCGACCGCCTCGTACACCTGCACCAGCTCGTCGCCGGCGTCGGCGGCGTCGTGGGCGGGATGGCGGGGATCGAGGCGGGCGTAGCCCAGGTGCCCGGCGAAGTCGGTGCTCATGAAGTCGACGACCAGCACCCCGAGGTCGGGCTCGAGCTCGAAGCACTGCTCGCACACCGACTCGATCTGGCCGACGTGCTCGACGAGGAGCCGGGCGTAGCGGTCGAAGTCCTCCCACCAGCGCTCGCGCATCGGGTGGTGGGCCGTGACGAGGCCGGGGTGGCGGGCGTGGATCGCCGCCGCGGCGGACGCGGGGACGATCTGCGGCTCCGGCGGGCCGCCGTAGCCCGAGACGATGATCCCGTCGATGTCCTCGGCCGGATACGTGAACGGCACGGTGACGAAGGCCGAGCGCACGCCCGCGGCGCCGAGCGTCCGCCACAGCGGCACGCCGGACCGGCTGCGGGCGCTCTCGAGCCGCGACGGCGCCCGGTTCGCGTTCGTCGAGAAGTTGAAGATGCCGTGGCGGGCGGGGTTGAGGCCGGTCAGGAACGACGACCAGGCCGTCGGGGTGGCGGCGGGAACGGTCGAGCGCAGCGGCCCGTAGGCGCCGTCGCGGACGATGCCCGCGAGGGTGGGCAGGCGTCCCTGCTCGAGCAGCTCGCCGACGAGGCCGTAGTCGGCGCCGTCCATTCCCAGGCAGAGCACCCTCATGGGCGGGCGAGCATGTCGCGGTAGAGCTCGACGAGCGCCGGCCCCGGCGGCGGCAGCCGCTCCCGGGTCACGCGGATGTTGCGCTCGCCGTAGCGGGCCCGCAGCTCCGGGTCGCGGATCAGCCCGAGGAGCGCGGCGGCGACGGCGTCCTCGTCGCGGCAGTCGACCACCTCGCCGCCCTCGCCCGGCGTGATCCACTCGTCGATGGTGATCGCGTCGCCCATCACCATCGGCAGGCCGGAGGCCATCGACTCGATCATCGAGGCCGGGGTGGCGTCGGTCGAGGCGATCGAGATGCCGATGTCCGACGACGCGCACAGCTCCGGCAGCTCGTCCGGCGGCGCGAAGTGCTGGGCGACCCGGTCGCGCAGATCCAGCTCGTCGAGCACGGCCTCGATCTCGTCGCGGATCCAGCCGCCCCGCGCCGCCATGATCAGGCGCACGCGCGGCTCCTCCTGCGAGACCCGGGCGAACGCGCGCAGGAGCACGTCGAGGTTCGTGTTCGGGCGGTAGTTGCGCAGCGACAGGATGACCAGCGAGTCGTCCGGCCAGCCGAACCGGGCCGCCAGGCCGGGCTTGCGGTGCTCGGGGCCGAACGGGCGCAGGTCGACGTACCAGACGATCCGGTGCACGCGGTCGGGGTCGGCGCCCAGGCGGACGGTCTCGTCGGCGTTCCCGATCGAGCTCACCACGTAGCCGTCGCCCGCGGCCACGGCGGCCCGCACGCGCTTCCGGCCGCGGGCGCGGTCGCGGCCGTAGGTGAAGATGTCGGTGTTCCAGGGGCTCATGACGAGCGGGTGCACGCCCGCCTCCGCCGCCCAGTAGCCGTACGGCAGCAGGTAGTGCGCGTGCACCAGGTCGACGTCGAGGCGGCGGGCCAGGTTGCGGATGGCGGGCGCGAACCGCATCCGCCGCAGTCCCTTCACGCGCGTCCCCAGCTCGAGCTCCTGGACGCGGTGCGCGGTGATGCCCTCGAGCTCCTCGGCGCGGTCGGTGAACGAGTCCGAGACGACGTGCACGTCGTGGCCGAGCTCGGCCACCCGCCACGCCCAGCGCAGGAAGATGATCGAGCGGCCGTTGCCGACGCCGAGGACGCGCAGCGGCCGGTCGCCGTTGCCGCTAGCCATGCCGCTCCGCGTGCCGGGCGATGCGCGACACCGCCATGCTCGCCGCCGCCCGGCGGCGGGCGCTGCGCACGCCGCCGCGGGCCACCCGGCCGAGCTGGACGAGCGCGGGCCGGGGGTCGTCGCGCGCGAGCAGCGCGTCGGTGTACGGCGGCCGCTGGACGGCGTGGCGGGCGCCGTTCATGAACGTGATCGCCCAGCGCCGGCCCTCGTTCGTCATCCGCCGCGGCGACGGCGGCCTCCCGACCAGGTCGAGGTAGGCGATGTGGGTGAGGTCGACGCCGCAGGCGGTGGCGAGGCCGTGCCACTGCCACAGCCGCGGGTTCACCTCGATCAGCTTGTACTCGCCGGTGCGCGGGTCGCGCTTGAACTCGACCTGCGAGATGCCCCGGAAGCGCAGCGCCCGCAGAAGCGCGAGGCCGTGCTCGGCGACCTCGGGCACCCAGACCGCCTCGGCCACCCGGCAGACGCCCATGTGCTGCCGGGTCTGGCGCAGCTTGCGGCCGGTGAACAGCCCGAGCGCCTCGCCGTCGGCCGTGAGGTAGCTCCCCAGCGTAGTAGAGCTCGTCGTCGCCGCCGGGGATGTACTCCTGCACCATCGGCGCGAACGCCTCGGCCTGCGCGTAGGCCGTCTCGACCTCGGCGCCGGACTCGCACCGGAACGCCTGGCGGTTGTGGAGCCGCTTGAAGCCGACGGGATCGGACGGCTTCACCAGCACGGGGTAGCCGAGCTCCTCGGCGGCAGCGCGCGCCTCCGCGGCCGAGCGGGGGTGGCGGGTGCCCGGCACCGGCACGCCCGCCTGCGCCGCCACGTCGAGCTGGTGGCGCTTGCGCTGGATCGCCTCGAGCACGTCCCACTCCGGCGTGCACGGCCGGAACACGGCGCCGATGTCGGCGCTGCGGCGGGCGAGCACGTTCACGTGCTCGTCGTGGGTGGCGAACGCAGGGACGGGGCCGTCCAGCGTCTCGCCCAGGCGAGCGAGTGCCGACACGAAGCCGTCCTCGTCGGTGACGGGGTCGGGAGCGGCGACCGGCGTTGCATACCGGGAGCGGAATCCGAGCGCCCAGGGGCGGTGGTCGACCGCCAGCGCCCGGACGCCGTTGCGGCCCAGCGAGCGGATCGCGGCGAGGCCGTTCACCCAGCCGACGTCGGCGACGACGGCGGCCGGTTCACGTGGTGCGGATGCGCTCATGAGCGGGCGATTCTACCGGCCGGCCTCGCGGCGCCTGCCCGCTTCGCCGGCGGCTCAGGCGAACTCGACCTGGTCGAAATAGCGGATCGCACGCCTGCCGATCGGCACCTGCGACCGCAGCCGGCGCAGCTCCTCGGCATCCGTCGTCCCCAGGGCGAGCCCGACGGCGAGGGCGGGCGGGTTGATCTCGGGCGTGTAGACGATCGTCGACACGCGCGGGTTGATCTCCATCAGCTTGCCGCCCTTGAACTGCACCGAGAGGAAGTAGTCCATCGCGAGCACCTCGGCCAGCCGGGCGGAATCCGCCTCCTCGCGCGGCCGTTCGAGCAGCGTGAAGTCCATCGCCAGGCCGGCGCGCAGGGCCTCGCGCGTGCGGGTCATGGGCAGGAGCAGCTCGCCGCCGAGGCAGATCGCGTCGACGGTCTCCTCGGGCCCGTCCAGGTACTCCTGCACGATGTAGGCGGGGAACGAGCCCCGCCCGAGCAGGTCGAGCACGTCCTCCAGGCGCTCGGGGGCGGCCTCGCCGGGGCGCGACTCGAGCAGCCAGCGGCGGCGGTCGGCGGTCGGGTCGAGGACGCGAAACCCGCGCGAGCCCTTGGCCTGCGTCGGCTTCATGACGACGCGCCGCTCCGGGTAGCCCAGCTCGCGCACCGCGGCGGCGAAGCCGTCCGGATCGTCGACCTCGATCGTGCGCGGGTGGGAGACGCCCGCCCGCTCGGCGACCCGGAACGTCTCGGCCTTGTCCGACGCCGCCTCGACGCCGTCGGCGGGGCCCGCCAGCACGGGCAGCCCGAAGTCGTCCCGGGCCCGCGCCCACTGGAGGATCTCGGCCGACGACGTGGGGAACACCACGTCGGCGCCCAGCTCGGCCGCCGCCGTCCGCATCGCCGGGATGAACTCGGGCGCGTCGCCCCGGGGGACGACGGCGAAGCGGTCGCACAGGCGCGATCCCGCCGAGCGCGGGTTCGCGTCGGTGCCGACGACGGCGTGGCCCGCATCGCGCAGCGCCCGGATCAGGCGCGGGCAGCCGGGCGCGCCGGCGGCGGTGACGAGGACGGTGGCCACGGTGCCTCCAGTCTGGCACACCGTCACGCGCTAATGTCCTGCGATGCCCGCGACCGAGAGCCCAGGCGGAATCACCGGCGAGGCCCGCCTCGCCACCCAGAAGGCGCTCCAGCGCGCGTTCGGCACGATCGAGCCGATGGTGCCCGTCCCGGTCAAGCGGCGCGTCCGCAAGGCGCTTCCGCGCCAGGTCTACAAGTACGTCGACCCGGGCTGGCACCGGCGCGGCATCGGCGGCATGTGGGACGAGCTCGGCACGCTCCAGTTCCGGTACCTGGTCGACCACGGCCTCGAGCCGCACCACTACCTGCTCGACGTCGGCTGCGGGCCGCTGCGGGGAGGCTGGCGGTTCATCGAGTACCTCGAGACCGGGCACTACTACGGCATCGACCGCCGCTTCGACCTGATCGAGGCCGGCCGCGACTTCGACCTGCGCCCGCGCGGGCTGATCGACAAGCAGCCCGTCCTGCGCGAGCTGCACCACTTCGAGTTCGACACGCTCCACCGCCCGTTCGACTTCGCCCTCGCCCAGTCGGTGTTCACGCACCTCTCGATCAACGAGATCATGCGCTGCCTGGTCGAGATGGACCGGGCGCTCGCGCCCGGCGGCAGGTTCTTCGCGACGTTCTACGAGGACGAGCGGGGGCCGCGCGAGGTCACGGACGTCCAGCAGAAGCCGGGCCTCGTCACGCACCTCGACCGCGACTTCTTCCACTACCACCGCAGCGTGTTCGAGTGGCTGTGCGAGGGCACCGGGCTCGAGGTGGAGTACCTGGGCGGGTGGGACAACCCCCGCAACCAGAAGATGCTCGTCTTCACGCACCGCGGGCAGTAGGCATGGCGCGTCCCCGGCGGCTGATGATCGTGGGGCTCGACTGCGTCGCGCCCGAGATCGTCTTCGACGACATGCGGGCCGAGCTGCCCGTGCTCTCGGGGCTGATGGAGCGGGGGGCGTGGGGCAAGCTCGAGTCCTGCGACCCGCCCATCACCGTGCCGGCGTGGTCGTGCATGATGTCGTCCAAGGACCCGGGCACGCTCGGGTTCTACGGGTTCCGGAACCGCAAGGACCACTCCTACGACGGGCTCACCTTCGCGACCTCCGAGAAGGTGCGCGACGACCGCCTGTGGGACATCCTGTCCCGGGCCGGCAAGCACGTCGTCGCCCTCGGCGTGCCGCAGACGTTCCCGCCGCGGCAGGTGAACGGCGAGATGGTGAGCTGCTTCCTCACGCCCTCGACGGACAGCCGCTACACCTACCCCGAGGCGCTGAAGGACGAGATCCGCGAGGTCGTCGGCGACTACATGGTCGACGTGCCCGACTACCGCACCGACGACCGCGAGCGGGTGGTGCGCGACATCCACACGATGACGGAGCGGCGCTTCGCGCTCGCCCGCCACCTGCGCGACACCCGGCCGTGGGACTTCTTCATGCTCGTCGAGATGGGCCCGGACCGCCTGCACCACGCCCTGTGGCGGTTCTACGACCCGAACCACCCCGACTACGTGCCCGGCACGCCGCTCGAGGCCGCGTTCCGCGACTACTACCGCTACCTCGACTCCGAGGTGGGCTCGCTGATCGAGGGCCTCGGCGACGACACGGCGCTCATGGTCGTCTCCGACCACGGCGCCCAGGCCATGTTCGGGGGCATCCAGATCAACGAGTGGCTCATGCGCGAGGGCTACCTGACCCTGGTCGACCCGCCGACCGAGCAGACCCCGATCGGCCGCTGCACCGTCGACTGGCCGCGGACGCGGGTGTGGGCCGACGGCGGCTACTACTCGCGGATCTTCCTGAACGTGAAGGGGCGCGAGCCCGAGGGCGTGATCGACCCGGCCGACTACGAGCCGCTCCGCGACGAGCTGATCGCGAAGCTCGAGGCGCTCGGCGACGAGGAGGGCCGCTCGATCGGCACGCGCGTGTTCCGCCCCGAGGACCTGTATCACGAGGTCAACAACGTCGCCCCCGACCTGATCGCCTACTTCGGCAACCTGGCCTGGCGCTCGATCGGATCGGTCGGAGACCGCCGTGTCCACGTGCGCGAGAACGACACCGGCCCGGACGACGCGAACCACGCCAAGTTCGGGATCGCCGTCTTCGCCGGGCCGGGGATGCCGGCCGCGGTGCCCGCCGACGCGCGCCTGTTCGACATCGCTCCCACCGTGCTGACCGCGCTCGGCCTGCCCGTGCCCGCGGACATGCAGGGCCGGAGCCTCGTCTGATCGACGCGGCGGCGCTGCTGGACGAGCTGCGCACCCTCGCCTACGAGGGCCGCGCCTACGCCGAGTCGGAGTACGACCAGGCCCGCTACCGGCGGATGTGCCAGATCGTCGACGAGTTCTACGCCGACCTGGCCGGGCTGCCCGCCGCCGAGGTGGGAGCGCGCTTCGCCCGCGACCTGGGCACGCCGACGCCGAAGGTGGGGGCGACGGCGGTGATCCCCGACGGCGAGGGCCGGGTGCTGCTCGACCGCCGCGCCGACGACGGCCGCTGGGGCCTCCCCGGCGGCTGGCTGGGATCGAACGAGTCGCCGGCGCAGGGCGTCGTCCGCGAGGTGGCCGAGGAGACGGGCCTCGACGTCGAGGTGGTGCGGCTGGGCACGGTCGAGTTCCGGCCGGCGTCGCTCCCGGCGGCGCCGCACGGCCAGGTGGGGCTGGTCTACGTCTGCCGTGTCCTCGGCGGCGAGCTGCGCCGAAGCCACGAGTCGCTCGAGCTGGCCTGGCGCGATCCCCGCGACCCGGCCATCGAGTGGCACGTCGACCACGGCGAGCGCGTGCTGCGCGCCCTCGCCCCGGAGTAGGGACGGAAACCGGGGACTGTCCCCGCGGTGCGGGGACAGTCCCCTAACATGCGCGCGATGGCCACCCTCGCGGACAGGCGGCGGACGGTGGGTCGCCTGCGAGAGATCGCCCAGGTCGCGACGAAGCACGGGTTCGGTTTCGTGTTCGAGCGGCGGACGCTGCGCCGCTCCGCCGTCATCGAGACCCAGAACCTGCCGGCGCTCGGCCGCCACCTGCGCGAGATGCTGGACGAGCTCGGGCCGACGTTCGTCAAGTTCGGCCAGCTGCTCTCGACCCGTCCCGACATCGTCCCGCCCGAGATCCTGTCGGAGCTGCGCCTGCTGCAGGACTCCGTCTCGCCGGTGCCGTACGCCGACGTCGAGCGGGTGATCGCCGCCGAGCTGCGCTCGCCGGTCGAGCGCCTCTACGTCGACTTCGACCCGGTGCCCGTCGCCGCCGCGTCGATCGGGCAGGTGCACTTCGCGGAGCTCGCGAACGGCCGCCGCGTCGCCGTCAAGGTGCAGCGCCCGAACGCCGTCCGGCAGGTCGAGTCCGACCTGAGCCTGCTCTACCAGGTGGCCCGGATCGTGCGCCGCCGCGTCGACCGGCTGTCGTTCATCGACCCCGTCGCGGTGGTGGACGAGTTCGCCCGCTCGATCCGGCGCGAGCTCGACTACCGCATCGAGGCCCGCAACGCCGAGATCTTCCGGCGCAACTTCGCCGACGAGCCCCGCGTCGCCATCCCGCGCGTCTACGGCACGTACTCCAGCGAGCGGGTGCTGACGCTCGAGCGGCTGGAGGGCGTGCCGCTCCGCGTCCTCGACCTCGAGGCGACGCCGATGGACGAGCGCCGCCGGCTGGCGATCCTGATCGCCCAGGCCTGGCTCGAGATGATCTTCCGCCACGGGGTGTTCCACGGCGACCCGCACCCGGCCAACATCATGGTGCTCGGCGACGGCCGCCTCGGGCTGGTCGACTTCGGCATGACCGGGTCGCTCAGCGAGGCGGACATGCGCCGCCTCACGCGGCTCCTGCTCGACGCGGTGAACGAGAACGTCGACGCCCTCCCGCGCCGCCTGTACGACCTCGGCGTGCGCTTCTCGAAGGAGCAGGAGGAGGAGCTGCGGATCGAGCTGCGCGAGGTCTACTACCGCTACTACGGGGCGTCGATGGGGCAGATCGACCCGCTCCAGGTGATCCGGGAGGCGTTCGTGCTCGTGTCGCGCATGCACCTGCGCCTGCCGACCCGTTTCGCCCTGCTCGACAAGGCGCTTGCCACGCTGGGCAGCGTCGGCACCGAGCTCTACCCGGACTTCAACGTCTTCGAGGTGGCCGAGCCCTACGCCGCCGAGCTGGTCGCCCGCCGCTACTCGCCGCGGCGGCTGCTCGACCGGTCGAAGGAGGAGCTCGAGAGCTACGGCGGCCTCCTGATGGAGCTGCCCTACCAGGTGCACGACACGCTGGAGCAGCTGCGCGACGGCGAGGTCGAGGTGCAGTTCCGCCACCAGGGCCTGGACGAGCTCACCCGCCAGGCCGACGTCGTCATGAACCGGCTCGTGATCGCCGTCGTCATGGCAGCGCTGCTCATCGGCTCGTCGCTGATCGGGATCTCCGCCCAGGGGGGCTGGCACGTGTTCGGGATCCACGTGCTCGCGCTGGCGGGCTTCCTGACCGCGAGCGCGCTCGGGCTCGTGCTGGTGCTCTCGATCGTCCGTAGCGGCAGGCTCTAGGCGACCAGGCTCTGCCGTTCGAGCCAGTCGTCGAACGTCGTCTGGGCGATGCGCGCGCCGGCGCCGGGGAGGAGGGCCTCGCCCGCCATCTCGACACCGAACGGCGCCGCCCAGCCGGTCGTGAGCCGGATCCCCTCACCGCGGGCCGCCAGCGTCCGCCGGGCCATGTCGACCAGGTCGTGCCGCTCCGGGCCGGCGACCTCGAGCGGGCGGCCGCGGGGCGGGCCGGATGCGACCTCGACCAGGGCCTCGGCGACGTCCCCGACGTCGATCGGCTGCACGAGCAGCGGCGGCACGAACGCCGAGTCGCCGTCGCACGTCCACGACGCCACCATCCCGGCGAAGTCGTGGAACTGCGTCGCCCGCACGATGGTCGCCGGCACCGGCCCGGAACGAGCCAGCCGCTCCTGGTGCTGCTTGCCCACGTAGTGCGGGTTTCCGCGGATGCGGTCGACGCCGACGATCGAGAGCAGGACGTGGTGCGAGACGCCGGCCGCCTGCTCCGCGGCGAGCAGGTTCCGCGTCGTCGTCGTGAAGAACCTGCGCGGGCCGTCCGGATCGGTCTCGGCGGTGTTCAGGACGTCGATGACGGCGTGGCACCCGGCCAGGGCAGCGTCCAGCCCGTCGCCTGCGAGCACGTCGACGCCGTCCGAGCGGGAGACGCCGACCGCGTCGTGCCCGTCTCGCTCGATCACCTCTCGCACCGCCCGGCCGACCAGGCCGGAGCCGCCTATCACCGCGACCCTCATCGGTCCCTCCCTACACGCTTCGGGCGGTGCCGAAACCCCGGTCGGCGGAGCGCCAGAACCGCGCCACGCGGTCGTTGAAGGGCTCGCCGAGCAGCTGAGGCTGGTGGGCGGCGCGCGGGAACACCGCCACCTCGGCGTCGAGGCGGCGGGCGACGACGTCGCACACCGCGATGAACGCGTGGCCGCCGATCTCGCGCGCCGCGTCGGGGACGGCGTCCCAGGCGCCGCGGGCGACGAGGACGGGGAACGTGGCCGCCGCGAGCGCGGCGAACGGGATCTCGGCCTCGTGCGGCGAGCGCTCGCCCACCGACCGGCGCACGGAGCGGCGGGCGACGTCGTTCAGGCGCGGGCCGGGGCCGACGTCGAAGCCCCACGCGTCGAGGAAGCCGCGCAGGTAGTCCTCCTCGCCGAGGCCCGCGCCGTCGCGCTTGTGGGCTCGCAGCCGCTCGACCATGCGGTCGACCGCGGCATCTCCACGGGCCAGGCCGAACGCGGGCGGCTCGACCAGCGTCAGCGAGCGCACCGCCTCGGGCCGCAGCGCCGCCGCGAACATGCACACGATCGCGCCGTAGGAGTGGCCGAGCAGGTGGGCGGGCGGGTCGAGCAGGGCGGCGATCTCGGGCGCCTCGGTCTCGAAGTCGACCGGCCCGGAGCCGTCCGGGCTGCGCCCGAACCCGCGCCGGTCGACCACGTGCAGCTCGAACTCCCCGGCGAGCGGGCGCTGCTCCGAGAAGGCGAGGGCGCCGAAGCTGAAGCTGCCGTGCACGAGCACGGCGGGAGGGCCCGACCCGATGACGTCGACGTGCAGGCCGGGCATGGCCGGATTCAAGCATGCAGCCGGGCCGGATCACGTCCGCACCCCTCCGTAGCATGGGAGGATGGACTCGCCGCGCTGGCTGATCGATCCCTGCCCACCCGCGATGGCGGACGACCTCGCCGCGGAGCTCGGCGTGCACCGCACGACGGCCGAGGTGCTCGTCCGCCGCGGCCACGCGACCGCCGCCGCGGCGCGGGCGTTCCTCGAGCTCGACGGCCCGCTGCACGACCCGATGCTCCTCGGCGACATGGCCGCGGCGTGCGAGCGGATCGGGCGGGCCATCGCCGCCGGCGAGCGGGTGTGCGTGCACGGCGACTACGACGCCGACGGGATCTGCGCAACCGCGCTCGCCCTGACGGCCCTGCGCGAGCTGGGCGCCGACGTCGACTGGCACGTGCCGAGCCGCTTCGACGAGGGCTACGGCCTGGCCGCGGAGACGGTCGAGCGGCTCGCGGCCGACGGCGTGCGCCTGCTCGTCACCGTCGACTGCGGGATCACGGCGGCCGATCAGGTGGCGCGGGCGGCGGAGCTCGGCATGGACGTGATCGTGACCGACCATCACCGCCCGGGCGACGTCCTCCCCGACTGCCCGCTCGTGTGCACGCGGCCGTCGGAGTACCCGTTCCCGGAGCTCTCGGGGACCGGCGTCGTCTTCAAGCTCGCCCAGGCGCTCTTCGCCCGGGCCGGCCGCGACCCGGCGGCGCTCGAGGCCCACCTCGACCTGGTCGCGCTGGCGACGATCGCCGACGTCGTCCCGCTGGTCGACGAGAACCGCGGCCTCGTCCGGGCCGGGCTGCGCCGCCTGGCGCGGACGACGCGCCCGGGCCTGCGGGCGCTGATGGCGGCGGCCCGGGTCGACCGCGCCCGCATCGGCGCCTCGGACGTCGGCTTCCGGCTCGCACCGCGCATCAACGCGGCCGGGCGCCTGTGCCACCCGGGCGAGGCGCTCGAGCTGCTGCTGACGACCGACGAGTCGCGCGCCCGGGCGCTCGCGACCCGGCTCGAAGGGCTGAACCGCGAGCGGCAGATGGTCGAGGACACCATGGTCCGCGACGCCGTCGAGCAGCTCGAGGGCCGCGGCGCGGAGTGGCGGGCCCGCAAGGCCTACGTCCTGTCCTCGCCGGACTGGCACGAGGGCGTCGTCGGGATCGTCGCGTCGCGGCTCGTCGAGCGCTACGGCCGCCCTGTCGTCCTGATCGCCGAGCGCGGGGAGGAGGCGAAGGGGTCGGGGCGCAGCATCCCCGCCTACGATCTCCACGCCGGCCTCACCGCCTGCCGCGAGCATCTGCGCCGCTACGGCGGCCACCGCGTCGCCGCGGGAGTGACGCTCGCTCCGGCCGACGTCGAGGCCTTCGCCGACGCGCTCGCCGAGCACGCCGCGAGCAAGCTCGCCGACGCCGACCTGCAGCCGCGCCAGCGCATCGACGCCGTGCTCGCCCCGGCCGATGCCTCGCTCGAGCTGGCCGACGAGCTCGCCCGGCTCGAGCCGTTCGGGCTCGGCAACCCCGGCGTCACCCTGCTCGCGCCCGCCGCCTCGGTGCACGGTGTCGAGCGGATGGGCGACGGCCGCCATCTGCGCATGGCGGTCGAGCTGGGCGGGTTCCGCTGCCGGGCGGTCTGGTTCGGGCACGGCGCCTGCCGCCGACGGCCTGCGCGCCGGCGGCCGCCAGGACGTCGCCTACCGCCTGTCCCGCAACGAGTGGAACGGCGCCGCGTCGGTGCAGATGCTCGTCCGGGCGGTGGGCGCCGCGCCGGACGGCGGGCCGCCCGAGCCGGCTCGTGCCGCCGCCGTCGCGTCCGACCTCGAGCCGGGCCGGGCGTCGGTCGACGATCTGCGCGGCCGCGGTGTCCAGATCGCAACCGTCGCCCGGCTGGTCGCGGCCGGCGAGCGGGTGCTGCTCCTGGTGGCCGACACGGAGCGCCGCCGGCGGATGCTGGGCGGGCCGCTCGAGCCGGCCCGGCTGGGCACCGGCTCGATCGTGCTCGCCGACTACGCCGAGGCGGCGCTGGTCGACGAGCCCGAGCGGCGCTTCGGAGCCGCCGTCGCGCTCGACCCGCCCTGCGACCGGGCCGGCGGCGAGCTGCTCGCCGAGCTGGGGTCGCGCATGCCCGTGCACCTCGTCTGGGGCGCTGCCGAGGTCGAGTTCGCCCGGCGCGTGCTCGAGGCGCGCGAGCCGCTGCGGCCCGCGCTCGTCGTCGTGTGGCAGGCGCTGCGGGCGGGCGAGGAGCGCATCCCGCTCGCCGCCGACACCGTTGCGCGCTGCCGCACCGTCCTGTCCGAGGTCGGCCTCGATCCCGCCGCGAACGGCGGCGCCGCGCGCATCGACCTGAACGCGTCGCCCACCTACCGCGCGGCCGTCGAGCGGGTGGAGGACTCGCTCGCGTTCCTGCAGTCGCAGTCGGGGTGAGGGGAGGCCCGGAAGCCGTCAACTACCATACGGATATGGCTACGGTGCCGAGAAGCGCCGAGGCCGAACGGCACGATCCTCTTCTGCAGGAGCTGCTCGGCCGGATCGCGGCGTACAACCCGAACCTCGACGCGGACGCAATCCGCGCCGCGTTCGACTATGCCTGCGACCACCACGCCGGCCAGGTGCGCAAGAGCGGCGAGCCCTTCATCGTCCACCCGTGCGCCGTCGCCGAGATCTGCGCCGAGCTCAAGCTCGACTCGGCCACGATCACCGCCGCGCTCCTGCACGACACGGTCGAGGACACCGAGGCCGAGCTCGACGACGTGCGCACGCGCTTCGGCGACGACGTCGCCCTGCTGGTCGACGGCGTCACCAAGCTGACCCGGATCAGCTTCGCCAGCCGCGAGCAGGCCCAGGTCGAGAACTACCGCAAGATGATCGTGGCGATGGCCCACGACCTGCGGGTGGTCCTGATCAAGCTTGCGGACCGCCTGCACAACATGCGCACCATCTCGGCGCTCGGCAAGCAGAAGCAGGTGCAGACCGCGCGCGAGACGCTCGAGATCTACGCGCCGCTCGCGCACCGCCTGGGCATCCACTCCATCAAGTGGGAGCTGGAGGACCTGGCGTTCGCCTGCCTGCACCCCCGCCGCTACGCCGAGATCGGCTCGATGGTGAACCAGACCCGCGCCGACCGGGAGAAGTTCGCCGGCGAGGCGGGCACCATCCTGCTGCACGAGCTCGAGGAGGCCGGCATCACGGCCGACATCGCCGGCCGGGCCAAGCACCTGTACTCGATCTACGCCAAGATGGCCCAGGGCGGCAAGGAGTTCAACGAGATCTACGACCTGACGGCGATCCGCGTCCTGGTCGACTCGGTCAAGGACTGCTACGGCGCGATCGGCGTCATCCACTCGCTGTGGAAGCCGATGCCGGGGCGGTTCAAGGACTACGTGGCGATGCCCAAGTTCAACATGTACCAGTCGCTGCACACGACGGTGATCGGGACGCAGGGAAAGCCGCTCGAGATCCAGGTGCGGACGCACGAGATGCACCAGACCGCCGAGTACGGCATCGCCGCCCACTGGCTCTACAAGCAGCCGTCCGCCGCAGGCAAGGACGCCGCCAACGCCTGGGTCGCCCAGCTGGCCGACTGGCAGGGCGACGCGCGCGATCCCAAGGAGTTCATGGACACGCTCCGCGTCGACCTGTTCTCCGACGAGGTGTACGTGTTCACCCCCAAGGGCGAGGTGAAGAGCCTCCCGGTCGGGTCGACCCCGCTCGACTTCGCCTACGCCGTCCACACCGACGTCGGCCACCGCTGCGTCGGGGCGAAGGTGAACGGCCGCATCGTCCCGCTGCACTACACGCTCCAGTCGGGCGAGTTCGTCGAGGTGCTGACGTCCAAGCAGGAGCGGGGGCCGTCGCGCGACTGGCTGAACCTCGTCAAGTCCTCCCGCGCCCGCAACAAGATCCGCCAGTTCTTCACCCAGCAGGCCCGCGAGGACCTCGAGCACCGCGGGCGCGAGTCGCTCCAGCAGGCGCTCAAGTCGCACGGGCTGCCGCAGCAGAAGGTGTCGTCGTCGCCGCTCCTGCCCGGGATCATCCGCGAGATGGGCTTCAAGAAGGCCGACGACTTCTACGTCGCGATCGGCGCCGGGAAGGTGCAGGTCGGCCAGGTGGTGACGAAGCTGATCGGGCGGCTGAAGACCGTCGAGGTCGTCTCGCCCGACCAGCAGTTCATGCCGGCGCGGCGGCCGCAGAAGCGCCCGGTCGCAAGCTCCGAGTACGGCATCGTCGTCGACGACGCCGACCCGGACGTGCTCGTGCGCATGGCCAAGTGCTGCACGCCGGTTCCCGGCGACGAGATCTGCGGCTACATCTCGCTCGGCCGCGGCATCACCATCCACCGCGACGACTGCCCCAACGTGCGTGCCCTGCGGCGGACGCCGGAGCGCTTTACGCCGGTGCACTGGGACGACTCCGACGGCGCGGCGACGAGCTCGTTCCGGGTCACGATCGCCCTCCAGTCGTGGGACCGCCCGCGGCTGCTCGAGGACGTCGCCCGCACGTTCGCCGAGCACGGGGCCAACATCGTCGAGTACGGCGGCCACGTCGCCGACCAGATGGCCCGCAACTGGTACACCGTCGAGGTGGGCGACGTGAAGGAGCTGCGCAGCCTGCTCTCGGCGCTGCGCAACATCGACGCGGTCTTCGACGCGTACCGCGTGACACCGGGCGGTTGACCGCCGTTAGACTCTCGCGCGTGAGCGGGTACGACGGCGAGACGACGGTGTGGCAGGGCCACCCGAGCTGGAAGGCCATGCTGCTCTTCTACGTGAAGTGGACGCTCATCTCGCTGATCCCGGCCGCGATCTGGGTCCTGATCGACCAGACCGGGCAGAGCTTCGCCGCCACCTGGTTCGGCACTGCGACGTTCGTGCTGCTCGTGCTCACCTACGTCGTCGGCTGGGTGAGGCGCGTCACCACCCGCTACCTGGTCACCGACCGGCGCATCCAGATCCGCTCCGGGATCGCGACCCGCCGGGAGCGCACGACGCACATCGACCGCGTCCAGAACGTCAACCTCACCCAGACGCTGCCGCAGCGCATCCTCGGCATCGGCGACGTCGACTGGGACACGGCCGGCACGGAAGCACCCGAGTCCGACTTCACCTTCCGCGGCATCGACGATCCGAGCGCGCTCGTGCGCCTCGCCGATCGCTTCCACCTCGAGGCGATGCGCGAGTCGGCCGGCACGCCCCCTGCGTCGTCCCCGCCCGCGACCTGACCAGCCGATGAAGGCCAGCGCTGACGCCACCGCGATCCGCGATCTCGCGCTCTCGTTCCCGGGCGCCCGCGAGGACCACCCGTTCGGCCCGGAGTCGCACGTCTTCAAGGTCGGCGGCGGCAGCCGCATGTTCGCGATCCTGCGCGACGGGCCACCCGTTGTCGTGACGCTCAAGCTGACCCGGGAGGAGCGCGAGATCGCGCTGACGCTGCCGTTCGTCTCGGAGGCGAAGTACGTGGGCCGCTACGGGTGGGTCACGGCCCGGATCGAGGATTCCGACTGTCTCGACGCGGCCAGGGAGTGGCTGCGCGAGAGCTACTGGCTGCGAGCGCCCGAGAGCACGCGCGAAGCGGCCTGGATCTGACCTGAAAACGCCGAAGGGGGCTCACATGCGAGGTGGGACGATGAGCGGTGCCTTCATGCCGCGAGCGGCGGCGGCACTCGTGCTGGCGGGGATCGCGCTCCTCGGAGCGAGCGCGACGGCCGGCGCCGTGACGACGCCCGTGCCGTGCGGGACGCGCGCCGGCGCCGCGCCGGCGAGGTACACGCACGTGATCGTGGTCATGGACGAGAACAAGAGCCTGCCGGACGTGATCGGCGGCTCCGGCTCGGCCGCACGGCAGGCGGCGCCGTATCTGAACCACCTGGCGACGGTGTGCGGCCTGGCGACGAACTACCACAGCGCCACCCACCCGAGCCATCCCAACTACATGGCGGTCGCGGGCGGGGTCGCGACCGACGCGACGAACGTCACCGCCCCGAACATCTTCCAGCAGGTGCGCAACGCCGGCGGGACGTGGCGGGTCTACCAGGGCTCGATGCCCTCGAACTGCCTGCGGCGCTCGTCGTTCCCGTACAAGCCGCAGCACAACCCGGGCGTCGCGTACACGGGCCTCGCCGCGGACTGCCAGCGCTGGGACACGAACCTGAACGGCCTGCGGCACGACATCGGCGGCCGGGGGCTGCCGACCTACGCGTTCATCGCGCCCGACCAGTGCAAGGACATGGAGATCGCCTGCGTCAGCGGCACCAACGCGATCACGACCGGCGACACCTGGCTGCGGACGTGGATCCCCAAGCTCCTGCGCACGCGCGGCTACCGCACCGGCCACACCGCGATCCTCATCACGTTCGACGAGGGCTCGGGCGGCGGAGGCGGAGTCGGCGAAGACTGCCAGGCCGCGCCCAACCGCGGCGACATCGGCTGCCACGTGGCCACCGTCCTGCTCTCGCCCTACATCAGCAGGGGCAAGCGCAGCTCGGTGTACTTCGACCACTACTCGCTGCTGCAGACGACGGAGCGGATGCTCGGGATCAAGACCTTCGTCGGTCACGCCCGCGATGCGGCCACGAAGGGGATGCGCTCCGCCTTCGGCTTCTGAGACCTCAGGGATCGGGCGCGCGCGCCCGCGTCAGCCCTCGACGCGCAGCGCGCGCTCGATCCCCTTGGGGCCGATGTCGATCAGGTAGCCGCGCAGGATGCCGTGGTTGGCCTCGCTGCCCGGGTTGATGCAGAGCGTCTGGCCGATGTGGCGCTCGCCGCCGGACTCGTGGATGTGGCCGTGGACGCCGAGCAGCGGCTGGTACTTCTCGATCACCCGCCGCACGGCGGTCGAGCCGACCGGGCCGCGCAGGACGTCGCCCGCCGAGACGGTCGGGCGCAGGTTCGCGTCGAGGAGCGGGGCGGTGTCGAGCCCGGAGTCGTGGGGCGGGACGTGGATCATGAACACCGACCGGCGCGGGTCGCGCACCTGGGCCGCGAGCGCGTCCAGCCGCTCGAAGAGCTCGTCCTCGGTCACCTCGCGGGGCGTGTCCCAGGGGGTGTTGTTCGACCAGCCGTAGGCCAGCAGCTGCAGGTCGCCGGGCATGTCGAGCACCCGCCCGTCGGCGTTCTGCGGGAAGTAGGCGTCGTTGTCGATGATCGGGTCGATGCCGAAGTCGTCGTCGTTCCCGGGGATCACGAACAGCGGCACCTTGCCGTCGCCGAGGCGTTCGGTCGCGAGCGCCATCCACTGCTCCATGCGCTCGTTCATCAGCCGGTGCAGCAGCTCGTCGCGGGCCGCCGGGTCGGAGGCCAGCCGGTCGGTCTCCTCTCGCGCTCGAGACCACCGAGTAGTAGCCGACGTCGGCGATGTCGCGCTCGAGCGTGGCGAGCTCCTCGGCCGAGCCCGCCCGGCGCTGGACGCCGAAGAGCTCGGCCGAGTAGGCGCCGCCGTTCTCGACGATCGGGACGATCGCCTTGCCGGTGAAGTCGCCGGCGACGAGCGCGATGTCCGCCTTGTAGACGTTCAGCTTGATCGCGTTCAGGAACTTCCGCCACGCCTTCTCGGCGGCGTGGAAGTCGCTCGCGAGGTAGATGCGGACAGACTTCGCCATGCTCTCGGCCTAGTCGGGTGGGATCTCGGCGAAGAGCATGCTGGTGTCGATCCCCTTGCTGCGCTGGACGAGCTTCATGATCGCCCAGATCACCAGCCCGGCCGCGGTGAACACGAGCGCGCCCGTGATGCCGCTGTTGTTCAGGTAGTCCAGCCGGCCGGTGCCGCTGTTCGTGAGGTTCTCCCAGATCGGCTTGATCGCGGCGAGCCAGTAGATCCAGATCGGGAACACGATCCAGGCCACGCCCAGCCACGGCAGCCATCTCCGGAACGGCGCGTTTCGCACCAGGTCGGGTCTGCGGAAACGGATCAGGATGGCGTTCACCCCCGGCATGATCCAGGTCAGGGCGGCCATGAAGATCGAGAACCAGAGCGTCGCCACCAGGTTCAGCTTGCCGTCCGGCGGCGCGATCGAGCTGGGCAGGACGGCGAAGTTCTGCCACCACAGGAACACGCCGGTCAGCCCGAGCGTCGCCAGGATGGCGTTCAGCGGGGCGGCCATGCGCTCGTTCACGACGCCGAACCACTCGGGCAGCTGGCGGTCGAGGCTCCAGGCGAGGCCCATCCGGCTGATGAAGTTCACATAGACGGGGCACAGCAGCAGCGGGAACATCGCCCCCGCCAGGCTGATCAGCGCCCAGAGCGGCCACAGCGTCTTGTTCGCGATCACCGCCAGGAGCGGCATCGACGGCGGCTGGCCCAGCGGCAGGGCGATGTTCGTGATGCCGCCCCAGTACGTGTAGCCCCAGCTCGTCGTCGTGTTGAAGCCGATGTGGTTGGAGAAGAGGTCGACGTAGAGCGAGTTCGCGATGACGCCGATCAGGAGCGCGCCGAGCAGGGCGACCGAGACGCCGCGCTTCACGTTCCCGCGCACCTCGCCGGCGATGTACGCCGAGTACTGGAAGCCGATGAACTGCAGGAACACGATCCCGAGCATGAACGGGAAGACCGTCCGCGAGAAGATGTCGCCCCAGAAGTCGTTCGTGTAGCCCGGCAGGATCGAGCTGCCGGACGCCGCGATCTTCTGCGCCGTCACGCCGTTGGTGTACTGCGGCAGGTTGTGCTGGAAGTCGGAGTGGCTCGTGGCGAGCAGCCCGAACACGAACATGAGCACGAAGCTGGCGACGCCGATCGCCGCCATCATGGTGACGACCTTGTGGAACCGGCGCGTCGGCAGGAGCACGATGCCGGCGATGACCGCGAGCACGACGAGCGACCAGATCAGGCCGTTCCAGCCGGTGATCGCGCCGCTCGAGTTCGTGAACCAGGTGTTCGCGTTCTTGAAGAAGTGGCCGCCGGCGCCGATGCCGATGATCCGGCCGGTGATCTGCAGGTTGCGCAGGACGAGCGGGACCTCGAACGCCATGATCGCGATCGAGGCGATCACGAGCGTCCACGACTCGAGCCAGCCCAGGAACGGCCCGACGATGCGGGTCGTGAAGACGTAGTCGCCGCCGGAGCGGGGCATCACCGACGTGAGCGACGCGAAGATCAGGGCCAGGAAGATGCAGAAGATGCCCGTGATGATCGCGGCCACGCCGTACTCCGAGAACGGCCCGATGCGCCACACCTCGACGAATGCCAGCGAGTAGAAAGCCGGATAGAGGGTCAGCCCGACGCCGACGAACGCGGCGACGTTGAAGAACAGGGCGTTCGTGACGCTGACGTCACGGACAAGGCCCGACGACTGCCGGACGAAGAGCCGCCTTCCGCTCCCGGACTCGGCCATTTCCGCCATGTCTCACATCTCCCCTCATGCGCGCGGGCACCCGTGACCCGTGCTGATACCGGGCAGGTATACCACGGCCCGCGGACGGGCCTCAAGCGAGGTCGGTCACGCCCAATTCTCGGGCGCGTCCCAATCCATCCCGCCGGTGTCCCAGCCCACCAGACAGGCGGCCGAGATGGCGGTCGCGACCCGCTCCAGGAACGCGCGATCGGCGTCGCCGAACGCCGCCGGCGCGTCCGAGTCGACGTCGATCTCGGCCACGACCGTGCCCTCGTAGAGGACGGGCACGACGATCTCGGAGCGGGTGGACGGGAAGCAGGCCAGATAGCGCGGGTCGGCGTTCACGTCGTCGACGATCTCGGTCACGCCGCTCGCGGCGGCGGCGCCGCACACCCCCTGGCCGATGGGGATGCGCACGTGGTCGGTCGCGCTCGGCCCCTTCCACGGCCCGAGGGCGAGCTCCTCGCCCTCGACGAAGTAGATGCCGACCCACGAGTAGGTGTCGAGCCGGTCGTGGATGGCCTCGACGGCGCCGCGCACGATCGCGTCGGAGTCCTCCTCGGCGCCCGCCAGCCCCTCGATCTCGGCGGCGACCGCCTCGTAGTCGGCGGCAGACGGGCTCACGCCTCGACCTCGTGCTCCTCGAAGCGCGCGACGGAGTCGCGGAACGCGGGCGAGATCCCGACCGGCCGGCGGTCGGCCGGGTCGATCGACACGACCACCTGGGTCGCGCTCGCCAGGTGCTCGCCCGTGTCGGCCCGGTGGGCGTCGAACGCCCAGGTGACGCTGGTGCGGCCGAGCCGCTCCACGCGCACGAACACCTCCACCTCGTCGTCGAAGCGGGCGGGGGCGTGGTACTCGACGTGCTGGGCCCGCATCACGAACTCGGGCTCGCCGGGCACGTGCGTGAGCCGGCCCAGGCGGCGCAGGTACTCGACCCGGGCGCGGTCGAAGTAGGGCATGTAGCGGCCGTAGTAGACGACGCCCTGTGCGTCGGTCTCGTCGAACCCGACCCGGATGCAGTGGGCGAAGCGATACGGCGGGTGATCGGCGGCCGGCATAGTGTCAGGCCTGGATCAGGTCGAGCACCTCGTCGCGGCGGCGCTCCATCGTGGCGGCGTCGAGCGCCTCGAGGTTCAGGCGCAGCAGCGGCTCGGTGTTCGAGGGGCGCACGTTGAAGTGCCAGTCGGCGAACTCGAACGAGATCCCGTCCAGGTGCGACACGCGCTCGGCTTCGGGGCCGTAGCGCTCCTTCAGCTGCTGCAGCTTGACCGGCACGTCGGAGACGGTGGAGTTGATCTCGCCGGAGATGAAGTAGCGCTCGCGGAAGGGGCGCAGGAGCTCCGAGAGCGACCGGCCCGATCGCGACACGATCTCGAGCATGACGAGCGCCGGGCACGACGCCGGTGTCGCAGTAGTAGAAGTCGCGGAAGTAGTAGTGGCCCGAGACCTCGCCGGCGAAGACCGCGTCCTCCTTGCGGATGCGGGCCTTGATGAACGCGTGGCCGACCCGGTTCTCGAGCGCGGTGCCGCCGCCCTCGCGGACGACGTCGCGAACGGCCCACGAGGCCCGCAGGTCGTAGACGATCGTCGCGCCCGGATGCCGCTCGAGCATCGTCTGGGCGATCAGCGCGGTGATCAGGTCGCCGGGCACGAACTCGCCCGTGTCGTCGATGAAGAAGCAGCGGTCGGCGTCGCCGTCCCAGGCGATGCCGAGGTCGGCGCCCTCGGCCCGGACGCGCTCGATGACGAAGCGGCGGTTCTCCTCGAGCAGCGGGTTCGGCTCGTGCATCGGGAAGTGGCCGTCCGGCTCGAAGTTGTACGCCGAGACGTGCACGGGCAGCCGGTCGAGAACGGGCGCGATCATCGGCCCGGCCATGCCGCTGCAGCCGTCGAGCACGATCCGCAGCGGCCGGACGGCGGACGCGTCCACGAAGCCGGCGACGCGGTCGTGGAACCCCTCGTAGACGTCGCGCTCGGTGACCTGGCCGGGAGTGGCGGCGGGCTGGTCGAGCGGGCCGAGCGCCGCCTGCTTGATCTTGTCGAGGCCGGTGTCCGACCCGACCGGCAGGGCGCCGCGGCGGACGATCTTCATCCCGTTGTAGGCGGCCGGGTTGTGCGAGGCGGTCACCTGGAGCCCGCCCTCGTAGCCGTACTCGCCGACGGCGAAGTAGAGCATCTCGGTGCCGATCTGACCCAGGTCGACGACGTCCGCTCCGGCGTCGGACGCACCGCGCCGGGCCGCCGCCGCGAGGTCGGGCGAGGAGAGCCGCATGTCGTGCCCGATCGCCATGACGCGCGGCTCGAACGCGCTCACGTAGCCGCGCGCGAGGGCATAGCAGCCGTCGGCATCGAGCTCGTCCGGCACGATGCCGCGCACGTCGTAGGCCTTGAAGGCGGCGGGCGAGAGCATCGGGCGGGCAGTCTAACGGCCCCCATCCGCGATACTGGCCAGATGGACGTCAGGCTGCGACCGCTCGAGGCCGGCGACGCAGCCCTCCTGGCGCGGCTCTACGCGGGCCAGCGGGCCTTCCTGGCGCCGTTCGACCCGCCCCGGCCGGACTCGTTCTACACGATCGACGGCCAGCGGCTCGAGCTCGACCTGCTCGAGCGGGAGCGGGCGAACGACCGCCTCTACCGGTTCCTGATCGAGGCCGACGGCGAGCCCGCCGGCGCGATCTCGGTGTCGCGCATCACCCGCGGGCCGTTCCAGAACGGCGGCCTCGGCTACTGGGTGGTGCGGCGAGCTGAACGGCCGCGGCGTGGCGACCGCCGCCATCGGCCTCGTGTGCGAGTGGGGGTTCGGCACGGCGGGGCTGCACCGGCTGGAGGCGGCCACGCTGGTGGACAACATCGGCTCCCAGCTCGCGCTGCGCCGGAACGGCTTCCTCGAGATCGGCCGCTCCCCGGACTACCTCTACATCAACGGCGCCTGGCGCGACCACCTGCTGTTCGCCCGCACCGTGGAGGAGCCGGTAGGGGATCCGTGACCGGTGCCTGGCACCGGGACGGTGCCAGGCACCCGTCGGATCAGACTCGCGGCCAGGCCGCCCGCAGCTTCTCGGCCGTGCGGGTGATGTGCTCGGGCATCACCTTCACGTCGGCGAGGACGGGCATGAAGTTGGTATCGCCGTTCCAGCGGGGGACGACGTGCAGGTGCAGATGGCCCTCGACGCCCGCGCCGGCCACCCGGCCGAGGTTCAGGCCGGCGTTGAACCCGTGCGGCGACATGGCCGTGGTCAGCGCCCGCACGCCCTCGTCGAGCAGCCGCCACATCTCCGCCCGCTCGGCCTCGTCCAGCTCTCCGGGCCCGGCCAGGTGGCGGTACGGCGCCACCATGAGGTGCCCGTTCGAGTACGGGTACAGGTTCATGAGCACGTAGGCGTGCTCGCCCCGGCGCACGACCAGGTCCTGCTCCCGGTCGGCCGCGGCCGCGCAGAAGATGCAGCCGTCCACGTCTGCGCCGCCCTGGACGTACTCGAGCCGCCAGGGCGCCCACAGCGGGTCGGTCATATCCAGCGCTTCCAGTGGAAGTACGCGAGCAGGCAGGTCGCACCGGTGAGCATGATCGCCACCGTGATCACGAACCCGTGGTACTCCTGGCTGAACGGGATGTGGCCGAAGTTCATCCCGAAGACGCCGGTGATCAGGGTCAGCGGCAGCAGGATCACCGAGAAGATCGTCAGGATCCGCAGGATGTCGTTCTGCTTGTGCGCGATGACCGACTCGTTGGTCGTCTCGAGCGCCTCGACGACCTCCTTGTAGTTGTCGAGCTGGTCCCAGATCCGCTCCGCCTTGTCCACGATGTCGTCGAAGTAGACCTCGAGGTCCTCCGGCAGGTAGCGCGTGCGCGACCGCTCGAGCAGGCGCAGGGTCGAGCGCTCCGGCTTGATGACCTTGCGGTAGGCGACGATCTCCTGCTTCACGTCGGAGATGTCGCGCACGACCTCCTCGGAGCGGCGCTCGGTGAAGATCGCCTCGGTCAGGCGGTCGAGCTTGAACCCGATCTTGTCGAGGATCGGGAAGCAGTAGTCGAACAGCTCGGAGAGGATCTCGTAGAGCACGTATCCCGAGCCCTTCGAGAAGTACTGCTCGCGCCGCTCGCTGTTGGCCTCGAGCTGCGTGAACAGCCGGCCGACCGGCTTCAGGGCGACGTTCGGGAGCGTGACCACGAAGCCACTGCCGACGAACACGTTCAGCTCGGCGGCGTCGAGGCGGCCGCGCACCTTGTTGAAGTAGGGGACGTGGAGCACGATGAACAGGTACTCCTCGTACTCGTCGATCTTGGGCCGCTGCCGGGTCGAGAGCACGTCCTCGAGGTCGAGCTCGTGGAAGTCGAAGTGCTGGGCGAGCCACGCCGTCTCGACGGCGGTCGGCGCCTCGATGTTCAGCCAGCGCAGGCCGGCGGCCGCAATCTCAGCAACCTGCGGCTCGGAACGCTCCGCCGGGCGCTGAGGCGCGCGGTCTCGCCGCCGTACTGTCCTCGGGATCCGGGGCAGGTTCGGCATCGCAGCTCACGATCGCGGGCAGGGCATCCACGTCGGCCATTCTACTTGCCGAATCGGCTATCCGCAGCCACCGGGCGGCCCCGCAGCAGGTAGACGGCGAGCAGCGCCCCCGAGATGGGCGCCACCGCGAGCTTGACCGGGATCGAGGCAGACGACGGGGTCACGAAGCCTTCGATCGTCCCCGCGACGACGAGCAGGGGGATCGTCCCCAGGACGACCGCCACCGAGCGGCGGCCGTGCTCCCGCAGCACCTGCGCGCGCGGACGCGGGCGGGCGCGGACGAGCGCGTCGGCGAGCGAGAGCCCCGCGGCGGCCGCGATCGTGAACGCGGTCAGCTCGATCACGCCGTGGGGCACGATCAGCGACCAGTAGAGGCCGTTCGCGCCGTGCTGGTTCTCGACCCCCGAGAGCACGCCGAGAAGCATCGAGTTGACGTAGAGGCTGTAGATCGTGCCCACCCCGAACAGGATGCCGCCGGCGTAGTCGAAGAAGCTGACGACGATGTTGTGCGACCAGATCGCCACCGACGTCGGCACCATCACGCCCGCGGGGATGGCGTGGTGGGCGCGGTGGCCGGCGTCGCGCAGGTCGGGCGGCAGGAAGCTGCCCGCCGTGGCCGGGTCGGCCACCGCCCACAGGAACCCGCCGACCGCGATCACGATCTGGAAGAGCGCCGCCGCGAGGATGAGCCGGCGCAGGTCCCAGACCGCCCGGGGGTACCCGATCCACAGGAACCGGGCGACCGCGCGCAGCGGTGCCCGCGCCGGCCGGTAGAGCACGGCATGCGCCCGGGCGACGAGATCGTTCAGCCGCGGCAGCACCGGCGACCCCGGCTGCTCCGCCCGCAACCGGGCCAGGTCGGCGGCCGCCTGCTGGTAGCGGCGGGCGAGCAGCCCCACCTCGTCGGCCGAGAGGGAGCGCTGGTCGCGGCCCGCGCGTGCGACCAGGCCGGCGAGCTCATCCCAGAGCGGCGCGCGCGTCGCGGTCCAGGTTCGCCCGGAATCCGCCGATATCATCGCTCGAGGGTTCGAGACCATCGTCACTCGAGGGTATCGGACGCCAAGGGCGATGCTGGACCACCGGATCGAGATCTCCACCCCCGAGCGCGTGACCGTCGCCTACGAGCTGGCGGGGGTCGGCAGCCGCATGCTGGCGCAGGCGATCGACGCGCTGATCGTGTTCGGCATCCTGTTCGGGCTCTTCACCGCGGCCGGCGCCGTCTCGGGGCCGATCGCGATCGCGGTGGCCATCGGCGGGGCGACGCTCACGCCGGTCGGCTACTTCCTGCTGCTCGAGTGGCTGCGGCGCGGGTCGACGCCCGGCAAGGCCGCCCTGCGGCTGCGCGTCATCTGCGCGACCGGCGAGCCCGTGGCCCTGCAGGAGTCGGCCGTGCGCAACCTGGTCCGGATCATCGACTTCCTGCCGGTCGGCTACGTCGTCGGCGGGATCTGCGCGATGGTGTCGCGGGACTGCCGCCGCCTGGGCGACATGGCCGCCGGCACGATCGTCGTCCGCCTCGCCGAGGGCGACGCGGCCGCGGGGTTCGCGGGCACGTTCACCGCCGCCGTCGCCGACGCCGAGCGCGACCCGATCCCGGCCGAACTCATGGCCGTGGCGGTCGCCTATCGCCGCCGGGCCGGGCAGATCGACCCGGAGCCGCGCGCGGCGCTCGCCGCACGGATCTGCGAGCGGATCGAGCCGTTCTGGCCGCGCCCCCAGGGGATGGGCGAGGAGGAGTACGTCATCCGCGCGGCGACCCAGACGCTGCCGGGGCAGGCCAGGGGATGAGCATGCCGCCACAGCGCCCTCTGGACATCGGCCGTGCGCTCGACCTCGCCCTCCTGATCTACCGCCGGCACTTCGTCTCCCTGGCGGTGGCGATGGCCGTCGCCGTCGTGCCGCTCGGGCTGCTCAGCCTGGCGCCGCGGCCGTGGGGGCTGATCGGCGTGTTCCTGCAGACCGCGGTGCTGGCGGGCGTGAACCCGGGCGTGGCGACGCTGATCGTCACGGACGTGCGCACCGGCGTCGACCCGACCGTGACAACCGTGTGGCGGCGACTGGCGCCGATGCTGGGCGGGCTGGTGCTCTCGGTCGGGCTCGCCTACCTGCTCGCCGGGCTCTCGATCGTCCTCTTGTTCGTCCCGTTCCTGCTCCTGATCGTGTGGTTCCAGCTCGTCGGCCAGGTGGTGGTCGCCGAGCGGCGCACGTTCTTCGCGGCCATGGGCCGCAGCCGGACCCTCGTCCAGGGCTCGTACTGGCGCGTGCTCGGCTACCTGATCCTCGGCACGATGATCACCGGTGTCGCCACGGGCGTGCTCGCCGCCGCCCCGACCGCGGCGGCGAGCCAGTTCGGCCTCCACGTCGCGGCGACGACCGCGGTCGGCGACGCGCTGACGATCACGGCGCGCGTGCTGGTGGCCCCCGTCGCCGCCCTGCTGATGGCCCTGCTCTACTTCGACCTGCGCATGCGCCACGACGGCTCCGACATCGCTGCGATGCTCGACGCGCTGCCCGCCGCCCCCCTCGCCGGGGCGCATCGCTGACGGCGCCCGCCGAGCTGGCGCGGGTCGGGGCGGCGGCCGACCGCGTCGGGCCGGGCCTCGACCACGCCCGCGCCGCGGCCCGGGCGACCTTCTACCACCCGTCGCACGGCGGCGGCCCCAGCCTGCTGGGCCGGTTCCTGCGCTGGCTGGGCGAACACCTCGGGTCGGGCCTCGGCCTGCACGCCTCCTCGATCGCCGGGCTGATCCGGCTCGGTGCGCTGGCGCTGCTGGTGGCGGGCGCCGTGGCGCTCGTCGTGCGGATGCTGCCGCGGAGAGGGCGCGGAGCGTCGCCGGAGGGCGGGCACGAGCCGGCCGTCGCGGGCTATGCGGCGACCCGCGCGGAGGCGCTGCGGCTGGCGGACGCCGACCCTCGTGCCGCGCTGCGGATGCTCTACGCCGGCGCGCTCGGCGAGCTCGGCCGCAGGCGCGGATGGCGGCACCGGCCCGGCCGCACGAACTGGGCGTTCGTCCGCGCCCTCGGCGCCACATCGCCCCAGGCGAGCGCCCTCGCCGACTGCACCCGGCTCTTCGAGGACGCCGTCTACGGCGACGCGCCGGTCGCCGCCGACGACGTCCGCCACGCCGACGCGCTGGCCCAGGCGATGCTCGCGTGAGGCGCTCGCGGGACGTCTGGATCGGCGCGGCCCTGCTGGCGGTCGCCGCCGCCGGCATCGGCCTGCTCGTCCAGTCGCCGCGCACCGCCGGGCCGCCGTACCGCCTCGACGGCCACGGGAGGCTGGGCCTGTCCGGGCTCGGCGCGGGCCTGCGCGCCTCCGGCTTCGGCGTCGACGAGCGGCTCTCGCCGACGATCCCCGACCACGGGCTGATCGTCACGGTAGAGCCGCGCTCGTTCAGCCACGACGAGGCGGCGGCGTGGGTGCGGTCGATCCGTGCCGGCGCCGTCCTCCTGCTCGCGACCGATCACCGCAACCCGCTCACCGAGGCGCTGGGCCTGAGGTTCGGCCCGCCCGCCGATGCGCGTCCGACCGCCGCGGGCCGGCACGCGTTCCCCGGCCTCTCCGCGGATGGAGTGGCCGCGGCGGCCACCTTCGGCCCGCTTCCACGCCGGGCCGTCGCCCTCATCGGCGACCGCGATGCGGCCGCCGCGGCGCTCGTGCCGGTGGGGAGGGGGAGCGTCTTCGCGGTCTCCCAGCCGCGCCTGCTGACGAACGCCGGCATCGACGGCGACGGCCTGGCGATCGCGCTTCCGCTCGCCGAGGCCGCCGGGGGCGGCGCCGTCGGCGTCGACGCGTTCCACCAGGGCGGCTCGCCGACGCTCGGCTCGCTGGCGTTCCTGCCGCGGTGGGTGCAGCTCGAGATCCTCGAGGTCGCGGCGATCGCGATCCTGGCCGCCCTGGCCGCAGCCCGCCGCCTCGGTCCCGTGGCACCCGATTCGGGCACGACGACCCGGACGACGGTCGAGCTCGTCCGGTCGCTGGCGGGGATGCACCGCTCGGCCGGGCGCCTGGCCGCGGCGACCGGACCGCTCGCGGACGCCTACCGGGCCCGCCTGGGCGGCCTGGCGGAACCGGCCGAGGGCGCGCTCGTCCAGCTCGAGTCCGCCGCGTCCCCGGGGGTCGCCGTGCGAGCATGTGCCCGCATCGAGGAGATCACGAGGAGGGTGACCGGTGGCGATCGCTGACTTCTTCGGGCGGGGCAGGGACGCGCTTCACCGCGTCGTCGTCGGCAACGACGAGACCATCGACGGGCTGCTGGCGGCGCTCGTGCTCGAGGGCCACGTCCTGCTCGAGGGCCCGCCGGGCACCGCGAAGACGCTGCTCGCGCGCACGCTCGCCCGCATCGCCGGCCTCGACTTCGCCCGCATCCAGTTCACGCCCGACCTGATGCCGGCCGACCTTACCGGGACGCTCGTCTACCGGCCCTCCGACGGCACGTTCGAGCTCCGCCGCGGGCCGGTGTTCGCGTCGCTGATCCTCGCCGACGAGATCAACCGGACGCCGCCGAAGACGCAGGCCGCCCTGCTCGAGGCGATGGAGGAGGGGCGGGTGACGATCGAGGGCGAGACGCTCGACCTGCCGCGTCCGTTCGTCGTCTGCGCGACCCAGAACCCGATCGAGTTCGAGGGCACCTACCAGCTGCCCGAGGCGCAGCTCGACCGCTTTCTCCTGAAGCTCCTGCTCGGCTATCCCGATCCCGCCGCCGAGACCGAGATCCTGCGCCGCTACCAGGCCGGGTTCCGGCCGCGCGAGCTCGATCGCGCCCTCGGCGCCGTCGAGCCGATCATCTCGCCGGCCGAGGCGCTCGCGATGCAGGAGGAGGCCGCGGCGGTGGTCGTCCACGACGACGTGCTCGGCTACGTCGCAGAGGTGTCGGCGTGGCTGCGGGCATCGCCGGACGTGATCGTCGGGCCCAGCCCGCGCGGCGCGATCGCGCTCGTGCTCGCCGCCAAGGTGATGGCCGCCGCCCGCGTGGCCGACTTCGTCACGCCGGACGACCTCCAGTCGCTGGCGCCCGCCGTGCTTGCGCCACCGGATCGTGCTGTCGGCCGACGCCGAGCTCGGCGGCCGCTCGCCCGACGACGTGATCGCGTCGGCGCTCGCGGCCGTGCCCGTGCCGCGGTGATCACCCTCCGCGGCCTGGGCCTCTTCGCAGCCGCCGGCGTCGTCACCCTGCTGGCGGCGGCCGCCGGCCAGGCCGCGCTTGGCTTCGTGATCGCGAACGCGCTCGCCGCCGGGATCGTGGTCGCCGACTGGCTGGCTGCCGACCCCGGCCAGATCGCGCTCGAGCGGGAGGCGCCGCCGCCGCTCTCGATCGGCCGCGAGAACCCGGTGCCGCTGGTGATCCGGAACTCCGGGCCGGCGCGGCGCGTGACGGTCGCAGACGCGGCCCCGGCCGGCGTCGGCCTCGCGCCTGACCGCATCGACCTCGACCTCGGCGCCGGCGAGGAGCGCATCCTCGTCGTGCAGGCCGTGCCGCGCCGGCGCGGCCCCGTGCGCTTCGCGGCCGCCGACGTGCGCGTGCTCGGCCCGCTCGGCGTCGCCTTCCGCGAGCGCAGCCACCCCGAGACGGCGGTGGAGGCGGTCGCGTGGCCGGACGTGCTCCAGCTGCGCGACGCGGCCCTGCTCCCGCCGGGGCGGCGGCCGGCCGGGGAGCGGCTGATCCGCGGGGAGACGACCGCGCGCGAGTTCGAGAGCCTGCGCGAGTACGTCCGCGGCGACGAGTACCGCCGCATCGCCTGGAAGGCGACCGCCCGCCGCGGCCGGCCCGTCGTCGCCCAGCACCAGCCGGAGCGGGGGCAGACGCTCATCCTCGCCCTCGAGGCGGGCCGGCTCATGCACGGCGCCGGCGGCGACGGGCCTGGGGAAGATCGACCGCTCCGTGAACGCGGCCGTGATGCTGGCCGCCGTCGCCCGCGAGTTCGGCGATGCGGTCGGCCTGGTCGCGTTCTCGGGCCGGCCGCTGGCGACGCTGGCGCCGTCGGCCCGGCCCGGACAGCTGCGCCGCGTCGTCGACACGGTCGCGCCGCTCGAGCCGGACCTCGTCGAGCCGGACTGGCGCACGTGCCTCGCGGCCCTCGTGCGCATGTCCCGCCGCCGCGCGCTCGTCGTCGTCTTCTCCGACGCGCTCTACGCGCAGGCGGACGACCGCCTCGCCGCCCTGCTCGGCACGCTCGCACGCCGGCACACCGTCGTGTTCGCGTCGATCCGCGACGCCGAGCTGACGGAGCTCGCGGCCCAGCCCGTGATCGACGCCGGGACGCTCTACGAGCGCGGCGTGGCGACCCAGGTGATCGAGGACCGGGGGGCGGCGCTGGCGGGGATCCGCCGGCGCGGTGTCCACACCGTCGACTCGAGCCCGGAGCGGCTCACCGAGGCCGTCACCGAGCGGTTCCGCGCGCTGCGGGCCGCCGGCGCTCCGTGACACACCTGACACGCGCCGGACGCAGATCCGCCCGGACCGGGTAGGGCACCATGCAGGGATGGCACGGATCGGTCGCATCGGATCGCGGGTGGCGCTGGTCTGCGTCGTGCTGGTGGCCGCGGGATGGCGGGCGCCGACGGTCGCCGACCAGCCGCCGCCGCTCCAGCTTCGCGTCGACGGCGCGACGCGCCAGGCGGTTGCGCACTCGACGCTCGCCGACGCGATCCGCGACCTCGACCTCCGGCCACGCCCGGGCGACCTGGTCGACGTCGGCGGTGTGACGATCGCCGCCGGCCGCTACCCCGGCCGGGTGCTCGTCAACGGCGCGCCGCTCCCCGGCGGAGAGCCGCTGCGCTCCGGCGACCGCCTCCGGCTCGTGCCCGGCCCCGACCGCACCGAGCCGGTGACCGTGCGCCGCGTCCCCGTCCCCGGCGGCGAGCCGGCCGACCCGGAGTACACGCTCGGCCGCGTGCCCGGAGTCGAGGTGACGGTGCGGGGCAACATCTCGGGCAAGGTGGCCTCGACCGCGTTTCGGCCGACCGGCCCGCCGCGGGTGCCGCAGGCGGTCGCGCTCACGTTCGACGACGGGCCGTGGCCGGGGCAGACGGTGCGGATCCTCGCCATCCTGCGCCGGTTCCACGCACGGGCGACGTTCTTCACCGTCGGGAACCTCGCCGAGCACTTCCCCGGGATCATCGCGGCGGAGCGGCGCCAGCATGGCGTCTTCGTCGAGGACCACTCCTGGAGCCACCCGCTGACGCCGCCGTTCGGCGAGCAGCGCCCGGGCGTCGTGCGCGCGCAGATCGCGCTCGCCCGGCGCACGCTGATCGCCGAGGGCGTCCACCCGACCCTGTTCCGGCCGCCGGGCGGGGGCTGGTCGGATCGCGTCGTCGCGATCGCGTCCAGCCTCGGCTGCCGGGTGGTGCTCTGGTCCGTCGACCCGCGCGACTGGGCGCCGGGGCGCACCGCGAAGGGCATCGTCCGCTCGGTGCTCTCGCACGTCCACGCGGGCTCGATCGTGATCATGCACGACGGCGGCGGCGACCGGACGGCCACGATCAAGGCCCTCCCCCGGATCATCCGCGGCATCCGCCGCCGGGGTCTGCGAATTGTGACCGTGGAGCAGTAGGCAGAGGCGCCGGCGGGGGTACTCTTCGGAGTGCAGCCCACGGGGCGACTGGGAGGCACCATGGCCGAGGATCGCGAGTACTGGCTCGGGCACTGCGAGGGATTCGACGTCCGCGCAGGCGAGCGCCGCGTGGGGGTGGTGGAGTACGTCCGCTACGGGTCGGCCCACGACCGCCCCGACGCCGTGTTCGCGCTGAGCGGGACGTTCCGCACGCGCGTGCTCGAAGTGCCGGTGGACGCCGTCGAGGCGCTCGACCCGGAGGACGAGACGCTGTGGATCAGCGACGCGCTGGCCGCGACCGAGGCGTTCGCGCCCGCCGGCATGGAGGCGTACCTGGCCGGCGTGCAGCGATGGTGGTCGGGGCTGCGCGGCGGGCTGCGGCGGACGCACGACGCCTGACGGGTATTGCGGCCTGTTCAGCGCTGCGCCCGTATCACCCGAGCGCGCGCCTCCCTTTCGCGAGCCTCGCCGTGGGCGCCGTCGCGTCGGATCAGTCGGCCTCGTAGTGCTCGACGACGTCGCTGCGCTCGACCAGGAAGCGATCGTCCTCGGGGTAGTAGACCGCCCGTGACGGGTCATCGCCGGCGAACGCGCGGACGGCGTCCATGCTCTCCCAGAGCGAGAACGCGACGATCTCCGTCATGTCCCCCGCAGGCCGGCGGAGGATCCATGCCCCCCGGTTCCCCGGCGTCGACTTGTACTGGTCGACGCCCGTGTCCCGAACGTAGGCGGCGTACTCGTCCGCATCTCCTGGGCGCACCGCGCCCCGCCAGATCCGCGCGATCACAGGTCCCTCCCCTGTCCGTGGTGGATCATCGTGGTCGACAAACGACCTCCGGGCGGCCGCCTCGCGAGCTTTCCTGACCCGCTCGAGATCTCTCGCGTATGGCCGCCCGATGGATATCGAATAGTCGATCCTGTTGCACAGGCGGTGCGCAAGCACGGCATTGTCGGGACTTCGATGGCCGCCGGCTCGCTTTGGCCGTGGGAAATGCTCGTGGGTCGGCATCCAGTCGGTCAGCTCGTCAGTGACAGGTTCGAAGTACCGAGCACCGCCCAGCTCCTCGGGACAGAAGCACTCGGGCATCCTGCACGTCACTTGCGTGATGTAACCCAGCTCTGCAGCCTCGATGAGGATGCCCTTGACGCCCAAGCATCTGAGTTTTCCTGGCCGCTTCCGCGCCCCGCGCCGGGTCAGGCGGTGGTCGTGTCACACGAAAAGGCTATCGGCATGGAGCGCGCCTGTGCCGACTTTCACCTCAACCACGAGGGTTTTCGCGGGCGTTGAGCCGAATCGCCCGGACTGCCCAAAGGCGCCTGGTAGGAACCGAGCGCCGCGACCGCTGGCCTGGCTCATCAGCGCCGATTGACCGGGTCGTGGGTGTATGGCCAGCTCATCAGGGCGAGGCGGCCAGGTCTCGCCGACGGGGCGTTGTGCCCCGTTCGGCGAGCCACTCGGCGTCGGACTGGATCAGCGATCCGTCCGAGCGACTGTGCGCACCGCACGAGCAGCGCCAGTACCAACGCTTTTGGGGCTCGGTTATCACGCCGCCTTTTCGGCGTCGCCGGCCGAGCCGAGCAGGGCTTGGGCGAGGAAGCGGCGGCGTCGAGCGACAGGTCAAGCCGGACCTGGCCGAGCGCATCGCCGGTGTCGGTGATGGTGATGCGGATGACCGAGGTGGCCTTGGCCGACGATGAGCCGGCGATGGCCGAGGTGGTGATCGGGTGCCGTCGGGTTGGCGGTCGTCTACACGTGGTCTCGTGGAGTTGCTGCGGTTGTATACCTGGAGCGCGGCGCACACTCGGCGGCCGTGCGCGGCCCGGTGCATGAGGGCGACTTTGGCGCCCATCTCGGCAGGGTGCTGGGCGGTGGGGTAGGTGTCGACCGACACGATGTCGCCGGGGTACGCGGCGATCTGCTTCACGATCGGCGGTGGTGCTCTTCCGCATCGAGGCCAACACCCGCCCGTAGGCGAAACGGGGCCTCGTGCCCCGGTTGCCCTCCTCGGGGTCGTGGGTGTATGGCCTAGCTCATCAGGGCGAGGCGGCCAGGTCTCGCCGACGGGGCGTTGTGCCCCGTTTCGCTAGATGCGGTGCTTGGTCCAGTAGCCGACATGCACCCCGTGCACGTCGAGCGCGGCCCAATCGCCGGTCGAGGCGGTGAAGAGCACGCCCCAAGAGGTGCGCACCGCGGTGTGGGTCTTCGGGCCATGTAGGTCGGCCCCGGCGTCGCGGTTGGCGCGCATCGAGTAGCTCACCCCGTAGGCGTTGTTCGGCACGCCGACCCGCCACGTGGCGGTGCAGGTGCCGCCCCACGAGTCAAGCTCAAGCGTCGGCCAGTCCCACGTGTCGAAGAAGCACGATGAGCGAGCGGTGCCGGCTCGTGGTGTTGACGCCGGTGCGGTCGATGGCGTGATGCACGGCTCGCCATCCGGTGCGTACCACCGTCGAGCGGATGCCGCCCGAGACCGAGCCGGTGCTCGTGCCGGCGACGCCGTGAGCGATGACCCGGAAGCGGTAGGTGCCCGGCTTGACCTTGGTGCCGAGCGTCGAGCGGCCGCGCCAATCCTCGGCGACCGAGGTGCGAGTTGGTGAACGGCCAGGCCTTGACCACGCGGCCGACCGAGTTGAGCACCTGCACCTTGCCGGTGGCCGGCTCGGTGAAGCTCGCCGAGTAGCGGGTCACGTCGAGGTAGCGGTCTTGCACGAGCGGGTAGAAGCTCGCCCGGCTCACCGCGCTCGACGCGAGGTGCATGACCGGCAGGGCGGTCGACCGCCGTGCCGGTGAGGGGCACGCTGACGTAGGCCGTGTCGCTCGGCGGTCACGGTCAATCGGTGCCGGTGCATGGTGAGGGCACCGTGCATATGGCCCGTAGCCGAGCCCAACCGGCGTCGAACGTAGACCCCGAAGCTTGCAGGTCGCGCCGGCCGGCGATGAGGCGGCCCGAGCAGGTGTCACGCACGTGGTGAACGGCATGGCGACCGCCGCCGGGTCGGAGGTGAGCGGTGGTGAGCGCACCGGGTTGGTGACCGGTGTTGGTCACGGTGGCCGAGTGGCCGGTGGGTGCGGTGGTCGACCTGGTGCCGAAGTCGACCGAGGCCGGCGAGGCGGTGAGCGTCGAGGTGGTGGCCGCCGAGGCGACCGATGGGAGCACCGCGCAAGCGGCGACCACCGCGGCGGTGATGAGGGTGATGCGGCGTTTCATGGAGTTGCCCTCCTGGGCTCGTGGGTGTTGGCCTGGCTCATCGGTGCCGGGCAGCCGAGCCGGAGTCCTCCACTACCTACTTCAACTCAAATCAACTCGCCTCGCTTCCATTCGAACAAAAGGGCCAGTAACTTGAGCGGAACCGAACGGATGGGTGGTATTACCCATTGTGATCGTGTACGCGTACGGGGAGACGCGCAGCGACCCTCGGCCACGGCTAGGCGACCTCGCCGCCGTCGAGGTCGGACGAGGGCGAGAAAAAGGGTTGCCCCGGCCGGCGCGGGTCAGAGCGTTGGTAGCGCATCGAGCGCGGGTCGGTGTAGTCGCGCACCTCGACCACGCCGGTGGTGCGGTCGATGCGGTACTCACACCGCTCGATGATGAGGGCGTGGTCGCCGGCTCGGAGTTTGAGGGTGTCGGCGTCGGGGTCGGCGATCCACCGGATGCCGGCTCGCCCTCCGGCAAGCCGGCATCCATCGGGCGAGGTGCCGTTTGTCGCCTAACCGAGCCGATCCCGCCTGGCCGAGCACATTTGAGCGACGATAAGGCGGCCAGAGCGGGCGAGGTGCCGTTTGTGGCCTACCCGAGCCGATCCTGCCTGGCCGAGCACATTTGAGCGACGATGAGGCGGGCAGAGATATATGCGCCTGGTAGGAATCGAACCTACGGCCTTGCGCTCCGGAGGCGCACGCTCTATCCCCTGAGCTACAGGCGCGTCTGCAGGGGGCGGATTCTACCGGGTCGTCACTCGGTGAACGGCGGCAGCGTCAGCGCGCGCTCGAAGGCGGCCCGGTCGTGCACCGGCTCGCCGTGCGAGACGATCACGTGCTCGAAGGGCAGCTCGAGCATCGCCCGGAGGGCCGGGAGCACCCGCTCCTCGTGCCACGGCGTGCCCCAGACGAGCAGCTCGCCGCCGCGCTCGGTCAGGGCATCGGCGAACACGAGCGCCCGCTGCTCGGGCAGCCACAGCGGCGTCTCGTTGCGCCCGCGCCCGTCGTGGAGCGCGACGAGCCCTCCGGGCAGCTCGCTGCCGGGCTCGATCCCTTCCAGCTCGGCCTCGGGGATGTTCCCGCGCCAGAACAGGTACGGCCCGTACCCGCGCACGCCGTACCGGCGCACGAACAGGTCGACGTCGCGGACGTGGTCGGGCTTCAGGATCGCCGCGGCGCTCGGCGGCCGTGCGTCCAGCCGCGCCCAGACCTCACCGGCGTCCGCGCCGGGATCGAGCGGATCGACGACCGTCACGACCCCGCCCGAGTCGACGCACGTGGAGGTGACGGCGCGCGGCCAGCCGGCCCCCGGGTGCCAGTCCGGATGGTCCACCCGCCAGGCCCACAGCCCCTCGGCGACGTCTCGGATCGCGGCCGCCATCCACCCATCATCGCAGAGCCCGCAGGTCGGATACGCTGGTGCGCGTGGAGCTCTCCTGCCGCGTATTCGAGCTCGAATACTCCGAGCCGTTCGTCATCTCCCGCAGCGCCGACACGAGCTCCGAGGTCGTGCAGGTCGCGATCCGCCACGGCGACCTCGTCGGCTACGGCGAGGGCGCGCCCGACAACCACTACGACGAGTCGATCGAGAGCGCGATGGGCTTCCTCGGCCGGGTCGAGCCCCTCCTCGGCGACGACCCGCTCGCGATCGGGGCGATCCTCGGCCGCGTCGGCGAGATCCCCGGCGAGATGGCCGCCAAGTGCGCCGTCGACGGGGCGCTGCACGACCTGCTGGGGAAGATCTGCGGCCAGCCGCTCTGGCGCATCCTCGGCCTCGATCCGGCCCCGCCGCCGACCAGCTACACGATCTCGATCGACACGGTGGAGGGCACGGCCCGGCGGGCCGCCGCCGCATCGGCCTACCACGCGCTCAAGATCAAGGTCGGCGGGCCGGCCGACCTGGAGCGTGTGCGCACGGTTCGCGCGGAGGCGCCCGACTCGCTGATCCGGGTCGACGCGAACGAGGCCTGGACGGTGCACTCGACGGTCGAGCTGGTGCCCGAGCTCGAGGCGCTCGGCGTGGAGCTGATCGAGCAGCCGCTGCCGGCGAGGGAGCGCTCCGGCTACTGCCGCCTGCACGACAGCTCGCTCTCGATCCCGATCGTCCTCGACGAGAGCTGCCACACGCTCCCCGACGTGGCCAGCTGCGCCGAGATCGCCGACGGCGTGAACATCAAGCTCACGAAGTCGGGCGGCATCCGCGAGGCCGTGCGCATGATCCACGCCGCCCGCGGCCTCGGCCTCAGGGTGATGCTGGGCTGCATGAACGAGTCGTCGCTCGGGATCGCCCAGGCGGCGCAGATCTCGCCGCTCGTCGACGTCGTCGACCTCGACGGCCACCTGCTGAACAAGAACGACAGCCACACCGGCCTCCGGCTCGTGGACGGCCGGGTCGTGCCCGGCGACGGGCCCGGGCTCGGCGTGACGCCGCTGGAGCCGTGGCCGTGAGCACCAAGCGGTACGCCGTCCTCGCCGAGGGGTGCTTCGACGAGGACGCGAAGACGGCCACCGGCGTGATGCGCTACGCCGAGCCGCCCACTGTCGCCGTGGTCGACTCGAGCCGCGCCGGCACGTCGGCGTCCGAGCACGTGCCGGGGCTCGAGTCGGACGTCCCGGTCGTGGCCGACATCGATGCCGCCATGGCGCTCGGGCCGACGACCCTCCTGGTCGGCGTCGCGCCCGCGGGCGGCCACCTGCCGCCGGTCTTCCGGCGCAGCATCCTGCGCTCGATCGAGCTCGGGCTCGACGTCGAGAGCGGCCTGCACGAGTTCCTCTCCGACGATGCCGAGATCGCGGGCGCCGCCGCGAGCAAGGGCGTCTCGGTGCGCGATCTGCGCAAGGTGCCCGACGGCCTTGACGTCCCGACCGGGGCGAACCTGGAGACGAAGGCGCACGTCGTCCTCACGGTCGGGTCGGACTGCGCCCTCGGGAAGATGACCGTGTGCCTCGAGCTCGACCGCGAGACGCGCCGCCGCGGCCTCGGCTCGGTCTTCGTGCCGACCGGCCAGACGGGCATCGCGATCGCCGGCTGGGGGATCGCCGTCGACCAGGTCGTCTCCGACTTCGTCGCCGGCGCGGCGGAGCAGCTCGTCGTCGAGGGCCACGCCCGCGGCGGCGACGGCGCCATTCTCTGGATCGAGGGCCAGGGGTCGCTCAACCACCCGTTCTACTCGGGCGTCACGCTCGGCCTCCTGCACGGCTCCGCGCCGCACGCCATGGTGTTCGTGCACGAGCCCGGCCGCGAGCTGATCGACGGCGACCCCCGCTATCCCATCCGCGACCTGGCCGAGCTGATCGACGACCAGGTGCGGATGGCGCGGCACGTGCGCCCGGCCCCCGTCGTCGCGGTGGCCCTGAAGACGAACCGGATCGACGAGGAGGCGGCCCGCGCCGCCATCGCCCAGACCGAGCGCGATACCGGCCTCGTGGCGGACGATCCGGTGCGGTTCGGGGCCGGGCGGATCCTGGACGCCGTGCTCTCGTCCCGCTGAGTTCTCCGGACATTCACCACCCGAAGCGAACCGTGGCTAGTATCCCGCCCCGGTGCGCGACCCCCGACTGACCACGCTGGCGGACCTGCTGTGCCGCTACTCGCTCGAGGTCGGCGAGGGTGACACCGTCCTGATCGACGGGCCGGCGCTGGCGCAGCCGCTGTTCGTCGAGGTGGTGCGCACGGTCACCGAGCTGGGCGGCCACCCGATGGTGCGGCCGCGGCTCGAGCGCGCCCAGGCGGCCTTCCTGTCCGAGGCGAGCGACGAGCAGCTGCGCACGGTCACGAAGCTCGACCGGATCGAGATCGAGACGCCGACCCGCGCGCTCAGCATCTGGGCGCAGCGCAACAACCGCTATGCCAGCGGCATCGGCCCCGACCGGCAGGCGATCCGGTCGGCGGCCACCCGTGAGCTCTTCGAACGCTTCTTCGAGCGCGAGGCCGAGGGCGAGGTGCGCTGGTGCGGCACGGCGTTCCCGTGCGACGCCGCGGCGCAGGAGGCGGGGATGTCGCTGACCGAGTGGGAGGACTTCGTCTACTCGGCGGGGCACCTCGAGGATCCCGACCCGATCGCGTTCTGGCGGGCGCAGTCCGAGCGCCAGGACGGGATCGCCAAGCGGCTCGAGCAGGTGCGGCAGCTGCGCATCGTCGGCGAGGACACCGACCTCACGATCGACGTCTCCGACCGCAAGTGGATGAACGCCGACGGCCACCAGAACTTCCCCGACGGCGAGGTCTACACGAGCCCCGTCGAGGCGGCCACGAAGGGCCACATCGCCTTCAGCCTCGACGCCCCGTACAACGGCAACGACGTCGCCGGCGTCCGGCTGTGGTTCGAGGGGGGCAAGGTCGTGCGCGAGGAGGCCACCAAGGGCGGCCGCTTCCTCAGCCAGATGCTCGACATGGACGAGGGCGCCCGCTACCTGGGCGAGGTGGCGTTCGGCATGAACGAGGAGATCCGCACGGGCACACGCGACACGCTCTTCGACGAGAAGATCGGCGGCACGTGCCACGTCGCCCTCGGCATGGCGTTCCCGGAGGCCGGTGGCAGCAACCGCTCCGGCCTGCACTGGGACATGGTCTGCGACCTGCGCACGGGCGGCGAGGTGCACGCCGACGGCGAGGTCATCTACCGCGACGGGCAGTTCCTGTGACCGACCCCCGCGTGCGCCGGCTGGCCGACGTGGTCGTCAACTACTCCACCGGCGTGCAGGAGGGCGACGTCGTCATGATCCAGGGGCCGGAGCTGGCCGAGCCCCTGATCGTCGAGATCGTCCGTGCGGTGGTGGCCGCGGGGGCGATCCCGCACGTGCGCGCGTCGGTGCAGGGCGTGGACGAGGCCTACCTCGCGGCTGCGAGCGACGCCCAGCTCGACCACCTGCCGCCGGCCACGCTCGAGGAGATGGAGGCGATCGACGCCCGCATCGCCATCATCGGCGCCTGGAACACGCGCGAGCTCTCGGGCATCGACCCCGCCAAGCTGGCCCGCCGTTCGGCCGCCGCCCAGCCGCTGATGGGCCGGTTCCTGGAGCGCTCGGCCGCGGGCGAGCTGCGCTGGTGCGTCACGGCGTACCCGTGCGACGCCTTCGCCCAGGACGCCGACATGTCGATCGACGCCTACGCCGACTTCGTCTACCGGGCCGGGTGGCTGCATCTGGACGACCCGGCCGCGGCCTGGCGCGAGTACGCCGTCAAGCTGCGGGCCCTGGCCGACAAGATGGCCCAGATGCAGACGCTGCGCGTCGTCGGCGAGGACACCGACCTCACCGTCGGCGTCGGCGGGCGCTCGTGGGTCGCCTCCCAGGGCCTGCGCAACTTCCCCGACGGCGAGATCTTCACCGGGCCGCTCGAGTCGGAGACCTCGGGCGAAGGTGCGCTTCTCGTTCCCGGCCGTCATGGGCGGCCGCGAGGTGCAGGACGTGCGCCTGCGCTTCGAGGACGGCCGCGTGGTGCACTCGGAGGCGGCGGCGGGCGGCGACTACCTGAAGCAGATGCTGGCGATGGACGCGGGCGCCTCGATCCTGGGCGAGTTCGCGATCGGCACGAACTACATGGTCACCGACTTCACCCGCCAGATCCTCTTCGACGAGAAGATCGGCGGCACGTGCCACATGGCGCTCGGCGCGGGCTATCCCGACACGGGCAGCGTCAACCGCTCCGGCCTGCACTGGGACATGGTCTGCGACCTGCGCACGGGCGGCGAGATCCACGCCGACGGCGAGGTCATCTACCGCGACGGGGCCTTCCTGCCCTCGTTCTTCGCCGAAGAGCTCGTCGCGCCCGCGGCCTGATCCCGCACCAGCCACGCCATCCGGGCCACGTGCGCCATGAACGGCAGGTCGTGGACGCGCAGCACCGCCGCGCCCAGGTAGGCGGCGACGGCGACGACCGCCGCCGTGCCCTCCAGCGACGACTCGGCCAGCCCGAGCGGCTCGGCCGTGACCTCCTTGTGTGACGGCGCCAGCAGGAGCGGATAGCCGAGGTCGGCAAGGCGGGGGAGCTCGGCCAGCGTGCGCAGGTCGGTCGCGGTGTCCTTCCCGAACCCGAGGCCGGGATCGACCAGGATCGAGGCGGCATCGACCCCGGCGGCGCGGGCGGCCTCCGCGCGCGTGACGAGGAAGTCCGCGATGTCGTCGACCGAGACGGCGTGGCGGCGGTCCTGCACCTGCTTCGGCTCGAGGGAGAGGTGGGTGACGACGAGGCCGGCGCGGTGGGCCGCGATCGTGGCCGCCATCTCCGGATCGGACAGCCCGGTGTGGTCGTTCACGATGTCGGCGCCGGCGCGCAGGGCCGCGTCGGCCACCCGGGCGCGGTAGGTGTCGATCGAGATCGGCACGTCGAGCTGCGCGCGGAGCGCCGTGACGACGCCCTCGATCCGGGCGATCTCCTCGTCCTCGGTGAGGGCGCGTCCCGGCTGCGCGGTCATCCCGCCGACGTCGACGATGCCGGCCCCGGCGCGGACGAGCTCGACGCCGCGGGCGACGGCGGGCTCGGGCGCCGCCGTGGCGCCGCGGTCGTAGAACGAGTCCGGCGTCACGTTGACGATGCCCATCATGCACGGCGGGCCGTCGAGGAGGCAGGCTGCGGCGGGCGAGGCGGAGCACGGCGCCACCCTAACGGGCGCCGTGAGCCCTGTCCGCACGCCGCCGAACAGCCGTCCTTGACAACCGAACACCTGTTCGCTACCATCATCGAACACATGTTCGCCTCACGTCGACATCCGCCGCCTGCTGACGCTCCTGGCCGCGAGCGCGGTGCTGCTCGCGCTGGTCATGAGCTACGCCGCACCGAGCAGCCGCGGAGCCTCCCATCCGCGCCATCATGCGGTGCAGGCGGGGGAGACGCTGTGGTCGATCGCGCTTCGGGCATACCCCTCGTCCGACCCGCGTGACGCCGTCTACCGGATCGAGCAGGCGAACGACCTCCACGACGCCGGCATCGCCGCCGGCCAGGTGCTGGTGCTGCCGTGAGCGCGGCCCCGCACATCGCGCTGGCGCCGGCGCCGGGGGCGACGGTGGTCTCGCTGGACGAGTGGCGGGCGGCCCGGCGGGCGCCGGTCGAGGCAGACGTGCCCGCACCGGCGCCGCTGCGGCTGCTCCGGCTGGTCGTCGACGGCAACGAGCCGCCGCCGTTCCGGCTCGACGTGTTCCTGCGCCGCGCCCGCGCGGTGATGGGCGATCCGGCCGACGACCGGCCGCTCGACTCGTACTGCGACGCCGAGCCGGCCTGAGACATCCAGAGCGCGCCGATCTGCGGCAGACCGGCGGCTGGTGGCCGCCCGTACAATCACGCGATGGACCTGAGCGTGCTCTTCCTGGGGACGGCCGCCTCGGCGCCCACGGCGCGGCGCGGGCTGGCCGCGTCGCTCATCCGCCGCGGCGGCGACCGCATCCTCGTGGACTGCGGTGAGGGCACGCAGCGGCAGATGCTGCGGTCGGGCGCGGGGCTCGTGGACGTCGAGGAGATCCTGCTCACGCACTGTCACGCCGACCACTTCCTGGGCCTGCCCGGTCTCCTGAAGACGTTCGGGCTGCGGGGCCGCGAGACGCCGCTTCGGCTGCACGGGCCGGCCGGCCTCGGCGCGCTCATGGGGACGATGGCCCCGGTGATCGGACGGCTGCCGTTCCCGCTCGAGCTGGATGAGCTGCGGCCCGGCGACGAGCTCCCGCACGACGGCTACCGGATCGCCGCGTTTGCGACCGACCACGGCGTCCGCAGCCTCGGCTACGCGCTGGTCGAGGACGAGCGCCCGGGGCGATTCGACCTCGACGCCGCCCGCCGGCTGGGCGTCCCCGAGGGGCCGATGTTCGGCCGGCTCCAGCACGGCGAGGCGGTGACGCTCGACTCCGGCGAGACCATCGCGGCCGCCGACGTCGTCGGCCCGGGCCGGCCGGGACGGCGGATCGTGCTCTCCGGCGACACCCGCCCGTGCCGGCCGCTCTTCGACGCCGCGGTCGGCGCCGACCTCCTGATCCACGAGGCGACCTTCCTCGACGAGGAGCGCGACCGCGCGGCCGAGACCGGACACACGACCGCGATGCAGGCGGCCCGGCTCGCGCGCGAAGCCGGCGTGCACCTGCTCGCGCTCACCCACATCTCCACCCGGTACCTGGGCCGCGAGATCGCCGCCGAGGCGAGCGCGGAGTTCGCCGAGACCGTCGTGCCGCGCGACTTCGACGCGATCGACCTGCCGCTGCCCGAGCGCGGCCGTCCCCGGCTCGTCCGCGAGAGCGACCGGCCCGCCGCGCCGCCCGCGCCCGCGCCGGCCCCTGCCGGGTGACGCTCGACTTCGACCCGCTCGCCGCCGACTACGACCGGCTGCGGCCGGCGGGCCGGTCGTGGGAGGACCTGTCCGAGCGGACGCTCGCCGTCCTCGGCGACTTCCGCCGTCTCGTGGACGTCGGCTGCGGCACCGGCCGGTTCGCGGCGTTCGCCAAGGCGCGGCGCGGCGGCCGGGTGTGGGGGGTCGACCCCTCGCCCGAGATGCTGCGCCGCGCCCGGGAGCGGCCGGACGTCCAGGGCATCGGCTGGAAGCAGGCGCCGGCCGAGCGGCTTCCGTTCACCGGCGGCTGGTTCGACGCCGCCCACATGCACCTGGTCGTCCACACGCTGCCCGACAGGCCGGCCGCCCTCGCCGAGATCGCCCGCGTGCTCGCGCCCGGCGGGCGGCTGGCGATCGCGACGTTCGCGATGGAGCACTTCGAGCGCTTCTTCCTGAACCCGTACTTCCCGTCGATCGCCTCCATCGACGGCGCCCGCTTCCCGGATCCCGGCGTCCTCGCCGCGGAAGCGGGCGCGGCGGGCTTCGGCGACGCCGCGATCGAGCGCATCAGCCAGCCGGTGGACGCGGAGCCGAACGACGTCCTCGAGCGCGTCCGCGGCCGCTACATCTCGACGCTGCACCTGCTCGACCCGGCCGAGTACGCCGACGGCCTGGCCCGGCTCGAGCGCGACGTCGCGGGCGGCCGCGGCCCGTTCGCCTACTCGCTCGAATGGGCACTCGTCACCGCCACGCGCGTATGAGTGGGGACTGTCCCCGTTTGACGGGGACAGTCCCCGGTTCTCGACCCATCGTCTACGAGAGGATCTCGCGCATCCCGGCGGCGAACGCCGCGCCGCCGCCGTTGGCGGGGTGACGCACGTAGGTCGCACCCTGCGCCGAGGACGGACTCCGCGATCCGGCCGACGGCGACCACCGTCGCCGGCCGCACGAGCTCGATCAGGCGGCGGGCGAACGCGGCGCCCGCCTCGACCTCGGAGACGCTCGGGCGGCGGTTCGAGAGCGGCTCGCCGGGACGGTGGGGGTGGGTCGGCACCGTGTTCCACAGGATCACGCGCCGCTCGGCCCCGAGCTCGCCCAGCACCCGATGCACGATCGTGCCCGACGGCTCGCTCCAGCGCCGGGCCGTGCAGCTCGGCCGGTACGGGTCGCCCCACCGGGCCAGGTCGCGCTCGGACGTGAACGCGATCCCCGACCAGCGCATCCCCTGGTAGCCGGCGGCCTCGCCCAGCGCGACGACGTCGGCCCCGGCCCGGTCGGCCAGGTAGGCGCGCAGGTTGGCGATCCGCACCTCGGCGGCCCCGGCGACGTCGTCCGGTCCGGCCTCGGCGTACTGGTTGAACGTCGCGCCGATCCGGGCGCGGGCCAGGTCGGCGAGGAGCTCGTCCACGCCCGGAACGCTACCGGGGGCCACGCCGGTCCATCCGCGGAGGCTGGTATGGTCTCTCCCGGCGCCGCGAGCGGTGCCACGGCCGAGTGCCACCTTTAAGTCCGCGCCCAGTGAGGCCGGGAAGGAGTTGTATGTCGACCACAGAGGCCGAACGCGTGCTGCTGAACGAGGACGACCTCCAGCGCACGCTCCGCCGCATCGCCCACGAGATCGTCGAGAGCCATCCCGACATCTCGGCGCTCGCCCTCGTCGGGATCTACACCCGCGGCGTCACCATCGCGCAGCGGCTGCGCGGCCTGATCGAGCAGTTCGCCGGGGCCGCTCCCGCGACCGGCGCGCTCGACATCACCTTCTACCGCGACGACGTCGCCGTCCGGGCGGGCGAGCAGCGCGCCCATCCCCAGCCGGTGGTGAAGGCCACCCGGCTCGACTTCCCGCTCGAGGGCAAGTCGGTCGTCATCGTCGACGACGTCCTCTACACGGGCCGGACGATCCGGTCGGCGATCGAGGCGCTCTTCGACTACGGGCGCCCGCAGCGGGTGCAGCTGGCCGTGCTGGTCGACCGCGGCCACCGCGAGCTCCCGATCCGCCCCGACTACGTCGGCAAGAACCTGCCCACCGCCCGCCGCGAGCGGGTCAACGTCGAGCTGATCGAGGTCGACGAGGTCGACCGCGTCGTGCTCATCCACCCGGAATAGGAGCATCGTGGAGCTCTATCCCCCGAATCCGCCGCAACAGCGCCGCCACCTGATCTCGGTCGCCGACCTCGACCGCGACGACGTCGAGCGGATCCTCGCGACCGCCGCCGGCTTCGAGTCGGTCATGCACCGCGACCGCAAGAAGGTGCCGACGCTGCGCGGGCGCACGGTGATGACGGTCTTCTTCGAGGCCTCGACGCGCACGAGCTCGTCGTTCGAGCTGGCCGCGAAGCGACTCTCGGCCGACGTCGTCAGCCTGAAGGCGTCCGGGTCGAGCGTCGACAAGGGCGAGTCGCTGCGCGACACCGTCCAGACGCTCTCGGCCTACGACCCCGACGTGATCGTGATCCGCCACCCGTCGGTCGGCGCCGCCGCCCGGGTGACCGAGGCCACCGCCGCCCACGTCGTGAACGCCGGCGACGGCTGCCACCAGCACCCCACCCAGTGCCTGCTCGACCTCTACACGATGCGGGCCGCGCGCGGATCGCTCGACGCGCTCCACGTCGCCATCGTCGGCGACGTCGCCCACTCGCGGGTCGCCCGCTCGAACATCCAGGGCCTGCTCCTGATGGGCGCGCGGGTCACCCTGGTCGGGCCGCCGACCCTGATCCCGCGCGACGCGGCCAGCCTCGGCGTCGAGGTCAGCCACGACATCGGCGCGATCGCCGCCGCCGACGTCGTCTACGTCCTGCGGATGCAGAAGGAGCGCATGGCCGAGGGCGCCGCCTACGTCCCCTCGCTGCGCGAGTACACGGCGCTCTGGGGCGTCACCAGCGCGCGCGTCCGCCCCGGCCAGCTGGTGATGCATCCGGGGCCGATGAACCGCGGCGTCGAGATCGCGGCCGACGTCGCCGACGGGCCCAACTCGAAGGTCGCCGACCAGGTGCGGGCCGGGCTGGTCGTGCGGATGGCCGTCCTCTACGACCTGCTCGCCGGCCCCGCCCCGGCCGGCGCCCGCGCGGCCCTGCGGCCGGTCGCCGCCTCGGCCCAGGAGGTGGCGTGATGGCGCAGCGGCTGCACCAGGCCGACGCCGAGCCCGCGAACGTCATCGTCGCCGGCGGCCGGCTGGTCGACCCGACGGCCGGGTTCCACGGCGAGGCGGCCGACCTGCGCATCGACTCCGGCCGCATCGTCGAGATCGGCCACGACCTGCACCATCCCGACGCCGAGCGCATCGACGCGACCGGGCTCACCGTCACGCCCGGGCTGGTCGACCCGCACGTGCACCTGCGCACGCCGGGCGACGAGCACGAGGAGGACATCGCCTCGGGCACGCGCGCGGCGGCGGCCGGTGGCTTCGTCGCCATCCTGGCGATGCCCAACACGAGCCCGGTCGTCGACTCGGCGGCCGTCCTCGGCGGCCTGGTCGAGACCGCCCGGACCGAGGCGGTCGTCGGCACCGGGTTCATGTGCGCAATCACGCGCGGTCTCGAGGGCCGCACCCTGACCGAGATGGGCGAGCTCTCCGCCGGCGGCGCCGCCGCGTTCTCGGACGACGGCCGGCCGGTGGCCGACGCCGGCATCCTGCGGCGCGCGCTCCAGTACAGCTCGGTCACGGGCCTGCGGCTCGCGCTGCACGAGGAGGACACCTCGCTCTCCGCCGGCGGCCAGATGCACGAGGGCGCCGTGTCGGCCGGGCTGGGACTGCGCGGCTGGCCCGCGATCGCCGAGAGCACCATGATCGGCCGCGACCTCGGCATCGCCCGCTTCGAGGGCGCCGGCCTGCACATCTGCCATGTCTCGGTCGCCGAGTCGGTCGCCGAGATCCGGCGGGCGCGCGCGCTGGGGACGGACGTGTCGGCCGAGGTGACGCCGCACCATCTCTGCCTCACCGACGCCGCCGTCCGCGGCCTCGACCCGGCGGCGACGAAGATGAACCCGCCGCTCGGCTCCGAGGCCGACCGGGCCGCCCTGATCGACGCGCTCGCCGACGGCACGATCGACTGCATCGCCACCGACCACGCGCCGCACGCCGACCACGAGAAGGACGCGCCGTTCGAGGAGGCGCCCTTCGGCGTCATCGGGCTCGAGACCGCCTTCGCCGCCGTCTACACCCACCTGGTCGAGCCGGGCATGCTGCCGCTGCAGACGGTGATCGAGCGCATGTCGTCTGGCCCGGCGCGCGCGTTCGGGCTGGCGGCGCCCGGGCTGGCCGAGGGCCGGACGGCCGACATCGCCGTGTGGGATCTGGGCGCGTCGCGGGTGATCGAGCCGCCGTACGCCTCGCGGTCGCGCAACTGCGCGTTCGCCGGGCAGACGCTGCGCGGCGTCTGCCGGCTGACGATCTCGGGCGGCCGCGTCGCCCACCGCCTGATCGAGGCGGTCGCGTGAGCGCGTTCCTCGTCCTCGAGGACGGCACCGTGCACCGCGGCCGGCCCTACGGCGGGCACGGCATCGCGGTGGGGGAGATCGTCTTCACGACGGCGATGACCGGCTACCAGGAGATCGTGACCGATCCCTCGTTCGCCGGTCAGCTCGTCACCTTCACCCAGCCGATGATCGGCAACTACGGCGTCGAGGAGGACGCCTCCGAGTCGACCGCGCCGGCGGCACGCGCCGTCATCGTCCGCGAGGGCCGCAACGCCACGCCGAACGGCCGCGAGGGCTTCTCGGACTGGCTGGCCGCCCGCGGCGTCGTCGGCCTGCAGGGCGTCGACACGCGTGCGATCACCCGCCGCCTGCGCGACGGCGGCTCGGTGCGGGCGGCGGTCTCGACCGGGACCGCCTCGACCGCCGAGGTGCTCGCGCTCGTGCGCGGCGAGCCGGCCATGCTCGGCCGGGCGCTCGCGGCGTCCGTCTCGCGGGGGGAGCCGGAGGCCGTCGCCGCGCGGGGCAAGGAGCGGGCGCACGTCGCGGTGCTCGACTACGGCGTCAAGTCATCCATCGTCCGCCTGCTCAGCGAGTCCGGCGCGCGGGTGACGGTGTTCCCGTGGGACTGCGGCGCGGCTCAGGTGCTGGGCGCGCATCCGGACGGGATCGTGCTCGGGAACGGCCCCGGCGACCCGGCCGCGCTCACAGCCTGCGTCGACGTCGTCCGCGACCTGGTCGGGACGGTGCCGCTGCTCGGGATCTGCCTCGGCCACCAGCTGCTCGGCCAGGCCCTCGGGCTCGAGACCTTCAAGCTGCGCTTCGGCCATCGCGGCGCGAACCACCCGGTGCTCGAGCTCGACACCGGGCGCGTGCTCGTGACCGCCCAGAATCACGGGTTCGCCGTGCGCCTGCCCGACGAGGGCCGCAGGTTCGACACCCGCTTCGGCCACGGCCGGGTCACGCACGTGTCGCTCTACGACGGCACCGTCGAGGGCATCGAGCTGACCGGGATGCCGGTCTCGTCGGTGCAGTACCACCCCGAGGCGAGCCCCGGCCCGCACGACGCCCGGGCGACCCTGACCGGGTTCGTCGCCTCGCTCGCGAGCGCCGCCCCGAGGGCCGTTGCCTAGGCGCGACGACATCACGAGCGTCGCCGTGATCGGCTCCGGGCCGATCGTGATCGGGCAGGCGTGCGAGTTCGACTACTCCGGCAGCCAGGCGCTGCGGGTGCTGCGCGCCGAGGGCATCCGCACGGTGCTGATCAACTCGAACCCCGCCACGATCATGACCGACGGCGGCTGGGCCGACCGCACCTACCTCGAGCCGCTCGACGTGGAGGGCGTGGCCTCGGTGCTGCGCCGCGAGCGCCCCGACGCGCTCCTGCCGACGCTCGGCGGCCAGACCGCTCTCAACCTGGCGACCGACCTGCACGCCGCAGGCATCCTCGAGGAGCTCGGCATCGAGCTGATCGGGGCGTCCTACGACGCGATCCGCCGGGCGGAGGACCGCGAGCTCTTCGCCGAGACGATGGCCAGGGTGGGGCTGCGCGTGCCGACGAGCACCATCGCGACGGGCATGCAGGACGCCCGCGCAGCGCTCGCGTCCGGCGTGCTGCGGCTGCCGCTCGTCGTCCGTCCCGCGTTCACGCTCGGCGGCCACGGCGGCGGGTTCGCCCGCACGCCCGAGGAGCTCGAGGCCGTCGTGACACGCGGCCTGCGCGAGAGCCCGATCGGCCAGGTGCTGCTCGAGGAGTCCGTCGCGGGCTGGGGCGAGTTCGAGCTCGAGGTCATCCGCGACCGCAAGGACAACGTCGTGGTGGTGTGCTCGATCGAGAACGTCGATCCCATGGGCGTGCACACCGGCGACTCGGCCACCGTCGCCCCGGCGCAGACGCTGTCCGACCGCGAGTACCAGCTCCTGCGCAACGCCGCCGCCGACGTCATCCGCGCGGTCGGTGTCGAGACCGGCGGCTCGAACGTCCAGTTCGCGCTGAACCGCGAGCACGGCGACCTGGTCGTGATCGAGATGAACCCGCGCGTGTCCCGGTCGTCCGCGCTCGCCTCCAAGGCGACCGGCTACCCGATCGCCAAGGTCGCGACCAAGCTCGCGATCGGCTACACGCTCGACGAGATCCCCAACGACATCACCCGCACGACGCCGGCCGCGTTCGAGCCGACGCTCGACTACGTCGTCGTCAAGCTGCCCCGGTTCGCGTTCGAGAAGTTCCCCGGCGCCGACACCGGCCTCACCACCCAGATGAAGTCGGTCGGCGAGGTGATGGGCATCGGCCGCACCTTCGCGGAGGCGTGGGGCAAGGCGATGCGCTCGCGCGAGCTCGACGGCCGCCCGCGCACGTCCGGGTCGGTGGCCGAGGCGGAGTGGGACCGGTTCGACGCGATCCAGGGCCGGCTCACCGCCGGCGAGGATCCGGCCGCGCTCGCCGCCGAGTCGTCCGTGCACCTCTGGTTCCTGGACGAGTGGGAGCGGATCGCCCACTCCGAGCGCATGCTCCGGCGCACGCCGCTCGAGTCGCTCGTCGAGACGGAGTGGCGGCGGCTGAAGCAGCTCGGCCTGGCCGACGCCCGCATCGCCGAGCTGGCGGGCACCGACGAGGCGACCGCCCGCAGGCTGCGGCTGGCCGCCGGCGTCCGCCCGGTGTTCAAGGCGGTGGACAGCTGCGCCGCCGAGGTCGAGGCCCAGGCGCCGTACTTCTACTCGACCTACGAGGAGGAGGACGAGCTCGAGCCGGCGACGCGGCCGACCGTCGTCATCCTCGGCGCCGGGCCGAACCGGATCGGGCAGGGCATCGAGTTCGACTACTGCTGCGTCCGCGCCGTGCAGACCTTCCGCGAGCTCGGCTACGACGCGGTCATGGTCAACTGCAACCCGGAGACGGTCTCGACCGACGCCGACTCCTCCGACCGGCTCTACTTCGAGCCGCTCACCGTCGAGGACGTGCTCGAGGTGGTCGAGCGGGAGCAGCCGGTCGGCGTGGTCGTCCAGTTCGGCGGGCAGACGCCGCTGCGGCTGGCCCGCCGGCTCGAGCAGGCGGGCGTGAAGATCCTGGGCACGCCCTTCGAGGCCATCGACGTGGCCGAGGACCGGCAGCGGTTCGGCGATGTCCTCGCCGAGCTCGACCTGCGCGCGCCCGACTGGGGGATCGCCGCCGACGCCGACGAGGCCGTCGCGATCGCGAACCGGATCGGCTATCCGGTGCTGGTGCGGCCGAGCTACGTGCTCGGCGGGCGCGAGATGCGCATCTGCGACGACGACGCCTCGCTCCGGGAGCGCCCCGTCCAGCCGGGATCGCTGGTCGACCGGTTCGTCGACGACGCGATCGAGGTCGACGTCGATGCCATCTGCGACGGCGAGCGCACGGTCATCGGGGCGATCATGGAGCACGTCGAGGAGGCGGGCGTGCACTCGGGCGACTCGACCTGCGTCATCCCGCCGATGTCGCTCGGCCAGCGGGTCGAGGACGAGCTGCGGCGGCAGACGGCCGCCATCGCCGAGGCGCTCGGCGTGCGCGGGCTCCTGAACGTCCAGTTCGCCGTCCAGGGCTCGGTCGTCTACGTGATCGAGGCCAACCCGCGCGCGTCGCGGACGGTGCCGTTCGTGTCCAAGGCCACCGGCCGCGACCTCGTCGGCGCCGCCTGCCGGGCGGCGCTCGGCCTCGAGATCGACCTGGCCGAGGGCGAGATCGCCCACACGAGCGTGAAGGCCGTCGTCCTGCCGTTCCAGCGCTTCGCGGGCGCCGACCCGACGCTCGGCCCGGAGATGCGGTCGACCGGCGAGGTGATGGGGATCGGGCCCGACTTCCCGACCGCGTTCAGCAAGGCCGAGCGGGCCGCCGGCCGGCCGCTCCCGCGCGCGGGCACGGCGTTCCTCTCGGTGCGCGACCGCGACAAGCCGGCCGCGACGATGCTCGCCGCCCTCCTGCAATCGCTCGGCTTCGACCTGGTCGCGACGGCCGGCACGGCCCGGGCGCTGCGCCGCATCGGCATCCCCGTCGAGTCGGTGCGCAAGGTGGTCGAGGGATCGCCGAACGTGGTCGGCATGCTCCGCGACGGCGGCATCCAGCTCATCATCAACACGCCCGGCGGGCGCGGCACGCGCGCCGACGGGTACGAGATCCGCGCCGCCGCGATCGCCCACCGCATCCCCTGCATCACCACGATGGCCGGCGCATCCGCGGCGGTGCAGTCGATCGCCCAGGCCCAGGCGGTCGAGCCGGTGGCGCTGCAGGACCTGCACCCGTACGAGGCCGTCGTTGCCCGCACCGACGCGTAGCCTGGCGGTCGCAGGCGTCGAGGCGGTCGGCGCCTACACGCTCGTGCGCCTGCGCGACGACGGGGGCGACAACGGCGCGCCGGGCCAGTTCTTCATGCTGCGCGCCGAGCCGGCGCCGGCCGACGCGTACCTGCCCCGCGCGGTCTCGGCCGCGTGGGCCGGCGACGGCGAGATCGCGTTCCTGCTCGACGTGCGCGGCGCCGGGACGCGGGCGCTCGCCGGGGCGCGAACGGTGTCGGTGCTCGGCCCGCTCGGGCACGGCTTCCATCCGGCGCCCGGGCGGGCGATCCTCGTCGGCGGCGGCATCGGGGCCGCCGTCCTGCCGTGGCTGCGGCGGCGGCTCGTCCCGCTGGGCGAGGTGCGCACGGTGCTCGGGTTCCGCTCCCCCGCGCATGCGGTGTGCGCCGGCCTGGTCGATCCCGACGCGACCGTCGTCCTCGATCCGGTGCTCGTCACCGAGCCGCTCGCCCGCCTGCTGCCGGCGGAGGCGACGGTGTACGCGTGCGGGCCCGACCGCATGCTCGAGGCGGTCGCGGCGCTGTGCGCCGAGCACGACGTGCCCTGCCAGCTGGCGATGGAGGCGGCGATGGCGTGCGGCTTCGGCGCCTGCTACGGCTGCGCCGTGCGCATCGACGGCACCTGGAAGCGGCTCTGCATCGAGGGGCCGGTGGTGGAGGCCGCGCGTGTCCTCGCCTGACCTGCGCGCCGAGCTCTGCGGCATCGCGCTGCGAAACCCGCTCGTGAACGGCTCGGGCACGCTCGACGCGCTCGCCGCCGGCACGCTCGGCCTGGGGGCGTTCGTGACGAAGACGGTCACGCTGCACCCGCGCGAGGGCAACCCGCCGGTGCGGATCGCCGAGACGCCCGCGGGGATGGTGAACTCGATCGGCCTCGCGAACCCCGGCCTCGACGCGTTCTGCGCCGACCACCTGCCCCGCCTCGGCGAGCTCGGCGTCCCGGTGATCGCGAGCGTCGGCGGCTGGTCGCCGGCGGAGTACGCGACCGCCGTCGCCCGCCTCGGCGCCCATCCCGCGGTCGCGGCGATCGAGCTGAACGTGTCCTGCCCGAACGTCGAGTCGGGCTGCATCTCGATCGGCACCGACGCCGGCGAGACCCGGGCGCTGGTCGAGCGCTGCCGCGCCGAGACCGATGTGCCCGTGCTGGCGAAGCTCAGCCCGAGCGTCGCGGACGTCGCCGCGATCGCGACGGCCGCCGCCGAGGGTGGCGCCCACGGCCTCGTCCTGATCAACACGGTGCGGGGGATCGCGATCGACCGCGACCGGCTGCGGCCGCTGCTCGGAGGCGGTGGGGGAGGGCTCTCCGGACCGGCGATCAAGCCCGTCGCCCTGCACGCGATCTTCCACGCCCGGGCGGCGACGGGCCTGCCGATCATCGGCATGGGCGGGGTCGCGTCGGCGCAGGACTGCGTCGAGTTTCTTGCGGCCGGCGCAAGCCTGGTAGGAATTGGTACCTCGCTGTTCGCCGACCCCGGGCTGCCCGAGCGGCTGCTCCCGGAGCTCGGGCGGCTGATGCAGCGACATGGCGCGGAGGCGATCGGCGATTTGGTCGGCGTTGCCCACCCGCCGGTATCAAGCTCAACTCGAGCTTGAGTGTTTTGGGTGCGAATTTCGCCTTTTTATGGGGTTTTCTCGTGGTTGCACGCGGCCTTCGCACGGGTATAATCGCCCCCTACCATGACAACCAGCACCCTCTCCCAGACGCCTTCCCGATCGCTCGATCAGCGCATGGAGGCGCTCAACCGGGCGAACCACATTCGGGTGCGGAGGGCGCAGCTGAAACGCGACCTGAAGGCGGGGCGGGTACGGATCGGCGACCTGATCGCCGACCCCCCGGACGAGGTGCTGACGGCGAAGGTCTACGACATGCTGGTCGCGGTGCCCCGGCTCGGGCGCGTGAAGGCGACCCGGCTGCTGACGCAGTGCCGCATCAGCCAGAGCAAGACCGTCGGCGGCCTCTCCGATCGCCAGCGCGGCGAGCTGCTCGACCTGTTCCGCGCCTGACCGCGGCCCGCCGGGGGTTGCAGTGAGCAGCCGCCTGTTCGTCGTCGCCGGCCCCTCGGGGGTCGGCAAGGGAACGCTCATCGCCCGCGCCCGCGACACGTTGCCGCAGCTCGAGGTGGCCACGTCCGCGACGACCCGGCCCAGGCGGCCTGACGAGCGTGACGGGCGTGAGTACCACTTCCTGAGCGCGGCCGAGTTCGACCGCCGCGTCGAGGCCGGCGACTTCCTGGAGCATGTATCGTACGCAGGGAACCGGTACGGCACGCTGCGCAGCGAGGTGGAGCAGCGACTCCGGCGCGGCGGCAGCGTCGTCCTGGAGATCGAGGTCGCCGGAGCTCGTGAGATCAGGCGGCAGATGCCGGGCGCGGTGCTCGTCTTCGTCGCCCCTCCGACGATGGCGGACCTCGAGGCCAGGCTTCGCGGCCGCCGGCAGAACACCGAGACCGAGGTTACAGACCGGCTGCGGATCGCGGCCGAGGAGATGAGGGCGAAGCCCGAGTTCGACCACACGATCACCAACGATGACGTCGACCGCGCCGCCGCCGACCTGGCGGAGCTGATGCGGTCGGCGATGAACGCTGAGGAGCACGAATGATCCATCCCAAGATCGACGACCTGCTGCTGAAGGTGGACAGCAAGTACGCGCTCGTGATCGCCGCCGCGCGGCGCACGCGCCAGATCAACGACTACCACCACCAGCTGGGCGAGGGCAGCTTCGAGAGCTTCGCGCCGCCGCTCGTCGAGTCGCGCTCGAAGAACTTCCTGACGATGGCGCTCGAGGAGATCGCGCAGGGGCAGCTCAAGGTCTCCCCGACCGCGAAGGAGTAGCCGGCCGCCGATGAGTTTCCCGGCCGGCGCGGGTCTCAACTGCCAGAACCCGGACCGGGAGGTGGTGTGATGGCCACGCGAGTGGTGCTGCTGGTGGGGACGCGGAAGGGCTGCTTCATCCTCGAGAGCGATGACGCCCGCCGCGAGTGGGACGTGCGAGGGCCGTTCTGCGACGGCTGGCCGATCTACAACACGGCCTACGACGCGGAAACGGGCACGATCTACGCGGCGGCCGCGAGCGAGTGGCACGGCGCCGGCGTGTGGCGGAGCGGCGACCTCGGCGAGACGTGGCAGCTCTCGAGCGAGGGGCTCGGCTACGGCGAGGGGGGTGAGCTGCGCCTCTCGAAGGTCGCCGGCCTGATGGCGGCCCACGGCCGGGTCATCGCGGGCGCCGAGGCGGCCGGCCTCTTCGAGAGCCGTGACGGCGGCGCCACCTGGTCGCTCATGTCGACCCTCGACGACCAGCCCGGCCGCGGCGACTGGAACAAGCCCGAGAACCAGCCGCCCGGACATCTGGGCATGGCGGGGCTCCTGCCCGACCCGGACGACGCCGACCGCTTCTGGGCGATCGTGCAGGGCTTCGGCATCTTCGAGACGACCGACAACGGCGGCTCGTGGACTCCGCGCAACCGCGGCCTGCGGGCCGCCTGGCCGCTCGAGGACCCCGAGATCGGCTACTGCGTCCACAAGCTGGTCATGTCGCCGGTCGACCACGACCGCCTCTACCAGCAGAACCACTGCGGGATGCATCGCAGCGACGACGGCGGCCGGTCGTGGGCCGAGATCACGGAGGGCCTGCCGAGCGACTTCGGCTTCGCCGCGGCCGCGCACCCGCACGACCGCGAGAGCTTCTACGTGATCCCGCTCGACGCCGGCCACGGCCGCTGCATGCCCGACGGGCAGGCGGCGGTCTGGCGCACCCGGGACGGCGGCTCCTCCTGGCGCCGGCTGGGCTCCGGGCTGCCACAGCAGAACGCCTACCTGGGCGTCCTCCGGGAGGGCCTCGCGATCGACGACCTCGACTCGCCCGGCCTCTACTTCGGCACGAGCACCGGCCAGGTGTTCGCGAGCGGGGACGAGGGCGAGACCTGGGCGGCGGCCGCGAGCTACCTGCCCGGCATCGCCTCGGTCGAGGTGGCGGTGATCTCCTAGCGATGGCCGACCTGCACCTGCCCGTCACGCTCCCGACCGTGTTCGCAGACCTGCCGCGCCGCCTCGACGTCGAGGCGGCGACCGTGAACGAGGCGATCGACCGGCTCGACGACCGCTGGCCCGGCCTCCGCGACCGCCTGTGCGAGCCGGGGCCGGCGCTGCGGCGGCACGTGAACGTGTACGTCGACCGCGAGCGGGCCGGGCTCGACACGACGCTCCGGCCCGACTCGCGGGTCGACGTCATCTCCGCGATCAGCGGCGGCTAGATGATCGATTCCACGCCCCCGCGCGCCTGGACGTCAGGCTGCTTGCGGGGGTTCGGGGGGTTGGTGGGGCTGTCGCTGCGAACCGTCGCATCGCGGCGTCCTCGGTCGCGCCCATAGTTCACCCACTATGAACGCTCCCTGCGTCCTTGCGCTGCTCGGCTCGCAGCCACCCAGGACATCACGGCGGCGCGGAACCAATCATCCAGCTCCGCCGGCACTTCCGACGAGCTCGTGCGAACCGCCAACCGACGGCCGCCGTAGACGTCTCAGAAGGAATCCGGCGCCCGTCCGGTTGGTGACGAGCGCCACCTTGTGGGGTATGCGCCACTTGGCGCGCACCCCATGTGCCACTTGGCGCGTCTCCCATGCGCCACTTGGCGCGCACCGCATGTGTCACTTGACGAGAACGCCCCCACAACCCGCCCACACCCCGATGCCGACCCCGACCCGAACGCCCTCGCCGCCGCGGCAGCGCGACGGTTGCGGCGCGGCCACCGGAGGGGCGACACTACGGCCATGATCCTCGTCGGCGTCTGCGGTGGAATCGCGGCGTACAAGACGTGCGACCTCGTGCGGGCGCTCGTCCGCGCGGGGCACGAGGTGCAGGTCGTGCAGACGCCGGACTCGCAGCGCTTCGTGGGGCCGACCACCTTCGCCGCCCTCTCGCGGCGCCCGGTCCTGGTCGACGGCGGCCCGGAGGTGTTCCCGCATCTCGACGCCTCGGGGCACGCGGAGCTGCTCTGCATCGCGCCGCTCTCGGCGACCACGCTCTCGCGCATCGCCCACGGCGAGGCCGCCAACGTCCTCACCGCGACCGCGCTCGCGTTCTCCGGCCCGATCGTGGCCGCCCCGGCGATGAACCCCCGCATGTGGGAGGCCGAGGCGACGGCCGAGAACCTGCGCCTGCTGGCGGCGCGCGGTGTCGAGCTGGTCGGCCCCGGCCACGGCGACACGGCCGAGGGCGAGGTGGGGGTGGGGCGGATGTCGGAGCCGGCCGAGATCGCCGCGGTCGTCGCGGCCCGGCTCGCGAGCGCGCGCAGCCTCGCGGGTGTGCGGGTGCTGGTGACCGCCGGCGGCACCCGCGAGCCGATCGACGCCGTCCGGTACGTCGGCAACCGTTCGAGCGGGCGCATGGGCGTGGCCGTCGCCGACGAGGCCAGCCGCCGCGGCGCCGACGTCACGCTGATCCTGGCGGCGGCCGCGGCGACGCCGTCGGCGCCGATGCGGATCCTCCGGGCCGAGTCGGCGGCGGAGCTCGAGCAGGCCACCCTCGAGGCGTCCGCCGCGGCGGACGTGATCGTGATGGCGGCGGCCGTCTCCGACTACCGCCCGGCGGACGCCCATACCGGCAAGCGGCCGAAGAGCGGTGAGCCGTGGCACGTGACACTGGAGCCCACCACGGATATCCTCAAGGAGTTGGGGTCCAGGCGCCCGGCCGGACAGGTGCTGGTCGGATTTGCCGCCGAGCATGGCCCCGGGGGAGTGGAGCGCGCCCGAGCGAAGCTCGAGCGAAAGAGTCTGGACATGATCGTGATGAACGACGTCAGCCGCACGGATATCGGATTCGACTCCACGGAAAACGAGCTGGTGCTGGTGACCGCGCACGCCGAACGCACGGTCTCGAGGCGCTCGAAGCGCGCCTGCGCAACCGCCCTCTGGGACGCCGTACCGGTGCCCACGACGGCCGCGCCGGCCCCGGCAGGCGAATGACCGAGAGCCCACCGGGCTCAGGAAAGGACAGACCAGGTGGAAGCACACGAACTCGGAGGGCAGGCTCCGACCGCTGATGTCGCCGCCGCCAACGAAACCGCCCAGCGGGTGATCGAGAACGTCGCCCGGGTGATCCACGCGCCGCGGTCGCTCATCGCCCGCTGCGTCATGGGCGTCCTCTGCGAGGGGCACGTGATCCTCGAGGACTTCCCCGGCGTCGGCAAGACGATGCTCGCGAAGTCCCTGGCCCGCTCGCTCGACTGCGAGTTTGCCCGCGTCCAGGCGACGCCCGACCTGCTGCCCTCGGACGTCACCGGCGTCAGCGTCTTCAACCTCCAGGGCAACGAGTTCGAGTTCAAGCCGGGCCCGGTGTTCGCGAACCTCGTGCTCGTCGACGAGATCAACCGCGCCTCGCCGAAGACCCAGTCCGCGCTGCTCGAGTGCATGCAGGAGGTGCAGGTCACGGTCGACGGCGTGACGCACCCGCTGGCGCGGCCGTTCATGGTCATCGCGACCCAGAACCCGATCGAGTACGAGGGCACCTTCCCGCTGCCCGAGGCGCAGCTCGACCGGTTCACGATGCGTCTCACGCTCGGCTACCCGGACGCGCGCCAGGAGGCGGCGATGCTGTCCGAGCACGCCGCGGGCGAGCCGCTCGACACGCTGCGGCCGGTCAGCACGGCGGCCGACATCGAGGCGGCGATCGCGGCCGTGAGGAGCGTCTTCGTCGAGGAGTCGCTGCACCGCTACGTCGTCGCCATCCTCACCCACACCCGCAGCGACACCCGGCTCTCGCTCGGCGCCAGCCCGCGGGCGGGGATCTCGCTGCTGCGGGTCGCGAAGGCGCACGCGGTGATCGAGGGCCGCGACTACGTGACCCCGGGCGACGTGAAGGCGGTCGCGGAGGACGTCCTCTCCCATCGCGTCATCCTCGCGCCCGAGGCGCGGACGGCGGGCATCGACGCCGCCGACTCGATCCGCGAGGCGCTCGAGCGTACGGCCATCCCCGTATGACCACCCGCGGCCGCCGTCTCCTGCTCCTCGCCGCCGGGTTGTACCTGGTGTCGTGGGGGTTCGGGACGGCGGTCATGTTCCCGGTCGCGATCGGGCTCTCGATCGCGCCGCTGGTCGCACTCCTGTGGGTGAAGACGCTCGACCGGCCGATGCTGCTGCGCCGCCGCACGGGCCACCTCGAGCTGACCGAGGGCCAGAGCGTCGACGTCGGCCTCGAGGTGCGGCCGGACACCGGCGGGCCGATCCCCGGCCGGGCGGTCATGGTCGACCGGCTCGGCAGCCGCCTCATCGAGGCGGAGCTCGCTCGTCGCGGGCGGGTGCTGCGCGGCCGCTACGAGATCGCCGCCGCTCCCCGCGGGCGCTACCGGATGGACGGCGCCCAGCTCCTGATCGCCGACCCGTTCGGGCTGGCCGAGGCGCGCATCCCGATGGACCGGGCCGACCAGATGCTGGTCTACCCGCGCGTCTACGAGCTGGAGGGGCTCTTCACCGACGGCGGCACGCCCGGCGGCGACCGGGGCCGCTCGATGCTTCACCGCACCGCCGGCTATGACCTGCACAGCATCCGCGAGCACCAGGTGGGGGAGAGCCTGCGGCGCGTGCACTGGCGCTCGACCGCGCGGCGCCGGCGGCTGATGGTGAAGGAGCTCCAGGACACGCCCCGCGACGAGGCATGCGTGCTCCTCGACGGCGACGCCGCCACGGTCACCGGCACGTCGCCCGACTCGAGCTTCGACATGCAGGTGCGCGCCGCCGCCTCGCTCCTGCGGCGCATGTCGGACGCCGGCCAGCGCAGCTCGCTCGTGATCCACGCCGCCCAGCGCAGCCGCCACCGGCTGGGGTTCGGGAGCGGCGACTGGGCGGCCGTGCTGGGCGAGCTCGCCGCGGTCGAGGCGACGGCGCCGCGCTCGCTGGCGGACTTCCTCGCCGAGACCAGCCGTGGGCCCGACCCCGTCGACGCCGCCCGGGTGTTCGTCATCACCGCCGGCATGTCGCCCGTCCTCGCCGAGCGGGTGCTGGCGATGGGATCGTCCCAGTGCGAGCCGGCCGTCGTCTGGATCGAGAGCGCCAGCTTCGCGGCATCGAAGCGGCGCAAGGACACCGGCCCGGAAGCGGCCGCGCTGCGGCTCACCCGCTCGGGCGTCGCCGTCGCCCGGATCCGGGCCGGCGACCATGTCGGCCAGGCCCTCTCGGCTCCGGTCCTGCGGCTGGTGGTCGCGCGTGGATAGGGTGCCGCGCCCGCGGATCGCGCCCGCCGTCCTCGCCGGCGCGCTGCTCCTCTTCGGCGGCTGGCACTGGGCCCGGCTCGAGCAGCCGCACATGAGCCTCCGCAGCCTCACCGTGCTCGTCCTGCTCGCCGCGCTGCCCACGATCGCCGCCATGTTCGGCTGGGGCCGCGGCGCGACGCTGCTCGCGCTGGTCGTCGGAACGGTGGCCGCGATCGGCGAGATCACGCACACGTGGCCGTGGCAGACGCGGCACGGGATCTACCCCGTCCGCGTCTCCGAGCTCGTGGTGAACGGCCTGCGCGACTGGTTCCAGACGCACACGCCCATCGACGCGGGCCGCTTCCCCGGCGCGAACCACGACCTGCGCCTGGCCTTCTTCGCCGCCGCCTGCGCGATCGTGTGGCTGATCGTGCGCCGCGGCGCCGCCCTGCCGGCGATCGGCGTCGCGTTCGGCCTGTTCGCCCTCCCGAGCACGGTGCTCCCGCTCCACGCGGACGCGTTCCGCGCCGGCGTCTTCCTGATGCTCGCGCTGCTCACGCTGGTCGCGACGTCCGAGCGCAGCGGGCGGCCGCTGGCCGGCGACGCCCAGGTGGTGGGCCTGAGCGTCGCCGTCGTCCTCGCCGGGCTGGTCGTCGGCACGGCCCCGGGCGTGACGAAGAGCGCGTTCCTCTCCTGGCAGTCGTGGAACCCGCTCGCGAACGACGGGCCGGTCGTCAGCGTGGACTACATGTGGAACCAGACCTACTCGCCGCTGCACTGGCCCAAGAAGCGCACCGAGGTGCTCCAGGTCACCTCGAAGAAACCGATGTACTGGAAGGCGGCGACGCTCGACACCTTCCTGATCGACCACTGGCAGTTCGCGTCCCGCGGCCGTCTGGTGGGCTCGTCCGACGGCGGATCGCTGTCGACGCCGGCCGGCGATCTGCCGCCGCGGGCCCGGCTGGCGCGGCACCTCGACACCGTCGGGGTGAAGGTGCTCGGTCTCGCCGACGACCATCTCGTCGGCGCCGCCCAGGCGGTGAAGTGGTCGCTCCCGCACGGCGTCCAGTCGCTGCTCGACGCCACCGGCACGGTGACGACGCTCGCCGATGTCCCCCGCAACGCGCAGTACACCGTCTCGGTCTACGACCCCACCCCGACCGTCGCCCAGCTCACCAGCGTGGGCACGCAGTTCCCCCAGGCGCATCCGGGACGGGATCGTCGTCGGCAACGAGACCATCCCGGCATACCCGGCGCCGATGGCGAAGGACGTCCCCCCGCTCAGCCCGGCCTTCATGGAGGCGTCGGACCTGACCTGGCGGGCCTCGCAGGCCGACTCGGCGCGCAACGAGTACGAGGCGACGGTCGCGATCGAGCACTACTTCCGCGCACACCCGTTCCACTACACGCTCACGCCCCACCTGACCGGGAAGGAGCCGGCGCTCGCCGAGTTCATGCTGACGACCCACCGCGGGTACTGCCAGATGTTCTCGGGCGCGATGGCGCTCGTCCTGCGCCTGCACGGCATCCCTGCCAGGGTGGCGGTCGGGTTCACGCCGGGGAAGCTGCACGGCTCGGACACCTACGTCGTGAACGACCGCGATGCGCACGCCTGGGTCGAGGTCTACTTCCCCCGGTACGGGTGGCTCCCCTTCGAGCCGACGCCGGGGAGCCACCTTCCCAACGACACCTCGACCTCGAACCCGAAGTTCGCGGGGCTCACGACCGGCATCGGCCATGGGTTCACGACCTACATGCAGACGATCTTCGGGAGCAAGTCGGGTGCTTTGAGCCCCGCGCTTGCAGCCCATCACGCGGCCAGCGAGGGCGGCGTGGGCGGGCGGACGCCGAGCTCGCAGATCGCGATCCACACATCGGGCGGCGGCCACGGCCGGTTCTTCACCTGGCTGCTCACGATCACCGTCGTCGTCCTCGTCGCGGTGCTCGCGCTGAAGGCGGTCGCCGTGCGCTGGCGCTACCTGCGCCGCGGCCCGCGGGCGAAGGCCGCTGCCGCCTACCACGACCTGGCCACGTTCGTCGGCCGACCAGGGCATGGAGATCCGGCCCGACGACACCTTCGAGGAGCTGGCCGAGCGCATCCAGACGACCTTCGGTGTCGACGCGGCGTCGTTCGGGCGCAGCGCCACCCGCGCCCGCTACGCGCCGCTCGCGATCGCCGAGCCCGAGGCCCGCCTGCTGCGCCGCCAGCTGCGGACGATCAAGCACGACGTGCGCCGGCGGCTGACGCCGCGCGAGCGCGCCGGCGGCGCGCTGCGGCTGCGGGCGGTGCTCTCGCAGGCTACTCTCGGAAGCTGACCCGGCCGATGACAGGAGCATGGCGGAGCACGAGGAAACCTACGACCTCTTCCAGCGCGGGCGGGAGCACATGCGCCGGGGCGACAACGCCCAGGCCACGGTCTCGCTGGAGAAGGCGAAGCGGCGCGAGCCCGACAAGGCGTCGATCCGCGAGGCGCTCGGCGTCGCCTACCTGCGCATGCACCGCTACCAGGAGGCGGCGGCCGAGTTCGAGCACATCCTGGCCGCGGCGCCCGCGAACGACTACGCCCACTACTGCCTGGGTCGCTGCCTCGACCGGATGGGCAACCGCCGCATCGCCCTCGGCCACTACAAGATGGCGCTCTGGCTGCGCCCGAGCGTGACGTACTACCAGGAAGCGGTCGACGGCCTCCTCGACTGAATAAACGGGGTCAGACCCCTTTTATTCAGGTGGCCAGTCGAGCCAGATCGTCACCGGGCCGTCGTTCACCAGGTGCACGTGCATGTGGGCGCCGAACCGGCCCGTCGCGACCGGCACGCCCAGCTCCCGCAGCGCGGCGACGAAGGCGTCCACCAGCCGCTCGCCGACGTCGGGCGGCGCGGCGCCGGTGAACCCGGGCCGGTTGCCCCGGCGCACGTCGGCGTAGAGCGTGAACTGCGACACGACGAGGGCCTCGCCGCCGACGTCCGAGATCGCGCGGTTCATGCGCCCCTCGGCGTCGGCGAAGATGCGCAGCCGGGCCACCTTGGCGGCCAGCTGCGCCGGGCGCCTCCGGGCCGTCGCCGGCGCCCGCCGCGACGAGCACGAGCAGCCCGCCGCCGACGGCGGCGATGCGCTCGCCGTCCACCTCGACGGAGGCCTCGCTGACACGCTGGATCAGGGCACGCACGGGCCGCGCGAGTTTCTCATCGGAAAAGGTCGAGTGCTACACTCAAGGTCGTTTCGATGTGTCGAGAGCGGTCGTTCGAGGTGGGCTCTGACCCGCCTCTTTTTTCGCCCGCGAACGGCATAAGACGGTTGAAGAAGACATGAACGAACAGTTGCAGACAGAGATCGAGGAGATGCTCCGCGCCGGCAGTCCGGACGTGGAAGTCGTGCTCGCCGAGCGGGCCGGCCCCGGCCTGGTCCGGGTGGTCATCGACCACCCCGACGGGGTCGACGTCGGCCTGTGCGAGCGCGTCAGCCGCGAGCTCTCGCCGCTCCGCGAGCGCTACGCGCTCGAGGTGTCGTCGCCGGGCGTCGAGCGGCCGCTGGTGCGGCCGCAGCACTACCGGCGCGTCGTCGGCCAGCGCGTCGACGTCCGCACGGTCGAGCCGATCGACGGAAGGCGGCACTTCACCGCCCGGCTCGCCGACGCCGACGACGCGGGCATCGATCTCGATCAGGACGGCCGGATGGTGCGGATCGGCTACGACGCGATCCGCCGCGGCCGTTTGGTGTTCGACTCCTGGGGAGGGCGCTCGTGAGCAAGGAAATCCTCGAGGGCGTCAAGCTCGTCGAGAAGGAGAAGGGGATCGAGCCGGGCACGCTCCTGGCGGCGATCGAGGACGCGCTGCTGGCGGCCTACCGCAAGATGCCGGACGCGCGCCACCCGGTGCGGGTCGACCTCGACCGCGACACCGGCGACTTCACCGCCTGGACCGTGACCGACGACGCGTGGCTGGCCTATCTGGACGCGCACCCGCACCATCACGTGCTGGCCGAGGCGCCCGCCGTCGAGGAGGAGCCGCCCGCGCCGGGCGAGGAGCCGGCCGAGGAGCCCGAGCCCGAGATCGAGTGGGACTGGTTCACCGACACCGTGCTCGTCGACGTGACCCCGGACAACTTCAGCCGCATCGCCGGCCAGACCGCGAAGCAGGTCCTGCGCCAGCGGATCAACGAGGCCGAGCGCTCGATGATGTACGACGAGTACGCCGACCGCGTCGGCGAGATCGTGACCGGGATCGTGCAGCAGGACGACCACCGCTACGCGTTCGTCGACCTGGGCCGCATGGAGGCGATCCTGCCCGGATCGGAGAAGGTTCCGGGCGAGCGCTACGAGCAGGGCAGCCGCATCAAGGCCGTCATCATCGAGGTGCGGGCCGAGGGCAAGGGGCCGCAGGTCGTGCTCTCGCGCCGCTCCGACGAGCTGATCCGGCAGCTGTTCGAGCTCGAGGTGCCCGAGATCGCCGACGGCCTCGTGCACATCCGCGCCGTCGCCCGCGAGCCCGGCTACCGGGCCAAGATCGCGGTCGAGTCGCGCGTGCAGGGCGTCGATCCGGTCGGCGCCTGCGTCGGCCCGCGCGGGTCGCGCGTGCGCATGGTCGTCTCGGAGCTGCGCGGCGAGAAGATCGACATCATCCCCTGGAACGACGAGCCGGCCCGGTTCGTCGCCAAGGCGCTCGCGCCGGCGAAGGTGCGCGAGGTGTACGTCGACGACGACAACCGCCAGGCGACCGTGGTCGTGCCGGACGGCGAGCTCTCGCTCGCGATCGGCAAGGAGGGCCTGAACGCCCGCCTGGCCCATCGCCTGACCGGGTGGCGCATCGACATCGTCTCGGAGACCGAGTACTACGCCGACGACTCCGACCAGCCCTACACGGGCGCCGACGGCGAGGAGGACGAGTTCCCGGGCCGCTGCATCGCGGTCACGTCGTCCGGCAAGCGCTGCCCGAACCAGGCGCTCGACGGGAGCCGCTACTGCGGCGTCCCGGCGCACGTCGCGCTGGCCGCGGCCGAGGAGGGGCGCGCGCCGTCGCGGTGAGCAGCCCGGAGCGCCAGTGCGCCGGCTGCGGCCGGCGCAGGCCGCAGGCTGAGCTGGTGCGGATGGGCGTCTCGAACGGGGAGCTCGTGGTCGATCACGACCGCCGGCTGCCGGGACGCGGGGTGTACCTGTGCCCCGACCCGCGGTGCGCGACCCAGGCTCGTCGGCGGGGGTCGATCCCGAGAAGGCTACGATGCCCTGTGACGGTGCCGCCCGATCTGGAGGCGTGGGTGGCAATTGAGCGGCGCGATGCCGCGTGGAAGGATTGACGGGAGACATGGCGGAAGAACCACCGGTTGACGACAAGGAGATGCGGCGCGAGTTCGGCGCGAAGGCGGCGGCTCCGGCTGAGGACAAGCCGGCGCAGCCCGGCCGCGCGCCCAGGCCGCAGCGCGGCGCCTCGCCGAAGGGCAAGCGCCGGGTCGTCATCGACGCCCAGGCCGGGCGCAAGCCGACCATGCGGCGCGAGCGCGGCGCCCCCCGGGCCGAGCCCAAGCGCGAGGCCGAGGTGCCGACCGGGCCCGTCAAGGTGCCGTCCGGCATCACGGTCAAGGACCTGGCCGAGAAGCTCGGCATCTCGCCGGCCAAGATCATCACGCTGATGATGGGCCTGGGCGAGATGGTGACGCTGACCGTCTCGCTCACCGACGACGCCGTCGAGCTGATCGGGACGGAGCTCAGCCGCGAGATCACGATCCAGCACACCGACGACGAGGAAGAGGAGGAGGTCGTCTTCGAGGACGATCCCGAGAGCCTCGTCGACCGGCCGCCGGTGGTCACGATCATGGGCCATGTCGACCACGGCAAGACGACCCTACTCGACGCCATCCGCGAGTCGTCCGTGGTCACCACCGAGGCGGGCGGCATCACCCAGCACATCGGCGCCTACCAGGTGGACGTCCCCGACGGACGCAAGGTCACGTTCCTCGACACCCCGGGCCACGAGGCGTTCACCGCCATGCGCGCCCGCGGCGCGAAGGTGACCGACGTCGCCGTGCTCGTGGTCGCGGCCGACGACGGCGTCATGCCGCAGACGATCGAGGCGATCGACCACGCCAAGGCCGCCGGCGTCCCGATCCTGGTCGCCGTGAACAAGATCGACCGGCCCGACGCGAACCCCGACCGGGTGCGCACCGAGCTCGTCAACCAGGGCCTGCAGCCGGCCGAGTGGGGCGGGGACACGATCTTCGAGAACGTCTCGGCGAAGGCCAAGACGAACCTCGAGGAGCTCCTGACCTCCATCCTGCTCCAGGCCGACGTGCTCGAGCTGAAGGCGAACCCGACCGCCGATGCGAGCGGCGTCATCATCGAGTCGCGCCTCGACGTGGGCCGCGGCCCGGTGGCGACCATGCTGGTGCAGCGGGGCACGCTCCGGGTCGGGGACGCCGTCGTCGCCGGCGACGCCTGGGGCCGCGTGAAGGCGCTGAACGACTACAACGGCAAGCGGGTCAAGGACGCCGGGCCGGGCGTCCCCGTCGAGATCCTCGGATTCGACAAGCCGCCGCCGGCCGGCGAGCTCTGCCGCGTCGTCGAGAACGACCGCGTCGCCCGCCAGACCGCCCAGCAGCGCGCCCAGCGCAAGCGGGCCGAGATGCTCGCCAAGCGCAGCAAGGCCGTGAGCCTCGAGGACCTCTTCTCGCAGATGCAGGAGGGCGCGGTGCAGGAGCTGGCGCTGGTCATCAAGGCCGACGTCCAGGGCTCGGTCGAGGCGGCGGTCGACGAGGTCTCGAAGATCCACCACGACGAGGTGCTGGTCCAGGTGATCCACTCCGGCGTCGGCGGCATCGTCGCGTCGGACATCATGCTGGCGGCCGCGTCGAACGCGATCGTCGTCGGCTTCAACGTGCGGCCGAACGCCGAGGCGAAGGCGCTCGCCGACCGCGAGGGCGTCGACATCCGCACGTACCGCGTCATCTACCAGCTGACCGAGGACATCCAGCGGGCGCTGATCGGCATGCTCTCGCCGGAGAAGGTCGAGGAGGTGCTGGGCGAGGTCGAGGTGCGGCAGACGTTCCGCGCCTCCCGCGTCGGCACGATCGCCGGCTGCATGGTCACGTCGGGCACCGTCCAGCGCGGGGCGCAGGTGCGGATCGTGCGCGACGGCACCATCGTCCACGACGGCCGCATCGGCACGCTCAAGCGCTTCCAGGAGGACGTGCGCGAGGTGACGCAGGGCTTCGAGTGCGGCATCACCATCGACGGCTACAACGACATCAAGGAGGGCGACGTCCTCGAGGTGTACGCCGTCCGCGAGGTCGCCCGCTCGGCCTAACCATACGGCTAGGCCTCGCTGCGCGCCCGGGTGAAGACGTGCCGGAGGGCCGTCTGGTCGCCCGGGTCGGAGAGCAGCACGACCTCGTCGCCGGGCTCGAGCACGAGCGCGCCGCGCGGCTGGACGGTGCGGCCCGCGCGCACCACGAGCGCCACCCAGGCGGCCTCGCCGATCGGAAGATCGCGTATCCGGCGTCCGTCGGCGATCGCGCCGCGCACGACCGCGAGCCGCATGACCCCCTCCGGCTCGTGCCGGAGCGGGATCCGCAGCGCCCAGCCGCGCTGCCGGCGGATCGTCATCGGGACGCCGAGCGCATGGGCGACCGGCTCGAGCGCGAGCCCCTGCGCCACCACGGAGACGGCGACGACGACGAACACGAGCCGGTAGACGAGCTCGGCATCCGGCACCTCCTCGAGCACGACGAGCGCCGCGAGCAGGATCGGCACGGCGCCCTTGAAGCCGGTCAGCGCGATGAAGGCGCGCTCGCCCCGGCGCAGCCGCTCGCCGGCGAGCAGCGGGTAGACCGCCAGCGGCCGCACGACCAGGACGAGCGCGGCCGCCATCGCGACGCCGTAGCCGAACGTCGACCAGCCGATGTCGTACAGGTGGATCGTGAGGCCCAGGGCGGCGAAGACGACGATCTCCCCCAGCGACGCCAGCGCGGAGTGGAAGCGCTCGATCTCGCCCTTGAACGGCATGCGCGCGTCGCCCACCCAGATGCCGGCGACGAAGACGGCCAGGAACCCGGAGCCGTGCAGGAGGGTCGCCCCGCCGTAGATCAGCCCGGCCAGCGCCAGCGTCCGCACCGGGATCAGCCCCTCGCGCGGCAGCGGGCTCGTCCGCGTCGCCCGCACGATCACCATCGCGCCGCCGACGCCCACGGCTGCGCCCACGGCCATCTCGACCAGGAAGTCGGCGACGTCGCCCGCGCCGAACGAGCTCGAGGTCGCGTAGGAGATCAGCCCGACCACGAGGGCGATGGAGACGGGATCGTTGGCGCCGGCCTCGCCCTCGAGGATGGTCGGCACCCGGCCGCCGACGTCGCGCCGCGCCAGGACGGAGAACATCACCGCCGGGTCCGTCGGCGCGAGGGCCGAGCCGATGATGGCGGCCGTCGTCCACGAGACGGGCAGGATCACCTGGGCGGCGACCGCGCCGAGCGCCGCCGTCACGAAGGTGCCGACGATGCCGAGCAGGACGACCGGGCGCAGGGACGGCCGCGCCCGCCGCCAGCCGATATGCATGCCGCCGTCGAACAGGATCGCGATGAGCGCGACCACGCCGATCCGCTCGACGGCGCGGGTCGACACCGGCTCCGCGAGCCCGGGGAAGACGTCCGAGATGGCCGCCGCGGCGATCAGGAACACCGCCGGCGCGGGCACGCGCAGCCGCGCCGTGAGCCGTGTTGAGACGAGCGCCAGCCACAGCCCTCCGGCCACCACGGTCAGTGCGACGGCGAAGTCACGAAGTTCTTCCACGCCCAGGGTTCTAGATGATCGGCGGCCTCCGATACCATCCGTCCGGCCATGGCGGCGGGCTTTGTGGGCATCCTCAGCTTCGAACTGCACCTGCCCGACGAGGGCTCCCTCAAGGGCAAGCGCCGCCACCTCCTGCACACGAAGGCGCAGCTCGAGCGCCGTTTCGGCGCGTCGGTGGCCGAGGTCGACTACCACGATCGCTGGCAGCGCTCGCGGCTGACGATGGCGATCGTGCGCCGCGAGCACTCGAGCGTCCAGCAGGCGCTCGTCGACGCCGAGCGCTACCTGAGCGCGCAGGAGTACGTGCTCGTCGGCTCGACGCGCACCGTGCTCTCGGTCGAGAGCGACCTCTCGGTGGGGCTGCGCTGATGCCGGCCGAGCGCATGAGGCGCGTGAACGAGGTCCTGCGCCAGGTGCTTGCCGACGGCGTCGAGTCGCTCGGCGACCCCGGTCTCGGGTTCGTGACGGTGACCGCGGTACGGGCGGCGCCCGACCTGTCGCAGGCGGCGGTCTACGTGAGCGTCCTCGGGGCCGAGAAGCGGCGGCCGCGGACACTGCGCGCCCTCGAGCGGGCCCACGGCGTCCTCCAGGCCCGGATCGCGCGGGAGTTGCACCTCAAGCGTACTCCGCAGCTTTCCTTCCACTATGATGAGACGCTCGACCAGGCGATGCGGCTCGAGCAGCTGATTCGCCGCGAGCACGAGCTGGTCGAGCCTCACTCCGGAATGACCGACATCGCCCTGGAAAGAGACCTGGCGTCCGTGGTCGCCGCGCTCGCTGCGGCAGACCGCGTGCTCATCGCCACGCACGAGAACCCCGACGGCGACGCCATCGGCTCGATGACCGCCGCGGCCGGCGCGATCCGGTCGCTGGGCAAGGAGGTGCGCACGTACCTCGAGCCCGAGTCGACCATCCCGCACGAGGTCGCGTTCCTCGACACGGACGGGCTGGAGCGCACGGTCGACCCCGAGTCGCTGGCCGGCTGGACGCTGCTCGCGCTCGACTGCGGGAACGAGCGCCGCCTCGGCGCCCAGTACCCCGACCTGCTCTCGCGCTGCTCGCCGGTGATCGACGTCGACCACCACCACGACAACAGCCGGTTCGGCGGGGTGAACCTGGTCGACGGGGGCGCGTCGTCGACCGCCGAGATCCTGGTGCGGATCTTCGACGGCCTCGGCGCCGAGATCACGCCCGCGATCGCGGAGGCGCTCTACGTCGGGCTCGTGACCGACACCGGGCGGTTCCAGTACCGCACCACCAGCCCCGCGGCGCTCCGGCTGGGCGCGCGGCTGGTCGAGTCCGGGGTCGACGTGCACAAGGTGTTCGAGCGGGTGTTCGAGAGCGTCCAGCCGGGCAAGCTGCGCCTGCTGGGCCGCGTCATCGAGCACGCGGTGCCCTACTGCGACGGGCGCCTCCTGATCTCGCACGTGAGCCGCGACGACCTCGCGCTGGTCGAGGGCGACGAGGCCACCACCGAGGGCCTGATCGACCACCTGCGGGGGGTCGAGGGGGTGCAGGTGGCGGGCCTGATCCGCGAGCAGGTGCCGCTCGCCGACGGCAGCATCACCCCGAACCGGGTGTCGCTGCGCTCGCGCGGCCTGATCGACGTGTCCGCGATCGCGCGGCTCTCGAAGGGCGGCGGCCACAAGCAGGCGGCCGGGTTCTCCCATCCGGGCAACGTGGACGACATCCGCCGGTTCATCGTGTCGGAGGTCAGCGCCCAGCTCGCCGAGCCGGCCGCGTAGCGGCGGGCCATGCCCGAGGTCACCGGCCTCCTCCTCGTCGACAAGCCCGCGGGGCAATCATCGTTCGGGGTGCTGCGCGGGCTGCGGCCGGCGCTGGGGCGCAAGCTCGGGCACGCCGGCACGCTCGACCCGTTCGCGACGGGGCTCCTGCTCGTGGTCGCCGGCCGGGCGACCCGGCTTGCCACCTACCTCTCCGGCCTGGACAAGGGCTATGACGCCGTCGTGCAGTTCGGGGCCGTGTCGACGACGCTCGACCCGGAGGGGGAGATCGCGCCGGGCGGGCGGCCGACCGACGCGGAGGCCGTGGCCGGGGCGGCGGCGGGCCTCGTCGGCGAGATCGTGCAGGCCGTGCCGGCGGCGTCGGCGGTCAAGGTGGACGGGGAGCGCGCCTACGCGCGCATGCGCCGCGGCGAGGCGGTGGAGCCGCCTCCGCGCCGGGTCACGATCCACCGCCTGGACGTGCGCGGGTTCGACGCGGCCACCCAGCGCGCGTCCATCTCGGTGACGTGCTCGAAGGGCACGTACGTGCGCCAGCTCGCCGCCGATCTCGGCACGGCGACGGGCGCCGGCGCCTACTGCCTGGAGCTGCGGCGCACGCACGTCGGCGGCTTCGACCTGGCCGACGCAGGCACGCCGGACGAGATCGCCCGCGACCCGCTCGGCCGCTGGTACCGCGCGGCCGCCGACGCCCTGCCGCATCTGCCGGCGCGGGCGCTCGACGACGCCGAGCAGCGCGACGTCTCCCACGGCCGGGCGCTGCGGCGGCTGGGGGAGGACGGGTTCACCCGCCTCGTCCACGACGGCGAGCTTTCGGCCGTCGCGGAGCCACGCGGCGAGCGTCTCCAGCCGGTGGTGGTGCTGTGATCGTCCGCCAGAGCCTGGCGGACGTCCCGCCGGGCGAGCGGGCCGTCGCGCTGGGGAGCTTCGACGGCGTCCACCGCGGCCACCAGGCCGTGATCGGGAGCGCCGTCTCCGAGGCGGAGGCCCGCGGCCTGAAGTCCGCCGTCATCACGTTCCACCCGCCGCCGATCGCGGTGCTGCGGCCGGACGTGCACCTCGTCCTGCTCTCGACGCTCAGCCGCCGCGCCGCGCTGGTCGCGGAGCTCGGGGTGGACGAGCTCGTCATCCTGCGCTTCGACCGCGCGTTCTCGACGATCGACGCCGACGGGTTCGCCGAGCAGGTGCTGGCGCGGACGCTCGGCGCCCGCCACGTCAGCGTGGGGGAGAACTTCCGCTACGGCCGGGGCGCGAAGGGCACGCCGGCCAAGCTGGCCGACGACGGCCGCCGGCTCGGCTTCGACGTCCACGTCGAGCCGCTGCTCGAGGCGGACGGCGGCACGATCTCGTCCTCGCGGATCCGGGAGCTCCTGGGCGCCGGCTCGGTCGAGGCGGCGGCCGGGCTGCTCGGCCGCCCGCCGTGGCTCGAGGGCGCCGTCGTGCGCGGCGACGGCCGCGGCCGCGAGCTGGGCTTCCCGACGGCGAACCTGGCGCTCGTCCCGCGCTCGCCGGTGCCCGGCATCGGCATCTACGCCGGCACGGCCCATCTGCCCGGGTCGAGCCACCCGGCGGCGATCAGCGTCGGCTACAACGTCACCTTCACGGACGACCGCAGCCAGGTCCGGGTCGAGGCCTACCTGCTCGACTTCGACGCCGACATCTACGGCTCGCCGATCCGGCTCGATCTCACCCACCGGCTCCGCGACGAGCTGCGCTTCGACTCGGTCGACGCGCTGCTCGAGCAGCTCAACCGCGACGTCGAGGCCGTCCGCTCGCTGACTGCATAACCGGTGCCAGGCACCGGTTATGCACGCGTCCAGGCGACGAGGTCCATGCCGTCCCACCACCACGGCTGCCCGTCGGCGCGGCCGGCGATCCGCAGCCGCAGCGAGGCCTCGGGGTTGGCCTCCACGAAGGCGTCGGTGGCGAGCCGCACCTTCGGCCACTCGGCGTCGTCGACGACGATCAGGGCCGAGCCGGCCAGGAGCGGCCTGACGGCGTCGAGCGCCGCCCGGGTCGCCACGGTCGAGTGATCGGCGTCGTAGAAGAAGACGCCGATCGGCGGCAGGTGCTGCTCCCGCAGCACCGCGACCGTGTCGCCGTGGATCAGCCGCACGCGGTCGCCGACGCCGAAGCGCTCGACGTTCGCAGCCAGGCCCGCCGGGTCGGAGTCGTCGAACGAGAAGTTGTCGATGCCGATCGCCTCCTCCGCGCCTCCCAGTGCAGCCGCGATCAGGCTGCGGCCGCGATACGAGCCCGCCTCGACGTAGCACTCACCGCCGCCGAGGCATGCCGCCGCCAGCGCGAGCAGGGCGAGATTGTTCTCCTCCGACAGCCCCTCGACCGCCTCGCAGAGCGGCTGCAGCGAGCGGTCGAGCGGCGTCTCGGAGCGGGGGAAGTCGGCGAACAGCCCGGGCAGCTCGCGCAGCAGGCGGTCGACGTCCACGCCGGTCAGGCGGGGACGGGGGTGCGGCCGAGGCTCTCGATGGTGCGCCGCAGACCCTCGTCGAGCGACACCTTCGGCTCCCAGCCGAGCACCTCGCGGGCGCGGGTGATGTCCGGCTGGCGCACCTTGGGGTCGTCGATCGGCAGCCCCTCGAACACGATCTCCGAGCGCGTGCCGGTGAGCGCGACGATCTTCTCCGCCAGCTCGAGCAGCGTCATCTCGCCCGGGTTGCCGACGTTCACCGGCTGGTGGTAGTCGCTCATCGCGAGCCGGAAGAGGCCCTCGATCAGGTCGTCGACGTAACAGAACGAGCGCGTCTGGCTGCCGTCGCCGAACACCGTGATCGGCTTGCCCTCGAGCGCCTGGCGCAGGAAGTTCGGGATGGCGCGGCCGTCGTGCTGGCGCATCCGCGGGCCGTAGGTGTTGAAGATGCGGGCGATGTGGGTGTCGACGCCCTGCTGGCGGTGGTAGGCCATCGTCATCGCCTCGGAGTAGCGCTTGGCCTCGTCGTAGACGCCGCGCGGGCCGACCGGGTTCACGTTGCCCCAGTACTCCTCCCGCTGCGGGTGCATCTCCGGGTCGCCGTAGACCTCGGACGTCGACGCGATCATGAACCGGGCCCGCTTGAACTTGGCCAGCCCGAGCGCGTTGTGCGTCCCGTACGAGCCGACCTTGAGCGTCGCCAGCGGCAGCCGCAGGTAGTCGACGGGGCTGGCCGGAGAGGCCAGGTGGAACACCACATCCACCGGCTCGGACACGTCGATGAACTCGACGCAGTTGTGGTAGCGGAAGTCGAACGCGCCGCCCCGCAGCCGCTCGATGTTCTCGAGGCTGCCGGTGTCGAGGTTGTCGAGGCAGATGACCCGCCAGTCGCGGTCGAGCAGGTACTCACACAGGTGCGAACCCAGGAATCCGGCGCCGCCGGTCACGACTGCAGTGCTCAAAGTGCCTCCAGGAGGGTGGTCGGGAAGCGGAGTGTACGGGACGGCGCCCGCGGCACGGCTCCATCTCCGCCGCGGTCGGCGGCAATAACCCGTCTGCTACCCTGCCCCCGGCCGCACCGCGGAGCTTTCGAGGCTTGCCGACGGGGTTCTGGGATGCCGGCGACGATGTCAGACGAGGCAAGGAGGTGTGGGCGCATGCCGCTCACCCAGGAACAGAAGAAGGAGCTGATCGGCAAGTTCGGGGCAAGCGACGCCGACACCGGCTCCACCAAGGTGCAGGTCGCCCTGCTCACACAGCGGATCAGCGAGCTCACCGAGCACATGAAGGTGCACAAACACGACCACCATTCCCGCCGGGGCCTGCTCAAGCTGGTCGGCCGGCGGCGCCGGTTGCTGACCTACATGCAGAGGCATGACCTGGAGGGCTACCGCGCGTTGATCAAGGAGCTGGGCCTGCGCCGCTAGGGCGCGCGACCAGACCGGAGGATGGCCCGCGAGCGCGGGCCCGAGGAGAGAAGAGAGAGAACATGAGTATTGCAGTGGAGCCCGGGGCAACACGTCTGGCCGCAACGATCGGCGAGAAGGAGATCAGCTTCGAGACCGGCGCTGTCGCCAAGCAGGCGCACGGCGCCGTGCTGGTGCAGCAGGAGGGCACCGTGGTGCTGGCCACCGCGGTCGGCCGGACGGAGGGCCGTGAGGGAGCGGACTTCTTCCCCCTCACCGTGGATGTCGAGGAGAAGATGTACGCCGCCGGGAAGATCCCGGGCGGGTTCTTCAAGCGCGAGGGCCGCGCGGGCGAGAAGGCCATCCTGACCGCGCGCATGGTCGATCGCCCGATCCGGCCGCTGTGGCCGAAGGGCTACAAGAACGAGGTCCAGGTCATCGTGACCACGTTCTCGGCCGACCAGGTGCACCCGCACGACATCCTGGCGATCAACGGCTCGTCGGCCGCGCTGATGCTGTCGCCGATGCCGTTCCTCGGCCCCGTCGGGGCCGTGCGCATCGGCCGCATCGACGGCCGCCTCGTCGTCAACCCGACGCTTCCCGACCTGAAGGACTCGACGCTCGACCTGATCGTCTGCGGCAGCCCCGAGGCGATCACCATGGTCGAGGCGGGCGCCCAGGAGATCAACGAAGAGGATCTGATCACCGCCCTCGAGCTCGCCCACGGCGAGATCAAGAAGCTGTGCCAGCTCCAGATCGAGCTGGCCGCCAAGGCCGGCCAGCCCAAGTGGGTCGACGGCGCCGTCACCGAGTCGCTGCGCCGGTCGCACGGCCAGGCGCTCGCAGACGCCGTCCGCGAGGGCGGCCTCGTCGCGCTCCCGGGCCGCGTGGACGAGCTCCAGCGGGCCGAGACGCCCGAGATCGGCGGCGGCTCGACCGATGCCGACGTGCTCCAGCGCCAGCGGCTCCAGTTCGCCTTCGCACAGCTCGGCAACGAGGTGCGCGAGGCCGCGGTGTACCCGCACGTGAAGGAGCAGTTCGGCGACGCGATCCGCGAGCTGACCGACGCCGAGGGCGACTCCAAGGAGCTCAAGTCGGGCAAGCGGCACGCGCTCTACGAGCGCATCGCCGCCACCATCCAGCTGCCGTTCCCGGGCCGGATCGAGGTCGAGGGCGGCGGACAGGGCCCGCTCGACGCGACCACGCGCGCGGCCGTGCAGGGTGCGTGCGACAAGCTCTACAAGGAGACGGTGCGCACGAAGATCGCGGTCGACAAGCGCCGCCCGGACGGGCGCTCCGAGACCGAGATCCGTCCCATCACCTCATCGGTGACGGTCATGCCGCGCACGCACGGCTCGGCCCTCTTCACCCGCGGCCAGACGCAGGCGCTCACGCTCTGCACGCTGGGCACGGCGAAGGAGGAGCAGCGCATCGACGACCTCTCGCTCGACGAGACGAAGCGCTACATCCACCACTACAACTTCCCGCCGTTCTGCGTCGGAGAGACCGGCTTCATGCGCGGCCCGAAGCGGCGCGACATCGGTCACGGCGCGCTCGCCGAGCGGGCGCTCGTCCCGGTCATCCCGAGCGCGGCGGACTTCCCGTACACGCTGCGGGTCGTGTCGGAGATCCTCGAGTCGAACGGCTCCTCGTCGATGGCGTCGGTATGCGGCTCGACGCTCTCGCTGATGGACGCCGGCGTCCCGATCAAGGCCCCCGTGGCCGGGATCGCGATGGGCCTGATCAAGGAGGGCGACGACTACGTCATCCTGACCGACATCCAGGGAGCCGAGGACCATCTCGGCGACATGGACTTCAAGGTCGCGGGCACCGACGCGGGCGTGACCGCGCTGCAGATGGACATCAAGATCACCGGTGTCACCACCGAGATCCTGCGCAGCGCGCTCAGCCAGGCGCGGGATGCCCGGATCCACATCCTGGGCAAGATGCGCGAGGCGATCGCCGAGCCGCGGACAGAGCTCGCGGCCCACGCGCCTCGGATCGTCAGCACCAAGATCCATCCCGACTTCATCGGCATGGTGATCGGGAAGGGCGGCGAGACGATCCGCGGCCTCGAGGCCGAGTACGAGGTGCAGATCGACATCGAGGAGGATGGGACGATCCGCATCTACGGCACGAACGGCGAGCTCGCCGAGCAGTGCCGGATCGCCATCGAGGCGATGACCAAGGAGGTCGAGGTCGGCGACGAGTACACCGGCAAGGTGGTCAAGATCACCGACTTCGGCGCGTTCGTCGAGCTGCGCAAGGGCGTCGACGGGCTCCTGCACGTGAGCCGCATCCTGCCCAAGGGCAACCGGCTCCAGTCGGCCGCCCAGGTGATGGACCGCGGCGACACGGTGAAGGTCACCGTGGCCGAGGTGGACAAGGAGAAGGGCCGCATCGGCCTGACGCTCCTCGCCAAGCTCGACGGCGACACCGAGGTCACGCCCGAGCAGCTGATCGAGGTGGCCGAGCGCACGCCGGCGCCGCCCCGCGAGGAGCGGCCGCCGAGGCGTGGCGGCGACCGGGATCGCGGCGGCGGCCGCCGCCGCTAGTGCGCGGAGCGGGCGGCGACGGCCCCGACGGCCGCCGCCGCCCGCTCCAGCTCGTCCTCGGTGTTGTAGTAGTGGACGGACGCCCGGACGAGGGCGTCGAGCCCGCGCGCATCCATGTCCAGCAGGGTGGAGCTGCGGCGCGACGCCACGACGTGCAGGCGCCGGTCGGCAAGCCGGGTGACGACGGTTTCGGGCTCGAGGCCCGCGACCGTGAACGAGACGATCCCGCACCGGTCGACGCCCCGATCGCGGACGTCGACGCCCGGGATCTCCGACAGGAGCGCACGCAGCCGGTCCGCCAGGTGCCAGATGCGGTCGGCGATCGGCTCGACGCCCAGGCCGAGCGCGTAGCCGGCCGCGGCCGCCAGCCCGGCCCGGCCGGCGACGAAGCTCTCGAAATTCTCGAACCGGCGCGCTCCCGGCGCCAGCCGGTAGCCGTCGGGGGTGACCCACTCCGCCGCCCACAGGTCGAGGAAGGGCGGCTCGAGCGTCTCCGCCAGCGACCGGCGCACGTAGAGCAGGCCCGTGCCCCGGGGGCCGCGCAGGTACTTCCGGCCGGTCGCCGAGAGCATGTCGCAGCCGAGCCGCTCGACGTCCAGCGGCATCTGGCCGAGCGACTGGCACGCATCGAGCAGGAACGGGATGCCCGCCCGCCGGGCGACGGCGCCGACCCGCTCGGCCGGGTTCACGAGCCCGCCGTTCGTCGGGACGTGGGTGATCGCGATCAGGCGGACGCGGTCGTCCAGCATCCGCTCGAGCGCCTCGACGGAGATCTGGCCGTGCTCGTCGTCGGGCACGGGCTCGACCCGAGCACCGGTGCGCCGGCACACCTGCAGGAAGGCGAGGTAGTTGCTCGCGTACTCGGCGGCACCGGTCAGGATACGGTCGCCGGCGCCGAACGGCAGCGAGTAGAACGCCATGTCCCACGCCCTGGTGGCGTTCTCGACGATCGCCACCTCGTCGCGGTCGCAGCCCAGCATCCGGGCGAGCGCGGGGTAGGCCGCGTCCAGCCGCTCTGCTGCGGCCTCGGCCGCCTCGTAGCCGCCGAGGCGCGCCTCGAGCTCGAGGTGGCCGACGACGGCGTCCAGCACCGGGCGCGGCATGAGCGAGGAGCCGGCGGCGTTCAGATGGATCCGCTCGTCCGTGCAGCCCGGTGTGTCCGCACGGGCGCGGGCAACGTCGATCGGCATCGGCCGGATTCTGACATGCGTGCGACCGGGCTCGCGGCGGGCGTCTAGCCTTCCCCGCCGTGCAGCGCTACACCGTCACGACCCTCGACAGCGGCGAGCGAGTCGTCTCCGAGCGCGTGTCGTCGGTGCGCTCCGTGGCGATCGGCATCTGGATCGGCGCCGGCTCGCGCGACGAGGCGCCGTCGCAGGCCGGGGTGTCGCACCTGATCGAGCACCTCCTGTTCAAGGGCTCGGCCCGCTACTCCACGGTCGAGATCGCGCAGATCTTCGACGGCCTCGGCGGCGAGCTGAACGCGGCCACGGCCCGCGAGTACACGGTCGTGTACGCCCGGGTGCTCGACGCGCACCTGGACACGGCGCTCGACGTGATGGCCGACATGATCCTCCAGCCGAAGTTCGACGCCGAGGAGATGGCGTCCGAGCGCGAGGTCGTCCTGGAGGAGATCGCGATGTACGAGGACACGCCGCAGGACCTCGTGCACGACCTGATCGCCGAGGCGATCTTCGGCGACCACCCCCTCGGGCGGCCGGTGATCGGCACGCGGGCGGTGATCGCGGGCGCGATGCCCGACTCCGTGCGCGCCTACCACGACACCCGCTACGTCGGCCCGAACATCGTCGTCGCTGCGGCCGGGAACCTCGACCACGAGCCGCTGGCGCACGCCGTCGAGACGCGCTTCGCGCCGCTCAGCCGCATCCCCGACGCCGCGACCGGCGTGCGACCGGTGTGGGTGGGGGAGTCGCAGCCGCGGTCGCTCTTCCAGCGCAAGGAGACCGAGCAGTTCCACATCGCGCTCGGCGGCCTGGGCGTGCCGCGCTCCGACCGCCGCCGCTTCGCCGCGTCGCTGCTCGACTCGATGCTGGGCGGCTCGGCCTCGTCACGCCTCTTCCAGGAGATCCGCGAGCGGCGGGGGATGGCCTACTCGGTCTACACGTACGCGTCGCAGTACGCGGACACGGGCATGGTCGGCGTCTACCTGGGCACGCGCGAGGACAACCTGGCGGAGTGCATCCGCATCATCGCCGACCAGTTCCGGCTGATGGGCGAGGGCCGGTTCGATCCCGCCGAGCTCGACCGGGCGAAGGAGAACCTGAAGGGCCGGATCATGCTCTCGATGGAGTCCACCTCCAACCGGGCCAGCCGGCTCGGCAAGTCGGTGCTGACCGACGCCGAGCTGCTCTCCCTCGACCGCATCTGCGCCGAGATCGACGCCGTCGATCCCGAGGCGATCGCGGCGCTCGCCCGCCAGCTCTTCGCCCCCGAGCGGCTCTCCGCCGCCGGCATCGGGCCGAGCGCCGAGCGCTTCTCCGACGCCGTCGCCCTGCTGCACCCCGGCCTCTCGGGCATCAAGGCGGCCTGACCAGCCACCGGCGCTGGGCGTGCCAGCGCTGGATCGTCCGCCGGCTCGGCGGGCGCGCCGGCCCCGCGCCGTGCCGCTCCCGCACCGCCGCACACGCCTGCGCGGGCGTCGTGCCCTCGGCATAGCGTCGCTCGACGGTGCGGCGCAGGTCGGGCCAGGCGTAGCTGCCGGGGCGGGGCCGTCTGGGGTGGCGGCTCGCGGAGGCGGTCGAGATGGGCTGCAAGGGCTCGGTCGCGGGCGGCGGTGAGGCAGTCGTTCGCCTTCCACACGCCCGCCAGGGTGGTGACGAAGTCACGGCCGCTGCGACGCGTCTGGAACGCCCGGCTGGCGTGATCGGCGCACAGCCACACCGACACGCGATGGGTCAGCCGCAGCCGCTGCGTCCTGCCACGCGTCCGATCCACACAGATCGCGCACACCGGCTGCTTGGTCGGCACACTGCGCGCCTTGTACAACGTCGGCGGCGAGATCCAGGGCATACGGATGAGTGTGGCGGCCACGATGTGCCGCGTGGGTGTCGGGGTGTCGCGGATGTGTCGGGGAACCGCAAATGACACATGTCCCACACGCCAAATGGCGTCTCCCCACCGACCCCACCACACCCCACCGCCCACCCACCGGCGCCGCCCGGCCAGCTCTCCCAAGGAGCGCCGGCCGCCGCCGGCCAGACGGAAGCGCCTTGACGCCGCAGCCACGGCTCCAACCGAGCCCGAGGAGGACACCGAGGACCCGCCTGCTCGAGGGCGAGAATGCGATCCCGCCTGGATGCGGTGGCGAAGGCGGAACGTCACCTGCGGGCTCGTGCCGGGCTGACCGGTTAGCATCGGCCGCATGCTGCGGGTGGTGATCTCCGGCGCGACCGGCGCCGTCGGGCGGGCGCTCGTCCCCGCCGTCGAAGCCGAGCCCGACCTCGAGCTGGCGGCGCAGGCGGCGCCGTCGCTCGGCCTGACCCTCGCCGACGCGCTCGCGGGCGGGGGCGCCGACGTCGCGGTCGACTTCACCGTACCCGCCGCCGCGGAGGGCGCCTGCGAGGCGGCCATCGCCGCGCGGGTGCCGCTCGTGATCGGCACGACCGGGCTCACCCCGGACGACCGCGAGCGGCTGGGGGCGAAGGCCGCCGGAGCCGGCGTCCCGATCCTGTCCGCGCCCAACTTCGCGATCGGCGCCGTGCTGATGATGCGCTTCGCGGAGCAGGCGCGGCCGCACATGGACGCGGTCGAGATCGTCGAGCTCCACGCCGACACCAAGCGCGACGCCCCGTCCGGCACCGCCCTCGCGACGGCCGCCCGCCTCGGCGGCGACGTCCCCATCCACAGCGTCCGCCTGCCCGGCCTGGTCGCCCACCAGGAGGTGATCCTCGGCGCCCGCGGCCAGACGCTCTCGCTGCGTCACGACACCATCTCCCGGGAGGCGTTCGTCCCCGGCATCCTGCTCGCCATCCGCCGCGTCGGCGGCCTCGAGCCGGGGATGACGACGGGCCTCGAGGCGCTCCTGTGAGCCGCCCGCAGCCCGTCCGCGACCTCGACTGGGACGCGGGCCAGGCCCGCGAGCTGACGGGGGCGGTGCTCGACCTGTGGGCGGAGCTCCTCGAGCGCATGCGCGAGCTGCCCGTCGCCCGGCCGGCCTCCTCGGCCGACGTCGCCCGCGAGATGGCCCTCCCCGTGCCCGAGCAGCCGCTGGCGGTCGCAGAGCTGACCGAGCTCCTGCGAGCGCTCGTCCTCGAGCACTCGACGCTGTGCGGCCACCCCGGGTTCATGGCCTACGTCTCCGGCTCGGGCACCGTGCCGGGCGCGGCGGCCGACCTGCTCGCCGCCGCGCTCAACCCCAACGTCGGCGGATGGACGCTCTCGCCGGCCGCAACCGAGCTCGAGCTGCACCTGACCCGCTGGCTGGCCGAGCGGTTCGGGCTTCCCGACGGCTCCGGCGGGCTGATGACGAGCGGCGGCGCCGCGTCGAACATGACCGCGCTCAAGGCCGCGCGGGACGCGCACGCAGAGGGGGACGTCCGCCGCGACGGCCTGGGCGGCCTGCCGCTCGTCCTCTACACGTCCGAGGAGGCGCACGCCACCATCGCCGAGGCGGCCGACCTGCTCGGCCTGGGGGAGCGGGCGGCCCGGGCGATCCCCACGGACGAGGCGCTGCGCATGCGCGTCGACGCGCTCGAGGCGGCGATCGCGGATGACTTGGCGGCGGGCCTGCAGCCCTTCGCCGTCGCCGCCACCGCCGGGACGACCGCGACCGGGGCCATCGACCCGCTGACCGACATCGCCGACCTGTGCGCCGCGCACGGCCTGTGGATGCACGTCGACGCGGCCTACGGCGGCGCCGCCGTCCTCGCGCCCGGAGCTACGCCCGCTCCTGGCCGGGATCGAGCGGGCCGACTCGATCTCCTTCGACCCCCACAAGTGGCTCTACACGCCGCAGTCCAGCGCCTGCCTGCTCGTGCGCGAGCCGGCGCGGCTCCTGCGCAGCTTCTCGATCGACGCGGCGTACGTGCGCGACGACGCCAACCTGTCCGGCAGAGGGCTGAACATCGGCGAGCTGGGGCCGCAGTGGTCGCGCGCGTTCCTCGCGCTCAAGGTGTGGCTCTCCCTGGCGGCGCACGGCACCGAGGCCTACGGCCGCCGCATCGCCCACGACGTCGAGCTCGCCCGCTACCTCGACGAGCGCGTGCGTGCGCACCCCGACCTCGAGTCGATGTGCCCCGTCACGCTGTCCATCGCGTGCTTCCGCTACAGCCCGGCCGGCGCCGGGCTCGACGACCGCGCCCTCGACACGCTCAACGAGCGGCTGATGGTGGCGATCCGCCGCGACGGCCGCGCGTTCCCGTCGAACGCCGAGCTTCGCGGCCGCTACTGCCTGCGCGCGTGCCTGGTGAACCACCGCACCGAGGCGGAGGACATCGACGCCCTGCTCGAGGCGACGCTGCGCCTCGGCGCCGAGCTCGTGGCCTCAGGGCTCGAGCCGGCGTAGCAGCTCGACCGCCCGCGCCGCCCCCGCCGGCGAGGCGGGGGAGAGGGGCATGCGCACGTCCGCGGTCGGGATGCGCCCGAGCGCGTGCAGCGCGGCCTTGATCACCGCCGGGCTGGGCTCGGCGAAGAGCGCGCCGACGAGCGGCAGCAGCGCCTCCGCGATCGGGCGGGCGCCCGCCACGTCGCCGCGCAGGCCGCGCGCGATCATGTCGCAGAACTGCCCGGTGCAGAGGTTGGCCGACGCGGCGATCGCGCCGGCGCCGCCCATCAGGACGAGCGGGAGCAGGAAGGCGTCGTCGCCGCCGAGCACGGCGAAGCGGTCGCCCGCCTCGGCGAGGACGCGGAGCGTGTCGGCGTCGACGCAGCCCACCGCCTGCTTCACGCCGGCGATGTTCGGCGTCCCGGCCAGCTCGATCAGCGCCGGGGCGCCCAGGCCGCGGCCGGTGCGGTAGGGGATGTTGTAGACGATCAGCGGCACCGGCGAGCGCTCGGCGACGGCCTGGAAGTGGCGCACGATCGCCGCCTCGGACGGCCGCACGTAGTACGGCACCACCGCCAGCGAGGCGGCGGCGCCGGGCACACCGGCGAGGGCCTCGTGGCGGGCGATCGTCGTCCGGGTGTCGTTCGTCCCGGCCCCGACGACGAGCGCGGCCTCGCGGGCGGCGCATGCCTCCGCGCACGCCGACACGACCGCCGCCCGCTCGGCGTCGTCGAGCGAGGTCGGCTCGCCGGTCGTCGCCAGCGCGACGATCCCGGCGGCGCCGGCGTCGAGCGCGCGCTCCGCCAGCCCCCGGAGCGCGTCCAGATCGACCGATCCGCGCCCGTCGAAGGGCGTCACGAGCGGGACGAGAACGCCGGACGGCCGGAAGCTCGCGCTCACGGCAGAGGAGTCTACGCACCGCCTCGGGTAGACTCCCGGCATGGCTGCGCCGCTCGGCGATCTCCTCACCGCGATGGTGACGCCGTTCCATCCCGACGGCTCCGTCAACTTCGCGTCGGCCCGCCGGCTCGCACAGCACCTCGTCGAGACGGGCTCGGACGGCATCGTCGTCTGCGGCACGACGGGCGAGGGCCCGACGGTGAGCGACCGCGAGAAGATCGACCTGCTCGACGCGCTCGTCGAGGAGGTGGGCGGAAGCGCCTGCGTCGTCGCGAACACCGGCACGTACGACACCCACCACTCGACCGCGCTGACGCGGGCGGCCGTCGAGGCCGGCGCCGACGCGTTCCTGGCCGTCACCCCGTACTACAACAAGCCCCCGCGGGCGGGCATCGTCGCCCATTTCGGCGCCATCGCGGACGCGGCCGACGGCCGGCCGGTCATCATCTACAACATCCCCCAGCGGGTCGTGCTGAACCTCGAGCCCGACGTGCTCGCGGAGCTGGGGGAGATCCCGAACGTCGTCGCGGTGAAGCAGGCCACCGCCGACCTCGACCAGGCCCGGCGGATCCTGTCCGAGACCGGCCTTCTGCTCTACGCCGGCAACGACGACCTGCTCTACCCGTTCCTGGAGCTGGGCGGGAAGGGCGGCGTCTGCGTCGCGTCGCACGTCGCCGGGACGCAGATGCGGCGCATGGTCGACGCCGCCCACGGCGGCGACATGGCCGTCGCGAAGGCCGAGGACGCGGCCCTCCACGACCTGTACACGGCGCTCGCCGTCACCACCAACCCGATCCCCGTGAAGGCGGCGCTGAACCTGCTCGGTCACGAGGTCGGCGGCCTGCGGCTGCCGCTCGTCGAGGCCGACGCGGAGCAGACGGCGACCGTCGCGGCCGCGCTCGAGGCGGCCGGGATCCGCTCTGCGGCCAACGTCTAGGCATGTCTGATCCTGTGCGGATCATCCCGCTCGGCGGGCTCGGCGAGGTGGGCAAGAACATGACCGTCTTCGAGCGGGACGGCCGGCTGCTGCTCCTCGATGCCGGCCTGTCCTTCCCGCACTCGGAGATGTTCGGGATCGACCTCGTTCTGCCCGACTTCAGCTACGTCGCCGACCGGGCCGACCGGCTGGAGGCGATCGTCCTCACGCACGGCCACGAGGACCACATCGGCGCGCTGCCCTACCTGCTGCGCGAGGTGGGAACGAACGCGGAGGTGTGGGGCACGCGGCTCACCCTCGGCCTGGTGAAGTCGAAGCTCGACGAGCACGGCCTTCTGGCCCACACGGAGCTCGTCGAGATCGACCCGGAGAGCGGCCCCGTGGAGGTGGGGCCGTTCCGGGCGGAGTTCGTCCGCGTCACCCACTCGGTCCCCGACGCGGTCGCCGTCATCCTGCACACGGACTTCGGCCCGATCGTCCACACCGGCGACTTCAAGCTCGACGAGACGCCGGTCGACGGGCGCGTGACCGACCTCGCGCGGCTCTCGGCGCTCGGCGACGAGGGCGTCGCGCTCCTGATGGCCGACTCGACCAACGCCGAGCGGCCGGGGCACACGCCCTCCGAGCGCACCGTGGCCGCGTCGCTGCGCGAGATCGTCCGCGAGGCCCGCGGGCGGGTGATCGTGACCTCCTTCTCGTCCCACATCCACCGCCTGCAGCAGGTGATCGACGCCGCCCAGGCGTCCGGGCGCACGGTGTGCGTCATCGGCCGCTCCATGATCCGCAACATCAACATCGCCCGCAACCTCGGCTACGCCACCATCGCCGACGACGGGCTGATCCGGGCCAAGCGGCTGGACGAGTTCATGCCGCACGAGATCGTGATCATCTGCACCGGAAGCCAGGGAGAGCCCGGCTCGGCCCTGACCCGGATCGCCCTCGGCGACCACCCGGCGGTGCAGATCCACCACACCGACACCGTCGTCATGTCGTCGTGGCCGGTGCCCGGCAACGAGGTGAAGGTGAACGAGACCGTGAACCGCCTCGCCCGGCTGGGCGCCAAGGTGATGACCGAGGCGACCGACTACGTGCATGTGTCCGGGCACGGCTCGGCCGGAGACCTGACGCGGATGCTCGAGACGGTGCGCCCGCGCAGCTTCATCCCGGTGCACGGCGAGTTCCGCATGCTGCAGGCCCACGCCCGGCTGGCCGAGGCCGCCGGCGTGCCGCCGCACGCCGTGCGGATCGCCGACAACGGCACCGTCCTCGAGCTCGACGGCGACGGCGTCTCCGTCGTCGACCAGATCGACGCGGGCACGATCCTCGTCGACGGCCTGTCGGTCGGGAACGTCCGCGACGTCGTCCTGCGCGACCGCCGCCACCTGGGATCGGACGGCGTCATGATCGTGGTGGCCACGATCGCGGCCGACTCCGCCGAGGTGCTGGCCGACCCCGAGATCATCGTGCGCGGATTCGACTCGCCCGACGAGGACGGCGAGATGCTGGTCGAGCAGGCCCGGGCGGCCGTCGAGCGGGTCCTCGACGAGTGCCTGGCCCAGCGGGCGACCGAGGTGCACGTCGTGCAGCAGCGCCTCCACGATGCGCTGGCCGAGCTTGCCTCGCGCGCGACGGGCAAGCGGCCGATGGTGCTGCCCGTCGTCGTCGAGGTGTGACGCGCGCGGGGCCCCAATGCCCGGTGATGCCTCCTCCGGCGATCAGGGCAGGCGCGCGGCCTGGTAGAGCGCCACTCCCTGCTGGTTGTGGCCGCCCATGCGCGTGAAGTAGCCGCCGAACCCGACCCGCGGGCCGCCGTTCGCGATCGCGAGCAGGCCGTGAGCCGAGTTCGCGCCCGGGTTCCACGCAAGGAGCGAGTTGTCACGGGTGTCGAAGGCCGCCACGTGGTGGCGGGTCGAGCACGGCGACGTGTCGCCCGGCTTGCAGTTCGGCCCCGCCAGGTTGAAGTGGCCGCCGACGTAGAGCACGCCGTTGCGCATCGCGCAGCCCGGCGTGTCGCCGTCGTCCTGCTGGGTGAAGGAGTTCAGCAGGGTCCCGCTCGCGGGATCGAACGCGCTCACGTTGTACGAGGTCTTGTCGCCGTTGACCTTCCAGTAGCCGCCGCAGGTGTAGATGCGGGTCGGCGTGGAGATGATGTGGTACACGCGGCTGGTCTCGACCGTCGTGCACGTCGGACAGTTCGCGGCGGCATAGATGTTCGGGTTGAAGGCGAGCACCTTGCGGCCGGTGTTGATCGGGACCTCGGCGGTCTCGTTGCGGGTGACGCCGTCGACCGTCCCGAAGTGGCCGCCGAAGTAGACCCGCTGGCCGTTCGACGAGAAGGCGATCGTGAACACGCGCGGGGAGCAGCGGGGCGGGCAGGCGAAGCCCGAGATCTGGCCGATCGCCGGCGCCCAACCGGTGACCGGTGCGCTGGCCGAGCGGCCGATCGAGGCGATCCGGTGCCGGACGAGCCCGTGGATGCGGCTGAAGTCGCCGCCGGCGAAGAGCTTCCCGTTCGGCCCCACCCGCACGACGAACACGCTCGCGTTCGCGCCCGGGTTCCACGCCGCCACCTGGCCCGTCTTCGTCACGGCGGCGAGGTACTTGCGGGTGTGGCCGCCGACGGACGTGAACGACCCGCCCAGGTAGACGCGGGTGGACGTGACCGCGATGGCGCGGACAGCCGAGTTTGCGCCCGGATTCCACTTCAGCAGGGCGCCGGTCTTCGCATTGAACGCCGCGACGTTGCGCCGCGCGGTGCCGCCCGATGCGGCGCCCGGCGGGCGCACGGCCGTGAACTGGCCGCCGACGTACATCACGCCCCCGGAGAACGTGATCGCGCGGACGGTGCCGTTCGTCTGCCAGGACGAGCTCGGCGGGAACGGGTTCGCCGCCAGGGCCTGTCCCGAGGTCCCTGCCAGCACGAGCCCTGCCCACGTGGCGCCGAGAAACAGTCTTCGTCGCACGTCCCGCACGGTAGCCGGGATCGCCGGCGGCGCAACCATGACCTGGAGCACTTTGCAGCACTTTCACGCTTTCCCAACATCCCCTAACACCCGCAGAGGAACCGGTCCGGTCGGCCTGGCTTGCACTTCGTGGACGGTGAGGCAGGGGAAGCGGTGAGGGCGCCGAACTCCATCCCGATGACCAGAGCGACGACGCGAGCACGTGGTCGCGCCGCTGGCTCTCGCTCGAAGACTCGGCGCCCGCGCACCCCCACCCGCCACACGCCCCCTCGGCGGAAACGGGCGCCGAGTCGTTCGGCGCGACAGCAGCGAACCGACCTGATCGGCGGTGGGCTGCTCGCCCTGGGCGCATTCCTGGGATTCGTCGAGTACCTGGGCTGGGACGGGGGAGTGGTGGGCCTGAAGATCGATACGGGGATCCACCTCGCGATCGGCCGCGCCGCTGCGGTCGTCCCGCCGCTGCTGGTCGCGGTGGGGGCGGGGATCTTCCTGCGCAGCCCGCTGACGCGCCTGCGCCCGCTGCGCACGGGCGCGGTCGTGTGCCTGGCGACGCTCGTGCTCGCCCTCTCGACCACCGACACCGCCGCCGCCGAGCACCACGGCGGCCTGGCCGGGGCGTACGCCCGCATCGGCCTGAACGGGCTCGTCGGCCCGATCGGCGTCTCCATCCTGGTCGCGCTCGGCACCCTCGCCGGCGTCGTCCTCGTGACCGGAGCATCGCTGGGCGTGGTGATGCGTTCATCGGGCCGTCACGTGGCCCGTGCTGCCGGAGCCGGGATGCGCCTGTCGGAGGAGGTGGGCCGCCGCTACCGCGACCGCCCCGCCGGCCGGCCGGTCCTGCGCGCGGTGCCGAGCCCCGAGCCGTCCGCGCCGCCCGTCGACGGCTCGCACGCCTTCGCCGACCTGTTCGGCGAGGTGCCCGAGCTGGACGAGGCGCCCGAGCCCGCGATCGCCGCCGAGCCCGACCCCGAGCCGGTGGACGTCGCCGGCGACGACCCGTTCGACGAGCCGACCCCCGTGCTCCCGCCGTCCATGCCCGCGCCCGGCCGGAAGCCGTACCGGCTGCCCAGGGCGTCGATCCTCAAGCGCAGTGCCGCCAGCCGCGGCTCCGGCCAGGACCACGAGAAGATCGCCCGCCAGCTCGTCGAGGCGCTCGCCAACTTCGGCGTCGAGGCCCGCGTGGTCGGCATGGTCACCGGGCCGCGCGTGACCCGGTACGAGCTGCAGCTCGCCCCCGGGATCAAGGTGAGCCGCGTCTCGCAGCTGCGCGACGACCTCGCCTACGCCCTGGCGACGACCGAGATCCGCATCCTGGCCCCGATCCCCGGCAAACAGGCCGTGGGCGTCGAGGTGCCGAACCTGTCCGCGAACCTGGTCACCCTGGGCGACATCTACGCCGAGCCGCCGGCCGGGTCGAGCCCGCTGACGGCATGGCTGGGCAAGGACATCTCCGGCCACGGCGTCGCCTGCGACCTGGCCCGGATGCCGCACCTCCTGATCGCCGGCACGACCGGCTCGGGCAAGTCCGGCTGCATCAACGCGATCCTGTGCTCGATCCTGCTGCGGGCGTCCCCCGACGAGGTACGCATGATCCTCGTCGACCCCAAGCGGGTGGAGCTGAACCACTACGAGGCGATCCCGCACCTGCTGACGCCGGTCGTGACGAACATGAAGAACGCCTCGCTCGTGCTCCAGAACGTCGTCCGCGAGATGGAGACCCGCTACGAGACCATGGGCGCCGCCAAGGCCCGCAACCTGGCCGAGCTGAACGCCTCGCGGGCCGAGCTCGGGCGCGACACGCTGCCGCACATCCTGGTCGTCATCGACGAGCTGGCCGACCTGATGATGGTGTCCCCCGCCGAGGTCGAGGACGCGATCATCCGCCTCGCGCAGAAGTCGCGCGCGGTCGGCATCCACCTCGTGCTGGCCACGCAGAGCCCGCGCGTCGACGTCATCACCGGCATGATCAAGGCCAACGTGCCGTCGCGGATCGCCTTCGCCGTCTCGTCGCAGACCGACTCCCGGGTGATCCTCGACACGGGCGGCGCCGAGGCCCTCCTGGGGCAGGGCGACATGCTCTACAAGCCGCTCGGGACGTCCAAGCTGCAGCGCATCCAGGGGGCGTACATCTCCGAGGCCGAGACGCGCGACATCGTGGACGCGTGCCGCCGCCAGGGCGAGCCGGCGTTCGAGGAGGAGCTGCTCGAGGCGGCGAGCGACGTCGAGCCGGAGGCCCTCGACGCCGACGACGACCCCGTGCTGGACGACGCGATCCGGCTCGTCGCCCAGCACCAGACGGCGTCCGTCTCGCTCCTGCAGCGGCGCCTGCGCGTCGGCTACACCCGCGCGGGCCGCCTGATCGACATGCTGGAGCGGCGCGGCATCGTGTCCGGCTACGAGGGCTCCAAGGCCCGCAAGGTGCTGATCGCCGAAGGCGACCTGCACCGCATCCTGGGCGAGGGCGCGCAGGCCATGCCCGAGCCCGCCGACGAGGTGACACGCTAACACCCTCGCACGCGGGCGCCGGATTACCATCCCGGCGGTGACCGACGACTGGTACCCCCGGCTGCTCGCGACCGGCCTTCTCGACGTGCTCGCGCCGTACCAGCCGGCGATCGTCGGCACCTACCCGCTCGGGATCGCCCCTCCCGAGGCCCGGCTCGAGATCGTCTGCCGGGCCACCGACCTGTCCGCGTTCGCCCGTGTCCTGCAGAACACCTACGGCGAGCGCGACGCGGACTTCGCCGTCTACGGCGGCACGCTCGACGCCGAGGAGGCCGTGTTCGCGGAGTTCACGCTCGACGGGCTGCCGCTCGAGGTGTCGGCCCAGCGCGAGCACGTCCACCGCCGCCTCGGCGCCGCGACGCTCGGCCTTTCCCGCGCCCTCGAGCAGGCCGGCCCGGTGACGAAGGCGCGCCTCGCGGCCGCGGTGGCAGACGGCCGGGACTGGCTCGACGCCGGCACCGGCCAGCTCGATCTCAGCCGCTCGGCGCTCGAGTCGCTCTCGACGGCCAACCCCGTCCTCGTGGCGCGGGTGATGGGCGTCCCCCGGCCGGGGCCGAAGCTGCGGGAGTACACGACGGCGATCGCGATCGGGATCGCCGCGGACGTCATGATCGTGGCCGCCGGCGCGGCCCGCGGCTCGCAGAACTACACGGGGCTCATGTTCATGCTGGAGGCGGGCATCCTGGGGCTCGTATTCGGCGCCCGCCTGGCGGTGGTGGCGACGCTCGCCCCGCTGGTGGCGTTCGGGCTCCTGGTCCTCTCGAGCATCGCCATCGGCAGCGAGACGTGCACTCCCGACTGCGCCCAGCAGGCCGCCGACTACCTCTTCGTGGCGCTGCTGGTCGCGAGCGCGTCCGGCGTCGTCGGCCTCCTGCGCGACCGCTACTTCCCCCGCGCGGCGTGACCAGGGCGGTCGCGGCGCTCGCCGCCCTGGCCGCCACGGCGGCCGGATGCGGCTCCGACCTGGGGCCGGCATCCACACCGGCGGCGGTGCCCGTCCGCATCCACCTCGTGCGAGCGTCGCCGGAGCTGGCGGCGGGCGCGCGCGACGCGGTCGAGATGGTCGGCGCGCGGATGGTGGAGCAGACCTCCCAGGCCGACCTCGTCGTCACCGCGTCACCGGCCGCGGCCGCGGAGGCGGCGCGGGTGAACCCCGGCACGCACATCCTCCTGGTCGCGCCCCGGCCGCCGCAGAACCTGCCCGACAACGTGCGCGCCGTCCAGTTCGACCGGGGCGGGGAGGCGTATCTGGCCGGCGCGCTCGCGGCCCTGCGGTCGAACGACGTCGCCGTGGTCGAGAACGGCAGCGCGCTCTCGGCGGCGTTCCGGGCGGGGACGCAGGAGGTCACGAGCCACGCCTCGGCCTCGTCCGTGGCGTGCGGGGCCGCGACCACCGCGGCCGTCGTGTACGTGCCCGATCCGGGCTGCCGGCCGCGCGGCTCCGGGGCGGCGGTGATCGCCCCTCGCCGGCTCCCCGGCGCCGACATGCTGGCCGTGCTCGGGCCGCGGCCCGCGGTCGTCGTCGCGGAGAGCGCGCGCAGCGTCCAGGACGGGGTGTTCGAGCCCGGCGCCTGGCTCGAGGGCCTCCGGGACGACGCGATCGGGTTCGCCTGGATCTCGCCGGCGGTCGGCCCGGCGGCCGTCGATCGGCTCCAGCACGTCGAGGACCGCGTGCGGGCCGAGACGGCGCCCGTGCCTGCGGTCGTCCCCTGATGATTGATTCCGAATCCACGTGATGTCCTGGGCGGCTGCGAACCGAGCAGCGCAAGGACGCAGGGAGCGTTCATATTGGCGAAATATGGGCGCGACCGAGGACGCCGCGATGCGACGGATCGCAGCCGCAGCCCCACCAGCGAACCCGAACCCCGCCAACAGCCTGACGTCCAGGCGCGCGGGGATTCGGTATCAGTCATCTATGCCGGTTCCTCGGTAGACTCCCCGCGACGCCGCAGGGGGCGGCGATTTGCCATGTTCGAGATCGGGACCTCACTCAGGGAAGCCCGCGAGCGACGCAGCCTGAGCTACGGCCAGGTCGAGGCCGAGACGGCGATTCGCACGCGCTATATCCGCGCGCTCGAGGAGGAGGACTTCCACATCCTCCCCGGGCCGACGTACACGAAGGGCTTCCTGCGCGCGTACGCCGAGTACCTCGGGCTGGACGGGCAGCCGTTCGTGGACGAGTTCAACTCGCGCCACCACGATCCCCGCGGGTCGGCCGAGCACACCCCGATCGCGTCGCAGCCGCGCTCGCGGCCGCCGCGGAAGCGGCACCGGCGCGAGTCGAACCTGGTGATGATCGCCCTGGCGGCGATCGTCGCCGTGTCGTTCCTGGTCGTGCTCGCGCTGCGGTTCCCGCCCCAGCCGACCGCGCCGTACAACACGAACACGAGCACCGCGCAGACCACCACGCCCGGCACGACCGCGAACGAGACGCTGCCGACTCAACCCTCCGTGAACACGAACGCGTCTGGCAGGTTCAAGGTGGTCCTGCATCTGAGCGGCCCGACCTGGGTCGAGGCGACGGTGGGCTCGCCCACCGGCCGCGGGGTCATCGCCCAGGGGGTTGACCTCGGCGCCCCACGCGGGTTCACGATCGACCCCGCCACCTATCCGACCATCACGTTCTCCTCGCGCAAGCCCGTCTACCTGGCCCTGGGGGCACCCGGCAACGTGACGGTGGTCGTCAACGGCCACCGCGTCACCATGCCGCACGTCGCCGCCGGCACGCGGGTGCGCCTGGACGCTTCGGGCGCCAGCGCGGTTTGAGCAGGCCCAGAGCCGCAATCCTCCTCACGGGGAACGAGCTCCTGCGAGGAGTGATCTCCGACCAGAACGCGCCGCATCTGGCCGCCGCGCTCGAGCGGCTGGGCTTCTCGCTCACCCGCACCGTGATCGTGGGCGACGAGCTGGCCGACATCCGGGCGGGGCTCCGCACCGTGCTCGAGACCGCCGACCTGGTCGTCACGTCGGGCGGCCTCGGGCCGACCCACGACGACCGGACGGTCGAGGCCATCGCCGCCGAGGCCGGCGTCCCGCTGGTGCTGGACGAGGAGGTGCTCGGGCGGATCACCCGCTGGACGGAGGGCGTCGCCGCGCGGTACGGGTTCGAGCGCGGCCGCTTCGACGCCGGCAACCTCAAGCAGGCGCACATCCCCGAGGGCGCCGAGGTGCTCGGCATCGCCGGGACCGCTCCGGCCCTCGTCGTCCGGCGTCGGCGACGCGCACCTGGTCGTGCTCCCCGGCGTGCCGTCCGAGCTGCGCCGGCTGTGGCCGCTCGCCGCCGAGCACCCGTCGCTCGCCGGCCTCTTCGCCCGCGCCCATCCGCGGCGGCAGTGGCTGATCCGGACATACGGCATCGGCGAGTCGCACGTGGCCGACCTCTTCGCCGCGGCCGGGGGCGACCCGGACGGCGTCGAGACGAGCATCTGCGCGCGCGATTTCGAGATCGAGATCGACATCCGGGCCGAGGCCGCGAGCGAGGCCGACGGCGCCGCCATGAACGAGCGCATGACCGCGGCGCTGGGCGAGTTCGTCTTCGCGGCCGACGAGCGGCCGCTGGCCGAGATCGTGCTCGACCTCCTGCGCGCGCGCGGCTGGAAGGCCGCCACGGCGGAATCGTGCACCGGGGGGATGGTCGCCGCCAGGCTCACCGACATCGCCGGCAGCTCGGAGGCGTTCACCGGGGGCGTCGTGGCCTATACGAACGAGCTGAAGATGTCGCTCCTCGGCGTGCCGGCCGGCCTGCTCGAGGCCCACGGCGCGGTCAGCCCCGAGGTGGCCGAGGCGATGGCGGAGGGCGCGCGCGAGCGGCTCGGGGCCGAGGTCGCGGTCTCCGTGACCGGCGTGGCCGGGCCGGGCGGCGGCACGCCGGAGAAGCCGGTGGGGCTCGTGTACCTGCACGTCGCCTCGCCTACGGGCGGCGAGGGCAGGCAGATGGAGTGGCCGGGCGACCGCGCCATCGTCCGGGCGCGGGCGACCGTGGCCGCCCTGCAGCTCGTGCGCGCGCATGTCGTGGCAGGCTCGGCACACGCGCGGCCTTGAACCGCGTCCGACCGCGCCTCTAGGATATACGAACATCTGTTCGGAATCCCGGCCGTCGTCGGGCCCGGCTGCGACAATACGAGCGGCGCGTCGCGGGGACGTGCCCGGAGGAAGGTGGAGAGACGCATGGAGCGAGAGCAAGCACTCGAGGCAGCGGTCAGCCAGATCGAGCGCCAGTTCGGCAAGGGCGCGGTCATGAAGATGGGCGACGCCCCGAGGGTGTCGATCGACGCCGTGTCGACGGGTGCGCTGTCACTCGACCTCGCCCTGGGCATCGGCGGGCTCCCGCGCGGCCGCGTGTGCGAGGTGTTCGGCCCCGAGTCCTCGGGCAAGACGACGCTCTGCTACCACGTCATCGCCGAGGCCCAGCGCGCCGGCGGCCTGGCGGCCTTCATCGACGCCGAGCACGCCATGGACCCGGCGTACGCCCGCCGCATCGGCGTGGACGTCGACGACCTGCTCCTGAGCCAGCCCGACAACGGCGAGCAGGCGCTCGAGATCGCCGAGCTGCTCATCCGCTCGGGCGCGCTCGACGTGCTCGTGATCGACTCGGTGGCGGCGCTCGTGCCGCGGGCCGAGATCGAGGGCGAGATGGGCGACTCCCACGTCGGCCTCCAGGCCCGGCTGATGAGCCAGGCGCTGCGCAAGATCGCCGGCACGCTCAACCGCACCGGCACGATCTGCATCTTCACGAACCAGCTGCGCGAGAAGATCGGCGTCATGTTCGGGTCGCCCGAGACGACGCCGGGCGGCCGGGCGCTCAAGTTCTACTCGTCGGTGCGCCTCGACATCCGCCGCATCGAGACGCTCAAGGAGGGCACCGAGGCCGTCGGCAACCGCGTGCGCGTCAAGGTCGTGAAGAACAAGGTCGCGCCGCCGTTCAAGCAGGCCGAGTTCGACATCGCCTACGGCGAGGGCATCTCCTGGGAGGGCTCGGTGCTCGACGTCGCCCTCGAGCACAAGCTGATCCAGAAGTCCGGCTCGTACTTCTCGTTCGGCGAGGAGCGGCTCGGGCAGGGGCGCACGAACGTGAAGGCGTTCCTGGTCGAGCATCCCGACGTCACCACGAAGCTGCTCGAGGGCATCCAGGCGGCCGTGCCCGACACCGTCGTGCCGACCCGCAAGGCGTCAGACGCGGCGCCGGTCAAGCTGCCGACGTCCGCCGATGTCGAGGCGGACGCCGACGACGAGGCCGCGAAGTCCAACGGCGCCTCGCTGTCCCCGGTCGAGTAGGACGCCGATGCAGACGCCGCCCGGCACCGCCGAGACGGTCGCCGGGCTGCGGCGGCCGCGGGCGGGCGACCCGACCGTCGAGGTGCTGCTCGCCTCGGGCGAGCGCCTCCGCGTACATGACCGCCGCCTCGCCGAGCACCGGCTGGCGGTCGGCGAGGCGCTCGACCCATCCGCCTGCGCCGCCCTGCGCGACGCCGGGCGGGCCGACGCGGCCGAGCGGCGGGCGCTGCGGCTGATCGCCGTCCGCCCGCGATCCCGGGCCGAGCTGGCGCGCAGGATGGGGGAGTGGGGCCTATCCGAGGAGGCGGCGGCGGCCGTCCTCGACCGCCTGTCGGCGATCGGGGCCGTCGACGACGGCGCCCTCGTCGCCGCCGTCGTCTCCAGCCGGCGGGCCCATGCCTACGGCCGGCTGCGCGTCGATGCGGATCTGGCACGGCTCCAGGTCGACCCCGGTGCCCGCACCGCCGCCGAGACCACCGCCGGCGACGAGGCCGAGCGGGCCCGGCTGGCGCTGCGCTCCCGCGGCGCCGCCGACCTGCGCGACCCTGCGGAGCTGCGCCGGGCGGCCGGCTTCCTGCACCGGCGCGGATTCGATGCCGACACCGTCGCCGTCGTGCTCGGCCTGGACACCGATGCCTGAATCAGCCGAGGACGGCGTCAGTACGGGGGCTTGAGCCCGGGCAGCATCGGGAAGTGCCGGACGTTCGTCGTCAGCAGGTCGGCCTCGAGAAGGAGCGCGGTCGCGGCGATGAGGTAGTCGGCGTCGGCGATCCCGCCATGGGCGCGGCGGTGATTTCGCGCCAGCCTGCCGGCCTCGCGGGCGACATCCTCGCCAACGGCGACCCACGAGACTGCCGAGAAGAACTGCTCCAACGCCGGGAGCTCGTCGTTCCGGACCCCGGCCACGAGCTCGAACCGGACGACCTCGCTTGCGGCCAGGATCTCGTCACTCTGGACAAGGTGTCTCGAGCAGGCCGACGGCGGCCAGGTCGCCTCGCAGATGGTCGATTGCGACCGTCGTATCGAGGAGCTTCACTCGAGGCCGAGGCGGCTCAGGCGCGCGGAGAGGTCACCGCGCACGGAATCCACGTATTCGCTGCCGGTGAAGCTCCGGCCGCGCCAGGAACCGGCGCTCGCGGCGAGCGCCTGGAGCCTGTCCGCCTGGGACGGCTGTCCGAACGTGCTCCGCACGGCGCGCCGGATCAACTCGGACCGCGACGCGCCGGTCAGACGGGCGACGCGGTCGAGGAGCTCGAGCTCGCCGCTTCCGAGGTAGATCTGTGTCCTGCCCATGGTGTTACTATACACCACTATGTGCTGCATGGATACGCTGCCAGTCGTTGCCCAACCCGGCGCCGCTCGACTACGATCCATGTCGAGTCCGGCATCTTTGCCGTCGTTTCGTACCTCTCCTGCCGAAAGGCGGGTCGGTTGCACCGGTTCGCGTCTTCGATCAGTTCACGCCTCACCTTCGCCGTTGCGGAGCGGGCGCGAGCCTCGGCACGCCCCGATGCGCGACGACAGCCGGGCGCGCACACCTGATTCGATGACGGCGGTCGCCCGAAAAGCGGCTGCCACGCACATAAGGAGACGCGGTGGAGGCTGTTCTGATCGCGCTCGCGCTGATTCTCGGCGTGGGGGCCGGATACGCCGTGGAGAACCGGCGCCGCCGCCCCCAGATCGCCGACGCAGAGCGGCAGGCGCAACGCATTCTCGAGGACGCCGAACGCCAGGCAGGTGCACAGCTGAAGGAGGCCCAGGTGGCCGCCCGCGAGGAGCTCCTCGCCCAGCGCACCGAGCAGGAGCGTGATCTGGCGGAGCGGCGGGCAGAGCTGATCAAGGCCGAGGAGCGGCTCTCGGCCACCCAGACCCAGGTCGTGGCCCAGGCCGAGGAGCTGGCACGGCGCGACCAGTCGATCGCCGATCGCGAGGTACACGCAAAGCAGCTCCAGGAGGACCTGAAGGCGGCCCGCGACGCCGAGCTCGCAGGGCTCGAGCGCGTCGCCGGGATGACCGCCGCCGACGGCCGCGCGGCGCTGCTCGAGCGGGTCGAGCAGGAGGCGCGCACCGACATGGCCAAGCTGGTGCGCCGGATCGAGGAGGAGGCCCGCCTCGACGCCGACAAGCGGGCCCGCAACATCCTGTCGGTGGCGATCCAGCGCACGGCGTCCAGCCACACCGCCGAGACGACCGTGTCGGTCGTCCAGCTGCCCTCGGACGACCTCAAGGGCCGCATCATCGGCCGCGAGGGCCGCAACATCCGCGCCCTCGAGAACCTGACCGGCGTCGACGTCATCATCGACGACACGCCCCAGGCGGTCGTGCTCTCCGCCTTCGACGGCGTCCGCCGCGAGATCGCCCGGCTCACGATCGAGAGCCTGATCGCCGACGGCCGCATCCATCCCTCGCGGATCGAGGAGACCTACTACCAGTCCAAGGCCCAGATCGAGCAGCAGATCGTCCAGGCCGGCGAGCAGGCCTGCTTCGAGGCCAACGTGCACGGCCTGCATCCCGAGCTCGTGAAGATCCTCGGCCGGCTGCGCTACCGCACGAGCTACGGCCAGAACGTGCTCAAGCACTCGGTCGAGTGCGCCCACCTCGCGTCGATCATGGCGGCGGAGCTGGGCGCGAGCCAGAAGACGGCCCGGCGAGCGGCGCTGCTGCACGACATCGGCAAGGCGGTGACGCACGAGGTCGAGGGCCCGCACGCGGTGATCTCGGCCCAGATGGCGAAGAAGTACCGCGAGTCGCCGAGCGTCTGCCACGCGATCGAGGCCCACCACCACGACGTCGAGCCGCAGACGGTCGAGTCGGTGCTCGTGATCGCGGCCGACGCCGTGTCCGCGTCACGCCCCGGCGGTCGCGGCGAGAGCCTCGAGCACTACATCAAGCGGCTCGAGTCGCTCGAGCGGATCGCAACCGCAAAGGAGGGCGTCGAGCGCTGCTACGCGATGCAGGCGGGCCGCGAGATCCGGGTGATGGTGAAGCCCGAGGAGGTGGACGACGACACCGCCGCGCTCCTCAGCCACCAGATCGCCCGCGAGATCGAGGACCAGCTCGAGTACCCCGGTCAGATCAAGGTGACCGTGATCCGCGAGTCGCGCGCGACCGAGATCGCCAAGTAGGCGTTTGCACCTCTTCGGGTTTACAGAAGGCTTACTGGACTCGACCCGGCCGGTGCCGATACAGGTCGCATGCGCAAGATCGCCCTCATCACCGCCATCCTCGCCGCGCTCGCGGCCGCCGCGCCCGCGTCGGGCGCCGTCCTGCGCGCCAAGTCGTGCGGGTCGAGCTGCTCCACGTTCAGCGCGAGCGGCAACGGCGCCGTCAGCATCGTCGCCAACGGGGCCGAGTGGGGGATGATGTCCCGCGGCACCATCTGGATGCGCGACCGCACCGGCAAGTCGAATCCCAGGAACTGGGTGCACGGCTCCGGCCTGCACTGGAAGTACATCGGACGGGACGGCTGGAAGGTCACGTCGTCGAGGAAGATGACGATCTCGGCCAGCACGAGGTACTGGATCAAGCTCCAGGGCCGCGGGATCAAGGTGTCCGGCGTGTTCGACGGAAGCGGCACGATCTCCGGCTCGGGCACCTACACCGTCAACGGCCACAGGCACGACTGGCCCGGCCACACGACCCGGCTGCACTTCTAGGCTCCGGCCTGGGCAGGCTGTAGGCTACGGCGATGGCCGAGAAGATCCTCGTTGTCGAGGATGAGCGCAACATTGCCTCATTCGTCGCGATGTACCTGAAGAATGCGCGCTATCAGGTCGACATCGCCCGCGACGGGGCCGAGGCGCTGCAGAAAGCCGACAGCACCAAGCCCGACCTGGTCGTGCTCGACCTGATGCTGCCGGACATCGACGGCCTGGAGGTCTGCCGCCAGATCCGCTCGACCTCGGACGTCCCGATCCTGATGCTCACGGCCCGCGACGACGACGTCGACAAGATCGTCGGCCTCGAGGTGGGGGCGGACGACTACCTGACGAAGCCGTTCAACCCGCGCGAGCTGGTCGCGCGGATCAAGTCGATCCTGCGCCGGTCGAGCCAGACGGCGCGCTCCTCGCGGCCGCAGGAGGCGGCGATGGACCACGGCAACCTGCGCATCGACGCGGGCCGCCGCGAGGTGACGGTCTCGGGCCGGCACGTCCAGCTCGCGCCGAAGGAGTTCGACCTCCTGTGGGAGCTGCTCGACCACCGCGGGCTGGTGCTGACCAGGGATCAGCTGCTCGAGCGCGTGTGGGGTTACACCTTCGCGGGGGACACCCGCACCGTTGACGTGCACGTGCGCCAGTTGCGGCGCAAGCTCGGCGATGACTGCCCGGTCGCCACCGTATGGGGCGTGGGCTACAAGGTCGCTGACGATGCTGCAGTCACTTAGGGCACGGCTCGCCTTTCTCTTCGCAGGCACGCTCGTCCTGGCCACGGTCATCGCGAGCGTGGTCGTCGTCAGCCTGTACCGGTCGTACAACCGATCCCAGACCGAGGCGGAGCTGCGCAAGCAGGTGGCCGGGGTCGCGAGCTTCTACGAGCGGGCCTTCCAGCGCTCCTTTCACAAGGGCAAGCCGGGGCCGCCCAGGATCACGAAGGCGGAGTTCGAGCGCGTCAGCGACGCAAAGCTCTACCAGATCGGTCCGAGCCTCTTCCCGGACGCGCCGAACACGCTCCGGAAGGCACATATCAACCTCCAGTACGGGCGCCTCCACAGGAACTCTCGCCCCGTCTACGAGTTCTCGTCGGGCGGGGCGACCTACATCGGGGTGGGGGCGCCGATCTTCAGCGGCGCACAGCCGATCGGCGCCGTGGTGCTCGCCAAGCCGCTCGCCGACGTGAACAACGCCTGGAAGAACGTGATCGGCCTCGTCGCGGCCGGCGTCGCCGTCGGCCTGATCGTGGCGATCATCCTGGCCACCTACGTCGCCCGCCGCATCACCCAGCCGCTGCGCGTGCTCGGCGGCGCCGCCGACAAGGTCGCGCGCGGCGACCTGGACGTGAACGTGATCGGGAAGCGCACGTCCGACGACGAGCTGGGTCAGCTCGCCACCCGGTTCCAGGGCATGGTCGACCGCCTGCGCGAGGTGGACGAGCTCGAGCGCAACTTCCTCATGCGGGTGACGCACGAGCTGCGCACGCCGCTCACGGCCATCTCCGGCCACGTCCAGGCGCTGGCCGAGGGCGTCGTCGGGCCGGACGACCTGGACGAGTCGCTGACCGCGGTGAACGAGGAGGTGCGCCGCCTCGACCGGCTGGTGGGCGACCTGCTCGACCTCACCCGGCTCGAGGCGCACCAGTTCCGGGTCGTCAGCGAGGAGGTCGGCCTGGCGGCCTTGCTCGAGCGGGCCGCGGCGTCGTTCCGGGAGAAGGCCCGCACGAACGACGTCATCTTCCACACGCCGATCGACCAGGCGCCGACGATCATCACCGACGGCGACCGCGTGCTCCAGATCGTGAACAACCTGCTCGACAACGCGTTCCGGTGGACGCCGCGCGGCGGCACCGTGCAGCTGGGCTGCGCCACATCGAACGGCGTCGCCGCGATCAGCGTGTCCGACACGGGTCGCGGCATCTCGCCGGCCGAGAAGGAGGCCGTCTTCCACCCGTTCTACAGCCGCCGCGGCGAGGGCGGCACCGGCCTGGGCCTCTCGATCGCCCGTGAGCTCGCGACCGCGCTCGGCGGCCGCCTCTCGGTCGAGAGCGAGCCGGGCCAGGGGTCGACCTTCACGCTGTCCCTGCCCCGGAAGCGGCGCCGGCGGGCGAAATGAGGATCCGCCTCTGCGATACCGAGGAGGACGTCTCCGGCATCAGCGTCGAGCTCGTGATCACGGCCGAGCCGTTCGCCGACTCGGTCCCGTACTCGCTCACGCTGCACGCGGGCGGCAGCGGCCGTGGCCCACGTGCCCGACGCCGAGCTCACGCCCGCCGAGCTCTTCGCCCTCGGCCACGCCCTGCTGGACGCCGCCGCCGACGGCTTCGGCCACTTCGTCCCCGCTGACGAGGTGTTCGGGCTCGACCTGGCGCCCCCGAGCGTGCCGCGGGCGATCGACGAGGTGGGCGTGGGGATCTGGGTCGACGCCGGCCGGGCGCAGACCCGCGAGCCGACGCGCAGCGGGGTGGCCGTGCAGCTGATCGTCGACGCGCCCGCCCTGGCGGCCGTCGCCGAGGCCGTGTGCGACCAGGCCGCCCGCGTGCTCAGCCAGTAGGCCGACCGTGTACGCCACCGAGCGGCTGGCCGTGCGTGGGGTGGAGGAGGCGGACATCGACGGCCTGCTGGCCGTCTACCTCTCGAACCCGGAGGTCATCGCCCTCACCGAGGGCTCGGCGGGGCAGCCCGGCCACTACGACCGCGGGATGCTCGAGCGCGACCTGTGGATGTCCGAGCTCGACGAGGCCCGGCACACGGCCGGGCTCTTCCTGCGCGACGCCGGCACCTGCATCGGCGTCATCGACTGGCTCGAACCACACCCCGACGATGACAGCCCCTGGATCGGGCTCGTCATGGTGCACGCCGACCACCAGCGCCGCGGCTACGGCCGCGAGGCGGTGCTCGGCCTGATCGCCGCCGGCCGGGACGCGGGCTGGACGCGCCTGCGGGCCGCGGCCATCGCCGGCGACCCGGCCACACGCGGCCTCTACACCGCCGTCGGGATGCGCGAGATCGGCCGCCGTCGCCAGGCCTTCGCCGCCGGCGAGCGGTCAGTCGTCGTGCTCGAGCTGGAGCTCTGAGGCGGCGGCCCGAAACGCCGTCAGATCCGCGTCCGAGAAGAGCACGAAGACGACCCGGCGCACGTGGTCGGACGCCTCCGCGGCAGCCATGGCCGCGGGCAGGGCGACCCTGGCGGCCCGGTCGACGGGGTAGCCGTAGACGCCCGTCGAGATCGCCGGGAAGGCGACCGAGGCGCATCCCAGCCCGTCGGCGACCTCGATGCTGCGCCGGTGGGCCGATGCGAGCAGCTCGGGCTCCCCCGAATCGCCTCCGTGCCACACCGGGCCGACCGCATGGACGACGTGGCGGGCCGGCAGGTCCCCGGCGCCCGTGGCCTTCGCGTCGCCCGTCGGGCAGCCGCCCAGGCGACGGCACTCCTCCATGATCGAGGGCCCGCCGGCACGGTGGATGGCCCCGTCGACGCCCCCGCCGCCGCGAAGGCCGCTGTTCGCGGCGTTCACGATCGCGTCGACCGCGATCCCGGTGATATCCCCCTGCACGAGCTCGAGCCGCACGGCCATCCCGTTCACGCTAGCCCGGCGGCGGCGCAGCGACGCGGAAGTCGTACCGCGACGCGATCGCGGCCATCTCGTCGGGATCCGGCCGCGAGCGCCCCGAGAACGCCGTGCCCAGCTCGCGCATGTAGCCCTCGAAGCCGGCCGGCGTGGCCAGATTCAGGAAGCGCACCGGCGCGTCGCTCCTGTTGGAGAACGTGTGCACGGTGCCCGGCGGCGCGCAGGCGAACGTGCCCGGATGGGCCTCGATCGTCTCGCCGTCGACGAAGAGGGTCAGGACGCCCTCGAGGACGTAGAACATGTCGTGCATGTGCTCGTGCGTGTGCGGGGGCGGGCCGGGGAAGCCGGGCTCGACCTCGGTCTCGCTGAGGAAGACCGCGCCGCCGGTCGTGGCCGTCTCGGCCTTGATCGAGAGGCTGGACGCGCCGACCGTGATGCGTTCGCCGCCGCCCGGCTCGAGGACGACGGCATGGGAGTTCGGTGTGCTCATGCCGCCATCGTAAAGCACACCCCCGGTACAGTTCGACGGGATGCGGCGCTACCACGTCACCACGTTCGGGTGTCAGATGAACGTGCACGACTCCGAGCGGATCAAGGGTCTGCTCGAGTCGGTCGGGCTGGGCGAGGCGGCGACGCCGGACGACGCCGACTTCCTCGTCTTCAACACCTGCACGATCCGCGAGAAGGCCGACGATCGCCTCGTCGCCCACCTGATGGACGCCCGGGCGGCGAAGCAGCGCGATCCGGGCAAGGTGGTCGTCGTCGGCGGGTGCTGGTCGGAGTCGATGAAGGACGAGCTGTTCGACCAGTTCCCGTTCGTCGACCTCGCCTTCGGCCCCGGGAACATCCACCGCCTGGGCGACTTCATCCAGGCCGGCGGCGAGATCCCGCGCGGCCACTTCTCGACCTTCGACAGCTTCGCGGGCGACCTGCCGCTGAAGCGCGACCGCGACCATCAGGCCTGGCTCCAGATCTCGACCGGCTGCAACTGCAACTGCGCGTACTGCATCGTGCCGAGCGTCCGCGGTCGCGAGCACAGCCGCCACCCCGACGACCTGGCGCGGGAGGCGACGGCCCTCGCCGCGGACGGCGTCCGCGAGCTGACCCTGCTCGGCCAGAACGTGAACTCCTACGGCCGCGACCTGCGGCCGGCGGTGACGACGAGCTTCGCCGCGCTCCTGCGCGCGCTGGACGCCGTGGACGGCATCGAGCGGATCCGGTTCACGAGCCCGCACCCCAAGGACATGCGCGACGACGTGATCGCGGCGATGGCCGAGTCGCCCGCCGTGTGCGAGCACCTCCACCTGCCGGTGCAGTCGGGCTCGACCCGGGTGCTCAAGTCGATGCGGCGCACGTACTCGCGCGAGCGCTACCTGACCCTGGTCGAGCGGATCCGCGACCGGATCCCCGACATCGCCCTGACGACGGACATCATCGTCGGCTTCCCGGGCGAGACCGACGCGGAGTTCGCGGAGACGCTCAGCCTCGTCGACGAGGTCGGCTACGACCACGCGTTCACCTTCGTCTACTCGCCCCGGCGGGGCACGGACGCCGCCAGGATGGCGGAGCAGGTGCCGGACGAGCTGAAGAAGGAGCGCATCCAGCGGCTCGTCGACCTCGTGCAGGAGCACGCCGCCCGCCGCAACGCCGCGCTGGTCGGCACGGTGCAGCAGGTGCTCGTCGAGGGGCCGAGCCGCACCGACCCCTCCGTCCTGCGCGGCCGGACGCGCACGAACAAGGCGGTCAACTTCGGCGGCGGGGCCGCGCCGGGCGACCTGGTGGATGTGCGGATCACGGCGTCGACCTCGCAGACGCTCGCGGGGCGGACGGCCGCCCCCGTCGTCGTCTAGAGGCCCGGATGCGAGTCGTGGCCATCTTCGGGCCGACGGCGTCGGGCAAGAGCGCGGTCGCGGTCGCGCTCGCCGAGCGGATCGGCGGCGAGATCGTCTCGTGCGACGCGATGCAGCTCTACCGCGGCCTGCCGATCCTGACGAACCAGCCGGAGCCCGCCGACGTCGCCCGCGCGCCGCACCACCTGGTGGCGGTGTGGGCGACGGAGCACTCGGGCTCCGTGGCGGAGTACGCGGGGCTCGCCCATGCGGCCGTCGACGACGTCCTCGGCCGCGGCCGCACCCCGGTCGTGTGCGGCGGGAGCGGCCTCTACCTGCGCGCGGCGCTCGCCGACATGCCGCTGCCGCCGCAGGTGCCGGCCACCGACGCGCTCCGGGTTCGAGGAGCTCTACGACGGCGAGGGCGCGGAGGCTGCCCACGCCCGCCTCGCCGCCGCCGATCCGGCCGCGGCCGTCGCCGTGCACCCGAACGACCGCCGCCGGGTCGTGCGCGCCCTCGAGCTGCACGCCGCCGGGGCGAGCCTCGCCCCCGACGACGACCGGCTGTGGGGGGACGACGCCCGCCATCCGACGACGGTGATCGGGCTCGACGTGCCCGCTGCGACCGTCTCGGAGCGGATCGGCCGGCGCACGCGGGCGATGTTCGAGCGCGGCGTGGTGGACGAGGTGCGGGCGGCACGCCGGGCGGGGGCGTTCTCGGCCACCGCGGAGCGCATCCACGGCCTCCAGGACGTGACCGACCTGCTGGAGGGCCGGATCGACCGCCCCGAGGCCGAGCGGCGGATGGTCGTGCGCACGCGCCGCTACGCCAAGCGCCAGCGCACCTGGATGCGGCGCCTGCCCGCGCTGCGGCTCGTCGCCGGCGACCGCGACGCCGCCACGGTCGCCGCCGAGATCGAGGCCGGCCTGTGACCGGCGGCCGCCGCGAGCACGACGCGGTGCGCGAGGCCCGCGATGCGCTGGTTCTCCTGACCGCTGCCGTGCCCGTGACGGCCGCGGTCGCCGTGCTGATCGGCGCCGCCTGGGGCGACGTCATCGGCTGGGCGGTCTGGATGATCGGGACGGTCGTCGTCGCCGTGCTGCTGCTCGGCACGCTCGGCTCGGCCCTGCTCCTGGCCGACCGGCTCGGCGCCCGCTTCCTGGGCGCCCGCCCGCATGCGATCCGGCGCGTGCCGCTGATCGGGATCGCCCTGCTGGCAGGCCTCGCGCTGGTGGGCGGGCTGCCGACGACGTGGCCGATCGTGATCGGGTTCGCGCTCGTGTGCGCCGTGCTGGCCGCGGTCATCCTGATCGGCGCCGCCGCGGGCACGCACTGAGGGCCGATATTCTCCGCCCGGATGCGGTTCGAGAAGTGGCAGGCGGCCGGGAACGCGTACCTCGTCATCGAGCGCGGCGATCTCTCGGCGCCGCTCACGCCGCCGCGCGTCCAGCGCATCTGCCACGCCGATCTGGGGGCCGGGAGCGACGGCATCCTCGTGCTCGACCCGGTCGGGCCCGGGCACGTGCGCGTCCAGATCGTGAACCCGGACGGGAGCAACGCCGAGTTCTCCGGAAACGGCAGCCGTATCGCGGTCGGGTACGTGGCCGACCGGGACGGGCGCACCGACGTGACGCTCGAGACGCCGAAGGGCACCGTGGCCGGGACGGTGGACGGCGGCTCGGTCACCGTGGACGCCGGCATCGCCGCGCTGGACGGGCCCGACCACCGGCCCGACGGCGGCGAGCCTCCGGCGCCGATCTACCAGTTCGTGTCGCTCGGCAACCCGCACTGCGTGATCGAGAGCGAGGGCGTCGACGGGCTCGACCTGGCCGCCGTGGGCGCGCCGATCGAGCGCCACCGCTGGTTCCCGAACCGGACGAACGTCGAGTTCTACCGGCCGCTCGGCGGCCACGACATCCGCATGCGCGTCTGGGAGCGCGGGGCGGGGGAGACGCTCTCGTCGGGCTCGGGCTCGAGCGCCGCCGCCGTGGCCGCGGTCGTGGCCGAACGGGCCGAGAGCCCCGTCACCGTGCACACCGACGGCGGCGAGCTCGTCGTGGCCGTCGACGAGAGCCTCCACGTGCGCCTGACCGGGCCCGTCCAGCGCGTCCACCGGGGCGCGTTCTCGGCCGCCTTCACCGCCGCCCTGGAGGAGCTCTAGACATGCGCCCGGCCGCCCGCGTCCAGTCCCTGCCGCCCTACCTCTTCGCCGAGCTCGAGCGCAAGATCGACGAGCGCCGCAGGGCCGGGATCGAGGTGATCTCGCTCGGGATCGGCGATCCCGACCTGCCCACGCCCGGCCGCAGTCGTCGCCGAGGCGCAGCGCCAGGTCGCGCGGCCCGAGACGCACCGGTATCCGTCGAACCGGGGCCTCGGCGAGTTCCGCCGTGCGGTCGCGACGTTCTACCGGCGCCGGTTCGGGGTGGAGCTCGACCCCGACACCGAGGTGCTGCCGCTCCTGGGCGGCAAGGAGGGCGTCGCCCACGTGTGCTTCGCGATGCTCGACCCCGGCGACGTATGCCTGGCGGCCGATCCGGGCTATCCCGTCTACACGTCGGGGACGCTCCTCGCAGGGGCGGAGCCGGTGCTGATGCCGCTCACGGCCGAGCACGGCTTCCAGCCCGACCTCGAGGGCATTCCGGCCGACGTCCGCGCCCGGGCGAACCTGCTCTTCTGCAACTACCCCAACAACCCCACCGGCGCCGTCGTCGACGTCGGGTTCTTCGAGCGCCTGGCGGCGTTCGGGCTCGACAACGACATCCCGATCGTGCACGACAGCGCCTACTCGGAGATCACGTTCGACGGGTACACGGCCCCGAGCTTCCTCGAGGCGCGCGGTGCGCGCGAGGCCGGCGTCGAGATGTTCTCGCTCTCCAAGGCGTACAACATGACCGGCTGGCGGGTCGGGGCGGCCGTCGGGAACGCCGAGATGCTGGCGGCGCTCCTGAAGCTGAAGACGAACATCGACTCCGGGGTCTTCGATGCCGTCCAGCTGACGGCGGCGGCCGCGCTGCTCGGGCCGCAGGACCACGTCCGCGAGATGTGCGCGGTCTACCGCCGCCGCCGCGACCTCGTGATCGCGGCGCTCGCATCGGTCGGCATCGACGTCCCGCCGCCGAAGGGGACGATGTACGTCTGGGTGCCGGTCCCGGCGGGCCACACGTCCGTATCCTTCGCGGAGCTCGTGCTCGACCAGGCGGCCGTCGTCGTCTCGCCGGGATCGTCGTACGGGCCGAACGGCGAGGGCTACGTGCGGCTCTCGCTCACCATCGCCGACGACGACCTGCGCGAGGCGGTCTCGCGCATCGAGAAGCACCTCCGCGTCGCCGCCTGAGCCGGCCCGAGGCGGCGCGTCCGGCGTCCGTATACTCCTCACGTGACCCATATCACCAACCGCGACGAGGTCCCGGAGCGGGGGGTGGTGATCGCCTCTCTGCCGCCCGGCTCCGACGGCGCCGACGAGCTCGAAGAGATGCGAGAGCTGCTTCGCACCGCCCGGGTGGAGACGGTCGAGACCGTCGTGCAGCACCGCCGGCGGCCCGACCCGCGCAGCTACCTGGGGCCGGGCAAGCTGGACGAGCTCCGGGAGCTGGCCAAGCAGCTCGACGCCGAGGTGGTCGTCTCCGACGACGAGCTCACGCCGCGCCAGCAGCGCACGCTCGAGGACGCGCTGCAGATGCGCGTGGTCGATCGCACCGCCGTCATCCTCGACATCTTCGCCCAGCACGCCCACACGGCCGAGGGCAAGCTCCAGGTCGAGCTGGCGCAGCTGGAGTACTCGCTCGCCCGGATGCGGGGGATGTGGAAGCACCTCGAGCGGCTGGGCGGCGGCGTCGGCACCCGCGGCCCCGGCGAGACCCAGCTCGAGTCCGACCGGCGGATGGCGCGGCGGCGGCTGTCGCTGCTGCGCAACCGCCTGCGCGAGGTCGCCTCCCGCCGCGGCGTGATGCGGCGGCAGCGCACCCGGTCGGCGACCCCGGCCGTGGCGCTCGCCGGCTACACGAACGTGGGCAAGTCGACCCTCCTGAACGCGCTCACCGGCGCGGAGGTGAGCGTCGACGACCGCCTCTTCGAGACGCTCGACCCGACCACGCGCGCCTTCCGGGAGGAGGGCCGCTCGTACCTCGTCACCGACACGGTCGGGTTCATCGGCAAGCTGCCGCACACGCTCGTCGAGGCGTTCGCCGCCACCCTCGAGGAGACGCTCGCGGGCGACCTGGTGCTGATGGTCGCCGACGCGTCGGCCGGTGAGGAGGGCCTGGTCCGCCAGCTGGACGAGGTGCGGGCGGTGCTGGCCGACATCGGCGCCGACGAGCTGCCGCAGATGCTCGTCGTGAACAAGATCGACGCGATCGACGCGCTCACCCGGCGGCGGCTGCAGAACCGGTACCCGGACGCCGTCCTGATCTCGGCCCGCACGGGCGAGAACCTGGACGAGCTGAAGCGGCGCGTGGCCGGGTTCTTCAGCGGCCGCTTCGTCGACGTGCGCCTGCTCGTCCCGCACGCCGACGGCAGCGAGCTCTCGGCCCTGTACTCCACCGGCGCGCCGATCACCGCCCGCGAGGACGCCGCCGAGGGCGTCCTGGTGACGGCCCGGCTGCCGCGCGACCTCGTCGGCAGGTTCGCCGCCTACCGCGTATGACCGAACTGCTCGTCCGCCGCCTGCACCCGGATGCCCAGATGCCGGCGGGGGCCTACGACGGCGACGCCGGGCTCGACCTGGCGAGCGTCGAGGAGGCGGTGCTGGCGCCGGGGGAGCGGTGCACGGTGGCGACGGGGCTCGCCGTCGCGATCCCCGACGGCCACGCCGGGTTCGTCCAGCCCCGCTCGGGCCTGGCCTCCCGGCATGGCATCGCCGTCGTCAACTCGCCCGGCCTGATCGACGCCGGCTACCGCGGCGAGCTCAAGGTGGTGCTGCTGAACACCGACCCGGACGAGCCCTTCCACGTCCGCCCCGGCGACCGCATCGCCCAGCTCGTCGTGCTCGCCCTGCCGCGGGTCACGGTGACCGAGGCCGACGACCTGCCGCCGTCGCAGCGGGCCGAGCGCGGCTTCGGCTCCTCGACGGTGAGACCGGGGGCGTGAGCGGCCCCCGCATCCGCGTCGGCGCCGTCCTCCGCCACGGCGACGCCGTGCTGCTCCTGCAGCAGCGCAAGGGCGACCGCGCCTACTGGCTGCTGCCCGGGGGCGGGGTGGAGGAGGGGGAGTCGCTGCACGTCGCCCTCGCCCGCGAGCTCGCGGAGGAGTGCGGCCTGGAGGGGCTGGCGCTGGAGGGCCCGATCGCGATCGTCGAGTCGATCTCCCCGGCCGGGCTGCGGCCGCGCAAGCACGTCGTGCACGTGATCTTCCACGCGGACGTGTCCGGGCGCAGCCTGGAGAGCGTCACCTCCGCTGACGGCGCCATCCACGGCCACCGGCTCATGCACCGCACCGAGCTGCCCTCGATCGACCTGCGCCCGCCGATCCACCGCTTCCTCGAGCGCTGGCGCTCCGGCGACCCGTTCGTGCACCTGGGCGAGCTGTGGGTGCGGTAAATCGGGGTCTGACCCCGAACGGGGGGCGTTGCACTTTCGTGGCCGAAGCGGGGACTGTCCCCGCTTGACGGGGACAGTCCCCAGCTGTGCGGTGCGTGTGCGCGCGGCCGGGCCGGACGATGCCCGGGCCATCGGGGCGCTCGCCACCCGGGCGTGGCGGGCCGCCTATGCCGGCGTGCTCGCGCCGGCCGTGCTCGACGTCATGGACCCGGTCGAGCAGGCGGCGGACTGGCACGCCTACCTGGCCGAGATGCCGCCGGCCGACCGCGTCTGGGTGATCGGGCCGCCGGACGCCGTGTGGGGCTTCGCCCGCACCGGCCCGTGCCCGGACGAGGATGCGCCGCCGGGAGCGGGGGAGGTGCACGGCCTCTACCTCGAGCCGACCCGGATCGGCACCGGGCTCGGCCGGACGCTCTTCGGCCACGCCGTCGCCGATCTCGAGGCCCGCCACGGCGTCGTCTGCGTGTGGCACTTCGCCGCGAACGACGGCGCCGGCCGCTTCTACGAGCGGGCCGGCTTCCCGCTCGACGGCGCCAGCAGGCCGTCCAGCTTCGGCGCCGCCGAGGTGCGCCGCAGCCGGGCCGCCAACACCTAACGGGCGGCGATCTCGACGGCGACGTCGTGCGCCATGCCCTCGAGCCGGTCGTCGAGCGGCTCCAGCGCGACCGTCCCGTGGCGGCGCTCGAGCGCCTCGGCGATGAGGAGATCGGCCAGCGCCGGGTTCTTGGGGAGGAGCGGGCCGTGGATGTAGGTGCCGACGATGCGGCCGGCGTGGACGCCCTCGCCCCCGTCGCGGCCGTTGTTGCCGTGGCCGTGGAGGACGCGCCCGAGCGGGCGCACGCCCTCGCCGAGCCGGGTGCGGCCGGCGTGGTTCTCGAATCCGACCACGGTCATGGGCTCCCTGGGGCGCAGCTCGCAGTCGATCGCGATGTTGCCGATCATGCGCGTCGGCCCCGCCTCGGTGACGAGGTCGACCAGCCCGGTGCCGCGCATCTCGTCGCCCTGGTGGCCGCGGTAGTAGTGCCCGAGCATCTGGTAGCCGCCGCACACCGCGAGCATCCACGCGCCGCCGTCGATCGCCGCGCGCAGCCCGTCCGCCCGGCCCACGAGGTCGTCCTCGATCAGGAGCTGGTCGCGGTCCTGGCCGCCGCCGACGTAGTAGAGGTCGGCGTCCGGCAGCGGGTCGCCGGGGCCGCACCCGATCGCCTCGAAGCCGATCCCGCGCCACTCGCACCGCGCCCGCAGGACGGCGATGTTGCCGCGGTCGGCGTAGATGTTCAGGTGCTCGGGATAGAGGTGGCAGACGCGCAGGTCGGTCACGCCGCCTCCCAGTACGGGCGGACGACGCCGCGGCGCTCGAGCACCGCGCGCAGCTCCAGCATCGCCGTGTAGGTGCAGAGCAGGTAGACGGGCCCCTCGCCGCCCTCGAGCGCCCGGTCGAGCCCGGCGTCGATGCTCCGCGACACCTCCAGGCGCCCGCCGCCGACGCCGCCGTACTTCAGCCGCATCGCCATCTCGGCAGCCCGGGTCCCGGTCGTGACGACCCCCTGGACGTGGCCGGCGAGGAGCTCGAAGTCGACGTCCCAGATCCACGACACGTCGCGGCCGTCGGCGATGCGGTCGTTCAGGGCCACCAGGAGCTGCTTGGGCCGGCTGTCGGTCGCGAGCGTGCGGATGAGCTCGTTCGCGCCGGCCGGATTCTTGGCCAGGAGCAGCACCGCGTCGCGGTCGCCGATGCGGAGCCGCTCGAAGCGCCCGAAGGCGGCGTCGAACCGCTCGAGGCCCGTGGCGATGCGGGCGACGTCGACGCCGCCGACCGCGCAGGCGGCCGCCGCCGCGGCGAGGGCGTTGTAGACGTTGTAGAGGCCCGGCATCGGCAGCTCGACGCCGGCGTCCCCGAGCGGCGTCCGCAGCACGAACCGGGTGCCGTCCAGGCCGCGCGGGTCGAGCGTGTCCGCCCAGACGTCGAGCCGGGGCCGCCGCCGGCCGCAGCCCGGGCAGCTCCAGTCGCCCAGATGGCCGAGGTAGACGTGCTCGTAGCGCAGCCGCGTCCCGCAGGCCGGGCACCACTTGGAGTCGCTCGCATGCGGCATCTCCGGCAGCGCCGAGCCCGCGTCGTCGATGCCGAAGGTGAGCGTCTCGCCCTCGTTCTCGAGCGAGGCCACGAGCGGGTCGTCGCCGTTTCGCACGAGCTGCGAGCCCGCCGGGAGCGCGGCCGTCATCCGCTGCCACCGGGCGGCGATCGCCTCGAGCTCTCCGTAGCGGTCGAGCTGGTCGCGGAACAGGTTGCCGAGCACGGTCGCCCGCGGGCGCAGGCGCGCGGCCACACCGGGCAGGGCCGCCTCGTCGACCTCGAAGACGCCCAGGTCGGCGCCGTCGCAGCCGAGCAGCGCCGAGGCCACGCCCGACTCGAGGTTCGCGCCCGCCGTGTTGCGGCACAGGCGCCGCTCGGGCTCGAGCAGCGCGGCGAGCATCTTGGCGGTGGTCGTCTTGCCGTTCGTGGCCGAGATCACCACCGACCCTTGCGCCAGGCCGGCGGTCATGCGCTCGATGGCGTCCGGGGCCATGCGCAGCAGCAGCTTGCCGGGCAGCGTGGTGCCGCCGCCGGCGCGCGTGCGCCGCGACAGGCCCGCTGCCGCCCGGGCGGCGACGACCTTGGCGGAGAATGCGGTCACGGGCCGGACTCTACCCAGAGGCGCGTTGACGCCGCCTCAAGGCACCGCTGTTTCACTTGCACAGATCGCCAGTTTTGCTATAACCTCCGCAGGGCGAAACCCACGCGGGGAGATTCCGGACGATGAGACGCAAGACCGTGTATCGGGCGATCGAGGGGATCGACCGCACGCAGCTGGAGCAGTTCCAGGCCGGCATGCGCAAGCGGTACTCGGACGAGCACATCCTCGAGGAGCTCCGCGCGTGCGCGCATCGGCTGGGCCGCTCGCCCACGATGCGCGAGTTCGAGGCCGATCCGGGCACCACGGTGCATCCCCAGACCGTGATCGAGCACTTCAAGTCGTGGAACCGGGCCAAGCGCCTGGCCGGCCTCGTCCCGCGCCGGTTCGCGACCCAGGACGAGCTGCTGCGCCTGCTGCGCGACCTCGGCGACGAGCTCGGCCGCGTGCCGACGGCGAAGGACATCGAGGCCCGCAAGGGCGCGATGCCGTCGAAGTCGCTCTACTGGCACACCTTCGGGTCGCTCAACAACGCCCTCAAGCAGGCCGGCTTCGACGTGCCGGTGGGGGAGGAGCGGCTGGAGCGGGCCGTCGAGCAGGGCGCCGCCCTGTCGCTGCGCAGCGGCCGCCTGCCCAAGTTCGCCGACTGGGCCCAGGCCCGCCGCACCGACCCGTCGATGCTGACCGAGTGGCAGGTCTACCGGATGTTCGACGCGCGCCGGGGGGCGTGGTCGACGTTCCAGTACCTGATCCGCAAGCGGCTCGAGCAGCGGGGCGTGTCGATCTCGCCCGAGGGCCGCGTCAGCTGATCGGCCCGCAGATCGGGCAGGACGACGCCTCGAGCAGGTCGAGGCCGGCAACCTCGGAGAGCGCCCAGCCCAGCAGCTCCGCCCAGACGCCGGAGCAGAGGTCGACGTCGAGCATGCGGTCCCACCGCAGCGTGTTCAGGCCCACCGACACCTTCACCTGCGCGACGGCGGGCGCGCCCGGCTCGGCGTCGCCGGCCGAGGTGAGCTCGAGCGGCGCGTTCAGCGTCACCGCGGCGCAGCTGTCGCCGGCGCACAACCGGATCAGGTAGAACGGCGGCTCGGCCCCGCCCAGGTCGACGTAGCGGAAGCCGCGTGCGGCGGGCTGATCGGGCACGAGGGCGTGTGAGCAGCCGGCGGTGATCCGCTGGGCGTCGGCCGGGCTGATCCCGTCCGGGAGGTGGGCGAAGGCATGGTGGGGCATGCCCTGGTGTTCGGCGGCGGTCGCGCCGATGTTATCCCCCGGGGGCGCTAACGCACACCCGAACGTCTGCAAACCGGCCACATTGTCCCCGAGGGTCGGAAAGCCGGGCGTTCCCCTCAAGAGATGGGCCTCGGGAGCCGATTGATTGGAAGAGGTCGAACCGACCAGCCGACCCCCGAAACGAAAGCCGCATGCCCGTGACCCCCGCCCTTCCGAACGACGATTCCGCCGCCCCCGTCCCGGGCAACGTGCAACCCGCGTTCGACTCGCCCGAGCAGGCCGAGGAGCTCGATCTCACCGACGCTCCCGCGCCTGCCGTCGACCTCCTGCACACGTACGTCCGTCAGATCGGCGACGGCGCCCTCCTGACGCGGGCCGAGGAGCTCGAGCTCGCCCGGCGCAAGGACCGCGGCGACATGGAGGCGAAGAAGCAGCTGGTCGAGTCCAACCTGCGCCTGGTGATCTCGATGGCGCGCGCGTACTCGTCGTCCGGCGTCCCGCTCCTCGACCTGATCCAGGAGGGGAACATGGGCCTCATGCGCGCGGTCGAGAAGTTCGACCCGAGCCGCGGCTACAAGCTCTCCACGTACGCGACCTGGTGGATCCGCCAGTCGATGTCACGCGCGATCGCCGACCAGGCCCGCACGATCCGCCTGCCGCTGCACGTGCTCGACGTCATCAAGAAGCTGCACCGCGCAAACCGGATGCTGACCCAGAAGCTGGGCCGCGAGCCGCTCGTCGCCGAGCTGGCCGCCGAGCTGAAGCTGCCGGCGGAGCGCGTGATCGAGCTCCAGCGCATGATCGAGGAGCCGGTGTCGCTCGAGGGCCCCGTCGGCGACGGCGAGTCGAACTTCTCGGAGATGGTCGAGGACACGAACACGCGCCAGCCCGAGACGCTGATCGTCCGCCGCCAGCGCGAGCAGGAGCTGCACGCCGCCCTGGAGGAGCTCTCGGAGCGCACGCGCCACGTGCTCGAGGCCCGCTTCGGCCTGAACGACCGCGAGCCGGCCACGCTGGAGCAGGTCGGCGTCGAGATCGGGGTCACGCGCGAGCGGGTGCGCCAGATCGAGACCCGTGCCCTGCGCGAGCTCGAGTCGAAGAACCCGGGCCTGCGCGACTTCCTGCGCGGCCAGGACTAGGCCGGCCGTCGCGCCCCGCGGGGCGCTGGCAGACTTCATGCAGTGAACTCGCTGCAATCGTTCTGGCACGCGGCGACGGACTTCGGCGAGCACATCACCGACGTCCGCCCCGAGGCGCTCGTGATCGCCGTCGGCTTCACGCTCGCGAACCTGATCCTGCGGGCGAGCGCCTGGCGGCTCATCCTGCAGGCCGGGTACCCGGAGGGGAAGGTGCGCTGGCGCAGCATCGTCGCCGCCTACCTGGCCGGCGCGGGCGTGAACAGCATCCTGCCGGCTCGCGGCGGCGACGTGATGAAGATCTACCTGGCCCACCGGGCGATGCCCAAGGCGGCCTACACGACGATCACGTCGAGCCTGCTGGCCGAGACGCTGGTCGACGTCTTCATCGGCCCGCTGCTCCTGATCGCCGCCTATCTGACCGGCCGCATCCCGCGCCTGCCGGCGCTCGGCCACCTGGCGGCGTTCGAGTGGAGCTTCTTCGCGGCGCACGCGCGCTGGTTCATGCTCGGGACGGCGGTGTTCCTGATCCTGCTCGGCGTGTTCTTCACCTATGTCGAGCGGCACGTGGTCGCGTTCTGGGAACGCGTGCGCCTCGGCCTCGCGATCCTGACGACCCCGCGGCGCTACTTCCGCACGGTCGTGCCGCTCCAGCTGGCCGGCTGGTGCTGCCGCATCGGCGCGATGTACTGGTTCCTGGTCGCCTTCCACGTCCCGGCGAGCCTCGTCGACGCCGCGCTCGCGCTCTCGGCCCAGAGCGCCTCGACGCTGCTGCCGCTGACGCCCGGGGGGCTCGGGACGCAGCAGGCGCTCCTCGGCTACATGTTCCGCAATGCCGCGGCGACCAGCCGCGTGCTCGCGTTCAGCGTCGGCATGCAGGTCATGGTCACGCTGACGACCGCCGTCGCCGGCGGCATCGCGATCTGGCTCACGCTGCGCCGGCTCCCGTGGCGGGCACGGCCTGCGAGCGCCGGCGCGGACGGCGTCGCGCCCGGCTAGGCGGTTGCTGGTCCCGGGCGCCTCTTCCGTTCACGCACGATAATCCTGGTTATGTCAAGTGAAAAGGATCGCAGGATGAGGACGACCCCGGCGTCGCCACCGCCCCACCACCGCGAGGAATCAGCCGGCGAGCGGGTGGGTCGGATCGACGGGCGCCAGGTAGGCGCGCCGCATCCGGGCCTGGGACTGGCGCTCGCGCGCGGCGGCGAGCACCGTCGGCGCCCGAGCCCGCCTCGCCCAGCTCGGCGAAGCCGACCGCGCCGATGCCCAGATCGCGCGACATGCGGTCGTTGCCGGCCAGCGCCGCCTTCACGCGCTTGAAGGCCGAGCGCGACTCGAACGTCCCCGCGCGCGGAAACAGGAGCGCGAACTGGTCGGCCCCCAGGTGACCGACGCGGTCGTCCTGGCGCACGGCGGAGAGCGCGAGCCCGCCGACGTCGGAGACGACGTCGGCCTGGTCGATCATGCCGGGGCCCATCTCGAGCCCGGTCACCTCGAACACCGCCACGGCCAGCGACTGGCCGCGCCAGCGCGCGATCGACGCGGCCCGCTCGAGCTCGAGGGCGAATCCATGTGCGTCCAGCGTCCGCCCGGCCGAGGCGCCGCCCGCAGCCAGGGCGAGCTTCGCGCAATCCGACAGCACCGACACGAACCCGTGCTCGAGGCGGCCCGGCGTGCGCTCCCAGTCGACGTCGATCCCGGCGGACGTCGTCCGCATCGTGCACGGCATCGCGGCGCGGGCGCAGGCGTCGGCGAGGACGCGTTCGACCCCGTCGGGGTCGGCGTCCGGCGCGGCCAGCGCGGCGGCGGCGTCGGACAGGATCTCGATCAGGCGAACGTCCTGCATCCAGACACCTATCGGGCGCCGGGGCCGGGGGCTTGAGGCGAAGCGGCGGAGCTCACGCGGCCGCCCGCGGCGCCAGCACCTTCGGGAACGTGGCCGGGTCGGTGCGCGGCTCCACCTCGTACTCGACGACGAAGTAGCCGAGCCGGTACCACTCCGGCGCCTGCTCCAGGACGCGCAGGAACGCGTCGACCGGCGCGGCCTCGTACTGGCTGCCCTTCCCGAGCACGAGCTGCTCGATCGCGGCGGCGGGCGTCATCGCCCGCCGGTACGGGCGGTCGGACGTCATCGCGTTGTACGAGTCGGCGACGGCGATCACGCGCGCCAGGCGGGGGATGTCCTCGCCGCGCAGGTTGTCGGGATAGCCGCGGCCGTCCCAGCGCTCGTGGTGGCTGCGCACGACCTCGGCCATGTCGGAGTAGCCGGGCACCTCGAGCAGGATGGCCTCGCCGATCGCGGAGTGGCGGCGCATCTCGTCCCACTCGCCGTCGTCCAGCGCCGCCTGCTTCTCGAGCACCTCCGCCCGCACCCCGATCTTGCCGATGTCGTGCACGAGGCCGCACAGGTGGATGCGCTGCACCTCCTCGCGGCTCAGGCCCAGCTCGCGGGCGATGTCGCGCGAGTACTCGGCGACGGCCTTGGAGTGGCCGGCGGTGTAGGCGTCGCGGCCGTCGATCGCCTTCACGAGCGCCTCGGCGAAGCTCATGTTGATGCGGCGCAGATGGCTGTTCGCGGCCTCGAGGTCCGCGTTCGTCTGCTCGAGGGCGGCGATCAGCTGCTCCTTGGGCGCGTGCATGCCGAACGCGAGATGGCTGGCCGCCACCGGGATGACGAAGAAGGCCAGCACCCAGATCCCGCTCGCCAGGTAGGCGTGGGCGAAGAGGCAGGCCACGGGCGCGCACAGGGCGATGCAGACGAGGTCGTGCATCCGCGCCAGCCGCCACAGCTCGGCGGGCGACGTGCGGTGGCGCAGCCAGAGCGTGATCGCGGTGACGAGGAACTCCACGGCGGCCGCGGGGATCGCCGCGGCGACGGCGGCCGCGAACAGGTAGCCCACTCCCCCGCCTCCGGCGACGGCGGCGACGGCCGCGGCACCGAGCCCCGCGCACGCGCCCGCGAGCGCGCGGCCGCAGCTGTAGATCACGAACCGCTCCAGCGGGCCGCGCCGGTCGGAGAGCATCGACGCCAGCCCGACCATCGCCCCCGCCGCCGGCCCGAACAGGACGGCGGCCATGACGAGCGGGATCAGCGACCCCGAGAGCTCCACCCGGGTCGAGATGCGGATCGTGCGCGACTCGGCGACATAGCCCACGACGCCCAGGAGGGCGACCACGTCCCACCGCCCCACCCCGGTGACGAGCGCCGCGGGGACGGCGATCGCAAGGGCGGTGCAGGTGAGGATCGCGGCGTATACGCGGATGGGTCCGCCGCGTTCAGGCTGGGGGGTTGTCTCGCTCATACGAGTTATTTGACATCCCGTGACAGAGGGACTATGCTCTCCCTCGTTCGGGGTACTGGATCAGCGAAAGGGGATGGACGTGCCGATCAAGGGTTGGTGAATCACACGGGTTCTGCACGGCTTTATCGACACATCGGCCGCGTTTGGTTAGCACGAGTTTCCGCATCGTCAAGCCTTAAACGCCCGTAGTCGAGTCAGGCCGACAGGTTCTCGCCGCGCCCCTGCAGGACGGTCGTTCGCCACCGTCGTCCAGGGGCGCTGCGCATTTCGGGGCCGCAGCGCCGGCGGGGCCGGTCCACCGCCCGCCGTCTTGACGTTCTCTGTCCCGCATGCACACTCAAGCCAGGGACCGGGGCCGCCGATACAGCTTTTGGACACGAGGCGGCCCGCCGAGCGCCCTGCCGTAGGCCGATCCAGGCCGCCGGCCCGATCCCTCCACTTCGCGAAGAGGTATGTGCCAGATGAGCGACGGCCACACGCCCGGTAATGCAGACACCCCCAGCGGCCTCCGGCGTGCGATGGAGGACCGGCTGACGTCGCTCCGCCAGGCCGAGGAGCGGCTCCAGCGCGAGCAGTCGGCGCTGCAGGAGCAGGCGAAGGTCGTGTTCGCGGAGCGCGAGGCCCGGCTGGCCCGGCGTGAGCGCGAGCTGTCCAAGCGCGAGGCCGCCCTGGCGGTCAGCGAGGGCATCGCCGCGTCGCACGCGACGACCGGCAGCGACGCCGAGCGCGCGCAGCTCGAGGAGATGGAGGCCGATCTCGCCCGCCGCGCCTCCGAGCTCGATGCCCGCGAGCAGGCGATCGCCGCCCGCGAGGCCGAGCCGCCCGAGTGGGACTCCGCCCCCAACGAGGTCGACATCGACGCGGCCATGGCGGCGCAGGTGGCCGAGATCCAGGAGGAGCTCACCGCCGTCCACCAGCGCCTGGAGCAGGAGCGGGCGACGCGCGAGGGCGTCGAGCGCGAGCGCGACGGGCTCGTCGACCAGCTGCGCGAGCGCGGCGCCATCGGCTCCGCCGAGCTGGCCGAGCTCGAGGCCCGCCTGAACGCGCGCGAGTCCGAGCTGGCCGACCGCGAGCACCGCGCCAAGAAGGTCGAGAAGGTGCTGACCCAGAAGGAGCTCTCCGTCGACGCGGTGCGCGCGGACATGATGCAGCGCTCCGAGGAGCTGGAGGGCCGCGAGAAGCGCGTCGAGGAGGCTCTCGCCGCGATTGCCGAGCGCGAGACGCAGGCATCGGCGACGCAAACCGATGCCGCCGCCGGCCTCGAGACGATCGCCGCCAAGGAGGCCGACCTGGCCCGGGCGCTGGACGAGCTCGCGACCCAGCAGGCTGCCCTGCACGAGGCGTCCGCGGCCGTCGAGGAGCGCTCCGCCATGATCGAGGAGACCCAGGAGCGCGTCTCGGCCGTCCACGCCGACGCCGAGCGCCGCGCCGCCGAGGTCGAGGAGCGGCTCGCCGCCCTGGCCGAGCGCGAGCAGGCCCTCTCCGAGGTGGACGCCAAGCTGGTCGAGGTCGAGCAGACGTCCGCGGCCGTGACGTCCGCCCGGGAGGATCTGTCGGCCCGCGAGGAGGCGCTCGAGGCGCGCGCCCGGGATCTGGAGACGCGCGAGGCCGAGCTGGCCGACGTCGAGGAGCAGCGCAGCCTGGCCGAGGAGGCCATCCAGGTCGCCGCCGCCGAGCGCGACCGGCTGAAGGCCGAGCGCACGCACATCGACGAGCGCCGCGCCGAGCTGAACGACATGGAGAAGCGGCTGGAGGGCATCGACGCCCGCATGGAGGAGCTCGACCTGCGCCGCCGGCGCGTCGAGGACGACGAGCGCGAGGTGTCCGCCGCCCGCATCGCCGCCGAACGCCTCCAGAGCGAGGCCGAACGGCTCCAGGCCCAGGCCGAGGAGGCGATCGCCGAGGCCGAGTCGCGGGCCGCGATCGAGGTCGATCGCATCGCCGCCGACCTGCGCGAGCGCGAGTCGCGCCTGGCCGGCGCCGAGAGCGACATCGAGCGGCGCGAGAGCCGGCTCGACCGGCGCCAGGATTCGCTGGACGCCCGCGAGCGCGAGCTCGACACCCGCCACGACGGCATGGAGCTGCGCGACGCCCAGCTGCACGAGCGCGAGGCCGACGTGGCCCGGCTCACCGTCCGCGCCGATCGCATCGAGGCCGAGCTCGAGTCGCAGCGTGCGGCCCTGGCCGACGCCGAGGTGGCGGTCGACCGCGAACGCGGCGCCCTGCAGCGGCGGATGGCCGAGATCGAGAACCGCGAGGCCGCGGCCCGGGAGGACCTCGACGCGGCCGTCCAGGCGGCGACCGGCAACGGCGGCTCGAGCGGACGCGACGCCGGGAAGCTCGACGAGGCGCTTGCCGCCCTCCGCAGCCGGGAAGCCCAGCTGAAGGCCCAGGAGCGGCGCGTGTCCGAGCGCGAGGCGACCGTCCAGCGCCGCGAGGCCGACCTCGAGCTCTACGCCCGCAAGCTGCAGCAGGGCGCGGTCACGTCCGTCTCGGTGACGCACGAGCCCGACGCCGAGCCCGCGGTCGCGGCCGCGATGGCGGACGCAAGCGACGCCGACTCGGCCGAGTCGAGCGGCGCCGCCCGCCGGCTCAACTTCTGGTCGCGCTAGCGCCGTCCGCGGGGGTCGCTAGGTTCCCGCCATGCGGGGACGTGCGGGCGGAGCCCGTCAGCTCTTCGGCCTCTGCGCGGCCGCCCTCGGCGTCGCCGCGTGGCTCGCGCCCCCGCCGGTCCGCCCCACGCTGCTCGTCCTGGCGGCGCTCGCGGCCTCGGCCGGCGGTCGCATCGGCGGCATCGCCGCGGCGGCCGTGGCGGCAGCCGCGCCGGTCGCGCTGCCCGTCCGGGCGGCGGTGATCGCAGCCGCGCTCGTCGCGGGCGAGCTCGACCACCGCCACCGCAGCGCCCGCCGGACGCTGCGGGCGCGCACGTTCACCGACCGCCTGACCGGCCTTCGCAACTACGACTACTTCTCCGAGGTGCTGCGCAGCGAGCTCGCCCGGGTGCGCCGCTACGGCGGCTGCATGACGCTCGTCCTGCTCGACATCGACCGGTTCAAGGCCTACAACGACACGCACGGCCACGGCGCCGGGAACCGCCTGCTCGCGTCCGTCGGGCACGTGGTGGCCCGGGAGAAGCGCGACGCCGACATCGCCGCCCGCTTCGGCGGCGAGGAGTTCGCGCTGCTCGTGCCGGGCCGCGGCGCCGAGGCGGTGGTGGTCGCCGAGCGGGTGCGGCAGGCGATCGCCGACATCCCCACCGGCGCCCTGCACCGCAACCGCGTGCCGGACATGGTCACCGCCTCGGCCGGCATTGCCACCTTCCCCGTCGACGCCCGCGACGCGGACGAGCTCTTCGAGCAGGCCGACCACGCGCTCTACGAGGCCAAGCGGCAAGGGCGCGACCGGGTCGTCTGCGCCGAGCAGGTGCGCGAGGACGACCGCAGGATCGCGGGCTAGAGACCGAGGTCGGCGCGCTCGCTGTCGAAGCGGGCGGAGTGCAGCTCGTGGTGGAAGACCTCGATCGTGAGGTCGCGGCCGTCGCCGTAGGGCCGGTCGACGTAGCGCACGACCTTGTCGTGGTAGAAGGGCACGTCCAGGTGGGCGCCGGACACCAGGTTCAGGGACACCTCGCCGCAGCCGGGACAGCTCATCGCCACGCCGAGGACGCCCTCGCGGCCGGTGTCCGCCGGCGCCACCATGGCCAGGCTCGACGGCCACACGGGCCGCATCCGCGCCTCGGGCGAGCAGTACAGCCGCCAGGGCCAGTTGCCCCGCTGGACGTGGGAACGCGCGAGCTCCGCCAGCTCGTCGCCGACCGGCTCCGTGCGGCCGGTGAGCAGGTTGCGGAACTCGACCTCGACCGGGTGCAGCGGGCCGTAGTCGAGGTCGTCGTGCGAGACGAGCCCGACGTGGCGGTCGCCGCAGGGGCAGTCGTACGCGATCCGGTAGACGGCCGGGTGGGCCGCGCCGGGCAGGCGCTCCAGGTGCCGGAAGGACGAGAGGGGCACGCGGACCGTCTCGCCGTCGGCACGCCGGGGGCAGTGAAACCGGTAGCTCGCTCGCAACACGTCGTACATGGTTCTCCCGGTTATCGACCGCCTCGGCCATGCGTGTTAGCATCGCCGCGCGCCGTGCCTCGCATCGATCTGCGTACCCGAATCCGCGACGTCCCCAACTTTCCCAAGCCGGGGATCGTGTTCAAGGACATCATGCCGCTCCTGGCGGACGCCGCCGCGCTCCACCAGGCGGTTGACGACCTGGCCGACTGGGCGCAGCCGCGCAAGGTCGACATCGTGGTCGGGGCCGAGGCGCGCGGGTTCATCCTCGGCGCCGCGGTGGCGTACCGGCTGGGCTGCGGGTTCGCCGCGGCCCGCAAGCCGGGCAAGCTGCCGTTCCTGACGGTCGGCGCCAAGTACGCGCTCGAGTACGGCTTCGACGCCCTCGAGATGCACGTCGATGCGCTGGTGAAGGGCGCCCGCGTCCTGATCCACGACGACCTCCTCGCCACCGGCGGCACCGCCCGGGCGAAGATCGACCTCGTCGAGCAGCTCGGCGCCGAGGTCGTCGGGCTGGCGTTCGTCGTCGAGCTGAGCTTCCTGGGCGGCCGCGACAAGCTGTACGGCTACGACATCCACTCGCTCGTCCAGTACGAGACCGAGTAAGCGGTCGTCACACGTCGAGGAGCGTGAGGTCGAGCCGGGCCAGGCGGTCGGGGTCGCCGATCGCGTCGATCTCGACGATCTTCCCCTCGACCACGGTGAAGCCCATCACCGCGAACGGCCGCCCCTCCGGCGCGACGACGACGCCGGCCGCGCCGTTCACGAGCGCGGGCCGCACGTAGGGGCTCAGGCTCCGGAACAGGAACGCCTCGCTGGCGACCTCGCGCGCACCGCGGATGATCCGCGAGATGTCCGGGCGGGCCTCGCCGCCGTCGGCGACGAGCAGGACGTCCGGGTCGAGCACCGCGACGAGCGCCTCGAAGTCGCCGTCGCGAGAGGCGGCGAAGAACGCGTCGACGACCTCGCGCTGACGGTCGAGATCGGGGTCGGGGGCGGGCCGGCCCTGCACCCTGCGGCGGGCGCGGCTCGCGAGCTGCCGGGCCGCCGCCGGCGAGCGGCCCACCATCTCGCCGATGTCGTCGAACGGCACGGCGAACATGTCGTGGAGCACGAACGCGAGCCGCTCCGCCGGGTCGAGCTGCTCGAGCACGACGAGCAGCGCGAGGCCGACGGAGTCGGCGAGGAGCGCCTCGTGCTCCGGGTCGACGCCGCTCTCCGGGCCGACGATCGGGTCGGGGACGTGCGGGGTCAGGGGCGCCTCGGGCCGCGTCCGGCGGGCGCGCAGCGTATTCAGGCTGATGCGGGCGACGACGGTCGTGAGCCAGCCGCCCAGGTTCTGGATCTCCTCGGCGTCGGAGCGGCTGAGCCGCAGCCACGCCTCCTGCACGGCGTCGTCCGCCTCGCTGAGCGACCCCAGCATGCGGTACGCCACCGCCCTCAGGTGCGGGCGCTCAGCCTCGAATCGCCGTGCCAGCCATTCCTGCTCGTCCATCGGTCACATCCCTCCCTCGCCGGGTGTCATACCCATAGACACCGCAAATCCGACCGGTGTGACACGCACCGGGACGGAACGACGCGAAGGAGCATCAACATGCAGACTCGAATGCGAATCGCGGTGGCCGGAGCCACCGGACGGGTCGGCCACCACGTCGCCGACGTGCTGACCGAGCGAGGGCACGACGTCGTCCCGATCGCCCGATCGGTCGGCGTCGACCTGATCACCGGAGACGGTCTCGCCGAGGCCCTCGCCGGCGCCGACGCGATCGTCGACGCGGCCACCTGGCCGACGCCTGACGAGGACGCCGCGACGCGGTTCTTCACGACGGCGGCGCACAACCTGCACGAGATCGGCTCGTCGGCAGGCGTCCGCCGCCTGGTGATGGTCTCGATCATCGGCGCCGACCGGTTCGGCGGCGGCTACGGGCAGGCGAAGATCGCCCACGAGCAGGCCACCCTGGCCGGCCCGATCCCGAGCCGAGTGCTGCGCGCGTCGCAGTTCCACGAGTTCGTGGAGGAGCTGATGGGATGGGCGACCCAGGGCGACGTCGCCTACCTCCCGGACATGCGCACCCAGCTCGTCGCCGCCCGCACCGTGGCCGAGGCGCTGGCCGACCTGGTCACCGCCCCGGACTCCGAGTTCACGCCGGCGGCGGCCGCGACGATCCCCGAGGTCGCGGGGCCGCAGGAGGAGCGCCTCCCCGAGGCGGCGCGCCTGCTCGTCGCCCGTCGCGGCGACGATCTGCGGATCGAGGTCGGAAGCGATCCGGCCGACCCGTTCAGCACGGTGTACACGTCCGGCGCCCTCCTCCCCGGGCCGGACGCGACCCTGGCCGGGCCGACGTACGCAGAGTGGCTCGAGACGAACGTGGCCGTCGCCGGCTGACGGCTGGACGCACCGGCGGTGGTCGGGCGTACTCTCGAGGTGCGCCCGACCACCCTGGCAGGCCGCCTCGACGCGCTGGAGCAGCGCGGCTTCGTCCTGATCCCGGACGCGCTGGACGCTGCCACCCTGACCCGGGTCGAGGCCGCGGTCGACCGCATCCACGGCGAGGAGACCGCCGCCGGCCGGGCCTGCCCGGACGGCGCCGTCCACGCCCTCGAGGTGCTCGACCGCGACCCGGTCCTCGCCGAGCTCCTGGTCGCGCCCGCCGTGCTCCCGCTCGTCTGCTCCGCGCTCGGCTGGAACATCCACCTGTACCACAGCCACGCCGACGTGCATCCGCCGCTCGACGCGCCTCCGGCGCCGGTCTGGCGCTGGCATCAGGACGGCGGCCGCCAGAACCTCGAGCTCGAGACGCGGCCGGTGCGGCCGCGGCTCTCGATCAAGGTCGGCTTCTTCGTGAGCGACGCCTCCCGCCCCGGCCGGGGCAACATGCTCGTGATCCCGGGCAGCCACCGCCGCAACACCCTCCCCCGCCCCGACCGGCCGGAGCTCGGCTTCCCGCAGCCGGACGGCGCCGTCGAGGTGCGTGCCGCGCCCGGCACCGCGTGCGTCTTCGACCGGCGCATCTGGCACGGGCGCAGCCCCAACCTGTCCGCGATCACGCGCAAGGTCGTCTTCCTCGGCTTCACCTACCGCTGGATCCGCCCGCGCCACGAGCACACGCCCGACCTCCACTCCGGCCTCGATCCACGTCAGCGCCAGCTCCTCGGCGCCTCGGCGAGCCAGCTCGGCTACTGGATCCCGGACGACAGGGACGTGCCCCTGCGCGCCTGGATGCGCGAGCACGGGCTCATCGACCCCGCCAACCCGGCCCACCGCTAGCGCCGGCTATCGGGCCAGGTCGCGCAGGTCGCGGACGAGCAGCAGGTGCGCCAGCTGGCTCGTCAGCTCGGCCAGCGCCTCGAGCTCCTGCAGGCCGGCCTCGCGCCGCTCCGGATTGTGCGAGCGCAGGGCCGGCGTCATGATCTGCTCGAGCAGGCTGGCCTCGCGCTCGACCGCCGACCGGAACGCCTTCAGGTGGCGGGCGGCGACGCCGTAGCGGGCGAGCCGCTGGCAGATGATCACGATCTCGACGTCGGCGCGGCTGTACGGCGCCTCCGACTCGCTCGCGTGCCGCTCGACGAGCTGGAACTCCTCCAGCTCGCGCACGAACCCCGCGTCGGCGTCGGCGGCGGCGAGCAGCTGGTCGAACGTCAGCCGGTCCTCGACGCCGCCGACCAGCCGCGGCCGCCTGCCCGTGCCGGCCGCCGAGCGGCCCTGGGCGATGACCTGGCGGATGACCCGCAGCGGCAGGAACTCGTCCCGTTGCATGCGCAGGATGGCGCGCAGCTGCTCGACGTCCTCCTCGCCGTAGAGCCGGTAGCCGCCCGGGGTGCGCCGCGGCGTGATCAGGCGCTGGTCCTCCAGGAACCGGATCTTCGAGATGGAGATGTCGGGGAACTCCTCCTGGAGCGACTTGCACACCGTCCCGATCGTGAGCCGGGAGGAGCCGCCCCTGCGTCCCTCGGTCGCCTCGACGGACACTCACGACCCCCGTTCGATGTAGGTCAGCCGATACTTGCCGATCTGCACCTCGTCGCCGTCGGCCAGGCGCACGCTCTCGATCCGCTGCCGGTTCACGTAGGTGCCGTTCAGGCTGCCCGAGTCGGACAGGTGCAGCCCGTCGTCGCGGCGCTCGAGCAGGGCGTGCTCGCGGGAGACGGTGATGTCGTCCAGGAACACGTCGGCGCTGGGCGCGCGGCCGATCGCCATCCGGTCGGCGGTGATCGCGAACTGCTCGCCGGCGCGGCCGCCGCCGATCCGGATCACGAGCATCGCCCCCTCGGAGGCGACCTCGCTCGTGTCCTCGTCGCCCTCCTCCTCGACGTAGGCCGCGAACGCCTGGGTCGGCTCGCCGCCCACGTCGGGCTCGAGCAGGCTGGCGCCGCAGCGGCCGCAGAAGCGGGCCGACTCGCGGTTGTGGTGTCCGCACTCCGGGCAGTAGGCCATGCCTACCCGCCCCTGCCGAAACGGGCAGCGGTCATATCGCCCTCGTCCCTCACCCTCCGGGCGGAGAACCGTGCTCGTCGTCGAGGCCCGGCGGCGGTCCCCTGTGGGCGAGGATGTCCGTCAGCCGGTCGATGTCGATCTCCGACAGCGACGTCGGCGTCCCCGCCTCGCGGCGCTTGACGCGGTCGACCAGCTCGGCGCGGAGGATGTCGATCTTGCCATGCAGCAGGCGGCGCCGGTACGACACCTCCTCCTCCTCGCGCACGTAGCGCTCGATCAGCGCCTTGAGCTCGTCGTCGGAGATCGTGGTGAAGTCGGGCAGCACGTCCATTGGCAGCATCCGTTCCGTCGTTTCTGACCGGCTCGAAGTCTACCCCAGCCGGGCCCGTTTCCTCAAGCTCTGGTTGAGGGTTGGGCCGCCCGGGTCAGGCAGTCGCCGAGACGAATCCGTCGAGCAGCGCCCGGTACTTCTGCTCCAGACGGCGGGAATCCTCCAACGACTCGCCCTCGGCGTAGACGTGGAAGACCGGCTCGTCGGGGTCGGGCAGCACCTGCACCCACCCGTCCGGCTCGTACACCTTGATGCCGTCCATGTTGTCGACCTGCATGCCCTTGACGGCCTCGATCAGCTGGCGCATCGCCAGGCCCTTGGCCGACCACGGGCAGGGCTCGCGAACGTGCACGAGCGTGCTCCGGGGCAGGTCCTCGACCAGGGCGGACAGCTCCCGGCCCGAGTGGGCGACGAGCTCGAGCAGCTTGCCGAGCGACATCACCGCGTCGTAGGCGGGCAGGAACTCGGGGAACACGTAGCCGCCGCCCGAGGCGCCGGCGAACACGACATCGCCGGCCGTCGCCGCCGCGAGCAGGTCGCCCAGCGACGCCTTCGTGCGCTCGACGTGCAGGCTGTGGCCGTTCGCGATCTCCTCCACCATCCGCGACTCGTTGATCGGGACGAGCAGCCGGCCGCCGCCGTTCGAGGCCGCCAGCTCGCGCACGAACAGGAGCAGCGCGGTCTCCGGTGCGATGGGGCGGCTGTGCTCGTCGACCAGCCACAGCCGTTCCGCCGGGCTGTCGATGAGAACGCCCAGGTCGGCGCCGACGGCCTTCACCAGGCCGGCCGTGTCGTCGAGCGCCCGGGCGGTGTCGATCACCCGCGGCGTCGGCGAGGTGTCGACGTAGGCGTTCAGGGCGACCATCTCGACGCCGAGCTCGCCGATCAGCCCCGGCAGGACGAGCGACGCCGCCGAGAGCCCGTAGTTCAGGACGATGCGGAACTCGCGCTTGCGGATCGCCTCCTGGTCGAGCTTCGACAGGAGCTCCTGGACGTAGCTCTCGGTGGCGCGGGCGGGGTAGGTCAGGCCGCCGATCTCGGCCGGGCTCACCCGCCGGAACTCCTGGCGCGAGTACGACTGCTCGATCGCCTTCAGCGCCGGCCCGGCGACGAGGATCCCCGGCGGCGCGAAGAAGCTCACCTGGACCACGTCGGGGTCGTCCGCCGAGACACGCACATGCAACCCTCCGGCCCGCTCCCCCACCTTCAGCTCGTGCCGGTTCACGGTCGGCGGCGCCACCCGCAGGTCGGCGACGTTCACGCCGGTCGAGACCAGGCCGGCGATGATCGCCCGCTTCACCATCCGCGACGACGGGTGGGCGTCGCGGCTGCAGACGACCCGGTCGCCGCGCGAGAGCGTCGTGCCGTAGGCGACGCCGAGCCGGGCCGCCGCCTCGGAGGTGACGTCGACGTTCACGAGCCCCGTGACGCCGTCGCGGCCGAACAGCGTCGTGATCCCGCGCGACTCCCAGATCAGGTTCGCGTTGATGGCGGCGCCGGCCTCGATGGTCTTGAACGGGTACACCTTGACGCCCGGCGCGAGCACCGCCTCGGCGCCGATCGAGCACTCGTCCCCGACGGCGACGCCGTCGTTCAGGACGGCATGGGCGCGCACGTCGACGCCCTTGCCCAGGATCGTGCCCTCGACCCGGGCGCTGCGGCCGACGTAGCTGCCGGAGTCGACCGTGCTGCGGATGACGCTCGCGCCCTCCTTGACGACCACGTTCGGGCCGAGCACCGTGTACGGGCCGATGCGGGCGCCGGCGTCGACCTGGCAGAAGTTGCCGATGAAGGCCGGCCCCTCGATCTGCTCGAGGTCGGGCAGCTGCACGCCCTCGCCCAGGAGGACGTTGTCGCGCAGCCGGATCCCGGAGAGCTCCAGCTCGACGCTGCCGTCGAGCGCGTCGAAGTTCGCCTGCCGGTACTGGTCGAGGTTGCCGATGTCCTGCCAGTAGCCGGTGGCGACGTGGCCGACGATCGGCTTCCCCCGCTCCAGCAGGTCGGGGAAGAGCTGCTTGGAGAAGTCGTACGGCATGCCCGGCGGCACCGCCCGCAGCACCTCGGGCTCGACGACGTAGACACCCGTGTTGATCGTGTCCGAGAACACCTGGCCCCACGACGGCTTCTCCAGGAACCGCTCCACGCGCCCGTCCGCATCGACGATCACGACGCCGAACTCGAGCGGGTTGTCGACCGACTTCAGCGCCAGCGTGGCGGCCGCGCCGCTCGACCGGTGGGCGGCGATCAGCTCGTCCAGGTCGAAGTCGCAGAGGGCGTCGCCGGAGATCACGAGGAACGTCTCGTCGAGCAGCTCCTCGGCGTTCTTGACGCTTCCGGCGGTGCCGAGCGGCCGCTCCTCGACCGAGTAGTGCAGCTCCACCCCCAGTGCCTCGCCGTCGTCGAAGTAGCCGCGGATCACCTGGGGCAGGTAGGCGACGGTGACGACGATGTCCGTCATCCCGTGGCGGCGCAGAAGCTCGATGATGTGCTGCATGCACGGCTTGCCGGCCACCGGCACCATCGGCTTGGGCTGGTTCGACGTCAGCGGGCGCAGGCGGGTGCCCTCACCGCCGGCCATGACGACCGCCTTCACGTCACGCCTCCCTGGGGCTGCGGGTGTAGCGCGCGCCCGCCGCCAGCGAGAGCACGAGGCCGACGCCGAAGAGCACCTGCGGCCACGGCGCGGTCGTCACCATCAGCAGGGCGAGCGAGACCATGATCACGGCGGTCGCCGTCTTGCCGGTCATGTTCACGGTGACGCGCGAGCTCATGTGGCGGACGCGGAAGAGCAGCATCAGCCAGACGTCGCGCAGGAGCACCGGCAGCGCCAGCCACCACGGCAGCCGGCCCTCGTACCAGAGCAGCACGAGCGCCATGTTGATCAGGAGCCGGTCGGCGAGCGGATCGGCGATGCGTCCGAAGCGTGACGGCCGGTCGGTGTGACGGGCCAGGAAGCCGTCCAGGAAATCGGTCAGACAGGCGGCGGCGAAGACGATCGCCGCCGGCCAGCTGGGATCGTGGCCGGCGGATGCGAGCAGGACGGCAAACGGGATGACAGCCGCAAGCCGGACCGCGGTCAGAACGTTGGCGATCGGCCTCAACACTCGAGGCGGAGTCTACCGGGGCGGCCTCGCCGAAACGAGGCCGCCCCCGCGGCTCAGCGGGGGGTCGCGGCGACCGAGACGACCGCGCTCAAGACGGCGCAGCGGCGCGGGCCGCGCACCTGCACGTACGACCACGGGCCCGCCTGGCTCGTGCTCACCCGCGGCTTGCGCGTCCCGGCCCAGGTCACCGCGAACGTGAACCGCGTCCCGGCCGGGATCGCGAACCGGTACGTCGCGGTCGGCGCGCTGGGCGCGAACGTGCCCCGGGGGCAGTTGCAACCCATCGCGAGCCGCCTCGGGAAGCCCTTGGGGACATGCGCGAAGCACTGCCTGGGGATCGTCCGCGAATAGAAGTGCGATCCGTCGTGCACCAGCACGGCCGCGGCCGAGCTGGTCGTGGCCTGGGTCAGCGCCGCCACCACGGTGACGGCGATCAGTCCGAAGCGTCGCATCCTCGAGCCTCCTCTTCAGTCTCGACGCCACCCTCCGGATGCTGCCCCGCTCCGAGGCCCAACGGGCCGCTCGACCGTTCGCAAGTATTGTGTAAAGACACTTCATACCATGCCCGGAGCGCCCGTGCGGAACATGTACGGTCAGTCCCGAGGCGGAGAGGTCGCGGAGTGGAACGGGCATCCGACGAGGACGCTCTCGCGGTCCGGCCGGCCGGGGAGGGTGCGGCCCACTGGGTCGGGCCGAGGCCGAACGGATCAGCGGAGGCCGTCGCCGGTGCGGGCCCGGTCCGCTCCCCGGGCCTCTCAGCCGGGACCGGTCGGTGTCGCGCGGAGGCCGCGGCACCGGCCGGTTGTCGCCGAAAAATTCCCTGCCAAATATTGCCATATGGCCACGGAGAGGGGAGACTGGGACCGTCGCGGGCGTCGTTCCGCCGGTGTCCTTCGGGCGTGACCCCTCGGGGGGTGCCGAGTGGGCGCGAACGGCGCCCGCGGCACCATTTCCCGTAGCATCACCTCCACCCACCAGGAGGGCATGATGTTCACGGTGCTGGACGCGCCGCTCGTGGCCGCCGCGGACGGCCCGAGCTCCATCGTGGTCGGTGCGGTGACCGAGCGGTGACGGGTCCGGTCGGGATCGTCGGCGCGGGGCCCGCGGGGCTGGTGCTCGCGCATCTCCTGCGACGCGAGGGGATCCCGTTCGTGCTCGTCGAGCGCCACCCCCACGCCGAGCTGCGCGGCCGGGCCAAGGCCGGCCTCGTCGAGTACCGCACCGTGCGCCTGCTCGAGGCGGAGGGGATCGCCGGGCCGATCCTTCGCTTCGACGTCGAGAACCATCGCTGCGAGTTCCGCACGCCGGACGAGGCGGTCGTTCTCGACTACGCCCGTCTGACCGGCGGTCGGCCGCACTACATCTTCCCGCAGCACCAGCTGGTGGGTGAGCTCTGCGACGACCTCGTCGCGGGCGGCGCGGACATCCGCTTCGGCACGACCGTGACCGGCGTGCGCGAGTCCGGCGCCGACGTCGTGCTCCTCCTCGAAGGGCCCGCCGGCCCTTCGCAGCTGGCGTGCGGGGTCGTGGCCGGGTGCGACGGCGTCCGCAGCGTGGTCGCCGCGGCGCTGTCGGGCGCGCGCGTCCTCGAGGAGCGCATCCCGGTGCGCTGGCTGGGCGTGATCGGGCAGGCGCCGCCGCTCGAGCCGCACACGATCTACGCCGCCCACCCGCGCGGCTTCGCGGGCCAGATGCGGCGCGGGCCGGAGCTCACCCGCTACTTCCTGGAGGTGGCGGGCGGCGACGGCGAGGCGGAGTGGCCCGAGCGGCGCATCCGGGACGAGCTCTCGCTGCGGCTCGGCGTGCCCGGCCGTCTGGAGGACGTCCCGCTGGGGGACATGACGTTCGTCGAGCTGCGCGTGCGCATGACGGCCCCGATGCAGCAGGGCCGGGTCTTCCTCGCGGGCGACTCGGCGCACCTGATCACCCCGGCCGGAGGGAAGGGTATGAACCTGGCCATCCAGGACGCCGTGGAGCTCGGCCACGGACTGATCGAGGTGTTCGGCGAGGCGCGGGACGAACGCCGCCTGGCCCGGTACTCCGAGACGCGCATGCCGGCGATCTGGCGCACCCAGGCGTTCTCGAACTGGATGTTGCGGCTGATCCTCGCGAGCCTGCACGCGCGCCGCCCCGGCCGACGGCGGCGGCGCATTCGGACGCAGCCTGCGCGAGGGCTGGGTGGCCTCGCTCCGCCACGATCCGCTGCTCGCGACGTGGTTCGCGCACGCCTACGCCGGGGTCGACGAGCCGGCGGCGGTCGGTCCCTCGATGATTGATTCCGGATTCACGTGATGTCCAAGGTGCAAGCCCCGCGGGCCTGCGCCGGTCAGCGGGACCTGCGATCCACGCAGGTCTCGTCTGGGCTGTGAACCGAGCAGCGCAAGGACGAGGGAGCGTTCATGTCGGGCCGAGGTATGGGCGCGACCGAGAAGCTGTCCAGGGCGTCGCGCTTGACAGCGGTCCGGGCGTCTGCGATCCCGCAGACGCCGAGGCGCGATGCGAAGGTTCACAGCCGCAGCCCCGCCGATCACGCCAACACCGAACACATCACGCGTCCAGGCGCGCGACGAATCCGGAATCAATCACCTAGATCGCCGCGGCGTCCGGCGGCGAGTCGAGCCGGGCCGCCGTCCCGGCGCCCCTGCGGGCCGGCCGCCGGTAGCGCAGCTCCTCGGCGATCAGGTACGAGCCGACCACGAACGCCAGCGCGAGCCCCTGCAGGATCAGCCCCTCGGCGGTCGGGAACGTCGCCAGCCACGTGCCGACCCAGCCCGGGATGTGGACGCCGACGGTCGTCGTCGGGAGCCATCCGGCCTGCTGCCACTCCTGCACCGTCTCCCCCACCATTCCGATGAACACGATCCCGATCAGCACGCCGGTCGAGACCAGCATCCGCTTGTAGGGGATGCGGTGGTGGGCGATGAACGTGAGCGCGCCGACCGCGGCGATCAGCACCGCCGCGATGGCGACGCCCTCGAGGACGGTCGCGCTGCCGTAGCGCAGCCGCAGCGACTGCAGGAAGAGCACGACCTCGAAGCCCTCGCGGTAGACGCTGGCAAAGCCGAGGCCGGCCAGGCCGAGCATCAGGTTGCGGTGCGCGTTCGGGCCGGTGCCGTTCATGAGCCGTTTGCGGGTGCGGTTGTGGCTCGAGATCCAGCCCGTCCAGTAGACGCGGTGGAAGAACCAGTTGAGGACGATCATCAGCACGACGAGCGCGGCCAGCCCGGTCGCCGCCTGCAGCTCCAGGGCGCCGAGCCCGAGCTGCCCGATGGCGGCGACGACGACGAACCACGTGACGGCCGTGGCGGCGATCCCGAGCGCCGCGCCGACGCCGACCGGCCGCCGCAGCGACTGGTTCGAGCCCATGAAGCTGGCGGTGAACGCGGCCAGCACGAGGATCGACTCGAGCCCCTCCCGGAAGACGAGCAGCGCGCTGTCGAAGACGACGGCTCCGTGGCTCATCCGCGTCGTCGGATCGGTCGGGTCGTTGACCCCGCCCGTGGCCGCCTGGGCCACGAACACTGCCACGAGGAACGCCGCCAGCACCCCGACCACCAGCCACCGGTTGCGGCTGTCGAAGACCCGTCGCAAACTCACCGGCCGAGCATACCCTAAGGTGGACCTAACGGCGCCGGTTCGCCCGCCTCGTCCGTCTAGGTCGCGAGGTCGAGCCGCCGGCCTCGACGCTCGCGATCCGGCGGGCCTGCGCCTTCGCGGCGGCGGAGAGCAGCGCCGAGATGCGGCGGATGCCGAGCGGCGTGAACTTGTCCGTCGGGTGGGCGAAGAGCAGGGTGAGGCCGATCACGCGGCCCTGCGGCCAGGACAGCTCGAAGCCGGCGTGGGTGCCGTCGTTCGAGTACACGAGCCGCGCGCCTGCCGGGGAGCCGGCGGGCGGCCGGTAGTGCTTCACGCGGGTTCCGGCAGGCCGGATCCGGAAGAGCCTCCATACCTGCCGCATCGCGGCCCCTGACCGGAACAGGTTCGCGTCGCTGAAGAGCTCGACGCGCCCGTCGGCGCTGACGACGACGGAGTGCTCGCTCGCGAGCCAGCTCGCCTTCACGACGCGCACGATCCGGCCATAGCCGGGCGTGCGCTTCGGGGGCAGCTGATCCTTGAACGTCTCGGCGCCTGTGCTGTTGAGCGAATACCCGGGCAGGTCGCCGGCGCCCAGCACCATCTTGACAACCTGGTCCTGGGCGATCTCGGTCGCGGAGAGCTTCGGCGCAGGTTGCGTCACCGGGGAGGTCGACCCGGCGCCGCCGCACCCGCCCGCGAGCACCGCCACGGCCGCGAGTGCGGTGAGGGCGAGACGGCGCGAGACGGACATGTACTGGAATCGGCACGGGCGGCCCTCCGCTTGAGCCGCGCCGTAAGGCGCCCGCTCCTTCCGGGGACATCACCTTGACGGAGCACGAGGAGGACTCGCGCGTGGCGATCATCAACACGAAGACCGGCCAGGAGGTCAGCTCGCTCTGGCTCATCCCGATCGTGCCCGTGTTCCTCGTGGGGCTGTTCTTCGTCGGAGTGACCGGGCTGACGTCGATGGCCGTCGTGACGAGCATGCTCGATCGGCTTCCGAGCGGGTACATCGGCCCGGCTCCGGTGTCGATCGACCAGATGTTCGTCGTCGGGGTGCTTCGTTTCGACCACTGGCTCGTGGGCCTCGTCGGGCTCTCGTGCCCGTGGCTCGCGGCCGTCCCCGGCTTCGCATCGCAGGCGCTCTGGGAGTGGGCGACGGCCCGCGGCTGACGGCCACCGAGCACATCGGCACGGCCGACGGCCTCGTTCTCTTCCCAGATGCCGCCGCCAACTTGCAGTTCACACGATTCGCCTATGAATAATCTGTAAACTTCCGCGCGATGGCTGCTCCGATTCGCGACGACGAGTACATGCCGATGATCGCCGCCGATCCAAAGGTCAAGGTCCTGCTCATCTGCCCGGTGTGCGGCGCAGCCGTGAGCCGCGGCACTCGCAGCGCGCACACGGCCTGGCACGTCCGGTTGGACGGCAGCGGGGAACTCGACGAGGGCTGGTGCGGTTCCGCGGGGCGTCCGCAGCCTCCGACCGCCCGCAGCGAGCAAGAACGGAACTACGCGCGCAGGTCCAGGCGCCAGTCGTTGCAGATCATGAAGTGCCCCTTCGGGAACTCGAACTCGCACGCCTCGAGCAGCTCGAAGCCGAGCCTGCGGCAGATCGCGTTCGACGCGGCGTTGTCGACGTTCGGGAAGGCGTGCATGAAGCGATGCCCGCCGTCGCGCCTGGCGAGCTCGATCGCCTGCGCGGTCGCCGCCACCGCGATGCCGCGGCCCTGGAACTCCGGCACGACCATCCAACCGACCTCGTACACCTGCTTGTCCCGCCACTCCTTCGTCCAGAAGCCGACCGAGCCCACGCCGGCGTCGCTCGCCACGTCGACGATCTTGAACATCCGATCGCCGCCCTCGAGGCGCTCGTACCGGCTCTGACGCTCGCGCAGCCTGTCCGGGCTCTCGGGCCCGCCGAGGTGCGCGGTCATGCTCGGGTCGCCCATCAGTCGCTCGAGCAGCGGCAGGTCGTCGCCGCCCCAGGACACGAGCGTCACCGTCGCGTTCACTCCGCGCAGCGTAGTTGCGATGATCGCTCGCGTTGCTCGACCGATGAGATCCGCGCCTCGGTGCGGTCATCACGGAGACACGAGCACCACCAGAGAAGGCACGAGCATGAGACTGACAACCACGACGATGAGCGGCGAGTCGCTGTGGCCGCGGCTCGCGGAGCTGCGCCTCGTGATCGAGGCGTGCGAGTACGACCGCCTGCACGCCGTCCTCGCCAACGAGTTCGAGCGCATCACCACCCAGGTGCGGCTGGCCGGGGACGGCACCGACGGCCTGGGCGAGGACGTCTCGATCTTCCGTGAGGACGGCACCGCGCTGCACGAGACCCGCCCCGTGCTGGGGCTCGAGGGCGAGTGGACGCTGGCCGGCTTCTGCGACCACCTCGCCACGCTCGAGCTGTGGCCGGAGCCCCCGGAGTGGGAGGTGGCACGGCGCTTCCGCAACTGGGCGTTCGAGTCGGCGGGGCTCGACCTCGCGCTGCGCCAGGCAGGCCGCTCGCTGCACGACGTGCTCGGGCTGGAGCCACAGCCGGTGCGCTTCGTCAATTCGCTCGGCCTCGGCAAGGAGCCGTCGTTCGCGCCGCTGCGCCGGCGGCTCGCCCGCTCCCCCGGGGTGCGCTTCAAGCTCGACGCGGAGGCGACGTGGACGCCGGCGCTCGTGGACCAGGTCGCGGCGACCGGCGCCGTGGACACGATCGACTTCAAGGGCCACTACGGCATCGAGGTCGCGGATCCGGAAGCCCTCGGTGCCCTGTACGACCACGTGCTCGCCGTGTTCCCGGACGCGTATCTGGAGGATCCGCACGACCTGCCCGAGATCGCGCAGCGGCTCGGCGATCACCTCGAGCGCGTGTCCTACGACTCGCCGATCCGCAGCGCCGAGGACATCGGCGCCACGCCGCTGGCTGCGCGCGTGGTGAACGTCAAGCCGTCGCGGATCGGGAGCCTGCGCGCCCTGTTCGAGGTGTACGCGCGCTGCGCGCGTGAGCGGCGGCCGATGTACGGCGGCGGCATGGGAGAGCTCGGCGTGGGCCGCGGGCAGATCGAGCTGCTCGCCGCGCTGTTCCACGCCGACGCGCCCAACGATGTGGCGCCGAGCGCCTACAACGAGGACGACCCGGCGGACGGCCTGCCGCCCAGCCCGCTGGCGCCTCGCCCTGCGGCTGCCGGCTTCCGCTGGAAAGGAGCACGGTCATGAGCAAGCTCAGGTGTCACATCTCGATATCGGCCGACGGATTCGTCGCCGGCCCGGACCAGAGCGAGGCGAACCCGCTCGGGGTTGGTGGGGAGCGACTGCATGATTGGGCCTTTTCGCTGGCCGCCTGGCGCGAGCCGCATGACAGGCAGGGCGGCGAGGTGAACGAGAGCACGCCGATCATGGAGGAGACGGTCGAGAACATCGGCGCCGGCGTGATGGGCCGCAACATGTTCGGGCCCGTGGGGGGCGGGGACTGGGGGGATGAGCAGTGGAACGGTTGGTGGGGAGACAACCCGCCGTACCACAACGACGTGTTCATCCTCACTCACCACTCGCGTGAGCCGGTCGAGATGGAGGGCGGCACGACGTTCCACTTCGTCACCGACGGGATCGAGCGGGCGCTGGAGCGGGCGAAGGAGTCCGCGGACGGTCAGGACGTCCGGCTCTGGGGTGGCGCCCAGGTCGTTCAGCAGTACCTGGCGGCGGGGCTCCTGGACGAGCTCGAGCTCCACATCGCTCCCGTGCTGCTCGGGGACGGCGCTCGCCTCTTCGACAACCTCCGGGGCGCCGAGATCGAGCTCGAGCAGATCCGGGCGGTCGAGGCGCCCGGCGTCACGCACCTCAAGTACCGGGTCGTGACATGAGGTGGGCCTCGAGCACCGGCAGGCTCAGGTCGATTCGGGATCGCGTACGCCTGGCAGGAAGGGGATGAGTGTGGTCAGGCCGGTGACGGCGCCGCCGACGACGAGCGTGGCTCGCACTCCGTAGACCTGGGCGACAGCACCCGCTGCGACGAGGCCCAGCGGGCTGAGCGCGAAGGAGAAGAAGTAGTCGACCGAGGCGACGCGTCCGATCATGGCGGCGGGGACGGCCCTCTGCACGAGGGGGTTCCACAGGACGGTGCCGTAGGCGTCGAGGCCGTAGATCAGGAAGGCGACGCCGGCCGCGAGCCATACATCGGGGACGAAGCCGAGCCCGAGCACCGCGAACCCGGACAGTCCCCATCCCAGCCACAGGTGCAGGATCATCCGGCGAGGGGCGCCCCGATGGCCAAGCAGCAGCGACGCCGCGATCCCGCCCAGGCCGCCGGCAGCCAGCACGAGGCCCAGAGCGATGCCGCCGCCGCCCAGGCTGTGGGTTACCAGGAGCGGAACCAGAGCGCCGAGGGGTGAGAAGGCGACGAAGTTGCCCAGGGCGGAGCCGAGGATGCAGACCCAGAGCCACCGCTGTGATCGGCAGTAGCGGAGCCCGGCGAGGATGTCGCGAAGCGGTGACTCCCTGCTGGGGGCCCGCTTCGGCCTGGCAGCCATGGCTGCCAGGCACAGAGGCACTCACCGCGAAGGAAACGGCGTCGATCCCGAATCCCCAGGCGGTGCCGACCAGCCCGACGATCAGCCCGCCGACTGCGGGGCCGATGAGGATCTGCGCCACCTGGGTGCTGATGCCGCTCAGGGCGCTGGCGCCGACCAACAGCTCAGCCGGGACGAGCTCGGGAGTGATGGCCGTCAACGCAGGGAAGAACAGGGCATCGGCCAGGCCGAAGACGAATGCCATGACGACCAGGGCGGCCAGGTGGATGGCGCCGGTGGCGACCAGGGCGGTGATCACCGCCACCGCCGCACCCCGGGCGATGTCCGAGCCGAGCATGACGAGCCGGCGGGGCACCCGGTCGACGATCGCCCCGCCGACAAGGACGAACACCACGGCGGGAAGCAGTCGGGCAGCCAACACGTAGGAAAGCCCGATGGGGTGCGGGTCGACCCGCAGGGTCTCCAACGCCAGGGTGACGGTGAACACGCCGTCACCCAGCATCGAGACCGTCTGGCCGGACCACAGCAGTGCAAAGTCACGGTGCCGGAGAGGCTCGAGGTATCTGCTCGTCACAGGTCGAACGGGACCGGTCTACGGGACACAGCCGACATCATCCGGCGAACGGTCGGACGATGAGCCCATTTTCCGGCGGCGAGTCCGCTCGGGGAGCCGTATTCCGCGTGGATAAGAGATCCGCCTGGAGGACGCGCGCGACTCTAACAGGCGAGCCCGTCTCCGTTCGAGTCGAGCCGATATGGATCCGACCCGGTGACGTGGATCGGTTTCAGCGAGTCGGAGATGTCGCCGCAGTCCAGATCGCTCGTGATCGGCAGGCACGGCGTGTAGCCAGGCTCGCAACCTCCACCTGACGATCCGGCGCCACCAGACGAGGCTGTCGTCCGAAGCGCCGTCACCGCCTCGTCAGGCTGGAGTCTGGTGGCCGGGCAGGCACCCCACAGGCCGCGGTGCGCCCGCTTCGCGGCCAGCGCGAGGGAGTAGATCCGGCCGGCGAACCGTCCGCGGTCGCCGTCGTAGAAGTATGGGGCGGCCGCGCCACGCCGCACCATCTCCACGTTCAGGTTCGTGCCGCCGCGATACACATACCGCAGCAGCCGCCCGTAACGGTCGACCTGGTCGAGCGCAGGATCCTTCCTCAAGGTCACACGCGAACCGGCGGGCAAGAGCGACTCGAGGAGACCGCGGGCCTGGGTGGCGTAGCACTCGTTGCTCGACAGCTCCGGCGTATCGATCTGGAGGAAGCGGACGTGGGCGCCCGTGGCGAGCGCGATGGTGTCGCCGTCGATGACGTGGTCGACGCGGACCGTCGCCGCCGCGCGCGCGGCCGGCTTGTGGCGGTGGTGGTGATGACGAGTGTGTCTCTTCGCCGTCTGCGTCGTCGTCGGGGCGGACGTCACCGGCGGGCGGTTTGTGTCGTCGGCTGCTGGCGTGGTGTCGCCGCACCCGGCCACCCACGACGAGAGGCCGGCGGCGACTGTCACCGTGACGGCCAGCGCCCATCTGCCCATCGCCAGATCGTACTGTTTCCAGCGGTTTCGTCCAGTCGGGGCGAGAGGATTTGAACCTCCGACCGCCCGGCCCCCAGCCAGCTTCAACGCCGACCCGGAGTGGCTTAGATAGGGGGATTCGGCTCAACCAACCCGACGACGGTGTCCCATATCCACGGCCGTTCGCGGCCGTTTGCGACCGTCGAGGGACGTCCAGGGACGCCATGACCGAATCAGATGTCAAGCTTGCCCGCGGCTGGGCTTGTGTCGCCCGGGCTTGTTTATGGGTCGGGGGTGGTGTCGGTTGGCTGTGCGTGGGTGAGGTAGTGGCCGAGGTAGCGAGCGGCGATCTTTCCGCCCGGCCACCACAATGGGGCGGTGCTGGTGGCGGCGGTCTGGCCTCGTCCGCCGGTCGGGTCGGCATGCAGGTAGAGCGGTGTCTTGCCGGTGAGTAGCAGCCCGTACAGGTGGGGGCGCAGTGGTGGTGGAGCCTCGATTGGAGCGCCGGCACGTTTGGCGATCTGGTGAGCGACGTGGTCGGCCTGTTGGGCGGCGATCCCGCCCTGTTTGATTGGGAATGTGGTGATGTCTCCGACGGCGTAGATGTCCGCGACGCCGGGGATCTGTCCGAGTGGGTCGGTGGGGAGGAAGCCGTCCGGGTTATGGGGCAGCCCGGCGATGGCGATGCCGCGCGCTTCGGGCATGCACACCACGCGGTCGACGGCGAGGGTGCGCGCGGGTGCCAGCATCAGTCGGGTCGGGTACGCCCGCACGGGATAGGTGGCCAGGTGCACGCGGATGTGATGGTCGGCGAGCAGCTCGGAGACGGTCGCGCTGACCTCTCCGCCGAATTGGGCGAGTGGCGTGGCCTCGGGTGTCACCAGCTCCAGCGATACGGCTGGGAGCTGTTTCTCGGCGACGTGGGTGGCGGTCAAGAGCGCCAGCTCGTACAGCGGTAGCGCCCAGGTGGCGCCGCGAGGCAGCGCGAAGGCGACGCGCTTGATGGCACCGTGCTCGAGCTGCCGCAGGAGGTCGCGAACGGCATCGGCGTCCGGCTCCCCGCGAAACGCGAGCGCCCCCTGCAGGACGGACACGCGACGAGCGCCACAGGCGATGATAAGCACATCGTAGGTGAGGCGGTCACCCGCCTCGGTGACCGCCTCATGCGCGGTCGCCTCGACGCGCGCAAGCGACCCGGTGACGAGGCGCGCGCCGGCCGCAGCAGCAATGTCCAAGAGCGCGAAGCGGTGAACCTGGCCGCGACCGAACGGCACCGCCACCGACGTCGGCCGATACCGAAACTCGGAGTCGGGACTGAGCAGCGCGATCTCGACACGCTCCTCCGCCAGATCACGCAGCGCCAGCATCGCCTCCAGGGCGCCGACACCGCCGCCGACGATCACCACCCTCAGTCGGCCGCGACCCGACGCGCTCGGTAGTTCGGGACTATCGGCCACCATCGCCTGCCCATCCTACGAGCGGTGACGCCGCTGCGCATACCAATACCCGTGTTCGAGCGTATGCGGTCGCTCGGCGATCGACTGCGGCCGACGTAGACGTCATACGACTCCAGCGCGGGCACCACGGGGGCAAACGGTGGACCGTGGCGTACCAGTTCACCGACGCGGCCTCGGTGGTCGCGCCGGATGGGCACCTCAACCCCCAACCCCCGTGGACATCCCCTCGCCCCTGGTTCGGTCGATCCGGTAAAGCATCCGAACCGTCCGGTCGACCCGGCTGACCGCGCGGACGGTTTCCGAGAGCGGGCCCTGGCCGTGCCCCGATCCGTGACGTGCTCGCGCTTGACCACTGGCTCGTGCGCCAGGTCGGGGCTGTCGAGTCCGTTGTGGGCGTTCCTGCCGGGCGTCGCCGCGAGCGCGATCTGGGAATGGGCGACCGGGAACGCATGATCCTCGGGACCCGCCGCCCGTAACGCTCGCGGTGAGCAGCGCGATGTAGTGGTAGGCGACCGCGATAGGGGCGACAGGGGGCGCGGTGCCACGGAGGAGGCTCCAGAGATGCGGCCGGCCGAGGGCCGACCAATCGCCGCTCGGCCGGCCGCCCGTCTCGCACGCGAGGGGCCAAAATCCCGATGCGGGCGCGGAGCCACTTTGCGAGCCTGACGACAGCGACCTGGTCGTGCCAGCCGACGCCGCCGAGGAGGTCGACGAGCTCGCTTGCGTCCCGAAGGATCCATTTCCGGCGGTTTCCTCTAGTCGGGGCGAGAGGATTTGAACCTCCGACCGCCCGGCCCCCAGCCGGGTGCGCTACCAGGCTGCGCCACGCCCCGAGGCGTCCGAGTATACCGGGAACCGTTCGGCGCCCCTGGCTGTCGAATGGGAGCAGATGCAGGATGTCCTGACAGTTCCGCTCCCCGGGCTCGCCCCGCCCCGGGCGTACCATGGTCGCGTGCAGAGCGCGTCCGACGAGGTGCTGGCCAGGCGGGCGGCCGACGGAGATGAGTCCGCATTCGAGGAGCTGGTGGTGCGCTACCAGGACCGGCTGTACACGCTCGCCCTGCGCATCACCCTCTCCGACGCGGACGCCTACGACTGCGTCCAGGAGGGGCTCGTGTCGGCGTGGCGCGGCCTGGGGAGCTTCCGCTTCAACGCCCGCTTCTCGACCTGGATCTACCGGATCGTCGTGCGCAAGGCCTACGACGTGCTCGAGCGCCGCGGCCGCACGGCCGAGCCGGTCGACGAGGTGCCCGCCACGAGCGTCGACACGCCCGTCGAGGCCCGGCTCGACCTGCTCGCCGCCCTCTCGGCGCTCGAGCCCGAGTTCCGGGTCGTCGCCGTCGCCTGCGACGTGGTCGGCATGTCGATGGACGAGGCGGCGCTCGCCCTCGACCTGCCCGCCGGCACGGTCAAGTCGCGCCTGCACCGCGCACGGGCACGGCTCGCAGAGTCGCTGCGGCCGGAGACGGAGGCGGCGCCGTGAGCCACAACGGCAACGACGACATCGCCGCCCGCCTGCGCGACGAGGCATCGGCCGCCGCGCCGGAACGGCTGCGGGCCGACGTGATGCTGCGAGTCCGCGCCGAGCCGCGCCCGCAGCGGATCCGGCCCCACCGCAGCTTCCGGCGCCCGTTCGTGAGCGTCGCCGCGGCCGCCTGCATTCTGGGGGCGCTCGTGCTCGGTCTGAGCCGCGCGGACTTCAACTCGGGCTCGGGATCGGCCGCCGGCGGAGGAACCGCCCCTGCGGAGCAGAGCTTCAGTCGAGCGGCGGCGCCTGGGTTGGGGTCAGGCGCGTCGAAGGCGCCCACCGCGCCGAAAGCGCTCAGCCTCGGCGGCCGTCAAAGCCAGGGAGTGACCACCGCCCCCACGCACCAGAACCTTCGCGCACAGGCCCTTGCCGTCCCCCTCCCGCTGCGCGCGGCCGTCCTCCCCCGCTACCAGCTCGCCGCCCCGCTCCGCCAGGCGTTCGCCGCGATCGACCCGCACCACGGGCTCAGCCGGCGCTGATCGTCAGGCGGCGTCGACGGCGGCGCGCACCGCCGCGGCCACCTCGGCGACGGGCAGCGACCGCTGCTCGCGCCCGCGCCGCACCTGCACGTCGGCGGTGCCCTCGGTCGCCGTGCGCCTGCCCACGGTGACGCGCGCCGGCATCCCGATCAGCTCGGCGTCGGCGAACCGCGATCCCGGGCTGGCCGCGCGGTCGTCGAAGAGCACCGAGAGGCCGTCGGCCTCGAGCGTCCGCTCGATCTCGCGCGCGATCGGGAGCTGCGGATCGTCCTCGCCGCCGATCACGACCATGTGGACGTGGAACGGCGCCAGGGTCGCCGGCCAGGCGATGCCGGCGTCGTCGTGGTGCTGCTCGACCGCCACGGCGGCGATGCGGGCCGGCCCGATCCCGTAGGAGCCCATCACGATCGGATGCTCCTTGCCCTCCTCGTCGAGGTAGTTGGCGTTGAGCGGGACGGTGTAGCGCGTGCCCAGCTTGAAGATGTGGCCGACCTCGATCGCGGGCTCGATATGGAGGGTGCCGGTGCCGCAGACGGCGCAGGTGTCTCCCTCGGCGACCTCGCGCAGGTCGTGGAACTCCGGCCGGTAGTCGCGCCCGGCCTCGACGCCGCGCAGGTGCCGGCCCGTGCGGTTCGCGCCGCCGACGAACTGCCCCTCGCGCAGCGACTCGTCGGCGATGACGCGCACGTCCACGCCGACGGGGCCGATCGAGCCCGGATCGGCGCCGAACGCGGCCCGGATCTCGTCCGGCTCGGCCGCCCGGAACGAGGCGCCGAGCGCCTTCTCGGTCTTGAGCTCGTGCAGGCGGTGGTCGCCGCGCACGAGGGCGAGCACGACCTTGTCGTCGACGACGATCGGCATCGCCTTGGCCGTCGCCGCCGGATCGATCCCCAGGAACTCGGCCAGGCCCTCGATCGTGGTCGCGCCCGGCGTCTCGATCTCCTCCGGGGCGTCGAGCCGCGGCGGGAACTCGGGCGGGCGCGGCGATGACCTGGCCACCTCGACGTTCGCGGCGTAGTCGCAGTTCGAGCACCGCACCAGGTCGGCCTCGCCGTTCGGGCTGGGAGCGACGAACTCCTCGCCGCCGTGGCCGCCCATCATGCCGACGTCGGCCTCGATCGCGAACGTCTCGATGCCGCAGCGCTCGAAGATCCGCTCGTAGACGACCCGGTGCCGGGCGTAGGACTCCTCCAGCCCCTCCAGGTCGCGGTCGAAGCTGTAGGAGTCCTTCATGATGAACTCGCGCGTGCGCAGGATGCCGCCGCGGGGACGGGGCTCGTCGCGCTCCTTCGTCTGCTGGTGGTACCAGATCTGCGGCAGCTCGCGGTAGGAGCGGATCACGCGGGCGGCGTGCCAGGTGATGCACTCCTCGTGCGTCATCGCGAGGACGTAGTGCTTGCCGGACGAGTCGTCGAGCCGGAAGAGGTTGTCGACGCCGTAGCGGCCCGTCGCCTCCCACAGCTCGGCCGGCTGGAGCACGGGCATCAGCATCTCGAGGCCGATCGTGTCCATCTCCTCGCGGATGATCCCCATCGCGTTCTGCAGCACCCTCCAGCCGAGCGGCAGATAGGTGTAGAGCCCCGCGCCGAGCTGGCGCACGAAGCCGCCCCGGACGAGCAGCTTGTGACTGATGGCCTCCGCGTCGGCCGGGTCGTCCTTGAGCGTCGGGATCAGGTAGCGGGAAGCGTCGATGCTGCCGCTCACCGGGCGGCGGCCTTCGCCCGTTGCCGCGCCGGGGGCAGGTGGAGCGGCCGCCCGAGCGCGACGAGCGCCGCCTCCTTGACCGCCTCGGCCAGCGTCGGGTGGGCGGCGATCGAGTCGGCCACGGTGTCGATCGTCGACTCCGCGCTGATGCCGATGACGCCCGCGTTCACGAGCTCCGTCGCCTGCACACCGACGATCACGAGACCGAGCAGCTCGCCGTAGCGCGTCTCGGAGATCGTCTTCGCAAAGCCGGTCTTCTCGGCGTACATCTGCGCCCGCGCGGCGGCCGAGAACGGGAACCGGCCGATGAGGATCGCGTCGTCGCCGTGCCGCTCGCGCGCCTGGGCCTCGGTCAGGCCGACGGCGGCCACCTCGGGATCGGTGTAGACGCAGCGGGGCACGGCCGTGTAGTCCATCTCCGACTCGTGGCCGAGCGCGTTCTCGGCGGCGATCTCGCCCTCGCGGAACGACGTGTGCGCGAGCTGGTAGACGCCGGCGACGTCGCCGACCGCGTAGATGTGGGGCACGTTCGTGCGCATGTGCCGGTCGGCGATCACGCCCTTGCGCCGGTCGAAGTCGACGCCGGCCTTGTCGAGGCCGATGTCGGCCGTGTTCGCACCCCGGCCGGTGGCGACCAGCACCAGGTCGGCCTCGACCGTGCCCGGCGTGCCGTCGGCGCCCTCGAAGCGCAGGGTCACGCCGCCGTCGCCCTCGGCCACCTCGGTCGCCTTCGCGCCCGAGATGGGTCGTGATCCCGCGCCGCTTGAACGCCCGCTCGAGCTCCTTCGACGCGTCCACATCCTCCATCGGGATCAGGTGCTCGAGCATCTCGACGATCGTCACCTCGGAGCCGAAGTGGCGGAAGATCGACGCGAACTCGACGCCGATGACGCCGCCGCCCAGGATCACCAGGCGGCGCGGCACCTCGCCGATCTCGAGCAGGCTGGTGGAATCGACGCAGGCCGGGCCGTCGATGCCCTTGACGGGCGGGCGGAGCGAGTGCGACCCGGTCGCGATCACGGCGGAGCGGAAGGTGATGTCCTCCCCGCCCTCGACCGCGATGGTGTTCGGGCCGGTGAACGTGCCGCGGCCGTTCACGATCGTGATCCCGTTCGCCTTGACGACGCCCGTGATGCCGTTCACCAGGCCGTCCACGATGCCCACCTTGTTCTTCTGGGCCTGGTCGAAGTCGAGCTCGGGCTCGGACACGCGCACGCCGATCTGGGCGAACGTCTCGCGCGCCTCCTTGAGCGCATGCGCCGTCTGCACCCACGTCTTCGTGGGGATGCAGCCGACCGTGATGCAGGTGCCGCCGACGCGGGCCTGCTCGATCAGGACGACGTTCGCGCCCAGCTGTGCCGCCCGGATGGCGGCCGGGTAGCCGCCCGGCCCTCCGCCCAGGACGGCGACGTCACACTCCATCGACTCGCTCCCTCGCTCGCTTTCGCGGGCATCCTAGATGAGATGGTTGGATACTCCCGAAGCGTGGTGTCATCGACCTACACGATCGAGGCGCTGGATCGATCGACCTGGCCGGCGTTCGCCGGGTTGGTGGAGCGCAACAACGGGATCTTCGGCGGGTGCTGGTGCATGGCCTTCCACCCGGAGGGCGGTGACAGGGCGGCGCAGGGCGAGGTCAACCGCGCGCGCAAGCATGACCGCGTCCGGTCGGGAGCGGCGCACGCGGCACTCGTGTTCGACGGCGAGGAGTGTGTCGGCTGGTGCCAGTTCGGCGCTCCCGACGAGGTGCCGCGGATCAAGAACCGGGCGGCGTACGAGCAGAGTCAGACGATGGCGCCGGACTGGCGGATCGCGTGCTGCTTCGTCGGCAAAGGGCACCGGCGGCGAGGCGTGGCCACCGCCGCCCTCGCCGGGGCGCTGGATCTGATCGCGGGCCTCGGCGGGGGAACCGTCGAGGGATACCCGGAGGACGCCGCCGCGGTGCCCGCCGGCTTCCTCTGGAACGGTGCGCTCTCGACCTACGAGAAGCTCGGGTTCGTTCGCGACCGCAGGATCGGCAAGCACCGCTGGGTCGTGATCAGGGACGTCGCACCCGCGTGAATAAAAGGGGTCTGACCCCGTTTATGCACGTTTGGGGAACGCCGGGTCGTCCCGGATCGAGTCCAGGTCGGAGTCCTCGGCCGCCCACCCGGCCGCGCGCGGCTCGTTCTCGACGGCGATCTCCAGGTGCTCGAGCGCCTGCTCGCGCCGCCCGGCGAGGGCGTGGTAGCAGGCGAGCTGGTAGTTCAGCGTCCCCTGCTGCGGCCACTCGGCGAGCCCTTCGGAGGCGATCGCGATCGCGCGGTCGTAGTCGCCCGCCCTGTAGGCCGGCTCGGCCGCGAACCAGTACTCGAACGGCGAGGTCGGGATCGGCGCGCCCGCCGGCCCGCCGACGACGAGGACCGTCGTGTCGTCCGCGCGCGCGACGGCGCTCCGCTCGGCCGTCACCTCGGGGATGAAGACGAGCGTGCCCGCCGGCGCGTCGATCGTCTCGCCCGCCACCGTGAACTCGGCGTGGCCGGCGAGCACGATGTACAGCTCCTCCTGCCTGCCGGAGCCGCCGCCGGCGGCCTCGGTGTGGCGCTCGACCACCTGGTCGCCCGCCCCGGCGGCCGTATAGGCATTGATCCCGAAGGCGCGCACCCCCAGGCGGCGCCGGATCGGCCGGTAGACGCCGCCCGCGGCGCCGATGCGCTCCAGCTCGTCGAGGTGGGCGACGCGGAAGGCGTCGCTCACGCGCCCGCCCTCTCGCCCGCCTCGCCGATCCAGGCGATGGTCGCGCCGGGCGGGTACTCGACCCCGGGCGTGCCGACGACCTCGAGCAGGACGCCGTCCGCCTCGGCCTCCACCTCCTGGGTCACCTTGTCGGTGTCGAGCTCGTACAGCGGATCGCCGCGGTGCACGGGCTGGCCCGGCTCGACGAGGAACCGGATCAGCACGGCCGCCGCGTCCTCCTCGCCCAGGCTGGGAACCGTCACGGGGGTCGCCATTCCGGGCGCAAGCGTAGCGCCTTGTTACGAGTAAGGTTCCGATATGGCGAAGACCGCGGCGGGCGAGGCTTCGGTCCTGGAGGACCGGGAGCATGCGCTCGACCTCTTCCGGCAGATGGCCCTGATCCGCCGGTTCGAGGAACGAACCGAGGAGCAGTACACCCGGGCCCGGATCGGGGGCTACTGCCATCTCGCGATCGGCGAGGAGGCCTCGTCGGTGGGCGCGATCGACGCGCTCGTCGAGGGCGACGCGCTCTACGCGAGCTACCGCGACCACGGCACCGCGCTCGCCGTCGGCAGCCCGGCGGCGGCCGTCATGGCCGAGCTCTTCGGCAAGGAGTCCGGCGTCGCCCACGGCCGCGGCGGCTCGATGCACCTGCTCGACGTCGAGCGCCACTTCTACGGCGGCTGGGGCATCGTCGGGGCGCACCTGCCGATCGCCACCGGGACGGCCCTCGCGATGGTCTACCGCGAGCTCCCGTTCGCGGTGCTGTGCCAGTTCGGGGACGGGGCCGTCGCGACCGGCTCGTTCCACGAGGCGCTCAACCTGGCCGCCGTCTGGGACCTCCCGATCGTGTTCCAGGCGATCAACAACCAGTACGGGATGGGGACGTCGGTGCAGCAGTCGAACGCCGAGCCCGACCTGTGGAAGCGGGCGGCGTCGTACCGGATGCACGGCGAGCAGGTGGACGGGAACGACGTGCTCGCGGTACGCGAGGCGGCCGACCGGCTGCTGCGGCAGGCGCGCGAGGAGCGCCGCCCGTCGCTGCTCGAGACGATCACGTACCGCTACCGCGGGCACTCCGTCGCCGACGCGGGCAAGGTCTACCGCACGGCCGACGAGGTGCGCTCCTGGCGGGAGCGCGACCCGATCACCCGCTACGGCCTCCTGCTGGGCGAGCGCGGGATCGCGGCCGCCGCCGACCTCGACGCGATCTGGCAGGACGTCTCCGCCGAGGTGAAGGACGCGATCGAGAAGGCGGTCGCGGCTGCCGCTCCGGGGCGCGACAGCCTCTACGAGCACCTCTACGGCGACCCGGCCCACGAGGAGCAGTTCTCCCGCATGCGGTCGGGAGCCCCGTTCGGCGAGCGCGGAGGCGAGCAGACATGGCCGACGTGACCTATCGCGAGGCGCTGCGCCAGGCCCTCGACGAGGAGCTCGACCGCGACCCGGACGTGTTCCTGATGGGCGAGGAGATCGGCCGCTTCGAGGGCTCGTACAAGGTCACGGCCGGCCTGTGGCAGAAGTACGGGGCGAACCGCGTCCGCGAGACCCCGATCTCGGAGGAGGGCTTCGTCGGCGCCGGCATCGGCGCGGCCATGATGGGCCTGCGGCCGGTGATCGAGATCATGACGATCAACTTCATCCTGGTGGCGATGGACCAGGTCGTGAACCACGCCGCCAAGATCCGGTACATGTTCGGCGGCAAGGTGGGCGTGCCGCTCGTGATCCGCACGCCCGGCGGGGCCGGCGCCCAGCTGACCGCCCAGCACTCGCAGTCGCTCGAGGCCTGGTTCGCCGGCTGCCCCGGCCTGAAGGTGGTCGCCCCGGGGACACCCGCGGACGCCTACGGGATGCTGAAGACGGCGATCCGCGACGACGATCCGGTGCTGTTCTGCGAGAACCTTGTGCTCTACAACCTCACCGGGCCGCTGCCGGAGAACGGCGACGGCGCCGTCCCGCTGGGCCGGGCGGCGATCGCCCGCGAGGGCACCGACCTCACGCTCGTGGCCCACTCCTACACGGTGCAGCGGGCGCTGCGGGTGGCCGACCGGCTGTCACAGGACGGGATCTCCGTCGAGGTGGTCGACCTGCGCTCGCTGCGGCCGCTGGACGTGGACACGGTGGCGGAGTCGGTGCGAAAGACGAACCGCGTGCTGGTCGCCGAGGAGGGCTGGTCGACCTACGGCGTCGGCGCGGAGCTGGCGGCGCGGCTCCAGCGGGTCTGCTTCGACGATCTGGACGCGCCGGTCGAGCGGGTCGGCCAGGCCGAGGTGCCCATGCCCTACGCGAAGCCGCTCGAGCTCGCCGCACTGCCGCTGGAGTCGAAGATCGAGGCGGCGGCGCGCTCATTGCTGGCCGAGTGCGGACTGTAAGGTTCGCCCATGTCTGAAGAGCTGACAATGCCCCGCCTCTCGGACACGATGGAGCAGGGCACCATCGGCCGGTGGCTGAAGCGCGAGGGCGAGAGCTTCCGCGAGGGCGACGTGATCGCCGAGATCGAGACCGACAAGGCCACGATGGACTTCCAGGCCTACGAGGACGGCACGATGCTCCGCATCCTCGTCGGCGACGGCGAGTCGGCCGCGCTGGGCGCGCCGATCGCGATCATCGGCGCCGAGGGCGAGGAGGTGCCGGCCGACGCTCCGACGCCGGCCGCCGCGTCGAACGGCGACGGCCGGGACAACGGCGGAGCCGAGCAGGCGCCGGCGGCCGAGCCCGAGGCGACAGGCCGAGGCAGCGGTCGCGACCGAGGCCGCGCCCGCCGACGGCGGTGGTCTGCGGGCCAGCCCGATCGCCCGGCGGATGGCAGACGCGGGCGGACTCGACCTACGCACCCTGGCCGGCCAGGGCACCGGCCCCGACGGCCGCATCGTCAAGGCAGACGTCGAGCGCGCGCTCGCCGGCGGGACGTATGCGGCTCCCGTCGCGGCCCCGGCGGGCCAGCCTGCTCCCCCGGCGCCCGGCGAGGGCGACGAGGTGCGCGAGCTGACGCCGATGCTGAAGGCGGTCGCCCGGCGGATGGCCGAGTCGAAGGCGACCGTCCCCCACTTCTACGTCACCTCCGAGATCGACATGACCCGCGCGCTCGAGCTGCGGGCCGAGCTGAACGCCGCCCTGGCCGAGTCCGGCGAGAAGGTGAGCGTGAACGACCTGATCGTGCGCGCATGCGCCCAGGCGCTGCTGCAGCACCCGCAGGCCCACCGCTCCTACGTGGACGGCCACCACGTGTACCACGCCCACGCGCACATCGGCATCGCGGTCGCGCTGGACGACGGCCTGATCGTCCCGGTGCTGCGCGACGCCGACACGAAGGGCGTGCGCCAGCTCGCCGTCGAGACGCGCGACCTGGCCGGGCGGGCCCGCGAGGGGAAGCTGCGCCAGGCAGAGATCGAGGGCGGCACGTTCACGGTCTCGAACATGGGCATGTTCGACGTCGCCGCCTTCTCGGCGATCATCAACCCGCCCGAGTCGACCATCCTGGCGGTGTCGAGCACGGTCGAGCGCGCGGTCGTCCGCGACGGCGCCGTCGTGCCGCGCAAGATCATGTCGGTCACCCTCTCCTGCGACCATCGCGCCTGCTCCGGCGCGGACGGGGCCAGGCTGCTGCAGACGGTCAAACGCCACCTCGAGGCTCCGACCCTCCTGCTCGCATGACCCCCCGCCGACACGTACACTCGGTCTGATGGAGCTCACGGACGTGATGGCGACGCACGTGGTGACGGTGTCGCCGGACACCCAGATCGGCGACGCGGCCCGGCGCATGGTCGAGGCCGACATCGGCGCTGCCATGGTGCTCGACGAGGCCGGCGACCTGGTCGGCGTGATCAGCGAGCGCGACCTGATGCGCTGCGTCAGCGACGGCACCGACCCGGCCACGCCCGTCAGCGAGCGCATGACCAGCCACGTCCTGACCGCCGCGCCGGACACGAACATCCCCGAGGCGATGGCGCTCATGGTCGACGGCCACTTCCGCCACCTGCCGGTGGTGAACGGCGACGGCCACGTCGTCGGCGTCATCTCGATGCGTGACCTGATGGCCTACACGTCGCTGCGCCTGCGCGGCGGGAGCCTCGGCCACGACGACGATCTCGACCCGGCAGAGGTCATCGCCACGATCTTCCGCATGCGCACCGGCGCCGCCTGACAACCGGGGTCTGACCCCGAACGTCGGCTGTCGCACTTTCGTTGCAGGCGCGTGACGTCTGTCAGATCTGCCAGGCGCCGGCGCGCAGCACGGGCACCCGCTCGCCGGAGGCCGTGATGCCGGTGACATCGACCTCGGGTGAGCCGATCAGGAGCCTCGGCCACGACGACGATCTCGACCCGGCCGAGGTCATCGCCACGATCTTCCGCATGCGCACCGGCGCCGCCTAGAAACCGGGTTCGTGGGGACTGTCCCCGCTTCTCGGCTCAGATCTGCCAGGCGCCGGCGCGCAGCACGGGCACCCGCTCGCCGGAGGCCGTGATGCCGGTGACATCGACCTCGGGTGAGCCGATCATGAAGTCGACGTGGATCTCGCTGCGGTTGATGCGGCTGCGATCCTCCTCGCCGACGGCCCAGTCGAACCCCTGGCCGAGGGCGATGTGGCTGGCCGCGTTCTCGTCGAGCAGCGTGTCGTAGAAGACGGTGTCGAGCGGGCCGATGCGCCCGCCGGCGTCGACCAGCGCCAGCTCGCCCAGGCGGCCGGCGCCCTCGTCACGCTCGGCGTACGCCTTGAGCACGTCGCCGTTCTCGGCGGCCTCGATCGACGTCACCCGCCCGCCCTCGAAGCGCACCTCGAGGTCGCGCACGATCGTGCCCGACAGCTCGCGCGGCTTCGTCGCCCGCACGACACCGTCGACGCGCTCGGGGTCGGGGGTCGTGAAGACCTCCTCCGTCGGCAGGTTCGGCTGGTGGCGCAGGCCCCAGGCGGTCGTGAGCCCGCCGCCGTGCCACGTCGAGGTCGGCAGCAGGCCGACGCGCAGGTCGGTGCCGGGCCCCTCGAGGTGCATCGCGTCGAAGTGGCGCCCGGTGAGCGCGTCCCCGGCCCGCACGAGGTCGTCCATGCGCACCTTCCAGGCCTCGACCGGGTCGTCGGCGTCGAGCCGGCAGACGACCGCGATCTGCTCCCACAGCCGCTCCAGCGCCGCGTCCGGCTCGAGGTCGGGGTGCACGAGCGTCGCCCAGCCCTCGGTCGGGCAGGGCACGATCGTCCAGTTGTTGCGGGCCTGGGTCATGTTCTCGGTCGACTGCTTCTGGCCCGGCGGCCGGTCGCGTCCGATCCGGGCCGGATCGATGCCCTCCAGCAGGCCCGGCGCCACGGGCCCGCTGAGCGCGATGGTGGCGCCCTGGTGGATCCCGTGCTGGCGCACCATCTCGACGACCCACTCCGGCTCGTAGCCGAGCGCCTCGTCGACGCCGTGCTCCAACCGCGCGCGCTGGACGTATGGATCGCGGTAGACCATGTCGACGAAGACCGCGCCCGCCCCGTACACGAGCTCGACGATCTTCCGGGCGAGCTCCTCCTGCCCGATCGAGGCGATCACGATCACCCGCTGGCCCGGCTGGACGTTGGCTCCGAATCCGACAGCGAGCTTGGCCAATCTGTCCAGCGTGGCGGAATCCACGGGCGGCATCTTATCCACCGCTGCGATACTTCCGGCGCAGATGCGCACGCACACGCTCGCCCGCGGGCTGGCCCTGGCCGGGATCGCCGCCGCATCGGCGACGGCCGCGCACGGCGGCGCTGCCGCCCTGGCAAACCCGGCCTGGTCGATCCCGGCCCTCACCGCGGCTTGCGCCGGTGCGATCGCGCTCGCGAGCATGGCGGCCTCCGCGCGGCGCGCCCGCGCCGCCGCGACCGACGTGCTGCGCCGCGGCCCCGCGGCGGCCTCCCACACGCCCGTCGGCTTGGCGGAGACCGTCGCGATCATGCTCGCCGCCCAGGGCTGCGCCCATGTCGCCCTCCTTGCCGTGGGCGCCCCCGCTCATCCCGGCCAGGCCGGGGCCCTCGCTCTCCACACTGCGCTCGCCCTCGTCGGCGCAGGGCTCGTCTGGACCGCCGACCGCGCCCTCGGCCGGGCGCTCGCAGACCTCGGCGAGGCCGTGACGGCCGCCGTGCGGCTGCTGCTCGGCCTGACCGCCCCGCCCCGGCCCCTGCCGGTCGCCGCGCCCGCCGGACGAACGGCGATCGGCGCCCCCCGCGGTCGTTCGCCGCCCCTGCCCGCCTGAAACCGGCCGACCCCGGCGCGCGTACGCCGGGTGAACCCGAATCAGGAGGTCAACCCTTACCGATGCGCGGTGTTCGCGCGTTCGCAATCCTGCTTTCGCTGCTGGTGCCCGCGGCCTTCCCGGCCGCGGCGCAGGCGCACGCCAGCCTGCTCCGCACCGACCCGGCCGCGGGCAGCGTCGTCCCGCACGCGCCCGGCCAGATCGTGCTGCATTTCGACGAGCCCGTCCAGGACGCGGGGACGACGGTCGTCGCCACCAGCGGCGCGTCGGTGCTCGCCGGCCATGCGCGGGTCGAGCACGGCGATTCGCGGGCGCTCGTCGTGCCGCTTCGGGGCGGCCTCGGCGACGGCGACTACACCGTGCGCTGGCGCGTCGTGTCGTCCGACGGGCACATCGTCTCGGGCGTCGTCGCGATCGGCGTCGGCCGCGACCGGCCGCCGCCGGAGGCCGCGACGACCCAGACATCGACGCTCGACTGGCCGTTCCTGATCGCCCGGTTCGCCTACTTCCTGGGGCTCATGCTCCTCGTCGGCGGCGCGATCTACCGGGTGGCGGTGTTCCGGCCGGTGATCGCGACCGTGTCCGGCAGGCCACGGGCGATGGCCGAGCTGCGCGAGGGCGCCCGGGCCAACTCGCTGCTCCTGGGCGCCGCGGCGCTCATGCTCGCCGGCGGCTGGATCGCGCTCACACGCGAGGGCGCCGAGGTGGCGGGCGTGTCGTTCTGGCAGGCGTTCAACCACCACGGCCCGATCGGCTCCGCGCTCGGCGCGACCCGGTTCGGACGCGAGTTCGGGCGCGGGATCGACCTGGGAGCGGCGTTCTGCGTCGCCACCGCCGCGGCGTTCGCCGTCGCCCGCCGCAGCCGTGCCGGGGCGCTCGTCCTGGCCGTGCCGGCGGCGCTGCTCGGCGCGTGGGCGGTCATCGTCCCCGGGCTCTCGGGCCACGCCGGCGACCCCGGACTGGGGCTGCCCGCCGTCGCCGTCGACGCCCTCCACACTGCCGCGGCGGCCGTCTGGATCGGCGGGCTCGTCCAGCTCGTCCTGGTGACCCCGCACGCCACCCGCGGGCTCCCGGACGGCGAGCGCAGCCGCGTGCGCACGGCGCTCACCGCCCGCTTCTCGCGCATCGCGCTCGCAAGCGTGGTCGTGCTGGCCGCGACGGGCCTCGGCCGGGCGCTCTGGGCCGTATCGTCGCCGGCGCAGGTGTGGCAGACCGGCTACGGCCGCGCCCTGGCCGTCAAGACGGGGCTGCTCGCGTGCCTGGTCGGGCTCGGCTACCTGAACCGGCGCCGGCTCTCGGCGTTCGGGGCGATCCGGCGCCGCGGGGTCGTCGAGATCGCCCTGATGATGGGGGTGCTTGCGGTCGTCTCGCTCCTCACCGACCTCGCGCCTGCGAACACGCCCGGTTTGGGCTCGGCGGCGCCCGCCCCCGCAGGCGGGCCGGTCAGCCTGCAGCTGGCGGGCGGCGCACGGGTCGCGTTCTGGCCGGGGCTCGCCGGCCGCAACGCCGTCGACGTACGCGTGCCGGGAGCGACGGGCGGGGCGGTGTCCGTCCGCACCGAGGGCGGCCCGGCCGCGCTGCACCGCGCCCCGGACGGCACGTATGCCGGCCTCCTGCCTGCGCTGCCGCAGGGACGGACGAGCCTCCGGATCCGAACCGGATCGGGGACGCTCACGGCCGGCGTGACGCTGGGCGCGCCGTCGGGTGCTCCGCCGGTGCCGGCCGCGCCGGCCGCGTCCGGCCCGACGGCCGCCGCGGAGGCTTCCGACCTGGCCGTGGGCGGCCAGCGCGTCGGCCGGCATGCGCTGCGGCTGACGCTGCTCTCGCAGACCGGTGCCGCGGTGCCCGACGCCATCGCGGTCGTCGACGGGCACGTGGCCACGCCCTGCCCCACCACGAAGGGTGTCTGCTACCAGGCGCCGGTCGGCCCTGCCGCCGGCCCGGTTCACGTCTCCGTGACCCGCCCGGGCGTTCCCGCGGTCGAGACGACGCTGAAGCTGCCCGCGGCGAACGCCCGCCCCGCCCCCGGCCTGCTCCGCCGGGCCGCCCGGACGTTCGCCGGGCTGCACAGCCTGCGGGCCGAGAACGTGCTCGCCTCGGCGCCGGGACGGTCGGTGGCAACGACGTACATCGTCCAGGCCCCGAACCGGCTCTCGATCGACGTCCACGGGGGTCAGCGCTCCCGGATCATCGGGACGACGCGCTGGGATCAGCGCGAGAACGGGACGTGGAAGCACTCGTTCACGCCGGCGATCCGCCAGCCGGACCCGTTCTGGGCGCCGACGGCGAGGTCCGTCTACGTGGCGGGCGGCGGCCCCAACACGGTCCAGCTCACACTCGTACAGCCGGGCGGCCCGACGTTCTTCCGCCTCTGGGTCGACCGCCGCAGGCATGTCGTCGTGCGGCTGCGGATGATCACCGCCGCCCACTTCATGAGCGAGCGCGAGCTCGACCTCAACTCGGCGCCGGCCGTCGTGCCGCCGGCGTAGGGAGACGGCCTAGTGCCCAAGGCCGACGACAGCTGCCGTGAACGCGATCGCCCAGACGCCGACCGCTGAGGCAGCAAACCCCGCCCGCGACGACCGGCGGGCGAGCAGCCCAGCCGCGAGCGTGGCGACGAGGAGCAGCACGACCCAGCGCCCCGGGATCATCCCGCCGTCGGCCATCCGTCGCAGAGCCGGCGCATAGTACGGGTCGTACGAGTAGAACCGCGCGACCAGGAACGCGCCGGCGGCCCAGCCCGCGACCGGGACGGCAACCCTTCCCCACCCGCCCCGGCCCCGCCGGCTCAGTGGCGCCGCCAGCAGGAGCACCGCCCCCATCACCAGGAGCGCGACGAGCGTGACGCCCACGACCAGCGTGCTGCCGGCCGGGGGATCGCCGGGCTGCGGCCCGACCCCGATCAGGCCGAGCGCGACAGCGAGCTCGTAACCCGCTCCGATCGCGACAACCGCGACCAGCGCGGCGAGCACCCCTCGAAAACCCGACACCATAGCTTGCATGCTATAACGAATGGACATACCTCGCAACCGTACCCGGCCACCACGGTACGATCCCGGCGATGCCCACCAACCTCGTCGAGCAGTGGGACGCGATCGTCGGCGCACAGCCGTCGGACTGGTCGTCGCTCTTCCTCGAGCTGCGGCTGCGCGACGCCGTGCAGGCCGAGGAGTGCGCCCTCGTGATGTCGCCGCTGAACCCGTGGCACGACGGCGACTGGCGCAGCGGCGTCTTCCACTTCCGTGCCGCGCACACCTACGGCTACGGCGCGGCGGCGCAACTGGTGCGCAAGCGGCTCGGCACGCTCGATGACGTCGGCGTCGTCGGAGCGTTACGGCTGGAGCGGCGGCTCTCGGACGTCCGCCCCGTCGCCACGCAGGGCGTTACCTAGCGCGGCGCTGGCCCGACGCTCCGGTAGGCGAGGTGGGTGACGCCGGGCGCCTCGGTCGCCCGGATTTGCTCCAGGCCGAGCGCCGCGATCCCGTCGCCGCCGAAAAGGCGGACGCCCACGCTCATCGCAGACACGGACCGGCGGGCGGCCCGAAATTCATCGGTACCCGGAATCGCGGGCCGAGCTCACCCGAGCACGCGGGCGCGCACCGGCGCGAGCTCGGGATCGTCGCGGACCTGCTCGGCCAGGGCGGGCCGCAGGCGCAGCGCCTCCGTAAGCGCATCGACGGCATCGGTCTCGCGGCCGGTGCGGACGTCCAGGCAGGCGAGGTTATAGAGGGCGCGCGAGCGCTGGAGCGCGCTCACGTCGGCGGGGAGCGCGTCGACGAGCTCGGCCTGGGCTCGGCGCGCATCCTCGGCCCCACCCCGCTCGCACATGGCCTCGAACATCAACACCGTCCCATGGGTGACGCACTGCTGGATGATCTCGTCGGCGAGCGTCGCCTCGCCGACCCATGCGGGTGACGATCCGAGCGCGCCGGCATCGAGCTCGTCGACGTCTGCGACGAGCGCGTCGCCGAGACGGGCGGCATCGGCCTCGAGCGACGCGAACGACCGGCCCGCGTTGGCCTGGAAGACCTCCTCGCGGTCGTGCGCGGAGTCCGGCTCTGCGCCGGCCCGCATGGCGACCAGCGCGTCGTGCATGCGCTGCTTCGCCCCGATCGCGTGGGCGAACGTGTCCTTCGCGGACGGCTGGTCGAGCGTGCCGGCCGCGTCGCGCTCGGCGACGGTCAGCGACCCGGCGAACAGCCGTTCCTGCTCACGTTCGAGCTCGAGCAGCAGTGTGATCTCGCGTGGCTTCGGCATACCCACTCCCTTCGGACGTCACCTGCATCATTCCCTCTAGGATCACCGCGAATGTGCGCGATGCGACTTGGTGTGGCGGTATGGCTCACCGACACCGGCGTCGGGATCACCGACCTCGCCGCCCTCGTCGAGTCGGCGGGGCTCGAGTCGCTGTTCCTCACGGCGCACACGCACATTCCCGTGAGCCGGCGAGACCTCGTCCAGGGCGACCGTCCCGGCGAGGACGCGCGCCTGCTCGACCAGTTCACCGCACTCGGCGCGGCCGCGGCCTGCACCCGTCACCTGCGCCTGGGCACGGGCGTCTGCATCGTGCCCCAGCATGACACGATCACCCTTGCCAAGCAGGTGGCGACCATCGACCACATCTCGCAGGGGCGCTTCCTGTTCGGCGTCGGCGCCGGCTGGCTGGTCGAGGAGCTGCGAGACCACGGCGTCGATCCGCGGACGCGGTGGGACCTGATGGAGGAGCAGATCCGCGCGATGAAGGCGATCTGGCGCGACGACGAGGCGGAGTTTCACGGCAAGCACGTCGAGTTCGACCCGATCTGGTGCTGGCCGAAGCCGGTCCAGACGCCGCACCCGCCCCTCCTGGTGGGCGGTGACTCGCCGAGGAGCATCCGCCTCGCGGCCCTTCACGGCGATGCCTGGGCGCCGGTGGTCGCGGACGTCGACGCGTTCGAGCGCGGACTGGCGACATGGCGCCGCCGGCGGGACGATGCCGGGATCTCGCCGGGCGACGTCACCGTGTTCGTGTACGACCTGGACGACGCACGCCTCGCGCGATTCGCGGATCTCGGCGTCACGCGCATCGTCGTCCATGTGGCGATCGACGACGCCGGCGCGCTGGAACGGCAGCTCGCCGATCTGGTCGCGCTGGCCCCCGCGTAGCCGGCGGACCATGCGGCGGGCGGGCCCCGGAGGACCCGCCCGCGTGGACGCTCACGACCGTCAGGGGGTCTGGGTCAGACCCCGAGCGCCATCCCCCGGCGGCCGCGCAGCCCGAGGGCACCGGCGCCGATGAGGCCGACGGCCAGGACGAAGCCCGCGCCGATCGTCGCGTCCGTCCAGTCGAAGGAGCTCTGGCTCACGGTCTTCGTCGTCACGACCGGGGTCGGGTGGATGTTCGTGACCTGTGCGAGCGTGCCGACCTTGTCGCCGCGATCGGGCGACAGTGCGACCCTGTCGTTGACGGGCCGATACGTGCCCTGATAGACCGGCGCAGTCGTCGAGACCGCCGGCTCGACGGGGCCGATCGGCTTGGCGGATGCGGTCGGCGCGGCGACTGCGAGGGCCGCGACGGCGACCATGACCGCGCGAGTGGTGCGGGTGATGGTGATCATGTCCGGATCCTTCTCGGTTGAGTGGAAAACATGTCTGCAGGCTACGGACGCGCGGTCACGGCTTCCACATCGGCGGATCCGGACGGAGTGTGACGCCGGTCACATAGAGGGGATCACTTCGGCCCGTCGGGGATGAACTCGGCCTCCAGCCCAAGCTCCCGGAACCACCCCACCATCGCCTTCTGAGGCGGGATCTCGGTGCCGTAGTGGGTGCCGTCGATCACCGCGACGTCGCGCTCGTCGGCGAGGACGAGGAACTCCGCCGCCCACCGGGTGAAGACGCCGCCCGTGACGAACGTCTGGCAGCCGCGCGCGAGCGACTCGGCCAGCGCCTCCCGGTCGGCGCCGCCTCCGCCGACGACGGCCACACGGCCCGCGGCGTCCGTCCCGGCGCGGCGGCGGACGACCTGCACCGGCACCTCCGGCCCCAGCTCGGCGCCGAGCCGGGCGGCCAGCTCGTCCAGCGTCGCGTCGGACGAGCCGATCACGGCCGCACCGCCGCCGATCCCCTCGGCGATCGGCAGGTACTCCTCCTCGACCGGCACCCCCATCGCGGCGGCGCACAGGCGCGACGGCGACACCTCGGGGTGATGATCGATCGGCGCGTGCACGTGGTAGAAGCTGACGCCGTCGCCGCGCATGCGCTCGAAGGTCTCCCGCGCCAGGGGCAGGAAGCCGGGCTCGTCGGCGTAGTCGATCGGGTGCTCGGAGAACAGGAACGTCCCCGGCTCCAGCAGGCCGACCACCCGGTCGGACGGGAAGACGCAGGTCGCGACCCGCTCGACCTCGTCCCCGCCGCGCACGAGGAGGCCGTTCCAGCGGCCCTCGTAGCCCGGCTCGGCGTACTCGCGCCAGTACGGGTCGGGGTAGACGAGCTCGAACAGGTCGCCCCACTCGTCCCCGCGCACCGACCGTGTCCCGAAGTACTCGTCCAGCCGCGCGACGAGCTCGTCGCGCCTCACGCGCGCAGCTCTCCGCCGACCTCGGCGCGAAGCGCGGCCACGATCCGCTCGCGCACCGCGTCGGCCTCGGCGTCGGTGAGCGTGCGGTCGGCGGCCTGGAAGACGAGGTGCAGGGCGAGGCTCTTGCGCCCCTCCCCCACCTGCGGGCCGCGGTAGACGTCGAACACCTCGACCCCCGCAAGCCCCTCACCGCCCGCCGACCGCACCACCTCGACGACGCGGCCGGCCGGCACGTCCTCGGAGACGACGACCGCGATGTCCTGCCGCAAGGGCGGGAAGCTCGTGACGTCGCGGTAGAGCACCTCCTCCGGCGGCGGTCCCCGCAGGCCGTCCAGGCCGACCTCGAAGGCCGCGGCGCCCGGCTCGAGCTCGAACGCCTCGGCCACGAGCGGGTGCAGCTCGCCGACGAACCCGTCGCCCACGAGCGCGGCCCGCCCCGGGTGCAGGAACGGCTCGTCCGCCGGCCGGAACTCGGGAGCGGCGACGCGTGCGGCCGCGAACAGCGCCTCGACGACGCCCTTCGCGGCGAAGAACCCGGCCCCCTCACCCGCGAGCACGCCGGCGACCCGCGTCGGCTGGTCGGGGAGCGTCTCGTCGCTGCGCAGGAACACATGCCCGATCTCGAAGAGCGCGACGCGCGGCGCCGACATCGCGAGGTTGCGCCGGGCCGAGTGCAGGAGGCCCGGGAAGACGAGCGTCCGCATCGCCGCCCACTCGGCGCTCATCGGGTTCTGGAGCTCGACCAGCTGCGCCCGGCGGTCGCCCGCCGGCAGCCGCAGCCGCTCGGGCATCCCCAGATCCCACAGCGTCAGCGTCGCCGCCTCGGAGAGACCGGCGCCGCGGAGCACGTCGACGACCTTGCGCCGCAGCCGCTCGTCGGAGCCCAGGCGCCCTCCGCCCGGATCGCCGCCGGGCATCTCCGCCGGCACCCGCTCCAGGCCGCCGATGCGGGCCACCTCCTCGATCAGGTCGACCTCGCGCGTCGTGTCGGCCGCCCGCCACGTCGGCACCCGCCAGCCGCGGCCCTCCCACTCGTAGCCCAGCCGGGCGAGCGTGCGGTCGACCTCGGCGTCGGGGTATGTGATCCCGATCAGGCCCTCGAGCCGCTCGCGCCGCAGCGGGACGACCGGCGGCTCGGGCAGCTCGCCGTGCAGATCGATCGAGCCGGGGACGAGCGTCGCGCCGGTGAGCTCGACCATCAGCTGGGAGGCGAGCCGCAGCGCCTTCGGCGAGAGGTGCGGGTCGAGGCCCTTCTCCCACCGGCTCGACCCCTCCGTGCGCAGGCCCAGGCGGATCGACGAGGCCTGGGTCGTGGGGCCGTCGAAGTTCGCGCACTCCATGAGCACGGTCGTCGTCTCGGCGGTGACCTCGCTCCACTCGGCGCCCATGAGCCCGGCGACCGCGGACGGCTTCTCGGCGTCCGCGATCACGAGCGTGTCGGTGTCGAGGACGCGGTCCTGGCCGTCGAGGGTCGTCACCCGCTCGCCGCCGGTCGCCCGGCGGACGATGATCTCGCGGCCGGCGACCTTGTCGAGGTCGAAGGCGTGGGTCGGCTCGCCGATCGCGAGCATCACGTAGTTGGTGATGTCGACGACGTTCGAGATCGGCCGCATCCCGGCCGCGCTGATGCGGGCCTTGAGCCACGGCGGCGACGGCCCCACGCGGACGTTCGTGAACACCCGCGCCGCCCAGCGCGGGCACATCTCGGGAGCGTCGATCCGCGCCTTCACGTAGTCGGTGGCCGTGCCCTCCCCGGTCGCCTCGGGCTCCGTCCCCGGCCAGCCGGCGAGGTCGGTGTCGAGGACGGCCGAGACCTCGCGGGCGATGCCGTAGACGTTCTGGCAGTCCGGGCGGTTGGACGTGATCTCGAACTCGAGCACGTCGTCGGCGATGGCGAGATGGTCGATCAGCGCGTCGCCGACCGGCCAGTCGGCGGGGAGCAGCATGATGCCGTCGTGGTCCTGGCCCAGCTCGAGCTCGCGCTCCGAGAGCATCATCCCGTGCGACTCGAGCCCGCGCAGCTTCGCCACACGCAGCTCCGTCCCGTCGGGCAGCACGGCGCCCGGGAGCGCGACCGCGACGGTCGCGCCGGCCTCGAAGTTGCGGGCGCCGCACACGATCTGCTGCGGTTCGCCCGCGCCGACGTCGACGCTGCAGAGGCTGAGGCGGTCGGCGTTCGGGTGCTGCTCGCGGGAGAGGACGCGGCCGACCAGGTAGCGCTCGAGCGCGCGGGGCACGCCGCGGCGATGCAGCGCCTCGAGCTTCGTCCCCGTCATCGACAGGCGCTCACCGAGCTCCCGCGGGGGGAGGTCGAACGAGACGTACTCGCGCAGCCACGAGACCGGCACCCTCATCCGAACTGCTCCATGAAGCGCAGGTCGTTCTCCCACAGCAGGCGGATGTCGGGGATGTCGTGGCGGAGGCCCGCCACCCGCTCGACGCCCAGGCCGAACGCGAAGCCGGACACCTCCTCGGGGTCGTAGCCCTCGACGTAGCCGTAGAGGTTGGGGTCGACCATCCCGGCGCCGAGGATCTCGACCCAGCCCTCGGCCTTGCACACCCGGCACGGCGAGCCGTCGCGGGCGCAGTTGAAGCAGCTCACGTCCACCTCGACCGACGGCTCGGTGAACGGGAAGAAGTGCGGCCGCAGGCGCACCTCGCGGTCGGCGCCGAAGATCGCGCGGGCGAAGCCGAGCAGCGTCCCCTTGAGATGCCCGAGCGTGATGCCGCGGTCGACGACGAGGCCCTCGATCTGGGTGAACATGGCGGTGTGGGTCGCGTCGGGCGTATCCCGCCGGTAGCAGCGGCCCGCCGTGGCCATGTAGACCGGCGGCGGCTGCGCCTCCATCGTCCGGATCTGCACCGGCGACGTGTGCGTGCGCAGGACGACGTCCGCGGAGACGTAGAACGTGTCGGTCACCTGCCGCGAGGGGTGCGTCGGCGCGTGGTTGAGCGCGTCGAAGTTGTAGTGGACGGTGTCGATCTCGGGGCCGTCCACGACCCGGTAGCCGAACCCCACGAACACGTCGAGGATGTCCCGCCGCGTCTGCTCGATCAGGTGCGTGTATCCGCGCGGGGGGACGGCCCCGGGGAGGGTCACGTCGAGCCGGTCGGAGCGCAGCCGCTCCTCGAGCTCGGCCTCGCCCAGCTCGCGCGCGCGGCTCTCGACCAGCTCCTCCAGCGCCCGCCGGGCGCGGTTCAGGTCGGCCCCGCGCGCGCGGCGCTCGTCCGGGTCGAGCGATCCGAGCTCGCGCAGGGCGAGCACGAGCGGCGCCTTGCGCCCGAGCACCTCGATGCGCACCTCCTCGAGCGCGGCCGAGCCGGCCGCGGCGGCGACGCGCGCCTTGGCGTCGGAGACGAGGGCGTCGAGGTCCATGGTGGCCGGGTAGTGTAGTTAGCATCGGGACGCCGCCCTCCGCCTACGACCGCCTCGGCGAGCGCTACGACGTCTGGTGCCGTTCGGTCACCGAGGACATCCCGTTCTACGTCGACCTGGCCCTCGCCTGCGGCGGGCCGGTGCTCGAGGTCGGCGTCGGCTCCGGCCGGGTGGCGGTGCCGACGGCGCTCGCCGGTGTCCCGGTCGTCGGCGTCGACACGTCGGAGACGATGCTCGACCTGGCCCGGAGGCGGGCGGCGCCGCACGGGCTGTCGCTGACGCTCGTGCACGCCGACATGCGCGACCTCCCCGACCTGGGGACGTTCCCGCTCGTGACCGTGCCGTTCCGCGCGTTCCTGCACCTGCGCGACGACGGCGAGCGGCTGGCCGTCCTGCGCGCCCTGCACGGCCGGCTCGATCCCGGCGGGACGCTCGCCTTCGACGTCTTCCACCCCGACCGGCTCGACATCACCGAGACGCATGGCCGCTGGATCGAACGCGAGCCCGGGATCGAGGAGCGAGCCCTCTGGGACGAGCCCGCCCGCCGCCTCGACCTGACGGTGCGCGCCGACCACGTGTACGCCGAGATGGAGCTCTGGTGGGTCGATCCCGACGGCTGGCGGACGCTGCTCGAGGGGGCCGGGTACGACCGGATCCGGGCCTACGGCGGGTTCGATCGCCGCCCGCTCGAGCCGGGCACAACCGATTCGGTATGGCTCGCGCGCCGCGCCGGCGACTAGGGTGAAGGGATGGAGTCCTATCCCGTCACATTCAGCATCGACTATCCCGATCGTCCGCTCGACCGGTTGTCGAGCGCGCTGCGGATCTTCTGGATCATCCCGATCGCCATCGTCCTGGGGTTCCTCGACCAGGCCACCACCGGCTTCTCACACGGGACGGGCAACCGCACCGGCGCGGAGTTCGCGGTCGCCGGCGGCACCGTCGTCCTCCCGGTCGTGCTCATGCTGCTCTTCCGGCAGAAGTACCCGCGCTGGTGGTTCAACTGGAACCTCGAGCTGACCCGCTTCTCGAGTCGCGTGTTCGCCTACCTGGCGCTGATGGACGACCGTTACCCGTCCACCGACGAGCACCAGTCGGTGCACCTGGACTACCCGGAGGTGACCGGCGCCGAGCTCAACCGCTGGCTTCCGCTGGTCAAGTGGTTCCTCGCGATCCCGCACTACATCGTGCTGTTCTTCATGAGCATCGCGGCGTTCTTCGTGGTCGTGTTCGTCTGGTTCGCGATCCTGTTCACGGGCCGCTACCCGCGCGGGGCATTCGAGTTCGTCGAGGGCGTCATGCGGTGGGGGAACCGGGTGTCGGGCTACGCGTTCACGCTCGTCACCGACCGCTATCCGCCGTTCGGGTTCGCGCCCTGAGCGCGCTGGCGGACCGCCTCGTACAACGCGAGCGTGGCCGCCTGGGCGGCGTTCAGCGACTCTGCGCCGGCCGCCTGCGGGATCGCGCAGACGACGTCGCACGCCTCCACCACCTCCGCCGGGAGCCCGTGGCGCTCGGCGCCGACGACGAGGGCGGCCGGGCCCGTGAGATCGACGTCCCAGAGAGGCGTTCCGGCGCCCGGCGACCAGGGCAACCCGGAGGCCGTCCTCGGGGACCTCGGCGCCCGTCTCGATGGGGACGCGGAAGACGGCGCCCATCGACGCGCGCACGCCCTTCCCGGCCAGCGGGTCGGAGCAGCCCGGCGAGAGCGCGAGCCGCGCCGGCCCGAGCGCTCCGCAAGCACGCACGACGGTGCCGACGTTCCCCGGGTCGATCACGCGGTGCAGGTAGACGGCCAGAGGTGAATATCCGGTGCCTGGCACCGCATATTCATGCGGGAGCGAGGCGATCTCGAAGAGGGCGATCACGCGGGCGGGGTGGCCGAGGCCGCCGACCTCGGCGAGCAGCGAGTCGCGCACGGCGAGCACCGGCCCGCCCCGGGCGAGCCGTGCCACCAGCCCCTCGTCCGGCGGCCGGTCGGCGGCGATCAGCGTCTCGACGGGCAGGATGCCCGCCGCGAGCGCCTCCTCCACGATGTCCTCGCCCTCCGCCAGGAACTGCCCCAGCGCGCGCCGGTGGCGGCGAGCCTGGAGCTTGCGCGCATGCTTCAGCCGGGCGTTGCCGTGGGAGGTGATCGGCTCCACGGCCGGGGAGCCCGTCAAGCGGCAAGCGCGGCCTTGGCTGCCTCGGCGAGCGTCCCGAACGCCTTCGGATCGGACACGGCGAGGTCGGCGAGCACCTTGCGGTCGAGCTCGATCTCGGCCTTGCGCAGGCCGTGCATGAACTGGTTGTAGGAGAGGCCGTTCTGGCGGGCGCCCGCGTTGATGCGGATGATCCAGAGCCGGCGGAAGTCGCGCTTCCGCGCCCGGCGGTCGCGGTAGGCGTAGGAGAGCGACTTCAGCATCTGCTCCTTCGCCTTGCGGTAGGTGTTCTTCTTGAGGCCGCGGTAACCCTTCGCGGACTCGAGCACCTCGCGGCGCTTCTTCTTGGCGTTGACGCTGCGTTTCACGCGTGCCATCGTCGAGCTCCTATCGCTTTCCCAGGAGGCGCCGCGCCTCGTTTCGATCGGCCGGGGCCATCTCCTTGGCCCGGCGCTTCACCCGTCGCCGCTTCGCGCTCTTGTGCTCGAGCAGGTGCGTGCGGAACGCGCGCCGGCGCAGCACCTTGCCCGCGGCGCTCAACCGGAACCGCTTCTTCGCGGCGGAAGACGTCTTCATCTTTGGCATGCTCGGATCTCCTTCAGGCGCCGGCGGCGGCCTCGTCGGCGGCCTCTGCAGGCGCGTCGTCGTCCGCCTTGGCGGCGGGTGCCGTCACCGCTCTGTGCGGCGCCAGCATCATCACCATGTTTCGTCCGTCCTGCAGCGGCTGAGATTCGATCGCCCCGAGGTCCTTCACGTCCTCCGCGAGGCGGAGCAGGAGGTCTCGCCCGCGCTCCGGGTGCGTCATCTCGCGCCCGCGGAACATGATCGTGACCTTCACCTTCGCCCGGCCCTTCAGGAACCGCACCACGTGACCCTTCTTGGTCTCGTAGTCGCCGATGCCGATCTTCGGCCGCAGCTTGATCTCCTTGATCGTGATCGTCGACTGGTGCTTGCGCGCGAGCTTGGCCTTCTGCTCCTGCTCGTACCGGTACTTCGAGTAGTCCATCACCCGGCACACGGGCGGGCGGGCCTCCGGCGCCACCTCGACCAGGTCGAGGTTCTTGTCCCAGGCGTACCGCTGGGCCTCGTCTGTGCTCTTGATGCCGATCTGCGAGCCGTCGTCGTCGATCAGACGCACCTGGGGCACGCGGATCGCCTCGTTGATCCGGGTGGTCGGCTCTTGCGGCCGTTGGTCGAGCTGCCTGCGGGGCCTCAAGACCTGTGCCTAATCACGATCATCCTCAACCCTTGGAGCTCCTCTCCTCGACACGAAAAAACGGGCGCCGAAAGCACCCGAGTTGCGTCTCCGCGACGGAGACGGTAGCCGAACGATTCGGTTGAACCTCCCGGCCCGAAGCCGGCGAGGTGAGGGGCGAGATGCCTCTGCTTTGCCAGACGGGCAGTATAGCAACGCACCAGTGGCAGCCAAATCGTCGTTTGGAAACCTTGACCGGCGCGCTCCCCTTGTGCATGATCGCGGGGTGTTCCACGACCGCACACAGGCCGGGGCGGCCCTCGCGGCGGCGATGCCGGAGCTCCGCAAGAAGGCCAACGTGACCGTGATCGGGCTCGCCCGCGGGGGCGTCGCCGTGGCCGCCGAGACGGCCCGCCTGCTCGATCTCCCGCTCGACGTGCTGTGCGTCCGCAAGGTGGCGACGCCGGGCCATCCGGAGCTCGCGATGGGTGCGGTCGCACCCCAGGGCGAGCGCTACACGAACCGGCGCGTCGCCGGCCGGCTGACGTCGGCCCAGGTCGACAGCGCATACGACATCGCGACCGCGCAGGCGCGCGAGATGGACGAGCGGCTCCGCGGCGGCACCCCGATGATGCTCGTCGGGCGGACCGCGGTGATCGTCGACGACGGCGCCGCCACCGGCGCCTCGATCCGGGCCGCGCTGGCCGCCGTACGCAACGCCGGCGCCCGCCAGACCGTGATCGCGCTCCCCGTCCTGCCGCGGCTCGCGGTCGAGCGGCTCGAGCGCGAGTGCGACCGGCTCGTCACGCTGCGCGCGCCGCAGCGCTTCCACGCGGTGAGCCAGTTCTACGAGCACTTCGACGAGGTCACCGAGTCGCGCGTGATGGCGCTGCTCGCGAGCGCGAAGCCCGCGGTCGAGCTCACCGTCTGACCCGCCGGAGGGTGGCCGCCACCGCAATCGTCGTGCCGTTCGACGCCGCCGACGCGGTGGTGGGTGCGCACCGCCGTGCACTCACGGGCGACGGCGCCGACGGGATGCCCGCGCACGTGACGCTGATCTACCCGTTCGTGGACGCCGAGCGTCTGGGCGCCGCCGACGTGGACGGCTTGCGCGCCACCCTCGACGCGTTCGCGCCCTTCGAGGTCACGTTCGCGCGTTTCGCACGGTTCGACGCCCGTCCGCCGGTCCTCTACCTGGAGCCCGACCCGCCGCAGCCGTTCCTCGACATGGTCGCCGCGATCGCGCGGGACTTCCCGGCCTACCCGCCGTTCGGCGGCGCGCACGAGACGGTGATCCCGCACCTGACCATCGCCCAGACCGACGACGCGGCGGCGAGGCGGGCGGCGGAGGACGACATCGGCCGCCACCTTCCGATCCGGGCGCGGGTCGTGGAGGTGGCCGTCATGGAGCATCGCGCCGACGGCTGGCGGACTCGCGAGCGCATCTCCCTCGAGCCGGTCTGACCCGCCAGTGAATAAAAGGGGTCTGACCCCGTTTATTCAGCCGTCCGGCGGGCTACCGGCCGGCGACGATGCCCGCGCCGCCCGGGCCGCGCTGGTGCTCGCGACGGACGACGTACGTGCCGCGGGCGCGGGTGGCGAGGATCGGGTCGGGGAGCAGGTCGGCGGCCGAGTCGCTGACGTCCGGGCGGGCCGAGATCTCCTTCCAGATCTCCAGGTCGACGGTGCGGCTGGTGTTGCCCATCCGCACGATCGTGCCGGTCGCGCGGACGAAGTCGCCGCCGTAGAGCGGCGCCAGGAACTCGACCTTCTCGTAGCCGGCGAACAGGCCCTCGTCGCCGTCCGTGCGGATGGCGAGCTCGGTGACGATGTCGCCGAAGAGCTCGAGCCCGTGGGCGCCGTCCACCAGGTTGCCGCCGTAGTGCACGTCGGCCGCCGACAGACGCACCCGTAGCTCGACGCTCATGCCTTCCATACAGCCATCCTACGTCCCCCGCCGCACCAGGTGGACCGGGAACTCGTCCTGCATCTGCCCGTTGCGGCGGCGGCCGGGGCGGGCGGCGACGAGGCAGTTGTAGACCGACTCCTCGGCGGCCTCGTACGCCGCCGCGAAGAGCGGCGAGAGCCGCTCGAGCGGGAACCCCTCGTCCTCGGCCACCGTGAACGCGACCGCAATCTCGCCGGAGCCGTTCGACGCGTACGAGCCGGCCCTGGCCAGGCCCAGCAGCGGGCGCAGCGCCAGCCGCCGCAGCTGCTGCGCCTCGAGCGGCGCGTCCGTCGCGCAGACGGCGATGCACGAGCCCTCCGGCGGCGCCGGCGGCTCGGCCGGGTCGAACCGCAGGCCGCCCGTGGTGAAGCGCTCCCGGTCGCCGAAGTTGCACATGAGCAGGACGCCGACCGTGTGGCCGTCGACGACCCGCGAGGCGGTGCCGATCCCGCCGGGGAAGTCGAAGCACGTCATCCCGGTGCCGCCGCCGACCGTCCCCTCGGCGACGTCCTCGCCCGCGTTCGCGAGCGCGGCGTTCACGTCGTCGACCGTGACGGTGCGCGAGTCGCCCATGTCGGAGTCGTCGCACTCGCCGACGACGGGGATGATCGTGTTGTCCGGATCGCCCCCGGCGGCGAGCACGGCGCCGTGGTAGACGGTGCCGACGGCGTGCGTGCCGCACAGCCACACCGGCGACTGGATGATCCCCCACTCGTCGATCTCGAGCTTCTTCGTCAGCTCCCCGACACCGTTCACCGTATTCACGCCGGCCCGCGCCGGCAGCCGCGGCGGCACGACGACGCGAGACCCCGGTCGCCTCGCCGCTGGCCGCCTGGGCGTGGCCGACGAGCACGCCGGGCACGTCCGTGACGGCGTTGCGCGCGCCCGTCGGGAAGAGGCCGACCGGCCCGGCGATGTCTCGCCAGCGGGTCATGCCAGGATGCAGGCGGCCCGGTGCTCCGGTGAGGTCGCCGAGTCGGGCCGGCGCAGCTCGGGATCGATGCTGCGGCAGCGCTCCTCCGCGATCGGGCAGCGGGGATGGAAGCGGCACCCGGGCGGGATGTGGATCGGGTTCGGCGTCTCGCCCGTCAGGATCTGCGGCACGGTCGAGTTGCGCGGGTCGCGCTTCGGCACGACCGAGATGAGCGCCTTCGTGTAGGGGTGCAGGGGGTTGCGGACGACGTCCTTGGCCGGCCCCTCCTCGACGATCCGGCCCAGGTACATCACCGCGATCCGGTCGGCGAAGTGGGCTGCGGTCGACAGGTCGTGGGTGATCATCACGATCGCGAGCCCCTCGCGGCGCAGCTCGTCCAGCAGGCGCAGGATGCCCGCGCGCACCGAGACGTCGAGCATCGACACCGGCTCGTCCGCGAGCAGGAGCTTCGGCTTCAGCACCATCGCGGCGGCGATCGCGACCCGCTGGCGCTGGCCGCCGGAGAGCTCGTGCGGGTAGCGGTCGAGGTAGAGCTCGGGCGGCTGCAGCCCCGCCTGCACGAGCGCCTGCACGACCAGCGCCTCGCGCTCGGCGGCGCCCTCGCCGAGGCCGTGGATCAGAAGCGGCTCGGCGACGGTGTCGCGCACGCGGTAGCGGGGGTCGAGCGACTCGTACGGGTCCTGGTAGATGATCTGCATCTCGCGCCGCAGCGGCCGCAGCTGCTTGTGGGAGAGGTGCGAGATGTCCTGGCCGCGGAAGCTGATGCGGCCGGCGTCGGCGTCGACCATCCGCATCACCGTCTGGGCGGTGGTCGTCTTGCCGCATCCGGACTCGCCGACGAGCGCGAGCATCTCCCCCGGCCCCACCGAGAAGTCGACGCCCTCGACGGCGTGCACGTGCAGCTGCTCCTCGCGCCGGAGGGTCTCCAGGAGGCTGCGCGGCACCGGGTAGCGGGTGACGAGCCCCTCGACCTCGAGCAGCTGGGCGTCGGGCGCGACGGCGCCCGCCTCCGCGGCGCTCACTGCGCCACCTGGGCCGGCACGTCGTTCAGGTGGCAGGCTGCCGTATGGTTGTCGGCCACCTCGCGCAGCCGCGGCTCCTCCTGCGGGCAGCGCGAGAAGGACGAGTCGCAGCGGGGCTGGAACGGGCAGCCGACCACCTCGCGGTCGAGCCGGGGCGGCGCGCCGGGAATCGACATGACCTCGTCGTCCCCGTAGAGGTCCGGCGTCGCCTGGAAGAGCATCCGCGTGTACGGGTGGCGGGGGTCGTGGAAGAGCGTCTCGATCGGCCCGGACTCCGCGACCTTGCCCGCGTACATGACCGCCGCCCGCCGGCACACCTGGGCGACGACGGGGAGGTCGTGGGTGACGAGGATCATCGCCAGCCCGAGATCCTCGGTGAGGCGCACGAGCAGGTCGAGGATCTGCGCCTGCACCATCACGTCGAGCGCCGTCGTCGGCTCGTCGGCCAGCAGCACCTTGGGATTGCAGGCGAGCGCCATCGCGATCGCTGCCCGCTGGCGCATGCCGCCCGAGAACTCGTGCGGATACCGGTCCGCCCGCGACCCCGAGATCCCGACCATCTCGAGCAGCTCCGCGGCCTGGTCGCGGGCCGCCCGGCCCGAGGAGACCCCGTGCAGCTCCATCGGCTCAACGATCTGCGATCCGATCGTCTTCACCGGGTTGAACGCGTTCATCGCCCCCTGGAACACCATCGCGACGTCGCGCCACCGGTGGGGCGAGATCGAGTCCTCGCCGTTCGCGAGCACGTCCTCCCCCTCGAGGACGACCCGCCCGGCGAGGCTCGCGCTCGGCGGCAGGAGCCCCATGAGCGCCAGGATCGTCGTCGTCTTGCCGCAGCCCGACTCGCCGACGAGCCCCATCCGCTCGCCCGGGTACAGGTCGAACGCGACGCCCTGCACGGCGTGCAGCTCGCCGCCGGGCACGTCGAACCAGACCTCCAGCCCGTCGACGCTGAGCACGGGGGTCGCCGCGCTCACTCGGAGTCGAGCCTCCCGCGCAGCGGCCGCAGGCGGAAGCGGCGCACCGACAGGTGGCCGACCCGCAGGCGCGGGTTGAGCGCGTCCTCCATCGCCTGGCCCATCATCGTCGCGGCGAGGATGACGATCGTCACGCACAGGCCCGGCGGGATGATCGCCCACCACGCCTTGTGGAAGATGGCGCCGCCGGAGAGCGAGTTCTGGATCAGCTTGCCCCACGAGATCGTGGACGGGTCCTCCAGGCCGAGAAACGCGATGTAGGTCTCGGCGAAGACGGCGATCGCGATCGTCAGCACGGTGTTCGCGACGAGCAGCGGCGCCACCTGGGGCGTGATGTGCTTCCACAGCAGCCGGCTGTGACCGCCGCCGAGCGCGCGGGCGCGTTTCACGTAGACCCGCTCGCGGACGGATTTCACCTGGGCTCGGATCAGCCGCGCGGTGCTCGTCCAGTAGATGATCCCGATGATCAGGATCACGTTCAGGAGGCTGCGGCCGAACACCGCCGCGGCCACGATCATGAGCGGCACGTCGGGGATCACCAGGAAGTAGTCGGTGATCCGCATGAGCACGATGTCGGTCTTGTTGCCGAAGTAGCCGGAGAGCAGCCCGACCCCGCCGCCGATGAACATCGCCACGGCCGCGCCGGCGAAGCCGACGAGCATCGACACGCGCGCGCCCGCGATCACCTCGGACAGCATGTCGATGCCGCCGTCGTCGAGCCCGAGCAGGTGCTGGCTGCTCGGCGGCGCGTACACCGGGCCCACCTGCGTGGTCGTGCTGTACGGCTGGAGCCAGGGCGCGAATATCGCGATCAGCGTGAAGAAGATCAGGATCACCAGGCCGATGACGGCCACCTTCTGGCCGAGCATGACCTCGCGGATGAACCCGCGCCGCGGCGTCGTGGCGGTCGCACCCGGAGCCTCGACGAGCCCAATGGCTTCGCTCATGTCGTCACCCGTGGGTCGAGCTTGAAGTAGACGAGGTCGGCGATGAAGTTGGCCACGATCACCGACAGGGTGAGGATCAGGAAGATCCCCTGGAGCACCGGGTAGTCGCGCCGGTTGATCGCGTCGATGGTGGCCAGGCCGATGCCCGGGTAGGAGAAGACGTCCTCGACCACGATCGCGCCGGCGACGATCGAGCCGAGCGAGAGGGCGATCAGGGTCACGAGCGGGAGCATCGCGTTTCGCAGCGCATGCTTCCACACGATCGTCCAGTTGCGCATGCCCTTCGCCCGGGCGGTGAGCACGTAGTCCTCGCCGAGCGTCTCCAGCATGGACGAGCGCACCACCAGCGAGTACTCGCCGTAGAGGCCGATCCCGAGCGTGAGCGCCGGCAGGAACAGGTGCGAGACGCGGTCGCTGAACACGTCCCACGTGGACGGCGTCGAGAGGATCCCGAGCGTGTTCGACTCGATGCCGCTCGCCGGCAGGCCGAGCGGGATGGCGATGTAGAAGATCACGAGCAGGCCGATCCACTGGGTCGGCATCGCGTAGAAGGCGAGCGCCGTCCACAGGTTGGTCGAGTCCGCGGCCGTGCCACGCCGCCAGGCGGCCACCACCCCCGAGATGACGCCGATCACGATCGAGATCACCGTGCCCGCGACGACCATCGGCAGCGTGTTCCAGAGCGGCGTCTTGATGTCGTCCCACACCGGCCGGTTGTCGTTCGTGGATGTGCCCAGGTCGCCGTGGGCGAGCCGCTCGAGGTAGACGACGTACTGCTCCCACTTCGACTTGTCGAGGCCGTACTGCTTGACGAGCGACTCGCGGAACTGCTTCGTGCAGTGGCCGCAGCGGAGCCCCGTGACCGCGTTTCCGGGCAGGGCCCGGAACAGCAGGAAGTTCAGCGTGATGGCGACGAACACCGTCATGATCGCGAACATCGTTCGCTTGATGATGTAGTCGGCACCCCTCACGCCGTCCCCTTCTTCTCCACGTTGTTCAGCAGGTCATCCCGTCTGGTGGGGCGACGTGTAGTAGCACTTGCAGTAGCCGTTCAGATCCGGGTAGAAGCCCGTCCACGCCTTGTCGTTGGCCGTCACCAGGAGCTCGTTCACGAGCTGGATGTAGGGCCGGTCGTGGGCGACCTCCGCCTCCATCTTCCACACGAGCGCCTGCCGCTCCTTGGGGTTGGTGAGCGTCCCCTGCTGCAGGTACTGCTTGTCGAAGGTGGGGTTGTTGTAGCCGGTGTCGCTCCAGCTGTACCACTGGCCGCGCGTCATGTAGGAGAGCTGCGTGTCCGGGTCGACGTACTCGGCCCAGTCCCACGTGGCGAAGTCGAACTTGGTGTAGTGAGCGGCGGTCTCGATGCCGTAGGCCTGGCCGCTGTCGCCGCCCGCGATCTCGTGCAGCTTGATCCCGATCTTGGCCCAGTCGTCCGCGATGATCTGGAACTGGCGATCGCCGTTGAAGTCGAGGCTGTCGGGCACGATGACGCTGTACTCCATCTTGTGCGCCGGCTGGGCGAACCTGCCGGTCGTCGCCGGCGCCACCCGGATCCCGCCCGGGCCGCGCGCGTATCCGAGCGAGTCGAGGATCTCGTTCGCCTTCCCGGGGTCGAACGGCAACGGCTTGATCGCGGGGTTCAGCCAGAACGGGCCGGACTCGTACGACAGCATGTTCGCCCACGGCTTGGCGTAGCCGGCGAAGATGACCTTGACGATCGAGTTGCGGTCGGTCGCGTACTCGAGCGCCTCGCGCACCTTCGGGTCGAGCAGCTCGCGGTTCTTGGCCTTGAGCGGGTTCGAGTTGATGGTGATGTTCGTGACCTCGGACGTCGGCACGGACTGGACCTCGAAGCGCGAGTCCTTCTTCAGCGAGCTGATCGCGTTGAACGGCACCTGGTCGGCGAAGTCGATGTTGCCGGAGTCGAGGTCGGCGATCATCGACGTCGAGTTCGTGTAGTAGGTCATCGCCACGGCCTCGGCGTTCGACTTCGGCCCGTAGAAGCCCGGGTTGGGCTTGAAGACCGTGGTGCCCTTCTCCTGGTACTGCGAGATGTAGTAGGCGCCGCCGGCGACGGTCGGCAGGTGCTGCTCGGGCCGGAACGACTTCAGGCCCCGTGCCGTTGGTGCCCACGTACTGCTTCCACACGTGCTCGGGCAGGACCCAGAACTGCTCGAGCTGCGGCAGCACGTTCGCGACGGCCTTGTCGTAGTGGATGACCAGCGTGTCGGCGTTCGGCGCGTCCATGCTCTTGACGTGGGTGAGGGCCGCCGCGACGGCCGCGGTCGGGCCGGCCGCGTACTTCACGATGGTGTTGCCCGTCCAGGCCGCGTCCTCGGCCGTGAGCGGCTTGCCGTCGGACCACTTCCCGCCCGGCTTCAGGTGGAACGTCCACGTGAGGCCGTCGGGCGTCTTCGTCCAGCTCGTCGCCCAGTCGCCCTCGAGCTTCTCGCCGGGGCCGTACTGGACGAGCTGCGGGTACTGCATGACGAAGGCGTTGTAGGACTGGCTCTCGATGGCCACGAACGGGTTCAGCGAGTCGATGTAGTTCGTCGTCCCGACGCGCAGGATGCCGCCCTTGACGACACCACCGCTCCCGCCGCCTCCGCCTCCGGGGGACGCTCCGCCCCCGCCGCAGCCGGCGGCGACCGCCACCAGCGCCGCGAGCATGGTCGTTGCGATCAGCCTGCGCGCTCTCATCTGGGTCCCTCCCACGGTGGTTCATGATGATCCCTGCCCGGGCGTGGCTCGCGCACGGCCAGTTCCTCAATGTACTCGGCGATCTCCGCGACGGCGCGGTCGAGCCAGAGCCTGCCCTTCTCGACCGTGGCCACCGTCGCGTCGCCGACGACGCCCGACTCCGTCCATCCGCTCCAGGCGCCCTTGACCGAGAGCGGCCCGTCGTTCCAGTCCATCCACACGTTCTGCGAGCCCCAGTCGGGGATCTCGCGCACCGCCTTGCCCATCTGCACGAGGTCGGGCTTGATCGCCAGGTAGAGCGACGTCTCGAGCTCGCACGCGTGGGCCATCCCGCCGGGGGCGTCGGAGTCGCGGGTGCGCTGCAGGAGCTCCGCCGACTCGGGCCCGGACAGGTACCAGAACGACGCCGCGGTGGTCTCCGGCCGCTCCACCATGAGCAGGCGGGCGGCCATGTCGACGAGCGGCACGTTCGACCCGTGCCCGTTCACGAAGAGGATGCGCGAGAACCGGTGCCGGAAGAGGCTGCGGCCGATGTCGAGCAGGCCGTCGACGAACGTCTTCCAGTCGATCGTGATCGGACCCGGGTAGTCCATGTGGTGCGGCGTGTAGCCGTGCGTCACCGTCGGCAGCAGGAGCGCCCGGCCGGCGCAGCGCTGGACGGCCAGGTCGGCCAGCGTCTCGGCGATCACGACGTCCGTGTCGATGGGCAGGTGGTAGCCGTGGTCCTCGAGCGTCGCCACCGGGATCACGCACACCGGGTCGCGCTGCGCCCACTCGCCCACCTGCGGCCAGGTCAGCTGCGCATAGCGGTGGGTGGGGGTCTCAGTTGAAGACGTAGCGCTGCTCATGCGAGTCGCACGGGTTTCCGCGACCGTACCGGATCGTCCCTTCTGTGACGTCGGCAAGGCACCAAAAGACAGTTTTCGACTCCGCGCCGTGCTCGACGTGGCGGCACAGCGAGTCCGGGGCGCCGGTGTGGTCGGACAGGGCGTCGCGCAGGAGCTCGGGCGTCGCCGGCCCGCGCTCCAGCCACGCCTGCGCGGAGCGCCGGCGGGCACAGGAGCCCTCGATGCCCGCGGGGTCGAGCTCGTAGGCGGCCATCCTCGTGCTCGTGTAGTGGTTCGTGTGGGCCAGGGTGCCGTGCTCGTCCGGGCGCAGGAGCTCGGCGTCGGTCGCCGAGCCCTCGACGCTCACGACGCCCCCGTCGCGGTGGCTCAGGAGGTTGTTGTACGACGACGCGCGGCGGGGATGGAGGGCCGCTTCGGTGGCCTCGGCCAGCGTCCGCCGGCGCAGGATGTCGCGCACGAGCAGCAGCCGGGGGATGCCGACACGGTCGTCGTTCGGCGAGAGCTCGTTCCCGGTGAGGGCGAGGCCGGCGGAGTTGAACCCGACGCTGATCCACGGCCCGACCCCGATCGTGAACGAGACCGGGTCGCCGGGGACGCGCCACTCGATGGCGATGAGCTCGTCCTCGGATTCCGGCCCGAGATCGTTGTTGTGGGCCGCCCAGACGTGGCCGTCCGGCGTCGCCGGCGGAACGGCGACGAGGTCGGAGCAGCGCGAGGCCGGCGCCGGCTCCTCGACGGCGATCTCCTCGATCGAGGCAGCGAACACGGCCAGCGGATCGGCGCCTGCGCCCTCGGCGACGGCGTCGAGCTCCGCGACCAGCCAGGGCAGCTCGGCCGCCGTGACGTCCCGGTAGGCCGCCGCCTCGGCGAGGCGGCGCTCGTCGATCGCAACGGCGTGCCGGCGCACGACATCGGCCGTCGCGGCGCCGATCTGGTGCCCCACCTCGCGGTGCGTCCCTGTCACACGGACGAGCTCGATCCGACGGGGCGGCATTCAGGAACGCTACAAGGCGCAGGCCCGGCTGTATAGGGCGAGCCCGTCCGAAGTCTGCCCGCAAATGCTGTGAAACCCGCCATGCTGATGTAGGTTGGACGGATGGCGAGCGCTGCCACCCCGCGCTACCGGGAGGTCGCGGACGTCCTGCAGCAGCGGATCGCCGCGGGCGAGCTGGGTGCGCATGACCGGCTGGCTTCCGAGCGCGAGATCGCCGGCCGCTTCGGGCTTTCGCGCATGACCGCCCGCCAGGCGGTGGAGCTGCTCGTCCGCCGCGGCGTCGTTTACCGGCGGCCCGGCTCCGGCACGTACGTCTCGCCGCCGCGGATCGTGCACACGCTCCAGCGGCTGGCGGGCTTCTCCGAGCAGATGCGCCGCCAGGGCGTGCGTCCCGGCGGCCGCGTGCTCGAGATGCGCTGCACCGACGAGCCGGCCGCGGCCGCCCGGCGCGCGCTGCACCTCCGCGACGGCGACGCGGCGTGGATGGCGCGCCGGCTGCGCTACGGCGACGGCGAGCCGCTGCTGCTGGAGACGTTCTGGGTGCCACGGCAGGTGTGCCCCGAGCTCGGGCCGGACGAGCTGGCGGAGGGGTCGCTCTACGCCGTCATGCGCAGCCGCTACGGCATCGACCCGGTCAGCGCCGAGACGTCCCTCGAGCCGGCCGCGCTCGACGCCGGCGACGCCCGCCACCTCGGCGCCCGGCCCGGCGCACCCGCGATCCTGGTCGTCCGTACGACCCGCGCCGCGGACGGCCGGGCCGTCGAGTACGCCCGCGACCTCTACCGCGGCGACCGGGCCCGGTTCGACCTGACGCTGCGGGCGTAGCCCTCGTCGTCAGGTGCCTGGCACCGGCGCCGCCGGTGCCAGGCACCGGTCATTCACGACTGGCGGGACGCGGCCTCGGCGACCAGCTCGTCGCGCAGCTCGGCCAGCGGGCGGGCGCCCAGGTTGCCCTGGTCGCGGCGGCGCAGCGAAACCGTGCCCGCCTCGATCTCCTTGTCGCCGACCACGAGGATGCAGGGGATGCGCTGGTGCTCGGCCTCGGCGATCTTCTTGCCGACCGACTCCGTGCGGAGGTCGGGCTCCGCCCGCAGGCCGGCGGCGACGAGGTCGGCCGCCACCTGCGATGCATAGTCATCGTGCCGGTCGGCGACCGGGAGCACGATCGCCTGCACCGGCGCCAGCCACAGCGGGAACGCGCCCGCGTAGTGCTCGATCAGGATGCCGATGAAGCGCTCGAACGCCCCGAACAGCGCCCGGTGCACCATCGCCGGCCGGTGCTCGGCATTGTCGTCGCCGGTGTAGGTCATGTCGAACCGCTCCGGCATCTGGTAGTCGAGCTGGACCGTGCCCATCTGCCACGACCGGCCGACCGAGTCGGTCATGTGCAGGTCGATCTTGGGGCCGTAGAAGGCGCCGTCGCCCTCGTTCAGGTCGTACTCCTCCCCCGCCCTTGCCAGCGCATTGGAGAGCGCGCCCTCCGCCCGGTCCCACAACGCGTCGTCGCCGATCCGGTTCTCCGGGCGCGTCGAGAGCTCGAGCCGCACCGGCAGGTCGAAGATGCCGTAGATGTGCCGGGCCAGCTTGAGGCACCCGATCACCTCGTCCTCGACCTGGTCGTCGGTGCAGAAGATGTGCGCGTCGTCCTGGGTGATGTGGATGACCCGCAGGAGCCCGTGGAGCGCGCCGGACGGCTCGTCGCGGTGCACGATCCCCTGCTCGGCGAGCCGCATCGGCAGGTCGCGGTAGCTGCGCTTGGCCGCCGAGTACACCTCGACGTGGCCCGGGCAGTTCATCGGCTTCACGCCCAGCTGCTGCTCGTCCTTGTGGGTGAAGAACATGTGCTCGCGGTACTTGTCCCAGTGGCCCGACCGGCGCCAGATGTCGACCGCGTAGATGATCGGCGTGCGCACCTCGCGGTAGCCGCGCTCGAGGTTCAGCTCGCGCCAGAGCCGGGTGAGCTCGTTCCAGATCACCATGCCGCGCGGATGCCAGAACGGCGCCCCCGGCGCGACCTCGGAGGTGTGGAAGAGGTCGAGCTCGCGGCCGATGCGGCGGTGGTCGCGGCGGCGGGCCTCCTCGAGCATGCGCAGGTGCTCGTCCAGGTCGGCCTGCTTGAAGAACGCGGTGCCGTAGATGCGGGTGAGCATCGTGTTGCTCGAGTCGCCACGCCAGTACGCGCCGGCCTGGGAGAGCAGCTTGAAGGCCTTGATCGGCGCGGTCGTCTGCAGGTGCGGGCCGCGGCAGAGATCCTCGAAGTCGTCGTTGCGGTACAGGCTGATGTCGCCGTCCGGCAGGCCCTCGGCGAGCTCGACCTTGTACGGCTGGTGCTCGGCCCGGAACCGCTCGACGAGCGCGGTCTTGTCGACGCCGTCCTCGCGCACGAACTCCGCCGGAGTGGCCAGGATGCGCCGCATCTCGGCCTCGATCCGCTCCAGGTCGTCGGGGCCGATCGGCTCCGGGAACTCGAAGTCGTAGTAGAAGCCCTCGGCGATCGCCGGGCCGATCGCGATCTTGGTCTGCGGCCACAGATGCAGGACGGCCTGCGCCATCACGTGCGCCGTCGAGTGGCGCAGCACGGCGAGCGCTTCCGGATCGCGGTCGGTGATGATGCGCAGCCGCTCGTCCGCGTGCAGCGGCAGGCGCAGGTCGCGCACCTCGCCGTCGACCTGGACGGCGACGGCGGCCCTGGCCAGCCGCGCGCCGACGGCCGCGGCGGCGTCGAGGCCGCTCGCGCCGTCGGGCAGGTCGAGCCCGCTGCCGTCGGGGAGGGTCACTTTCATCGTCGGGCAGCATACAAACGGGGCCCCGGCGCACGCGCGCTGGTACGCTCGCGCCGATGACAGCGGCGATCGCGGCCTTGGCAGTAGCCCTCGGAATCGCCGTCGTCATGCTGGTGCGGGCGCGGCGCGAGCGGACCCGCGCCCTGGCCGTGGTCGCGGCGCCGGGAGGCGACCTGGAGGACGCCGTCGCCCGCCGCCTGCGCGACACCGTGCCCCGATCCGAGCTGTCCGAGGCGCGAGCGTGGCGCGACGCGCTCATGGCCGCCGTTCCCAGCCCGGTGCTCGTGTTCGACGCCGACCGCCGGCTCGTGCGCGCGAACGCGCTCGCCCGGGAGGAGGCGAGCGCCCTGCTCGACCTCCACGCGCAGCCGGACCTGGCCGCCGCGGTCGACGCAGCCCTCGCCGGGGGCATCCCCGCCGGCGACCTCGGCCTGACCGTCTACGAGCCCGACCGGCGCCGCTACCGCGCGCACGTCCGGGCGTTCCGGGGCGAGGCCGGCCCCCGCTGCGTCGTCGTCCTGACCGACGAGAGCGCCGAGGCCGACTACCGCGACGCGCGCCGCCTGTTCTCGGCCGGTGTGTCCCACGAGCTGCGCACGCCGCTCCAGCGCATCCTCGGCCTCGTGGAGACGCTCGGCCTCGACCTGCCCGACGACGGCCGGGCCGAGATCATCGCCCAGGCCCGGCTCGAGGTCGACGGGATGCGCCGCCTGATCGAGGACATGATCATGCTCGTCCAGCTCGAGAGCCACCGCTTCGACGGCAGCGCCGAGCCGACGGAGATGGCGGAGGCGGTGGCCGCGTGCCTGCGCCGGCACGCGGACGCCGCCGCCGAGGTCTCGATGACGCTCCACGCCCAGGCCAACCGCGGCCTCGTCGTGGCCGTGCCGCCGCGGCTGGTCGAGGCGGTGCTCGACAACCTGCTCGAGAACGCCATCCGCCACGCCGGCGAGGGCGAGCGCATCGAGGTGCGCGTCCGCGGCCTCTCGGGCGCCGTCGAGCTCGTCGTCCACGACACCGGCGGCCGGATCCCGCCCGACCACCTCGGCCGCGTGTTCGAGCGCTTCCACCGCGTCGAGGACGCGCGGTCGGGCCCGGGCACCGGCCTGGGGCTCGCGATCGTCAAGCACATCGCCGAGGAGTACGGGGGCCGGGCGACGGCCGAGTCGAGCCAGGCGGCGGGGACGACGATGCGCGTGGTGCTGCCGGCGCCGGCCGCGGTGCGGACGAACCAGATGCCCGTCTAGCTCCCGCGGACGACGGCGATGTTGAAGTCGGGCCGCTCGAGCGTGCCCATCAGCCGCAGCCACAGCGGCAGGTACATCTCCTGACCGCGGGCGGCGGTGATGTCGCCGAGGTCGAGGATCGCATCCGGCGGCCAGCCGAAGTCCCCCAGGATCCCCTTCACGGTCTCCTTCGCGGCGGCGTCGTTGCCGCTGATGAAGAGCGTGTGGCTGCCCGGAACGCTCGCCGGGTCGGTCATCACGGCCTGGTTCACCGTGTTCAGCGTCTTCACGACCCGCGCGTCGGGGAACTCGCGCTGGAGCTGCTCGCCGACGCTGTCCGTGTTGCAGACCGTGAGGGTCGGCGGCATCCCGTGGGAGAAGTCGAGCGGGTTCGAGACGTCGACCACGACCTTCCCCGCCAGGTTGGCGGCCCCGGCCGCGCGCAGCGCCTCGACGGCGACGGCGCCGCCGGTGCAGTTGAAGACGAGCTCCGCCCCGGCCGCCGCGTCCGAGAACGTTCCCTGCGCGGCGCCCGCGCCGGCCGCGGCGGCCCACTCCCGGGCGTTGTCGTTATTCGCCGTCCGCGACCCCATCGTCACCTCGTGGCCGAGCTCGACGAGCTTCGTGGCGATCGTCCGCCCGACGATTCCCGTTCCCAGCACCGCGATCCTCATCCGGCCGGCCCCCTCGCCATCGCCTCGAACCGGTACCCCACCCCCGGGTGGGTCTGGATATACGTGTGCGTCTCCGACCGCTGGTCGAGCTTCTGGCGCAGCTTGCGCACGCACACGTCGACCGTGCGGTCGCGGTAGCGGTACGGCGTCCCCCACACCCGCTGCTGGAGCTGGTCGCGCGTGAGCGCCTTGCCGGACTCGCCCGCCAGCACCCACAGGAGCCGGAACTCCGTCCGGGTCAGGCCGGCGTCATCGCCGTCGAGGAGCGCCTGGTGCAGGTCGGCGTCGACCACGAGCCCGGGCGCCTCGACCCGGCCCGCGTCGCGGTCGGTCGGCACCATGCCCGACCGCCGCAGCGCCGCTTCGACCCGCGCCACCAGCTCGCGCATGCCGAACGGCTTCGCGAGGTAGTCGTCTGCGCCGATCCGGAGGCCGTGCACCTTGTCGTGCTCCGACCCGCGGGCGCTGATCATGATGATCGGGATCGTCGCCCCCTCGGAGCGCAGCGCCTCCGTGATGCGCCAGCCGTCCTCGCCGGGGAGCATGAGGTCGATGACGGCCACGTCCGGGCGCTCGAAGCGCAGCTTGCGCAGTGCGGCGTCGCCGTTGTCGGCCCACTCCACGTCCATGCCGGCGCCGCGCAGATGCGTCGCCATGGCGTTCGCGATGACGCGGTCGTCCTCGGCGATCAGCACCCGTGGCATCGGCGCAAAGGCTAGCGTTGCCAACGGCGGGTGGCGCGGCGACCGAACGGACGCGGGCTGCGCGAGGTCGGAGTTAAAAGGATTCGCCGCCCCGGCTTGCCTTTCGTCCCCCGGTCGAACGGACTTTCGAGTCGCCTCTACGGCCCGTCCGCCCGGCTTCGCTCTACTCGGCTGCCCTCGGCGGCGCAGGGGGTACGTTAGGGAGTCGGGAACCCGCTTGCAAGCAAGGAATTCCCGCACTTTGCGGACATCCGCGAGCGACCGAATTCGGATTCCTCGCAAACACCGTGAACGCGCTCAGCCGCTGCGCTCGCAACACCGCTACAGATGCGCGCGTGCGCGGTCGAGCACGTCGCGGTCGGTCGCGTGGGTGAGCAGCTCCTCGACGCCGTCCGGCGCCAGCCAGCGCACGTCGTCGACGTCGGCCGCGAGGTCGGCGGCGTCCGCGCTTGCGGTCATGAGGTAGTAGCGCACGGTCTTGGGGCGGCCGTCGGCGACCTCGTACGAGACGGTGCCGAGGTCGTGCTCGATGACCGCGTCGTGGCCCGTCTCCTCGCGCACCTCACGGACTGCGGCCGCGGCGTCGTCCTCGCCCGGCTCCAGCTTGCCCTTCGGCAGCGACCAGTCGTCGTGCTGCGGCCGGTGGACGACCGCGATCAGCCCGTCCCGGCGGACGACGCCGCCGGCCGAGCGGATCACTGCCCCCGGGCCGCGCCCCGCCGGGTGAGCATCGAACCGCCCCAGAAGGCCAGGCCGACGCCGCCGACCAGAACGAGCACGATCCCCGAGAAGATCCAGATCACGCCCCGGCTGCCGCTGATCACCGCGCCGGCGACGATCATCGTCACGCCGAGCACGCCGAACGCCTGCGTCGCCACGAACGGGCCGGGCAGCCCGGCCGGCGTCACCGGCTGCGACGCGTCGGTGAGGCGGGCCGGGTCGCGGCTGTCGTTCCGCCGGCTGCGCTCGGCCAGGCCGATCACGACGCCGAAGAACGCCAGGAAGTACATCACCTGCGACCAGAACGACCCGATGTAGTCGTCCATGTAGGTGAAGAGGACGATCAGGACGACGGCGGCGGCGGTGCCGACGACGGCGACGGCGATCGAGGTCTGCCAGGCGTAGACGGTGCGCTGCTCGCTCGGCGGCTGGCTCACGCGCCGTAGCCTACACCCGCCGCCGGGGGCAGCGCACGCGCCCAGGCCCTCTGGCTAGGCGGCCTCCTGGAGCTCCGAGCACAGCTCTCGGGCCGCGTCGACGAAGGCGAGCGCCGCCGGCGATCGGTAGCGGTCGCGGTGCCAGGCGAGTCCGATCAGGCGCGGCGGCACCCGGTCGGCGAGCTCGATCACCGCGATCCGCGGATCGGCCTCGTTGACCGTGAGCCGCGGCACGAGCGCGATGCCGATCCCGGTCGCGACCATCGCCTGCAGCGTGGCGTTGTCGTCGGAGCGGAACGCCATCCGCGGTGTCACCCCGGCGGCACGCAGCCGCTCTTCGACCTGCTGGCCGCCCAGGCATGTGCGGTAGCCGATCAGCGGCATCGACCCGATCTCGCGGAACGTCGGCGGCGTGGTCGAGCGCGCGAGCGGCGAGCCCGCCTGGGTGACGAGGACGTAGGCGTCGCGCACGAGCTCGACCGTCTCGACGGCGGCCTCCTCGACCGGCAGCATCACGAACGCGAGGTCGAGCTCACCGTGCTCGATCCCGCTCAGCAGGCTGTCGTCCTCGGCCTCCTCGAGGCTGACCTCGACCCGCGGCCACGACGCGGAGAAGCGGCGCAGGAGCTCGGGCAGGATGCGGGCGCCGGCGCTCTGGAACGTGCCGACCCGGAGCGTCCCCGCCTCGCCGGAGCACAGCGCGTCGATGTCGGCCCGGGCGGCCTGCAGCCGGGCCACGATCGCCTCGGCGTGGTGCAGCAGGACGCGGCCGGCCTCGGTCAGCTCGACGGGGCGAGGCCCACCCGGCCGCTCGACCAGGCGTACGCCGACCAGACGCTCGAGCGTCGCCAGCTGCTGGCTGACGGCGGACTGCGTGTACCCGAGCGCGACGGCAGCGCGGCCGAACGAGCCATGCTCGGCGATGGCCTCGAGGGCGGCCAGATGGCGGAGCTCCACGCCCAGCCAGGGATCAGGTTCCATGATGGAAACCACCGTTTTGTCGATTTGTGCTAATGGACATCGGTGCCGATGATACACGCATGGGACTGACAGTGATACTCATCCTGCTCCTGGTCGTGGGGCCGCTGTCGGTGCGCTTCGGAGTCGATTCCCGACCCACCGGAGAGCGCCAGCAGGCCTGGTGGCCGGGAGCTCCGCGCAGCCGCCAGTAGCCGGGTCAGCTGAGGCCGAGGTAGGCCTTGCGCACGCGTTCGTTCGTGCGCAGCGCCGCCGCGTCGTCGGTGAGGGCGACGACGCCGGTCTCGAGCACGTAGCCGCGGCTGGCGACGTCGAGCGCCATCAGCGCGTTCTGCTCCACGAGCAGGATCGTCGTGCCCTGCGAGTTGATCTCGGTGACGATCTCGAAGATGCGCTCGACCAGCACCGGTGCGAGCCCCATCGAGGGCTCGTCGAGCAGGAGCAGCTTCGGCCGCGCCATCAGCGCACGCCCCATCGCACACATCTGCTGCTCGCCGCCCGAGAGCGTGCCGGCCTTCTGCGCCCGCCGCTCGGCCAGACGCGGGAAGAGGCCGAACACCCGCTCGATGTCCTCGCTCACACCCGACTTGTCGCTGCGCTGGAACGCCCCCATCTCGAGGTTCTCGATCACGGTCATGCGGGCGAACAGCCGCCGCCCCTCGGGTGACTGGCTGATCCCGAGCCGGACGATCTCGTGCGGCGGCCGGCCGACGATGTCCTGGCCGTTGAAGAGGATCCGCCCCCGCTTGGGCCGGTTGATGCCCTGGATCGAGCGCAGCGTCGTCGACTTGCCCGCGCCGTTCGCCCCGATCAGCGTCACGACCTCACCCTCGCTGCACGGTGAGCGAGATGCCCTTGATCGCCTCGATCGTCCCGTAGATAGGTGTGGACGTCCTCGAGCTCGAGCAGCGGCGCGCCGTTGCTGCTCATGCGCCCGCCGGCTTCCCGTCGCCCGCCGAGGTGGCGCCGCTCCCGAGGTAGGCCTCGATGACGCGCTCGTCGGCCTGGATCTCGGCCGGCGTGCCCTCGGCGATCCTCTGGCCGTAGTCGAGCACCGTCACCCGCTCGGAGATGCCCATGACGACCTTCATGTCGTGCTCGATCAAGAGGACGGTGATGTCGCGCTCGTCCCGCACCTTGCTGACGAAGGTCGTGAACTGCGCCGTCTCCTGAGGGTTCATGCCCGCCGTCGGCTCGTCCAGCAGCAGCAGCTTGGGATCGGTCGCGAGCGCGCGCGCGACCTCGAGCCGGCGCTGGTCGCCGTAGGAGAGGTGCATGGCATAGGAGTCGTCGGCCGACTTCGGCAGCTCGCAGTAGCGCAGCAGCTCGTGGGCGCGATCGGCGGCGGCGCGCTCCTCGCGCCTGAGCCCCGGGGTGCGCAGGACCGAGCGGATGATGCCGCCCTTGATCCGCGAGTGCATGCCCACGAGCACGTTCTCGAGGCTCGTCATGGTCGGGAACAGGCGGATGTTCTGGAATGTCCGCCCCACGCCCAGGTGGGTGACCGCGTGCGGGGGCAGCCCGGCCACGTCGTGGCCGTCGAACAGGATCTCGCCGCTGGTGGGCGTGTAGACGCCGGTCAGCATGTTGAAGAAGGTCGTCTTGCCGGCGCCGTTCGGCCCGATCAGGCTGACGATCGATCCGCGCGGCACGGCGAAGTCGACGTCGTTGCACGCGACCAGGCCGCCGAACTCCTTGCGCAGCTTCCGGGCTTCGAGCAGGTTGTCGGTCATTGCGAGCTGGCTTCGTACAGCGATCCGCCCTCGACGCCGAGCTCGAGCTCGACCTTGCGGCGCTGGCCGGGGATCAGTCCCTGCGGCCGCAGCAGCATCATGACGACGATGATCAGCCCGAAGATCCCGTACGTGTACTGGGGCACGTTGAGGTTCGTGCCGGCGATGTTGTTGAAGTTGTTGCCGACGGCCTCGAGGCCCTGGTAGTTCAGATACGACAGCACGGCGCCGCCCAGGCAGACCCCCCAGACGTTGCCCATGCCGCCGAGGATCACCATGCAGAGCACGGTGATCGAGATGTTCAGCGAGAAGTCACCCGGGAACGTCGAGCTCTTGTAGATCGCGTAGAAGCAGCCGGCGCCGCCGCCGAAGAACGCGCCGATCGCGTACGCGAGCGTCTTCGTGCGCATGAGCGGCACGCCCATCGCGGCCGCGGCGATCTCGTCCTCACGGATCGCGACCCAGGCCCGCCCGAGCCGGGAGTCGCGGATGCGGATGCAGCAGAACAGCGTGAATATGACGAGCGCGAGGCCGGTCCAGTAGTAGTAGCTGGTCGCGTTCGTGACCGAGTAGTAGACCGAGGGCAGGAACGAGACAGTGGTTGTGCAGAGACCCGAACCCGAGCGCGTCGATCGGCGTCAGGCCGTTCGGGCCGTTCGTGACGTTGTGCCCGAACCAGTTGTCGCCGTTGTTCACGGCCTGCGGCACGATCTCGCCGAACCCGAGCGTGACGATGGCCAGATAGTCGCCGCGCAGGCGCAGGGTCGGCAGGCCGATGACGATCCCGAACAGCGCGGCGAACACCGCGCCGATCAACGAGCAGGAACCACACGTTGACGTGGAGCCCCTGCACCGAGTGGGGCACGCCCACGGACACGATGTGGATGTTGTGCGGCGAGAACTGCTGCGTCGCGAACCAGCCCGCGATGTACGCGCCGGCGGCATAGAACGCCACGTAGCCGAGGTCGAGCAGGCCGGCGTACCCGACCACGACGTTCAGGCCGAGCGCCATGATGACGTAGACCGTCATGATCACCATCGTCGGCACCGTCGGCACGAGCTGGGCCGCGGTGCTCGTCGTGCCGATCAGCGACGTGATGTTGTCGTAGTAGCTCGGGTAGAACACCAGGAGCACCAGGACAAGCGCGGGAAGCGCCGCGTGCCTGACGGGCCTCGGCAGCTTGGACCATGCGTCGCCCAGGCCGAGGCGCTCCATCATGCTCTGTCCGCCGTTGCCTCGCCGAGCAGGCCCTGGGGCCGGAACACGAGCACCAGGATGAGGATGGCGAAGGTGATCGACTCGGTCCAGTCCGATCCGGGCGTGTGCCAGGAGAGGCCCTCGTTGAACGCCTGGATGAGGCCGATCAGAAGCGCCCCGAGCGCGGCACCGGTGAGGTTGCCGATACCGCCCAGAACGGCGGCGGTGAACGCGAACAGGCCGAGCTGGAACCCGAGGTCGAACCGGGTCGAGGTCTGGAACATGACGAACAGCGTCCCGGCCGCGCCCGCCAGGGCGCCGCCGAGCGCGAACGTGAAGGCGATCGTCCGGTCGACGTCGATGCCCATCATCCGGCTCGCGTCCATGTCCTGGGCGACCGCGCGCATCGCCTTGCCCTGCTTCGTGGACTGCACGAGGTATCGGAGCAGGAGCAGCACCGGGATGGTGGTCAGGACGACGATCAGCGACTTGGCCTGATAGGGGACGCCCCCGACCTTGAAGAGCGTGTTGGCCGGGAAGATGCTGTTCCCGCTCGGCGTGAGCGGGCGCTCGTTGAATCCCCAGATGGCCGCGCCGATGTTCTGCAGCAGGAAGGACATGCCGATCGCGGTGATCAGCGGAGCCAGCTTGGGCGCGTTTCGCAGCGGCCGGTAGGCGATCCGCTCGATGCTGACGTTGAGTGCCCCGCAGAAGGCCATGGCCGCCAGCAGCGCGAGCAGGACGAACGGCACCGTGACGTACCACGCCTGGTTGCCGTTCAGCCCCAGCCAGCCGTTGGCGACCGTGATCGTCACCATCGTCCCGAGCATGAACACGTCGCCGTTCGCGAAGTTGATCAGCTCGATGATGCCGTAGACGAGGGTGTACCCCAGCGCCACCAGCGCGTAGATCGCCCCCAGGGTGATGCCGAGCAGGAGGACGCTGATGAACTGCTCGGGCGAGTGCAGGAAGTTCCCCACCACCCACACGACGAACAGGCCGACGATCGCCCAGGAGGCGACCCGGTTGATCTGCTTCGAGAACCGGGGGAGCGCCGCCAGAGTCGGACGCCGCGCTGTTTGTGCGCGAGTCGTCACCGGCGGCGCTCCCCGGTCTTCTGCATGTCTAGTGGAACGTCTCCACCAGGTTGGACGGCGGCGTCAGCACCTTGTAGGTGACGAGCTTGCCGCCCTTCGCGACGTCAATCGTCATCGAGCCCTGGTTGGTGTCGCCGTTCTGGTCGATGTCGAAGTTGCCGAGCACGCTGTCGGTGACCTTGACGCCGAACAGATGCTTGGAGATGTCGGCCCGGGAGCCGTCGGAGGCCGCGATCGCATTCAGCAGAACCTGCGTCTCCGCGGCCGCGTACGGCGTGTACGGGTCGAGTCGCGTCCGGGATGGTACGTGTTCGTGAAGTCCGACACGAACGTCGCGCCGGCCCCGGTCAGCTGGTCCGGCGGGACGCCGGCCACCGACGCGTACAGGCCCTCGGCGTTCTTCGCCCCGGCCTCGTCGATGGTGGACTGCGTGGTGAAGCCGTCCGGCAGGATCAGCTTGACCTTGCCGGTGTTCGGCCCGAGCACGGCCACCTTGTCCTTGATCACCTGGCCGCCGTTCTCGCAGATCAGACCGCCGATGAAGATGGCGTCGGGATGGGTGGCGCCGATCTGCTGCATCAGCGCCTGGTAGTTCGTGCCCGTCTTCGTGTTGTAGGCGGCGAACCCGGCGATCTTGATGCCGAGCTTCTGCGCGGCGTCCTTGAAGTACGTGGCGACGCCGAGGCCGTAGGCCTGCTTGTCGTTCAGGATGTACACGCTCTTCACACCGAGGCCCTGTGCGAGCAGGCGTCCGCCGGGCCCTGGAAGTTGTCGGCGGCCACGACGCGGGCGTAGTTGCGCTGGCCGGTCGGGTAGTACTTCTCCGGCTCACCGGGCGTCTTCGTCTTCTGCGTCAGACCGGGCCACGTGTTGGCCGCGCTCACCATCGCCACGGCACCGCCGGGTGCGCGGTTCAGCACCGGGATCTCGAGCTCGGCGCAACCCGAGTTCAACGTGCCGAGCACGCCGATGACGGACGGATCCTGGGCATACGCGTTCGCGTTCGCGCTGCATGTGGCGGAGTCCCACGTTCCCGCCTGGGCCGTCGAGTCGTCGCAGGCCTGGTACTGGATCGTCATCCCGTTGATCGTGTAGTTGTGCTGCTTCAGGATCATCTCGATGGCCTGGACCATCTGCTTCGTCTGATGGGAGTTCGCGCCCTGCATCGGCAGGTCGGAGACGATCTCGTACTTGCCGCTCCCGACCGGCGCCGCGCATGTGGACGAGTTGACCGGAGTCGCCCCGCCGGATGCGCCGCTGTTCCCACCGCTCCCGCCACTGCTACCGCCACTCGAGCCGCATCCTGCGGCCACGGCGAGCGAGAGCGCGAGGGCCGCGACCATCATCGCGCGGCCTGAAACACTTCTCATGAGATCTCCTCCCACTGCGGACAAAAAACCTTCTCCCGAACCGAACCGGCGCGGGCGCGAGACGGTGTATTTACCATCACGAGCGGATGGGAGCAAGCGCGCCGCCTACGAATCCGTTCGCTGCCGACAAGCTTTGGCATCGCCGCGCAATGGTACTCCTCGTTGCGGTTGTCGTCACGCTCGCCGGTTGCGGATCCGGTTCTTCGAGTTCCGGATCCAAACCTGCGGCCGCCTCCGGATGTGCCAAGACCTGGAAGGCCGGCTGGCAGAAGTGGACGGATCGGGTCGCGATGCCGGTGTGGTGCCCGGGCTGGATGCCGAGCCCGATCGACGCGATCATCCACGGCCAGTGGAACACCGCCCAGGTCGAGCAGCACCAGTGGCAGCTGGGCTACGCGTGGCTCGAGGAGGGCCAGCTCGTCCACGTCGTCTTCGAGGGCTACCCGCCGGGCACGTTCCCGCCGAACTGCGAGGGCGTGCCGTGCTTCGGCGGCGAGGAGCCTGGCACGGAGAACGTCGCGGGGCACGTCGTCCACTGGTACGACCACAATCACGCGTCCCACTCGGGCCACATCGCCGCCGTCTTCAAATCCGGGAGCAATACCTACGTCGTCAGCATCCACGTCGCCTCGCCCGTCTCGACGAAGGCGATCGCGAAGCGCGACCTGCGTCACATCATCCGCTCCAGCTCCCTGCTGAAACCCTCGTGACGACCGCCCCGGGGACAGGCCGCACTCCACCTTGACCCATGGTCGGGATGGAGCACCTCAGGGGTCAGACCCCACGGACCCACGGAGAGCAGGTGTGGGTGGGGTCTGACCCCGGGTGGTCGGCTGTGCGGCGGTAGGATCGCCCCATGCGCGTCTACTGGCACGACGAGGCGCTCGCCCACGACACCGGGGCGGGCATGTTCGACCAGCCGCCGACGCCGCTGATCGAGGTGCCCGAGCTCCATCCGGAGAACCCGGAGCGGATCCGCAACATCCGCTCGATCCTGCGCAAGGGCCCGATCGCCCCGCACCTCGAGTGGCACGACGGCCGCCACGCGACCCGGGAGGAGCTCGAGCTCGTGCACCCCCCGGCCTACATCGATTCGGTCGAGGCGGCCTGCGCCGCCGGCCCCGGCGTCATCACCCAGTCGACCCCCGTCGTGCCCGCCTCGTGGGGGGCCGCGCTCGGGTCGGCCGGCACCGCGCTCGCCGCGACCGAGGCCGTCCTCGCAGGCGAGTGCGACCGCGCCTACGCGCTCGTGCGGCCGCCCGGCCACCACGCCCAGCCGGCCCAGGCCGACGGCTACTGCCTGTTCTCGAACGCCGCGCTCTGCGCCGAGCTCGCGCGTCGGCGCGGCGTCGACCGGGTCGCGATCGTCGACTGGGACGTGCACCACGGCAACGGCACCCAGGCCTGCTTCTGGACGCGCCCAGACGTCGTCACCATCTCCCTGCACATGCGCCACGGCTCCTGGGGGCCGCACCATCCCCAGACGGGCGCGCCCGACGAGCTCGGCGAGGGCGAGGGCGCCGGCCGCAACGTGAACATCGAGCTGCCCGTGGGGACGGGTGACGAGGGGTATCGGAGGGCCTGGGGGCGCGTCGTCGAGCCGCTGCTCGCCACCTTCGCCCCCGGCCTGCTCGTGATCGCGTGCGGGCAGGACGCGAGCCAGTACGACCCCAACGGCCGCATGTGCGTCACGATGGCGGGCTTCCGCGACCTCGGCGCCGCGGCGCGGCGGTTCGCCGACGAGCGCTGCGACGGCCGGCTCGTGCTCGTCCAGGAGGGCGGCTACGGGCGCACCTACTCGGCGTTCTGCATGCACGCGACCCTCGAGGGCGTGCTCGGCACGGGCCCGCTCCTGGACGACCCGCTCGCCTACCTGCCGGACGACGATGACCGCGGCGACGCCGCCATCGACGCCGTGCTGGCCGCGGTCGGGCCGCACTGGAGCGGGATCCCCGCATGACCGGCGGCGGCGAGCCGCGCTGGCTCGGCATCGAGCCCCGCCACCTGGCCACCCTGCGGGTCGTCGCCGAGGCGGGATCCTTTCGCGGCGCCGCGGCCGAGCTCGGATACGTGCCGTCCGGCGTGAGCGCGCAGGTGGGGGCGCTCGAGCGCGCCGTCGGCCGCCCGCTGGTACGCCGCCGCCGGGGCGCCGGGATCGAGCTGACCGAGGCCGGCCGCGTGCTGCTCGACCACGCCGACGCCATCCTCGACCGCCTCCGCGCCGCCCAGGCCGACATGGTCGCCCTCGACGACGAGGCGACCGTCCCGCTGCGGGTCGGGATCACCCAGAGCGTCGGCATCCGGGCGCTGCCCGACATCGTGCGCCGGTTCGGCCGCGACTGGCCGCTCGTGCGCATCCAGCCGCGGGAGTCCGAGACCGACCTCGACCTGTACGGCGGCGTCGAGACGGCCGAGCTCGACCTCACGTTCGTCGAGCTGCCGGCGCCGCCCGGCCCGTTCGAGACGCTGCCGCTCCTGGTCGACCCGTACGTGCTGATCGTCCGCAGCGACTCGCCGCTCGCCCACCGGCCCCACTGCCCGAACCTCTCGGAGATCGGCAACCTCGAGCTGATCGGGCACACGCAGTGCCGCGGCCTGCGCCGGGTCGAGGACCAGATCCGGGCCGCGGGCAGCGAGCCCCACTTCGCCTTCCGCTCGGACGTGAACGCCACCGTCCAGGCGCTCGTCGCGGCCGGCGTCGGTGTCGCCGTCATGCCGGGCCTGGGCTTCGATCCCGGCGACGGGCGCACCGTCGCCTTCGATCTCTCCCGCGACGTGCCGCCGCGCACGCTCGCCATGGCCTGGCACCGCGACCGCAACGTGACCACGCCGATGCAGGCCTTCATCGACGCGGCCGTCGCCGTCTTCGCCGAGCTCGCCGACCGCCCCGGGAGCGAGCGGCGGCTGCGGGCAGTTCGCGAGGCGTGAACACCGCGCTCGCGGATTCGCGCTTGTGACGGCTGGGCCGAGGCGCGAACATTCTCCCCGGTTGGAGATTCGCGCCGATGTGGGAGCCCGATCGCGGGCGGCCTGGGCGCCGCTTCGGGTGGCGGCGGCGCGGGCGCGCGCCCGGCCGGGCCGCGGCGGCCTCGTCGCCATCGGGGTGGCCGTGGCGGCCGCGGCGCTCGGCGGCGTCGTCGGCGGCTCGACGATCACCGCCGACCGGAGCCTGCGCGCGGCCCTCCAGGAGCTGCCGGTGGCGCAGCGCAGCTTCACCGCCACGTGGCTGGGGACGCCCCCGGCCGGGGGCTACGGCCGGATCGACCGCGCGGCGACGAGGGCGCTGGCGCGGCTCGGCCCGACACCTCCCGCGCGGACGCTGGCCTTCCCGGAGCTGAACCTGGGCGGGCGCCTGGTCGACCTCGGCGCCATCGATTCCCCCGGCCGCTGGGTGCGTCTGCGCTCGGGCCGCCTCCCCCGCTCCTGCGTGCCCGCCCGCTGCGAGGTGCTCCAGGCCGCCGGCACGCCGGTGACGTCCGTGGCCGAGCCGGGGCTGCGCCTGGTCGTCGTGGGGCGCACCGCCGGGCCGCTGCCCGTCACCCTGGCGCCGCTCACCCGCCCGAGCCGGCAGGGCAAGGGCGGGCCGCCGCCCGTGCTGCTGGCCGGCGGCGTGTCGGAGCTCTCCGAGCTGCCCGTGTTCTCGGCGCTCTACCGCGCATACGGCTGGACGACGCCGATCGACCCGCGCGGCCTGCACGACTGGCAGATCACCGGCCTGCTCGATCGGGAGGCGACGGCCGCCCGGCGCGTGCGCCTGCTGGGCACGCCGTTCGGGCTCACCGGCCCGACGAACACGCTCGTCGACCTGCGCCAGGCCGACGCGGTCGCCGCCCGGAGGATGCAGCTCGTCGGCGGCGGCGCTGCGGCGCTGCTGCTCGGGTTCGTGCTCCTGGCCGCGGCCGGGCTGCGCCGCGACGCGGGCACGGAATGGGCCCGGCTCGAGCGGCACGGCGCCCGGCTCGGCCAGCTGTGGACGTTCGCCTGGGTGGAGGCCGCCTGGATCACGCTCGCCGGCGCGGTGGCCGGTGCGCTCATCGCAGCGGCGGGAATCGCGATCGCGGCGGAGAGGGCCGATGTCGCAGCCGGGCCCGTCCTCCGCCACACGATCGCGTCCGGCCCCGGCATCGCCGCCATCGCCGGCGCCTGGATCGCGGGCGCTGCGATCCTCGTCGCAGCCGAGCGCACGGCGGGCGCCGACATGCGCCTCGGGCCGTTTCGCGGCCTCGACCTGGCGGCGTTCGCCATCGTCGGCGCGGTCGCGCTGGCGGCGGCCCGCGGCAGCGCGAACTCGACGTCGCTGGCGTCCGGATCCGACCCGCTGCTGGCGCTCCTGCCCGGCCTCGTCGCCGTCACCGCCGCCATCGTGACCGCCCGGCTGGCCGGGCCGGTCCTGCGCCTCGCCGGCCGCGGGCTGCGCCACGGGCCGCCGAGCGTGCGCCTGGCGGTCGTCTCGCTGGGCCGCGAGGGCGGCCGGCCGACCCTGGCCGCCGCCGTCCTCGTCGCGGGCATCGGGCTCGGCGTGTTCGCGGTCGCCTACCGGGCCACGCTGACCCAGGGCGAGCACGACCAGGCGGCCTTCCAGGTGCCGCTCGACTACACCCTCTCCGAGGGCCCGGCGCTGCGGCTGCCGCTCCAGGCGGCGCCGATCTCGGCCTACCGAGGGCTCGCGCCCGGCACGCTGGCCGCGCCCGTCGTCCGCTCGGCCGCCACCGCCCCCGCGCCCGGGCTGCCCGCCCAGGCGACCGTGCTCGGCGTCCCGGCGAGCGCGATCGCGTCGATCCGCGACTGGCGGAGCGACTTCGCCTCGGTCTCGCAGGCCGAGGTCGTCCGCCGGCTGCGCCCCGGGCACCCGCCGGCGCTGAACGGGGCGCGCCTGCCGCCGGGCGCCTCGAACGTCTCGCTGGCCGTGACGACACACGGCCGTCCCGTCAACCTCTCGCTCGCGATCCAGACCCCCGGGGGCGACTTCGACAACGTCACCCTCGGCGACACGACGAAGGGCCCGGCGACGCTGCGGGCGAGGCTGCCCGCCGCCGACCGGGGCGGCCGCGTCGTCGGCCTCATCGTGACGCTCCGCTTCACCGACGCCCAGGCGCTCGAACACCAGGGCATCGAGGGCGGCCTCACCATCGTCGCGCGCGGGAGCCTGCACCTCGGCCCGCTGCAGGCCGGCACGGGTCCCGGTAGTGGCACGACCGGGGTCGTCACCGACTGGAGCGGCTGGATCACGCGCGGCACCGCCCGGCCGGCGATCGCCGGGGGCGCGGGGCTGCGCTACGCCCTCGACGGGAGCACGAACGGCCTCTACCGGCCGCCCCAGCCCACCGACGGCAGGGCCGTCCCGGTGGTCGCGAGCCCGGGGCTCGCCTCGCTGGCGGGCCCGGACGGCATCCTGCACATGACCGTCGAGGGCGCCGACGCGCTCACCGTGCGCATCGCCGCGATCGCGCACCGCTTCCCCACCGCCGGCGGCGCCTTCGTGATCGCCGACGAGGGCGAGCTGGCGACGGCGCTCAACGCCGACGACCCCGGCGCGGCGACGCCGGCGGAGATCTGGCTGGCGGCGCCCTCCGCCCAGCGGGCGCGCGTCGCCGCGGCGCTGCGCCACCCGCCGTTCTCGGCTCTCCAGCTGCGCTCGCGCGAGGCCGTCCAGGCCCGGCTCGCGTCCGAGCCGCTCGCCCGCGGCCTGCTCGACGTGCTCGCGATGTCGGCGCTGCTCGCGCTCGTGCTCGGCGTGGCCGGCCTCGTGCTGGTGTGCGCCGCCGACCTGGGCGACGAGCGCGACCACCTGGTCGACCTGGAGGCGATGGGCGTCGGGCCGCCGGCCCTGCGCCGCCACCTGGTGCTGCGGGCGGCCGTCGTGGTCGTCACCGGCATCGTCGGAGGCCTCGTGCTGGGCGCCGTGCTCGAACGGCTCGTGATCGACCTCGTGTCGCTCGGCGCCGGCGCCGCGACGGCGGAGCCGCCCCTGCGCAGCGTCCAGGACTGGGCAACGGTCGCCGCCGGCCTGCTGGCCTTCGCGATCCTTGGCCTCACGCTCGTCTGGGCGTTCGCCCGCACGGCGTTCCGGGCGCCGGTGCCGGGGCGGATCGGGGGCGGGCCGTGAACCCGGTCATCGACGCCCGCGACCTCTTCCGCATCCACCGCAGCGCCGAGGGCGAGGCGGCCGCCCTGCAGGGGCTGACGCTTCACGTCGACCCCGGCGAGGTGGTCGCGGTCCTGGGACCGAGCGGCTCGGGCAAGAGCACGCTCCTCCGCATCCTGGCCGGGCTCGAGCGGCCGTCGGCGGGCACGGCCCGCGTGCTCGGGCACGACATGGCCGATCTGGGCGCGCGCCGTACGGCCGCCCTGCGCGCGCGGTCGCTCGGCATCGTCGACCAGCACTACCACCGCTCGCTCCCGCCCGAGCTGCGCTGCCGCGAGATCGTCGGCCTCCAGCTCGCCATGCTGGGCGTCAGCGCGGCCGACCGCAACCGGCGGGCGGACGAGCTGCTCGAGCGCGTCGGCCTCGCGGACGCCGGCGAGAGCCCGCCGGGACGCCTTTCGGGCGGCGAGCAGCAGCGGATCGCGATCTGCGCCGCGGTGGCGCACCGGCCGGCGCTGCTGCTGGCCGACGAGCCCGCCGGAGAGCTCGACGCGCAGAACGTCGCCGTCGCCTACCGGCTGATCTCGGAGCTCGCCCGCGACGACGGGGCCACCGTCGTCCTGGTGAGCCACGACCCGACCGCCACCACCGTCTCCGACCGCACCGTGCACATCCGCGACGGCCGCCTCAGCGACGAGGCGTCCGGCGGGGGCGCGAGCGCGATCGTGGTCGGCAGCGGGGGCTGGCTGCGGCTGCCGGAGGATCTCCTGCGCGGCGCGGGCGTCGGCCGGCTGGCGCGGGCGGAGCGGCACGACCAGGGGATCCTGATCACGCCCGCCGGCCCCGCCGCCGCTCCCGTGCCCGAGGCGGACGAGCCCGGGCCGCCGCCCGAGCGGACGGCGCCGACGGCGGCGGCCGAGCTCCGCGACGTGGTGATGCGCTACGGCGAGGGCCGCCGCGCGCGGGTCGTGCTCGACGGCTTCGGGGCCACGTTCCAGTCCGGGCGCATGACGGCCCTCACCGGGCGATCGGGGTCGGGCAAGAGCACCGTGCTGCGGCTCCTGGCCGGGATGGAGCACCCGAGCTCGGGCGACGTGGTCGTGCTGGGGCAGGCGATCGGCGGGCTCGACCGGGCGGCGGCGGCAGCGTTCCGGCGCGGCCACGTGGCCGTGGTCGCACAGGAGGCCGGGCTCGTCGACTACCTGTCCGCCACCGAGAACGTGACCCTGGCGATGGCGATGCGCGGGCTCGGCGAGGGCGAGGCGGCCGCCGAGACGGCCTCGACCTGGCTCTCCCGCGTCGGTCTCGGCCATCGCCTCGAGCACCGGGTGGCCCGGCTCTCGGCCGGCGAGCGACAGCGGGTGGCGATCGCCCGTGCGCTCGCCTGCGAGCCCGACCTGCTCCTCGTCGACGAGCCGACCTCGCGGCTCGACCAGGTGAACGCGGCCGTGGTCGGCCGCATGCTCGCCGAGGCCGCCCGCCGGCACGGGGCGACCATCGTGTGCGCGACCCACGATCCCCTCGTGATCGAGCAGGCCGACGTGGTGATGCCGCTCGAGGCGGACGGTTGACCGCACCCCGAGGCGCCCGGATGATGGAGCGGGTGTCACGCAAGAGTCTCCGGTACGGCGTCCTCGCCGCGTCCGTCCTCGCCGTCGCCATGGCGGCAGGCCCGGCCTTCGCGACCACGAACCTGCTCCCGAACGGCGGCTTCGAGGGGTCGGGGGCGGGCACGCTCGCCGGCTGGAAGGGCGTGCGGGCGGCGCTTGCCCTGCGGCCTGACGGCCGCGGCGGCGGCCATGCCGTTCGCGTCTCCCGCACGGGCGGGACGACCTATTCGATCATCGCGAGCCCCAACCCCACGCCCACGGCCGCCGGCCGCCTCTACCGCGCCCGCGCGTACTGTGCGCTCCGGCCGGGCCGGGCGAACCGTCTGCCTGAAGCTGCTCGAGATGACACCGGCCGGGCGCGTCGCCGGCCAGCGGTCAGGATGCATCAAGCCCATCGACGCGTGGCGCGCCTTCCCGGCGGTGAATTACACGGCCAAGCGCAAAGGCGACGCGATCTCGCTCCGGGTCGTCCAGACGTCGCGCGCGGTCGCGGGCGACAGCTTCCAGGCCGACGCGCTCACCCTCACATCGCCGTCCGGCGACGGGCGGCCGCCGGCCGTCCCGTCAGGCTTCCGCGCGCAGGCCGCCTCGCAGACGAAGGTCGCGCTCTCCTGGCACGCCTCGGCCGACAATCGCGCGGTCGCCGGCTACACGATCTACCGCGGCGGCGTCTTCGTCGCCACGGTCTTCGGCGGCCACACGACCTACACCGACAGGACGGCGAGGGCCGGGAAGACGTACCGCTACGCCGTCGATGCGTTCGACTCCTCGGGCAACCGCTCGCCGCGCACGCCCCAGGTCGCGGTGGTCATGCCCGCGGCGGGCGATCCGGTGATCGCCGCCGCCGGCGACATCGCCTGCGACCCGACCTCGGGCGACTTCAACGGCGGGCAGGGCACCGCGTCGGCGTGCCGGCAGATGGCGACCTCGGACATCATCGAGGACCGACCCGGCCATCGCGGCCGTGCTCACGCTGGGCGACGACCAGTACGGCTGCGGCGGCTTCAGCGCGTTCGAGGCGTCGTTCGACCCCTCCTGGGGCCGATTCAAGGCCAAGATCCACCCGGTGCCGGGCAACCACGAGTACCAGACGAGCGGCGGCAGCGACTGCGCGCCGAACGCGGCCGGCTACTTCCGCTACTTCGGCTCGGCGGCCGGGAACGCGCAGGGCGACTACTCGTGGAACATCGGCGCCTGGCACATGATCGCGCTGAACGGCGAGTGCGCCGACGTGGGCGGCTGCGACGCCGGCTCGCCCCAGGGCCGGTTCCTGCAGTCACACCTGGGAACGAGCAGGTGCACGCTCGCCTACTGGCACGAGCCGTACTACGACGGCACCGGCAGCGCGAGCTCGAAGTACGCCTACTTCTGGCAGACGCTCCGCAACGCCGACGCGGACATCGTCCTGAACGGCCACATCCACACGTACGCGCGCTTCGCGCCGCAGGACGCGAGCGGCAACGCCGACCCCCACGGCGTCCGCCAGTTCATCGTCGGCACGGGCGGCGAGGACCACGGATCGCTGAACGGGTCGACGAACGTGCAGGCCAGCGCCGGCGGCGACTTCGGCGTCCTCGAGCTGACCCTGCACCCGGCCGGCTACGGCTGGAAGATGATCTCGACGACCGGCTCCGTCCTGGACTCGGGCAGCGCCGGCTGTAACTGATCTTCAGTCGCGGCGGCCGGTGACGGCCAGGCGCAGGCCGAGGCCGATCAGCACCACCCCGCCGGCGCCGGCGATCGCCTCGAGCCGGCCGCGCGAGCTGCGCGATCCAGTTGCGGGCCGTGCCCGCGGCGATCGCCCAGGCGCTGTCGGAGAGCACGCCGATCGTGAGGAAGATGCCGCAGAGGACGAGCAGCTGCAGGGGGACGTGGCCGCGGGACGGATCGGCGAACTGGGGCAGGACGACCGTGAAGACGATGGCCGCCTTCGGGTTCGTGAGCCCGACGACGAACCCCTCGCGGACGATCCGGCGCGTGCCCTTCGGTACCTCGGTCGCATCGTGCAGCCCGGCGAGGCCGTGGCGGTTGCGGAGCATGCGCAGGCCCAGCACGACGAGGTAGACGGCGCCGACGAGCTTCACCGCCGTGAAGGCGGCGTCGGAGCGCTCGACGAGCGTCCCCAGGCCGAGGGCGACGAGCCCGGCCTGCACCATCACGCCCGCGGTGTTGCCTGCGACCGTCGCCAGCGCCGCCCGCCGCCCCAGCGCAACGCCCCGGCTGACGACGAACAGGACGCTCGGTCCGGGCACGACGATCAGCACGAACGCCGTCAGCGCGAACTCGAGCAGGTGGTCGGAGGGAGGCATTCCGGCGACTCTATCCGGTACGGGTGGCCGCTAGGTTGCGCGGATGGCTGCGAACCCCATCCCGCCTCACACCCGCATCCTGCTCGTCTCCGGGAGCACGCGCGGCGCGTCGACGAACAGCGCGCTCCTGCGCACCGCGGCATCCGACCCGCCGGACGGCGTCGCGGCGGAGCTCTACGCGGGGATGACCGACCTCCCCCACTTCAACCCGGACGACGACCACGACCCGCTGCCGCCCGCGGTCGCCGGCCTGCGGGCGCGGATCGGCGCGGCCGACGCCGTGCTCATCTGCACTCCCGAGTACGCGGGCGCGCTCCCGGGCACGTTCAAGAACCTGCTCGACTGGTCGGTCGGCGGCCCGGAGATGTACGGCAAGCCGGTCGCATGGGTGAACGCGTCCGGCTCGCCGACGCGCGCCGCCCACGCCCACGCGTCGCTCGAGACCGTCCTGCGCACGATCCACGCCGACATCGTCACCGAGGCGTGCGGCCACATCGCCGTGCCCCGCCAGCGGGTCGGGGACGACGGGATGGTGGCCGACCCCGAGGTGCGCCGCCGGATCCGGGGGGTGCTGGCGATCCTGGCCCGCTACGCCGCCGACCGCGGCGAGTGGACGCCGCACTGAGGCTCAGGCGAGGCCGCAGAGCTCGTCGCTGAGCCGGCGCAGCCGCCTGCGGGCGTCGGCGTCGTGCGCCTGCGGGTCGGGCTCCGCCCGGCGGAGGCCGTTGAAGTAGACGCCGGTGACGTCGTCGAGCTCCGGGTCGGCGACCAGCCGCCGGGTCGCGCGCAGCCCCTGCTCCAGCGGACTCGCCGGGGTCGTGCCGGCCTCGATCACCATCTTGGTCGGCATGTAGGTGGCCGGGTGCAGGCAGGTCGCCGTGACGCCGCGCCCGTCGAGCTCGTCCGCCAGGTCGAACGTGAACATCACCTGCGCCAGCTTGCTCTGGCAGTACGCACGGCCGCCGTCGTAGCCGTGCGTGAGCATGACGTCGTCGAAGTCGATCGGCGTCTGCCCGGCGGAGCTCACGTTCACGATCCGCGCCGGCTCCGAGCGCTCGAGGAGCGGCAGCAGCCGGCGCGCGAGCAGGTATCCGGCGAGGTAGTTCACGGCGAAGCGGAGCTCGTGGCCGTCCCGGCTCTCCTCGCGCCGCTCGTCGCCGCGTGTCGTCGCACCGATCCCGGCGTTGTTCACGAGGACGTCCAGGCGGTCCGTCTCGCGCTCCACCTCGGCGGCCAGGTCGCGCACCTCCGCGAGCGACGCGAGATCGGCACGCAGGAACCGGACGCGGGCGTCGGGCGTGCGGGCGCGGATCTCGGCCAGCGTGTCGCGACCGCGACCATCGTCACGCCCGTGGACGAGGACGTCGGCGCCCGACGCGGCCAGGTCGGTGGCCAGCGCCCGCCCGAGGCCGTCGGTCGCCCCGGTGACGAGGATGGTCTGTTCGTCGAGCGGTCGCATTCGCGACCCCAGCTTAGGCAGAATGCGGGCATGAGCGTCGACCTCGACGAGCTGCGCCGCCTGCGCCGGGCCCGCGACCGGATGGACCGCGAGTACGCGCAGCCGCTCGACGTCGCAGCGCTCGCCCGCACGGCGCTGATGTCGGACGGGCACTTCAGCCGCCGCTTCCGCGAGGCGTACTCCGAGACGCCCTACTCGTACCTCATGACCCGGCGCATCGAACGGGCGAAGGCGCTCCTGCGCCAGGGCAACCTGAGCGTGACCGAGGTCTGCTTCGCCGTCGGCTGCACGAGCCTCGGCTCGTTCTCCGCCCGGTTCACCGAGCTCGTCGGCGAGACGCCGTCCACCTACCGGGCCCGCGACCACGACGAGTTCCGGGTCGTGGCCCCGTGCCAGATGATGGTGGTGACCCGGCCGCGCAGGCGCGGCGGCCGGCGGCCCGTCGACGAGATCAGTTTCGGAGAAGCATCCGCCGCCGGGCGCGCGTAGCATCGGTGCCATGACCATCTCACTCAGCACCGTGCACATCCTCGTCGACGACCCCGACGCCGCCCTCGCCTTCTACCGCGACACCCTCGGCCTGACCGTGAAGTTCGAGGTCGCCCAGGGAGGGTTCCGGTGGATCACCCTCGTCAGCGAGAGCCAGCCCGAGATCGGGATCGTCCTGTCGCAGCCGCACGCGGGCCGCTCCGAGGAGGACGGCGACGCCATCGCCGCGCAGCTCGCCAAGGGCGAGCTGTACCCGGCCCACTTCCGCGTGGACGACCTCGACTCGACCTTCGCCAGGATCGCCGAGACGCCCGGCGTCGAGGTGCTGTCGGAGCCCGCCAGCCAGCCGTGGGGCGTGCGCGACGCCGCGGTGCGCGATCCGGCCGGCAACCGGCTCCGGATCGAGCAGGCGTAGTGCCGGGCCCGATCCCTCTGTCCTGATCGGCGTTCGTCTTGTACCGTCGGTAGCGTGATCTCGGCCTGTCCGAGCGTATGCGCGAGAGCGTGCTCGCCTCGATCAGCGACGTCCCGACGGACACGTCGCCTCTGAATGCCCCCGCCGCGCGGCAGGCGCTCGAGTCGGTTGCGGCGGCGATCGACGATGCCGGCAGCCCGCTCACAGTCGGCGAGCGAACGCTGATGCGAGAGCTCCTTGCGCGGCTGGCCGAGTGAGTCGTAGCCGCCGCCCGGACCGCGGAGACCCGGCCTCGTGCGCCGAGCGGGTTATCGAGAGTGTCCGCACCATCCCGAAGTCCTGACCGTGGCGCGCACATCGCTCCAAGCTGCGATCGACGAGGTTTCCACACGCGATCCCGTGCTCGCGCAGCTCGTCGCCCGCGTCGGACCGATAACCCATCGCCCGCGCGACCCGGACGGCCCGTTCGGGGCGCTCGTCCGCGCCATCGTCTACCAGCAGCTGGCGGGACGGGCCGCGCAGGCAATCCACGGCCGGCTACGAACGACCGTCGGCGACGTATTGACGCCCGCGACGGTGGCCGCAACACCCGACGCGGCACTCCGCGCCGCCGGCCTGTCTGCGAACAAGCTCGCCTCGCTCCGCGACCTTTCCGCCAAGGTCCTCGACGGAACGGTCGTCCTCACGCGGACATCCGCACGCAGCGACGAGGAACTGATCGCCCGGCTCGTCACCGTGCGCGGCATCGGCCGCTGGACTGCCGAGATGTACCTGATGTTCCAGCTGCGCCGGCTCGACGTCTGGCCCGTCGACGATCTCGGCGTCCGTCAGGGCTACGCCCTGGCCTGGCAACTCGAACCAGCCCCGACCCCGAAACAACTCGAACCCCTCGGCGATCGCTTCCGCCCCTACCGCTCGATCGCCGCCCGCTACTGCTGGGCAGCCGTGCCGCTCCTGCGGCCGGGCGGCACCGAGCCGACACTCCGCTGACCGTGCCGCCCACTCCCACCGGCGAAGGAGGACACATGTCGACCGAACTCCCCGACGTCGTCTCGCGCTACTTCGAACGCGACGGCGAGCGCGACATCGAATCGATCGTCGGCCTCTTCGCCGAGGACGCCACCGTCATCGACGAGGGCGAAGAACGGCACGGTACGGCCGAGATCCGGGCCTGGCAGACTGGCGCAGCCTCGAAATACACCTACACGACCGAGATCACGGGCGCCGAAGCACTCGGCCCCGATCGCTATCTCGTCACCGGCCGCCTGACCGGCAACTTCCCGGGCGGCACCGCCGACCTCAGATGGGACTTCAGCATCCCCGGCGGCCGACACATCAGGCGGCTCGTCATCGCTCCGTAGGCGCCACCGGCGAGCCAACGAGCTGAAACACGGAAGCCCGCTCCAGGAGCGGGCTTCCGAGAGGTGGGCGGTACTGGGCTCGAACCAGTGACCCCCAGCTTGTCGAGCTGGTGCTCTCCCAACTGAGCTAACCGCCCCGTGAGGTGCCGGACTCCGCCTTTTCTCCAGCGGAATCCGAGGAACTGCGCGCCTTCCGGGATATCCCGACGAACCGCCGTGCGCGCGAGCGCCCGCGGCAAGGATACCGGGCCGCAGCGCCGGCGGCGAGAGTGCGCGCCCGGGATAGGCTCCGGGTGACAGGATCTGGATGCCCCCCACCTCCACCCTCGCTGCACAGACCGGGTTCCTCCGGTCGGTCGAAAGCTCTCCGGACAGCCCGTGCCTGCGCTGGCACGGCGGCACCCTGACGTACGCGCAGATGGCCGATCGGGCACTGCGAATCGCCGAGTCCGTGAGCGACGCGCCGCGGGTCGCGATCCTGGCGGAGCGGACTCCGACCGCCTACGCGGGCGTGCTCGGGACGCTGATGGCCGGCGCCACGTACGTCCCGTTGAACACCGCGTTCCCCGCCGACCGCAACCGGGTGATCCTCGAGCGGTCGGGCGCGGCGGCGGTGATCGCGGACAGCGCGGGCTTCGCGCAGCTACCGGCCGTTCTGACGGATGGGGTCGCCGACACCCTCGTCGTGGCGGATGAGGGGATCGATCCCACCGTGTCGATCGACTCCCGGCATCCCGTGGTGAACGCGCGGGAGGGCCGCGCCATGCTCACGCCGTGCACGACGGTCGAGCGCGACGCACTCGCCTACCTGATGTTCACGTCCGGGAGCACCGGAGTCCCGAAGGGCGTCGCCGTCAGCCACGCGAACGTCCGTGCCCTGATCTCGCGTCTGGCCGCCCGGTACCGGCTGACATCGGCCGACCGGCTGTCGCAGATGTTCGACCTCACGTTCGACCTCTCCGTCTTCGACCAGTTCATGGCCTGGGAGGCCGGCGCGTGCCTGGTCTGCCCGTCGCGGGCCGACGTCGTGAACCCGGCGGGCTTCATTCGCGAGCACGAGCTGACCGTCTGGTTCTCGGTCCCGTCCGTGGCGATGTTCATGCGCCGCCTGGGCAGCCTCGCGCCCGGGAGCTTCCCGAGCCTGCGCTGGAGCCTCTTCTGCGGTGAGCCGCTGCCGCTGGAGCTGGCGGAGGCGTGGAGCGCGGCTGCGCCGGGATCCACCCTCGAGAACCTCTACGGGCCGACCGAGGTCACGGTCGCCTGCACGGTCTACCGCTGGCGGGGGGAGGAGTCACGACCCCACTGCATCCACGGGATCGTCCCGATCGGCGAGCCGTTCGCGGGCCTCGACGTGATGCTTGCCGATCCGGCGCTGCACGAGGTCCCCGTTGGTGAGCCGGGGGAGCTGCTCATGGCCGGCGATCAGGTCACACTCGGTTACTGGAACGACACGGAGCGAACCGCGGCCGCATTCGTGACTCCGCCGGCGAACGCCGGCGACGTACTACCGCACCGGCGACCTCGTCACCCGGCGCACCCCGGACGCGCCGCTGTCGTACCTGGGACGTCTGGACCATCAGGTCAAGATCCTCGGCCACCGGGTCGAGCTGCTCGAGATCGAGGCGGCGCTGCGGGCCGCAACCGGCCGCGACTCGGTGGCCGCCGTGGCGTGGCCGCGCACGGGGAGCGGCGCAGCCGGTGTGGTAGCGTTTGTCGCCGGTGGCGGGGTCGACGCAGCGGGAGTCCGAACGGTGCTTGCCTCGAGGCTCCCGCCGTACATGGTTCCTCGACAGATCCGCGAGATGCCAGCGTTGCCACTGAACTCGAACGGCAAGATCGACCGGCGCGCGCTCGAGGCCATTCTCGCGGAGGCCGCCCCGCCGTGACGGTGAACGTGGTCGATGTTCGCTCGGCGATGCTCGAGACGCTCGTCGAGCCCCTGGCCGCCGTCGGCCGTGATCCGGAGGCCGTTCCGGATGACCTCGACCTCCTGGTCGAGGGCGTGATCGACTCGTTCGGTCTGCTGGAGCTGATCTCGGCGCTCGAGGCGCGCTACGAGACCGAGCTCGATTTCAGTGGGCTGCCGCCGGAGGAGCTGACGGTGGTCGGCCCGTTGACACGCCACCTTGCCGCACAGATCGGGAGCTGAGACGGAAACGCCGCCGAGCTCGACGGTTCGAGGGTGACGGCGCGTGCCCTCCGTTGAGAATCGCGTCCAGGGCGCGAGGAATCGTCTCCTGCAGGTGTGCGCGCTGTACGCCCCGGGGTCGGAGTCGCTTCGAGTTCGCCTCCACCGGTGGAGGGGCGTCCGGATCGGCTCGGGGGTCTTCATCGGGACCGATGCGATCCTCGAGACCGCCTACCCGCACCGCCTGAGCATCGGCAACGGCGTCGTCGTCGGCCACCGGACGTTGATCATCGCGCACTTCCGCGAGAGCGACACGTTCCGGGGCGAGGACGAGCCGGCGGTGGTGATCGAGGACGATGTCTTCATCGGTCCGAACGTCACCATCCTGCCCAACGTCCGGATCGGGCACGGCGCGGTGGTGACCGCGGGAAGCGTGGTCAGCCAGTCGGTGCCTCCGCTGACCATGGTTCAGGGCGTGCCCGCCAGACCGGTCGCGCGGTGCGGCGTTCCGTTGGGGATGCGAACGCCGATTCGGGAGTTCTACCGCCAGCTCCGGCCGCTGCGCTCGCCGCCGCGACCGGGCGGCCCCCCTGCCTCGCGCCCCGCGGAGGCGGACCGGGAAGGCTGAAGGCGGGCGGCCTAGATCCGCTCGAGCGGCGCGTAGCCGAGCATCAGCCGCCGCTCCGAGCCGTCCTCGCGGAAACGCACCGCGACGACGTCGCGGTCGATCCCGATCACCGTTCCCTCGCCCAGCGTCGCGTGGCGCACGTCGTCGCCGATCGACAGCTCGGGCACCGGCTGCTCCGGCGTCCGCATCCCCGCCGGCATCGGCGGCGCCTGCCAGGCCGGTGCGCGGCGCTCGCGCTCGATCTCGTCGGAGGGCAGCTCGCTCAGGAACCGCGACGGCAGGTTGTAGCCGCGCATGCCGAAGATCGTGCGGCTGTGGGCGTGCGTGAGCACGAGCGACTGCTGCGCCCGCGTCATCCCGACGTAGCAGAGCCGCCGCTCCTCGGCCTCGTCGCCCTCGTCCAGCGAGCGCTGGTGCGGGAACAGCCCCTCCTCCAGGCCGATCACGAACACGATCGGGAACTCGAGCCCCTTGGCGTTGTGGATCGTCATCAGCGTGACCTCGGGCCGCGGCTCGTTGAGCGTGTCGGAGTCGGAGTAGAGCGAGATCTCCTGCAGGAACGTCGCCAGCGACGCGTCCTCCTCCCCGCGATCGGCGAACTCGCGGGCGACGCCGACGAGCTCGTCCAGGTTCTCCATCCGGCCCTGCGACTCGAACGTGCGCTCCGCCTCGAGCATCGCCCTGTAGCCGGTCTGTCCGAGCACCTGCTCCAGCAGCTCCGCCGGCGACGCCGTCGCCGCGACCTCGCGCAGATCCTCGAGCAGCGCGGCGAACTCGCGTACCCGGCCGGCGGCGGCCGTGCCGAGCGGGACGGCGCTCGAGTGGTCGATCGCCTCGAGCAGCGTCCAGTTCATCTCGGCGGCGTGTGCCGCCAGGCGGTCGAGTGACGCCGTCCCGATGCCGCGCCGGGGCTGGTTCACGATCCGGCGCAGCGACACCTCGTCGGCCGGGTTGTGGATCACCTGCAGGTAGGCGATCGCGTCCTTGATCTCGGCCCGCTCGTAGAAGCGCGGCCCGCCGACGACGCGGTAGCCGATGCCCTGGCGGACGAGCACGTCCTCGAGCACGCGCGACTGGGCGTTCATCCGGTAGAAGACCGCGACGTCGGCCGGCCCGGCGCCCTCGTCCAGCGCCCTGGTGATCTCGCCCGCGACGAAGCGGGCCTCGGCGTGCTCGTCGTCGGCCTCGACGACGCGCACCGGGAGCCCCCGCCCCAGATCGGACCAGAGCCGCTTCGGCCGCCGGTCGGGGTTGCGGGCGATGACGGCGTTGGCGGCGTCCAGGATCGCCTGCGTCGAGCGGTAGTTCTGCTCCAGCGCCACGACGCGCGCGCCGGGGAAGTCGTGCTCGAACTCGGCGATGTTGCGGATGTCGGCGCCGCGGAACGCGTAGATCGACTGGTCGGGATCGCCGACGACGGCGATGTTGCGGTGCTTCGCGGCGAGGACCGAGAGCAGCCGGAACTGGGCGTGGTTCGTGTCCTGGTACTCGTCCACCATGACGTGGCTGAAGCGCTCCTGCCACGCGGCCCGCGCCTCCTCGTCGGCCTCGAGCAGGAGGACGGCCTGGAGGATCATGTCGTCGAAGTCCATGGCGTTCGCGGCGTACAGGCGGCGCTGGTAGAGCGCGTACACGCTCGCGACCGTCTGCTCGAAGAAGTTGCCGACCTGGTCGCCGTAGCCCTCGGCGGTCAGGAGCCGGTCCTTCGCCCGCGAGATGGCCGAATGGACGGCGCGCGGCGCGAATCGCTTCGGGTCGAGCTCGAGCTCCTCGATGCACGCCTTCACCAGCCGCACCTGGTCGGCCTGGTCGTAGATCGTGAAGCTCGACCGGTAGCCGAGCCGCTCGGCGTCGCGGCGGAGCAGGCGGCCGCAGGCGGCGTGGAACGTCATCACCCACATCCGGGCGGCGGTGCGGCCGCCGACCAGCTGCTGGACGCGCTCCTTCATCTCGTTCGCGGCCCGGTTCGTGAACGTGATCGCGAGGATCTCGCCGGGCGCGGCGGCGCCCGACTCGATCAGGTGCGCGACCCGGTGTGTGAGGACGCGCGTCTTGCCCGACCCCGCGCCGGCGACGACCAGCATCGGCCCGTCGGTATGCACGACGGCCTCGCGCTGCTGGGGGTTGAGCGCGTCGAGCAGGGAGTTGGTGGCGGCGCCCGCCGCGCTCACCTCGCGGTGGCGAGACGAGGACGGGCTGCGATCGACGAGGCGCTCACCCGACGGATTCTACCGGGGCGCCCGGAGGTGCCCGGGAGGGGCCGGGCGGCCCCTCCCGGTGCCTACCGGCTCAGAGCGGCGGGCAGGTGACGACGAGGTGGAACGGCAGATATTCCGGGTTGCCGGTCGAGTCGACCGTCCTGACGAAGACGCCCGCCTTGTGCCCGGCCAGGCCCACCACGCTGATCTCACCGATCGGCGGGAGCCCCGAGGAGCCGGTCGTCCCGATGGTGGCGACATACGCGCACTTCCTGACCCCGCGGTTGAAGAACACGTGGTATCTGCCGGCGGTACCCGAGATGACTCCGGCCGACGCGACGCCGAGCCCGCGGTTGAGCGCGCCCATCTTGCCGACGACCGCGAACAGCACCTGGGCGCTGGCGTGTGTCGGCGCCGCCGCCGGCGTCACCGTGTGGTGGCTCCTGGCCGACGCCGCCTGGGCGATGCCGGCACCAACTGCTCCGACGGCGACGACCGCCGCCAGGATCGACAGTTTCGTTCTCATGGATCCTCCTGCCAGGGTTTGGAAGGCGCCAATGGTACGGGGTCCGGCCTCCCGGCGCAGGGCGACGCGCCCGGGTCGCCCCGGGCGCGTCGCGGTTCCGGGCTAGCTCGCCCGGACGGTGATGGTGCGGCTGCGGCCCGCGGCGTTCGTCGCGGTCGCCCGGGCGACCACCCGCAGGACGTAGCGGCCGCGGACGCCGGCGACAACCGTCTTCGCATAGTGCGAGGCGATGCCGAGCCGCGGGGTCGCGACGGTGCGCCACCCGGACGCCGTCAGGAGCTGGACGGACACCAGCGCGCCGGGATGGCCCGGCGAGACGAGGCCGCTCAGCCGCACCGCTCCGCCGCGATGGACGCGGAGGCGGTCGGCGACGAGGGCGACCCGCTGGCGGACGGCGACCGTCCGCGACGCCCGCACCGTCGGCGCGTCCGCGAGCTCGGCCCGGTAGACGGTGTTCCGCAGCGGTGCGGCGATCCACGAGACGGCGCCGTCAGCGCTCGTCGTCATCGTGCGCAGCGTGTGGAAGCCGGTACCGCCGGCGGGACGGGACGCGATCACGACCCGGGTGCCCGCCATGGGCGCGACGCCGTCACGGGCGACGAAGCGCATGGTCACCTTGCCGCCCGCGACGATCGACGTCGACGTCTGCGCGGCCAGGTGCAGGTCGGCCGGGCTGGCGACGGCGAACTCCCACTCGACCGGCCCGGCCACGTTGCCGGCCCGGTCGGCGGCCGTCACCGAGACGGTGTGGACGCCCGCCGCCAGGCTGCCGGGGGCGTAGCGGAACTGCCCCGAGGCGAGGGTGCCCCAGGCGGTGACGTCGGAGCCGTCGACGAGCACGTGCACGGTGTCCGGATCGACGCCGGAGCCGGTGTCGCGGAGGCCGAACCCGATCGCGGACGCCCCGGGCACGGTGCTGCCGGCGATCGGCGTGCGGTCGGTGACCGACGGCGGCGTCTCGTCGGCGACGTCGAACGACCACGTGAGCGGCGCGGAGCGGTTGCCGGCCGTATCGCTCGCGGTCATCGAGACCGTGTGCGACCCGAAGCCGAGATCGGTTGCCGGCGTATAGCTGAAGCGGCCGCCGGCGAACGCGCCCTGCGCGGACACGTCGATGCCGTCGACGGTCATCTCGATCGACGCCGGGTCGACGCCGACGCCCGCGTCCGCCACGGCGGCGGAGATCACCGGCGTCGCGTCGGAGGACGAGGAGCCCGCATCGGGGCGCACGTCGGAGAGCACCGGAGCGACAGCGTCGTTGACGGTGAACGTCCAGAGGCCGTCGCGCACGTTGCCGGCGCCGTCGGTCGCGTGCCAGCTGACCGTGTGGGTGCCGTAGGCAAGGTCGGCGGCCGGCGTGTACGACGCCGTGTTGCCCGCGATCGTCATCGGATTCCCGTCGACGCTGGCCTCGAACTGGCCCAGGCCGCTCGGGCCGGGGTCGACCGAGAACGACACCGGCGCGCGCTGGTCGGTCGTCGTGGCCGGCGCCGTGCCGGTGGCGACCGGCGGGTGGGCGTCGACGTTCACGACCACGGGCGTCACGGTGCGCTCGCCGGCGGCGTCGGTGACCTCGACGTCGAGCGTGTGCGATGCCGTCGCCGAGCGCCGCGGGCGTCGCCGAGAGGTTCTGGGAGTAGGACGTGAGGCCGGCATGCAGGCCGGGCTGCGGCGCGACCGCGTCGGAGTCGAGGGCGGTGCCGGCCGAGGTGATCGCCGCCCCGGCGACGCCTGCGCCGGCGTCGGTCGCGGCGACGGTGAGCGGCACGGGCTGGCCCTCGTTGTGCCAGGTGCCGTCGGCCAGCGGGCCGGAGACGGCAACCGCGGGGGCGGTGTCGTCGGTGAGCTTCGCGGTCAGGCCGGTGATCTCGACGTTGTTGCTCCACTTGTCGGCGAAGTTGTGCTCGTCGTCGGTCTTCAGGAAGACCCCGACCACCTGGTTGCCGGCCGGGATCGACCACGTCGTCGTGCCGTCGTCGGTCGAGGCGTGCAGCTGCGGCGAGGACGGGAACGTCTCGGTGCGCAGGCGGGCCTTCATGTAGGCGGTCAGCCCGCTCACGGCCGTGCGGTAGGAGAGCGACACCGAGCCGGACGCGATCGTCGTGGTGGCCGGGGCGTCCCACTGCCACCACGCGTTGGCGAGGTTGCCGGCGTGGCCGAAAGCGAAGATGCGAAGCGGCGTCGGGCTGGGCACGTCGGCGTCGGCGCACGGGCCGGCGTGGAACTGGAGCGAGCAGCCGGAGAAGCCGTCGTCGTGGGAGAACGTCCAACCGCCGGTCTGGCGGGCGGTGTCGAGCGAGATGGAGTACGTCCCGGCATGGGCGACGGCCGGGACGAGCGCCGCGGCGAGAAGCGATGCCGTGACGGCAGCGCCCAGCGCAAGGGCTCGGAGCATCATTGGGGGTCCTTTCGGGGGGACGGGAGCAAGCCCATCGTGTCGCCGGCTCCCGTCACGGCTCCAGACCGATGCGGTCGCGATTGCGCGCCGGAACCGTCACGCGCCGTGTGACATGCCCCCGCCGCGGGACCGCTACGCTGACCGGGCATGCAGGCGGTCATCCTCTCGGAGCGCGCGCTCGGCGACACGGACGGGCTCTTCACGGCGGCCGTCGCCCACATCGCCCGCAAGCTGGGGCGGGTGAAGCCGCTCGACGCCGAGGCGCTGCCCGCCGACCGGGCCGGGACGCTCCGCGCGCTGGACGAGTGGGCCGGGTCGGACATCGACTGGCGCGGGGAGCTGATCCGCTTCTACGAGGACCACATCCCCCTGCACCTGCGGCCCAGCCCGGGCCTGAACGCCGCGCTGCGCACGCTCCAGGCGCGTGGGGTGCGGATCGGCTGCTGGTCGGCGGGCCCCGAAGAGGCCGCCCGGATCGTCGTCCACCATCTCGGCCTCGCCCGCAGGGTCGAGGCGATCGCCGCCGGAGGCGGCGAGGCGGCTGCCCGCCTCGCTTCCGACCTGGGGGCGGCGCCGGCCGAGACGGTCGTCGTCACCCGCGACGCGGGCGAGCTCGCCGTCGCGGCGGAGCTGGGGCTCGCGACGGCGGCGCCGGACGAGCTGGCCGGGCTCGCGGCCGAGACGGTGGTGCCGCAGTGATGGACGAGGGCGACCGCCGCCTGGACACGCTGCTCGAGCGGATCGACCTGCTCCGCCACGAGCTCGAGGTGATCGGCCGGCGCATGGACCGGCTCGAGGGGCTGAACCGGATCGCGGACGAGCTGCACGAGCTGAACTCCTCGCTCCAGACCCTGGCATACGCCGCGCTGGGTCGGCGCGGGCCGGACGTGCACCGCAAGGGCTGACCGCCGGCCGGACCGGTGCCAGGCACCGTGCCGGTGCCTGGCACCTGATTAGCCGACGGTGACGCCGCGGTCGGCGACGGCGAGCGGGAGCGCCCGCGCGCCGAGGCCGTCGAGCCGGGCGGCAACCGCGTCGCCGCTCCCGGGCTCGCACCAGACGAGCACCGACGGCCCCGCGCCCGAGAGCGTGGCACCGTAGGCCGGGAGGTCGGCGATGCGCGCCCGGACGGCCGCGAGCAGCGGCACGAGCGGGGCCCGGAACGGCTCGTGCAGACGGTCGTCCAGCGCATCGGCGATGGCGTCCGCCCTGCCGGCGTCGAGCGCCGCGACCAGGAGCGCCGCCCGGGCGGCCGTGTGCACGGCGTCCGCGTGCGCGACCTGCGCGGGCAGGGCCGCCCGCGCACGGGCCGTCTCGAGCTCGTCCGGTGCGACCACGCACACGAACTCGACCGGGCACGAGCGCAGCCGCAGCGCCCGGGCCTCCTCACCCGCCGTCCAGGCCACCGTCACGCCGCCGAGGAGCGCCGCCGCCACGTTGTCGGGGTGCCCCTCCAGGGCGGCCGCCTCCGGCAGCGGGTCGGCGTCGCGCCCGCACCACGCCAGCCCCGCCGCGACTCCGGCGGCGATCGTCGCCGCGCTCGAGCCCAGCCCGCGCGCCAGCGGGACGCGGTTTCGCATCGCGAACGAGAGCCCCGCGGGATCGGCGCCGGCAGCGGCGAACGCCCGCACGAACAGGTTGGACGCGTCGGCCGCGACGCCGCCGGCGCCCTCGCCCTCGACGTGGACGGCGACGCCGTCGCCGCCCGCCGCGGACACGACGACCTCGTTCCGCAGCTCGAGCGCCACCGCCAGGCAGTCGAACCCCGGCCCCAGGTTGGCGGACGACGCCGGCGCCGTCACCGTGAGCCGGTCAGGCAAGGACGGGCTCCGACCCGGCGGCGAAGGCGACCTCCTCGAGCCGGTCGATCTGCGGCGGGCAGCGCAGGATCTCGGCTCCCTCGGCGCCGGCCGTGTCGGGATCCTTGAGGCCGTGGCCGGTGAGCACGCAGACGACGGTCGCGCCCGGCTCGACCAGCCCGTCGGCGCTCGCCTCGAGCAGGGCGGCGACCGACGCCGCCGAGGCCGGCTCGCAGAACACGCCCTCGCCCTGCGCCAGCAGCCGGTAGGCGGCCAGGATGGCCGCGTCGGGGAGCGCGCGGACGCCGCCGTCGGACTCCGCCAGCGCGGCCAGCGCCTCGTCCAGGCGGGCGGGGTTCCCGATCCGGATCGCCGTCGCCACCGTCTCGGGGTTCGGCACCGGCGCGCGGTGCACGAGCGGCGCCGCCCCCTCGGCCTGGCCGGCCAGCAGCCGCGGCGCGGCGCCGATCTCGCCGAAGCCCATCCAGTAGGCCGTGATGTTGCCGCCGTTCCCGACCGGCAGCGCCACCCAGTCGGGCACGCGGCCGAGCTGCTCCACCACCTCGAACGCGGCCGTCTTCTGGCCCTCGAGCCGGTACGGGTTGACCGAGTTCAGGAGGGCGATGTCGCGGCGGGCGACGAGCTCGCGGACGAGCCCGAGCGCGTCGTCGAAATCGCCCTGGATCGCGATCACCCGCGCCCCGGCGATCTGGGCCTGGGCCAGCTTGCCGCGCGCGATCGCCCCCTCGGGCAGGACGACGGCCAGGCGCAGGCCGGCACGGCCGCAGTACGCGGCCGCCGACGCGGAGGTGTTGCCGGTCGACGCGCACACGGCCTCGCGGGCGCCGTCCTCGAGCGCCTTGGAGACGGCCACCGTCATCCCCCGGTCCTTGAACGACCCGGTCGGGTTCGCGCCCTCGTATTTCAGGTACACGTCGCACCCGGCCCGCTCGGACACCCGCGGCGCGTGCAGCAGCGGCGTGCCGCCCTCGCCGAGCGTCACGACCGGCGTGGCGGCGCTCACCGGAAGCCGGTCGCGGTAGCGCTCGATCAGCCCCGGGGTCATCGCGGCCCTCGCCCGCAGCCCTACGCGGGCACGGCCTGGAGCACCCGTTTCAGCTCGTCCTCGACCCCGGGCTCGAGAATCGCCATCACGAGGTCGCCCGGGCGCAGCTCGGTATCGCCGATGGCGATCTCGGCGCGGCCGTCGCGCGTGACCGAGATCAGCCGGGACTTGTTGGGGAGGTTCAGGTCGCGCACCGGCCGGCCGGCGGCGGGCGAGCCCGCGTCGATGGCGAACTCGACGATCTCCAGGTTCTCGCGGCGCAGGTCGAGCAGCTTCACCAGCTGGTGCTCCGGGAGCTCGTGCTCGATCAGCGCCAGGATCGTGGCGGTCGCCGACACCGTCAGCCCCACCCCGACCATGTCGAAGTGCGGCTGGTTGCGGGGGTCGTTCACGCGCGCGATGCACTTGGCGACGCCGTACTTCTCCTTGGCGACCTGGCACACGATGACGTTGTCCTCGTCGTCGCCGGTGACGGCCACGACCAGGTCGGCGCGCTCGACCCCGGCCCGCTCGAGCACGAAGAGCTCGGTCGCGTCGCCGTAGCGGACGACGTGCTCGAACCGCTCCTCGAGCCGCGCGTAGCGCTCGCGGTCGTTCTCGAGCAGGGTCACCTCGTGCCCCATCTGGAGCAGGCTCGAGGCCAGGTTGGCGCCGACCTTGCCCCCACCCGCGATGAGGATGTACACGCCCCGCCTGCCTAGGCCGCGCGTCCGGGGTTGTCGCAGATCGCCTGGAAGGCGGTGTCGATCACCGCCGACGTGGCGCAGACGGTCTGCAGCCCGAGCGTCCGGTAGAACTTCGCCCGGGCCGGGTCGAGGACGCGCGTGACCACGCAGGGCACGTCGAACCGCTTCTGAGCCACCTGGGCGATGACGATGTTGGTGTTGTCGCCGTCCGTGGCGATGATCGCCGCGTCGGCGCTCTCGATGCCGGCATCGATCAGCACGTCCGTGTCGAGGCCGTGCCCCTGGAGGAACCGGCCCGGCCAGTCCTCCGGAAGGCGCGCGAGCGCCTCGGGGTCCTCATCGATCACGGTCACCTCGTTGCCGTCGTCGGTCATCCGTATGGCGAGGGCCGAACCCACTCGGCCGCAGCCCACTATGAGCACTTTCATACCTTGAAGCGTACACGTCGGCGCGGTCGCTGTGCCCGCCCGAACGGCCCGTGCACTATCGTCGCGCGGATGAGCGAGACGCGCATCGGATTGCTCGGGTTCGGCACCGTCGGATCGGCCGTTCACCGCCTCCTCGGCGAGGGCGCCGAAGCCATCGAGCGGGTCACCGGCGGGCCGGTCGTCGTCGCCGGCGCCCTCATCCGCGACCCGTCCCGGCAGCGGTCGGCGCCGGACGGCCTGCTCACCACCGACTTCGCCCGCCTGCGCGACGATCCGTCGATCAGCGTCGTCGCCGAGGTGATGGGCGGCATCGAGCCGACCCGCACCCACCTGCTCGAGCTGATGGCCGCCGGCAAGTCGGTCGTCTCCGCCAACAAGCAGCTGCTGGCCCGCCACGGCGAGGAGCTCTTCGCCGAGGCCGAGCGCCGCGGCGTGCAGCTGCGCTTCGAGGCCAGCGTCTGCGCCGCGATCCCGGTCGTGAAGGTCCTGCGCGAGTCGCTGATCGTCTCCGGCGTCCACCGCATCGACGGCATCGTGAACGGCACCACGAACTTCATCCTGACCCGCATGGTCACCGCCGGGGACACGTACGCGGCCGCGCTGCACGAGGCGCAGGAGCTCGGGTACGCGGAGGCCGACCCGACGGAGGACGTGACCGGCGCCGACGCGGCGGCGAAGATCGCCATCCTCGCCTCGATCGCCTTCCACACCCGCGTGCGCACGGACGAAGTCGACCACGTCGGCATCGACGGCCTCGACCTGGTCGACGTCCGCCACGCCTCCGAGCTCGGCTACCAGGTGAAGCTGATCGCGTCGGCGATGCAGGTCGGCGACGCCGTCTGCGCCCGCGTGCACCCCTGCCTGCTCGATGCCGGCCACCCGCTCGCGTCGGTGCAGGGCGCGTTCAACGCCGTGATGCTGCGGGGGAACTCGATCCGCGAGGTGATCCTGGAGGGGCCCGGCGCCGGCGGCGAGGAGACCGCGACGGCCGTGATCGGCGACCTGCTGGCCGTGATCGGCACGTCCGGCACCGGCTTCCTGCAGCACGACGGCTACTACCGGGAGCTGCACCGGCTCCCGCTCGACGAGCTGCGCAGCCCCTTCTACCTGCGCTTCGAGGTGGACGACGAGCCCGGGGTGCTGGCCCAGGTGGCCCAGGCGCTCGCGAAGGAGGGCGTCTCGGTGGCCCAGGTCGTGCAGCACTCCGGCCGGGGCGTGCACATCGTGATCCTCACCCACACCGCCCGCGAGGGGTCGGTGCGGGCGGCCGCCCGCGCGGTGGCCGGGCTGGGATTCAGCCGAACTGCGCCGGTAGCGCTTCCGGTGCTCGTACGCTCGGCCTGACGGCGGCGGCCACCACGACGGCCGTCGCCAGGGCGCCCGCGGCGCCGCCCAGCGCGAACACGCCGCTCACGCCGAAGGCGTGGATCAGCGTGCCGGCGCACACCATCGAGAGCGCGTAGGTGCCGTTCAGGATCGAGACGGCCGCCGCCCGGACGCGGCCCATCAGCCGGTTGGGCAGGTGGCGCTGGTAGATCAGCATCTCGGCCGTGCCGAAGAGCCCGTTGCCGGCGCCGGAGAGCGCCAGGCCGGCGAGCACGACGCCGAACGCCGGCGCGATCGCCACCATGCCGATGCCCACGCCGAATGCCGCCGAGCCGGCGGCGAAGACGTGGAGCGGATCGCGGCGGGCGGTCAGGCGGCCGCCGAGCCACGAGCCGGCCAGCATGCCCAGGCCGCAGGCGCTCATCTCGATGCCGAAGCCGCTGCCGCCGGTGTGGAACGACGCGGCGAGCGGGATCATCGCCACGACCACGGCGCCGTCCACGGCGATCATGATCGCCACGGCGACGGTGGTCGTGAAGACCATCCGCGCCCGCAGGAGCGCGCCGAACCCGGCCGAGGCCTCGCGCACGAAGCCGCGCCGCGGCTCCGGGTCGGGCCGGGTGTCGCCGCGGAGGCGTGCCACCGCCAGGGCCGCGCCCGCGTAGGCGAGGGCGATCGCGGCCATCGCCGCGCGCCCGCCGACGAGGGCGAAGACGAGACCCGCCGCCGCGGGAGCCACCAGCACCGCCACCTGATTCGAACCGAACAACGCCGCGTTCGCCCCCGGCAGGCGTTCGTCCGAGATCAGGGCCTGCACCGCCGCCGCCTGGGCGGGCCCGTACGGGACCGCGGCGAGGGCGGCGAGTGCGGCGGCCGCCAGCAGCTCCCACGGGCGGGTGGCGGCGAGGGCCGCCGTCGCGAAGATGACCGCCTCGGCCAGCGCGACGCCCACCAGCACCCGCCGGCGGTCGTAGCGGTCGGCGACGACGCCGCCGAAGGGGCCGAGCAGCATGGCCAGGCCGAGCGACGCCGCGAGCACCGCGGAGACCCAGTACGTGCTTCCGGTCATCCGGAGAACGCTCAGCGCCAGCACGATCGCGGTGGCCTCGATGCCCGCGACCACCAGGACGGCGGAGGTCATCAGGCGGCGGAGATCGGGATCGAGCAGGTGTGCGCGTCTCAAGTTGACAAGACTTTACACACTTGCCGACTCTCCTGCAACTTCCGCCGGAAAGTGCGTCACGATCACGCGGCACGGGGCCTTGCGGAGGATGAAATCCACCGTCTGGCCGAAGAACTCCTCGTGCAGGCTGCGGGCGAGGCGGCGCTTGTACGGCGAGCCCACCATGATCAGCTGCGCGCCGTACTCGATGGCGGCATCGACCACCAGCCGGCCGGGGCTGCGGGTGCGGGAGACGACGGAGCGGTACTCGACGCCGTACTCCGAGGCCAGCGACCGGGCCAGCTCCTGCACCTCCTCCACCTCGCGCTCCCGCTCCGGCATCGGCGTGTCGATCGGCTCCTTCACCGGGATGTAGATCGCGCTCACGCCGACGACCACCGCCCCCGAGTCGACCGCGAGGCGGCACGACGCGGCCATCGTCTCCTCCGCCACGGCGTCCAGCCGTTCGAGCGGGACGACGATGGTCGAGTAGGCGACGTCGGTCACGTCCTCGGGCGGCGGCAAGGCCTGGTCGACGCGCTCGATGATCGGGAGGCCCGCCCGCACCCGCACGACGACGTACACGGCGAGCCCGGCCACCATCCACAGCGGCCCGACCACGCGGGCGCCGGGATGCGTCCCGAGCGCGATCACCCAGGCGACGAACGCGAGCACCGTCCCGACCACGGACGTCACCGGGATCAGCCTCCCCCGCATCCACACGTTGCCCTTCATCATGAACGGGCGCGGCAGGTCGGGCTCGACGATCCGCAGCCACACCACCGCCGCCTGCGTCAGCATGAACGCGATCAGGATCCCGAAGCTGTAGAGCGACGCCAGCGTCAGCGCCTCCTGGCCGTGGTAGAGGGCGCCGACGACGATGAACCCGACCGAGAGGACGCCGACGCCGAGGATGGCCGCGGGCGGGTGCAGCAGCCGCCGGCTGGTGTGGCCGAACACCGCCGGCAGCTGGTCGTGGCGGCCCATCGCCTCGGCCAGGCGGCCGCAGCCGGAGAAGCTGGTCGAGATCGCGAGCAGCAGGATCGCGCAGGCGGTGGCGCCGACGCCGATGCGCAGGGCGACGGCGATCGCGTGCGGCGCATGGGTGCCGATCCGCTCCGCCAGCCCGAGCATGGGCGCGTTCACCCACTTGGTGGCGAGCAGCGACGTGCCCCCTGCGGTCTTGGTCGGATCGGGGTGGGTCGGGAAGGCCGAGGCGGCCGCCGTCGCCACCGCGGCGTAGACGATGACGACCGTGAAGACCGAGGAGCGGACGCTGTCGGGCACGGATCGCTCCGGGTCCTTCGCGTACGCCGCGACGCTGCTGACCTTCTCGAGACCGGTGTAGCCGATCATCGCGATCGGGAACGAGAACGCGAGCGAGTTCCACGTCGGCACCGACCCGACGTCGATGCCGTGCGTGAGCGAGCTCCAGGAGAAGAGCAGCGCCAGCCCGAGCACCGCCAGGCTCACCTGCACGATCAGGTCGAGGGCCGCCACCACGACGCCGGCCGTGTAGATCTCGGTGCGCCGGGCCAGCCGCACGACGGTCATGACGGCGAGGATCGCGACGGCGTAGGCGGCCGCCTCGCGCACCGAGAGCGCGTTCGGCCGCTGCCCCAGCGCGCCGGAGACGTAGTGGGGAAGGAAGAGCGCCGAGAGCGAGATCGCGATGACGAAGTCGAGCACCGTCGCCCAGCCGGCGATGAACCCGACCAGGTCGCCCCACGCCCGCCGGGCGAGCGCCGACGAGCCGCCCGGCTCGGGGATCGTGGCCCCGCCCTCGGCGTACGCCGCCGCCGCGAACGCGAACAGGATCCCGGCGGCGAGGAAGACGACCGGCGTCAGCGAGAGCGCGTAGATCGCGGTCACGCCGAGGGCGTAGTAGAGCGAGGAGGAGATCTCGCCGTACGCCATCGCGTAGAGCGACGGGGCGCCCAGGAACCGGCCCAGAGACGGGATCTTGCGCGCCATTGCGCGGAGAATACTGACACGCCCGGCCCCGCCAGAAGGGGTCTGACCTCTTCCGGCGGGTTGCTAGCGCAGGGCGCGCTGCATCTCGGCCCGGCGGCGCTCGAGGAACGCGCGCTCGGCCTCGCCCGGCGCGAGCTCGAGCGCGCGGGTGTAGGCCGCGAGCGCGTCGGCCGGGCGGTCGAGCCGCCGCAGCATGTCCGCCCGGGCCGCATGCAGGTGGTGGTAGCGGTCGAGCGCCCCCTCCGCGGCCAGCGCGTCGACGAGCGCCAGCCCCTGCGCCGGCCCGTCGGCGATCGACACCGCCGCGGCGTGGTTCAGGTCGACGACGGGCGACGGCGCGACGGCCGCCAGCTCGGCGTACAGGGCGGCGACCCGCGCCCAGTCGGTCTCCGCGAACGTGCGGGCACGCGCGTGCTGCTCCGCGATCGCGGCCTGGAGCTGGTAGGGCCCGGGCGCCCCGGCCCGCTCCGCCCGGCGCAGCTCGGCCGACCCGGCCCGGATCATGGCCGCATCCCAGCGGCCGCGGTCCTGGTGCTCGAGCAGGACGATCTCGCCCTCCGCCGTGGTCCGGGTGGCGGCGCGGGCGTGATGCAGGAGCATCAGCGCGAGCAGGCCGCGCGGCTCCGGCTCGCCCGGGAGCTGGGAGACGAGCACGCGCGCGAGCCGGATCGACTCCTCGCACAGGTCGCGGCGGACGACGTCCGCCGCCGGACGACGCCGAGTAGCCCTCGTTGAAGACGAGGTAGATGACGGCGGCGGTGTGGTCGAGCCGGTCGGCCAGCAGGTGAGCGGGCGGCCGCCGGAACGGGATCCCGGCCATGCGGATCTTCGCCTTCGCCCGCACCAGCCGCTGCGCCATGGACGGCTCGGGCACCAGGAAGGCGTGCGCGATCTCGGCCGTCGTCAGGCCGGCCACGAGCCGCAGCGTCAGCGCCACGCTGGCCTCGGCCGAGAGCGCCGGGTGGCAGCAGGTGAAGATCAGCTCCAGTCGGTCGTCGGGCACGGCGTCCTGCTCCTCGAACGGGTCCGGGTCGGGCCGGGCGGGCTCCGCCGCGAGCGCCGGGAGCCGCTCGCGCAGCGCCCGCTCGCGGCGGAGGCGGTCGACGGCGACGTTCCCGGCCGTGGCGACGATCCAGCCGAGCGGCGAGCCCGGCGTACCGTCGACCGGCCACCGGGCAGCCGCCCGCCCGAACGCCTCCTGCACCGACTCCTCGGCCAGGTCGGCGTCGCCGAAGCGGCGCATGAGCGCCGCGACCGCGCGTCCCCAGTGCTCGCGGAACGCGGCGGCGGCCGCCTCGGTCGCGCTCCTACCGCTCCACCAATGGCCGCACCTCGATCGAGCCGTTGCGGGCAGACGGGATCTTCCCCGCGGCCTCGATGGCGTCGTCGATCGACTCGCAGTCGAGCACGAAGTAGCCCCCCAGCTGCTCCTTGGTCTCGGCGAACGGGCCGTCGGTGACGAGCGCGCGTCCGTCGCGCACGCGCACGGTCGTCGCGGCGGTCGTCGGCCGCAGCTCGGCGCCGTCGACCATCATCCCGCGGCGGCCCATGTCCTCGGCGAACGTGGCGTACTCGGCATACATCGCCCCGCGGGCCTCGTCGGTCATGGCGGCGAGGTCGGTCTCGTCGCCGTAGATCGCCAGCATGTACTTCATGGTCGTCTCCCTTCGTCTCGCCGGCCGGAGCCCGGCCGATCCATCCTGAATGACGAACGGCGACCGCCGAAATCGACATCGGCCACGGTCACGGCCCCCGCAGCGCCCGCCGCCGCAAGCAGGCCGAGGGCGATGAAGACGGCGCCGGCGAGATATCCCACCTGCAGGCCGTGCGCCCCCTGGGCCGCCGTCTCGATGATCAGCGCGACGCCGATCGCGATGAAGGCGATCGCGAGCACCCGATTCACCAGCAGCATCGGCTCACCCCGTGGGCTGGGTGCCGACCATCACCCGGCAGTCGGCGTTCCGCAGCACGTAGTCGATCACCTTGCCGAACATCCGCTCGCCGCCGCGCTTGCGCTGCTCGGCGCCGAGCACGATGATCTCCGCCCGCCGCCGCCGGGCCTCGTCGACGATCGCCTCGCCGACGTTGCGCGTGCGCACGATCCGCGGGATCACGGCCACGCCGTACTGGCGCCCGAGCGCGGCCGCCTCGCTCAGCTCGTGCTCGGCCCTGTGGACGGCATCGTCCATCGGCGCCGACAGGGGCAGGTTCATCGGGACGGGGATCGGGTAGAGCGCGACGAGCTTCGTCCCGGACTCGGCCGCCAGCCGCAGCGCCGTCGCGGTCATCTCGTCGGCCACCCGGTGCGCCGTCAGCGGCAGGATGATCGAGCGGTACTCGACCTCGACCGCCGGCCCGGTCGAGAGCCGCTCGGCCAGCACCGTCTCGGTCAGCGGCAGGTGCTGGGAGCGGCGGTAGACGACGTAGACGACCATCCCGATCGCGAGCCAGGCGATGCCGACCGGGGCGACCCCGTCGGCGAAGTGCAGCCCGACCGTGACGAGCCACGACGCGCCGCAACCGATCAGGCCGAGGATGGCGAACACGGGCACGTCGTACGACCGGGTGCGGATGGACAGCGGCCCGCGCCAGGGCATGTCCGCCGCCGGCATCGTCCGCCGCATCTGGATCACCGACGCGTGCGCGAGCGTGAACGAGAGCATCGCGCCGAACGCGTACAGGTTGCCCAGGAACGCGATCGCACCCGGCGGGATCATGAGGAAGATCGCGATCACGCTGTAGAGGACGATGGCCACGTACGGCGTGTTGAACTTCGGGTGGACGTGACGGACCGCCTCCGGCAGCTGGCGGTGCTGTCCCATCGAGTACGTCAGTCGCGAGACCCCGATGATGCCCGCGTTGGTCGCGATGATCAGGATCGTGGCTGCCAGGATCGCCACGTAGTAGGCCATCCCCTCCTTGATCGTGTTCGGGATGGTGAGGTGCTCGACGAGGCCGGCGACCGGGTCGCCGGCGTACTTGCAGGCCAGATCCGACGTCGGCTCGTGCAGCCTCACCTCCTTGGGGCACGCGAGCACCGCGTTCTTCGAGTTCGCGACCTGCTGCGGCGTGGCCGGCTCGACCGGCAGCGCCGACAGCGCGACCGACGGCAGGAAGGCGTAGATCGCGAAGACGGCGAGGACGACGTACATGATCGCCCTGGGCACGTGCCGCGGCGGGTCGATGGCCTCCTCGGCCATGTTCGAGACGGTCTCGATGCCCGTGTAGGCCACCATCGCCACCGGGATCGCGACGACGAAGTTGCTCCAGGTCGGCGCCGTGCCCAGGTGCACGTTCTCGACCAGCGTGTGCGGGCTCAGCACCGTGACGAGGCCGATCATCACGAGCAGCGCCTGGGTGCCCAGGTCGGTCAGCGCGAGGAAGATGTTCAGCCCCGCCGCCTCCTTCACGCCGATGATGTTGATCGCGACCAGGAGGCCGACCACGATCGCGCCGCCGACGATGTCCCACGGGTGCCCGATCAGGTTCACGCCCAGGTTGAACTTGTTCAGGTAGTGCGGGACGAAGATCGCCGAGATCGCGATCGTCACCGTGTAGTTCAGCATCTGCGCCCAGCCGGCGAAGAACGAGACCGCCTCGTTGAAGGCGTGGCGGGTGAACGACGACGAGCCGCCGGCCTCGGGGAAGCGGGCGGTCGCCTCGGCGTACGTCACCGCCGTGAAGAAGAAGATGGCGCCGGAGATCGCAAACGCGATCGGCGTCATCCCGAGCGCGTAGACCGTGACCAGGCCGAGCGCGTAGTAGATCGACGAGCCGACGTTCCCGTACGCCGTCGAGAACAGCGCGGCCGTCCCGAGCACTCGGTGGAGGCCCCCGGCCTGGCGGCGCTTCAGCGGCATGCGGTGATTATGGCTGGTGGGTCAGCGGTGGATGGGGACTGTCCCCGACCAGCGGGGACAGTCCCCGGTTCTCACCGGGCCAGGAGCGGGATGATCAGGATCGCGACGATGTTCGTGATCTTGATCATCGGGTTGATCGCCGGCCCGGCGGTGTCCTTGTAGGGGTCGCCGACGGTGTCGCCGGTGATCGACGCGGCGTGCGCGTCCGAGCCCTTGCCGCCGTGGGCGCCGTCCTCGATCAGCTTCTTGGCGTTGTCCCAGGCGCCGCCGCCGGAGGTCATCGAGATCGCCAGGAAGAGGCCGGTCACGATCGTCCCCACGAGCAGCCCGCCCAGAGCCTGGTAGGAGATCAGGCCGACCACGATCGGCACGACGACGGGGATCAGCGCCGGCAGCTGCATCTCGCGGATCGCCGATCGCGTCACCAGGTCGACGCACCGTGCGTAGTCGGGCCTGGCGGTTCCCTCCATGATCCCGGGGATCTCGCGGAACTGGCGCCGCACCTCCTGGACGACGAGGCCGCCCGTGCGGCCGACCGCGTCCATGGCGAGCGATGCGAACAGGAACGGCATCAGGCCGCCGATGAGCAGGCCGGCCAGCACCCAGGGGTCGTTGATCGTGAACGTGATCGGGTGCCCGACCTTCTTCCCCAGCTCGTCGCTGTAGGACTGGAACAGCACCAGCGCCGCCAGGCCGGCCGAGCCGATCGCGTAGCCCTTCGTCACGGCCTTGGTGGTGTTGCCGACGGCGTCGAGCGGATCGGTCACCTGGTCGCGCACCTCGTGCGGCAGGTCGGCCATCTCGGCGATGCCGCCCGCGTTGTCGGTGATGGGGCCGAACGCGTCCAGCGCCACGATCATCCCCGCCATCGAGAGCATGGACGTGACAGCGATCGCGATGCCGTAGATCCCGGCCAGCTTGAACGCCCCCACGGTGCCGACCGCGATCACGATCACCGGGAGCGCCGTCGCCTGCATGCCCACGGCCAGGCCGGCGATGATGTTCGTCGCGTGCCCGGTGAGGGACTGCTCCGAGATGCGCTTGACGGGCCCGAAGCGGGTGCCGGTGTAGTACTCGGTGATGGCGACGATCAGGGCCGTGATCACGAGCCCGATCAGCCCGCAGAAGTAGATCTTGCCGGCGCTGGCACCGCCCGTGAACGACCCGAAGTGCTTGCCGACGTTCAGGATGACGGGGATGTAGATCAGCGCCGAGAGCACCGCCGAGACGATCACGCCCACGTACAGCGCGGAGATGACGCTGATGCCGCCGTACAGGCGCACCAGGTACGTCCCCACGATCGACGCCGGGATCGAGAACGCCGCCAGGAGCAGCGGCAGCATGACGGCGTCGTGGTTTCCGAACAGCGCGCCCAGGAACATCGAGGCGACCACGGTGACGGCGTAGGTCTCGAACAGGTCGGCGGCCATGCCGGCGTCGTCGCCGACGTTGTCCCCCACGTTGTCGGCGATCACGGCCGGGTTGCGAGGGTCGTCCTCGGGAATGCCGGCCTCGATCTTGCCGACCAGGTCGGCGCCCACGTCGGCCGCCTTGGTGAAGATGCCGCCGCCCAGCCGGGCGAACACCGAGATCAACGAGCCGCCGAACGCCAGCCCGACGAGCGCCTTGGTGGTCTCCAGGTCGCGGTGGGACTGGGAGCCCGATCCGATCGCGTCCAGGATGCCGAAGTAGGCGCCGACGCCGAGCAGGCCCAGGCCGACGACGAGGATGCCCGTGACCGTGCCGCCCTTGAAGGCGACCGAGAGCGCCGGCGCGAGCCCCGACTTGGCCGCCTCCGCCGTGCGCACGTTCGAGCGCACCGCCACGTTCATGCCGATGAACCCGGTCAGAGCCGAGAGCACCGCCCCGATCAGGAACCCGAACGCCACCTTCCAGCCCAGGTCGGACGTCCACGTGCCGGCCACCCCGATCAGGATGAACACGACCAGGGCCACGCCGGCGATGGTCGTGTACTGGCGCTTGAGGTAGGCGGCGGCGCCCTCCTGGATCGCGGCGGAGATCTCCTGCATCCGCTCGGTCCCGGCGGACTGGCTGAGCACCCAGCGGGTCAGGGCAAGGCCGTACACGACAGCGAGCGCGCCGCAGATGAGGGAGATCAGCACGGCATGGCTAGCGAGCGAACTCACGTGGGGGACTCCTTGGTGTGACGAGAGGGACGGACTGCGGAAAAATGAGCCGCGGGATTGTAACAGCGGCCTCGGTTCTCAAAACCCGCTCAGGAATATCGCAGCACAAGGTCGCGGATGAACGGGTTCAGCACGTCCTGGGCGTGGCCGTAGATCGAGCAGTGCCCCATGCCCTCGAACTCGTGGTAGAAGCCGGCCGCCGCCAGGTCGGCCACCTCGCGCCCGTCCTGCGGCGGGGCCTGCACATCCTCCGAGAAGGCGATCACGTGCATCGGCACGGTGCAGCCCGGCAGCGCCTCCATCTGGTCGTAGAGCAGGCTCGCCTCCCACTGCGGGATCAGCGAGCGCTCGTTGTCGTCGGTCGAGAGCCACGACTCGAGGTCGGCCCGCAGCTTCGGCCACAGCTCGCGGTCGCCGAGCACCTTGGCCGGGTACATCATCATCGCGTTGTGGGCCACCGCCATCATCCCGTCGAGCCGGTTGCCCTCCCGGCGCCAGTCGATCTCGGCCTTCTGGTAGTCCCACCCCCAGCCGACGCTGCGGGCGCCGGTGCCCATGGTGATGCAGCAGCGCAGCAGATCGGGGCGGTCGATGGCGACCTGCTGCACGATCGCGCCGCCGAGCGAGAGCCCGACGATCGCGACCGGCGGCGTGCAGACGGCCTCGATCAGCTCGGCCGCGTCGCCCGCGAACGACTCGATCGGCCACGGCATCGGGACGTCGCACTCGGTGCTGCCGATGCCGCGGTTGTCGAACGTCGTGTTGCGGAACTCGCCCTCGAAGAAGGGGATCTGGTAGGGATGCCAGTCGGCCGCGAGGCCGCCGCCGCCCGACACCCAGACGATGTCGGGCCCCTCTCCGTGCTGCAGGTAGTGGAGGCGGGCCTCGGAGCCCTCGAACGTCGGCACCGGCTAGAAGCGCGCGCCCTCGAGCGCGTTCGCGCAGACGTCCGACGGCTGCGGCCCGATCTTCGGGATCGCCTCGAACAGCAGCCGGCGCAGCCGCTCGTTGTTCTCGGTGAACACCTTCACGACCGCCTCGTGGCTGACGGGCTCGATGCTCTCGTCGTCCTCGAGGCCGACGTCGTAGTCGGTGATGAGCGAGACGTTCGCGTAGCAGAGGCCGAGCTCGCGGGCGAGCCAGCCCTCCGGGTAGGCGGTCATGTTGATGACGCCCCAGCCCATCGCCGAGAACCACTTGCTCTCGGCCCGGGTGGAGAAGCGCGGGCCCTGGATCACGACGACGGTGCCGCCGTCGCGGATGTCGAGGCCCTGCTCGCGGCCGGTCTCGAGCAGGATGGTGCGCAGGTCGGGGCAGTACGGGTCGGCGGCGGAGGCGTGCGTCGTCACCGGGCCGTCGTAGAACGTGTCGTCGCGGCCGCTCGTGCGGTCGACGAACTGGTCGCAGACCACGAACGTGCCCGGCGGCAGGGCCTTGTCGAGGCTGCCCGACGCGCACGGCCCGATCAGGCGGCGCACGCCCAGCTCGCGCATCGCCCACAGGTTCGCCCGGTAGGGGATCGCGTGCGGCGGGAGCTGGTGGTTGCGGCCGTGCCGGGGCAGGAACGCCACCCGCTTGCCGCCGATGTCGCCGATGGTGAAGCGGTCGGACGTCGGCCCGTAGGGCGTGTCGACGGTCACCTCCTCCGCGCGCTCGAGGAACGAGTAGAACCCCGATCCCCCGAACACGCCGATCTCGGCCGTCGCACTCATACGTCACCTCCGGGTGTCCAGATCCTCGGCCGCTCGGGCGTGACGCGGCCCTTCCCCGCCGGCGGCGGTTCCTGTGCCTGCTCGGGCTCGCCGGCGGCGGGCGGCGGCTCGGCTGCCTCCGGCGCGTCGCTGGTCGCGGCGCCCTGCTCGGCGGCGTCCGCGTAGGCGAGCTGCAGCTCGGAGAGCGCCGAGCGCAGCGTCGTCATCGAGGCCGCGTCGAGCACCCGCTCCAGCACCGGCAGGAGCGCGCGCACCGTCTCGATCGCAAGCGCGGTCTGGGCGAGGTCGCGCTCGCCCCCGTCGCCGACCAGCCCGGTGCGGCGGTAGCCGACGTCGAACACGGTCTGCACCATCGAGACGATCACGTCCTGCACCGGCACGGTGCGCATGAACTCGGCGGCCGCCTCCTGGGCGCGCTGCTCGTCGTTGCTCATCCGGTCCCCTCCTCCCTCACGGACAGCCACTCCACGACCGACTCGCGCGTGCGCTCGACGGCCCGCGGCCACACGTCCTCGATGGTCGCCCCCGCCTCGAGCTCGGCGCCGTACACCTCCGCGGCCGTCGGCTCGGACAGCGGCGCCAGGTACGGCGCGATGCCGATCTCCGCCGCGACGTCGGCCACCTCGTCGACGAGCGCCTCGAGGCGCGCCCGCGCCGGCACGGCCACGCCGGCGTCGAGGTCGATCAGCTCGCCGGTCATCCCCCACCGGATCGCCCGCCACAGGTTCTCCTCGAGCATCCGGCCGGGGTGCGCGGGCAGCGGACGGCCCTCGTCGTACGCCCGGGCGTAGTGCGCCGAGAGCGCCGTCATCAGCCCCGACAGCGCGACCGCGCGGGCGAACTCCGGCTGGGCGTCGCAGATGCGCACCTCGACCGTCGGGAAGGCCTGGTGCGGGCGCACGCTCCACCAGATCTCGGTGTGCTCGCGGATCGAGCGGGTGGCGATCAGGAAGCGCACGAAGCGCGCGTACTCATCCCAGCCGTCGAACCGGTCGGGGATGCCGCAGCGGGGGAAGAAGCGGGTGAAGATCTGCGTGCGCGTCGACTGGAGGTGGGTGTGGCGACCCTCCAGCCACGGCGAGCTGCACGACGCGGCCAGGAGCTCGGGCAGGACGGAGCGCAGGGCGCTCGAGACCGCGATCGCACGGTCGGCGCCGCGGATGCCCGTGTGCACGTGGATGCCGAACGTGTTGTTGCGCCAGGCCACGTAGCGGAGCGTCGCCTCGACCAGGTGGTAGTGCGGGGTGTCGATCACCTGCTGGTCCTGCCAGCGCGCGAACGGATGCGTCCCCGCGGCCGACAGCCGGTACCCGAGCCGGTCGGCCACGTCCAGGAGGTCGAGCCGCCGCCGCGCCATCGTCTCGGCCGCCTGCGGGAACGACTCGCAGCGGCCCGTGCGCACCTCGACCTCGGAGCGGATCAGCTCCCCGGCCACCATCCCGGCGAGCGGGCCCGTCTTCGTGGCCGCGTCGAAGCGCTCGAAGCCGGCCGTCATGTTCAGGCGCTCGGGCTCGAGGATCGCGAACTCCTCCTCGACGCCCACGGTGAAGTCCTCGCCGTCCTCGAAGGACGCCCTGGCGGCGGCCAGGGCCTCGAGCGGGTCGCTGATCTTGGGGGTCTCACCCATCGGCCGTGGCACGATACCCGCTTGGGCGGGGCGTCTTCGGCGAAACCTCGGGCCGAGTCGGGCAGGAACCCGAACCGGCGGGCGTTAGGCGTCGACCGCGGCCAGCGGCAGCCGGACCGTCACGGTCGTGCCCTCGCCCAGCGCCGACTCGAGCCCCATGTGGCCGGCGTGGGCGTCGACGATGCCCTTGCAGATCGCGAGGCCGAGGCCGGTGCCCGGGATGGCCCGCTCGACGGCGTTCCCGGCCCGGAAGAAGCGCTCGAACAGCCGCTCCCGGTCCTCCTCGGAGATCCCGATGCCGGCGTCGGAGACGCGCAGGACGGCCTCGCCCTCCTCGACGTCGAGGGCGATGCCGAGGCTGCCCTCGTCCGGCGTGAACTTGATCGCGTTGGAGACCAGATTCGAGAGCACCTGCGAGATGCGGTCGGAGTCGACGACGGCCGTGACCGGATGCCCGGGCAGATGCACGTCGAGGCGCTGGCTGCGGGCGGTCACCGCCGGGGCGTGGATGTGGACGTTCCCGCGCACGAGCTCGCACAGGTCGGTCGGCTCGGGCCGGATCACCATCCGCCCGCTCTCGAGGCCCGACAGCGTGAGCAGGTCGTTGATCAGCGTCAGCAGCCGGCGCGCGTTCTGGTCGATGATGTCCAGGAACTCGGCCTGGTCGGGGGTCATCTCCCCCACCTCGCCGTTCACGAGGATGTCCGTGTAGCCGAGGATCGACGCGAGCGGCGTGCGCAGCTCGTGCGAGACGCTCGAGACGAAGTCCGACTTGAACTGGTCCGAGAGCCGCAGCGCCTCGACCTGCTGGGCGAGGGCCGTGTTCAGCTCGTCCAGCCGGGCGAGGATGTCGACCCGCTCGATGGCCACGGCGGCCTCGGCGGCGAACAGGCCGACGACCGCGGCGGCCCGGTCGGAGATCAGGGTGACGTGCCGGTCCCAGGCGACGAGCAGCACGCCGACGGGATCGCCGTCGCGCAGCACCGGCTGCCACAGCGCGGTGACGAGGCCGGACGCCTCGACGAGCTGGGGCGAGACGCCGCCGTGGGTGGAGAGGTCGGCGAAGAACGGCTCCCGCGACGCGAACACCTGGGCGGTGGCGGAGGTCGTGTGCTCCATCGGCACCATCAGCGGGTCGGAATGGGCGCCGGCGATCGCTGTCGACACCAGGTTCCCGCCGCCGTCCGGCTCCATGAGCACGGCCATGGCGCCGTCGCACACCTCGAGGGCGGCCTCGCAGATCGCGGTGCGGGCCGACGCGGCGTCGGCCGTCCGCGGCAGCCGCCGGGCCACCTCGGCGACGACCGTGAGGTCGGCCGCATACTGGAACGCGAGCACGCCCGCCTCCTCCTCGGCCTGGCGGCGGTCGGTGACGTCGCGCAGCGCGAGCATCCCCCACCCGTCGTCCCGCTCCGGCGCCCGGCGGGCGGACACCTCGAGATAGCACGGCGCCCCCGCCTTGGTGGCGCCGATCAGCTCGAAGGGCGCCGGCTCCCCGGTCCGGATCCGCTCGGCCAGCGCGGCCCGCTCCGCGGGCGCGGCCAGGTCGAGCACGCTCAGATGCAGCGCCTCGTCGGCCGAGTAGCCGAACGTCTCCGAGAAGGCCGGGTTCACGTCGACGATCTGGCCGTCGACGTGGGCCAGGAGGGGCTCGAAGGCCGCGTCCCAGAGGGTGCGGAACGGGTCCGCGGCGGTGCCGCCCCGGCGTCGCCGGAGGGGGATGGCGAGTCGCCGCAGTCCGCGGGGGGCGGAAGCGTTCACAGCGGCGGTATCGGCGGCCGCGGGGGCCGCCTTGAGCGCTACCCGAGCGCCTCGTCCAGCAGGCGCTGGGCGATCCCCTCCCAGCTCCAGCGGGCGACGACGGCCGCGCGGGCGACCGCCCCCAGCCGCGCCCGCTCCTCCGGGGCCAGGCCGAGCAGTGCGTCCAGCCGCCGGGCCAGGTCGGCGCTCGACCCGTCGAACGTGATCCCGGCCTCCCCCAGCCCCGCCGCCACCTCGGCCAGGCCCGAGTGGTCGGACACGATCGGAACGACCTCGCAGGCCGCGGCCTCTGCCGCGACCATCCCGAACGCCTCGGGCAGCACCGACGGCACGACGACCGCCTCGGCCAGCGGGACGAGCCGCTGCAGCTGCTCGTGGTCCATCGCCCCCGTGAAGATGGTGCCCGGCGGAGCGGCCGCCTCGAGCTCGGCCCGGGCGTCGCCGAAGCCGACGACCACGAGCCCGACGCCGGGATGCCGCGGCCCCACGTCCCGCCACGCCTCGAGCAGGAGGTGGACGCCCTTCTGGCGCATGAGCTTGCCGAAGTAGAGGACGAAGCGGCCGAGGCCGTCGAGCGCGGCGGCCGCGCCCGGGTCCGCGGAGCGCTCGGACGGCTCGCCGGAGCGGGCCTCGGCCGCTGCCTCGAGCAGGCGCCGCAGCTCCGCCCGCGACCCCCGCCCGGGCGCGAACCCGCGGATGTCCACGCCGGGCGGCACGATCCGCATCGCCTGCCGGTATGCCCCCTCCCCGAGGAGCTCCTCGGTGACCGAGACGATGTGCTCCGACCCGGCGTAGACGGCGGCGGCGCCGGCCAGCCCGTCGCGGGCGAGGCCCGCGAGCGGCGGCCGGCCCCGGATCGCGTACTCGAGCTCCGAGCCGTGCACCTTGACGGCGTAGGGCGTCCCGCCTCCGCACGCCGCCGCGGCCACCGGCCCGCCCATGATGGCGTGGTTGGCAAGGACGAGATCGACCGGCGCGACGGCAAGCTCCGCGCGGACGGCGGCGACGTTCGCGGCCGTGTAGCGGTCGAGCTCGGCCGCCGTCATGTCGGCGACGTGACGGGCCTCGATGCCCTCGTAGCGGTCGAGCACGAACGTCGGCAGGAGCGGGCCGACGTCGGGGCGCACCACGCGCACCCGCGGGCCGAGGTCGAACCGCCCGGCCCGCCGCTGCTGGCACACGACGACGACGTCGTGCCCCAGCCGGCCCCAGGCGGAGGCGACGTGCTGGGTGTAGATGTTCGAGCCCGTGCCCTCGAGCAGGTACCCATGCCACAGGATGAGCCGCACATGCGCAGGCTAGTGAAACGACAGGTGCCTGGCACCGCCCGGGCGGTGCCAGGCACCGTACCCAGGCCGCTAGGTCAGGTGGAAGTAGAGCGCGTGCAGGATCTCGACGACCGGGCTCGACCGGTGCACGGTGACGTCGGCCGGAGTGTCGATCAGCGCGTCGGAGTAGTTGAAGATGATCTTCACGCCGGAGGCGACGAGCAGATCGGCCGCCTCCTGGGCGGCCTCCTCGGGCACGGCCAGCACGCCGACGATGATGTTGCGGTCGCGGACGGCGGCCGGAAGGTCGGAGACGGCCTGCACCGAGCGGTCGCCGATGCTCGTCCCGATCTTGGCCGCGTCGGAGTCGAACACGCCGGCGATGTTGAACCCGTGGTCGGCGAACGTCGGCGACGACGCGATCGCCGAGCCCAGGCGCCCGGCGCCGATGAGCACGATGTTGTGCTGGCCCGACGTCCGCAGGATCTTGCGGATCTCGGTCACCAGGTAGTCGATGTTGTAGCCCACGCCGCGCTTGCCGAACTTGCCGAACCCGGACAGGTCGCGCCGGATCTGGGTGGCGTTCACGTTCGTGTACTCGCCGATCTCCTGCGACGAGATCGAGTCGCGCCCCATCTTCTTCGCCTGGGTGAGAACCTGGAGGTAACGCGAAAGCCGGGCGGCAACGCCGACCGTCAGGCGATCGGATTCCAAGGGTCTCTCCTTCGAGGCGGGGGCTTGCAGCACGATGTCTCCAGTGTAGCCACCGCCTTTTCGTGTCCGCGCCGATGCCCCGGCGGCGTCAGCCCTCCGCTGCGGCCGCGTCCAGGCGCCGGTGCAGCTCCCCGACGTCGACGTGGTACTTGAACGCCTTGCGCCCGGCGACGAACACGACCGGGATCTGCTCCCGGTAGGCCGCTTCGAGCTCGTCGTCGCCGGTGATGTCCACCTCGACGAGGTCGAAGCCGCGGGCCGCGCGCTCGCGCACGAGCAGCTCCTTGGCCACGTCGCACAGGTGGCAGCCCGGCGCCGAATAGACGCGCACCTCGACGGTCACGACGCCGTCGCGTACGCGTCGCGGCGGAGGTAACCGGGAAACGCGATGGGGTCTGTGTAGCGGGCCGCGCTCGCGATCATCGCCGCATTGTCGGTGCAGAGCTCCGGCGCCACCAGGGCCAGGCGGACGCCCAGCTTGCGGCAGCGCTCGGCGAACGCCTCCCGCAGCGCGCCGTTTCGGGCCACGCCGCCGACGACGGCGAGCGTCCCGGCGCCGGTCTCGACGGCGGCGGCCGCGGTGCGCTCCACCAGCGACCGGACGATCGCCGCCTGGTAGGACGCGGCCAGATCGGCGTGGTCGGCGTCGGGCTCGCGGGCGAGGGCGTAGCGGAGCGCGGTCTTCACGCCGCTGAACGAGAGGTCGTACCCGGGCTTCCCGGACATCCCGGCCGGGAACGCGTGCGCCGCCGGATCGCCCCCGGCCGCGAGCCGCTCGAGCTTCGCCCCGCCGGGATACCCGAGCCCGAGCAGGCGGGCGCCCTTGTCGAACGCCTCGCCGGCGGCGTCGTCGAGCGTCCCGCCGATCACGCGGTAGCCGCGGCGGTCGGTCACCTCGACGATCAGCGTGTGGCCGCCGGAGGCGAGCAGTGCCAGGAACGGCGGCTCGACCGGGTCGGGCTGCAGGTAGAGCGCGGCCAGGTGGCCGTGCAGGTGGTCGACCGGCACGAGCGGCAGACGGCGCGCGAACGCGATCGCCTTCGCCGCGGAGAGGCCGACGAGGAGCGCGCCGATCAGACCCGGGCCCTCGGTCACCGCCACCGACTCGATGTCGTCCAGCGTCACCCCGGCCTCGGCCAGCGCCTGCTCGACCACCGGGACGACGAGCTCCAGGTGCCGGCGGGACGCCACCTCCGGCACCACGCCGCCGTAGCGGGCATGCAGCTGCGCCTGCGACGAGATCACGTTCGCGCGCACGACGCCGTCGGCGGTGACCACGGCGGCCGCCGTCTCGTCGCAGGACGTCTCGATCGCGAGGATCACACGCGCTGCTAGGGGCGGTCGGGGTCGCGCCACATGATGAGCGCGTCCTCGCGGTTGTCCGTGTAGTAGCCGCGGCGCACGCCGGTGGCCAGGAACCCGAGCGACTCGTACAGGTGGATGGCGATGTGGTTGGAGACGCGCACCTCGAGCGTGTAGCCGCGCTCGACGTCGTCGTCGGTCAGATCGAACAGCTTGTCGAGCAGCGCCCGGGCGACCCCGCGCCCGCGCCAGGCCGGGTCGACGGCCACGTTCATCACGTGCCACGCGTCGACGTACCGGGCCACGATCAGGTACCCGAGCATGTCCTCGCCCTGGAACGCGCCCAGGCAGATGCCGCTCGGCTTCGAGAGCTCGCCGGCGAACATCGAGCGCGACCACGGCGTCGGGTACGACGCCCGCTCGACGACCTCGATCGCGTCGAGGTCGGACGTCCGCAGCGCGCGCAGCTCGACGGCGGTGATCATCCGGGTGCCCTCGCCGCGAGGCTGCGGTCGGCGTCGGGAGCACGCAGGTAGCACGGCTCCGGCGGGCCGGCGCCGACGTGGAGCGCGGCGTGGTGGCGGGCGTGCGGGACGTGCAGGGGCGAGTCGTCCGGGGGGATGCGGGCGCCCTCGAGGACGTCGCGGTAGCGGACGGCGCCGTCACCGGCGACGGTCGCCCCGGCCGGGAGCAGGGCCGCGAGCGCGGCCGGCTCGATCGCCCGAGGCTCGATGCCCGGCCCGGCGCAGAAGACCTCGCCCCGGCGCGCGTCGATGCAGGCGACGTCCACCTCGTCGGGGTGGCGCAGAGCGGCGAGCGTCGAGACGCCGCGGACGGGCACGTCGAGCGCGAACCCGAGCGCGCGTGCCGTCGCCAGGCCGATGCGCAGGCCCGTGAACGTGCCCGGGCCGGTGCCGGCGACGACCATGCCGACGTCGCCCGGCGCGAGTCCAGCGCGCTCGAGCAGGCCGTGCACGTCGTCGAGCAGGCGCTGGGCGCCGACCGAGCGGCCGGTTGTCGCCGACTCCCCCAGCACCTCACCGTCCGAGCTCACGCAGGCGGTCGCGACGTCGGTCGCGGTATCAAACGAGAGGATCACCAATCGCGTGGAGCAGCTCCGCGTCGTGGCTTCGAAGCTCGATCAGCCTAGCATCGCCCTCGCCGAGCCGCATCGAGACGGCGAGTCGCGGCGGTGGCAGCATCCCCGCTCCGGCCTCCGGCCACTCGACGAAGCAGATCGTGCCGTCGAAGTACGGCTCGAGGTCGGCAGCCTCCTCGACGGTCACGCCGGCCGACCGGTAGAGGTCGAGGTGCGAGACGGGGACGCTCGCCGTCCGGTACAGGTTTCCGACGGTGTAGGTCGGGCTGGTGACCGGCCCGGACACGCCCAGGGCGCGGCAGGCGCCGCGGACGAGGACGGTCTTCCCCACCCCCAGCTCACCCGAGACGTGCACGACGTCGCCGGCGACGAGGAGGGCGGCCAGAGCCGCGCCCAGCCGCTCGGTGTCCTCGGCGCTAGAAGAGGCCCAGCTGCGCGTATTCGGGCTCGGGCTCGGCGACCGGCGCCGGCGCCTCGCGGGCGACCGGCGGCGGGGGCGGCGGCGCGGCGGGCACGCCGGTGAGCAGCTCGGGCAGCTTGGCGAAGTCGGCCCCGAGGGTGTCCATCATCGCCGGGGTGTAGAGCGCGGCCGCCGGGTGGAAGATCGGGTAGAGCACGAGGTCGACCCCGGCGATCCGGCGCGGCTGGGCGCGGCCGTGCACGCGGGTGATCCCGTGCGGCTGCCCGGAGAGGAGCTTGGTGGCGAAGTTGCCGAGCGTGCAGATGACCCGCGGCCGGATCAGCTCCACCTGGGCGAAGAGGTGGCCCTCGCAGGCGGCGATCTCGTCGGGCTGGGGGTCGCGGTTGCCCGGCGGACGGCACTTGAGCACGTTCGCGATGTAGACGTCGGGCCGGGACAGGCCGATGGAGCCGAGCAGCGACTCGAGCACCTTGCCCGCCTGGCCGACGAAGGGCGCGCCCTGGCGATCCTCGTGGTAGCCCGGCGCCTCGCCCACGAACATCAGGTCGGCGTCGGGATGGCCCGAACCGACGACGACCTGCGTCCGGGTACGGGCGAGCGCGCACTTCTGGCATCCCTGCCACTCGGCTGTCAGCCGGTCGAGCTCGGCCGCGCGAACGGGTGCATCGCTCACAGTCCGCATTGTGTCACCCGCTTCGGACAGTCAGTGGCCGCAGCCGCAGCTGCCGCCGCAGCATCCACCGCCGCCACCGCCGCCGGCCATCACGGGCCGCGGAGTCGCGAACGAGGACAGCAGTCGCGTCACCGTCGAGGCGCCGCAGTCGGGGCAGCGGACGTCGTCCGCCTCGCCCCGCACGAGCTCCTCGAACGTGCCCGAGCAGTCTGCGCACAGGTACTCGTAGATCGGCATGCGAACAGCTTACCCGGCCGCTCCCCGGCGTGGGGACTGTCCCCGCCAACCGGGGACAGTCCCCGGTCGGCGGCCGCTATGCTGACCCTGCGAGCCTGGTATCCGCACCGGAACTGGAGCCCATGCACACGAACACCGTCGTCATCGGCGCGGGCCGCGTCGGCACCGTCGTCGCCGCGCGCCTCGGCGCCCGTCTCGTCCGCCGGGGCGAGGATCCCGCCCTGGGCGGTTGCCGCCTGCTCCTGATCGCGACCCCGGACGCGGCGATCGCCGACGTGTGCGCTGCCCTCGCACCCCGTCTCGACCCCGGCGCCGGCGTCGTCCACTTCTCCGGCGGGACGAGCGTCGCTGCGCTCGACGCCGCGCCCGGGCCGCGGGCGAGCGTCCACCCGCTCCAGACGGTCTGGCCCGACCGCGGCGCCGACCAGCTCGAGGGCGCCCACGCCGCCGTGACCGGCGACTGGGAGCTCGGCGCCGGCCTGGCCGGAGACCTGGGGATGACGCCGTTCGCCCTCGCCGACGAGTCCAAGCCCGCCTACCACGCCGCCTCCGTCTTCGCCTCGAATTACGTCGTCACGCTCACGCATGCAGCCGTCTCGCTGCTCGAGCGGACCGGCCTCGACCGGGAGGCGGCGCTGGCCGCCCTGCGCCCGCTCCAGCACCGCACGATCGACGTCGCCGGCTCGCCCCCGACCGGGCCGATCGCCCGCGGCGACGCGGCCACCGTCGCCGCCCACCTGCGCGCGGTCGGGCCGGAGCTCGAGCCGCTCTACCGCGCGCTGGGCCGCGCGACCCTGCCCATCGTGCCGCCCGCGAGCGCCGCCGCCGTCCGGGAGCTGCTGTGAGGACCGGGCTCGTGCCGACGATGGGCGCCCTGCACGACGGACACCGGGCGCTGCTCCGCGCCGCCCGGGCGGAGTGCGACCGGGTCGTGATGAGCCTGTTCGTGAACCCGACCCAGTTCGGGCCGGGCGAGGACCTCGACCGCTACCCCCGCGACGAGTCCGGCGACCGCGCCGTCGCCGCCGCCGAGGGGGTCGACGAGGTGTACGCGCCGAACGTGGCGGAGATGTATCCGGACGGCTTCGCCACCACCGTCTCCGTCGGCGACCTCGGCCGTGTGTACGAGGGCGCAGACCGGCCGGGCCACTTCGACGGCGTCGCCACCGTCGTGCTCAAGCTGTTCGCCCGTGTGCGCCCCGACGTGGCCTACTTCGGCCGCAAGGACGCGCAGCAGCTCGCCGTCGTGCGGCGGATGGTGGCCGACCTGGACGTCGGCGTGGCCATCCGGTCCGTCGACACCGTCCGCGAGCCGGACGGGCTCGCGATCTCGTCCCGCAACGTCTACCTGTCACCGCAGGAGCGGCAGGCCGCGCCGTCGCTCCACCGTGCGCTGCGCGCCCGCGACCCGTCGGCCTGCGAGGGCGAGCTCGACTACCTGGCCGTCGTCGACCCGGACACCTTTCGGCCCGCGCAGCCGCGGCCCGGCGCCCTCGTGATCGGCGCAGCGCGGTTCGGCGGCACCCGTCTGATCGACAACATCACCCTCGAGGAGGCGTCATGAAGATCTCCCTGCCGGAGCTGCACGACCTGAAGCTGGCCGGAACCCCGATCGTGATGGTGACGGCCTACGACCACCCCAGCGGCCGCATCGTCGACCAGGCCGGCGTCGACATGGTGCTCGTCGGCGACTCCGCGGCGAACACGGTGCTCGGCCACGACGCCGTCTCGACGGTCGGCGCGACGATGGACGAGCTGCTCGTCCTGACCCGGGCCGTCGCACGGGCGTGCACGCGCCCGCTCGTGATCGGCGACCTGCCGTTCATGTCCTACCAGGTGTCCGACGAGGACGCGGTGCGCAACGGCGGCCGGTTCATCAAGGAGGCCGGAGCCGACGCCGTCAAGCTCGAGGGCGGCGGCCAGTCGGTGCAGCGGGCCGCGGCGCTCACGGCGGCCGGGATCCCGGTCATGGGCCACATCGGCCTGACGCCGCAGACGGCCACCTTCCTCGGCGGGCACAAGGCGCAGGGGCGGCAGTGGCAGCAGGCCAAGGCGCTCTATGACGCCGCCGTGGCGCTCCAGGCCGCCGGCTGCTTCGCGCTCGTGCTCGAGTGCGTGCCCGAGCCCGTCGCGGCCGCGATCACCCGCCGCCTCACGATCCCGACGATCGGCATCGGCTCCGGCGCAGCCACCGACGGCCAGGTGCTCGTGCTGCACGACCTGCTCGACATCCGCCCGGACGCGGACTTCCTGCCGAAGTTCGTGAAGCAGTTCGCCCACGTCGGCGCCGCGATGCGCGAGGGCGTCGCCGCGTACGCGAGCGAGGTGCGGTCGCGGTCGTACCCCTCCGCCGAGCACACCTACGCGATCGATCCCGACCAGCTCTCGGCCTTCGAGATCGCGGTCGAGGCGGGCGCCGGTGGAGACAACGTCCTGGCCGACTGGTGACGATTAGGATGGCGGCATGACCACATACCTCCACACCATGGTTCGGATCACCGACGCCGAGAAGAGCGGCAAGTTCTACGAGGCGCTCGGCTTCCAGAAGGGCAAGGAGTCGCCGATCGTCAGAAACGGCGAGCTCGAGGCGACCAACTACTTCTACGGCCTGCCCGGCCACCCGGACGTGCTCGAGCTGACGCTCAACCACGACGGCCGCACGTACGACATGGGCACCGGCATACGGCCACATCGCGATCGGCGTCGACGACCTCGACGGCACGCTCGCGCAGCTGAAGGCTCAGGGAATCGAGCCCGAGCGGGCGCCCTACCAGGTCAGCGAGGGTGGATCCTTCCTCTGCTTCGTCCGCGACCCGGACGGCTACCGGGTCGAGATCATCGGGCGCGGCTGAGGAGGCCACGCCGGCATCGGTCATACCACCGGTGCGATAAAACATCGTGCGTGCTATATAGTACGTGCGCTATGGACGCTCCGCGGTACGACTTGCTCGGGACCAGCTACACCGCGACCCGCCGCGAGGATCCCGAGCTTGCCGGCCAGATCCACACTGTCCTGGGTGATGGCCGCACCCTGCTCAATGTCGGCGCCGGCGCCGGTGCGTACGAGCCGCATGACCGCACCGTGGTGGCGGTCGAGCCCTCGCCGGTGATGATCGCCCAGCGGCCGGCAGACGCCGCTCCGGCGGTGCTCGCGACAGCCGAGCGGCTGCCGTTCGTCGACGGCAGCTTCGATGCCGCGATGGCGCTGCATACGGTGCATCACTGGAACGACCCGGCCGCCGGACTGGCCGAGCTACGGCGGGTCGCCCGCCGGGTGGTCGTGGTGGCGGGCGACGCACACGTGATCGACCGGCTGTGGTTGACCGCCGACTATTTCCCGGGCATGGCATTCGGCGCCCGGCGCGAGGTGCAGCCGCGAGCGATCGCCGAGCGACTGGGCGGTCGCGCGGAGATCCGGCCGCTTCGTGTTCCCGTCCACTGCCTCGACGGCTTCACGGAGGCGTTCATGGCTCGACCGGAGGCCTACCTCGACCCGCAGGTGCGGCGAAACATGTCGACCTTCCGGCTGCTTCCAGAGGATCAGGTGGCTGCCGGAGTCGCTCGTCTCCGGCGTGACCTCACCTCGGGTGTCTGGGACATCCGTTACGGCGACCTGCGCCGCCTGTCCTACCTGGACACAGGTCTTCGGATCGTCGTATCCGACCCCACCTGATCGACAATGGCCGGTTGGCCGGCGCCCGAGTCAGAGTCCGCTCACGGACCCGTTCATCGTGATGTCGATGTTGCCCGCGGCGTCGACACCACCGAGTTCCTCGCCCTTGCCCGTCGCGCCGGCATAGCTTCCCGAGCTCGTCGTGATCCTCCACCCCTTGTCGCCCTCCGTCGTGCTGATGTGGATGACCATCGTGACCTTGCCGTTCTTCCCGGTGAGGACCCGCCGGATCAGGATCGTGTCGCCCTTCTGGCGGCGGTAATCGACGAATGTCCCGGAGTCCGTGACGGTGCCGGAGACGGTGAACTTCCCACTCCCGCCGCCACCACGCACGGAATCCGATGCAGGCGTCTTGCCCGTCAGGTGAAAGACGACCGGCGGGCTCGAGCCGGTGGTCGTGCTCTCCGAGCTCGGGGTGGTTACGGTGGTGGGCGATGTGGACGACTGCGCGGAGTCGTCGCCGCCGCCGCAGCCCGCCCCGAGCACTACGGCGACCGAGAGTGCGGCAATGCTTCGCATCAGACTTAGGCGCCGACCGCGACGCCGTTGTCGACCAGCTCCGAGACCTCCGTGAACGTCACTCGCGGCTCGGCGCCGTAGAGCTCGGTCACCTGGGCGACGACGTCCGGCGTGAAGAACGCCCGGGCTGCCTGCTCCGACTCCCAGACGTACACGTTGGTCACGGTGGACGTCTCTTCGTCCCACATGAACGCCTTGCTGCGGAGACCGGCCATGCCCTCGAACATGGGCGCCGCCTTCTCGGCGACCGCAGACGCGCGAGCGTGGTCGAGCTGATCGCTGGGACCGAGGCTGACGATGACACCGATCACGGCTTCCTCCCTTGGTGACAATGCGTACGAGCCGACGTTACCACGTCGCGCGCGTGGCTATCCGACGAGCTCCCGGAACGCCGGCTCGCCGCGGATCGCGTCCAGGTCCGAGTCCTCGGCCGCCAGGCCGCGCAGCGGATCGGGGGCGATCGCGATCGCCTGGCGCAGGTGCGCCATGGCATCGGCGGTGCGCCCGGCCAGGCTCTCGCAGCACGCGATGTTGTAGATCAGCTGCGCGTTCGTCGGGATGGGCCGCGATCAGCCCGGCGCCGCGGTCGGCGACCGCCGCGTAGTCGCCCGCCCCGTAGAGCGGGCGCAGCTCGTCCCACACCTCGTCGCTCTGGATGCCCTCCGGGAGGGCCAGCCACCGGTGCCGGCGCGTCCCGTAGCTCGAGCGGACCGGCGCCGGGAAGTCCCGGTCGGCGAAGGCGCCGACCATGACGACGACGATCTCCGGGTCGTCCGGCTCCGTGTAGTAGACGGTGCCGCCGCAGTCCGGGCAGAAATGGAACGCGTGGACGCGCTCGTCGGGCTCGGTCGACGTGCGCGCGTACTCGCGCGACGCCCCGGCCATCTGCACGCGATCGGCCGGGTACCGGGCCTGGAGCCCGAACGCGCTCCCGGTGCGCCGCTGGCAGGCGAGGCAATGGCACATCGAGACCTCGAACGGGTCTCCCTCGACCGTCAGGCGCAGCCGGCCGCAGCTACAGGCCGCCTCTCGCGTCGACATGCCCGACATCGTACGACCTGCGGTGCAGCGGCGCACGGTAGAGTCAGCCCATGAGCGCCTTCGGCGGCATCGACCGGCACGAGCATCTGCGCATCTGGGGCGGCGTCACCGCCCAGGCGGTCGAGGGCGATCGCACCACGCTCGCGATCGTCGACCTGGAGCCGGGCAGCACGGTGCCGGAGCATCACCACGAGAACGAGCAGCTCGGGATCCTGGTGCGCGGGGCGATGCGATTCCGCGTCGCCGACGAGACCCGCGACCTCGTGCCCGGCGACACCTGGCGCATTCCGAGCGACGTGCCGCACGAGGTCACCGCCGGCCCCGACGGCGCGCTCGCCGTCGAATGCTTCACGCCGGCGCGAAGCGACTGGGCCAAGCTCGAGCGCCTGAGCCGGGCGACCGGCGCCGAAGCTGACCTGAGCCCGATGCGACGCAACCGTTCCGTCCCGCCGCCGCAGGTCATACCGGTGCTCGTCTACCCGGACGTGCGCGCCGCCGTCGCCTGGCTCGAGGCCGGCCTCGGATGCAGCGAGCGCGTCCGCATCGGCGAGGGCCATCGCGCGCAGCTCGCGTTCGGCACCGCCGCGGTGATCGTCGCCGAGACGGGGAATACGCGCGTCGCGCCGAGCGGCGGGGTCGCCACGCACTCCGTCCTGCTGCGCGTCGACGACGCCGACGCGTGTGCGAGCGCGCGCGGGCGCACGGGGCGCGCGTGCTGATGGAGCCGACCGACTGCCCGTTCGGCGAGCGCCAGTGCGAGCTCGAGGACCCTTTCGGCCATCGCTGGTCGATCTCCCAGACCATCGCCGACGTCGCACCCGAGGAGTGGGGCGGCGTGACGGTCAACGGCGGCCACGCCTGAGCCCGTTCAGGGCGTGAGGTCGTACGGGTAGCGCGTCAGGGTCTCGCTGCCGTCCTCGGTGACGAGCAGCAGGTCCTCCAGCCGCACCTCGCCGAGGCCGGTCTGCCACAGCCCCGGCTCGATCGCGATCACGTCGCCGGGGACGAGCTCCTCGCGGCCGGTCAGCCCCAGCCCCGGCCCTTCGTGCACCGCGAGGCCGACGCCGTGACCGAGCGAGAACTGGAAGCCCTCCTCCGGGTCGTCGCCGGGGCCGGTGCGCATGGTGCGGTGCCCCGCCTCCTCGAACACGTCGCAGGCCATCGCGTGCAGCTCCCGGCCCGTGATCCCCGGCCTGACCGCCGCGCGGGCGCGCTCGAGGGCCGTCCGCACGAGCGTCTCGTTCGCCTGCACGGCCTCCGTGACCTCCCCGACGACGAACGTGCGCGTCATGTCCGCGAAGCAGGCGGACTCCTCGTCTCGAGGCCACAGGTCGATCACGATCGGCAGGCTCGCCGGCAGCGGGCCCGAGCCGGGCTCATGGCCGCCGCCCTGCCACACCGACGAGACGATGACGTCGGTCGGCGCAGGCGCACCGTGCTCCTGACAGGCCCGGCGCAGCGCGGAGCGCACGGCCTCGGCCGTCACGACCTCACCGTCGGCCACGAGCCGGTCGCCGTCGGGCACCGCCTCTCGGAGCAGCTCCGCGGCGGCGCGGATGCCCGCGTCGGCGGCCGCCTGTGCCCGGCGGATCCCGGCCAGCTCGGCGGCGGACTTCACCCGCCGCCGGGCCGCGATCGCGTCGTGGTCGAGGTGCAGGACGATGCCGTCTGCCCGGAACCGGTCGGCGATGTAGACGGGCATCTCGGGATCGGCGATCGCCTCGCGGAGGCCGATCGTGGCGACGGCGCGCGAGGCCAGCTCGAGGTCGATCTCGTGATGGCGCAGGCCCTGGTCCAAGAGCTCGTAGAGCCCCAGCTCCACGAACCCGCGCACCGAGGCGTCGGGAGCCGCCGCCTCGACCCGCGAGCGGTCGAGGTCGCTCACCGCGATGTGGGTCTTCCCGTCGACGACGGCGAGCACGAACGCGTCGCCGACCCCGATCGGTAGCTCGTGCCGCATCGCCGCGGAGTGCTCGGTGTCGCCGAAGAAGAGCAGGTTCGTCATCGCGCTATGAGGCTAGCGCGGCGGGCGGGCCGCCTCAGCCGTTGCGCAGCCGGGTTGCGAAGCCGGTGTTCGGCGCGTGCACGTTCAGCAGCCGCAGCTCGCCGTCGCCGGCGTTCCGGAAGCCGTGCACCGTGCCGATCGGGGCGGCCACGAAGCTGCCCGGGCCGAAGCGGTGGAGCTCGCCGTCGAGCGTGAACTCCGCCTCGCCCTCGAGCACGAAGAAACAGTCCGCGTGATCGGGGTGGGTGTGCGGGTCGACGCCCTCGAAGTCCGGGCCGAAGCGGAGCTCGATCACCTCGAGAGCATCGATCTCGCAGAGGATGCGGTGGTGGCGCGCCTCACGCCGCACGTGCTCGCCGCCGTCCGGGCCGTGGGCGATGCCGCCCATCTCGCTCATCCCCCGCCGTAGGTGATGACGAGGTCGGACGCGAGCCCGATCAGGTAGCCGATCGTGAGGCCGAAGAGCACGAGCCGCGTCCCCAGCCGGCGGTTGGCGGAGGTCCACAGCTGGCCCACGACGTACAGGATGGCGCCGGCGGCGAGCGTGTAGAACGAGATCTCGAGTGCCGGCGACGTCACCCGGTAGCCGATCAGCGTGCCCACGAACGTGGGACCGCCGCCGATCAGCCCGGCGAGGATGATCCAGCGCCAGCTCGGCCGCACCCCGCCGAGCGGCCCGACGATGCCGAAGCCTTCGGTCGCGTTGTGGAGGGCGAAGCCGATGATGAGCGTCGTCGCGAGGGCCACCTCTCCCCCGCGGGCCGAGACGCCGATCGCGAGGCCCTCGGAGAAGTTGTGCAGGCCGATCGCGACCGCGATCAGCATGCCGAGCGTGAGCGACGCCCGCTCCGCCAGCGCCGCGAGGTCGGACGTCGGCACGGCCGCTCCCAGCGCAGCGGCGTCCGCGCTCCCGCCGGCCATCGGCGCCGGCGGGCGCCGCCGCAGCAGCTGGTGCTCGATCCAGGCCAGGCCCAGCCCGCCGACCAGGATGCCGGCTGCGGCCATGATCCCGCGGGCGGCGAACGTCCCCCACCCCTGGCCGTCCTTCGCCATCAGCAGCCCGGACTCGAGGATCTCGTGGGCCGCGTCCAGCACGTCCCAGAAGATGAACAGCAGGATCCCGGCCGCGAGGACGGAAAGGAACGCGCGAGTGCGGTCACCCAGTCCCCGCAGCCGCCCCACCGGCAGGCCGAAATAGATCGTGAAGCCGGCGATCGCGCCGAGCAGGGCTGTTCGTTCCGGGCTCATCTCACGATCCTCCCACTCGCTTAGGTTACCCTAACCCAGTCGGGCTTAGGGCACCCAAATCTCGCGATCGGGTCGATCCGGTAAGCGCCGTTACACCAGTCTGCCAGACGAACCGGCGCACCGAAGCGAGCTCCGTCTCGCCGCCACCTCCGCCCTGGTCGTCCGGGAGCCCGGCAGTGTCCCGAGGCCGATAAGCTGCGCGATGGCCGGTCACCGCCTGCGAACCGTGGTCTTCGCCGCCGTGCTCGTCCCCGCGCTGCTGCTCGCGGCCGGCTTCGGGTCGGGGCCGTCGAGCGCCGCGGGCCGGCCGCGGGCGCTCCCGGCGCACGTCTTCGCGCCCTATTTCGAGACGTGGACGACGAACCGCCTGATCAGGGTCGCCGGCCGGTCGGGTGCGCGCCACTTCACGCTCGCGTTCATCCAGGCGCCGCGGCGGGGATCGTGCACGCCGACGTGGAACGGCGACCCGGCCGAGCCCACGGCCGCGGGCCGGTACCTGCCCGGGCTGGCCGCACTGCGGCGGGAGGGCGGCGACGTCATCCCCTCGTTCGGCGGCTACAGCGCCGACCACGCGCTGACCGAGATCGCCGACTCGTGTCCGAACGTGCGCCGGCTGGCGCGGGCCTACGAGTCCGTCGTGCGCACCTACGGCGCGACCCGGCTCGACATGGACGTCGAGGACCGCTCGCTCGAGAACCGGGCCGGGATCGACCGCCGCAACCGCGCGCTTCGGCTCGTCGAGGGCTGGGCGCGCCGCCACGGCCGCCCGCTCCAGATCTCCTACACGCTCCCCGTCGAGCCGCCCGGGCTCGAGGCGGACGGCCTGGCCGTGCTGCGCAACGCGGTCCGCGTCGGCACCCGCGTCGACGTCGTGAACATCATGACGTTCGACTACTACGACGGCAAGACGACACGGATGGGCGCCGCCGCGATCAGCGCGGCCCGCGGCCTGCACGCCCAGCTCCACGGGCTCTACCCGCACCGAAGCGCACGGCGGCTGTGGGCGATGGAGGGGGTCACGATCCTGCCGGGCATCGACGACTACCCTCGCAAGACCGAGGTGACCTCCCTCGCCGACGCCGCCCTGCGTGCGGCGGTTCGCAGCGCGCGTCGGCATCGGCACGCTGTCGATGTGGGCGATCCAGCGCGACAACGGCGCCTGTCCGGGCCGGATCGACTCGAACACCTGCTCGGGCATCGCCCAGACGCCCTGGGCGTTCACCCATCTGCTCGAGCCGTTCACGTCGCGACCCGCGGGATGAGCAGCCTGCGCGTGGTCGGCGCCGGGCTCGGCCGCACGGGCACGAACTCGCTGAAGCTCGCGCTCGAGCGGCTGACGGGGGGCCCCTGCTACCACATGGTCGAGGTGTTCGAGCGCCCCGACGACGTGCCCCGGTGGCACGCGGCGGTCCGCGGCGAGCCGCCCGACTGGCGCACCTTCCCCTCCGGGTTCACGGCGACCGTCGACTGGCCGGCGTGCGCGTTCTGGGCCGGGCTCGCCGACGCCCACCCGGACGCGATCGTGCTCCTCTCGGTGCGCGATTCCGCGGAGCAGTGGTGGCGCAGCTTCGAGGCGGACGATCCTCGACGGGCTCTCCCGGCCGGTGCCGGCCGACCGGCCCGACTGGGCCGCGCGGCGGGCGGTGATGCTCGAGATGCTGGAGACGACGTTCACGCCGGGGTGGCGCGAGCGGGACGGCGCCGTGGCCGGCTACGAGGCCCACAACGCGGCTGTCCGCGCCGCGATCCCGCGAGCCGGCTGGTCGAATGGCGGCCCGGCGACGGCTGGGAGCCGCTCTGCGCCGCCCTCGGCGTGGCGGTGCCCGCCGAGCCCTTCCCCCACGTGAACACCACCGAGGAGTTCCGGGCGGAGCAGCAGGCGCCCGAGTAGCCCGGCGTCAGTACAGCTCTTCGCGGTAGCGCGTGACCATCTCGGCCTGCGACTCGGCCCGTCCCGAGCCGATCTGGTCGCGGAGCATCGCCCCCAGCGTGGGCAGCTCGGTCCGCTCGATCTGCACGTCGGGATCCCACAGGCGCGAGCGCATGAGCGCCTTCGCGCAGTGCAGGTAGGCCTCCCGGACGGTGATGCGGAGGACGACGGCGGGGGCGCGGCGACCGACCCGGAACGGCTCGACCAGCCCGGCGTCCGTGCACAGCTCGACCGCGCCGTTCACCCGCAGCGTCTCGTCGACGCCGGGGATCATGAAGAGCAGCCCGATCTCCGGGTGCTCCGTGAGGTTCGTCAGCGAGTCGAGCCGGTTGTTCCCCGGCCGGTCGGGCAGGAGCAGCGTCCGCTCGTCGGCGACGACGACGAACCCGGGGTCGCCGCCCCGCGGAGTCGCGTCCAGGCGGCCGTCGGCGCCCGCCGTCGCCATGACGACGAACGGCGAGAGCCCGATGAAGCGGCGGCAGTGCGGATCGAGATGGTCGAGCTGCTTGCGCAGCGCCCGCTCGGACGGCGGCGCGTGGAGCGCGCGCAGGTCCCCCTCGGAGGTGATGCCGGTCACGCGTCCATGGTATCGGTCACCCTGCCGGCCGGTGGCGCACCAACGCCTGGTACGGTCGTGCCCGACCGACCCTGGGGGTGGCGATGCGCTACATGGTGATCGAGACGTTCACGCAGGGTGCCCGGCCCGTCTACGAGCGGGCCCGCGACCGCGGCCGGATGCTGCCGGACGGGCTGCGGTACGTGGACAGCTGGGTCGCGGACGGGCTCGGCCGCTGCTTCCAGCTCATGGAGGCCGACGACCCGGCGCTGTTCGACGCGTGGACGGCCGAGTGGTCAGACCTGGCGGAGTTCGAGATCGTGCCCGTGCTGGCGTCGGCCGACGCGGCCGCCCGCGCGCTGGCGTGACGGCCGCGATCGAGGTACGGCCGCTCGGGCCGCGGGACGGAGCGGCGTGCGACGCGATTGTCGTCTCGCTGCCGTACCACTTCGGGCTCGCGACCGGCCGCGAGGCGTGCGCCGCCGCCGTCCGCGGCCAGGACGGCCTGGCCGCGGTGGCGGGCGACGGGGTCGTGGGATTCCTGACCTGGCGGCCGTGGTATCGGGCGAGCCGCGAGATCACCTGGATGGCGGTTCACGCCGACCGGCGCGGCGCCGGTATCGGCCGGGCGCTGCTCGAGCGTCTGGCGGCGGAGAGCGCCGGACATGCCCGCTATCTCGTCGTCACGACGCTCTCCGAGGCGACGCCGGAGCCGAACGTGGCGGACGGCTACGCCCGCACGCGCCGCTTCTACGAGCGAAACGGTTTCGAGCCGGTGTGGGAGCCGGCCGGCTGGTGGGATGACGCCAACCAGGCGGTCGTCATGGTGCGCCGCCTCGCCTGACGCCGATCAGCGTCCCGTCTCGCCCGCGGGCAGCCTGTGGGACGCCGAGTCCGCGGCGACCACGGCGTCGACCTGGGCACTCAGGTCCGCAGCGGCCTCGCGCAGGTGTTCGAGGATCTCCGCGTCCTCGCCGTCGCGGTCACGCAGCGCAAGGATCTCGATGTAGCCCACGATCACGGCGAGCGGTGTCCGCAGACGGTGCGCCAGGTCCGGCTGCTCCGTGTGACCCATGCCCGAACACTACCGGGCCACATCCCTGGGCCCGGATCACCCGATCGGGTGAGGGCGCTACCCGAATCCGGGGGCAGACTAACCGGGGGCACAACGGAGGAGGCAAGATGGCTGAGGCAGAAGACGACGTCCGGGCACTGGCGGGGCATATCGATCACGAGCTGGGGCACCGCGTGCACTGGCGGCTGGCGGTTCCGGGGGGCCGCCGGTACCTCGTGTTCGACGGCGACAGCTTCATCGGCGAAGCGGTCGGCTTCACGGGCGTCGAGGCGCTTCTGCGGGCGTGGGTGCGTGGCTTCGAGGCAGGCCAGTTCCGCGCCGACCTGGACGAGTTCCTGGCGGAGCTCCTGCGCGAGTCCTAGCCGGGGCCGGGCCGCGCGTGGGGGGCTCGCGGCCCGGTGTAGGATCCGCCCGTGACCAGGCACAACTGCGGGGGAACTCCATGCGGCAGGCAGCGGTGAGCGAGCGCACCGAGCCGGATCCGGCGGCGGTCGTCGCGGCCGCCCGCGACCTCCTCGGGGTCGACCATCCCGCCATCATGGCGACGACGGTCTGCTCGATCGTCGAGCACGGCGGCGAGCTGCTCATGGTGCGGCAGCTGAACCGGGAGGGCGAGGAGCGCTGGAACTTCCCCACCGGGTGGATGGCGCCGATCGACGAGGACGGCCACGTGCAGCTGCCCGAGGACTCCGTGAACCGCAACCTGCTCATGGAGACGGGCTACGCCGCCTCCGACGCGCACCTGATCGGCGTGTCCGTCGTGCGCGAGCACGATTCCGGCGGGCACCGGGTGGGGACGTCGCTGCGGCTCAACTACCTCTCGGCGCATCCGCGCCAGACGAGCTACGCCGTCACCGACCCGGACATCCTGGGCACGCCCGCCTGGTTCGCCCCCGCCGAGATCGAGGATCTGATCGGCCGCAAAGAGGTCAAGGGCGAGCTCACGGCAGCGGCCTTCCGCCACTGGCAGGCGTATCACCGCAACGGTGCGCTGACGGCCGACGTGATCGACATACCGAATTAACGTCCGCCGGGTCCGCTAACGTACGCGGCGGACAGGTGGCACGCTTGAAATTGTTCATCGTCGGCGCGGCGATGACTGCCTTAATAGCTCCGGGAACGGCGAATGCTCTGACGTCGGCTCCTGCGAGTTCGTGGCAGACAAACGGACGAGTGCGCGCGATCACGATCGCAGCCGGGAAGATCTTCATCGGCGGCGATTTCACCCGTGTGCGCGCGCCCGGCGCCTCTGGCGGCGGCGTCGTCCGGAACCACCTGGCCGCGCTCAGCCTGGCGACCGGGCGCGTCATGCCGTGGCACCCGCGCGCCAACGCCACGGTGACCGCGCTGCGGGCGAACGCGTCCGGGACGACGATCTACATCGGCGGCGGCTTCACCACCATCAACGGCTTCTCGCGCGCCCACGTGGCCGCGGTGACGACCTCCGGGTCGGCGCTGCGCAAGTGGCACGCGAACACCAACGGCACCGTCTACGCGATCTCCGTCAGCACGAGCCGCATCTACCTCGGCGGCAGCTTCAGCAAGGTCAAAGGCATCAGGCGCATGCGCCTGGCCGCGATCGGGAGCTCGAGCACCGCGAGGGTCGCGCCGTGGCATCCGAACGCCAACTCCACGGTGCGCGCGCTGACCATGTCGCCGGGCGGCAAGCGCGTCTTCGCCGGCGGCGACTTCAGCCGCGTGAACGGCTTCCTGCGCCCCCACCTGGCCGCGCTGTGGGTGACCGGCGGGCTGAGCCGGTTCGCCGCCCACCCGATCTGGCCCGTCACCACGCTGCGCACGGCGGGCAGGCAGCTGGTCGCGGGCGGCGGCGGCAACGGCGGCCACGTGGCGCTGTACGCGGCGACGAACGGCTCCCGCCGGTGGCTGGCCGTGACGGACGGCGACGTCCAGGGCGTCGCGGTGTCCGGCAGCACCATCGTCGTCGGCGGCCACTTCAACAACTTCTGCATCGGCGGCGAGGGCCACGGCGACCCCCTGGCCTGCAACAACCCGATGTCGCGGCGCAAGCTCATGGCCCTGAGCCTCGGCGAGGGCACCCCGAACGGCTGGGATCCCGACGTCGTCGGTAGCCCGATCGGCGTCTCCGCGGTGGCGGCCGGCGGTGGCGGGGCGCAGGCCGGCGGCGCGTTCACCAAGGTGCACGGCGTCAGCCAGCAGGGCTTCGCACGCTTCCGCTGACCCGCGGCTGCGAGTAACCTGTTCGGGTCGTGTGAGGTTTTCGTGTGGGCTGTTGACGCAGAGGCCGGCCCCGCGCTACTCAGAGACCACCGGCAGGCGCGTGCCCGCCACGACGAGGGAGAGCAGATGCAGAAGGGCTCGGCCAAGAACAGCACCACCGCCCCCGGCAAGGTCGGCGACGTGCAGTTCGCCGGCAAGCGCTCGGGCAAGATCGACTGGCGCAGCCGCCCGGCGTCGGCGCTCGGCCATGACGCGGCTGCGAAGCGGCGCCGGATCGACCGGCGCGTCGAGCGCGGGCTGTTGCTCGACGGCCTCCGGGAGGGCTAGAGCCCGCCCCGGATCAGGCGCCGCGGAAGCGCGGCGCCCGCTTCTCCCGGAACGCGGCGACGCCCTCGGCGAAGTCGGCCGTCCCGGCCGCAGCGACCTGGAGAGACGCCTCCAGCTCGAGCTGATCTGCGAGCGTGTTCGCCTGGGCACGGTCGAACAGCTGCTTGTGCAGCCCGATCGCCGCCGTCGGCAGGGCCGCGAGCTCGTCGGCCAGCGCGGCCGCGCGCTCGGCCAGGCCGTCCGGCGCGACCAGCTCGGAGACGAGCCCCCACGAGAGCGCCTCGTCGGCGGACAGGCGGCGTCCCGACGCCATCCACTCGAGCGCGCGCGCCGGGCCGAGGATGCGGGTCAGGAAGTGGGTCGCACCCGAGTCGGGCACGAGGCCGATGCTGACGAACGCGGGCACGAAGACGGCCGAGCGCGCGCAGATGCGCACATCGCAGGCGGCGGCCAGCGCGAGGCCGGCCCCGGCGGCGGCGCCGTTCACGGCCGCGATGACGGGCTTGCGCAGGGCGCGGAGGGCGAGGATGTTGGGGTGATAGCGGCGGCGGAGCAGTTCGCCGACGGCCGCAGGGTCGGTGAGCGCGGAGACGTCCTGGCCGACGCAGAACCCCCGCCCCGCGCCGGTGATGACGACCGCCCGCACGGCGTCGTCACCTGCCTCGGCGAGGGCCGCGCGCAGGCCGTCGTGCATCGTGTCGTCGAACGCGTTCAGGACGTCCGGCCGGTTCAGCGTGATGGTGAGCACCGCACCCCGGCGGCTGACGTCGACGGCCACCGTTCCTACCCGTCGAGGAGGGCGCGGATGCCGTCGTCCGCCGCGGCGAGATCGATGGGCCGGCGGCCGTCGTCCGCGCGCACGTCCCGGTCGGCGCCATGCTCGAGCAGCAGCCGCGCCGTCACGTCGTCGCCGCGGGCCGCGGCCGCATGCAGCGGCACGAACCCGCCCTGCTGGCGCGCGTTGGGATCCGCGCCCCGCTCGAGGAGCAGCGCGGCGATCGCGGCGTGGCCGCCGGCGGCCGCCGAGTGCAGCGGCTGGACATGGGTCGCGTTCCCCGCCTGCGCGTCGACGGCAGCGCCGTGCTCGAGCAGGACGGCGGCGACCTCGAGCTGGCCGAAGAACGCCGCCAGGTGCAGGGCGGTGAAGCCGTCGGCCGCCTCGGCGCGGACGGCGTCCGGATCGGCGGCGATCACGTCGGCGACCCGGCCGGCCCGCCCGAGCGCCGCGGCCTCGAACAGGTCGAGCTCGGCCACCGCATCGGCCAGGCGCTCGGCGATCCAGGCATGGCCGTGGTAGCGGGCGCGCAGGATCGCGGAGACGCCGTCCGGACCGCGGGCGGCGGCCAGGTCGGGGCTCTCGCCGATCAGGCGCTCGATGCCCGCCGCATCCCCCGCCTCGGCCGCCTCGATCATCTGCCGCGCGTCCGCTGCGGCTGTGCCCTCTGCCACGTGCCCACCCCGTTCGTCGTGTGCGGGCGAACGTAGTGGATGGCGGGCGCCCGCGCAACCCGGGCGCGCGCCATCGGACGTGCGCAGAGGAGGGCCGTCAGGCGGCCGGGTGGCCGGTGAGCATCGAGTGCTCGCGGCCGAGCGTGGTCGTGGCGACCGCGACGACGGCGGAGACGGCGAGGACGATCGGTGCCCACCACTCGCCCGAGAGCGGCCCGGCGATGCCGAGGGCGTTGTCGAGCGAGCCGGCGCCGGGGCCGATCGCCGACACGCCGGTCGCGATCGCGATGATCGCGAGGTTGTACTCGTAGCCGCCGGCGGTCACGAAGAAGCCCTTCTGCCAGTGGACGGTGATGATGGCGTTCAGCATCACCACGACGAGGGCGATGGCGGCGAACGGCGTCAGCAGGCCGGCCGCGAAGAAGGTGCCGCCGAAGAACTCGGACGCGCCCGCGAGCAGCGCCATCGCGGCGGGCCAGCGGAAGCCGAGCTTGGTGAACATCCCGGCGGTGCCCGCCCGGCCCGGGCCCTCGAACCAGCCGAAGAGCTTCTGCGAGCCATGCGCCGCCAGGGTCAGGCCCATGACGACCCTGAGGATGAGGAGTCCGAGAGTCACGATGCAAATCCTCCAGACAATTTGCTTGCTCGCTCATCTATTCCCCGGCGGGGGCGGCGCTAACCAGCAGGTCGTGCACGAGGGCGTCGGCGCGGCCGTTCTCCACGGCGGGCACCCAGCGATAGGTCACGCCGGCCAGGCCGCCGGCCGCGGCGCGGGCGCGGTCGCGCAGCGCGGCGAGGGCCGGGTTGCGCAGGGGCCGCTCCGCGGCCAGGTGGCGGGCGACGAGGCGCGAGTCGGTGCGCACCTCCACCCGCTCGAGGCCGAGCCGGACCGCGGCGGCGAGCCCCTCGGCGACGGCGCGGTACTCCGCCGTGCCGGCCGTCGCGACGCCGATGGCGGCCGATGCGGCCGCCACCTGCCGGCCCTCGGCGTCGTCGATGACGTAGGCGTACGCCGCCGGGCCGGGGTTGCCGCGTGAGCCGCCGTCGCACCAGACCACCGCCCAGCCGGGCGGCGCCGCAGCCGATCGCTTCGCCGCGTCGTCCCCACGGCTGCGCCGCGCCAGGCGGCGGCGCTCGGCGTCCTTCATCGTCTTGCCGGCCTTGCGGACGCCCTTCGTCACGCGGGCGGGGACGGGCGCTCGTCGGTGACGAGGTGCTGCACCGGCCGGCGGAACCCGTCGCGCAGGTCGGCCGCGACCGCGGCGGCGACGTCCGCCGGCAGGAACGGCCCCGGGGTCGCGTCCGGGGGATGCCACTCGTGCTGGCGCAGGTCGACCGGCGCCCCCGCGAGCGTCTCGCCCGCCTCGGCGAGGAAGTAGAGGATCACCTCGTGCCGGTAGTCGCCGGACTCGACGAACAGGTTCTCGCTCACGTACAGCAGCCGCTGGACGCGGATGACGAGCGACGCCTCCTCGATCAGCTCCCGCCGCAGCGCCTCCTCGGCAGTCTCGCCCGGCTCGACGCCGCCGCCCGGGAGCCAGTAGAAGGGCGCCTTGCCGGCGTGGTGGGTGCGGTCGAAGAGCACGCGGCCCTCGCCGTCGGGGATCACCGCCCGCGCCCGCACCGACATGTCCGGGACGGCCGCGGGCCGGGGCTCAGCCGACAAGCGCCCGCTCCGCCTCGTAGACCGGCAGCACCCGGCGCAGGAACTCGCCGGTATGGCTCCCGGGCGTCTCCGCCACCTCCTCGGGCGTGCCCTGCGCCACCACCTGGCCGCCCGCGTCGCCGCCTTCCGGCCCCAGGTCGAGCACCCAGTCGGCCTGCTTGATGACGTCGAGGTTGTGCTCGATCACGAGCACCGTGTTGCCGGCGTCGACGAGCCGCTGGAGCACCTCGAGCAGCTTCTCGATGTCGTAGGTGTGCAGGCCGGTCGTGGGCTCGTCGAGGATGTAGAGCGTGCGGCCGGTGGCCACCTTGCTGAGCTCGGTGGCCAGCTTGACCCGCTGGGCCTCGCCCCCCGAGAGGGTCGTCGCCGGCTGGCCGAGGCGCATGTAGTCGAGGCCGACGTCGTGCAGCGTCTGGAGCCGCCTGCGCAGCTTCGGGATCTTGACGAAGAACCCGAGCGCCTCCTCGACGGACATGTCCAGCACGTCGGCGATCGACTTGCCCTTGAACTTCACCTCGAGCGTCTCGCGGTTGTAGCGGCGGCCGTGGCAGGCCTCGCAGTTGATGTACACGTCGGGCAGGAAGTGCATCTCGATCTTGATCGTGCCGTCGCCGCGGCACGTCTCGCAGCGGCCGCCCTTGACGTTGAACGAGAACCGGCCCGGCTTGTAGCCGCGGGCGCGCGCGTCGGGCGAGGTCGCGTAGAGCGCCCGGATGTGGTCGAAGAGGCCGGTGTACGTGGCCGGGTTCGACCGCGGCGTGCGGCCGATCGGCGACTGGTCGATGTCGATGACCTTGTCGAACACGTCGATCCCCTGCACCGTCCGGTGCGCACCCGGCTTCACCCGGGCGCGGTTGAGCCGGTTCGCGAGCGACTTGTAGACGACCTCGTTCACGAGCGTGCTCTTGCCGGAGCCGCTCACGCCGGTGACGCAGATCAGCTTGCTCACGGGCAGGTCGACGTCGATGTCCTTGAGGTTGTGCTCCGATGCGCCCTGCACGCCGAACCAGCCGGCGTCGTGCGTGCGCCGGTCGGGCACCGGGATCGCGCGGCGGCCGGACAGATAGGCGCCCGTGATCGAGCGCTCCGCCGCCATCACCTGCTCGGCGGTGCCGACGGCGACGACTCGGCCGCCGTGCTCGCCCGCCCCCGGCCCCATGTCGACGATGTGGTCGGCGGCCCTGATCGTCTCCTCGTCGTGCTCGACGACGATCACGGTGTTCCCCAGCTCGCGCAGGCGCTCGAGCGTGGCCAGCAGCTTGGCGTTGTCGCGCTGGTGAAGGCCGATCGACGGCTCGTCCAGGATGTAGAGGACGCCCATGAGCGACGAGCCGATCTGGGTCGCGAGCCGGATCCGCTGGGCCTCGCCGCCCGAGAGGCTGGCAGCCGCCCGGCCGAGGGTCAGGTAGCCGACGCCGACGTCCGCCAGGAACGTCAACCGCTCGCGGATCTCCTTGAGGATGCGGACGCCGATCGCCTGCTCGGTCTCGGTCAGCTCGAGCGCGTCGACGTAGTCGATCGCCGCCATCACCGACATCCGGGTCACCTGGGCGATGTTGAGCCCGCCGACCGTGACCGCCAGGCTCGTGTCCTTCAGCCGGTCGCCGTGGCAGGCCGGGCACGGCTTGAGCGCCATGTACTCCTCGATCCGCTCCTTCTGGTACGCCGAGTCGGTCTCGCGGTAGCGGCGCTCCAGGCTGGGGACGATGCCCTCGAACGCGAGCATGTAGCTGCGCTTGCGGTTCATCCGGTTGCGGTAGGTGACGTACAGCTTGTCGCCGCCGGTGCCCTGCATGAACAGGTTTCGCTGCTCGTCGGGCAGGTCGGCCCAGGGCGTGTCGAGGTCGACCTCGTAGCGGTCGGCGATCGCCTGGATCACCTGCGTGTAGAAGTTGGAGTTGATCACCGTCCACGGGACGAGCGCACCCTGGGAGATCGAGAGGCTCGGGTCGGGCACGACCAGGTCGGGGTCGATCTCGCGCTGGGTGCCGAGCCCGGTGCAGCGCGGGCAGGCGCCGTGGGGCGAGTTGAACGAGAAGATGCGCGGCGCCAGCTCGGGCAGCGAGATGCCGTCGTCGGGACAGGCGAACTGCTCGGAGTACGTGGTGGTGTTGCCGTCGACCACCGCGACCTCGACCAGGCCCTCGGCCAGCCGCAGCGCGGTCTCGACGGAGTCGGTCAGGCGCGTGCGCAGCCCCGGCTTCATCACCAGGCGATCGACCACCACGGAGATCGAGTGGCGCACCTGCTTGTCGAGGTCGATCGGCTCCTCCAGCAGCAGCTGCTGCCCGTCGACCTTGACGCGGGTGTAGCCGTCGCCGCGCAGCTGCTCGAACAGGTCGCGGTACTCGCCCTTGCGCGTCCGCACGACCGGCGCGTCGACCGTGAAGCGGGTCCCCTCCGGCAGCTTCAGGACGTGCTCGACGATCTGCTCGGCCGACTGGCCCGAGATCTCACGGCCGCACTTCGGGCAGTGGGGATGGCCGACCCGGGCGAACAGCAGGCGCAGGTAGTCGTAGGTCTCGGTGACCGTGCCGACCGTCGACCGCGGGTTGCGGGCGGTCGTCTTCTGGTCGATGGAGATCGCCGGCGAGAGCCCCTCGATCGAGTCGACGTCGGGCTTGTCCATCTGCCCCAGGAACTGGCGCGCGTAGGCCGAGAGCGACTCGACGTAGCGGCGCTGGCCCTCGGCGTAGAGGGTGTCGAACGCGAGGCTCGACTTGCCCGACCCCGACAGGCCGGTGATCACGACCAGCCTGTCGCGGGGGAGGCTGACCGTGACGTCCTTGAGGTTGTGCTCGCGCGCCCCCCGGATGACGATGTGCTCGTGTGCCACCGAACTCCTTAATGGCTGGAAACCGCATGTTCAAGCGGAAAACAGCCACATTCTAGCAATGCCTGGATCGACGAACGTGTGTTCGTCATCGTACCATGGCGGCCCGGACGGAGGCGCGGGCGCCGCGGCTCAGCCGGTGGCGATCTCGCACCACACGCAGGTGCCGGGCCCGGTCACGACGCCCCAGTCGGAGGCGAGCCGGTCGACGAGCTGCAGGCCCCATCCCGAGGTGCTCGAGTGGTCGACGGTGCGCAGCACGGGGCGCCGCCCGGTCGACGCCGGGTCGACGACCTCGATCCGCAGGCACCGCGCCCGCCGCTCGATCACGACGTCGATCCAGCCGTCCCCGCCGGCGATGCCGTGCAGGAGGCTGTTCGTGACGAGCTCGGTCACGAGCAGCCGGGCCGACTCGATCACGGGCGCGGGGACGCCGGGCTCGAACCGGGCGACCGCCCTGCGCGCCTCGGCGACGACCGACGGGTCGCACGCCAGGCGCAACCGTGCGCACGCAGACGCGGTGTCTGCCGATGCCTCGCGCTCGTTCGCGGCTGCCTCCCTCCCACGCACGTCATCCGGACGCGCTCCGTGACCCTTCCGGTCGAGGTTCCCGGCCGACGGGCCCACCCCGTTCGGCCTGGTGGTCGTTTCCACTCCGGAGCGTAGCTCGCGCAGGCCGCATCTGGTATGCCAACTTACCGCTACCGCAGCGGCGCGGGCGTGAGCGTTGCCGGCGCCCACCGTGGCCGCTCGGCGGCGCGCTCCTCGGCCAGGCCCAGGAGGAGGCCGAGCAGCAGGTCGGGATCGGGCAGCCGGCGCAGCCCGAACAGGAGGCCGCGGCGCCCGCCCGTGCCGACGACGACGCCGCCGTAGTGCAGGACGCGCCCGGCCGCGGGCGCGAACACCTCGACCTCGCCGATCGACGGGAGGGGGACGATCGCGGCGCGCGATCCCAGGCCGCCGGCGAGCAGGAGCGCTCGGCGGTCGGTGACGACCAGCACCCGCCGCTGCCAGCGCGCTACCACGCGGACGACGCGCAGGAGGGCGGCGGCGGCGACCGCGGCGGCCGCAAGCACCGGCACGAGGCGGATCGCGGCGGGCAGGTCGAGCCCGGCGGCGGCGATCGCGGCAGCGGCCGCGACGGCCAGGATCAGCGCCGCGCGCAGGAACGGCCACACGAGCACGACGCCATGCTCGCGGCTCACGAGATGGACGTGCTCGTCGGGCGAGAGCAGGCGGTCGATCTGGGGCATGCCGGGGAGCATTCGCCGTCCGGCGCCCGGTTTCCTGCGCCCCGCCGGAGGGGGTCTGACCCCGATCGGCGGGTCGGGTCAGGCGCTCGTGGTCGCCTCCAGGTCGCGGCGCAGCTCCTTGATCTCGTCGCGCAGCTTGGCGGCGTACTCGAACCGCAGCTCCTCGGCGGCGGCGAACATCTCCTCCTCGAGCTCCACGACGAGCTTGGACATCTCCTCGCGGCCCATGCCGTCGGTCTCGGCGCCGCGACGGCGGCGGCCGGGGACGTGCGGCTGCGACTCGAGCGAGAGGAACTCGGCGATGTCCGAGACGCCCTTCTTGATCGACTCCGGCGTGATGCCGTGCTCCTCGTTGTAGGCCACCTGGATGGTGCGCCGGCGGGCCGTCTCGTCGATCGCGTACTGGATCGCCTCGGTGACCTTGTCCGCGTACATGATCACGCGCCCGTTGACGTTGCGGGCGGCACGCCCGATCGTCTGGATGAGCGCCGTCTGGCCGCGCAGGAAGCCCTCCTTGTCCGCGTCGAGGATCGCGACCAGCGACACCTCGGGCAGGTCGAGACCCTCGCGCAGCAGGTTCACGCCGACCAGGACGTCGTAGTCGCCCAGGCGCAGCTCGCGGATGACCTTGATCCGCTCCAGCGTGTCGATCTCGGAGTGCAGGTAGCGGGTGCGCACGCCCGACTCGAGCAGGTAGTCGGTCAGATCCTCGGACATCTTCTTCGTCAGGGTCGTGACGAGCACCCGCTCGCCGGCCTCGGCGCGGGCCCGGATCTCGCCCAGCAGGTCGTCGATCTGGCGCCGCGTCGGCCGCACCTCGACCTCGGGGTCGATCAGCCCCGTCGGCCGGATGATCTGCTCGGCCACATGGGTCGAATGGCGCAGCTCGAACGGCCCCGGCGTCGCCGAGACGAACAGCAGCTGGTTCGCGCGGTCGAGGAACTCGTCGAAGCGCAGCGGCCGGTTGTCGAGCGCCGACGGCAGCCGGAACCCGAACTCGACCAGCGTCTGCTTGCGCGAGCGGTCGCCCTCGTACATCCCGCCGATCTGGGGCACCGTCTGGTGCGACTCGTCGATGATGATCAGGTAGTCGTCGGGGAAGTAGTCGAGGAGCGAGTGGCCCGGCGTGCCGGGCTCCCGCCCATCCAGGTGCCGCGAGTAGTTCTCGATGCCGTTGCAGAAGCCGACCTCGCGCAGCATCTCCATGTCGTACTCGGTGCGCGAACGCAGCCTGTGCGCCTCGAGCATCTTGTTCTCGCCCTCGAGCTGGGCCAGCCGCTCGCGCAGCTCCTCCTGCACCGAGCGGATGGCCGGCTCGAGCTTCTCGCGCTCCATCGCGTAGTGCGTCGCCGGGTAGATGCCGAGGTGCTCGAGGCGCGCGTAGACCTCGCCCGTCATCGGGTCGAAGTGCGTGATCGCCTCGACCTCGTCGCCGAAGAGGCTGATCCGGTACGCCGTCTCCATGTTCGCCGGCTGCACCTCGATCACGTCGCCGCGCACGCGGAAGCGGCCGCGGCCCATGACGACGTCGTTGCGCTGGTAGTGGATGTCGACCAGCTTGCGCAGGATGTCCTCGCGCGACTTCTCCTCGCCCACCGACAGGAACAGGACGAGCTCGGAGTAGCTCTCGGGCGAGCCGATGCCGTAGATGCAGGACACCGAGGCGACGATCACGACGTCGCGGCGCGCGAACAGGGCGGCGGTGGCGGCGTGGCGGAGGCGGTCGATGTCGTCGTTGATCGAGGAGTCCTTCTCGATGTAGGTGTCGGACGACGGCAGGTAGGCCTCGGGCTGGTAGTAGTCGTAGTAGCTGACGAAGTACTCGACCGCGTTCCGGGGGAAGTACTCGCGGAATTCGTTGCAGAGCTGGGCGGCGAGCGTCTTGTTGTGGGCGATGACGAGCGTCGGCCGGTTCAGCTGCTCGATCACGCGCGCCATGGTGTGCGTCTTGCCTGTCGCGGTGGCGCCGAGCAGGGTCTGGTAGCGATCGCCGCGGCCGACGCTCTCGGCCAGCTCGGCGATCGCCCGCGGCTGGTCGCCGGTGGGCTGGTACGACGCGGAGACGGCCAGATCGGGCATGCCGTTCAGTGTATCGGCGCCCATGTACCATCGCCTCCGTGCCCGCGCCGGTCCCGCTCAGCTACCCGGACCCGCCTCTCGGCGACGGCGCGGTCGCGCTGCGGCCGTGGCAGGACGCCGACCTGGACGTGATGGTCGCGATCTGCAGCGACCCCGACGTCGCCCGTTTCACGCGCGTCCCCGACCCCTACTCCGAGGCCGACGCGCGGGCGTGGATCGACGCCCAGCCGGGACGGCTCGAGGCGGGCGAGGGGGTGACGTTCGCGATCGTCGCCGGGGGCGGCGCGCCGGTCGGAAGCGTCGGCCTGCGCATCGATCCGTCCGACGGCGACATCGCCGAGGCGGGCTACATGGTCGCGCCGGCGGCGCGCGGGCGCGGCCTGGCGACGGCCGCCCTGCGGCTGGCGTCGGGCTGGGCGCTGCGCGACCTCGGCGTGGCCCGCGTGCAGCTCACGACCCATCTCGACAACGCGGCGTCGCAGCGGGTGGCGGAGCGGGCGGGATTCCGGCGCGAGGGCGTGCTGCGCTCGTGGGAGGAGCTGCGCGGACGCCGCATCGACCTGGTGATGTACTCGCGCATCGCCGCCGACCTGTGACGGCGCCGATCCGGCTCCCGTCGCTCCTGCACGAGGGCCGCGCCGGGCTGCGGCCGTGGCGGGAGGGCGACGTGGCGGCGATCCTGGCCATGTCGCGCGACCCCGAGACGATCCGCTTCACGAGCGTGCCCGATCCCTACGACGAGGACTCCGTGCGGATCTGGCTCGCCCTCCAGCCGTCCCGGCTGCGGGCGGGCGACGGCGCCGCGTTCGCGGTGGTCGAGCCGCCGGGCGACGAGGCGCTGGGCGCGATCGGCGTGCGCGTGCTGCACGGGCGCGGGATCGCCGAGATCGGCTACCACATGGCGCCGGAGGCCCGCGGCCGCGGCCTGGCGACGGCGGCGCTGCGCCTGCTCTCGGACTGGTCGTTCCGCACGCTCCCCGTGGCCCGGCTGCAGCTGACGACGCACGTCTCAAACCCTGCCTCGCAGCGGGTGGCGGAGAAGGCCGGCTACACCCGCGAGGCGGTGCTGCGCTCCTGGGCCGACCAGCGCGGGGAGCGGGTCGACCTGATCATGTACTCGCTGCTCCCCGGTGAATAGCCGGTGCCTGGCACCGCGTCGCGGTGCCAGGCACCTTCGACTCAGCTGACCAGCGGGCGCTCGCGCAGGTAGGGCAGCGGGCGGGACGGGTCGGGCGAGTCGATCTCGCGCGCCAGGCGGTGGCCGTCGAAGATCGCGTCGGCGATCAGGCGCGGCGCGACGCAGTCGCCGATCGCGTACACCGGGTCGACGCCGGCGTCCGCCAGGGCCCGGTACAGGGCGTCGTCCGAGCGGCGCTGGGTGACGAGCACGACCCCGTCGCACTCGATCCGGAACGGCCGGCCGAACTCGTCGGCGGCGTCGACGCCGCCGGGGTCGATCGCCGTCGCGGTCGACCCGCGGTGCGCGGCGATGCCGAGGTCGTGCAGGCGCCGGCGCAGGCGCACTCCCTCGAGCGTCTGGTCGCAGTAGTGGGCGACGAGGTCGAAGCAGGTGAGCAGGTCCACGTCGCGGCCCTCGGCCCGCAGCACCTCCGCGATCCCGGCGCCGGTGAAGTAGCCCTCGTAGTCGATCACGCAGACGCGCGCGCCCGGCGGCCGCAGCCCCTCGACCATGACCTGCTCCGGCGTCAGCACGTGCGCGAGCCCCTCCCCCGCGCCCGGGATCGGCGCGCGCGTCATGCCGTTCAGCCCGTCGGCCGCCCATCGCGCTCCGGTCGCGACGATCGCAAGATCGGCGCCGTACTCGCGCACGCCGGCGGCATCGAGGCGCATGCCGGGGACGAACTGGAGGTTCGGCAGACGTTCGATCTGCACCCGCCGGTAGTCGATCAGCCGCCCCCACTCCCCCAGGCCGGGAAGCCGCGTCACCCAGCGCAGGCAGCCGCCGATGTCGTCGTCGGCGTCGACGAGGTGCACGAGCTCGAGGCCGCGCCTGGCGAGCACGATCGCGCACTCCATCCCGGCCGGCCCGGCGCCGACGACGAGGGCCGTCTTCTCGGCGTTTCGGGCCCGGTCGAAGCGCTCCGGGTGCCAGCCGCGGCGGTGCTCCTCGCCCGCGGTCGCGTTCTGCGTGCAGCCGAGGTGGCGGCCCCAGATCGACCGCGAGTAGCAGGCGTTGCAGCCGATGCACTCGCGCACCTCGTCGTAGCGGCCCTCCTCGATCTTGCGCGGCAGGAACGGGTCGGAGATCGACGGCCGGGCGGCGCCGATCAGGTCGACGCTGCCGCCGCGCACCACGTCCGCCATCCGGTCCGGATCGGTGAACCGGCCGACGACGACGATCGGCTTCTCCGTCGCCTGGCGGGCCTGCCCCGACCACTCCAGCTGGTAGCCCTGCTCGAAGAACCGCGACGGCCCGCTGTCGACCCGCTGCCACCCCGAGAGGGCGCCGATCGTCACGTCCCAGAGGTCGACCATGGGGTCGGCCCGGCGGATGAACTCGAGGCCCTCGGCCAGCTCGACCCCCGACCCCTCCAGCGTGTCGGCGGCGATCCGCACGGCGATCGCGCAGTCGTCACCGACGGCGTCGCGGACGAGCTCGATCGCCTCGAGCCAGAACCGGGCCCGGTTCTCGAACGCGCCGCCGTAGGCGTCCGTGCGGCGGTTGTAGACGGGCGAGAGGAACTGCGTCGGCAGGTAGGTGTGCGACCCGTACACGTAGACGATGTCGAAGCCGGCGTCGCGCGCCCGGCGGGCCGCGGCCACCCACTCCTCCTGCACCCGGCGGATGTCCGCCGCCGTCATCACGCGCGGGACGGTGATCCCGTCGAAGTCGCTCGAGAGCTGCGACGGCGCCAGGGGCGGGAGCCGCGACTCGCGCGTCTCGGCGTAGAGCCCGCCGTGCCAGAGCTCGACACCGGCCAGCGCCCCGTGCCGGTGCGCCTCCTCGGTCATCAGCCGCAGCGCCCGCGCGTCCTCGTCGTCCCAGAGCCGCGCCGACACGTACGGCGACTCGTCGGTCTCGGCGCTGATCGAGCAGTACTCGGTGCACACGGCCGCCCAGCCACCCTCGGCCTTCATGCCCCGGAAGGCCGCCTGCGTCCACGGCTTCTCCACCCCGAAGCCGGTGCAGTGCGGCACCTGGTAGAAGCGGTTGCGGAGCGTCTTCGGGCCGATCCGGACGGGCTCGAAGAGGATGTCGTGGCGGGCCAGGCGCGCCAACTACTCCTCCTCGAGCTCTGCCTTGCGCCGCTCGATGTGCTCCCGCAGCTCCTCGTCGACGGCCGGGTCGATGCCCGGGTCCTCCCACGCATCGAGCAGGCGCTTCCACTCGGCCGTGGCGGCGCGGTCGGTCGTGATCGACCCCTGCTTCTCCCACGTCACGTACGACTGCGAGCGGAAGAGCGGGCTCATGAACGTCCAGTCGCGGAAGTGGGCCAGCGTATGGTCGGCGGCCAGGAACATGCCGCCGGGGCCCTCGCCGCGGATCGCGTCCAGCGCGAACTCCTCCTCGCCCAGCGTCACGCCCCGGCCCAGCACCTCGAACATGCGCAGCACCTCGAGGTCGAGCGCCAGCTTCTCGTAGGAGGCGGTCAGGCCGCCCTCGAGCCAGCCGGCGGCGTGGAGCACGAAGTCGGCCGGCGCGAGCATCGTCGCCCACAGCGTGTTCATGGTCTCGGCCGCCGCCTGCGCGTCGAGCGCGTTCGACGAGCACAGCCCGCCGCCGCCGCGGTACGGGAGGTTGTAGTGGCGGGCGAGCTGGCCGCCCGCGAGCGTGCCGACGACCGACTCGGGCGTGCCGAACGCCGGGCCGCCGGTGCGCATGTCGACGGCCGTGAAGAACGAGCCGAAGAGGCACGGCGCCCCCCGCCGGATCAGCTGCACCAGGGCGACGCCCGTGAGCGCCTCGGCCACCTGCAGCGCGAGCCCGCCGGCGACGCTGACCGGGGCGGTCGCGCCGGCCAGCAGGAACGGCGTCACGATGACGGGCTGGGCCGCCCGGGCCCACTCCGCCAGCGCGTCGACCATGAGGAAGTCCCAGACGAGCGGGCTGTTCGGGTTGACCACGCCCATGATCGCCGGCGTGCGCTCGATCCGCTCGCGCCCGCCGCACGCGATCGCGACCAGCTCCACCGCGTCGCGCGCCTTCGGGCCGGACGTGCCGTAGCAGACGTACGGCTTGTCCGACCAGCGCAGGATGGAGTAGTCCATGTCGAGGTGGCGGCTGTGCTCGCTGAGGTCGTTCGCCTCGACCGTCCCGCTCTGCAGGCAGGTCATGAGGCCCGCGGCGTGCGCGATCTTCACGAGCTCGACGTGGTCGGCGATGCCGCCGTCGCGGCGGCCGCGCTCGAGGTCGGAGCAGAAGGGCGATCCGCCGACCGGCGCGAGCACCGGCTTGCCGCCGCCGATCGTGACGGCGCGGTCGGGGTTGCGCGGCGCGAGCGTGAACGACGCCGGCGCCGCGGCGACCAGCTCCATCACGAACTCGCGATCCCAGCGCACCCGCTCGCCGTCGACGTCCTGGCCGCTCGCCCGCAGGAGCTCGAGCGCCTCCTCGTGCCGCACATCCGTGCCGATCTCCTCGATGATCGTCATCGCGCGCTCGTGCACCGCCTCGACGTCGCCGGGCGCCAGGATCGAGATCGCCTCCACCGCGGCGACTGTACCAGCCGCCGCGGCCTCGCGGGGACCGGTCAGTGTGCCGGGCGCGGCGGTCCGGCAGCGGCAGCGCGATCGCGCCGCTGCCGGCGGGGCGAGGCGGACGCCGGGGTACGAGGCCCTCTTCGCCGTCGCCATCGTCACCGGAGGGGCGGCCAGACCACTTCGGGCGACCGGCGACGCTCGACCTTCATGACGCGCCAGCCGGGGTCGGTCGCGTCGCAGGCGCGGGTGCGGTCGACGGCCACGTCGATCGCCCGCGACAGGCGCAGGTACGCCCCCGTGATCGCCGCCGGAACTCGCGTCCACCACCACGTAGCCGCGGCCGGCCGCCAGATTCCGGGCGCGTTCGAACATGCCTCCATGGTACCTTCGGCCGGTGAGCGTCGTCATCGAGCAGCGCGTCTCGTGGACGCGAAGCCGAAGGAGGTGTTCGCCTTCCTGCACGATCCCGAGCGGCGGCAGCAGTGGGACGCGATGGCCGACCTGGCCCGGCTCGAGGATGCGAGCGCCCCTGCGGTGGGCGTCCGCGTGCACCTGCGCGGCCGCCGGACGGCGCCGTCGTGGGTGGGCGAGTACGCCGAGCTCGACCCGCCGCGGCGGTCGGTGCTGCGCCTGGTCGAGGGCGTGGGGATGCCGTTCGCGGCGTTCACCCAGACGATCGAGGTGGCGGCGGGCGACGGCGGCAGCACGGTCGCGCTGCGGCTCGAGTACCGGCCTCGCGGCGTCGGCCGCGTGCTGGAGCCGATCGTGCTGCGGCCGCGGCTCTCGACGGCGGTGCGCAAGTCGCTCGGGAGCATCGCGCGCCACTTCGGCTGAGCCGGCCGGGGGTTACCGGCTCCGCTGGAACGGGAAGGGGACAGGCATGCCGGTCGAGCTCGACGTCGTCCCCGAGACCCTCCTCTGGAACCTCTACCACCGCGCGGCCGAGGCCCGTCGCCCGGACACCGTGCTGCGCGATCCCCGGGCCGTCGAGCTCGTCGGCGCGATCGACTTCCCGTTCGAGCGCCGGTTCGGACCGGCGGCACCTGCGCTGGCCCAGTGGCAGGCCCTGCGGGCGGCGTGCTTCGACCGCGAGGTGCGCCGCTTCCTGGCCCACCACCCGGGCGGGACGGTGGTCGCCCTGGGCGAGGGCCTCGAGACCCAGTTCTGGCGCGTCGACCAGGGCACCGTGCGGTGGATCGGCGTCGACCTCCCCGAGGCGATCGCGCTGCGCCGCGAGCTGCTCCCGAGCGAGCCGCGCGTCCGCCTGATCGCGTGTTCCGCCCTGGACGAGCGCTGGCTCGACGAGCTCGACACCTCGGCGCCCGTGCTCGTCACCGCACAGGGGCTGCTGATGTACCTGACCCGGCCGGACGTGCACCGTCTGCTCGCGACCTGCGCGGCGCGGATCCCGGCCGGGGGAATCGTGTTCGACGCCGTCTCGCCGCGGCTGCGCGACCGCAGCGCGCGTGCCGCCCCGCCGCCGGCGAGGGGTACCGGCCGCCGCCATGGACGTGGGCGATCGACCGCGACGAGCGGCGCTTCATCCGGACGATCCCGAGCCTCGCCGACCTCGAGACGCTGCGGCTGCCGCGCGGTCGCGGAGTCGCGTTCGGATATCTGGTGCCGCTCGTGCAGTCGCTCTCGCCCCTGCGCCGCGGGCTGCTCTCGATCATGCGCGCCCGGCTGGGCGGTCAGCGCAGGTCGTAGGCGCGGCGGTAGAGCCGCTCGGTCGACCGCACCGCGGCGACGTAGTCGCGCGTGGCGTCGAAGCGCAGCTTCACGGCCTGGCCCGGCGGCGTCTGCGCGATCCACCTGTCGACGTTGGCCTGGCCGGCGTTGTAGGCCGCCAGTGCCAGGTCGAGAGAGTGCGGGCGGCCGGCGTACTTGTGCGCCAGGTGGGCGAGGTACCAGGAGCCGTAGCGGATGTTCAGGTCGGGCACGTAGAGGTCCTGCGGAATGCGGAAGTTGCCGCCGCCGGTGTGCAGGGCGATCCCGCGGGCCGTCGACGGCAGCAGCTGCATGAGGCCGATCGCGCCGGCGCTCGACTTCGTGTCGGGACGGAAGCGCGATTCCTCGTAGATCACGGCGGCGACCAGGGCCGGGTCGAGGTGGTAGATGTGGGCGTATCCGACGACGTCGGCCCGGTAGTCGAGCGGATGGCCGAGGCGCACCCACCATGCCGGCTGGGAATGCTGCAGGTAGGCGAACCCCGCGCCGGCGACGATCACGAGCGCGGCCAGGACGACGAGCGCCCGCCTGATCATCGCGTCAGCTGCGCCGCCAGACCGGCGACGTAGCGGTCGAGATCGTCGAGCGTGCCCGTGTTCTCGTAGACGTAGTCGCTGCGGGCGGCCTTCTCGTCCTCCGGCAGCTGGTGGGCCATCTGGCGGCGCGCGCCCGGACGGCGGGCCTCCCGCATGTCGGCGGGGGCGGTCACGGTCAGGATGACGTCGTAGCGCCCGTCGACCCCGGCCTCGAAAAGGGTGGGCGCCTCGTGGACGAGCAGGCGCGCACCGGCGCCGGCCTCGCGGTCGCGCCAGGCGGCGAACTCCTCGGCCAGGAGCGGCAGGAGCAGCCCCTCGAGCCAGCGCAGCTCGGAGGCGTCGGCGAACACGATCGTCCCGACCGCGGCCCGGTCGACCTCGCCCTCCGGGGTGAAGACCCCCGGCCCGAAGTGGTCGCGCATCGCCCGCTTGACCGGCTCGCGCGTGTAGAGGGCGCGCACGCCCTCGTCGCTCGAAAGCGTCACCGCCCCGTGGCGCCGGAAGGCGCGCAGCGCCTCGGACTTGCCGCTGCCGATCCCGCCCGTCAGCCCCACGAGCACGGGGGCGTCGGGCGCCCTATCCCTCGTCGGCGGTCCCGTCGCCCGATTCCGGTGCCGAGACCTCGGCGACGGGCTCGTCCGCAACGGCCTCGGGCTCCGCCTCGTCGACGGCCTCGGGCTCGTCCGCGACAGCCTCGGGCTCGGCCTCCTCGACGGCCTCGGGCTCCGCCTCCTCGACGGCCTCGGGCTCCGCCGCGGCTGCCTCAGGCTCCGCCTCCTCGACGGCCTCGGGCTCGTCCTCGGCGGCCTGCGGCTGGTCGGCGAACACCTCTTCGGACAGGCCCAGCTCGGGCACCTCGGCCTCCTGGCGCTCGCCCGGGACGCCGAGGTCGATCGTCTTCACCGGCTCGTCCGGCTCGACACGGCGCAGCGACAGGGACAGGCGGCGCCGGTCGGGGTCGATCTCGATGATCTTGACCCGCACGTCCTCGCCCTGCTGGACGACCTCGCGCGGGTTCTCGACGTGGTGCTCGGCCAGCTCGGAGATGTGGATCAGGCCCTCGACACCCGAGACGATCTCGGCGAACGCGCCGAAGGTGACCACCTTCGTGATCCGGCCGGCGACGACGTCGCCCTGCTGGGTCTCGTCGATGACGCGCTGCCACGGATCGGTCTGGGTCTGCTTGAGCCCGAGCGAGATGCGCTGGCGGTCGCGGTCGACGTCGAGCACCTTGACGCGCACCTTCTGCCCGATCTCGAGCACCTCGGACGGGTGGTTCACGTGGCTCCAGCTGAGCTCCGAGATGTGGATCAGGCCGTCGATGCCGTCCAGGTCGACGAATGCGCCGAAGTCGACGATGTTCGAGATCTGGCCCTCGACCTCGACGCCCGGCGACAGCCGGTCGAGGATCTGCTGGCGGGCCTCCTTGCGCTCCTCCTCGAGCACCGCCCGCCGCGACAGCACGACGTTGTTGCGGCTGCGGTTGAGCTCGATCACCTTGCACAGGAGCGTCTGGTCGCGGTACTCCTCGAGGTCCTGGACGCGGCGGATGTCGACCAGCGACGCGGGCAGGAAGCCGCGCACGCCGAGGTCGATGATCAGGCCGCCCTTGACGACCTCGATGACCTTGCCCTCCACCGGCTCGCCGCTCTCGGCGGCCGCCTCGATCCGCTGCCACGCCTTCTCGAACCGGGCCCGCTTCTTCGAGAGGATCAGCCGGCCCTCGGCGTCCTCCTTCTGGAGCACGAGCGCGTCGATCTCCTGCCCGATCTCGACCTCGTCGTCGGGGTTCACCGACCGCCGGATCGAGAGCTCGGAGATGGGGATGACGCCCTCCGACTTGTACCCGATGTCGACCAGGATCTCGTCCTTGTCCACGCGAACCACGGTGCCGGTGACGACATCGCCTTCGTTGAAATTGGTCAGCGTGCGGTCGTAGTCGGGGATGAGCTCCCCGTCGACCTCGATCATCCAGGTGTCGGTATCAGGTGTGGCCATGTAGATGGGACTGAAGACTAGACGGGACCTATTGCAGCACAGATCAGGCGGGAAACGGCCCCGCCGCGGGCCGTAGTATACAAACGGCCTCAGCCGCTTGTGAGCAGGTGCCCGTCCGTCTCGATCACGGCCGAGCGCGGCGCGATCGTCACGTGGCCCGCCGACCCCATCGAGGCGCTGCCCGGGATGTCTGACGGGTTCACCGCGACGACGGCGTTCGGATAGGTCCGCACCCACACCTCGCCGTCCTTCGTCGCCGGCGTCGTGGGCGCCGTCCCCGGGCTGATCTGGTAGACGGGCGAGCTCGCGCTTCCCGATCCCGAATACGCGGAGTCGCGGGGGATGGCCACCAGCAGGAACGCCGCCAGGCCGTAGACCGTCTGGTCGCGCGTGAGGCCGGTGCCGTCGCGCACGTAGACGCCGGACTCCCAGCCGGCCGCCTTCTGGAAGTAGTGCAGCTGCGTCTCCCAGGCCGCTCCCGAGAGGCGGGCGAACCCCTCGCCGACCGTCACGGCGTCGGTGCTGTTGATCTGGTCGAAGCTCACCACCGACGGCGGCCCGTTGTCGGCCAGGAGCGAGTAGCCCTGGATCTTCAGGGTGGCGCGCACGAGCGCGAGCGCCGCGGCCAGGTCGTGGCGGCGGTGGGCCTCGGTCATCAGCTGGCCGGTGGACGGGTCGATGGGGAAGTCGCTCCAGTCGGGGTCGTTGCCGGCGTCCAGCACCTCGACGCCGGTCCAGCCGCCCGCGGCCAGGCTGTGGCGCACGTGAAGTGCCCACGCGGACAGGTACTCCTGATTCGTGAAGTCCAGCAGCACCCAGTCCGGATGCTCCTGGGGATGGATCTCCGTGCCCTGCGGCGAGTGCATGATCCAGGTCGGGTGGTGGGCGCGCACCCAGTCGAGGCCGAACCCGGCCAGGCCGCACCCGTTGCACGCGTACAGCAGGGATCGCTGCTGCCACGCGAGCAGGTTCGCGTCGGCGCGGCGCATGACCTTCGGCAGGGTCCCCCAGCCGAGCCGGCCGACGACGGCGGCGTACTGCACGCCGACGCAGCGCGCCCGGGCGACCGACGGCGCCCCGGCCGGCGCGAAGGCGAGCGGCACGCCCGGCCGGCGCAGCCCGCTGCAGGCCTGCGGTGCGGTCGACGCCGACTGGCCCTCGCAGGACACGGCCGCCACGAGGGCGGCCATCATGGCGGCCGCCGTCAGGATCCGCATCGAGTGCAGCGGCCGGCGGGCATCCCGATCACCCCGCCGTCGGGCGGCGTGATCACCGCGACCACGTCGATGGCGAGCTCGGAGCCGCAGTGGCGGCAGTAGCCCCCCTCGGGCGGATGGTGGCTGAGCGCAAAGACGATGTCGGAGTCCACACCGGCCCCGCGGGCGGAGACGACGCCGCGGCCGGCGCGCACGCGGCCGAACTCGAGCCGCACCTCGCCGCTGCGGTCGTCCCTACCGGTGCGGATCGAGCCGATGGCGACGCCGAGCGCCCCGTCGAGGCTGTCGGACGAGACCGCCGGCAGGAACAGCTCGGCGACCAGGTGCTCGCCGCGCTCGCCGGCGTCGATCCACAGGTAGGTGCCGGGCTCCTCGCCGCGGCGCGCGGGAAGTGCGCTGATCGTCCCGCTGATCTGCGTCCAGGTCATTTCGCCTCCAGCCAGGTCGAGCCGACGCCGACGTCGACCGCGAGCGCGGGGTCGAGCGGGTAGGCGCCCGTCATCTCCTCCGCGACGAGCGTCCGCAGCGCCGCCACCTCGCCGTCGGCGGCCTCGAAGAGGAGCTCGTCGTGGATCTGCAGCACGAGCCGCGAGCGGCGGCCCTCGTCGCGCAGGCGCCGGTGGATGGCGATCATGGCCACCTTGATGATGTCCGCCGCGCTGCCCTGCATGACCGTGTTCACCGCCAGCCGCTCCCCCAGGCTGCGGGTCTGGTAGTTCGACGCGCGCAGCTCCGGGATCGGCCGGCGGCGGCCGAACAGCGTCGTCACCCAGCCGTCGCCCTTGGCGCGCTCGATCGTCGCGGCGATGAACTCGTTCACGCGCGGGAACCGGGCCAGGTACGTGTCGATGAAGCTCTGCGCCTCCTCGCGGGAGATGCCGAGCTGCTCCGAGAGCCCGAACGAGCTGATGCCGTAGATGATGCCGAAGTTCACCGCCTTGGCCTTGTTGCGCTCGTCCCGGGTCAGCTCCTCCGGCGGCTTGCCCAGCACCTGCGAGGCCGTCACCCGGTGGATGTCCTCGCCGCGCGCGAACGCCTCGTGCAGCGCCGGCTCGCCGGAGAGGTGGGTGAGGATGCGCAGCTCGACCTGCGAGTAGTCGGCGGAGAGCAGCTTGGAGCCGTCGCCGGCGACGAACGCGCTGCGGATCTCGCGCCCGAGCGGGGTGCGGATGGGGATGTTCTGCAGGTTCGGGCGGATGGACGAGAGCCGCCCGGTGGCGGCGGTCGTCTGGCTGAACGTCGTGTGCAGGCGCCCGTCCTCGGCGTCGATCAGATCGGGCAGCGGCACCAGGTACGTGTTCAGGAGCTTCGACTGCTCCCGCCACTGCTCGACGACGTCGACGATCGGGTGCATGTGGCGGATCTTGGCCAGCACGCGCGCGTCGGTGGAGTAGCCGGTCTTGCCCTTCCGGTCGGCGGGGAGGCCGAGCCGCTCGAAGAGCACCTCGCCGAGCTGCTTCGGCGATCCGATCACGAACGGCCCGCCGGCCAGCTCGTGGCAGCGCGCCTCGAGCTCCTCGACCTGGTCGGCCAGCTTGGCCGCGATCTCGGCCAGGCGGTAGGTGTCGACGCGGATGCCGGCCGCCTCCATCGCCCCCAGCACCGGCACGAGCGGGAGCTCGATGTCCTCGTAGAGGTCGGTCATCTCGCGCTCGGCGAGCCGCTCGGCGGCCCGCGGGTGCAGGCGCCGGGCCGCGGCGGCGGCGCGCACGAGCGCCGAGGTCTCCTCGTCCGCGGCCGCCTGCAGCCCGAGCCCGGTCTCCTCGGCCAGATCGTCGATCGCGTAGTCCGCCCGCCCGGGGTCGAGCAGGTAGGCGGCGATGGCCGTGTCGCCGGCGGGCGTGAGCGCAGGGTGCTTGAGCCCGTGCGTGATCACCCGGTGGTCGCGCAGCGCCTCGACCACGCGCGCGGTGTCGGCCTCGACGACCAGGACGTCGGCGCCGTCGCCGGTGACCGCGGCGCGGCCGCCGCCGACCGCGAGCGCCACCTCCCCGGTGAGCGAGCGCAGGTCGTCGAGCCCGGCCTCGCGCCACTCGAGCTCGACCCCCTCGACGATCTCGACCGGCGCCCCCGGGACGGCCTCCTCGAGCTCGTCGACACGCTTCAGGAGCGCCCGGAACTCGAGCTTGCGGAACAGGTCCTTCATGGTCGAGCGGTCGGGCGGGGCCGCGACCATGGCGTCGAAGTCGACGTCGATCTCGAGCGCGCGGTCGATCGTCGCGAGCACCTTGGAACGGGCGGCGTCGTCGGTCGCGGCGCGCAGGTTCTCGCGCCGCTTCTCGCCCGAGACGGCGTCGAGGTTCGCGTACACGCCCTCCATCGACCCGAACCGCACCAGGAGCTCGGCGGCCGTCTTGTCGCCGATCCCGGGCACGCCGGGGATGTTGTCCGAGGTGTCGCCCTTGAGCCCGATGAAGTCCGGCACGAGGTCGGGGCCGATGCCGTAGCGCTGCATGATCCGGTCGGGCGTGTAGACGACGACGTCGGCCACGCCGCGCGGCGTCATCATGATGCAGACGTTCTCGGAGGCGAGCTGGAAGGCGTCGCGGTCGGTGGAGACGACGCAGACGCGGTGCCCGGCGGCCTCGGCCTTCGTCGCCAGCGTGCCGATGACGTCGTCGGCCTCCTTGCCCTCCGCCCGGAAGTTGCGGTAGCCGAACGCCTCGACGATCGGCTGGAAGTACGGCACCTGCTGGCGCAGCAGGTCGGGCATCGGCCGGCGGTGGGCCTTGTACTCCGGCGCGAGCTCGATGCGCGCGGTCGGCTTCTCGTCCCAGGCCACGAGCACGGTCGCCGGGCGGTAGTCCGCCAGCAGCTTCATGAGCATGTTCGCCATGCCGAGCAGCGCGTTCGTCGGGAACCCGTCGACCGTCTGAAGCTCCTCGGGGAGCGCGTAGAACGCCCGGTAGGCGAGGCCGTTGCCGTCGACGAGGAAGACGTCGCACTGCTTGGCCGGGGCGTCGTCGAGGTTCAGATCCTTCGGCTGAGCCTGCTTCACCGTGGCCATTCTTCGCAGCGTATCCGAGCCTGCGGCGGCGCGCCGCGCAGGTCTTCGCGGCCCTGGATTACGCTTCGCCGGTGTCACGCAACCCCTCCGTCTCGTACAGCCTGACGATGCGGGTCGAGATCCCGGCGGTGGCCGGCTCGTTCGCCAGGGTGGCGGCCGCGATCGGCGACGCCGGGGGCGATCTGGGGGCGATCGACCTCGTCCGCGTGGCCAAGGGCCACCGCGTCCGCGACATCACCGTCTCGGCCTCGGACGCCGATCACGGCCAGCGCATCGTCGACGCCGTGCGCGACATCGCCGGCGTGCGGATCGTCAACGTCTCCGACCGCACGTTCCTCATGCACCTGGGCGGCAAGATCGAGGTCCAGAACAAGGTGCCGGTGAAGACCCGCGACGACCTCTCGATGGCCTACACGCCCGGCGTCGCCCGCGTCTGCATGGCGATCAACCAGGATCCGGACAAGGTCCGCGCGCTCACGATCAAGCAGAACGCCGTCGCCGTCGTCACCGACGGCACCGCGGTGCTGGGGCTGGGCGACATCGGCCCCCGGGCGGCCATGCCGGTGATGGAGGGCAAGGCGATGCTCTTCAAGGAGTTCGCCGGCATCGACGCCTGGCCGCTGTGCCTGGACACGACCGACACCGACGAGATCATCACCATCGTGAAGGCGATCGCGCCCGGGTTCGGCGGCATCAACCTGGAGGACATCGCCGCGCCGCGCTGCTTCGAGATCGAGGGGCGGCTGCGGCGCGAGCTCGACATCCCCGTCTTCCACGACGACCAGCACGGGACCGCGGTGGTCGTCCTCGCCGGGCTCCTGAACGCCGCCCGCGTGGTCGGCAAGCCGATCGAGGACATGCGCGTCGTGCTCGTCGGCGTGGGCGCCGCCGGTGTCGCCGTCAGCAAGCTGCTGATGGAGGCCGGCGTGCGCGACATCATCGGCTGCGACCGTGAGGGCGCGCTTCACCCGGGCACCAAGGGGCTCACGGCGATCAAGAAGTGGTACGCCCGCAACACCAATCCGCGCAAGTTCGCCGGGACGGCGGACGAGGCCCTGAAAGGCGCCGACGTGTTCCTCGGCCTCTCCGGCCCCGGGGCGGTCTCGGTCGACGCCGTGCGGACGATGGCCGGCGACGCGATCGTGTTCGCGATGGCGAACCCCGAGCCGGAGGTGCCGCCCGAGGACATCGAGGGGATCGCGCGCGTGATCGCGACCGGGCGCTCGGACTACCCCAACCAGATCAACAACGTGCTCGCCTTCCCGGGGATCTTCCGCGGCGCGCTCAATGTCTCGGCGACCGGGATCAACGAGGCGATGAACCTGGCCGCGGCCCGGGCGATCGCAGCGGTGATCCCCGAGGACGAGGTGAACGAGGAGTACATCATCCCGAGCGTCTTCAACAAGGCCGTCGTCGAGACGGTCGCGGCCGCGGTCTCGGAGGCGGCCGTCGAGACCGGGGTGGCCCAGCGCAGCATCGATCCGCCGACCGATCCGTCGGCGATCTACCGCTGACGCTGACTGCAAGACGACCGGTGCCAGGCACCGATATCGGTGCCTGGCACCCGCCGAAGGTCAGGCTGCTTCGCTGCGCAGGCCCTGGATCTCGTTCAGGGCGGCGAGCTGCTGCAGTGCATCGGCCTCGAGCTGGCGGACGCGCTCGCGCGTAAGTCCGACCGCTCGGCCGATCACGTCGTAGTTCTGCGGGTCGCCGCCGTCGAGCCCGAACCGCAGCTCGAGGATGCGGCGCTTGCGCTCCGAGAGGTGCTCGAGGCCCGTGACCAGCATCTCCTTGCGGAGCGTCTCCTCGACGAGCTCGTCGGCCTTCGGGGCCGACTCGTCGGCGATCATGTCGCCCATCTCCGAGTCGCCGTCGTCGCCGACGGGCGTGTGGATCGAGGACGTCCGCGGAAGCGAGCGGGCGTCGACCACGTCGGGCACCGTCACGCCGCTGGCCTTGGCCACCTCGTCGTCGGTGACGTCGCGGCCGAGCCGCGCCTCGAGCGCCGCGCGGGTGGCATCGACACGCCGCACCCGCTCGGACACGTGCACGGGGAGGCGGATCGTGCGCGACTGGTTGGCGACCGCGCGCTGCACGGCCTGCCGGATCCACCACGTGGCGTAGGTCGAGAACTTCAGGTCGCGGCGCCAGTCGAACTTCTCGACCGCGCGCACGAGCCCGATCGTCCCCTCCTGGATCAGGTCCAGGAACGGTACGCCGTGGCCCCGGTAGCGCTTCGCGACGGAGACGACGAGCCGCAGGTTCGACTCGATCATGCGCCGCTTGGCGATCTGATCACCCTGCTCGACCAGCTTCGCCAGACGCTGCTCGTCTTCCTTGGTGAGAAGCGGATGGCGGGAGATGTCGTGGAGGTAGCGGTCCAGGCTGTCGGTCGGGCCCGTGGGAGCGGGGGTCGCCGCGGCCGCGGGCACGGTGGCAGGAGCCGATGCGGCCTCGCCGGCATCGGCCGTGGGCACGATCTCGACGCCCTGCTCGGTCAGCTCGGCCGTCAGCGCCTCGAGATCCTCTTCGTCCAGGTCGAGGTCGACCGCGACCGCCTGCAGCTCCTCTTCCGCGAGAAGCCCTCGGTCATCGGCCGATTCGATCATCAGCCGCACACGCGGCTCGTTCATCAGCTCGGTCATCAATCCCTCGATAGATAGCCCGGTGACGGTCGTGCCGTCCGGGCCTGGTAGTCACGTTCGATGGTTGCCTACCTGACGATTAACGTGTGGTCAGGCTTTTCCATTCCCGGGTCGTTGACCGGGCAAACGGTTGTCGGGGGCAACCCCCACCCCGACGAATACATTGTAGCAGAGCCGCGCAAGTTTCGCCTGTCAACCTAAACGTCAGATTGACGCGGGATCTATCAGGCTTAGGGCGTCAGTACCGATCCATGTATTCGTCGATCTCCCACTGATGCACCTGCTCGTTGTAGGACGCCCACTCCTCCCGCTTCAGGCGCACATACTCGGTGAAGATGTGGTCGCCGAGGGCGCCGCGCATGACGTCGTCGCCCTCGAGCGCGTCGAGCGCGTGCGAGAGGTCGTGCGGCAGGCTGCCGATGCCGAGCGCCTGCGAGTCCTCGGCGCTCAGGTGGTAGATGTTCTGGTTCACCGCCCCGGGCGGCTGCATCCCCCGGCTGATGCCGTCGAGCCCGGCCTCCAGCATGCACGCGAGCGCCAGGTACGGGTTGGCCGTCGGGTCGGGCGTGCGCAGCTCGATGCGGGTCGACCGTCCCCGCTTGGCCGGGACGCGGATCGCCGCCGAGCGGTTGCCGGGCGACCAGGCGATGTAGACGGGCGCCTCGTAGCCGGGCAGGAGCCGCTTGTACGAGTTGACCGTCGGGTTGGCGACCGCGGTGATCGCCGGCAGGTGCGAGAGGACGCCGGCGATGTAGCTGCGGCACTCCGGCGAGAGCGAGAGCTCGCCCGACTCGTCCAGGAAGGCGTTCTCGTCCCCGCGCGCGAGCGACTGGTTCACGTGCATGCCCGAGCCGTTCTCGCCCTGGATGGGCTTGGCCATGAACGTGGCGTGCATCCCGTGGCGGGCGGCGATCACCTTCACCACCATCCGGAAGGTGACCAGGTTGTCGGCCGTCGTCAGCGCGTCGGCGTGGCGGAAGTCGATCTCGTGCTGGCCGATCGCGACCTCGTGGTGGGCCGCCTCGAGCGAGAAGCCCATCTGCTGGAGCGTCACCTCGATGTCGCGGCGGCAGTCCTCGCCGCGGTCGAGCGGGGCGACGTCGAAGTAGGTGGCCGCGTCGTGGGGATCGACGGTGGGGTTGCCGTCGGCGTCGAGCTTGAAGAGGAAGAACTCGGCCTCGGGACCGACGTTCATCGTGTAGCCCATGTCGGCGGCCTTCCGCAGCACGCGCTTCAGGTTCGTGCGCGGGTCGCCGGCGAACGGGGTGCCGTCGGGGTCGGCGACGTCGCAGATCAGGCGGGCGGTGCGGGACTCCTCGGTGCCCCGCCACGGGAGCACCGTGTAGGTGTCCGGGTCGGGCAGGAAGTACATGTCCGACTGCTCGATCCGCTTGAACCCGCGGATCGACGAGCCGTCGAACATGAGCTCGTTGTCGAGCGCCTTCTCGAGCTCGTCCACCGGGATCGACACGTTCTTGACGGGGCCGTACGGCTCCGTGAACTGCAGTCGCACGAAGGCGACGTTGTCGCGCCGGCAGCGCTCGATGACCTCCTGCCTGTCCATTGGCGGCCCCTTTGCTCGTATCCCCGTTTGGAAGGGGCCAGTCTACTCGTGAGGACGGACCGCGCCCGCGCGGCCCGGCGGGAGGGCCGGGCCGCGCAGGAGGGTGTCCGTGGCGGCTAGGCCGCCTCGGCCATGGCGGCGTCCTCTGCAGGCATCTCCACGTCCGCGACGCGGTGGCTGCGGATGAACGCCACGGCCACGAACGCACCGACGAGAGCGATCGCCGAGGAGTAGCGCAGGCTGTGGCTGAGCGAGTAGATGAACACGTCGGACGGCGCGTGGCCGGCCGCCGCGCGGCCTGTCGCCAGGTGCTCGAAGAGCGCCGTCAGCGACGCGACGCCGAACACGCCGCCGACCATCCGCGTCATCGACAGCACGCCCGAGGCCGCGCCGGCCTTGGTGCGGTCGACCGAGCTCATCACGGCCGCCGTCATCGGCGACATCGTCATGCCCATCCCCACGCCGCCGACCAGGAAGGCGGGCAGCAGGGTCAGGTAGCCGCTCGTGTCGGTGATGCGCGACTCGAGGAAGAGCGACGCCGCGATCAGCGTCATCCCGCCCGTCAGCAGCCAGCGCGAGCCGTACTTGTCCGAGAGCCTCCCGGCGAAGGGCGCCGTCACGATGATCAGGACCGTCATCGGCAGGAAGCGCACGCCGGTCTCGAGCGGGGACAGCCGCTCGATGTTCTGCATGTAGAGCGTGATGAAGAAGAACGTCGCGAACATCGAGAACATGACCAGGAACGCGATCACGTTGCCGGCGTTGAACGTCCGGTTGCGGAAGAACCCCATGTCGAGCATCGGGTCGCGGCCGCGCAGCTGGAGCAGGACGAACGCGATCATGCCGACCACGCCGACCGCGAACTCGGCTGCGATCCGTCCCGACGTCCAGCCGTAGTCGTTGGCCTGGACCAGCCCCATCACGAGGCCGCCGAGGCCGAGCGAGAGCGTGGCGATCCCCAGCAGGTCGACGCGCCGGATGGCCGTCTCGTCCCGCGACTCGCGCACGGCGTACACCGTGAGCGGCGCCGCGATCAGGGCCACCGGCACGTTCAGGAAGAAGATCCACTCCCAGCCGGCCTTCTCGACCAGCAGTCCGCCCACGACCGGGCCCATGCCCAGCGCCAGGCCGGAGATGCCGGCCCACAGCCCGAGCGCGCGCCCGAGCTCGGCGCCGCTGAACGTGTTGGTGATGATCGAGAGCGATCCCGGCATCAGGAACGCCGCGCCGGCGCCCTGGACGCTGCGGAAGAAGACGAGCTCGCCGATCGAGCCGGACAGCCCGGCGCCGATCGAGCCCAGCGTGAAGACCACGAGCCCGCCCAGGAACATGCGCTTGCGCCCGAACACGTCGCCCAGGCGGCCGCCCGTCACGAGCAGCACGCCGAACACGAGCGTGTAGGCGTTGACCGTCCACGACAGCCCCGAGATCGAGGCGCCGAAGCTCTGCTTGATGGCCGGAAGCGCGATGTTCACGACCGTGTTGTCGAGCATGACCATGAAGAGCGCGAAGCACATCGCCCCCAGGGTCCACCACTTGCGATTGTTGTCAGTTATTGCAGGCACTGCGGTTCTCTTTCTTTTCGTTCCTCTGTGCATGAAGGCTCCCGCGAGCCGGGAGCGATGATGAGTCTGTCGAAGACTGCCCCGCCGGGCCCGGCCGGGCCATGGGGCAGCCCCCCTTTACGACGTTCGGCGAACCACACTGGGGACATCATGCGGCCGGGCGCGTCTCCGTCGTCGTCAACACCCGCCGCAGCGAGACGCGCATCTCCTCGAGCTCCTTCGCAGGCAGCGCGCCCAGGAGGCGGCCCATCTGATCGGAGAAGGTCGGGAGCCGGTCGACCAGCTCGCGGCCGGCGTCGGTGAGGCTCACCCACACGACCCGGCGGTCACGCTGGTCGCGCTCGCGGCGGACATGGCCGGCGTTCTCGAGCCTGTCGATGACGCCGGTGATCGTGGACGCGAGCATGTGGCACTCGCGGCCGAGGTCGCGGGCCGCGAGCCGGCCGCCGGCCCCGTGCAGCATGTGCAGCGCGAGCGCCTGCGGCATCGTCACGCCCTGCTCCTCGACGAGCGGGCGGGTCGCCCGCTTCGCCTGAGCGGCGATGTCGTACAGCAGCTGTCCGACCTCCGCGGCGAGCTCAGCCTTCTTCGACGTCGTTCGTGTAGACATGGTTCGCGTCGTATCCTTTCGCAAAAAAACCTTTCGCACGCGAAATATAGCGACGCGAAGGAGATCGCGCAAGTCGAGAGGCGAGGTCGGACCCGGAGCGGCGAGGGCGGCTAGACGCGCTCGGCGGCCGAGGCGATCTCCTCGGCCACCTCGGCGATGTCCCGGTTCGCGTTCCAGACCTGGCGCTGGCGGTCGGCGCCGTTGCCGTTCTCGAGGATCCAGTCGATCCGGGCGAGCTCGTCGGCGCAGCCCAGGTCGCGAGCGATCGGGCGCAGCTCGCGGATCCGGCGCCGCGCGAGCGTGCGTGCGGCCATCTTCACCCGCTTGCCGGCGGCGAGGTCCATCAGCGGCGCGTCCAGGCCGTAGCGGAGGGCGAGCCACTTGTTCTCCGACAGGAGCATGCGGTGGTACGAGAGCACCTGCCCGTCGTCGTAGCGGTCGAGCAGGAGCTTCACCAGGCACTGGACGTAGGCCGCCAGCGCGATCGTGTCCTCGAGCCGGGTCTGGCAGTCCATCACCCGCACCTCGATCGTGCCGAAGCGCGGGTGCGGCCGCACGTCCCACCACAGGTGGGTGTAGTCGCCGATCGCGCCCGTCGCCTCCATGAACCCGACCGCCTCGGCGTAGTCCTGGTAGTCGGCGAACCGCGGCGGCAGGCCGCTGCGGGGGAATGCGGAGAAGATCATCGCCCGGGTCGACGCCAGGCCGGTGTGCTCGCCGCGCCAGAAGGGCGAGTTGGCCGAGAGCGCGAGCAGCACGGGCAGCTCGATCAGCACGCCCTCCATCACGGCGAGGCATGCCTCCGGCGACGGGACGGCGACGTGGACGTGCATCCCGAACACGAGCTCGCGGCGGGCGACGTACTGGAGCATCTCGACGAGCGCGCGGTAGCGGTCGCGGGCGGTGATCTTCTGGTTCTCGAACAGCGAGAACGGGTGGGTGCCCGACGCCCCGAGGCGCATGTTGTGGGCGCGGAGCTGGTTGGCGACGTAGTGGCGGATCAGGCGCAGGTCGGCCGCGGCGGCCGGGATGTCGTCGCAGACGACCGTGCCCGACTCGAGCACGCACTGCATCAGCTCGGGCTTCAGCCGCTCGGCCATCTCGCCGTCGACCGTCTCGGCCAGGAGCTCCTCCACGCCGGACACGAGGTCGTAGCCGGCCGGGTCGAGGAGCATGTACTCCTCCTCCACCCCGACCGTCAGCGGCGGGCCGGAGCCGAACCGGTGGTCGAGCACGCTCGAGCGAGCGGCCCCCTTGCCGGTCCCCTCCCCTTTCGACTCAGCCATGAGGGGCTGTTGTACCCCATTTCGGCCCCCCTGCCAACGCGGCGGTACCATTTGCCACTCGGCCGGCCGAAGTGGCGGAACGGTAGACGCACGCGACTCAAAATCGCGCGGCCGCAAGGCCATGTGGGTTCGACTCCCACCTTCGGCACCTCGGAGAACATGCCGCTTCCGAAATCCAGGCTCAGCGCAGCAGGTCGGCGGTTGAACGGCCGCCGATGGCATCCTCTCGCTCGCGGAAGCGACCGAAGTTCGCCGAGCGACGGCTGTGTTCAGGTACGGCCGCAGCCCGTAGGCTGGGGTTGTGACCGAGCGATTGATCCGGGGAAGCGCCCTTCTCGGGCTTGTGAGCGCCGTGCTCGGCGGCTATGCCTATTCGTACCGCGCGGCGAGCTCATGCTCCGTGCCGGAAGGATGCGACATCCCGGAGGCCGGAAACCACCACCACCCCTATGCAACGCTCGGGATAGCCCTGCTGGTCGTCGGATGCGCGGCGCTGTGCCTGGCGGTCATTATCAGGCAGCGCAGCGCACGCTAAGCCGCGCCGCTCGTCGTCGACTACTCTCGCAGCCGGGAGCCTCGCGGCGGGGGCACAGCTCCGTTCAGCTAACTCGACCGGCAGAAGGCGTCGCCGGCCGGACTGCCTCGACCGGCGCCCCTCCGACCCCGGAGGCGAGGTCGGCGGCCAGGCGAATCCGTATCTCGCGCGCCAGGTCGGCGTAGCTGACGACACGCACCGCCGCTGCCGGCGAATACGGGTTCGCGATCAACGCTCGCCGCAACTCCTGCGCCAATCCGTTGGCCACAGGCCGCGTGACAGCGACGGTCATCGTCCGCCAAAGGCCGTCCGCGCCGCGCTGCTGGACAAGAAAATTCGTTCGCACTCCCCACCACCCTCAACTCGACTCGAGGTGCACCCTCCACATCCGAGCCTAGGCCCTGGATGCTGCCGGCGTGGGTGCGGCGCGGTGAAAGCGCGGTGAGAGTGTGGAGAACGAGCGGCGCCTCATCAAGACCTCACCGGGTCGGCTGCTCGAGGCACTCGAGACAGTGACAGCGGGAGAACACTGTGAGCCGTTGTTCTGTTTTCCGGCGATCCACCGCGTGGCCACAGCTGAGCGTCGCGTGCCAGTACTTCCCGGCGTCTGCGACGCGCTTGACGCTTCGCAGCGGCCCGCGCGAGTCCGGCCCCGTGTTGGTGGCGGCCGGGTGCCGGTGCGGAGTGGGCGAAGCCTTGGACACCGGCCGACGCCTACGACGTCGACTTGCGGCTGGAAGGACGCGGCCGGCCACAGGCCGTGCAATACCATCGCCGTCGGGAGGCGGGAACGTCCTCGAGCTCACTCCCGTGTCCGACCGCGACCAGGTCGGGGCGATGCTCGAACCAGTGCTCGACGCCGCATGTCCCGCAGTACTTGATGCCCACCTGAAACCCGCGATCAGGCGCCGGCTGCCGAGCGAGCGACGGCATCGACACGTCTCCGCGTGCCTGCCGCGGACGGTTACCCACGACCATGGAACGGCGTCGGGCGCAAGGCCGATTCAACGACCCGGTAGTGCGCCACCTTCGACTGGAGGGCCTTGGCGTCGGCTACCTCGCGAGTCATGTACGGGCCGAGCGTCGCAAACACGGTGTTCCCGCTCGCAGACGTCAGGAGCACGTACCACGCGGCCGCATCCATTGACCGCTCCTTCGTAAGAGCCTCGCGCCACGCGCGGGGGCCTGGGAGAACTGTACACGTGTGCCCGAACCGGACGGATTCGGATGGAGGCCACGATCGCCGCCGCCGGATTCGGGAGGGCGGCACGGGACCGTTCGTCTTCGGGCGAGCGCGTACTTCTCGCACCGCTCGCGGCTCAGGCCTTCGGCATCTCGACGCGCCCACGCCGGGGGCGAATGGGCATCGCTGCTACGCGCCCTCCGCGTACTGGGGAGCGTTCCCGCCGATCTCGTGCCAGTCCGCCTTGTAGGCGACCTGGAGGTGGAAGCTCGGCTCCATGTCGAGGTCGCGCATCAGCCCGGCGGCCACGAAGTACTTCTCGCCGAGGTCGTCGTAGAGGCTCGACCCGCAGTTGCTGCAGAAGTGGCGGGGGGCAAACTCGCTCTCGTACCGGCTGACCAGGTCCTGGCCCTTGGTGAACCGGAAGTTCTCCTTGGCCACGACCACGCCGGCGAGGCTCGAGCCCGTCCAGCGCTGGCAGCGGGTGCAATGGCAGTACCCCAGCCCCTCCGGATCGGTCACCTCGTACTCGATCTTGCCGCAGAGGCATGCGCCCTTGAGCGTCTCACTCATCTCGAACCCCCTTGTCGAGTGGCATTGAAGCGATCCGGGCCAACGCTAGCACCGGCGCGAGGGCCCGGCATGTTCGCCGCCACCGGAGGGCGCCGCTCAGGTCGTCGCCGCCCGCGGCCGATGCCAGGGATATCCGAGACCGATCCCTGATCTGCGATGCGAAGGACTGCCGGGAGCCCGCGACGCCGCATGCGACGTACTGGATCCCCGGTGCAGCCGTGGATTCACCTGTGCCGCGAGCACTGGGGGATGGCCGGCGAGCGCCGCGAGGAGCTGCGGCGCCTGATCGGGCTCGAGCCGGACGCACCCGAGACGGCGTAGGTACGATTCCGGCCTCCGGCAAGTTGCACCAGCGGGGGAGACGATGGTCGCGCGGTTCCACGGCGGGTTCCTGGACGGCAAGCTCGTCGCCGACTGGGCGACGCCGCCCGGCTCCTCGGTCTGGATCGAGCGCGTCGAAGACGGGGTGATCGCGACCGAGCGCCCGCCGGACGACCCGCCGGAGGCGGATGCAGCCGGCCCGGGATACGACCACTACGTGCTCGCAGAGGTCGTGGCCGACCTCGCCGTGTACCACGCGAGCGACGCGTAGCTCGAGGACTCTGAACCTGATGGGGCGCTCTCACGCAAGTCTCACGGCCGCCCGAAAGACTGGCGGCGACGGCCGGGCCTTCCGCCGCGACACTGCCCGCTTGCATCGGAGGGCCCGGCCGTCCGCCCGGAACCCTACGCTGCCGGTGTGTTCCTGAACATCCTCGTCGCGGTCGACGGATCCACGCATGCCGACCGCGCCCTTGCCGAAGCGGTCGACCTGGCCCGGGCGCAGCACTCGCGGCTCACGCTGATCAGCGTCGCGTCCCGGACGGCGTGGCGGCTCATGGCCGGCCCCTATACGGGCCTTCTGCCCACGCAGGAGGACGCCGACAAGGAGGCGGAGGCGACGCTCCGCGAGGCGACGGCGCGGCTCGACGACGACATGCCCGTGACGACCGTCGTCGGCCAGGGCGCGGCGGCCGCCGCCATCATCAGGCGCGCGGCCGACGGCGCGCACGACCTGATCGTGATGGGCTCGCGCGGCCGCGGGGGCGCGGCGGCCGCGCTGCTGGGCAGCGTCAGCCACAGCGTTCTCAACCACAGCCATGTCCCCGTGCTGATCGTGCACGCCGACGACGCCGCGACGGCCCGCCGCGGTCCGATGGACTTCGCCCCCGGCCCCGGCTAGAACACCCTCATGCGCATCGGCTTGCTGACCGGTGGCGGCGACTGTCCCGGCCTGAACGCCGTCATCCGGGCGGTGGCGCGGACGGCGCTCGACCGCGGCGACGACGTGATCGGCGTCCTGCACGGCTGGCGGGGGATGGTCGAGGGCCAGATGCGGCCGCTCGCCGCCCAGGACGTGACCGGGCTCCTCCCCCGCGGCGGCACGATCCTGCGCACCTCGCGGACGAACCCGTACGAGTCGGACGGGGGCATCGAGCGGGTGCTGGAGCACCTGGCGAGCATGGACGCGCTCGTGGCCATCGGCGGGGAGGACACGCTGGGCGTCGCCGCGCGACTGCACGCCGAGCACGACGCGCCCATCGTCGGCGTCCCCAAGACCATCGACAACGACCTGCGCGGCACCGACTACACGTTCGGCTTCGACACGGCGGTGACGATCGCGACCGAGGCCATCGACCGCCTGCACTCGACCGCGGAGTCGCACGACCGGGTCATGGTGTGCGAGGTGATGGGCCGCCACACCGGCTGGATCGCGGTGATGGCGGGGATGGCAGGCGGCGCGGACGTGATCCTGATCCCCGAGCTGCCGATGACCGTCGAGCACTGCTGCGAGCTCATCCGCAACCGCCACGCGAAGGGCAAGGACTTCTCGATCGTGGTGGTCAGCGAGGGGTACCAGCTCCACTACGAGAGCGGCGAGTCGCGCACCGTGGCGTCCGCCGACGTCGATGCCTTCGGCCACGCCCGGCTGGGCGGGGTCGGCGCGGCGCTCGCGTCGGACATCGAGGTGCGCACCGGGTTCGAGACGCGGGTGACGACGCTCGGCCACATCCAGCGGGGCGGATCGCCGACCGCACGCGACCGCGTCCTCGCGACCCGCTTCGGCCTGCGCGCTGCCGAGCTCGTCCAGAGCGGCGACTGGGGCATGATGGCCGCCCTGCGCGGCGACGACATCGTCGCGGTCCCCCTGGCCGAGGCCGTCGCCGGCCTGAAGGTCGTGCCGCGCGAGCTCTACGACCGCGCCGCCGCGTTCTTCGGCTAGCCCTGCGGTTAGCCCCGAGAGTCGCCGCGCAGGACGTCGAACGTCGGCCCGATCCCGAGCTTGTGCACCCAGTCGCCCAGCACGGCCGCGTCGACGCCCGGCGGTCTCGAGGGCGAGCACGTGGTCGCGGTGGCGGATGCCGCCCTCCGACAGCACGACCTTCCCGGCCGGCACCTCCTCGACCAGCGAGAAGATGTGCTCGAACTCGGGATCGTGTCGCCGCCGTTTCGCAGGTTCTGGATCAGGAACGAGTCCGGGTCGAGCAGATCGAGGGCGAGCTCGAGCTCCTCCTCGTCGGCGACCTCGACCACGACATCCAGCCCGAGCTGCATCGCGACGGCCTGCATCTCGACGAAGAGCTCGTCCTCGCCGTCGAAGGCGCCGGCGATCAGGACGACGCCGTCGGCGCCGCCGAGGCGGCTCTCGTACAGCTGGTACGGGTCGATCAGAACACCCTTGTGCAGCACCGGCAGCCAGGTCTGGTCGAGCCCGGTCGGCACCGAGTCGCCGGGCACGGCCAGCCCGGCCGCCCCGGCCGCCTCGGCCGCCGCGATCAGCGCGGGGTCGGCCGCGGTGATCGCGCAGCACGAACGAGATCTCCTCGCCGACCACGCCCTCCGTGAACGGACGGATCGGCTCGAGGTCGTCCACGGCCTGCTTCGAGCTGGGCGAGCGGCCGGGCACCCCGGCGTTGCTCCAGAGCCCGCCGGCTGGAGGAGATCATGCGGTCAAGCGACGTCATCGACCGCCCCGTCCGAGGAACTTCTCAGCCGATAACGGAGGCATGCGGGATCAGTCTAGATGAAGGACAGCGGGTGCTCACACTCCGAGCCGGTCGAGCTCGGCGGCGTCGCGGCGCCAGCGCGGGCGCACCTTGACGGAGAGGTCGAGGAAGACGGGGCCGCCCACGGCCGCCTCGACCGCGGGCCGGGCCTCGCTCCCGATCCGCTTCACCATCGCCCCGCCGCGGCCGATCAGGATCCCCTTCTGCGATTCGGTCTCGCAGATCAGCTTGGCCTCGACGACGGTGCGGTCGCGGCGCGGCTCGATCGATTCCACCAGCACGGCGACGGCGTGCGGGACCTCGTCGCGTGTCAGCTCCAGGGCGCGCTCGCGGACGAGCTCCGCGATCCGGTGCTCGAGGGACTGGTCGGTCGTCATCCCCTCCGGGAACCAGGCCGGCCCCTCCGGCAGCAGCGCCAGCAGGTCGGCGAGCAGGGCGTCGGTCCCCTCCCCCGTACGCGCGCTGATCGGGTGCACCGCGTGCGGCTCGCCGAGCGCGGCGGCCGCCGCCAGCGCCGGGACGACCTGCTCGGCGCCGAGGCCGTCGGTCTTGTTCACGGCGACGACGCACGGCGGCGCACCGGCCGCGAGCACCCGCCCCGCGATGTAGCGGTCGCCCGGCCCGATCGGGGTGCGCGCGTCGAGCACGAGCAGCGTCGCGTCGGCGTCGGCCAGCGTCTCGTTCACCGAGCGCTGCATCCGCTCGGTGAGGCGGTCGAAGGGCTTCTGGAATCCCGGGCAGGTCGACCATCACGAGCTGGCTCCCGGGACGGTGGACGACGCCGATCGCCCGCCGCCTGGTCGTCTGCGGCCGGGCCGAGACGGCGGCGACGTGCTCGCCGACCAGGCGGTTCACGAGCGTCGACTTGCCCACGTTCGGCCGCCCGGCCAGCGCCACCAGGCCCGACCGGTGCTCGGCCTCGGTCACAGCTCGAACCGCTCGGGCAGGAGCTCGTCGAAGGCCGCCGCGACAACCTCGCCGCCGCGGCGGTAGACGACGGTGATGTCGGGAGCGAACTCGGCGAGCGCCTGCCGGCACGCGCCGCACGGCGGGCACGAGGCAGCCTCCGCGTGCACGGCCACGGTCTCGAACCGGCGCTGGCCCATCGCGACGGCGGCGAAGAGGGCGCTGCGCTCGGCGCACATCGTCAGTCCGTACGAGGCGTTCTCGACGTTGACGCCCACGATCGGCTCGGCGTCGCCCGCGGGCTGCAGCGCCGCGCCGACGGCGAAGCGCGAGTACGGGGCGTATGCGTTGGCGATCGCCGCCTCCGCTTTGGCGTACAGCTCGAGCTCGGCAGGGGTCGGGGTGCGCATGCGCTCATCGTAGACGGCTCGCTGGGCGGTTGATCAACCGCCTCACGGCGCCGGAAGCGTCGTGCCGCCGGGAACCGGGAGCTCGACCGCCCCGGTTGACGGCGCGGGCGCGGGCGCCGGCGTGTTCGTCCCGGCCACGGTCGTCGTAGCGACGGGCGTGGTGGGAGCGGGCGTCGTGGGAGCGGGCGTCGTCTGCGTGGCGCGAGGCGCGGCCCTGCGGTGACGCTTCTTGTGCGTCGCCGCCGGGTGCGTGCGGTGTGCGGCCGGCTTGCGGGCGGCGGTCGGCCGGGCCGGCCTCGGCGCCGCCGGCGCGGTCGCGACCGGCGTCACGCGAGGCCTCGCACGATGCGGCGGCGCGTCGGCCGCGGCGCTGCGGTGGGCGCCGTGGCCCAGGAGCAGGAGCGCTCCGGCGATCGCCACGACGACGATCGGTACGGCCGCGAGCAGCGGCCGGCGGGAGGGATCGGGCGGCGGCGCGATCACGCCGTCGAGGTCGAAGTCCTCGTCGAACAGCCGCTCGAGCCCGGGCGGGCGGGCCGCATCGGGATCGGCGTCGTCCGGGACGCCGCAGCGCTCGAGATCGTCCAGGCAGTCCGGCAGGGCCGCGAAGCCGCCCGCCGCTGCCCGCTCGAGCCAGGCGGCGAGCCCGGATGGCGGCGCCAGCGGGCCGAGGGCGGCCGCACAGACGGCCGCGAGCACCCGCTGGCCGTCGCCGGTGACGGGCGTCGCGCCGTCGGGAGGCTGGAGCAGCGGCCGTTCCAGGAACGGCGTGGGCCCGGGGCCGACGGCGACGTCGGCGAGCACGGCCAGATCGGGCGAGAACCCGGCGGCGGCGACGCGCTCGGCCAGCCGGCCGAAGGCGAGCGCGAGCCGGGCGGCGTCGGCGGCGCCCGGGCGGCGCAGCATCCGCCAGCGCTCGACCGGGAGGCCGAGGCTCGGTGGCAGGACGAGGAACCAGCGGTCGCCGTGGCGGCCGAAGTCGAGCACGCCGCAGACCTCGCTGCAGCCGATCCCGCACCAGCGTGCCACCGCGTCGGCGAGGGCCGCCTCCTCCCAGCCGCCGTCGACGAGGACGATCCGCACCTGCGCGCCGCGGCCCGAGCGCGTGTCGAGCGCGTCGACGGGGCCGAACGGGCGCGACGCGAGCGCGGACGGGCTCGTCAGGTAGCGGTCGGCGATGACGTGGTCGCTGGAGGCGGGGTCGGGCATGCCTCCCACGCTACGCGCCGCCGTGTCACCGGTCAGCACGCGAGGCGTCACAACATCGCAACGATCCGCCCCAGCCCGACGTTCGGGGTCAGACCCCGATCCTCGGACCCCGAGCCTCGGTCAGGTGAGGGCCTGGAAGATGGCCGTCGTCACAAGGGCGCCCAGCACGCCGCCGTAGACCACCTCCAGGGTCGAGTGGACGCCCGCCTCCACCCGGGTCTGGGCGACGAGCGTCGCCATCACGAACGCGAGCGTCGAGACCAGCACCTGGTTCTCGTAGCTGTGGGTGACGATCGTGATCGCCGCCCAGCCGCCGAAGGCGACGGCCGCATGGCCGGACGGGAGCCCGCCGCGCAGCGGCGATCCGGTGCCGAAGTAGGCCTTGATCGCGATCACGAGCAGGATCACGACGACGATCGCGATCACGGTCAGGTGCACCGGCGAGCGGCGCACCGTGTTGATGGCCCGCTGGCTCGGATTCTGCAGGCGGGGCGCGAACACGAGGTAGCCGACGAAGAGCGCCGTCACGGCCGAGACGAGCACCATGCCGGCCGCGATGTCCTTGGCGGCGCGGGCGCGGGGGTCGAACGCCGGCGTGGCGATGTCGATCGTCATCTCGAGCGCCGTGTTCGCCATCTCCATGAGGATCACGAAGGCCACCGCCAGGATCAGCGCCAGCATCTCGATCCGGCTCACCCCGAGCAGAACCCCCAGCGGCAGCACCGCGAGCGCGACGAGGAAGTGGATGCGCATGTTCCGCTGCGTGCGGACCACGTAGATGATGCCCTCGAAGGCGTAGTTGAAGCTGTTCACGAGCCCGCTCGCCTCACGTCGCGCGGCGCTGAACGGCGCCGCCCGGCGGGCGGCGCGCTTGGTCTCGTCGGGGCTACGCAGGACGGGTGGCACGGGCGGCGATCTCCTGGACGATCTGCTCCTGGCGGGCGAGCATGTCTCCTTCATCGGCCTCGTGGTCGTATCCCAGGAGATGCAATGCGCCGTGGACGAGCAGATGCTCGATCGGGGTGCCCTCGGCGGCGGCCACCGCAGGGCAGATGACGACGTCGCCGAGCTGGCGGGGCACGCCGTCGGGAAGCGGGTCGCGCATGTCGAGCGGGAACGACAGCACGTCGGTGGGGTCGGGCTTGCCGCGATGGTCGCCGTTCAGCCGCGCCATCTCCGCACGTCCGATCACCGCCAGGCCGACCTCGCCCTCGGTCACGCCCTCCGCCTCGAGCGCCGCCGCCAGCACGGCCGCCGCGGCCGCCTCGTCGAGCGGGATCCGGGCCCGGTTCCGCACCTCGACGGCCACGGTCACTCCCGCGCCCTCTCGCTGTGCTCGCGGTACGCGCTCACGATCCGCTGCACCAGCTTGTGGCGGACGACGTCGGCGTCCGAGAACCGCACGAAGGCGATGTCGGGCACGCCGTCGAGGATGCTCATCACGTTCACGAGGCCGGAGCGCTGGTCACGCGGCAGGTCGATCTGGGTGATGTCGCCGGTGACGACGACCTTCGAGCCGAAGCCGAGCCGCGTCAGGAACATCTGCATCTGCTCGGGGCTCGTGTTCTGGGCCTCGTCGAGGATGATGAACGAATCGTTCAGGGTGCGCCCGCGCATGAAGGCCAGCGGGGCCACCTCGACCATGCCCTTGTCCATGTAGGACGCGAGCCGCTCGGCGTCGAGCATGTCGTGCAGCGCGTCGAAGAGCGGCCGCAGGTAGGGGTCGACCTTGGCCAGGAGGTCGCCCGGCAGGAACCCCAGCCGCTCGCCGGCCTCGACGGCGGGCCGGGTGAGGATGATGCGCGCGACCTCGCGCTCCTGCAGCGCGGCGACGGCGAGCGCGATCGCGAGATACGTCTTGCCGGTGCCGGCCGGGCCGATCCCGAACGTGACCGTGTTCGCGCGGATGGCGTCGACGTAGCGCTTCTGGACGATCGTCTTCGGCGTGACCTTGTTGCCGCGGTGCATCCAGACCACGTCGTGGAGCACATCGACCGCCCGGCCGTCGGCGGTGAGCACGCCCGCGACGGCATCGACCGTCTGCGCGCCGACGCTGACGCCTTCGGCAACGAGCTGCGCGAGCTCCTCGACCACCGAGCGGGCCTGCTCCACGGCGTCGCCGTCGTCGCCGTCGAGAGTGAGCTCGTTGCCGCGCAGATAGGCGTTCACGCCGACGCGCTCGATCAGCGCCTTCAGCATCGCGTCGCGGTCGTTCCCGAGCTCGTTCGCCAGCTCGTTCCCGACCGAAATCTGCACACGGGCCATCCGCGAATAGTGTAGAGGCGGGTTGTGCGGATCCCGCAACGGCGTCAGCCCGTGGTGGCCTCCGCCACGATGCGCGCGAGGCCGGCAGAGACGGCCCCGACCGCCGCCACGCTCGCCTCGCCGAGACCGTGCCGGGCGGCCAGCCAGGCCGCGTCGTTCGTGGTCACCCACACGCGGCCGTCGCCGTCCTCCCACGCCAGCGCCCGCAACGGCAGGTCGATGCCCGGCGGTCTGGTTGTCCTGCATGAGCGGCGTGCCGCCGCGCGGGTTGCCGACGAGCAGGAGCTCGGTCGGGCGCAGGGCCATGCCGGCCTCGGCCGCCCCGGCGGCGTGGTCGACGCGTGCGAACACGCGCATCCCCGCCGCCTCGGCCGCGGCCGCCAGCCGATCGACGGTCTCGGCGACCGGGAACGCGCTCTCGATCGTGAGGAGGCCGGCGTCGTCCATGCCGCTATCCGCCCAGCCGGGCGCGCACGAGCGCCGAGGCCGCCCTGCCGTCGACGCGGCCGCCGCCGCGCTGCGTCACGAGGCCCATCACGCGGCCCATCTCCTTCATCGACGTCGCGCCCGTCTCGGCGACGGCGGCGTCGACGAGCGCCTCGAGCTCCCCCGCGGTCATGGCCTGCGGCAGGAACTCGTCGATCACGGGCACGTCCGCCTCCTCGCGGGCGGCGCGGTCGGCATGGCCGGCCTCGCGGTAGACCTCGGCCGCCTCGAGCCGCTGCTTGCGCTCGCGCCGCAGCACGGCCTCGGCGTCGGCGTCGGTGAACTCGCCCGCGGGCCCGTCCTTCTCGGCCTTCTGGAGCGCGGAGAGCATCAGCCGCAGCGCGTCGACGCGCGTGCGGTCGCCGGCGCGCATCGCCGCCTGGAGCTCGGACTGGACGCGCTCGATCACGCCGGCACCCCCACGACGGCGTCGCCCTCGATCCCGGCCGCGACGACGTCGACCATCGCCCCCGCAGGCGCGCCGGGGACGACGAACGCGGTCATGTCGTCGGCGTGGCCGCGGCCCTCAGCCGTCTCGACGAGGACGCGCTCGCGGCGGCCGCGCTTGGCGGCGCGGTGGGCGGCGCCGCGGGCGTCGGAGAGGTCGCGCAGCCGGGCGCAGCGACGCCGCTTGGCGGCCGCGGCGACGCCGGGGCGGCCGCCGTCGGCCGTGCCCGGGCGGGGCGAGTACGGGAACACGTGCACCTTCGTGAAGCCCGCCTCGCCGACCGTCCGCAGCGTCGCAGCGAACGCGGCCTCGGTCTCGGCCGGGTGGCCCACGATGGCGTCGGTCGTCAGGTTCACGCCCGCGACCCGCTCGCGCGCGCGCCGCATCCGGCTCAGGAAGGCGCCCGCCGTGTAGTGGCGCCGCATCGACCGCAGCACGCCGTCGTCGCCCGACTGCATCGGCACGTGCAGGTGCGCGGCGACGCGCGGATGCGAGAGCGCGTCCAGCAGCGCGTCGGTGAGGTGGTTCACCTCGATCGATGAGAGCCGCACCCGCTCGATCCCCGGCACGTCGGCGACGGCGACCAGCAGATCGGCCAGCCGCATCCCGGCGGCGCGGTCGCGGAAGCAGCCCAGGTTGATGCCCGTCAGGACGACCTCGCGGTGGCCCTGGGCGGCCCGCCGCGCCACCTCGGCCAGCACCTTGCCGGCCGCCCGGCTGCGGCTGGCCCCGCGCACCTGCGGGATCACGCAGTACGTGCAGGCGAACGAGCAGCCGTCCTGGACCTTCACGTAGGCGCGGGTGCGCGCGAACGGCGGCGCCGCGCCGCCCGTGCAGCCGAGGTCGCCGACGAGCCCGGCGGCCGTCTCGGGCAGCCGCTCGGCCCGGACCGGGAGCACGGTGACGTTTCCGGCGACGTCCAGGCCGGCGCCGCGCAGGTTGGCCGCGCAGCCGGTGACGAGCACGCGGTCGGCCGTCCGCGCGGCCCGGCGCACGGCCTTGCGCGACTTCGCCACCGCCTCGGCGGTCACGCAGCACGTGTTCACCACCCGCACCCGCGCGGCGGCGGCGTCGACCTCGGCGTGGCCGTCCTCCGCCAGCCGCTCGCGCACCGCCTGGGCGTCTGCCAGCGAGACCTTGCAGCCCAGGAACTCGATCGCGAACGACGTCATCCCAGGAACCCCATCTCGCGCAGCGCGAGCGCCGCGGCGACGATCGCCGCCGTCTCGGTGCGCAGCACGACCGGCCCGAACGTGGCCACGGCGACGCCGCGCGAGCGGGCCAGCTCGAGCTCGTCCTCCGAGAACCCCGGCTCCGGCCCGATCAGGAGCGTCGCCCCGCGGCGCCCGACGATGCGGTCGGCCAGGCCGCCGGAGGCGCCCGTGTGGCTCAGCACGACCGCCTCGGGCGAGAGCACGTCGGCGTAGTCGGCCACCGGCAGGATCTCGGGCACGCGCAGCTGCTTGGACTGCTTCGCCGCCGCGACCGCCACCCGCCGCCACCGGTCCAGGCGGGCGTCGGTGAACTCGCCCTTCAGCATCCGGCAGCGCATCGCCCCGATCCGGGCCACGCCGAGCTCGGTGAGCCGCTCGACCGCCTCGTCGGAGCGGCCGCCGGGCTGGGCCAGCCAGACGGTCACGGGGGGTGCGGTCACGACGTCGATCTCCTCCATCAGCTCGAGGCCGCCGGGGACGACGCGGGCCTGGTATGCCCGCCCGCCGGCTGCGACCTCGCAAGTATCGCCGACGCGCATGCGCAGCACCTGCTCCAGGTGGCGGCGGTCGCGAGGGCCGAGGATGGCGACGCCCCCGGACACCGAGTCGGCGAAGAAGCGGTACGCATGGCGGGTCACGGCGTCACCAGCTCCGCCGCCCACCCGTCGGCGCGGACGCGCTCGCCGCCGCCGACCGTCTCGTCGCCCAGGAGGCCCGAGACGAGGAGCCGCTCGGGCAGGTCGGGCCGCTCGAGCAGGCGGCGCAGGAGCCCCAGCTCGAGGTTCGCGATCCAGAGCGGCGCCGGCGGCAGCGGGTCGACCAGGACGTCCGCCTGGGCCACCTCGAGCGCGACGCCGTTTCGCTCGGCGTTCTCCGCCGTCGCGCCGACGGCGAGCGGATCGCGGTCGAAGCAGCGGAGCGGCCCGAACCCCAGCTTCACGGCCGCGATCGCGAGCACGCCGGAGCCGCAGCCCAGGTCGAGCGCCGGGCCCGGCCCGAGCCGCTGCAGGAGCTCGAGCGCCGCCCGCGTCGAGCCGTGCCCGCCCGTCCCGAACGCCCGGCCGGGGTCGATGACGACGCTGACGAGGCCCTCGCGGAGGGTCCGTCCGGCTCGCTCCACCACGGGGGGCCGACCCAGATACGGCCCACGGTCACCGGGCGGTGGTAGGCGCGCCAGCGGTCCTCCCAGCCCGGCTCGACCTCGTCCGACTCGAGGCCTCCCGCCGGAGCCTCGTCCGCGTAGCCGGCGAGGACGACGTCGTCGCCGTCGCGCTCCTCCTCGAGCCCGCCGGGGAAGAGATCGAGCATCCGCGCGAGGGCGGGCTCGGCCTCGGCCGCCGGCACGCGCAGCCGGTAGCGCCTCACCGAAACGCGGTCCGCAGCCTGTGGAAGAACCCGTCGTCGGCGGCGTACGTCGCGTCGTCGACCGTGGCCTCGAACCGGTCGAGCAGGGAGCGCTGCTCGTCGGAGAGCTTGCGCGGCACGAGCACGTTGACCACGACGCGGTGGTCGCCGCGGCCGCGGCCGCCGAGCACCGGGATGCCCTTCCCCCGCAGGATGAGCACCTCGCCCGGCTGGGTGCCCGGGCGCAGCTCGAGCTCGTGATGGCCGTCCAGGGTCTCGATTGTCGTCGTCGTGCCGATCGCGGCGCGCGTGAACGGGACGTCGAGCACCGACACGATGTCGTTGCCCTCGCGCTCGAAGCGGTCGTCGGGCGCCACCGCGACGTTGACGTAGAGGTCGCCGCGGGCGGCGCCGGACTCGCCGGAGTGGCCGCGGCCCGCCATCCGCAGGCGCTGGCCGGACATGATCCCGGCCGGGATCTGCACCTCGACCGACTCCCGCGCCCGGCGGCGGCCGCGCCCACGGCAGGCGGTGCAGGGCGTGTCGATCCTCACTCCGCGCCCGCGGCAGGCGGCGCAGGCGGCCGTCTGCACGAACTGCCCGAAGGCGGTGTTCGAGACGTGCTGGACGTGGCCGGTGCCGCCGCAGCTGGGGCAGGTCTGCGGCGTCGTTCCAGGCTCGGCTCCGCTCCCGTCACAGCGGTCGCAGGGCGAGATGATCTCGACCTCGACCTCGCGGGTGACGCCGAACGCCGCCTCGACCAGGGTCAGGTCGACGGCCGCGGCCGCGTCGCCGCCGCGGGCCGGCCGGCGCGACGTCCCGAAGAGGTCGTCGCCGAAGAACGCCCCGAGCAGATCGGACAGGTTGGAGAAGTCCATGAACTGCTCGGGGTGGAACTGCGTGCCGGCCATGCCCGCGTGGCCGAAGCGGTCGTAGCGCGCCCGCATCTCGGGGTTGCTGAGCGCCTCGTAGGCCTCGGACGCCTCGCGAAACCCTTCGGCGGCATCCGGATCGCCGGGGTTCACGTCGGGGTGGAGCTCCCGCGCGACCCGGCGAAACGCCTTCTTGACATCGGCCGCGGACGCGTCGCGGTCCACTCCGAGCACCTCGTAGTAGTCCCGCTTCGTGGCCACGGCCGTAGTCTATGGGCGGCCGATCACCACTCGTGGAAGCCGCGCCCGCCGCGGTGATGCGATACGTGCGCGAGGAACAGGGCAACCGAGGTCGCCCACACGAACAGCGTCGGTCGCTTCGTCAGAAGTTTCATCTTCACCCCCTCCTCCGGTCGCGATCTGCCCGGGATCACCAGCGGACGTCTTGCAGCGCCTCCGCCGCCCGCCGGTAGAGGTCGGCGGCCCGTGCCTGGTCGCCTCGCTCTGCCGCCACATCCCCGATCGCAACCCACGCGCCGGCCATGTGGCTGATCGACTCCACCGCGGTGAAACAGTCCGCCGCGGCGGTGAAGGAGCGCTCCGCCTCGTCGACGCGCCCGCACACGAGGTGCGCGCGCCCCATGACCAGCCGGGCGTTCCCTAGTTCTTGTCGGTATTCCGCGCGCGACCCCAATAGCTCGATCGCGCGATTTGCGCTCTCCACGGCGCCCTCGGGATCACCGCTGTGCAGCCGCGCCGAGGCCAGCGACGACGCCGCGAAGGCCGCGTCGACCCGGTTGTCCTGCTCGACCGCGATCCGGAACGCCTCCCGGAGCAGCGGCACCGCCTCGTCCGGCCGCCCCGTGATGGCGCGTAGCTGGCCGAGGTTGTTCAGGAGCTTGCCGACGTACTCGTGGTCGGCGACGCGCTCGTAGAGCGCCTTCGACCGCTCGGCGTACTCGCGGGCGCGGCCGTACTCGTGCTGCCGCTCCGCGACGAGCGACGCGTCGAGATAGGTCTCGGCGAGCACGCGGTCGTCGCCCAGGCCGTGCGCGAGCTCGAGCGCGGCGGTCACGTCCTCGGCCGCCGCGGTGAAGTCCTTCTGCCGGCGGCGGATCTTGGCGCGCGTGTTCAGGATCCGGGCGCGGAGCGCGTCGGACGGGCGCTCGGCGAGGGTGGCGCAGCGGAGCGCCTCGTCGAGGGCGGCGACCGCCGTCGCGTGGCTGCCCATCTTGAACCGCACGACGCCGAGGCGGTAGAGCGCCAGGGCGCGGTCGAGGTCGTCGCCGGACTCGGCGAGGCCGCGGGCACGGTCGAGCAGCGCGGCCGCCCGGTCGAGATCGCCCAGATGATGGAGCGCCCATCCCCGGGCCAGGTCGAAGCGCAGGCCGAGCGCCGGGTCGTTCGCCCGGGCCACCGTGCCCGCGACGGCGTCGAGCGCTGCGACCGCGTCGGCGTGGCGGTGGGCCTCGATCGCGGCCTCCGCCCGGACGACCGCGGCCTCGGCCGCGGCCACGGCCGCCGGGCCGCCCTCGCCCTCGAGCTCGGCGCGGCCGACCCCGAGCCGCGCGCAGAACCACTCGAGCGCCGCGTCCGACGGCGGCGACTTTCCCAGCTCGACCTGGCTCACGTACTCCTTGGTGAAGCGCTCCCCGCCGAGGCCGGCCTGGGTCAGACCCGCCGCCACCCGCAGCTCGCGCACGCGGCTGCCGATCCCCGATGCCGGGGCGGCGCCTCTCGTGCGCGAGCGATGCGCGGTGGCGGCTGTGGTCCCCCTCCCCATGTGCTCACAGTAGCGCACCGCGAACTACTTGACCAGACCCGCGCGGGTGAGCGCTCAACGCATGCCGTACGATGTCATTTAGCCTTTTTATCAGCGGAATCCAGTCAGTCAAGTGAATTGTCTCTCATCGACCTTGATTTCACCCTTTCGGAGCACTTGACCACAGGCTCCTCCCCGCTATGGTGAGACCACAACGCGAGACGGCAAGGCCGGAAGCGCGATGAGCAAGCGAGCGGGGTCTTCATCGCGACCCGGCCCGGGGTCTGAGTCATGAGCGCGGCGGTGGGGACTGGAGCCCCTCACCGCCGCGCGACTCGTGGTCCGGCGCGATACTCCCGCCGGTGACGGGCCCGCTGTACGGCATGCACGGACGCATCGTGGCCCAGCCCGGGCACGGGGACGAGCTGGCCGCGATCCTGCTCGAGGCGGCCGCCGGGCTCGAGGCGAACCCGGACTGCCTGCTCTACGTCGTCAGCCGCTCGGCGGACGACCCCGACAGCGTCTGGGTGACCGAGGCGTGGACGGATCGCGCCGCCCATGCCGCGTCGCTCGAGGCCGCGGGCGCCGGCGAGCTCATCGCGCGGGCGCGGCCGATCATCGCGTCGTTCGCCGACCGGGCCGAGCTCCGGCCCGAGGGCGGCAAGGGCCTGGCCGGCCCTCAGTCCTCGTAGATGTCGGTCACCCACTCCGACAGGGTGTGGGCCGCGGCGCGCACCGAGCGGATCGCCACGGCGTAGTCCATCCGCATCGGCCCGATCAGCGAGACGGTGCCCAGGTTGCGCGTGGCCAGCCCGTAGTTGGCGGCCACCATCGCCAGGCCGCGCATGTAGGGCACCGTGTGGTCGGAGCCGATGCGCAGGTACGGCCGCGGCGACTCGAGCGCCTCGCGCAGCACCGCCAGCATCCCCACCCGGCTCTCGAGCACGCGCACGAGGTCGTTGATCTCGTCCAGATCGGCGAAGCGCATCTCGTCCAGCAGGCGGGCGGCGCCGCCGACGTAGAGGCCCTGCTCCCCCGCCCCGACGAGCTCGCTGAACGCCGGCCGCAGCATGGCCAGAAACTCGGCCTCGCGGGGCGAGAGCCCGGGCTCGTCGAGCCGGTTCTGGAGCATCCGCCCACCCAGGCGCACGCCGGTCAGCTGCTCGTTCAGGAACGCGCGCGCCCACTCGGCCAGCTGGGGGTCGACGGCCTGCTCGAACGGGAAGATCTTCTTCGTCACGCCGCCGGTGGACGTGATCACCACCACCATGACCACCTGGGGCTGGAGCAGCAGCACCTCGATGTGGCGGATCTCGGTCGTCTCCAGCGGCGGGGCGGTCACGAGCGCGACCAGCGAGGTCACCTGCGACAGCATCTCGGTGGTCGTGCGCAGGGCGGTGTCGACCTCGCTGCGGACGGTCGAGAGGTCGACCGGGAGCGGCTCGACGGCCCCGGTCGGCTGCTCCAGGAGCTCCTCGGCGTACATGCGGTAGCCCGCATCCGTGGGGACGCGCCCGGCCGACGTATGGGGATGGCCGAGCAGCCCCAGCGCCTCCAGCTCGGCGAGCTCGTAGCGGACCGTCGAGGGCGAGGCGTCGACGGCGCCGGCCTCGACGAGCGCCTTCGAGCCGACCGGGTGTCCCGTGGAGATGTAGGAGTCGACGACCCGGGTCAGGATCACGAGCTGGCGCGGGGTGAGGGGCGGGCGGCCGCTCATCGCAGCACGCTCGCGACGACGTCGTTTGCCAGGAAGCGGCCGCGGTCGGTGAGCGCCATCGTCTCGCCGTCGCGGCGGACGAGGCCGGCGGCGGCCAGGCGGTCGCAGGCCACGTCGTCGACGAGGGCGGCGAGGCCGTTCAGATGCAGCGGCCGGTCGAGCCGCAGCCCCAGCATCAGCCGCTCGAGCCCCCGCTCCGCGGCGGTCAGCTCCTCGACGTCGGCCGGCGCGCGGCCGTCCGGCGGCGCAGGCGTCGATGTAGGGGCGCAGGCGGGGCCGGTTGCGGCGCCGCACGAGGCCCGAGGGTGGAGACGGCCCCCACCCCGACGCCGAGGTAGTCGTGGCCGAGCCAGTAACCGAGGTTGTGGCGGCTCTCGCGGCCGGGCCGGCAGAAGTTCGCCGTCTCGTACCAGCGGTAGCCGGCGCCGCGGAGCGCCGCGACGACGGTCTCGTAGTGATCCTCGAGGGCCTCGGCCTGGCGGGCGAGCTCGGCCCCGTGATGGACGGCGAAGCGCGTGCCCGGCTTTGCCTCGAGCTCGTACCAGCTGACGTGTTCCGGCGCGTGGGCGAGCACGGCCTCGATGTCGGCCTGGAGGTCGGCTGCGGACTGTCCCGGAACCCCGAACATCAGGTCGAGGTTGAGGTTTTCGTGGCCCTCGGCGCGGAGGATCTCGACGGCCCGCGCGACCGTCTCCGGCCGCGCCCGCCGCTCCAGCGTCTCGAGCAGGTGCGGGCGGAAGCTCTGCGCGCCCAGCGAGATGCGGGTGACGCCGCCGCGGAGCAGCAGCCGGGCGAGCTCCGGTGTGACGGTCTCGGGGTTGCATTCGATCGTCACGTCGGGCGCATCGGGGAGCCCGCGCAGAAGCCGCGCGAGCAGGTCGTCGGCGAGCAGCGACGGCGTGCCGCCGCCGATGTAGACCGTCTCCGGGGCGAGCGGCCCGTGCAGATCGAGCTCGGCCAGGAGCGCGTCGACGTAGGCGGCATGGACTTCCTCGTGCCCGGTCACGGTGACGAAGTCGCAGTAGCCGCAGCGGTGCGCGCAGAACGGCACGTGCACGTACAGGTGGCGGACGCTCACGCCGCCCCCTCGCGGTTGATCTCGAGCACGGCCAGGAAGGCCTCCTGCGGCACCTCGATGTTGCCGACCTGCTTCATCCGCCGCTTGCCCTTCTTCTGCTTCTCGAGCAGCTTGCGCTTGCGGCTGATGTCGCCGCCGTAGCACTTGGCGAGCACGTCCTTGCGCTTCGCCTTGACGGTCTCGCGGGCGATGACGCGCGAGCCGATCGCGGCCTGGATCGCGACCTCGAACATCTGCCGCGGGATGCGCTCGCGCAGCGCCTCGACGAGCGCCTTGCCCTGCCGGTAGGCGTTGTCGCGGTGCGTGATCAGCGACAGGGAGTCGACCCGCTCGCCGGCGAGCAGGACGTCGACCTTCACCACCTGCCCCGGCCGGAACCCGAGCAGCTCGTAGTCGAACGACGCGTACCCGCGCGTGCGCGACTTCAGCTGGTCGTAGTAGTCGAGCACGATCTCGGCCAGGGGCAGGTCGTAGACGAGCTGCACCCGCTCGGGGCTCAGGTACTCCATGTGGCCGAAGGTCGCGCGGCGCTCCTGGTTCAGCTCCATCACCGGCCCGACGTACTCGGTCGGGCAGATGATCGACGCGCGCACGTAGGGCTCCTCGGTCTCCTCGATCGAGCCGGCGTCGGGCATCTGCGCCGGGTTGTGCACCTCGACCCAGCTGCCGTCGAGCGTCAGCACCCGGTAGGCGACGTTCGGCGCCGTGACGAGCAGGTCGAGGTCGTGCTCGCGCTCGAGCCGTTCCCGCACGATGTCCATGTGCAGGAGGCCGAGGAACCCGCAGCGGAAGCCGAAGCCGAGCGCGCGCGACGTCTCCGGCTCGTAGCTCAGGGCGGCGTCGTTCAGCTTCAGCTTCTCGAGCGCGTCGCGCAGCTCCGGGTACTGGTCGGAGTCGGTCGGGAAGAGGCCGGCGAACACCATCGGCATCACGTCCTGGTAGCCGGGCAGCGGCGCCTCGGCGCCCGCCCGGGCCTGCGTGAGCGTGTCGCCGACACGCAGCTGGGAGACGTCCTTGAGCCCGGTGATCACGTAGCCGACCTCGCCGGCGGCGAGCAGCGGCGTCGCCCGCATGCCGGGCGAGAAGAACCCGAGCTCCTCGACCTCGAAGGTGGTCCCCTGCGCCATGGCGCGGAGCCGCTCGCGGGGCGCGAACGCGCCGTCGACGACGCGCACGAACGCCACGACGCCGCGGTACTGGTCGTACTCGGAATCGAAGATGAGCGCACGGCCCGGGGCGTCGGGCTCGCCGCTCGGCGCCGGCACCCGGTCGACGATGGCCTGCAGCACCGCCTCGACGCCGACACCCGTCTTGGCCGAGATGCGCAGGACGTCGTCCGCGGCGCCACCGACCAGGTCGGCCACCTCGAGCGCGACGCCGTCGGCGTCGGCGGACGGAAGGTCGATCTTGTTCACGACCGGGACGATCTCGAGCTCGTTCTCGGTCGCGAGGTAGGCGTTCGCGAGCGTCTGCGCCTCGATCCCCTGCGCGGCGTCGACGACGAGCAGCGCCCCCTCGCACGCCGCCAGGCTGCGGCTGACCTCGTAGGTGAAGTCGACGTGCCCGGGCGTGTCGATCAGGTTGAGCTCGTAGGTGCGCCCGTCGGCGGCCGGGAAGAGCACCCGCACCGCCTGCGCCTTGATCGTGATCCCGCGCTCGCGCTCGAGCTCCATCGAGTCGAGCATCTGCTCGCGCATGTCACGGTCGGCGACGGTGCGCGTGAGCTGCAGGATGCGGTCGGCCAGCGTCGACTTGCCGTGGTCGATGTGGGCGATGATCGAGAAGTTGCGGATCGTCTCGAGTGACACACCCGTAGCGTACTTAGCGGGTTAGGCGGTGCGGCCTCGCATGCGGTCGGCGAGCGAGACGAGCACCTCCATGTCGGAGAGCTGCAGGATCCGGCCCGCGGTCAGGTAGGCGGCGCCGCCGGCAACGAGCGCGAGCCCGACCGACGCCACCTGCGCCGGCAGCGACCGGCCCAGGATCTGGTCGAGCGGCCACCACACGCCGAACGCGGCCGCCGTGCAGTAGACGGTCGCGACGACGATCCGCGCCGCCTCGCCGGCGACCTCGGTCAGGTGCAGGAAGCCGATCCGGCGGCGCAGGAGCACGAGCAGGACCAGGGCGTTGCAGCTCGTGACGATCGCCGTCGAGAGGGCGATGCCGGCGGCCCCGAGCGGCTTGTAGAGCGCCAGGTCGAGGATCGCGTTCAGGAACAGGTTCGCGAACGCCACCCGGGTCGGCACCTGCGGCAGCTGCAGGGCGAAGAAGGCCCGTGTGAGCAGCAGCGCGAGGCCGTTCCCGATCAGACCCAGCGAGAACGCGACCAGCGTCGCGGCGACGTGCTCGGTGTCCGTCGAGGTGAAGTTCGCGTGCTGGAAGAGCACGCGCGTGATCGGCTCCGCGAGGACGATCGAGATCGCCGCGGCGGGAAGCAGCAGGAACACGATCGTCCGCGCGCCCGCCGCGAACGTGCTCGCGAAGCCGTCGATGTCGCCGCGGGCGGCCAGCCGCGAGATGCGCGGGAAGAGCACCGCCGAGACGGCCACCGAGAACAGGCCCTGGGGCAGCATGAACATGCGGAACGCGTAGTTCAGGTAGGCGTCGGCGTGGCCGCCGGGGACGAGGGTCGCGATCGACAGGTCGAGGGTGAGGTTGAAGTTGATCAGGCCCAGCCCGATCGTGACCGGCACCATCAGCTGGAGCACCCTGATCACGTGCGGGTTGCGCCAGGCCAGGCTGAACACGAGGCTCTGGCCGTGCCCGCGCAGGAGCGGCAGCGGGATCAGGAACTGGACGACCGTGGCCACGAGGACGCCGATCGCGTAGGCCTGCGCGCTGTGCGGCGCGATCACGAGCGCCGCGATGATGACCGCGTTCCACGCGATCGGCGCCATCGCCGGCACGCCGAAGATCTCGTACGAGTTGAGGATGCCGGTGACGACGCCGGTCATCCCCAGGATCGCGACGATCGGGAACATCCACTGCGAGAGCGAGACGACCAGGTCGGGGTCGATGTTCTGGTTGCCGGGGACGAAGATCGGCATCAGCCACGGGGCGATCAGGATGAAGAGCGACGAGAGCGCGCCCAGCACGATCGCGGCCAGCCACAGGACGATGCTCGCGACCCTCCACGCCTCCGGCTCGCGGCCCTCCTCCCGCAGCTGCGCGAAGACGGGCACGAACGCGGCCGAGATCGCGCTGTCGGCGACGAGGCTGCGGACGAGGTTGGGGACGTTGAAGGCGATCAGGAACGCCCCCAGCGCGGGGCTCGCGCCGAAGAAGCTCGCGGCCACGATCTCCCGGATGACGCCCGCGACGCGCGACACCGCCGTCGCCGCCCCGAACACCGCCGTCGAAGCGGCCAGACGCCTCTGTTCCCTCATCGGCGCGGGAGTTTATCGACCCGCTGCTATGCTCCCCCGGCTCGCCGGAAGGCGGGCGTTCGCGTGTCAATCAGAAGGGAACCGGTGGCCAACTCGAAGCAGCAGGCCAAGCGAGTGCGAACGGCGGCGCGGCAGCGGCTCGAGAACCTGCGCTACCGCACCCAGATCAAGACGCTCTTCCGGCGCCTGTCCGAGGCCGTCGATGCGGGCGACTCGGAGCAGGTCGACGCGGCCCACCGGCGGCTCGTCGCCGTCGTCGACCGGGCAGCCGCGCGGCGCGCGATCCATCGCAACGCCGCCTCCCGGCGCAAGGCCCGCGCCGCGCGGATCGTCAGCCAGACGAACGTCTCCGCGTAACCAGGCCGAGCAGGATCAGCGTCACACCGGCCGCCTGGGCGAGGGCGAAGAGCGTGTAGCTGCCGAGTCGTGTCGCGCTCGACGCGAGCGCGATCACGGCGACGCCGGCCGCCACCAGCAGCGGCCGAGGATCGCGCCGGCGCCGTGCCGACAGCAGCGACCCCGTCAGCAGCACGACCGTGCCGGCCGAGTTCAGGCCGATCGCCATCACCGCCGGCCACGGCCCCTTGATGGCGCCGTTCGGCGGCGTCGCCCCGGCCCGCTGCAGCTCGCCGGCGTCGACCCGCGCCGCCAGCACGGCCGCCGTCGCCGCGAAGGTCAGGAAGAGCATCGTCGCGGCTGTCAGCCGCGTCACGGTGCGGCCGGGCAGGACGAGCAGCATCTCCCCCACCGCCAGGTAGGCGACCACGAGCACGCCGCCGCTCAGGTAGTAGATCCGGAACGGCACGTCCGACCAGCCCCGGGCCGCGCCGTCGAGCAGCGCCAGCGTGGCCACGGTGAAGAGCGCGAAGCCGATCGTCCACGCGATCAGCGGCGCGCGGCGCGGGCCTGCCCGGGGCAGGCGCGTCGCCACGACAGCGGTGCAGGCCGCCGCGACGCCGGCCGCCACGGCGGCCGCGAGCGTCTGGCCGCTCATCCGGCGGTGATGTCGGCCAGCGCGAGCTCGAGCTCGAAGCGGGAGTCGACCCGGCTCCCGCCCTTCACCGCGAGGTCGAGCTCGGCCAGGCGCACGATCGCGCGGCCGAGCTCGGCGGGCTCGAAGCGCCGCGCCTGCCCGACCAGCTTCTGCGCCGGGAACGGCTTCAGGTTCAGCTCGCGGGCGACGTCCGCCTGGGTGGCGCCGGCCTCGACCAGCACGGATGCCCGGTGCACGCGGCGGACGTGCGCCGACAGCTGGGCGATCACGCGGCCGACATCCTCGCGCCGCTCGACGTCGGCGGTGGCGAGCCCGATCACGGCCGCGGCGTCGCGCCGGCCCCACGCGTCGGTGATGTCCCACGGCTTGATGTCGATGCTCGGGATCACGAGCCGCTCGACGTCCTCGACGTCGGGCACCTGGCCGCCGCAGTAGGCGATCAGCTTGTCGGTCTCGAGGGCGAGATCGCCGACGTCCTCGCCCACCAGCTCGACCAGGCGCCGGGCGACCGCCGGCGGGCACTGCGTGCGCGCCTCGGCGAACCGGCGCACCACCCACTCGGCCGCCTGCTTGCGCTCCGGGGCGTCGAAGACGCGCACCTCGCCGACCGCCTCGACAGCCTGCACGAGCGGGTGCTTGGGCCCGAAGCCGGCGCCCCCGAAGAGTCCGAGCGTGGTCTCGGGCGCCGGCGAGCGCAGATACTCGACGATCGCCGCGACGGCGTCGTCGTCCAGCTCCTCCGCGTTTCGCACCAGCACCAGGCGGCGGCCGGGGAAGAGCCCGAGCGCGTTGCACGCCGCGACGACGTCGATCGGCTCCTCGCCGCCCGGCGAGAGCTGCTCGATCGACTCCGCGTCGAACCGGGCCCGCAGGCGGGTGATGGCCGCGTCCACCTTCGGCCAGTCGCTGCCGGCGATCAGGTAGGCGGGCTTCATCTCCGCCGGGGCGTTCGCGCTCACCGTCTCCGCTCCCTCAGCGATGCGACGGCCGTGTCCGCGCCGGGGCCGGCGCCCGCGGAGCGCGGCGATCCCCCTGCCCCGCGAGCACCCGGGATCGCTCCACGAGATCGGCGAACGTGGTCGTCTCGAGCACCGAGCGCAGCATCCCGCGCGCCTCGAGCCACACGCCCGGCAGGGCCTCGGCGCCGGGCGGGTAGGTGACCTCGTCGGGCCGCACGCCGGCGACGGCCGCGATCGGCCCGTCCACGATCCGGATCACCTCGGCGATCGAGATCTGGCTCGCGGGGACGGCCAGCCGGTAGCCGCCCTCGGGCCCCCGCTGCGACGCGACGACGCCCGCGTGCTTGAGCTCGCCGAGGATGTTCTCGACGAACTTCAGCGGGAGATCCTGGGCCTTCGCGACGAGCTCGCCCTTCAGCGACCCCTCGCCCTCGTGGGTCGCGAGCACCAGGACGGCGCGCACGGCGTAGTCGGCCTTCGCGGAGAGCTTCATCGTCTTGCATTCTCGCACGACACCACCGCGCGTACCCGCCTCACCGGTCTGATTGGGGCGCGGATCGCCGCGGAGTGGCGGGACGCGGCGGCGCTCGCCATACTGGGCGGTCGAGTCCCCGACCCGGGAGGTGGGCGCCCATGCGCCGCGCAATCATCGCGTTGACCTTCGCAGCCGTTCTCTGGTTCCCCGCGTCCGCCGCGGCCGCCCAGACGCCGACCGTCGTCCACGTCTGGCGGGCGAACCTCGACGGCGACGCCCACGTCGAGCACGTCCGGCTGATGCTGCAGCTCGAGCCGAACCCGTTCGGCGGCACGCTCCCGATCCGGCGGCACTGGCTCGAGGTGGTCGACCGCGTCGGCGGGCACCTGGTCGTGGCGCGGATCTCCCCGTTCGTCGAGCACCTGTTCCCGCGCTGGGTGCAGATCGGCGACTTCAACTCGCGCGGCCGGGCGGAGGTCTTCTACCACGGCTTCGACGGCGGCGCCGGGGCGGTGCCCCTGTTCGCCGGCATCCGCGGCTGGACCGGCACGGCCAAGCAGCGGCTGTGGTCGTATGCGCCGCCGTTCCCGGTGCTCGTCCACAACGGCCACCGCTACCGGTACGACATCGCCAGGGTCGCGCTCGAGAACCTGACCGCCGCAGGCACGCCGGGGCTCGAGGTGCACCTCGTCCAGGGCGAGGCCCGGCCGAGCGAGCCCGACTGCTGCCCGAGCCAGCTCCTCACCCGCAACTACCGCTTCGACGCGGCAGCGGGGCGATGGGTGCTCTACCAGACGGTGTGGCGGCACACGTAGCCGCGCCTACGAGCACATCGCCGCGATCGTGAGCACGCCCGTGATGCCGAGCGCTTCGCGTGCCACGCCACGTCAGAGCGCGAGCATCGGCCAGCCGGGACTTTCAACGCTGACCAGTGCGAGTGCACGCCTGAAGAGCGTTTCGGCGGCGCGCAGATCCATGCGGCCTCCGGCGGCGCGCCCGGCCGAGGCGAGGTGGTCGGCGGCGCGCGCGGCCAGGTCTGGCTGTGGCGGGAGGCCGATCTCGGCGCGGTAACGGATCGCTTGCTCCAGATGCCACCCCGCGATCTGGTCGAGTTCGACGAAACCTGCGTCCTGGTGTTCGAGCCAGTTGGCGAACTCGTCGTGCAACTCGGCGCGGCGTGTTTTCGGCAGGGCGTCGTAGGCCGCGTCGCGGATCAGCAGGTGGGAAAAGCGATACGCCTCGTCATCCGGAATCTGCGCGGCAACCGGTCGCACCAACTCCTTCCGCACCAGTCCCGCCAGGTGGTCGTCGAGCATCGACGCCGGCGCGCGAACAAGCGCGGAGACGGCGCCGCGGTGAAACACCTCGCCTTCGATTGCTCCGCATTCCAGGGCAGCCCGCTCATCGTCGCCGAGCCGCTCGAGCCTCGCAGCCAGGACGGCGTGGATCGTGGGCGGCACCCGCGTCGAACCGTCGTCGCCGGCGAGTGCCACCATCTCCTCCACGAACAGCGGGTTTCCCTCCGATGCGTGGATCACCTGCTCTGCCAGCGCCTGGTCGAATCCAGCGTCGAGGCTGCCGATCAGCTCCCGACAATCATCCTCCGGGAGCGGGTCGAGGAGGATGGCGGTGGCGTTGAGCGTCCCCCCGCCCCAGGTGGGCCGATCATCCAGCAGCTCCGGGCGGGCGACGCACACAAATACGAGCGGCGCGCCGCGGGAAAGCTTGACCACGTGCTCGATCAGGTCGAGCAGCAGCGGCTCGGCCCACTGGACATCGTCGAAGACGACGACCAGCGGCTGCTCCGCTGCGCCTGCTTCCACCACCTTGCGCACGTCCCAGAACAGCTCGTTCGGCGAGGCGATGCCGCCTTCAGAGATCCGCCGAAGCACGGGTTCGGCAATGTCGCCCAGCGGTCGTAGGATCTCGATCAGCGGCCAGAACGTGATCCCGTCCCCATACGGCAGGCACCGACCCGAAACGACCGCCGCAGTTGACCCCACGTCTGCGGTGAAGGCCCCGATCAGCCGCGACTTCCCGATGCCGGCGGCGCCTAACACGGTGAATAGGTGACAGCGTCGTTCCGCGGCCGCCCGCCCATAGGCCTGGTGCAGGAGTGTCAGCTCGCGGGCTCGGCCCACGAGCGGCGCGTCCAACCGCCGCGCCCGACCAGGCGCCAGTGGATCGACGCGCTCCAGCCGGAAAGCTTCTAGCGGCTTGGACTTCCCCTTCGCCACCAGCGGAGACATCTGTTCGACGTCGACGGCGTCGCGGACAAGTGCGTGCGTCATCGCGCCGATCAGAATGTCCCCGGGAGCGGCGGCCTGCTCCAATCGCGCCGCGACGTTCACCGCGTCGCCCGTCGCGAGCACATCCTCGGTCCCGACAACCGCTTCGCCCGTGTTCACACCCGTCCGGAACCGAAGCACCACCCCGAGCTCCTCCGCCAGGGCCGGGAGACGATCGCGGATCTCCGCCGCCGCCCGCACGGCCCGAAGCGCGTCATCCTCGTGGGCCCGCGGTACGCCGAACACCGCCATCACCGCATCGCCGATGAACTTCTCCACCACCCCGCCGTGACGCTCGACCACGCCGCGGATCTCCTCGAAATGCCTCTCCATCACGCCCCGCAACGCCTCCGGGTCGAGCTGCTCCCCAAGTGCGGTCGAGCCGCTTACATCGCAGAAGAGCACGCTCACCGTCTTGCGCAGCACCCGCCGCGGCGCCGCCCCAAGCTGCGATCCGCACGCGCCGCAGAACCGGAACCCCTCAGGATTCTCGCCGCCACAATTCGTGCAGATCGCCACATCCAGAGTCTACGGCCTGCGCCACGGAGCGTTCGGCTGCAACCCGCCTGATTCACGAGCACGCCTTCGCGATGACGAGGACGTAGCCGGCGAGCAGGTCGGCCAGGTCGAGCAGCGGCACGGCCAGCGGCGCCCACACCGCGTGGACGACGACGGCCGCGAGCGAGAGCCACAGGATCGGTGCGACGGCGGGAAGCGCGAGCAGGTTCGCCGGGATCGCGAGCGGGCTCGACGCGGCCGAAGTGCCACCACACGATCGGCGCCGTGACGACCGTGCACGCCACGGAGACCGCAGCGGCGCCGCCGAGCGCGCCGCGCAGGCGCGGCGCCACCAGGAAGATCGCGAGCACCGCCGAGAACGAGAGCTGGAAACCCGGATCGAACAGCTCGAGCGGATCGAGCGCGAGCACCAGCGCGGCCCCGCAGGCGAGCAGGTGCCAGCGCGACACGGCGCGCGAGCCGAGCCAGCCGACCGCCACGAGCACGCCGGCGACGCCGGCACGGATGATCGACGGCCCGGCGCCGGTGACGAGGACATAGGTCACGGTCACGCCGAGCGCGGCCACCCGGGCCGGGACGCCGATCACGCCGACGGCACCGAGGCACACGATCGTGAACGCGATCACCAGGGCGACGTTCTGGCCGCTCACCGCGACCAGGTGGTAGAGGCCGCTCGACCGCAGCTGGTCGCGCGTGTCGGTCGGGATCGCGCCCGTGTCGCCGAGGGCGATGCCGGCCACGAGCCCGCGCGCCGGCGGACGCGTCGGGGCCGACGTCCAGGTGCGCGAGCGCGACCCGCCGGAGCGCGTCGGTGACGCCCCAGATGCCACCCCGGCGGCCGATCATCACCGCCTCGGTGGCGTCGAGCTCGAGGTGGATTCCCTGCGTCGCGTAGTAGTCGCGTACGACGGGATCGAGCGGCGCGTAGCGGCCGTCGACCCGATACCTGCCGCCCAGCTCGAGCGCCGTTCCCGGCGCCGAGAGCACGACAGTCTCCCCCGCGCCGGTCACCGACGCCGGCCCCCGGCTCCCCGTCGGCGCGCCGGTGACGACGACGATCGCGCCGCGCACGTGTCCGGGCGCGATCGCCCGCCCGTCGAGCGACGCCACGCGCGCGGATCCCAGGAGCAGCGCGACGGCCGCCACCGCGAGCGCCGCCGCCCGCACCCGCCCGGAGTCGCCCACGAGCACCGCGGCCGCGCCCAGCAGGGGGCGGCCGAGCGCCGCCGCGGCCAGGCCGATCGTCGCCGCCAGGACGAGCCGCGTATGTGCCGTCACAGGGTGACGTGGCCGTGCAGGGCTGCCAGCCGCGCGGGCCCGATGCCGCTCACCTGGTCGAGCTCCTCCAGCGACCGGAACCCCCCGTGCGCCGTCCGGTAGTCGATGATCCGCTGCGCCAGCGCGGGCCCGATCCCGTCCAGCGTCTCGAGCTGCTCCAGCGAGGCGGAGTTGAGCGAGACGGGCGCGGCCGGCGAGGCGGCGGTGTCGCCGGGATCGGTCGCCCCGGCCGCGGCCGGGGCGCCGCGGACAGGGACGCTCACCTGCTCGCCGTCGGTCAGCCGGGCGGCCAGGTTCACCGCCGCAAGGTCGGCGCGGCGGCGGGGGCCGGCCCTCCGCACCGCGTCGAGGACGCGCGCGCCGGAGCCGAGCCGGTAGACGCCCGGCCGGCGCACGGCGCCGGACACGTCGACGACGACCACGGCCGGCGCCGGGTCGGCCGCCGGCAGGGCCGAGGCCGTCGACGCCGAGGCGGACGGATACGCCTCCTGCGCGGACGACCCGGCCTGGTACTTCCAGCCGACGACCAGCACGATCGCCGCTGCCGCGGCGTAGAGCGCGATCTGACGGGGCGAGAGCACGGGCACGCCGGGCAGGATCTCGCGGGCGGCCGTCACGGATCCAGACGCGGGCCGTGCCGGAAGCGTCACGATTGGGGCATCGACCTGCGGGGTATTCCGCGCGGGTTTGGCAAGGTATGAGCGGTGAGCGCGACGGCGACAGACGGCATGATCCGCCTCCGGGGGCTGGCGAAATCCTTCGGATCGCCCACCGGCCCGGTGCACGCCGTGCGCGGCATCGATGTCGACATCCGGGCGGGCGAGACGGTGGCGCTGCTCGGCCCGAACGGCGCCGGCAAGTCGACGACGATCGACATGCTGCTCGGGCTGCTCCCACCCGACAGCGGCACGGTGACCGTGTTCGGCCATTCGCCGAGCGACGCCATCGCCGAGGGCGCGATCGGGGCGATGCTGCAGACCGGGTCGCTCATCCGCGACCTCTCCGTGCGTGAGCTGCTCGACATGATGGCGTCGCTGTACCCGGCGCCGCTCGGGGTGGACGAGGTGATCGATCTGGCCGCGATCGGCGAGATCGCCGAGCGCCGCACCCAGCGCCTCTCCGGCGGCGAGACCCAGCGGGCCCGGTTCGCCATCGCGCTCATCTCGAACCCGGCCCTCCTCGTCCTGGACGAGCCCACCGTCGCGATGGACGTCGAGGGCCGGCACGCGTTCTGGGACTCGATGCGCGGGTTCGCCGCCCGCGGGAAGACGATCGTCTTCGCCACGCACTACCTCGAGGAGGCGGACGCGAACGCCGACCGGGCCGTCCTGATGGCGCACGGGAGCATCGTCGCGGACGGCCCGACCACGGAGATCAAGGCGATGGTGGGCCTGCGCACGATCCGCGCGACGCTCCCCGACGTGGACATCTCCCAGCTGGAGGCGCTCGCCGGCGTCAGCTCCGCCGAACGCCGCGGCCAGGCCATCGTCCTGCACTGCGCGGACTCCGACGCCGCGATCCGCGCGCTCCTCGGGGCCTATCCCGACGTGCGCGACATCGAGATCACCGGGGCCGGGCTCGAGCAGGCGTTCCTCCAGCTCACGGGGGTCGAGACGTGATCACGTTCGCCAAGTACGAGATCGTCCGCACGTTCCGCAACCGGCGCTTCTTCCTCTTCTCGATCGGGTTCCCGGTGGTGCTCTTCTTCACCATCGCCGGCCCGAACCGCAACGTGCAGAACTTCGCCGACAGCGGGCTCCCGGCCGCCCTCTACTACATGGTCGGGCTGACCGCGTTCGGCACGATGAACACCGTGCTCTCCACCGGCACCCGCATTGCCGGCGAGCGGGCGGCCGGGTGGAACCGCCAGCTGCGCCTGACACCGCTCTCGACGCGTGACTACTTCCGCACCAAGGTGGTCGTCGCCTACCTGATGGCGGGGATCACGATCGTGGTGCTCTACGCGTCGGGGATCTCGCTCGGCGTCTCGCTGCCCGCCGGCGAGTGGGCGCGGATGACCGGCCTGATCCTGGTCGGGCTGGTGCCCTTCGTCGCGCTCGGCGTGCTGATGGGACACGTGCTCACGACCGACTCGATCGGCCCGGCGATGGGCGGCACGACCGCCCTGCTCTCGCTGCTCGGCGGCGTCTGGTTCCCCGTGAACAACGGCGCGCTGCACGACATCGCGGAGGCCCTGCCGTCGTACTGGCTGGTGCAGGCGAGCCACGTCGCGCTCGGCGGCCGCGGCTGGACGGCGCGCGGCTGGGTCATCATGGCCGCGTGGGCGGTCGTGCTGGCCCTCGGGGCCGGCTGGGCCTACCGGCGCGACACGAAGCGCGTGTAGGCATGACCAAAGGGGTCTGACCCCGCTTGGTACTCACCGGGTGACCAGGCTGACCAGCTTGCCCGGCACGACGATCTCCTTCACGACCGTCGTGCCGTCGAGATGGCGGACGACGTTCGGGAGCGCCCGCGCCTCGGCCAGGACGCCGTCGCGGTCGAGGTCGACCGGGGCGCTGAACTGGCCGCGGACCTTGCCGTTCACCTGCACGGCGTAGGTGACGTGGTCGGACACGAGCATCGCCGGGTCGGCCACCGGCCACGGCGCGTCCCACAGCCGCTCGCCGCCGAGCCGCTCCCACAGCTCGCAGGCGATGTGCGGCGCGTACGGCTGCACCAGAGAGACCGCCGTCGAGACGGCGAAGCGGCGCTGCTCCGGCGTCGCGTCGGCGGCCGACTGGAGCTCCTTCACGAGCTCGTGCACCGCGGACTCGGCGGTGTTGAAGGCGAAGCGGTCGCCGACGTCGCTCGTGACCCGGTCGATCGCCCAGTGCGTCTTGCGCACGAGGTCGGCCCCCGCGCCGTCCGCGGGCGCGGAGGCCGGGATGCCCGGCGGCGCCTCCGCGGCCGACTCGACCGCCAGCCGCCACAGCCGGGCCAGGAACCGGTGGCTGCCCTCGACCCCGCCGTCGAACCACTCGGCGTCCTGGTCGGGCGGGCCGAGGAACAGCGAGTACATGCGCACCGTGTCCGCGCCGTAGCGCTCGACCATGGCGTCGGGCGAGATCACGTTGCCCTTCGACTTGGCCATCTTCGCGCCCAGGTAGTAGATCATCCCCTGCGTGAAGAGGTTCGCGAACGGCTCGGTGAAGCCGAGGTAGCCCAGGTCGTACAGCGCCTTCGTGAAGAAGCGCGCGTACATCAGGTGCAGGATCGCGTGCTCGACGCCGCCGATGTACTGGTCGACCGGGAGCCACGCGTCGACGGCCTCGCGGCTGAACGGCGCCGTCTCGTTGTGCGGGTCGGCGTAGCGCATGAAGTACCAGGACGAGTCGACGAACGTGTCCATCGTGTCCGTCTCGCGGGACGCCGGGCCGCCGCACGACGGGCACTCCGTGCGCACCCAGTCCTCCGCGGCGGCGAGCGGCGAGCGGCCCCGCGGCGCGTAGTCGGCGATCTCCGGCAGCACGACGGGCAGCTGGTCGTCCGGCACCGGCACGATGCCGCATTTCTCGCAGTGGACGACCGGGATCGGGCAGCCCCAGTAGCGCTGGCGTGAGAGCAGCCAGTCGCGCAGCCGGTAGGCGACCGTGCCCCTTGCCGAGGCCGTCGGCCTCGAGGCGGCCGACGATCGCGCGCCCGCCGTCGGGCGCCGGCAGGCCCGCTGAACTCGCCGGAGTTCACGAGCACCTCGTCCTGCGTGTGGGCGGAGTAGGCCGCGTCGGTCGACGGCTCCTCGCCGGCGGGCGCGACCACCGGCCTGATCTCGAGCCCGTGCGCCTGGGCGAATTCGAAGTCGCGCTCGTCGTGGGCCGGCACGGCCATGATCGCGCCGGTGCCGTATTCGGCCAGGACGTAGTCGGCCACCCACACCGGGATCTGCTCGCCGTTCACGGGGTTGGTGACGTGGCGGCCGGTGAAGACGCCGGTCTTCTCCTTCGCCTCGGCCCGCTCGACCGCCGAGCGCGCGCCGGCGTGGCGGACGTAGTCGGCCACGGCCCGCTCGTGCTCGCTGCCCCTGGCGAGCTCGACCGCGCGCGGGTGCTCCGGCGCGAGCACGAAGAACGTGGCGCCGTAGAGCGTGTCCGGGCGGGTCGTGAACACCTCGAGCGCCGTGCCGTCGCCGAGCGCGAACGACACCTCGGCGCCCTCGGAGCGGCCGATCCAGTTGCGCTGCATCGTCACCACCCGCTCGGGCCAGCGCACGTCCGCGAGGTCGTCCAGCAGCCGGTCGGCATACGCCGTGATCCTGAAGAACCACTGCTCGAGCGTGCGCGCCTCGACCTCGGCCCCGCAGCGCTCGCAGTGGCCGTCGATCACCTGCTCGTTCGCGAGCACCGTCTGGTCGTTCGGGCACCAGTTCACGTTCGCGCTCTTGCGGAACGCGAGCCCGGCGTCGAAGAGGCGCAGGAAGATCCACTGCGTCCAGCGGTAGTACTCGGGCTCGGCGGTCGAGAGCTCGCGCTTCCAGTCGATCGACCAGCCCATGCGCCGCATCTGGCGGCGGATCGCGGCGATGTTCTCGCGGGTGGACTCGGCCGGGTGCCGGCCCGACCGGATCGCGGCGTTCTCCGCCGGAAGCCCGAACGCGTCGTAGCCCATCGGGTGCATGACCCGGTGACCGAGGCGGCGCCGGTGCAGGGTGACCACGTCGCCCATCGTGTAGTTCTTGACGTGGCCCATGTGCAGCTCGCCGGACGGGTACGGGAGCATCTCGAGCACGTACGTCAGGTCGTCGGTGGGCTCGCCGGGGGCGGGGTTGGGCACGTCGAAGACGCCCTCGCGCTCCCAGATCTCCTGCCATCGAGCCTCGACGGCGGCCGGATCGTACCTGTCCATGTGCGGCATTCTACGGGGCGGCCGGCCCCGGCCCCGCCCTCACATGCCGGGCTTGACCACCATGTCGAACACCACGGCGAGCAGCAGCACGAGCTCGATCCGGGAGACGAGGAAGATGCGCCGGATCCGCTGCTGCACCTCCGGTGACTCGACCCCGCCGGCCTCGGTGGCCCTGGCGATGCGGCCGGCCTCCGGTCCGAGGTAGCCGATGCCGACGACGATCGAGACGGCGATCACCGCCAGGCCGAACTGCACCCAGCCCTGGCTGTAGCTCCAGAGGCCACCGCTGTCACGGAGCGTGAGCATCCCGGAGACGAGCAGTATCAGCGATGCCGGGATGAAGACGCGCGTGCCCACGAACTCGGTGTCGCTCGCGAACGACGCCACCTTCACCGCGTCGTCGGTGCGCAGCGCCCGCAGCGCGTAGACCTGCACCGTGCACGCGCCGCCGACCCACACGACGGCCGAGAGCACGTGCACGAACAGAAGCGCGCTGTAGTGGTTGAGGGCGAGCTCGATCACGGCGGCGAGTTGTAGCGGGTTCGCCGGGCGCGGTCAAGCGGTTCATGCCGCCCTGGTCTACGATCACCGGCCATGATCCTGCGCCAGTTCCTGTACGACCACACGGCCTGCGCGAGCTACCTGTTCGGCTGCCTGACGTACAACCAGCTGGCCGTCGTCGATCCCCACGTCGAGCTCGTCGACCGCTACGTCGAGGCCGCCGAGGCGACCGGCGCGCCGATCGTCGCGGTGCTCGAGACGCACGTGCAGGCCGATCACGTCTCCGGCCTCCCCGGGGTCGTCGCCGCGACCGGTGCGACCGCGTACCTGCCGGCCGGGGCGGCCGTGGACTTCGACCACCACGCCCTCGAGGACGGCGAGCGGATCGAGCTCGGGAACACCATCGTCACGGCCATGGCGACGCCGGGCCACGCCCCCGCGCACCACGCCTACCTGGTCGCCGACCTGCGCCGCGAGACCGACGAGCCGTGGCTCGCCTTCACGGGCGACTCGCTGCTCGTGAACGACGCCGGCCGCCCCGACCTGCACGCCGGCGGCGGCGATCCCCGCGAGCTCGCGCTGCTCCAGCACGCGTCGATGCGGCGGCTGCTGGCCCTGCCCGACCACGTCGTCGTGTACCCGAGCCACTACGGCGGCTCGGTGTGCGGCCGCGGCCTGTCCGGGAACCCGGTCTCGAGCATCGGCTTCGAGCGGCGGCACAACCGCGCCCTGGCCTACGTGGAGGCGGAGGCCTTCGCCGACCATCTGCTTCAGGACCTGCCGCCCGCCCCGCCCGAGCAGGCGCGCATCGTGGCGGCGAACCGGCGGGGCGAGCCCGCCGCGGCCTGACTCCCGCGGGCGTGCCGGGTGCCGGAAGCCGTGTCCTGCGCTGGGACGGCTGCGCGAACGTCCGCGACCTGGGGGGTCTGCCGCTCGCTGGGGGCGGCCACACGCTGACGGGGCGCGTGATCCGCGCCGACGCCGTCGCCCGGCTGACACCGGCAGGGCAGGAGGCGATGGTCAGGCACGGCGTCCGCCGGGTGGTCGACCTGCGCACCGAGGAGGAGATGGCCGCCGGCGAGCACGTGCCGGCGGGCGTCGCGGTGGTGCGCGTGCCGATCCGTCCGTCCGGCCCGGCCGATCGGCTGTGGCCCGAGCTGACCGCCGCGTACGACGCGGCGCCCGACCACGAGCACGGGCTGCGCGACTTCTCGCTCGACTGCCTCGCCCGCTGGCCGCAGGACTTCGCGCGAGCGGTGGCGGCGATCGGGGACGCCGGCGAGGACGCCGTCGTCGTCCAGTGCGCGGCGGGCCGCGATCGCACCGGCCTCGTCTCGGCGCTGCTCCTGGACGCGGCGGGCGTCGACCGCCGGGCGATCGCGCTCGACTACGCCGCCACGCCGGCGATGGACGGCCAGCCCGCGCCGACCCGGTGGGTGATGGACGAGGTGCTGCAGGGGCTCGACCGCGCCCACGGCGGCGCGCGCGCCTACCTGCTCCGCGGCGGCCTTGCGGAGCCCGCTCTGCACTCGGCGATCCGCCGGCTCTCCGCTACAGATGATTGATTCCACGCCCCCGCGCGCCTGGACGTCAGGCTGTTGGCGGGGTGTTCGGTTCGTTGGTGGAGCTGCGGCTGCGACCGTCGCATCGCTTCGTCCTCGGTCGCGCCCATATTTCGGCCAATATGAACGCTCCCTGCGTCCTTGCGCTGCTCGGGTTCGCAGCCACCCAGGACATCACAGGGACGTCAATCAATCATCTAGCGCATGTAGCGGCGAACGGCGAGGCGCGACTTGAGCGCGTGCTGCTCCGAGCGGCCCTGGACGCGGGCGGCCGTCAGGTCGGGGGCGCGCGCGGAGGGGTCGCCCTCCTCGTACAGGTCGGCGATCTGGGCGACCGCCTGGCGGTCGTGGTCGGCGATCGCGTCGACCTCGCACCCGATCCGGGAGCGGCCGAACGACATCGGCTCGACGCGCATGACGAGCGCCTCCATCGTGATCGGGCGGGCGCCGATCCAGACCGAGAGCATGATCCGGTCGCCGACCGCCAGGTGCAGTTCCGTCACGAACGCGACGCCGCCCTCGGAGATGTCCGCCGTCCGCACCCGGAAGCGCTCGCCGTCGGCCAGGATCTTCGACCGCAGCACCACGGCGTCGGCCTCGTCCGCGCGGCGGGCGCGCTTGGTGCGGCGGTGGCCGGGCTGGTGGGCGATGTCGACGACGCGCATGTGGATCAGCGTCTGGTTCGACGACTGGAAGTACGCCTTCTCGATCCGCAGCGACACGTCGAAGCCGCCGCCGCTCTGGTCGCGCAGCGGGCAGAGGATGACGAGCCCCGGCTGCATCAGGATCTGGGGCGCGTATCCGATCACGAGGCCGCGGTCGAGGTCGGCCAGGACGACCTCGGCGACGCCGCCGGCGGAGAACACGCCGATCGAGGTCGGGAGCGGCGGGAGCAGCCCCAGGAACTCGTCCAGCAGCACGCCGTCGGGATCGGGATCGGGAAAGGGCTCGGATGCGAACTCTGACATTTCCCCCTGAGTAATCGGCGCGGCAAGGGTGGGCCTTGAACGGTGTGCGCCCGGTAGCATCCCCGGCGCATGCCCGCGGATCTGATCCTGCGCGGCGCGACCGTGCACACGGTGGACGCGGCCCGGCGCACGGCCGCGGCCGTCGCGGTCGAGGCCGGGCGCATCGCGGCCGTCGGCGACCCGCACGAGCTGGAAGGGCTGCGGGGCGCGGCGACGCGGGTCGTCGACCTCGACGGAGCGATGGTGCTCCCGGGGTTCCAGGACGCGCACTGCCATCTCGGCGAGAGCGGCCACGCGTCGACGCTGTGCAGCCTCGACGGCAGCCGCGACGCCGGCGAGCACCTGCGCCGCATCGCCGCCTACCGCGACGCCCACCCCGACCGGGAGTGGATCGTCGGCAGCGGCTGGTCGATGAGCGACTTCCCCGGCGGGACGCCGACGGCGGCGGCGCTCGACGCCGTCGTGCCCGACCGCCCGGCCGTGCTCACGAACCGGGACATCCACGGCGTCTGGGCCAACTCGCGCGCGCTGGAGGCCGCCGGGATCACGGCGGCGACGCCCGATCCGGCCGGCGGGCGGATCGAGCGCGACGAGCACGGCGCCCCCGTGGGGACGCTCCAGGAGCAGGCGATGCACCTCGTCCTCGACCGCGCGCCCGCCCCGACGCACGCCGACCGCCTCGCCGGGATCCGGGCAGCCGTCGCCTACTACCACCGGCTCGGGATCACCGCCTGCCAGGACGCCCGCGTCGATCCCGGCTGGCAGGCCGCCTACGAGGAGCTCGCCCGCGCCGGCGAGCTTCGGCTGCGTGTGCGCGGCGCGCTCGAATGGGACGGCAGTCGCGGTGAGGAGCAGGTCGCCGAGCTCTGCGAGCGGCGCCGCAGCGGCACCGTCGGCCGGCTGGCGTGCGGCAACGTCAAGTTCTTCCACGACGGCGTCGTCGAGAACCGCACCGCGGCGATGCTCGACCCCTACCTGGACGCCGCCGGACGGGTGACGGCCGAGTACGGCATCGACATGTACGCGCGCGCCGACCTGGAGCGGTTCGTCCGCCTGTGCGACGCCGAGGGCTTCGGCGTCCACATCCACACCATCGGCGACCGGGCCGTGCGCGAGTCGCTCGACGCGATCGAGGCCGCCGCGCAGGCAAACGGCCGCCGCGACGCCCGTCACCAGCTCGCCCACGTCCAGTTCGCCCATCCCGACGACCTGCCCCGCTTCCGCGCCCTCGGGGTCATCGCGAACGTGACGCCGCTCTGGGCGCGCCTGGAGGCGTACGTCGCCGAGATGACGCTGCCGTTCGTCTCCGCGCGGGCGGGGTCGGGCATGTACCCGTTCGGGAGCATCGTCCGGGCGGGCGGGGCGCTCGCGTTCGGGAGCGACTGGGCGGTCTCCACGCCCGACCCGCGCCACCAGCTCGCCGTCGCCGTCTCCCGGCGCGACCCGGCGGGGTCGGCGACCGAGCCGCTCGGTCCGGCGGAGCGGCTCGATCTGGGCACGGCGCTCGCCGCCCACACCATCGGCGCCGCGTACGCCTGCGGGACCGACTCGGTCACCGGCTCGATCGAGCCCGGCAAGCTGGCCGACCTCGTGGTGCTCGACCGCGACCTGTTCGCGCTGGCGCCGGATGAGTACCCGTCGGCGCGCGTCCTCGCCACCATCCTCGAGGGCGAGGTCGTCCACGCCGACCCGACCTCGCCGTTGGCGGAGGAGCGGTGATGGGGGCCGGCGACCGCGCACCGTCCTGGTCGCGCGGCGGCGCGGCCGCCGCGGTCATCGTCGCCGGGGCGGGGATCGCCTGGCTGGCGGTGATTCACGTGGCCGACGGGATGGTCTCGGCGCCGGGCACGATGGGCTACGACCTGGCCGGCTTCCTGGTGTTCTGGACGGTGATGATGGCGGCGATGATGCTGCCGGGCGTCGCCCCGGTCGGCGGCCTCTACGCACGGGCGATCCGCATGCAGGCGGCCCGGGCGGGGACGCGCGCGGCCCGGGTGGCGGGCCTCGTGGCCGGATACCTGCTCGCGTGGGGGGCGTTCGGCGTGGCCGCGTTCGCGATCGCGGACGTCGCCGGCCGCCTGGCTGCGCGCGACCCGGGCGCCGCCCGCTGGGCCGGGGCGGCCGCCCTCGTCGCCGCCGGCATCTACCAGTTCACCCCGGCGAAGAACCGCTGCCTGTCGCACTGCCGCTCGCCGCTCGGCGTCCTGCTCCACGTCGGCAGCTACCGCGGCCGCCTGCGCGATGTCCGGGCCGGGCTCTACCACGGCGCCTACTGCGTCGGCTGCTGCTGGGGCCTCATGGTGGCGCTGATCGTGCTCGGCGTGATGGACCTGCGCTGGATGGCCGCGCTCGCGGCCGTGGTGGTGCTCGAGCGGACGTGGCGGTACGGCTGGGCGACCGCCTACGCGGTCGGCATCGGCCTGATCGTGCTCGGGCTGCTCGCCCCGTGGCACCCCGGGCTGATCCCGGGCCTGCACGGGCCGCCCCAGATGCCGATGGGGATGTGAGCGGGCCTCTCAGCCGCGCACGATGACGTACGTGCCCAGCGGCGCGATCCGGCGCAGGGTGCGGATCGCCGCCGCGCCGACGTGGATGCAGCCGTTGCTGACGTGCCCCATCGGACCGGGATGGATCGCGATCTGGTCGCCCCCGATCCAGGTCGGGGCGAGATGGGTCTGGTGAGCCGAGAGCCCGAGCGCGAACGGGAAGTACGGGCTCCCGAGCCCGAACTGGAGCCGGTCGGTGACGAAGAAGCGGCCGGTCGGCGTCGGCGTGAGCCCCGTCCCCTGGCCGACCGGGAACGAGCCCACGGGACGATGCCCCCGGAAGATCGTCAGCCGCGACGTGCCCAGGTCGACCACGACGCGGATGCGCGACCAGCGCAGCGCCAGCGAGCGCACGTCGGCATGGACGACGCGACCGAACGGCCGCAGCGGCACGAGCAGCGCCGCCTGCGGGCCGCGGTGGCTCAGCACCGGCACCCACACGGGGCCGTCGAACTGCGTCTTCGCCCGCACGAGGCCGAACCGGGTGTGGAGCGGCCGGCGCAGGCGCGCCATCAGGTATGCGCCCGGCCCGTGCGGACGGGCGGGCGCGCGCCACGCCTTCGCGGCCACCGGCTGGCCCGGCGCGGGGACGTCGGCGGCGACCGCGCCCGCCGGCTGCGCCCCGGAGGGATCCGCGGAGCGTCCTCCCGCACAGCCGCTGCACAGAACCATGGCCACCCCGACCAGGACCCAGACCCGAACCATCGTGCGAAGGATACGTGCGGGCGCAACTCCGCGCCGCGGGCGGTCGGCGACGATCGACCGGCCCGGTGAATAGCCGGTGCCTGGCACCGGTTATTCACATCGGTCGGCAGCGATCGAGTGGCCCGTGAATAAAAGGGGTCTGGCCCCGTTTATTCAGCCGGGCGTCTGGTACGTGAAGGGGAGGGCGAGCAGGAGAGTGCCCGCAGAGCCGGTGGCGAGCCCCGCGCGGAGCACGGCGACCCGGTGGGCGGAGAAGAGGACGCCCGCCGATGCGAGCGAGGTCGCGTCGCCGGCGAGGATGAGGATGTGGGACATGTGGTGCCAGTGGCTGGTGCCGTCCGCGTAGACGCTCGCCCGCATCGTTGCCGGCGCCGCGACGCCGGTTGGCGGCGATCGACCGGCGCCGTGAATAAAAGGGGTCTGACCCCGTTTATTCATTCAGCCCGCGCGGAGCACGGCGGGTCAGACGCCGATGGGGTGCCAGACGGTCTTGGCCTCGACCAGGGGCTCGATCTCCCACACGCTCTGCCCGGTCGCGGTGCCGCGCACGACCCGCTTCACGCTCGCCGCGGCGAGCCGCTCGAGCTCCGCGGCGGCGTCCCCGTCCACACCCGTCAGGTCGAGCGCGTTCACGTCCATGTGGCCGGCGAGCACCGGCGCGAGCTCGGCCGGGTCGCCGGTGAGGATGTTCACGACCCCCGCCGGCATGTCGCTCGTCGCGACCGCCTCGGCCAGCTCGACCGCGGCCAGCGGGTGCTCCCGCGAGGCGGCGACGACGGCCGTGTTGCCGCCGACGAGCGCCGGCAGGAGCCGCGAGACCAGCCCCTCGAGCGCGGGCTCCGGCGGCGCGACGATGGCGACGACGCCGGTCGGCTCGGGGATGGTGAAGTTGAAGTACGGCCCGGCCACCGGGTTCGCGCCGCCGAGCACCTGGGCCAGCTTGTCCGCCCAGCCGGCGTACCAGACGACGCGGTCGATCGAGCGCTCGACCTCGTCCTGGCCCGAGCAGACCGCTTCGAGATCCGCGGCCCGCGTCTCCATCATCTCGGCCATCCGGTAGAGCACCTGGCCGCGGTTGTAGGCCGTCGCCCCCGACCACTTCCCCACGGCCGCGCGGGCGGCCCGCACGGCGTCGCGCGCGTCCTTGCGCGAGGCCCGGGCCACGTTCTGGCCCTCGGCCTCGTACGTCCGCCCCGACTCGGAGCGCGGGAACGCGCCGCCGATGTAGAGCTTGTAGGTCTTGCGCACCGGCAGGCGGGTCACTCGTCGAACCTCAGGTACGCCTCGAGGCCGTGGCGGCCGCCCTCGCGGCCGAAGCCGGACTCCTTGTAGCCGCCGAACGGCGAGGCCGGGTCGAAGCGGTTGAAGGTGTTCGCCCAGACGACGCCGGCGCGCAGGCGGCCCGCCATCCACAGGATGCGCGAGCCCTTCTCGGTCCACACACCGGCCGAGAGCCCGTACGGCGTGTTGTTCGCCTTCTCGACGGCCTCGTCGGGCGTGCGGAACGTCAGCACCGAGAGCACCGGGCCGAAGATCTCCTCGGTCGCGATCCGGCTCGACTGGGCCACGTTCGTGAAGACGGTCGGAGCGAACCAGTAGCCCCGCTCGGGGAGCACGCACGGCGGCTGGTAGATCTCGGCCCCGTCGGCCTCGCCGCTCGCGACCAGCTCGCGGATCTTGTCGAGCTGGGCGCGGGAGTTGATCGCGCCGACGTCGGTGTTCTTGTCCAGCGGGTCGCCGACCCGCAGCGTCTGCAGCCGCCGCTTCAGCTTGCCGATCAGGGGCTCCGAGATCGACTCCTGCACGAGCAGGCGCGAGCCGGCGCAGCAGACGTGGCCCTGGTTGAAGTAGATGCCGTTCACGATTCCCTCGACGGCCTGGTCGAGCGCGCAGTCGTCGAAGACGATGTTCGCCGCCTTGCCGCCCAGCTCGAGCGTGAGCGGGATGCCGCGCCCGGCCAGCTCGCGCTGGATCGCCTTGCCGACATCGGTCGAGCCGGTGAACGCCAGCTTGTCGATGCCGTCGTGGCGCACGAGCTCGGCGCCGGTGGAGCCGTCGCCGGTGACGATGTTGACGACGCCCGCGGGCAGCTCCGCCTGGCGGCAGACGTCGGCGAACATGAGCGCGGTCAGCGGCGTCGTCTCGGCCGGCTTCAGCACGACCGTGTTCCCGCACGCGAGCGCGGGCGCCACCTTCCAGGCCAGCATCAGCAGGGGGAAGTTCCAGGGGATGATCTGGGCCGCCACGCCCAGCGGGCGCGGCCTGCGGTTGGGGAAGGCGTACTCGAGCTTGTCCGCCCAGCCGGCGTAGTAGAAGAAGTGGGCCGCCGCCAGCGGCAGGTCGACGTCGCGCGACTCCTTGATCGGCTTGCCGCCGTCGAGCGACTCGGCCACGGCCAGCTCGCGGGCCCGCTCCTGGAGGATGCGGGCGATCCGGAACAGGTACTTGGCCCGCTCGGCGGGGCGCAGGCCCGACCAGCCGTCCGCGTAGGCGGCCCGGGCGGCGCCGACCGCGAGGTCGACGTCCTCCCCGCCGGCCTGCGCGACCTCGGCCAGGGGCGACTCGTCGGCCGGCGAGCTGGTCGTGAACCACTCGCCCGAGCGCGGCTCCACCAGCTCGCCGCCGATGTAGAGCCCGTAGCGCTCGCGGAGCGAGACGATGTCGCGCGCCTCCGGGGCGGGTGCGTACTCCCACTCGAGGGGCGCCGGCGACGCCGGCGGACGGCGCTCGATCTCCGCCATCAGTCGATCGTGAAGTGGTCGGGGGACTGGTACACGCCGGTCTTCTGCTTGCGGATCTGCATCAGCACGTCGTTCACGAGCGAGGACGCGCCGAAGCGGAACCGCTCGGGCGTGAGCCACTCGCGGCCGAGGGTCTCGTGCAGCACGCACAGGTACTGGATCGCCAGCTTGGCGTGGCGGATCCCGCCGGCCGGCTTCATCCCCACCGCGCGGCCGGTCTCGGCCTCGACGTCGCGGATCGCCTCGAGCATGCACAGCGTCACCGGCAGCGTCGCCGCCGGGCTGACCTTGCCCGTCGACGTCTTGATGAAGTCGGCCCCGGCGGCCATCGCCAGCAGCGACGCCCGGCGGACGTTGTCGTAGGTGCCGAGCTCGCCGGTCTCGAGGATGACCTTCAGATGCGCCGGCCCGGCCGCCTCCTTCACCCGCACGATCTCGTCGTACACCTTGGCGTAGCGGCCGGAGAGGAACGCGCCGCGGTCGATGACCATGTCCACCTCGTCGGCGCCCAGCTCGACGGCCGCGCGCACGTCGGCCAGCTTCACCTCGATCGGCGACTGCCCGGACGGGAACGCCGTGGCCACGGACGCGATCCGCACCGACCGGTCGGGGCCGAGCCGCTCGCGGGCGACGGCGACCAGGTTCGGGTAGACGCACACGGCGGCGACCGACGGCACGGTGGGGTCGACCGGGTCGGGCCGCACGGCCTTGGCGCAGAGCGCGGCCACCTTGCCGGGCGTGTCGGCGCCCTCGAGCGTCGTGAGGTCGGTCATGCGCACGATCAGGTCGAGCGCGGCCAGCTTCGACTCGCGCTTGATCGAGCGCTTGGCGAGGTCGGCCGCGCGCGCCTCGAGCGCCACGGCGTCGACCGCCCCGATCCGCGGCAGGCGCGGCTCGAAGGGCAACTCGAACCCGCGGGTGAGCGTGGCCGTCCGGTCCATCGCCCCTCAGTCTAGTGAGGCGAGGGCGGCGTCGAAGTCCCGGCGATGTGGCATCATCGCAGTCCCGGCCAGCCGGTGTCCCGCTCGACGACGCGATCCGAGGAGGTTGGCGTTGCCACTCAAGCATCCCAAGGGCCCGTCCGGCCCGTCCCATGACCTGTCCCCCGCGCCGCTCTTCACGCTGGAGGACGACCAGATCCCGCGGCACGCGCTGCCGGCGGGCCAGCTCGCCCCGGACGTGGCCTACCAGGTGATCCACGATGAGCTGATGCTCGACGGCAACGCCCGGCTCAACCTGGCCACGTTCGTCACCACCTGGATGGAGCCGGAGGCGACCCGGCTGATGGCCGAGTGCCTGGACAAGAACATGATCGACAAGGACGAGTATCCGCAGACCGCCGAGCTCGAGATGCGGTGCGTGAGCTCGCTGAGCCGGCTGTGGCGTGGGCCCGACGCAGACCAGGCGACCGGCTGTTCGACGACCGGCTCCAGCGAGGCGGCGATGCTCGGCGGCCTGGCGCTCAAGCGGCGATGGCAGAAACGGCGCGCCGGCGAGGGCAAGCCCGCCGACAAGCCGAACATCGTGATGGGGATCAACGTTCAGGTGTGCTGGGAGAAGTTCGCCGCCTACTGGGACGTCGAGATGCGCATGGTGCCGATGGAGGGCGACCGCTTCACGCTTTCGGCCGAGGAGGCGGTCAAGCTCTGCGACGAGAACACGATCGGCGTGGTCGCCATCCTGGGCTCGACGTTCGACGGCTCCTACGAGCCGGTGGAGGAGATCTGCGCGGCGCTGGACGACCTGCAGGAGCGGTCGGGCCTGGACGTCCCGGTGCACGTGGACGGCGCCTCGGGCGCGTTCGTGGCACCGTTCATCGACCCCGAGCTGGCCTGGGACTTCCGGCTGCCCAGGGTGGCGTCGATCAACGCCTCCGGGCACAAGTACGGCCTCGTGTACCCGGGCGTCGGCTGGGTCGTCTGGCGGGACGCCGAGGCGCTGCCCGAGGATCTGATCTTCTGGGTCAACTACCTGGGCGACAACATGCCCACGTTCGCGCTGAACTTCTCCCGGCCCGGCGCCCAGGTCGTCGCCCAGTACTACAACTTCCTGCGCCTCGGCTTCGAGGGGTACAGGGAGGTGCAGGCGTACGCCCGCGACGTGGCGACCCGGCTCTCGGCGAACATCGCCCAGCTGGGGCCGTTCGAGCTGCTCACCCGCGGCGACCAGCTGCCGGTGTTCGCGTTCAAGGTCGCCGACGACGTCCAGAACTTCACCGCCTTCGACGTCTCCGGCGCGCTTCGCGAGCGCGGCTGGCAGGTTCCCGCCTACACCTTCCCCGCCAACCGCACCGACCTGGCGGCGCTCCGCGTCGTCGTCCGCCGCGGCTTCACCCACGACCTGGCCGACCTTCTCATCTCCGACCTGAAGCGGCAGCTCGACCGCCTGTCGAAGCAGGCGCAGCCGGTCCACGACGAGGCGGAGTCGGGCTTCCACCACTGAGCGACGCCTACGTCGCGCCGCCCTCCGGCGCACGAGCGGAGAGCACCGACGGCCCGGGGCCGTTCGTCACGCACGTCCGCTACCGGCTGGCCGACGGCCGGCTGCTGGAGTGGGCCTCCCGGCGCCACCGCAAGCGCGCGGGCGGCGCGCTCGGACGCTGGATTGCGGCCCTCTTCATCGTCGGGTCGGCCTGCTTCGCGATCGGCGCGCTGCCCGGTTACTCGACGCTTGTCGGCGGGCGGGCGGACGGGGTCACCTACTTCGTCGGCTCGATCTTCTTCACGAGCGCGGCATACCTCCAGTACGTCGAATGCATCAGCGCCGCGCCGATCGCCGACTCGACCTCGCGCAGGCAGCGCCTCGTGGCACTCGAAGCGCGCAGGATCGACTGGTGGGCGACATCGATCCAGCTCGTCGGAACCGTCTTCTTCAACGTCACCACCTTCACCGCCCTCGATGCGGCGCTCTCGCCTCGCCGCGCCGACCTCGTCGTGTGGACGCCGGACGCGCTCGGCTCGATCTGCTTCCTGGTCGCGAGCGAGCTCGCCTTCGCCGAGGCGGGACACGCCTGGGCCAGCTGGCGGCCGCAGAGCATGGGGTGGCGGATCGCGGCCCTGAACCTGGCCGGTTCGGCCTTCTTCGGGATCTCTGCGATCGCCGGCTGGGTGCAGCCCGCGACGGGCGACCTGCTGAACGCCGCCCTGGACACCGCCGGGACGTTCCTCGGCGCGATCTGCTTCCTCGTCGGCGCGGTGCTGCTGCTGTTTCCGGACAGGGGGCCGGCCTGACCGCCTTGCGCGATCTCCCACCCTCTCGTCCTGGCGTGGGTGAAGCTACCCATTCCGACGGTCCCCGCTCAAGGCGGAGACGCTCGGCGCCGAATGCCGCCGGAGCACTACTTCAACGGCTAGGAGAGCCACCCATGAAACGACGCATCCTCACCCTTCTGCTCGCCGCCGCCTGCCCGCTCGTATTCGCGGGCGTGGCGCAGGCGGCGACCTGGACGGCCAACCCCACCAAACTCGGCGCGGTCGTCGTCGGGCACCACCCCCGCGTGAAGGTCACGTTCCGGGCGACCCCCGGCCTCGCGTTCCAGCGCAGCACCATCCACGTGAATCAGACCCGTCCGACCGTGTGGGAGCTGGTGGCCGACCCCACCTGCACCGGCCCATTGTCACAGCCGGACTTCGTCACGTCCTGCACCGCCATCCTGCGCGTGTTCGACCCGCCCATCGGCACCAGGTTCGGCTCGGCGGTCGCGCTCCAGTTCAAGGCCGTCGAGTCCGACCCGTCGGGTGGCACCGTCACGACGCGGAACGTGAACCTCAACGCCCGCGTCTACGGCCACATCGTCGCCCCTCACTGATCAGGAGGCCCGGCACCCGCATCCGTCCCGAGTGGTGGTTCGCCCGACGGCGCGATGAATCTGAAGCGTTCCCGCGGTCTCTCTCCGGTGAAGGAAGACACCTGACGACGATCAGAGACCACGGAGAGACGGAGAAGCAGATGGGAAACGACGGACGGATCGGGACGGTCGAGACGAACGGCGTCGTGCTCGGGGTGGAGCACTTCGGGGACGCGGCGGCGCCACTCGTTCTGCTCGCGGGCGGCACGACCATGCTCTCCTGGCCCGACGCGCTCTGCGAGGCGCTCGCGCGCGGTGGGCGCCACGTCGTTCGGTACGACCTGCGCGATGCCGGCGCGTCGACCACGGTCGATCCCGAGACTCCGGCGTACACGCTGCGCGATCTCGCGGCCGACGCCGCGGCGCTCGCCCGCGAACTCGACGATCGGCCGGCGCACCTGGCGGGCATCGGCGTGGGCGGTATGGTCGCCCAGGTCGCCGCGCTCGACCATCCGGGCGCGTACTCGGCGCTCACACTCGCCGGAACGCGGCCCGTCGCTCCGGGCCGGGTCGACGACGACCTGCCTGACCACGACAAGGCGACGATGGAACGGCTGTTCTCGCGCTCGAGGCCCGACTGGTCCGACCGCGCCGCCGTGGCGGAGTTTGCCGCGGGCGGCGCGGAGATCCTCGGCGACGACCCCACCGCTGCGCACACGACCGCCGAGCGCATCTGGGACCGCACGCCGGGCACGGAGCCCGCGGTGCAGATGGCCAACCAGCTGGGGATGGTGTTCGCCAAGCTCAACTGCAGGCCGCGCTGGCGCGAGCGCCTGTCCGAGCTCGCGATCCCGGCGCTGGTGGTGCACGGTCGCCGCGATCCGTTCTTCCCTGTCGGCAACGGCGAGGCGCTCGCGCGCGAGATCCCCGGCGCGCGGCTGCTCGTGCTCGATCGGGCCGCGAGGGCGATCCCCGATGCGGCCGCGGGCGAGGTCGCGACGGCGATGCTCGCGCTCTAGCCCGCCGCGTCATCCGCCAACCGCATCACCTCCGGCCCACTGGTGCGCGTCGCCCTCGTGCACGGCGGCGTAGACGCGGTCGCGGACGGCGTTCGCCTCCGGCGCGGTCAGCGTCCGGGTGGGATGGCGCAGGACCAGCCGCAGGAGCACGTTCTCCTGCCCGGGCCGCAGGCCGATGCGCGCGATCGCCTGGGGTGGCAGCGCGGCCCCGGGCGTCGCGCCGACGACCCGCACCTCCTCGACCGCATCGAGCTCGCCGGGAGCGAGCGCCCGGCGGACGCGGTCTCCGAGCTCCTCGGCGTCCACGCCGGCGGCGACCGCGATCGAGAGGTCACGGGCCGTCGCCGGCATCGAGCTCACCTCCCGGTAGGGCGCAAGCGTCCGCATCTGGCTCGCCACCCTGGGGTCGTCGGAGCGGAGCAGGCGGATGTCGCCGATGCCCTTGCGCAGCATCAGCGCGCGGTCGAGGCCGAGCCCGAGGGCGAGCCCGCTCCAGCGGCCGCCGTCGAGCCCGCCGGCGGCCAGCACGTGCCGGCCGGCGAGACCGCACTCCAGCAGCTCGATCCACTCGCCCTCGACGAGCACCTCGACCTCGCGGCCCGCCGTCGTGTAGGGGTGGGTCGTGCGGAGCGTGCGCGACCGGGCGCCGGGCAGGACGGCCGCGACGACCAGCTCGACCATCTCGTCCAGGTCGGCCTCGCCCAGGGGCGCGCCGCGGCGCACCCGCCACAGGTCGAGCTGGTGCGGCTCGCCGACGTGGAGGCGGTCGACGACGTCGCGGCGGTAGACGAGGCCGGGGCAGGCGACCACGACGTCCGGGACGTCCGCGAGCGCGCGCAGGGCGGCGGGGACCATGGCCGTCGTGTGCGCCCGCAGCATGTGGGCGGCGTCGACGTAGCGGGAGTAGCGCGCCTCCCGGGCCGGGGCGTCGGCCGGGTAGCCAAGGACGCCGTAGTTGGCCTCGACGGTGACGACGGGGCCGGCCCGGTACGTGCGCACCGGACAGCTCCAGGCCCGCTCCAGGGCCTGGACGATCGCGTCGACGAGCAGCTGCATCGCGTGCGGGCCGCGATCGGGGTCGGACAGGTCGCGCAGCTCGAGCGCGCGGTGAAGCTCGGCAGGGGTGATGGTGGTCGGCATCGCCGGTTCCTCCTCGTTCCAGGGCGGGACATGACGCCCCGGCCGCGGGGCGGCTGGGAGGAGAGGGCGATGAGCTCGGCTACGAGCGAGCGCGCGCCGCCACCCCAGCCTGCGGCCGGGGCGGGGTAAACCGGGTCATGCGCGCGACGTTCATCACGCTCATGCTAGCGCAGGTGCGGGCCGGTTCACGCGCCGCCACTCGACGACGCGGGCGGCCAGGTAGGCGGCGAACGAGATCGAGCTGATGAAGAAGCTCGTCGGCCAGGGCTGCTGCAGGCTGAGCAGGATGCCGCCCTCGGTGGCGACGAGGGCGATCACGATCGAGAGCAGGATCGCCGTCGCCGGGTTGGCCGTCAGCCGCTGCGCGGCGGCCGCGGGCGTGATCACCAGCGTGAGCACGAGCAGCACGCCGACGACCTGGATCGCCTCGGCCGTCGTCAGCGCGAGCAGCATGAACGTCAGCACCGAGAGCGCGCGCAGCGGCACGCCGCGGGCCTCGGCCACCTCCGGGTCGATGCTCGAGAAGAGCAGCGGCCGGTAGGCGACGGCGATGCCGGCGAGGACGATCGCGGCGACCACGGTCAGCTCCACGAGCTGGCGGTCGCTCACCCCGACGATGCTGCCGAAGAGCAGGTTGGTGGCCTCGGTCGCGTAGCCCTGGTACAGGCTCAGGAAGAGCACCCCCACCCCGAGGCCGAACGCGAGCACGGCGCCGATGGCGCTGTCGCGCTCCCGGCCGCGCAGGGACAGCAGCCCGAGCACGCCGCCCACGAGCAGCGAGCCGGCCACCATGCCGCCGACCGGGTCGATGCCGAGGACGAGCGCGCGCGGCGGCGCCGGTGAACCCGAGCTCGGAGACGGCGTGGACGGCGAAGCTGGCGCCGCGGGTGACGACGAACGTCCCGATCGCCCCGCTCACGACCGCCACGACGGCGCCCGCCATGAGCGCGGTGTGGACGAAGTGCTGTCCGAGCAGCTCGGTGAACATCAGTGCGCCCCCGCCGGCGCATGCTCGTGGTGGTGCACGCCCTCGTCGTCGGGCGTGCCGACGACGACGATGCGGCCGCGGACGCGGAGGACGTCCACCGGCGTCTCGTAGAGGTGGGAGAGCGTCTCGGTGGTGAGCACCTCGTCCGCCGCCCCCATCGCCCACCGGCCCGGCGCCAGGTAGAGGACGCGGTCGGCGACGCGCAGGATCGGGTTCACGTCGTGGGTGACGAACACGACCGGCGTGCCGGCGTCGCGGCGGCGGCGGTCGAGCAGGTCGACGACGGTCCGCTGCGAGGCCAGGTCGAGCGAGAGCAGCGGCTCGTCGGCGAGCAGCAGGGCCGGGTCGGAGACGAGCGCCTGGGCGATCCGCAGCCGCTGCTGCTCGCCGCCGGAGAGGCGGCCGACGGGCACGTCGCAAAAGCCGGTGGCGCCGACGTCCGCGAGCGCCCGCCGCACGCGCACGTCCGCGTCGTGCGAGCGCAGGCCGATGCCCCAGCGGTGGCCGTCGAGGCCGAGCCGCACGAGGTCGCAGCCACGCAGCGGCGCGTCGCGATCGAAGGCGCGCTGCTGGGGCACGTAGCCCACCAGGGAGCGGGCGAGCTCCGGCGCGCGGCCGGCGACGCGCACCGAGCCGGCCGTGGCCGCGAGCAGCCCGAGCAGGATGCGCACGAGCGACGTCTTGCCCGTGCCGTTGGGGCCGAGGACGGCCAGGAACTCGCCCTCGTTGAGGTCGAAGCCGAGGTCGTCCCACAGCAGGCGGTCGCCGAACTGCAGCCGCAGCCCGCGGGCCTCGACCACAGGGGCACGGCTCACCGGCCCAGCGCCCGCGCCAGCGCCCGGGCCTGGCGCAGCTGCCAGCCCTGGAACGTCTCTCCGGCCGGCAGCGTCTCGGTCACGCCGACGACGGGGATGCCGGCCGCGACGGCCGCGGAGCGGATGCGCGACGTGATCGGCGAGACCGCCTGCGTGTTCAGGAGCAGCGCGCGCACGCGGTGCCCGGTGAGGAGGCCGGTCATGTCGGACACCGCCGCCGCCGTCGGCTCGCTCCCGTCCTCGATCGCGCGGGCGAACGCCGGCGGGGTCAGATTGCGGAGGCCGGCGGCGGCGAGCAGGTAGCCCGGCACCGGCTCGGTGTAGGCGACGGGCGCTCCGGCGTCGCGGGCGCGGATCGCGGCCACCTCGCGCCGCAGCGGGCCGAGCCGGCGCTCGAACCGGCGCAGCCCCGCCCGGTAGGCGCCGCGGTGACGCGGATCGGCCCGCTCGAGCGCGGCCGCGATCGCCCCGGCGACCCGGTCGAGCCGGGGCACGTCGTACCACAGGTGCGGGTTCGCGCCGGCGCCGTGGACGCCCAGGACGTCGGCGACCGTCACGACGACCCGGTCGGCGCTGGGTGCGGCGTCCTCGAGCTTGCCCATGAAGCTGTCGTAGCCGACGCCGTTCTGGATCACGAGCCCGGCCCGGGCCACCGCCAGCCCGGTGGCGGTGTCGGCGGTGAACAGATGCGGGTCGGCGGCCGGGTCGCGCAGGATCGAGGTCACCGTCACGTGCCGTCCCCCGATCTGGGCCGCCATGCTGCCGTAGGCGTTCTCGGCGGCCACGACGTCCACCCGCCCGCCGGCCGGCGCCCCGGACGTCCCGGTCGCAGCCAGGGCCACGCCGCCGGCCGCGAGCACGGCCGCGAGCGCGAGATATCCGAGCAGCGTCCTCGACACATCGGCACGCTAACGGAAATGAAAACGGATGTCAATCCTATTTCTTGAGATCCGCCGCGCGGGCGACTACGCTGGAGGAGATGGAGCCGGGACGGAACCGCCGCAACCGTGAGGCCCTGCTCGAGGCCGGAAGGTCGATCGGCCACGCCTTCAGCGCCCGGGAGCTGCACGCCGCCGCCCGGCACGACCAGCCCCGGATCGGCCTCACAACCGCCTACCGCGCGATCGAGCGCTGGCGCGACGAGGGCCTGGTCGAGGAGGCGGGCAGCCGCGGCGGCGAGGCCGTGTTCGTGATGTGCGCGACCGACGGGCACCACCACCACATCGTCTGCGTCGACTGCGGCGCCGTCTCGACGCTCGAGGGGTGCGCGCTCGTTCCGCTGCGCCAGGCCGCCGAGGCGGTCGGGTTCGAGCTCTCCGACCGCGCCCTCCAGTCGCTCCCCGGCCGCTGCGCCCGCTGCGCCGCCGCGTGAGCGCGCTCCACGACGCCGCCCGCGCTGCGGCCAGCCCCGTCTTCGGCGTCCCGCTCTCGGTGCTCGACGTCGCCCCCGTGACGTCGGACTCGACCGCGTCCGCCGCGCTCGCCGACGCGACCGAGCTGGCGGCGCTCGTCGACAGGCTCGGCTACCTGCGCCTGTGGTACGCCGAGCACCACAACATGCCCGGGATCGCGAGCTCGGCCCCGGAGGTGCTGATCGCGAACGCCGCCGCCCGCACGCGCCGGATCCGGGTCGGCTCGGGCGGGGTGATGCTGCCGAACCACTCCCCGCTCGTCGTCGCCGAGCGCTTCGGCACGCTCGAGGCCCTGCATCCCGGCCGCATCGACCTCGGCATCGGCCGCGCGCCGGGCACGGATCAGCGCACGATGCTCGCCCTGCGGCGCATGGCCGGCAACGACGACCTGCTCGAGCTCCTGCGCGAGCTGCACGGCTTCTTCAACGGCTTCGCCCCCGGCGACGCCTACGAGGGCATCCGCGCCTACCCCGGATACGGCGGCGGCATGCCGGCCCTGTGGCTGCTCGGGTCGAGCGGCTACAGCGCCCAGGCGGCCGGCCTGATGGGGCTGCCGTTCGCCTTCGCCCACCACTTCAGCGCCCAGAACACGCTGCCGGCGCTCGAGCTCTACCGGTCGCGGTTCGCGCCGTCGCCCGACCTCGACCGGCCCTACGCGCAGGTGACCGTCTTCTGTGTCTGCGCGGACACGGACGAGGAGGCGAACCTGCTGGCCTCCGCGATGGCGCTGAGCTTCGCCCAGCGCAACACCGGCCGGCCGCCCGGGCCGCTGCCGTCGATGCGGCAGGTCACGAACCACGCGTGGACCGACGCGGAGCGGCGTTCGCCGACGGCTACCTGCGCCCGCAGGTGATCGGCAGCCCGGCCACCGTGCGGGCACGGCTCGAGGCGCTCCTGGCCGAGACGGCCGCCGACGAGGTGATGGCGATCGCGAGCGTCCCCGACGCCGCCGCGCGGGTGCGCTCGTTCACGCTGCTCGCCGAGCTCGCGCAGCTGCCGGCTGAATACCCGGTGCCTGGCACCGGATATTCAGGCTAGCGCCAGGGGATGGTCGCCCGCTTGCGGCCCCTCGACGTCGACGCGCGCGGCCCGGCCGCGGCGCCAGCCGAGGAGGATCGCGCACAGCGCCACGATCAGCGGCAGGCCGAGCACGAGCAGCGGGACGAGCAACCAGTCCTGGCTCAGGTTCTGGTGGGAGGGCGATTCCCCCTGGGCCACGCCGAAGTCGGGCGCGGCGGTGACCCTGGCCGGGTCGCCCGGCGGGGCGAACTCGGCCCGCGTCGTCATCGACGCGACCCGCCACCGACCGCCGATCCGCTGCACCTCGGTCGAGAACACCTGTATGCCGGCGTGGCTGCCCGGCTTCGGATGCACCATCAGCTCGAACGTCACGTCTCCCGGCTTGACGGTGACGGGAAGGATGCCGAACCCCCTCGCCGCGGCCGGGTAGGGGAACACCGGGAGACTGCCCTGGCGCCACTCGGCCCGGGTCGTGCCCGCGCGCATCGAGGGGGTCGCCAGCAGCCACGCCCGGCCGGGGTGGCGGCGGTCGACCGCCGCCGGGATGAACGCGCGCAGGAGCGCGCGGATCTGGCCCTGCTCGGGCTGCGGGATGGTGGGCGACGACGCGGCGCTCATAGGCGCGGCCGCCGCCAGCACGGCCGCCGCCGTTCCGACCACGATCGCGAAACGCCTCACACTCGTAGGTTGCCACGACTCGGGCCGCGGCGCACATCCCTGCGCGTCAGCCGACCGCCTCGGCCGAGGCCTGTTCGGCGATCGCATCGGCCCGCGCGAGCCACGGCGACGCCTCGAGCTCCGCGAACGTCGCCCGTGCCTCCGCGAGCAGCGCAGCGGCCTCCGCGGACTGGCCGGCGGCGGCGAGCCGCTCGGCGTGCTCGAGCTGTGTCGCCGCACGCCAGAACCGCATGCCCAGGCCGTCGAAGCTGGCCTCGGCGACGGCGAAGTGCATGCTCGCCATCTCGAGCGAGTCGGCCAGCCGGGCGCGGGCGCGATTGGCGTGCGCGCCGAGCGAGGGCGGCCGCAACCCCGGCGCGATCGCCTCGATGCGGTCGACCAGCTGCTCGGCCTTGACCCGGTCGCCCAGCGGCGAGCGCCGCCTCGATGGCCCACATGAACCCCATCTTCGAGTCCTGCCCGTCGATGCCGAGCGTCTCCCCCAGCTCGATCGTCCTGTCACCCATCGCGACCGCCTCGGCGTGCCTGCCTTCGGCGTGCAGGACACAGGCCTGCGCCGCGGCCCAGCCGGCCCGTTCCTGGACGTCGGTCGAGGCCTCGAGCCGCGAGTAGATCCCGAGCAGCCGGCGCGCGGCGGCGAGATCGCCGCGATGGACGTGGATCTCGAGGATCGAGCTCAGCGGGCTCAGCAGCGTGCCGCCCGTCGGCAGGTGCTCCTCGGGCAGCTCGTGGTACACCGCCATCGCCTCGTCCCAGCGGCCGAGCATGTAGAGCGGGTACGTCGACTCGCTCTGCGCGAACCACTCGTGCGGGCGGCTGCCGACCATCCGGCCGAGCGTCAGGGCCTGGTCGAGGTGGGCGAGCGCCTCCATGTAGCGGTCGCGCCGGAACGCGAGGTCGGACAGGTTGGAGGCCGCCCGGCTGGCCTCCTCTCGGAGCTCGTGCTTCTGCGCCAGCTCCAGCGAGAGCTGGAACATCCCCCGGGCCTCCTCGGGATGGCGCCCGGAGGCCCCCACCATCGCCTTGATCATCACCGCGTTCGCGAGCACCCTCGGCAGGCCCTGCGCCTCCGCGATGTCGAGCGCGAGCTCGACGAGCTCGACGCACCTCGGGAGGTCGCCCGCGAAGTACGAGGCGCCGGCCAGGCGGGCGCTGAGAGCCGCGAAGGACTCGTCGCGCGGCTCGTCGCGGAGCACGTCGTGGGCGCGCTGCATGCGCGCGAGGGCCTCGTCGAGGCGTCCCTGCATCTGGTCGATGCGCGACCGGATCACCAGCACCCGCGCCGCAGGCCCGTGCTCACCGGCCTCCTCGTAGAGGGCATGGGCGCGGTCGGCGAGCTCGGCAGCGGCGTCCTGCGAGGCGGCGCGCAGCGCCATCTCGGCCGCCCGCGCCAGCAGGCCGGCCTCGTCGACGCCGGTCTCGCTGAGCTCGCCGGCGCGGGTGTAGTAGCGCTGCGCCTCGGTCGGCGCGCCCAGCGACTCCGCCCGCTCCCCCGCTCGCACGAACAGCTCCCGCGCCCGCCGCCTCACCGCGTCGGCCCCGTCGGCGTCGGGGGCGACCGTGTAGGCGTCGATGTAGTGGGAGGCGAGCACCTCCACGATCTCGTCGTCGTCGGCCAGGGTGCGCTCGAGGTAGTCGGCCGCGGCCAGGTGGCGCTCGCGCCGGTCGCGCATCGACAGCATCTCGTAGGCGACGCGGCGCATCAGATCCTGGAGGAAGCCGTACTGGCCGTGCTCCGGCGAGCGCGGGTCGGCCTGGATCGAGAGCACCTCCTTGCGCACGAGCGCCGCCAGCACGGCCTCGCAGGTGCCGGCGTCGATCCCGGAGAGCGCCTCGACGGCGGTGCGGGTGAACGTCTTGCCGAGCACGGCGCCGTCCTGCACGATCCGGCGCTCGTCGTCGGAGAGGCCGTCGAGGCGCGCCGCGATCAGCGCGTGCAGCGTCTCGGGCACCTCCAGCGCATCGACGGGCCCGGTCGGCCGGTACACGCTGCCCTCGCGGACGAGGTGGCCGCGGTCGAGCAGCATCCGCACGGTCTCCATCGCGTAGAGGGGCACGCCCTCGGCCCGCCCGAGGATCTGGTCGCGGAGCGCGTCGGGCAGGCCGGGCACCAGCCCCTCGAGCAGCTCGCGCATGGCCGTCTCCGCCAGCGGCTCGAGGTAGATCGACGTGAAGTTGCGCTTGCCGGCCCCCCACGTCACCCGGCGGTCGAGCAGCTCGGGCCGGGCCGCGGTCACGACGAAGAGCGGGCTCTGGCGCGACCAGTCGAGCAGGTACTCGATGAAGTCGAGCAGCGAGGCGTCCGCCCACTGCATGTCCTCGAAGACGAGCAGGGTCGGGTAGGCGTCCGCGAGCCGCTCGAAGAACGTCCGCCACGCGGCGAACAGATCCTCGCGGTTGAAGGCGGTGCCCTCCTCGAGGCCGATCAGGTGGGCGACGCGGGGCTCGACGAAGCGGCGCTCGTCCTCGTCGGGGAGGTGCTCCTCGATCACGCCGGCGAGCTTCGCGAGCGCGACGTCGGCGGGGTCGTCCTCGCTGATGCGGCAGCGCATCCGCACCATGTCGGCGAGCGCCCAGTAGGTGACGCCCTCGCCGTAGGAGAGGCAGCGGCCGCGGTGCCAGTAGATGATCTGGGCCAGGCCGTCGAAGTACTTGTAGAACTCCCACACGAGCCGCGACTTGCCGATGCCGGCGATCCCGGTCACCGAGACGAGGTGGGCGCGGCGCTCGTCCGCCGACGCGTGGAACAGGTCCTTGATCTGCCGCAGCTCGCGGTCACGGCCGACGAACGGGGCCTCCAGCCCCTCCGACTTGAGCGCGCCGCGGGCGCCCGAGACCACCCGCACCGCCCGCGAAAGCCGGTAGAGGCCCGACTTTCCCTTCAGCTCGTGCGTCCCGGCGTCCTCGTACACGATGGTCGGCTCGGTCGCGCGCCGGGTGGGATCGCCGGCGAGCACCTGCCCCGGGTCGGCGACGGACTGGATCCGCGCCGCGGTGTTCACGATGTCGCCTGCGACCATCCCCTGGCCGTCGGCGCCGACCGTGACCGTCGCCTCGCCGGTGAGCACCCCGGCCCGGGCACGCAGGTCGGGGACGCCGATCTCGTCGCCCAGCGCGCTCACCGCCGCGACCAGGTCGAGCGCGGCCCGCACGGCCCGTTCCGCGTCGTCCTCCGTGGCGATCGGCGTGCCCCAGACCGCCATGACGGCGTCGCCGATGAACTTCTCGACGGTGCCGCCGTAGAGCTCGATCAGCCGCCGCGAGGCGTCGAAGTAGCGGGACAGGAGCTCGCGCACCTCGTCCGAGTCGCGCCCTTCCGACAGCGTCGTGAAGCCGACCAGATCGGCGAAGAGCACGGAGACGAGCCTGCGCTCGGCCACCGAAGCAGGCGCGGCCGGCGGGGCGGCGCCGGGATCAGGCGCCGGCGCCTCCCGGAGCGCCGCCCCGCATTCACCGCAGAACTTCGTGCCCGGCTCGATCGCCGCCCCGCAGGCCGGGCAGGCCTGCACGAGGCCCGCGCCGCACTCGCCGCAGAACTTGCGGCCAATGCTGTTCTCGGTGCCGCAGCGCGGACAGTTCACCAGCCAAGTCTACGGCACTCCGAGCCCGCAGCCGAGCCCGGTGTCACCCCTTCCCTCGGTGGGCGGCGTCCGCCTCCCGGGCCAGCTCGTGGGCGGCCTTGAAGAACTTCTTCGACTGCCCCTCGAACAGCCCGGTCGACGTCAGGAACGCCACCGCCGCCATCGCACCCGCGTTCATGTCGAGCGACGGCCGGATGACCGAGCACTTCGGCAGGCTCTTGTGGATGAAGTCCGTCGGCTCGGGCATGATCAGGTTGGTCTGGAAGAGCGCGCCGCCGAAGGGCGGCGAGTTCAGGTCGGGGAACGTCACCCCGGTCTCCGGGTCCGTCACGCCCGCCAGCGGCTGCGCCACCGCGTTCCCGGCCTTGTCGTGCCACACGGCGAAGTGGTTCACCTCGACGCCGCCGATCGAGACGACGATCCGCAGCACCTCGAGGTCGGTCGCCTTGAGGCTCATCGCCGTGTAGAGGCTCGACCCGCCCTGCTCGATCATCGCGAAGTGGAACCCGGCGGTGTTCGCGATCGCCTGCATCCGCCGCTGCTGCGCCGTCGTGGGCGGGACCGGCTGGGACATGCCGGGCGGCGTGTCCGCGTCGCTCAGCGGGATGGCCGGCTCGCCGTGGATGTGGACGGCCTGCGGGAACGTGGCGCCGAAGTCGGGGTTCTTGCCGCTGCGGTAGCGGGTGTACCAGCTCGTGTCCACGTTCAGCTTCATCAGGTTCGTCAGGCGGCCGATCTGCTTCGCGCCGGTCGCCTTGCTGCTCGGCAGCGTGCGGAACTCGTCCAGGTCGACCGCGTCCTCGCCCTTCGAGCGCAGGTACGCGTTCAGGAACGCGGCGTGGCTGTGCTCGTCGTCGGTGTTGTCGGAGACGTACTGCGGCATGTCCTCGTCGAGGTTCTCGAGCGCGGCCGTGTAGGCCGGGTTGCCGCCGTTCACGCCGCCGAGCTCGGTGTACTGCTGCCAGAGGTCGGTCTCGAGGATCTCCGCGGCCGCCAGGAACCGCAGGATCGCCGCGTCGCCGTGCGAGAGCCGCCCGCCGGAGGCGAACGCCGCCCCGGCCGTCGCCAGCCCTCCGCTGGTGAGCGCGGCCGCGCCGGCCGCCCCCACCCCCACCAGGAACCCGCGCCTGCCGACGACGCGGCCCCAGCGCTCGTCAAGCTCGGCGGCCGTCGGGGACGCCGTCGGTGCTCGTGGTCGAATCCATCTGCCCCTCCCTCTCGTCGGTTCGGTCTGCCCGTGCCCGCGGTTACGGAGCCGGGGAGAGGGTGGTTTCCGCCGGTGTGAGTCGGGTCACACCGCGCGCCCGGCGTCAGCGCGGGCCGTGGTGGTCGGCGATGTACTTCTCGCCCTCGTCGCAGAAGAGCGTGACGACCGTCTGGAGCTCGGGCCGGCGGCGGCGCAGGGTCTGGGCCGCCAGCATGTGCGCGCCCGAGCTCGGGCCGACGAAGATGCCGTGGTCGTGGGCGAGGCGGCGCATCTCGGCCAGGGCGTCGTCGCTCGAGACGTTCAGGAACTCGCAGATCTCGTCGCGATGGCGGGCGACGATCCCGGGCACGAAGCCGTCGGAGATGCCCTCGATCGCATGCATGGCGATCTCGCCGCAGCAGATCGTGCGCGACTCGCCCGGCTCGAGCCCCACCACGAGCACGTCCGGGTTCACGGCCCGGAACGCCTGCCCGACGCCGATCAGCGTGCCGCCGGTGCCGACGCCGACGACGAGCGCGTCGGGCGGCTCGGGCAGCTGGGCGAGGATCTCGGCGCCGAGCCACTCGCGGTTCTCGGTCACGTTCCACTCCGAGTCGAACTGCCCGGGATGGAAGTAGCCGGGCCGCTCGCCCAGGATGCGCGCGTGCTCGAGCGCCGCCGTGACGTGGAAGTCGCCGATCAGCAGCACGTCGGCGCCGTGCGCGCGGGAGATGGCGACCCGCTCGGGGCTCATCCCCTCCGGCATGACGACGAGCATGCGGTAGCCCTTGGCCGCCGCGACCATGCTCATCGCGTTGCCGGTGTTCCCGCTCGAGGCCTCGACGATCGTGTCGCCGGGGCTCAGCAGGCCCTCGTGCTCGGCCCGCTCGATCATGTAGCGGGCCAGGCGCGCCTTCACCGACCCGGACGGGTTCAGGTACTCGAGCTTCGCGTACACGCCCTCGATCGCGACCAGCGGGGTGCCGCCGATTGCCTCGACGACCGAGGTCGAAAGCGGCGGTGCCGCTCGGTGCACGCTCGTGCCGACGGTCACATGCTCACCGTAGCAGGTTCCGTTGGTGGTCAGCCCTGCGGAGTCCACGGCGTCGGCAGCTCCAGGCGCACCGGCCGGCCTCCCAGAACGCCGCGAACGGTCGCGCGGGCGCCGCTGCGATCGGGTGGGGATGTCCAGCACGATCCGGCCCGAGGCCGCGGCCGGTCCGGCGAGCACCAGCGTCGCCCGCAGGCGGTGCGCCGTCCGCGTCCAAATCGAGGTCCCCGACATCGCCAGGTCGGCGACGAACCGGTCGCCGGCGAACCGGATGTGCACCGGGCGCATCGAGTAGTAGGGACCGGCGGTCGTGAACCGGCCGCCGCGCAGCCCGTGCCCGACCGAGCCGTACATGAGGTTGTACCAGCGCGCGTAGGCGTCGCCGACCGCCGCGGCGGCGACCCACGCCGCCCGCCGGGCGGCGGCCCGTGACCGGTCGCCCGGCATCCGGCTCGCGGCCGGCGCCGCCGCGAGCACGCGCGGGAAGCGGGCCACCTCGACGGCCGGGGCGTGGCGGGCGCAGCGGGTGTCGCCGGCCGACAGGGTGCGCAGGAACCGGCGCGCGATCCCGCTCGCGCAGCCCTGGAAGTCCGCGAGGGCGCTGATGTGGGCGGTGTTGCGCACCTCGACGTAGGTCGAGTCCGGCCAGTGGGCGGCCGCGCGGCGGGCGTCGGCGACGGGCGTCGCCTGGTCGTACTCGCCGTCGAGCACGAGCACGGGGATGTGCGGACGCGGGCCGGCCGGGAACGACGGGTCGGGGATGCGCGGCGCCGGCCACTCCAGGCACCCGTGCACGAGCTGGTCCTCGTCGAGCGACGCGAGCCAGACCTGCTTCGAGAAGGGCCCGAAGACGTCGTGCGGGAGCCGCGCGACCGCGCGGGCGAGCTGGCGGCGGCGCTGCGCCGGCGAGGCCGAGGCGTCCCAGACCGTCGGGTAGTCGTGGCAGGAGACCGCGACGTAGTCGCCGACGGAGTAGTCGGCCGCGGCGCCGCCGGTCGCGTTGAAGGAGGCGTCCTCGGCCGCCAGCCGCCGCAGCGGCATCTCGTCTCCGCCCCGGAACGCGTGCAGGGCGCCGGGCAGGTCGCGGAAGAAGGTGTAGCTGAAGGTCGCGTCCTCGACGAGCTGGGCGAAGACCGGCGGGGTCACCCGGTAGCGCACCCGGAAGCCGTCCTGGTCGCGGCCGCGCCCGACCAGGGGATCGGCGGCCAGCCGCCGGTCGAAGGCGCCGATGGAGCGCAGGATCCCCGAACAGGCGCCCGACCGCCGGCACAGCGCCCGCCAGGCGTGCCGCAGCGAGACGGACTCCTCCGGCTCGAGCGGGTTGAACGACTGGTCGTAGGTGCCGTCGAGCACGACGGCCCGGACCATGGACGGGTGGTGCAGGGTGAAGGACTGGGCCGCGTACGTGCCGTAGGAGTCGCCGTAGACGTCGACGCGGGGGACGCCCAGGCCGCGCAGGATCGCGGCCAGGTCGTCGCCGACCGCCGCGCTGCCGTAGGCGCCCGCGCGGACGCCCAGCTGCCGCGCGCACGCCCCGGCGGCGTGCTCGAAGCTGCCGACCCCGTTCTGGACCGCCGGACAGTCGATGACGCTCGACGTGCCGGTGCCGCGCTGGTCCATCACGATCAGGTCGTGCGAGCGATGCAGCCGCCCGAGCAGGAAGAGGTAGCTCCCGGCGGAGCCGATCGAGCCGTAGCCGGGCCCGCCCTCGAAGGCGACGAGGGGCTCCGCTGCGGGCGCGCCGGGGTCGGTGTGGCGGTAGACGCGGAAGTGCACGGTCAGCGGCCGGCCGATGTCCGGGCGCGACCAGTAGAGCGGCACCCGGATCGAGCCGCACTCGACGAGCGGGTTCGCGCCGCAGGGCGCGATCTGCACGTGCGGCGCGGCCGCGGAGGCGCCGCTTGCGGCGGGGAGCAGCATGAGGCCCGCCGTGGCGGCGAGGAGCAACCGAACGCGCATCCCGGAGCAAGTGTCTCACCCGCGCCCTCGGGCTGTCCACCTGGAAGAATCCCCCTCGTGTCGGTGCAGCAACCAACCGCAGCGGGCGCGTTCGCAGGCCGGCGGGCCATCGTCACCGGCGGGCTCTCCGGCATCGGGGCGGCGACGGCGGGCCTGCTCGCGTCCCGCGGCGCTGCGGTGGCCGTCCTCGACCGCGGTCCGGAGGCAGACGTCGTCGTGGACGTGCGCAACGCCGGGTCGGTCGATGCGGCCGTCGCGGCGGCGGCCGAGCGGCTGGGCGGGCCGGCCGACGTGCTCGTCGCGAGCGCCGGCATCTACCGGATCGCGTCGTTCCTCGAACTGGAGGCGGACGAATGGGACGACGTCCTGGCGACGAACCTGCGCGGCGTCTACCTCACCGGCAGGGCCTTTGCCCGCGCGCTCGTCGGTGCCGGCCGCCCCGGGGCGATCGTGAACCTGGCCTCGACCGCCGCACTCGTCGCCGACGCCGACGAGCCGGCCGCGCACTACAACGCGTCCAAGGCAGGCGTCGTCTCGCTCACCCGCCAGATGGCGATCGAGCTCGCGCCGCACGGGATCCGCGTGAACTGCGTGTGCCCGGGCGTCATCGACACGCCGATGCTGCGGCTGATGCACGATCCGGCCGCCGGCGAGCAGTACCTGCGCGAGTCCGTCCCGCTGGGGCGGCTGGGGACGGCGACCGAGGTGGCCGCGACCATCGCGTTCCTGGCGTCGGACGAGGCGGCGTACGTCACCGGCGCCGCACTGCCCATCGACGGAGGCTCGACGCTCCTATGATCGGGGGCATGGAGGTCGGCTTCGGGCTCATCACCTGCCAGCGGTATCCGGGCGACTCCCGCTCGGACGCCGACCTCTACCGCGACGCCGTCGAGGTGGCGGTGCGGGCGGAGGAGCTCGGCTTCGACTCGGTGTGGGTGTCCGAGCACCACTTCGTCGACGACGGCTACATGCCGTCGCTGCTCCCGGTCGCCGCGGCCATCGCAGCCCGCACGAGCCGCGTCCGCATCGGCACCGCGCTCCTGCTGGCGCCGCTGCACGACCCGGTGCGGCTGGCCGAGGACGCGGCAACCGTCGACCTGCTGAGCGGCGGCCGGTTCACGCTCGGCCTGGGCCTGGGCTGGCGCGAGGAGGAGTTCGAGGGCCTGCGCATCCCGCTGCGGTCACGCCGGTCGCGGCTGGTCGATACGATCGCGATCCTGCGCCAGGCGTGGTCGGATGGGCTCGTCACCGGCACCGAGGCGACGTCCTATCCCGGCGTCTCGGTCACGCCAAAGCCGGCCCGGCCGGGCGGGCCGCCGATCTGGATCGGCGGGTTCGCCGAGCCGGCGGTGCGGCGGGCGGGCGCGCTGGCCGACGGGTTCATGGGCAGCGACGTCACGCCGGCGGAGCTCGCCGAGGCGGCCGCGTGGGTGCTGGAGGAGGTGGACCGCCGCGGCGGCGATCCCGATGCGTTCGAGTGGAGCGTGCACCTGCCGACGTTCCCCTGGCACGGCGACGACGCCTGGGAGCGGGTGCGCGACCACCACTGGTACGTGAGCTGGAAGTACGACGACATGGAGCCCGCCCGCGGCCGTACGGGCCCGCCCCCGGCCGCGCCGCCGATCCCGGCCGACCGCGAGGCGGAGCTCCGCGAGTCGATCCTGCTCGGCGAGCCCGCCGCTGTGGCGGAACGAATCGTCGCCCTGCGCGACGCCGTCGGCGGCCGGCTGCACTACATCGCCCGGCTCTACTGGCCGGGCATGGATCCGGCCGTCCGCGAGGAATCGATGCGGATCTTCGCCGAGGAGGTCGCGCCGCTCCTGCGGTGAGGTTGCGGCATGCGCGACCTGGCAGGATCGAGCCACGACGAGCCGCCAATTGACACATGCGCCTAGCGCCAAATGGCGCGCGGCAAGGGCGTAGAGTCGGGGCTCCCCGACCAGGAGACGACCCATGTGGCCCGACGGTATGCGCGCGGCGGCGGCCTTCACGTTCGACTTCGACGCCGAGGAGGTCTGGATCGGCGAGGACCCGGCCAACGCCGACCGGCCGGGGACGCTGTCGCAGGGCACCTACGGGGCCAAGGTGGCGGTGCCGCAGATCCTCGCGCTCCTGCGCCGGCACGACCTCAGGGCCACGTTCTTCATCCCCGGCCGGGTCGCCGAGCGGCATCCCGACCGGGTGCGGGAGATCATCGCCGACGGCCACGAGGTCGGCCACCACGGGTACACCCACACCTCGCCGGCGAACCTCGACGCGGCCGCCGAGGAGGACGAGCTCGTCCGCGCCCTGGAGATCCTGCGCGGCTTCGGCGCCGACGTCGTCGGCTACCGCTCGCCGGCGTGGGACTTCAGCCCGGCGACGCTCGGCCTGCTCGAGAAGCACGGGTTCGCGTACTCGTCCAACCTGATGGACGACCTGCGGCCGTACCGGCACGACGGCAAGCGCCTCGTCGAGCTGCCGATCCAGTGGATCCTCGACGACGCGGCCCATTTCTGGTTCGACGGGCGCGAGAGCTGGACGCGGCGCATCTCGACCCCGAGCGAGGTGCGCGAGATCTGGGACGCGGAGTTCGCGGGCATCCGCGACCTGGGCGGCGCGTTCGTCCTCACCATGCACCCGCAGATCATCGGCCGCCCCAGCCGCCTGGCGCTCCTCGACGGCTTCATCGCCCACGTCCGCCGCCACACCGACGTGTGGGTCACCACCTGCCGGGAGATGGCCGCCCGGGTCGCGTGAGGCGCTGTTGACAGCTCGAATGCGGCCGTGAGACGGTCACGCGATGCGGTTCTGGGCCAGGCCGAGCTGGGAGTGGTCGTACATCTGGGCGGTCGTCGTCCTGGCCCTGCCGTCCGTCGGGCTCGCGCTCGTGAACTGGCGCGACGACGACGCGCCCAAGCGGCGCTGGCTGCTCGGGCTGGTGCAGGGGGCCGACAACCGCTGGTCGACGTCGAAGACGGCGATCGTGCTGTGGACGTACGCGCTGTGGTGGGCGCTGCTCGCGGTCCTGATCCACACGCACGGGAGCGGGTTCGCCGACCAGACGCTGAAGTCGCAGTACCTGCTCCTGCTGGGGATCCCGACGACGACCGCGGTGGCGGCCAGATCCACGCAGAAGGGCCGCAAGCTGACGGCCAAGCCGCATCACGAGATCGATCCGCAGACGGAGAAGAGCGCGCTGCCGGAGCCGACCGACGAGTTCGTCAAGGGCGTCGGCCAGCTCTTCTCGGACGACAGCGGCCAGCCCGACCTGCTGGACAGCCAGTACTTCGGCTTCACGCTCGTCCTGCTGCTGTGGTTCGTCTCGGCGTTCGTGTCGCACCCCGCCGCGGGCCTGCCGGTGCTCCCGCAGACGCTGGTCGCGCTGAGCGGCGTGAGCGCGGCCGGCTACGCGGCCAAGAAGGCGCTCCCGGCGACGCCGGGCATCACGCCCGCGCAGTAGCGGCGCGGCCCGCGAGCGTCCGCAGCCGGGGCACGAGCGCGGCATCGGCGACCGGCGCGAAGAACTCCGTGTCGGCAGCCTCGACGTCGGCCAGCGCGCCCTGCAATCGCGCGCGGCCGGCCGGCGTCACGGTCACGCGCACGCTGCGCGCGTCGCCGGGGTCGCGCAGCCGCTCGACGAGGCCCTGGCGCTCGAGCGCCCGCACGACCTGGCTCGTCATCATCGCGTCGGTGCCCGCGTGCTCGGCCAGACGGCGCTGGGCCGGCTGCTCGCCCTGCTCGCCCAGCCACCAGGCCGAGGCGAGCAGGACGAACTGGACGTGCGTCAGGTCGTGCGGCGCGAGCGCGGCGCGCATCGCCCGCTGCCAGCGCAGGGTCGCGTGCCAGAGCAGGAACCCCGGGCTGTCCCACGCCGACGCATGCGCCGACCTCACGCGGGCTGCCCCGCCCGCATCGCGGCGTCGGCGAGCGCGGCCACGCTCTCGGGCAGGTCCTCCGCCACCGCGGGGCCGATCTGCTCGGCGTCGGGCCCCTCCGCCTCGATCGAGACGACGATCCGCGACCCGCCCGGGGTCTGCTCGACGCGGTGCTGGAAGCGCAGGACGAGCGGCCCGAGGCGCGTCTCGTCGGCGAACCCGCCGCCCGGCTCGACGGCCGTGATCGCGAACGCGATCGGCCCGGGCATCCCCTGCGGGTGCAGCGTCCCGGTCGTCCCTGCGGCGAACGGCCCGTCGAGCGTGGTCGCGATCAGGCTCGCGTCCCACGCCGGCCATCCCCCCACGTCGGCCCAGAGGGCGAAGACGGCCGCGGGGGCGGCGGCGCTCTCGTGCGTGTGCTCGGTCTTCCACATGACTGATCCTTTCGTATGTGCGCATATCATAAGCGCGCATATCTTCTGTGTCAAGCAAAGGCCCGCGCAGAGACTCCTGCGCAGGCCTTGCCGACGTCAGCTCGGGTCGGGAACGATCCGGATGTACGGCTTCGGCTCGTCCCAGCTGCCGAAGAGCTCCTTCGCCTGCTCGTTGTTGACCGAGCCGGCGATGACCACGTCCTCGCCCTTGTTCCAGTTCACCGGCGTCGCCACCTTGTGCTTGGCCGTCAGCTGCAGCGAGTCGAGCACGCGCAGCACCTCGTTGAAGTTGCGGCCCGTGGTCATCGGGTAGACCAGGATCAGCTTGATCTTCTTGTCCGGGCCGATGATGAACACGTTGCGGACGGTCTGGTTGTCCGCCGGCGTGCGGTCGGCAGGATCGCCGGACACATCCGCTGCCAGCATGCCGTAGGCCTTCGAGATCGAGAAGTCCTTGTCGCCGATCAGCGGATAGTTGGGCGCGGTGCCCTGGGTCTCCTCGATGTCCTTGAACCAGTCGTCGTGCTTCTCGACGGGGTCGACGGACAGCCCGATGATCTTCGTGTGCCGCTTGTCGAACTCCGGCTTGATCGCGGCCATGTAGCCGAGCTCCGTCGTGCAGATCGGCGTGAAGTCCTTCGGGTGCGAGAAGAGCACCGCCCACGAGTCGCCGATCCAGTCGTGGAAGCTGATCGGCCCCTCGGTCGTGTCGGCCGTGAAGTCCGGGGCCGTGTCGTTGAGCTGCAACGCCATCCCAATTCCTCCCTCTCATCCATCAGTGTTTGGATCCAAAATCATAACGCCCCGCAGGCGGCCGGTATTCCAGCCGGTTCAGAGCGACGCGCTTCGCGAGCGTCATGGCGCCTCCGCCCAGCCCCGGAACGCCTCCATCAGCCGCTCGCGGAACACCGGGTCGATCGACTCGGGCTCGATCGTCCCGGCCAGGCGCAGCGTGAGCCGCATCTGGTCGAGGTAGGCCGCGCAGCCGTCGCACCCACCGAGGTGGCGCTCGAACCGCTCCCGATCGTGCTCGCCGAGCGCTCCCTCGAAGTAGTCGGTCACGAGCTCGACGACCTCGCGGCACGCCAGATCGCGTCTGCGTCGAAGCAGCCTCATGCCGCCGCCCCTCCGAGATACTCCTCGAGCCGCGTCCGCACCTTCGAGCGGGCCCGGTGCAGGAGCACGCGCTGATTCGACTCCGACAGGTCGAGCGCCTCGCGCACCTCGGCGGACGACCAGCCCTCGACGTCGCGCAGCGTGATCACCTGGCGCTGCTGCGGCGGGAGCTCCCCGATCGCCTCCAGCACCTGCGATCGCGCCTCGGCCGAGAGCAGGACGTCCTCGGGGATGCCGTCGAGCGGCTGCGGCGGCGACGCCCACGCCCCGCCCGGCAGGAAGCGCTCCGGGTCGACCGCCGCCTCGTCGTCGCCGAGCGAGGAGAACGGCACCGACCGGCTCTCGCGCACGCCGCGGGTGATCGCCTGGTTCACGAGGATGCGGAAGATCCACGTCCGCAGCGACGAGCGGCCCTCGAACGCCGGCAGCCCTTGCAGCACCCCGATCCACGTGTCCTGCACGGCCTCCTCGGCGGCGGTGCGGGTGCGCACGTACCCGAGCGCCACGCGCAGGAGCGAGGCGCTGTAGCGGTCGACGAGCTCCTCGAACGCGCGCTCGTCGCCGGCGAGGATCGCGGCGACCGTGCGCCGGTCGTCCGGTGACGCGACGCCGGGGGCGGTGTCGGCATCCGAAGAGGTCACGAGCGTAAGCATCGCGGAATCTTGCGTCTCCGGCGCGGCCGAAGCGTTACGGGCCCGACGTGGGCTCACCGCGGTCGGCGAGGGCCTTGCGCCAGTGGTCGGCCGACTCCGCCAGCTCGGCCAGGACGAGGTCGTCGTCCTGCTCGAAGCTGGGGATGACCTCGAGGACGAGCGCGACCTCGCGGGCGCCGGAGGCGTCGAGCGCGTCCAGCACCCGCGCAGCGTCGATCCGCCCCTGCGCGTTCCGCTCGGCGGTGAAGGGCCAGTGGTGGTCGGCCTCGGCGTCGGACTGCTGGAGGTGGACGACCGGGGCGCGCGCGCCCAGCCGCCGGAGCCACGCGTACGGGTCGCGGTCGTCCCCGCTCGTCCCGACGACGCACTGGTGGCCGACGTCGAGGCAGAGCGCGACCGCGGCGCGGCCGGCCTCCGCGGGTGCGAGCAGCGACTCGGCCTCGGCGATCGTCGAGGGCTCCCGCCGCGCCGCCATGTTCTCGAACAGGAAGGCGTCCAGCCCGCGCTCGCCGGCGTAGGCGGCCAGCCGGGCCAGGTCGGCCCGCAGCCCCTCCCAGAGCCGCGCCCGGCGGTCCGCGTCACGCCAGTCGGCAACGCTCAGCGCGCCGACGTGGCCGCCGGCCGCCCGCCCACCGGCGGCCGCCGTGAAGTCGACCGCCCTCCGGAACCAGGCCAGGGCCCGGCGGCGCTGGAGCGGATCGGGGTCGAGCAGGAGGTTGCGCCCGTACGCGCCGAGGCCCGTGAAGGTCGAGTGCACCGCGATCTCGTGGCCGGCGCACGCGGCCGCCACCGCCTCGGCCTGCCGGCGCACCGGCGCGTCGGCGTCGAGGTCGACCAGGTCGAGGCTGTGCTGCACCATCCCGAGGCCCAGCGTCCCGGCGACGATCTCGGCCCATCGCTCCGGCTCCGGCCAGCGCTTGACGGCGAAACACGTGTTGATCCCGAGCGTGTAGCGCGGCGAGCTCATCCCGGCCCCCAATCCCCCCGCACCGCGGCCGCGGCGCGCGTCGTCTCGTACCACTCCCGTCGCGCAGCGAGCCCGTCCGCGGCCGCTGAGGGCTCGTACCGCCGCGCGGATCGCAAGCACCGAGGCGATGGCGCCCGGCACCTCGTCGGCCATCCCGGCGGCGCCGCCGGCCAGGAGCGCCGTCCCGATCGCCGCCGCATCCGCCCGCAGCGCGACCACGGGCCGCCCGAGCACGTCCGCCTTGATCTGCGACAGCGCCGCCAGCCGGCCGCCGCCCCCGGCGACACGCAGCTCGTCGACGGGCGATCCGGCCGCCTCCAGCTCTGCGAGCGCGCCGTGCACGCCGAACGCGATCCCCTCGAGCACGGCGTAGGCAAGCGCCGGCCGGTCGTGGCGCAGCGAGAGGCCGACGAACGCGCCGCGCAGGTCGGGGTCGTCGCGCTCGCCGTCGCCGAGATAGGGCAGGAAGATCGGCGCCAGCTCGCGTGGGTCGGTGCGGGAGCGGCGCATCCGCCGCCGCAGCCGGTCGGCGTCGGCGGCCAGGGCCGCGTGGCCGCGGTAGCCGAGCCGGCGCACGGCCCAGTCGATCGCCGCACCGCTCGTGTTGATGCCGAGCTCCGTGGTGAAGCGATCCGGCACGACGTGGCTGTAGTGGGTGATGCGGACGTCGGCGAGCGGCTCGGTCACGGCCGAGTTGAGGCACGACGACGCCCCGGCCATCTCGCTCACCGGGCCCGGGTCGACGACGCCGGCGCCGAACGCGACGCACTGGCTGTCGGCCGCGCCGATCACGACCGGGATCCCGGCGCGAAGGCCGGTCTCGGCCGCGGCCGCCGCGGGCAGCTCCGCGGCCGTCTCCCAGCTCGGGAGCGCCTCCGGGAAGAGCGCCGGGTCGACGTCGAACTGCGCCAGGAGGTCGTCGGCCCACCGCCGCCCGCGCAGGTCGAAGAACATCGTCGCGTCGGCGTGCGTCTCGTCGGTCGCGACACGGCCCGTCAGCCGCCGCAGCACGACGTCGCGCGGCTGCAGGAACCACCGCGTCGAGGCGTAGACGTCCGGCCGGTGGCGGCGCAGCCAGAGCACCTTCGGCCCGATGTGGAACGCCTCGGCGACGTGGCCCGTGCGGGCGTGCATCGCCTCGGCGCCGACCGCGTCGCGCATCTGCCGGGCCTCGGCCACGGCACGGTTGTCGCGGTAGAGCATCCCCGGCCCGACCGCGCGGCCGTCCGCACCGATCGGCGCGACCGTCGGGCACTGGCCGGTGAGCCCGATCCCGGCCACCCGCTCCGGGTGCGGGAGGCGCGCGCAGAGCGCCGTCAGCGCCGCGACGGCGTGCTCGCCCCACTCCGCCGCGTCCTGCTCGGCCCATCCCGGCTGCGGCGCGCGCGTGCGGTAGGGCCGGCGGGCCTCGGCCACGAGCGTGCCGGAGAGGTCGATCGCCGCGGCCCGGGCGCCGGTGGTGCCGACGTCGACCGCGGCCAGGAGCGGCCCGCCGCCGCTCATCCGCGCACGAGCTGGTGCGCCCGCACCCTGTCGCCGTCGAGGACGAGCAGCGCGCCGTTCAGCGCCCCCGTGCCGTAGTCGCTGCCCGGGTTCACCGCAAGCGTCTTGCCGATCCGGCGGAAGCCGGCCGACTCGTGCACGTGGCCGTGCAGGCTGGCCATCGGCTGGTGGCGCTCGATCGCGTCGCGGACGGCGGTGCTCCCCACGGCGCCCATCTTGACCTGTCCGGCGGCGGTCTGCACGCGCAGGCCCGCGTCGAGCACCGGCGCCTCGTCGAGCCCGCTCATGTACGGCGGGACGTGCGCGTTCAGGACGGCCCGGCGCGGCTCCTCGACCCGGGCGAAGAGGGCGTCGATGCGCGCCCCGAGCTCCTCCTCGGGAAGCTCGCGGTGGCTGTTCCAGGGAGTCGGGTTCGAGTAGCCGAGCGAGACGAGCGCGTGCCCGTCGCCCAGCGGCAGGACGCGGTCGTCGGCGTGCGTGCCCCACGGCGCCGCGTCGAGCAGAGGGCCGAGCTCGGGCGGATCGTCGTTCCCGAGCATCCAGAAGGCCGGCAGGTCCTGCGGGCGCAGGCGCTCGTCGGCCAGGGTGAGCCAGCCCGAGAGCCGCTCCCGCATCAGGTCGAGCAGCAGCGTCTCGACCGTCCCGTCCGCCATCCGCGCGTCCAGCTCGCCCGGCGCCGACCGCCACGGGTAGTAGCCGTTGTCGGCGATCAGCCGCTCGACCCGGCGCAGCTCGTCGCCGTCGGGCAGGTCGTGCTCGCGGCCGCGGAAGCTGAACCGGTAGCGGTCGTCTCCGACCCGCACGACCGCCTGCACCGCCTTGCCGGCGACGTCGCCGCCGAGCACCATCACGTCGGGCCCGTAGGCGGCGCCCGCGTTCAGGAACTTGCGGAAGCACTGCTCCGAGCCGTGCACGTCGGTGGCGAAGAAGAGCTTGATCTTCGCGAGCCATGGGCGCTACGCCGCCCGCGTGCCGGCGCGGGCCGCGGCGACGAGCTCGACCATCCGGGCGGCGCGGTCGCGGTCGACCGGGTTCCAGGTGTCCCCGTCCACCTTGAGGCTCGTGCCCACGATCGCTCCGTCGACGAGCGCGAGCACCTGGCCCACCGTCTCGTGGCTGACCCCGGTGTTCGCGAGCACGGGGATGCCGCCGACCGCGTCCTTGGCCTCGCGCAGGTCGGCCATCTCGGCGCCGACGCCGGCCGCCTGGCCGCTGATCAGGAGCGCGTCCACGCCGAGGTACTCCGCGCCGCGAGCCCGCTCGGCGACGGTCCTGCCGGCGACCGACCGGCTGAACTCGGGCGTGATGTTCCCGAACAGGGCGACGTCGTCGGCACCGATCGCATGCCGGTAGCCGGCCAGCTCGCCGAGGTCCGGGGCGAGCAGGCCCATGTCGCTGTCGAAAACGCCGGTGAACACCTCGCGCACGAACGCGGCCCCGGTGGCCCGGGCGACGGCGACGGACGCGAACGGGTCCCACAGCAGGTCGACGCCGAACGGGAGCCGGATCTCGGGCCGGAGCGCCGTGACGGCCGCCGTCATCGCCGTCGCCACCTCGGTGCCGACCCGCGTCAGGTAGGGCAGGTCGTTCTCGTTGCAGAAGAGCAGGCCGTCGACGCCGGCGTCCTGGAGCGCGACGACGTCCGCCCGCAGCGCCTCGACGACGGCGTCGATCCCGCCGGCGACGTCGTGGCGCGGCCGCCCGGGCAGGCCACCGAGGTGGCACATCGCGATCAGCGGCTTGTCGATCCCGAAGATCCGGGTCAGCGCGTCCATCAGCTCCCTCCCTGCGGTTTGGCGTGCCGGGCGACCATCACGTTCACGCCCCGGGCCCGCAGCGCATCGGCCTCGGCGTCCGGCGCGGACGCGTCGGTGACGAGCGTCGTCACCGCCTCGGCCGGCAGCACGGCGGCGGGCGCGGTGGCCCCCAGCTTCGACCCGTCCACCACGGCGACCACGGTGTCGGCGTGCTCGGCCATCAGACGGTGCACCTCGGCGGTCTCGTCGTCGAGCTCCATCACGCCGGTGCGGGCCGAGAGCCCGGCGGCGCCGAGCACCGCGACGTCCGCGTGGTATCTGCGCACGGTCGCCGCCGCCACCGGCCCCACGCAGCAGAGCTCGTGGCGGCGCACGCCCCCGCCGAGGATGACGACCCGGCCGGGCCGCGTGCCCAGCAGGCTCGCGACGGGCAGCGAGTTGGTGACCACCGTGACGTCGTCGCGGGCAGGCAGGTAGAGCGCCAGCTGCTCGGCGGTCGTCCCGGTGCCGACGAACAGCGTCGAGGCGCCGGCGATCAGCGGCGCCGCCGTCATCGCGATCAGGCGCTTGGCCGACGCGCTCTGCAGGGCGCGGGCGTTGAACGCGAGCTCGAGCGAGCGGGTCACGTGGGCGGTCGCGCCGCCGTACGTGCGGCGCAGGAAGCCGTCGCGCTCGAGCCGGGTGATGTCGCGCCGGATCGTCATCTCCGACACGTCGAGGTCGGTCGCGAGCTCGCGGATGTGGATGGTCTGCTCCTCGGCGACCCGCTCGAGGATGCGGTGGCGCCGGTCGACGGCGGGCATGCTCACGGCCGCCGCTCCAGCCGGATCACACGAGATGACACGAGAACATGTCCTGTTGCGTGCAAACGCCCCTCAGATCTCGGTTCGACCACAGCACTCACTTGCCTTCGATGTTCGATCTTGTTATATACACGGTCCGGACAACGCGCCAGGGAGGGGACGAATGAGCGAGATCAGCGAGGGGCCGCCGAACCAGGAGCTGTTCGTGCGCCAGAGCACCGGTCTCGTGCGCGAGGCGTCCGCCATCGACGCGGCCATCTTCAACGCCGTCTTCTCGGCCCCGGTCGGCGCGACGCTGGCCTGGGGCGTGTTCTTCGCGCTCGCCGCGTTCCCGGGCAGCGACCTGGTCACCGCGACCCTGATCGCCTTCGTCCTCAACATCCCGGTCCTGATCATGATGTCGCTGCTGGCGGCCAGCATGCCGCGCACGGGCGGCGACTACGTCTGGGTCAGCCGCATCCTGTCTCCCCCGCTCGCCGTCGTCTCGAACTTCGGCGCCGCCTTCTCGGCGCTGATCGGCGCCACGTTCTGGGCCCGCTACTTCCCCGTGTTCGGGCTCGGCCCGATCCTCTCGACGCTCGGCGTCATCTTCAACAAGCCCGACCTGATCCGGTGGGGGAACAACTTCCAGACCCACAAGTGGTGGATCTTCTTCGGGGCCGTGGCGATGATCGTGCTGATGACGGCGATCCTGATCGCCGGCACGAAAGCCGTCTTCCGGTGGCAGAACAGCTTCTGGGCGATCGCGTCGATCGGGACGTTCATCGCGTTCATCGTGTTCCTGTTCGGCAGCTCGTCGTCGCTGCAGACGCACTTCAACAACCTGGCGCACCAGTTCGGCGGCCACGGCGACGTGTTCCACAAGATCGTCGCGGCGGCGCCCGCCACCTCGGGACACCCGGGCGAGTGGAGCGCGACGCTCCCGGCCGTCTTCGTGATCATGACCTTCATGATGTGGAACTGGTGGAGCGTGTACCTCGCCGGCGAGCTGAAGAGCGCGGCGAACCGCAACCGCCAGATGGGGATCATGTTCGGCGCCCTGGTCTGGGACGTGGTCTTCCTGATCATCGGCGTCCTGCTGATCTACAAGGTCGCCGGCTACTCGTTCATGGCCGGTGTGAACGCCGGCAGCACGGACTACACGATCCCGACCGGCCCCTGGTACCACTTCATCGCGTCGCTCGTCTTCAACAACGACCTCCTGACGATCCTGATCGTGGCGTCGTTCGCGTTCTGGAGCCTCCCGGCCATGGTCGGCAACACGTTCATGCCGGTGCGCACCGTGTTCGCGTGGGCGTTCGACCGGCTCCTGCCGGAGAAGTTCGCCGAGGTGAACGAGCGCACCCACTCGCCGGTGCCGGCGATCCTGCTCGTGATGGGCATCGTCACCGTGATGCTGCTCTGGAGCGTCGAGAAGACGACGTTCCAGACCTGGCTCGCGCTGGGCGTGCTGGCCGGCGTCGTCTGCGTCTGGATCGTCTGCGTGGCGGCGTTCGTCTTCCCCGACCGCCGTCCCGACCTCTACGACGCGTCGCCTGCGAACGTGAGCGTCGGCGGCATCCCGGTGCTGAAGATCGTCGCGCCGCTCTCGTTCCTGGCGATGGCGTTCCTGGTCTACGACACGCTCAAGTACCCGGCGCTGGCGCTGTCCGGAGACTCCAGCCACCGCTGGTACGTGCCGGCGTTCATGCTGGCGACCGCGGCGTTCGGCCTCATCGTCTACTACGGCGCCCGGGTGTGGCGGAAGGGCTCCGGCGTGGACGTCGATCTGGTCTACCGCGAGCTCCCGCCCGACTGAACCGGTGAATCCGCGCGCCTCCGGGAGTCGTACTGGTTGTAGGCGACGACTTCCCGGAGGAGCGGAGATGGCAGAAGCGCAGACAATCGAGATGGGCCGGCGCGAGCTCGCCCACCGCAGCGCCGACGGCGTCGAGGTGACGCTGCTCTGGAACCCGGCCGACGACGCGATCTCGGTGCGGATCCTCGAGCGCGACACGGAGGCCTGCTTCGAGCTCCCGGTCGCCCGCGACCAGGCCCTGAACGCGTTCAACCATCCGTACGCGTACGCGGCCCTCGCCACCGCCGCCTAGCCAGCGATTCTTGCAACATTCGCCGGTTGACATCGGCAGGTATTGCAGGATGCTAGGATTGCGGGCCCGTCGGACGACCGGGCCGCGAACGGCGCACCCCCCAAGCTCGGCCCCCATCCGGGCGCGCCTCGAGTCGAACGAGGAGAGTGGTTCCGTGGCGAACAATTCGCAGGACACGCCCGAGGAGGCGGCGTACCGGTCACAGATGGCGGCGTACTTCGACGCCGTGATCCACCACGGCGAGGCCGGAGACATCCTCCGCAACCTCGAGCGCGCGGTCGAGCGGCTCGCGTTCGTGCGCGCCTGCATCATCCCGTTCACGGTCAACGCCGACGGCGACCTGCACCAGGACGCCTACCACCCGATCGAGGTCATCTCGAACGAGCTGAACTACATCGGCTTCCCGGCCGCGCCGCCGGAGGCGGACGAGGCGGCCGCCTGACCGGCGAGTCCGGCTAGACCTGGCCCGGGTAGAAGCCGAGCCGGGCGAGCGGCTCGACGATCTCGTGCTCCTCGTAGGAGAGGTGCGAGCGCAGGGCGTCGGTGAGGAAGTCGATCGCCGCCTGGATGCCGTCGTAGCTCTCCGGCCTGTTGATGTGGTCGACGAGGGCGCGGTCGACCGCCTGCACGGCGTCGTGGATCGCCAGGTGCTCCGCGCGCAGCCGGTCGACGACCGGCCCGAGGGACGCCTCGCTCCGCACCAGGTGGGGGAAGATCGCGTCGTCCTCGAGGCCGTGGTGCTGGGTCACGATCCCGCAGTAGCGGGCGCAGAACGCGCCGACCGCCCAGTCGTTCTGGCGCAGCGCCATGTCGTTCAGCGCCAGGCGGGCCTCGCCGGCGCTGCGGGCGCCGTCGCGCACCTCGGCGAGCACCCCGCGCAGCTCGTCGAGCTCGCGCCGGAGCATGTCGTGCACGTCGATCAGGTGCTGTCCCACGAGCCGTCCGCGGCGGGTGTACTCGACCTCCGCGTCCGCCGCCGGACGGTGCGGGCGAGACGCCTCGTCCCAGAGGGCGTCCGCGCTCAGGCGGGTGCCGTCGTCCGGCGTCGGCGTCACGCCGAGCCGTTCGTACTCCGTGCGCCGGTCGGCCGCCACTACGGCTTCAGCGCTACCGCCGCCTCGGGGGTCGCGACGTGGAAGCTGAAGCTCTCCTGCAGATACAGGTGCACGAGCTCCGCGTCGTGCGAGTCGTAGCCGAGCGACAGGTCCTGGCCGCAGTCGAACACGAAGTCGCCGCCGCGCGCGCTGACCACGACCGCGCCGTCCACCCCGGGCGCCCACACGATCGGCCCGCTCAGGATCTCCTCCAGGTGCCGGCGCAGGGGATATCCGCCGCGCTCGGCGGCGGCCATGACCCGGCGATACTCGTCGTCGCCCAGCGCCAGCCCGTAGGGGCCTTCGATCCCGGCCCCGAGCAGCAGCTCGATCGCGCCCGCGACGCGCGCCGGGTAATCGTCCGGGTTCGCGCCGAGAGCGAGCTCGGGGTGCGGCGACGCCTCGGCGATGCCGGTGAGCACCCCGCCGTACCCGTGGAACACCGCCGCGCTCTCGGCGACGGCGATCTGGTGCGCGGCGCGGTCGAGCGGCTCGAGGTCGGCGTCGTCGGCGCCGCGGTCGGCGTCGCGAAGCTCCTCGCGGGAGATCGCGCAGTCGGCGCGCAGCTCGACCAGCGGCAGCACCCGGCGCCGGCGGGCGGTGACGCCGGCCGCCGGCGCCGCCTCCAGCGGAGTCGTGCGGCCGAGGTTGGTCGCCGAGTGCTCCCATCCGTGCGGGCCGTCGAAGTCGAGCAGCCTGCGCGCCGCCAGCGCAGGCGCAAGCCGCTCCCGCGCCTCCTGGTCGAGCAGCTCCCAGCCCGCCTCGCTGATCGGCGCCAACGAACGCAGCAGATGGTTCACGGTGAAGCTCCTTTCAAGCCGCCGATCCCGAGCGACCCGTCCCCCTGGCCGTCGACGGCAGGCTCCGCCGCCGCCGTCTCGACGGCGGCGTCTCCAGGGGTCGGTGGGTCGTCGAGGAAGTCGACCGTGGGTACGAAGAAGAGGCCGCCGGTGACGGCCGTCGAGAAGTCGAGGATGCGATCGTAGTTGCCGGGCGGGTTGCCGATGAACATGTTGGCGAGCATCTGCTCGATCACGTCGGGGCTGTCCGCGTAGCCGATGAAGTAGGTGCCGAACTCCCCGGCCCCCACCCGCCCGAACGGCATGTTGAAGCGGACGATCTGGCGCTCGTCGCCGCGCTCGTCGACGATCGTGTTCAGCGCCACGTGCGAGTTCGCCGGCTTGACGTCGTCCGGGCAGCTCGAGGTCGCTGAGCTTGGTCCGGCCGACCGCGAGCTCCTGCTCCTCGACCGGCAGCGCATCCCAGGCGGCCAGGTCGTGGACGTACCTCTGCACGACCACATAGCTGCCGCCGGCGAACGCCGGATCCTCGGCGCCGATCGTCACCGCGCGCTCGGCGGCGGCGCCCTCGGGGTTCTCGGTGCCGTCGACGAACCCGAGCAGGTCGCGCTCGTCGAACGACTTGAAGCCGTGAACCTCGTCCACCACGTGGGCGAGGCCGGCGAGCCGCTCGCACAGCCGCTGCGCCAGCTCGAAGCAGAGGTCGAGCCGGTGGGCGCGGATGTGGAACAGCAGATCCCCCGGCGTGGACGGGGCGTGGTGCTTGCCGCCCGTCAGCGGCACCAGCCTGTGCAGGCCCGCCGGACGCGGCACGTCCGTCCGCGCGAACAGCCGATCCCACAGCTCCGACCCGATGCCGGTCACGCAGCTGAGCTCACCGTCCGGGATGCGGAAGCCGACCGAGCGCTTGAGCCCGGAGACGTCTGCCAGCAGCTCGCGGACGCCGTCCTCGCCGCCCGGGCCGACGACCACCACGAGGAAGATCGCCGCCTCCGTCAGCTTGCCGAGCACCGGTTGCGGTTCTGGCGCCATCGGCAAAGCCTACGCATCACCGGGCCGCCGCGTGCCCAGCCGCCCTCGCGTCCGTCTCGATGGAGCTAGTCGGGCTCGAACCGACGACCTCCACGCTGCCAGCGTGGCGCTCTCCCAGCTGAGCTATAGCCCCAGATCGGGCCGGAGTATACCCCCGCTCACCGCCGGCACCAGCGGCCCGGAGGGGCGCACGGCCATCCCCCGCGGCTCGGCCAGACGTTCCAGGACGAGCACGGTGTCGGCGATCGCGACGCCGGAGAGGTGCTGGTCGCGGGCCGCGAAGTCGGCCACGATCTCGGCCAGCGCGTCCGCGTAGGCGCCCTGATCGCCGGCGCCGAGCGCGGCCAGGGCGCGGCCGGTGCGCGCGAAGGACTCCCCGGCCGCGAGCATCGCCTGGACGTCGGGCCGCTCGCCGAGGGTCACCTGGGCCAGCGCGCGCACGTAGGCCGAGGCCGGCGAGTCGGCCTCCCCCGCCTCGGCTGCCGCCTGCCGGGCGATCGCGTCCGCGCCGTCGCCGGCGAGAATGGCCATCTTCAGCGCCCCCAGCAGCCGCCCCCAGCTGCGCGGCCCCGTCTCGGCGTGGGACGCCATGTAGGCGTCGCGGGCGCGCAGAAGCGCGGGCCGCGCATCCTCGCCGGCGAGCAGCGCGCGGTAGGCGTCGGCCTCGGCGGCGAGCGCCGCGTTCAGATGCTGCCCGGCGCTCACTCGATCGGCTTCCGGCCGGCGAATCCGTCCTCGGGCGAGTGCCAGAACGCGATCCGCTCCTCGCCCACGTGCCAGCACAGCAGCGCATCCTGGCCGTCCACCTCGGCCGGGAAGTCGATCAGGCCCCGGTCCATGTCCTTCACCTGGACGCCCTCGGCGGTGAACCTGCCCACGATCTCCTGCAGCTCCGCGTGCGACGCCTCGACCGCGGTCTGCAGCTCGCGCACCTCGGGCCGCTCCATGTTGCCCCCGTTCGAGCCGATCGCGAGCACGAGCTTGCGCCAGCGCGCCTCGAGATCACGGCTCCTGGCCCGAGCCTCCACCATGCGCTCGGCCAGCGCCCGGAGCTCCGCGTCGAGCAGCCGCTGAGCCTCGTCGAGGGTGAACCGCCGCTCCTGCTCCACCGGTTGCTACCCGGCCGCGTACGTCTCGCTCGGCACCTGGCCCCAGAGCGCCTCGAGCCGGTAGAACGATCGCGCCTCGGGCGTGAAGACGTGCACGACCACGTCGAGGTAGTCGAGGAGGATCCAGTCGCCCTGGCGGTGCCCCTCCACCCGCCGCGGCATCAGCCGGTCGCGCTTCAGCACCTCCGCGATCTGGTCGGCGATCGCCTGCGCCTGCCGGGGGTTCCGCCCGGAGCAGATCACGAAATGGTCGGTGTAGCTGACCACGTCGCGCATGTCCAGGATCACGATGTCGGTGGCGAGCTTCTCGGCCGCCAGGGACGCGATGCGATGCGCGAGCTGGGTGGTGTCTGTCAGGCGTTGATCCCCATGTCGACGCGATCAGCCTAGCACGGCCTCCTGGCCATACAACCCCTCGCGGGCGATGGCGTCCTGCGACCGCCGCGGGCACCATCGCGCTGACGTCGGCGCCCTCCCGATCAGGCGCCGCAGCGCCGAGGACGACACGTCGACCGGCTCCATCACGAGCCGCGCGGCCGCGTCCGCCGGCGGCGCCCCCGGACGGGCGGCGACGACCAGGCGGGCCAGCTCCCGCACCCGGTCGGGGCGATTCCACGACCCGAGCGCCGCGAGCTGATCGGCGCCGACGATCAGGTAGAGCTCGCGGTCGGGGCCGGACAGCGCCTCGAGCGTCTCGGCCGTGTAGCCGGGGCCGTCGCGGTCGAGCTCGATCCGGCTCACCTCCACCCCGGGCTCGCCCGCGAAGGCCGCCCGCGCGAGCCGGTAGCGGGTCTCGGCGGGCGTCGCCGGCGCCGGCCGGTGCGGCGGCCGGGCGCTCGGCACCACCAGCACCCGGTCGAGGGCGAGCTGCTCCCTGGCGGCGCGCACGACGGCCAGGTGGCCGTTGTGGGGCGGGTCGAACTGCCCCCCGAACACGCCGATCCGGGTCATTCCTCGCTCTTCGGCCGGAACGTGAACCGGTGCGCCCCCACCAGGATGTCGTCGCCGGGGCGGGCGCCGGCGGCCCGCAGCGCCGGCTCGACGCCGAGCCGCTCGAGCTCGTCGGCGAGCATCGCGACGTCGTTTCGGTCGCCGGGGTCGAGGTCGTCGACACGGCGCTCGAGCTCGCGCCCGGCGACGCGCAGCGTCCCCGCGTCGCGCAGGATGCGGAAACGGCGCCGGGCCGGGGGGCCCGGCCGGTAGACCAGATAGTCGGCCAGCTCCGGCTCGGCAGCGGGGGCATCCGGGACGTCGACCGCGAGCGCGGCGAAGAGGGCCGTGCCGAGGTCGTCGATCCCCTCGCCGGTGGCCGAGGAGCAGGAGAGCTCGGCGCCGGCGGCGGCCATCGCGTCCGCCCGCTGCCCGGGCTCGAGCAGGTCGACCTTGGAGAGCACGACCAGCTGCGGCCGCTCCGCCAGTCCGCCGCCGTGGAGCCGCAGCTCGCGGTCGATCGCGGCTCGGCGGCGGGCGAGCTCCTCGGCGTCGCCGCCCGCCTCGACCAGGTGGATCAGCAGGCGCGCCCGCTCCAGGTGGGCGAGGAACTCGTGCCCGAGGCCGACGCCCGTGCTCGCGCCCTCGAGCAGCCCGGGCACGTCCGCCACGGTCAGCTGGCGCCCGTCGTCCGACTCCACCGTCCCCAGCACCGGCTCGACGGTCGTGAACGGGTAGTCGGCCACGCGCGGGCGGGCGTTCGAGATGCGGCGCAGGAGCGACGACTTGCCCGCGTTGGGGAAGCCCAGCAGCGCCGCGTCGGCGACCAGCTTGAGCCGCAGCTCCAGCCACAGCTCCTCGCCCGGCTCCCCCACCTGCGCCGTCTCCGGCGCGCGCCGGCGGGCGGTGGCGTAGTGCCGGTTGCCGGCGCCGCCGGCGCCGCCGCGGGCGACCGTCACGGTCGCGCCGGGGTGGGCCAGGTCGGCGACGAGCTCCTCGGTCTCGCGCACGCGCACCTGCGTGCCGACGGGAACTCCGAGCTCGAGCGTGTCGCCGCGGCGGCCGTGCTTGCCCGATCCGCGGCCGTGGGTTCCGCGCTGCGCCCGGAAGTGCGCGGCCTGCTTGAAGCGGGAGAGATCGCGCAGGTCGCGGTCGGCGACCAGCACGACGTCGCCGCCGTCGCCGCCGTCACCCCCGTCGGGCCCGCCCTTGGGGACGTACTTCTCCCGCCGGAAGCTGATGCAGCCGTCGCCTCCCCGGCCGCCCTGGATGAACACGTTGGCGCGGTCGGCGAACACCGGCCGCGGCGCCTCAGGCGGCCGGGTCGGCGGCCTGCACGCTGATGTAGCGGCGGCCCTTCCGCTGCGCGAAGTCGACGGTGCCGTCGACCGTGGCGAACACCGTGTCGTCGCCGCCGAGACCGGTCCCGGCCCCGGGATAGAAGCGCGTGCCGCGCTGGCGGACGATGATCGCCCCCGCCGTCACCTTCTGGCCGGCGAACACCTTGACGCCCAGCCGCTGCGCGGCCGAGTCGCGGCCGTTCTTCGAGGATCCAAGACCCTTCTTATGCGCCATCGCCCGCGTCCTCCTTCTTCGCCCTCGTGCGCCGCGGCTTGGGAGCCGGCTTCTCCGCGGCCGCGGCCTTCGGCTTCGCCGCCGCGCGCGGCTTGGCGGCCGCCTTCGGCTTGGGCTTCGGCTTGTCCGCGGCCGGCTTGGCCTCGGCCTTCTCCGGCTCCGCCTTGCGCGCCGGCGCCCGCTTCGGCTTGGTCGCGCCGCCGATCGACTCGACCGATATCCGGGTCAGCTCCGAGCGGTGCCCGCGCATCTTGCGGTAGCCGCGCTTCGGCTTGAACTTGAACACCCTGATCTTCTCGCCGCGCAGGTGCTCGACGACCTGGACAGAGACGGCGCCCTCGAGCTTCGTGCGATCGGTGACCACCTCGTCGCCGCCCGTCATCAGGACGTCCGGCGCGAACGCGTCGCCCGCGGCATGCGGCTGCCGATCGACGAGGAGCTTCTGGCCCTCCTCGACCCGGTACTGCTTGCCGCCGATCTTGATCACCGCATACATGAGCCGCGGAATGGTACCAGAGCGCTACCGGCGCTCAGGTTCCCAGGATCTTCCCGAGCAGGCCGCGTTTACGCTCCCCCGCGGGACCGTTCCCGTCGCCGTCAGCCGCCGCCGTCGCGGGCACCGGTTCGGGCGCGGGCACCGCTTCGGGCGCGGTCACCGGTTCGGGCGCGGGCTCCGCATCGGCGGCCGCAGGCGGCTTCGCCGTCCTCTTGGCCGGCGCGCGCCGGCGGGTCCGCGGCTTCGCGGCCGGAGCGTCGTCCGCCGGTGCGTCTGCCGCCGCCGGAGCGGCGGCCTCGGCGGGCGGGGCTGCGGGAGCCGCGTCCGCGTCGGCGGGCGCCTGCCCGTCCGTCGCTGCCACGGCGGCCTTCGACCGCCCACGGCCGCCCCGCTTCCCGCGCCGGCGGCGCTTGGTGGCCGCCTCGTCGCCGCCCTCGACCGCGGTCGCGTCGACGACGTCCGCATCGCTCGCCGCGGGCGCCTCCCCGGCCGCCCCGTCGTCCGCCTCCCTGGCGTCGGCGGCCTTGGCCTCGGCGGCCTTGGCCGTGGCGGACTTCGCCCGCGACCGCCGCCGCGGCTTCGGCTTCTCGGCCGCGGCCTCCTCGGACGGCTCGGCGTCGGCCGCCTCGTCGGTGGCGGTCGACGACACCGCCGCGGTCGTCTTCGCCGGCGTCTTGCGGCGCGTGCGCGGACGCGTGCGCTGCTCCAGCTCCAGCCGGTCGCCGACCTCGCGGTCGAACTCCGGGAGCTCGTAGTCGCCGGGCTCCGGCGGCAGGTCGATCGCCGTCGGCTTGGCGTCGAGCAGCGACGCGTACGCCGCGGTGCGCGTGGCCCGGTCGATCCGCACCTTGTGCTGCTGGCCGACGTAGCCGATCGCGCCCCCGACGACGACCGGGTAGCCGCCGTCGAGGCGGGCGACGCCGTCGGTGAGGTTGTACATGTGCGGCTCGGAGATCTTCACCGACTTCTCGTCGCCGTCCTTGATCGCGAGGCCGTCGCCGTCCACCTCGGCGCGGGTGCCCTCGCGGACGACCTCGACCTCGGAGAGCGGCATCCGCTCGACGGACTCGAGCGTGAAGAGCTTGCCCGTCTCGCGCTCGAGCTCGAGCAGCTTCATCCCGCCCGGCCCGACAAGCCCCGACGCCACCTTCGCGTTCATCTTGACGAGGAAGGCCTCCGAGCCGGACGAGCGGGCCAGCTTGCGCAGCCGCCGCTCCGCCTCGACCGCCATCGTCTGCTCCGAGAGGACGACGCCCTCGCCGCCGCACGTCGGGCAGATGCGGGTGAGGATCTCGCGCACGCCCGCCGTCACGTTCTGGCGCGTCATCTCCACGAGCCCGAGCGGCGAGATCTCGACGAGGTAGGTCTTCGTGCGGTCGTGCTCGAGCTCGGACTGGAGCACCTTCAGCACCTCGGCCCGGTTCTTGGCCGACGCCATGTCGATGAAGTCGATGACGATGATCCCGCCGATGTCGCGCAGCCGCAGCTGGCGCATGACCTCGCGCGCCGCCTCGATGTTGTTGCGCGTGATCGTGTCCTCGAGCCGTCCGGAGGAGCCGACGAACCGGCCCGTGTTGACGTCGATGACCGTGAACGCCTCGGCGTAGTCGAAGATCAGATAGCCGCCGGAGGGCAGGTCGACGCGGCGGTTCAGGGTCGAGAGGATGGCCTGGTCGACCCCGTGCCGCTCGAACAGCGGCACGCTGTCGGTGTGGAGCTTGATGCGGTCGACGAACTCCGGCTGCGTCGTCCGCACCCAGCCCAGGATGCGGCGGTACTGGCGCTCGGAGTCGACGATGACCTCGTGGACGTTCCGGGCCAGCAGGTCGCGGATCACCTTGAGCGAGAGGTCGGCCTCGGCGTAGACGAGGCTCGGCGCCTTGGCCGGCTTCGCCCGCGCCTCCACCTGCGCCCACATCTTGTGCAGGAAGCGCAGGTCGCGCTCGAGGTCCTCCGCGGTGGCGCCGGCGGCGGCGGTGCGGACGATGATGCCGCCCTCGTCCTGCTCGAGCGCCTTCGCCAGCTTGCGCAGCCGCTCGCGCTCGCCGTCGGGCAGCCGCCGCGACACCCCGGAGCCCTCGCCGTGCGGCGAGAGCACGAGGAACCGGCCGGCGATGGAGAGCTCCATCGTCACCCGCGGGCCCTTCGTGCCCATCGAGTCCTTGACGACCTGGACGAGCACCTCCTGGCCGGGCTTCAGGAGCTCGTCGATCTTGCGCCGGCGGCGGGACTTGGGATCCTGGCCGGGGACGACGACGTCGTCGACGTAGAGGAAGCCGTTGCGGGGCAGCCCGAGGTCGACGAACGCCGCCTCCATGCCGCGCAGGACGTTGTCGATCTTGCCCTTGTAGATGTTGCCGGCCAGGGAGCCCTCGCCGCGGCGCTCGATCAGCGCCTCGACGGTGCGGCCCTCCTCGATCACGGCCACCCGAAGCTCGGACAGGTCGACCGAGATCAGGATCGTCTTGGAAACGTTCGATGTAAGTGTCAAGTGCGTGCTCCTACCGGCTGGGGACGCAGATCGATCCGCGTCCGCACCAGCCGCTTGATGTTCGCGGTCCGGCCGACAAGGCCGGCGACCGCCTGTGCGATCTCATCCGGGCGGGCGGTGCCTGCGTCGGTCATCCGAAGCAGCATCCGCAGTAGGCCCGGCTCGTGCTCGATGCTCGAGCAGTACCTGGTGACGTCGACCGTGCGGTCGGGCTTGCCGGGGGCGGTTCGCACCACCTCGCAGCTGTCCGCGGCCGCGAACGCGCGCAGCGCGCGCTCCCAGTCGACGTCCTCCTCAACCTCCACCTCGTACTCGGCCGCGTCGACGCGCGCGGCCGCCTTCGGCCCCTCGGCGGGCTCGACGGCGACGACCGCGATGCCGTGCGGCAGCTGTGCGTCCAGCCGCTCGGCCACCTCGGCCGGGTCGCCGTCGCCGAGCAGGGCGACGTCGGCCAGATCGGCCTGCGCCTGCACGCCCACGGCCCGCGGCAGCGCGAGCGAGATCACCGGGCGCGGCTTCATGCCGTTCGACAGGGCGATCTCGTAGCCGGCGCGCCGCAGCGCGCCGAGCATGGTGTCAACGGTCTCCAGGTGCGACAGGAAGCGCGCGCGCCCGGTGACCGCGAAGGTAATTCGATATGTCAAAGATTCGTCTCAGCTTTCACCCGCCGGCCGTTCGGGGTCAGACCCCGGTCCTGCCGGTCAATTCACCAATCTATTGCGGACGGGGCCGAAGCAGGCACCGCAGTCGGTGCATCCGTCCCAGCGGCAGTCGCCCGTCGCCACCTCGGCGCGGCTCTGCCCCCACTCATCCAGCAGGAACTCCCTGGAGACGCCCGAGCGCACGTGGTCCCACGGCAGCTCGTCCCACTCTCCGAACTCGCGGGTGGCCTGCTCGTCGATGCTCGTCCCGGCGGCCGCGAACGCGGCCTCCCAGGCGTCCTTCCGGTACATCTCGCTCCAGGCGTCGAAGCGCGCTCCGGCGCGCCACGCCGCCTCGATCACGTCTGCAATCTCCTCGCCGCCGCGCGCGAGCGCGCCCTCGAGCATCGAGGTGCGCAGGTCGTGCAGCGAGAGCCGGATCTGGCGCGTGGGCATCGCCCGGCGCATGTACGACTGCTTGGCGTCGAGCTGCATCCGGCTCGACATGCCCTCCCACTGGAAGGGCGTGTGCGGCTTCGGCACGAAGTTCGACACGCTCACGTGCACCGAGAACCGCCCGCCGCCGCCCGGCCGCACCCGGCGGCCGATCTCGCGCGCCTTGATCCCGAGGTCGACGATCCCCTGCACCTCGGCGTGCGTCTCACGGGGCAGGCCGATCATGAAGTACATCTTCAGGCTCGTGTAGCCGGCCTCGAAGGCGGCCGCGATCGCCTGCTCGATCATCTCGTCGGTGATCGTCTTGCAGATGATGTCGCGCATCCGCTGGGTGGCCGCCTCGGGCGCGAGCGTGATCGAGCTCTGGCGCGCGTTCGCCGCCGCCGTCAGCGCCACCGGGCCGGTGTCGACGCGGTTCGACGGAAGCGACAGGTGCAGCGTCGGCAGGCGCGACTTGATCTTCTCGATCGCCGGGACGATCCCGGTGTAGTCGCTGCTCGCGAGCGATGTCAGCGAGAGCTCGTCGTAGCCGGTGCACCCGAGCTGCGCGAGCCCGGCCTCGACCACCTGGTCGGGCGGGCGCTCGCGCACCGGCCGGTACCAGGTGCCGGCGTGGCAGAAGCGGCAGCCGCGGGTGCAGCCGCGCATGACCTCGACGGACGCGCGCGAGAAGATCGCCGACGAGTACGGGACGACGACCCGGGTCGGGTGCGTCTCGATGCCGAAGTCGGCGTACACCGCCCGCTCGACCGCGTGGCGGCCGCGCGACGGCATGTACAGGTAAGGGTTCTCGGCCAGCCGTGCCAGCCGCTCGGCGCGGCCGGGGACGGTCGCGATCACGTCGAGCACGGCGTCGAACGCGCGCTCCGACTCGCCCATGAAGACGGCGTCGAAGAAGGGCGCGAGCGGCGCGGGGTTGGACGCGCTCGGCCCGCCGGCGACGACGATCGGGTCGCCCTCGCCGCGATCGGCCGCCCGCAGCGGAATGCCCGCCAGGTCGAGCACCTCGAGCACGTTCGAATAGGTCAGCTCGGCCTGCAGCGTGATGCCGAGCAGGTCGACCTCCCGCACCGGCCGCCACGACTCGAGCGTGAAGAGCGGCACGCCCTGGCGGCGCATGGCGTCGGCCATGTCGGGCCACGGGCAGTACACCCGCTCCGCGGCCATCCCGTCGCGGCCGTTCACCTGCTGGTAGAGGATCTGGAGCGCCTGGTTCGAGATCCCGATCTCGTACGCGTCGGGGTAGCAGAGGGCGACGAGCGAGGTCGCCTGCGGCTTTCGCACCTGGTTCGCCTCGCCCCCGATATACCGGGACGGCTTCTGCACCGTCTCCAGCACGGCCTCGATTCTGTCTTCGAGCATGGCGTTGCCCATCGTCTCGCATGGTAGTCGAGACTCGGGGACTGTCCCCACGCCGCTCCCTAGCTGCGCAGCTCCTCGGCCATCTCGCGCAGGTGGGCGACGCCGGCAGGGGCGCCGCGCTCGAAGTACTCGACCGCGGCGCGGCCGAGCGCGCGGGTGCCGGAGTAGGCGACGCCGCCCTTCACCACCCAGCCGGCGATCGGCACCACGTCGAGCAGCTCGCGGGCGGCGGCGCGCAGCCCGAATCCGGCCCCGAGCAGCGCCAGCAGCTCGACCGCCCGGTCGGGCCCGATCTCGACGCCGAAGCAGACCCCGACCTGGAGCACCATCCGCATCTCGACCGCGGTCAGGAGCGGCAGGTCGGCGCCGGGGACCCAGACGGCGGCGGCGATCACGGCATTGCGGCGCGAGGCCGTCTCGATGATCGACTCGACCACCGCCGGCCGCAGCGCCGGCAGGCGGGCGGCGAGCGTCGGCGCGGCGGGGCCCGCCTTCTTCGCGATCTCGTGCAGCACGCGCTTCTCCGGGAAGCGGCCGCGCTTCGTCGCCAGCACGTTCTCGGGCTCGACCCCGCGCACGCGCGCCGCCTCGACCGATGCGTCCATGGGCAGCTCGACGCCCTCGAGGATGACGAGCAGCGGCCGCTCGACGCGGCCGACGACCTCGAGGTCGGCCCGGGTCTCGTCGTCGAGGCGGTGGGTCGCCTCGCCGCCGTAGACGACCACCGAGGCGCGGTGGAGCTGGTCGTGATCCTCCGGACGCAGGCGGCGGATGGCGTAGGACTCGACGGACGAGCTGTTGCTGAGCCGGGTCTCGAGCAGCGCCGAGCGCACCTGCTCGGCCGGGCTCGACCGCCCGCACAGGACGATCGGGCCGACGCCGGTCGACGCCTCGCCGACCTCGTGAAGCGCCTTCTGCGCCATCTTGGTCGAGCCCACCGCCCCCAGCCCGCTCTTCTCCTTCTTGCTCACAGCGCGAATACCGGCTCGTCGGCCGCCTGGGCGTGAACGTGGATCGCCTGCAGAACGCCGATCGCCAGCAGGTTCGTGATCGTGTGGGAGCCGCCGAAGCTCATGAACGGCAGCGGGATGCCGGTCACGGGCGCGAGGCCGATCGTCATGCCGATGTTGATGAAGATCTGGAAGAGCAGCATCGAGACGACGCCGGCGGCCACGAGGCTCCCGAACGTCGAGCGCGACTTCGTGATCACCTTGAGGCCGCGCCACAGGAGCAGGGCGTACAGGCAGATCAGCCAGGCCGCGCCGACGAAGCCGCGCTCCTCACCCACGACGGCGAACACGAAGTCGGTCGGCGCCTCGGGCAGGAAGCCCAGCGACGTCTGGGTGGCGCCGATCTGCGGCTGGCCGGGAGTGGCGGCGGCGTTGCCGGTGCCGCCGAGGCCGCCGTGCGAGACCGCGATCACCGACTGGCGCAGCTGGAACCCGCCGGACTGGACGTCGTTCGGGTTGGGGTGCAGGAACGACGTCAGGCGCGAGATCTGGTACTCCTGCACCACCTGCACGCCCATGCCGGGCAGGATCGAGAAGATCAGCGCCCCGACGACGCACACGGCCAGGATCATCCAGACGAAGTGCTGCCAGGGGATGCCGTAGACGAAGAGCATGCCGAGCATGATCGCCAGGAAGACGAGCATCGTCCCGAAGTCCGGCTCCTTGAAGACGAGCAGGGCGGGCAGCCCGATGTAGCCGATCGCGAGCAGCGTCAGCCGGGCCGGGCCGGTGATGCCGCGCCGGGACGCGAGCACGGACGCGAGGCCGACGATCAGGAGCAGCTTCGCGAACTCGGACGGCTGGAACTGGAACGCGCCCAGGTTGATCCAGCGGCGGCCGCCGCCGACCGTCGTCCCGGCCACGAGCACGGCGGCCGTGCTGAGGAGGACGAACGCGTAGAGCGGCCAGCGCGCCCGCCGCATCAGCGCCGGGGGAACGGCGGCGATCGCCAGCATGCCGACGGTGCCGGCGACGACGTAGAGCAGCTGGTGGCCGTACAGGTCGCCGGCGTAGTTCTTGGTCGCCGACTGCATGATCCACAGCCCGAACGCCGAGATCGAGAGCACGGTGGCGAGCATCAGGTAGTCGAGGTGGCGCAGGTAGTAGTTCATCGCGACTGGTCCGTCCCGGCGTGGAAGACGTACTGCTGGCGCGGGTCGAAGTACGCCTGGAACATCCGCGCCGCAACCGGGGCGGCCGACACGCCGCCGTGGCCGCCGTTGTGGATGAACGCGACCACGACGAGCGACTTTCCGCCCTGCGACGCCCACCCCGCCCACCACGCGTCCGCGCAGTTCGGGCAGTCGGTGGTCGGCACCTCGGCGGTGCCGGTCTTGCCGTAGACCGGCGGCTGGAAGCCCGCGAACGTCGCCGAGGACGTGCCGTCGCCGGCGTGCGTGGCGCCGTAGAGGCCCTGCTTGATCTCGGTCAGGAGCTCGTCGGGCAGGTGCAGGTTGCGCACCGGCCTGGGGTCGATGCGGCCGCCGGGGATGGTCTGGGTCGTCGAGCCGGGCTCGAGGAGGGCCTCGCCAACGTGCGGCGTGACCACCTTGCCGCCGTTCTCGAGCGCGCTGTAGGCGACCGCCTGCTGCAGCGGCGAGACGAGCAGGTTGCCCTGGCCGATCGACAGGTTGATGTCGTCGCCGGGCAGCCAGGTCCCCTCGATCGCCTGCTGCGCGGGCGTGCCCGGCCAGGTCTGGCTCGCCTTCCACCTCGCGTCGGGGACGACACCGGCCTGGGCCCCGCCTGCGTCGAGCGGCGGCGCCGAGCCGTAGCCGAGCTTGCGGATCCAGCCCTGGAACTCCTGGCCGTTCCCCTGCTTGCCACAGAAATCGTCGCCGAGCTGGTAGAAGAACGTGTCGCACGAGACCTCGAGCGCCTTGGAAAGGTCCATCGACCCCATCGAGAGCGGCGTCCAGTCGTGGAACACCGTCTTCTGCTTCGCGATGTCGTACCTCGAGATGTACGCCCCGGGCAGTCCAGGATCTGGCCCGGCGCCAGGACGCCCGACTGGTAGGCGGCGGTGGCGGTGATCGGCTTGAAGGTCGACCCGGCCGGATACACCCCCTGGAACGCCTTGTCGTAGGCCGGGGTGAGCGTGCTCTTGAACACGTCCTTGGAGCCCCGGTACGGCGGCACGTGCACCAACGGGCTGTAGGTCGGGTCCGACGCCATCGCGTAGATCGCGCCGTTGTCGGGGTTCATGGCGACGACCGCGCCGAAGTCGGCCGGCTCGCCGTTCGCGTTCGCGATGGCGATGCCCTGGCCGACGGCGCTCTGGGCCGCCTTCTGCAGCCGGGCGTCGATCGTCAGGCGCAGGTTGTCGCCCGCGACCGGAGACTGGGTCAGGAACGCCTGCCCGACCGGCTGCCCGGCCGGGTCGACCGTCTCCTGGATCTGGCCCTCCTGGCCGCGCAGGTAGCGGTCGTACGTCTTCTCGATGCCGGCCTGGCCGGCGGTGCCGATCATCGGCAGCTTCTCGTCGTAGGTGCGGTCCTTCAGGTTCTCGGCCGTGATCGCGCCGACGAACCCGATCAGGTTCGGGTTGATCGGCCCGAACTCCCGAAGCGACGGGTAGGTGCGCTGGTAGACGTGCTCGAACTGGACGCCGGGAAAGAGGAGGCGCCGCTCGAACACGTAGCCCGTCTGGCGGCGGTCCACGGCGAACGGCAGCGTCACCGGGTACCCCGGGTTCGCCTTCGCGAGCCGCGAGAACGTGTGCCACATGCGTGGGTAGGGCACGTCCAGCACCCATGCCAGCCGCTTCAGGACGCCGCAGCCGCGCTGGTCTCCGACCTTCTGCGCGCCCGCCAGCGTCGGACGCGCAGTCGGTGCCCTGGGGCAGCCGGCCGGCGTCGACCTGCACGGCGATGGCGGCGGTGTTCGAGACGAGCACGTGGCCGTTGCGGTCGAGGATCTCGCCGCGCGGCGAGGGCATCGTGATCGTGCGAACGCTGTTCTGGGCGGCGGCGGCGACGTACTGGTCGGAGTGCAGCACCTGGAGCGCCCACAGCCGGAACAGCAGGACACCCAGGAGCGCGGCGGCGATGACGCCGAGCGCCGCCGCCCGCAGCGCCAGCGGCACCGGGTCGGGCGTCGGCTCCGGCCTAGACGGCGGCCGCTGCAGATACATCGGGTCGGATCCGGGTCGGGCGGAACAGGCGCCGCAGGAGCGGCAGCAGGATGAGGGCGAGCAGGGTCGTCTGGAGCAGCGAGGGCACGATCTGGTGCCACATGAGGTAGCCGAGGTCGTAGCCGAAGCCGAGCAGCACCTGGACGGCGACGAGGCAGACCTGCACGAGCAGGGCGCCGGCGATCACCCACGGGAGCGGCCGCGGCGGCACCGGCTCGAGCATTCCCGCCCCCGCCTCGCCGCGGCCGGAGAAGGTGGCGACCATCCACGCGCAGGCGAGGTAGGCGAGCGAGCTCATGCCGAGGTGGCGGTAGAGCACCGCGTCGAGCAGGAGCCCGCCGGCGAACCCGACCACCGCTGCCAGCTCGATCCCGCGCCACAGGGCGAGGGCGACGACGAGGATCGCGATCAGGTCAGGCCCGCCGCCGAACGGGTAGAGCTGCGGCGTCACCGAGATCTGCACCACCATCAGCAGGAACACGCAGACGAGCGCCTTGGGGTAGTCGAGCACCTAGTGGAGCTCCAGGACGACGACCCCGGAGAGGTTGTCGAAGTTCACGAACGGCGTCACCTGGATCTGCTTGTTCTCCTGCCCCAGGTCGTCGTTCTTCACGTAGGTCACCCGGCCGATCGGGATGCCGTCGGGGTACATCGACTTCAGCCGGCCGGTGTAGCCGGTCGTGACGACGGTGTCGCCGTCCTTCACCAGCGCCGACTGCGGCACCTGTGCCATCGTCAGCTCGCCCGGCGTGCCCGTGCTGGGGACGATGGTCCCGTTCGCGCCCTGCCGAGCCTGCACCGAGGCGGTCACGCCGATGGCGGGGTCGAGCAGGACCTGCACGGTCGCCGTGCTGCCCGTCACGTGCGCCACCCGGCCGACCAGCGCGCCGCCGCTCGACAGCGGGGCGATCACCGGGTCGTTGATCTGCACGCCCTGGTCGCTGCCGATCCCGAGCAGGACCGACGGCGTATCGCTCTCGGGTGACGCCGCGATCACCGAGCCGGAGACGGGGTGGAAGCTCGGGTTCTGCTGCACGAAGTGGGCCTGCTTCCCCAGCATCGCGTTCTCGCTCTTGAGCTGCTTGATCATGGAGGCGTAGCGCCCGTTCTGGGCCTCGAGCAGGTGCAGCTTCGCCGTCTGGTCGCGGGCATCGATCAGCCCGGTCGTCCAGTGCCAGCCGTCCACGAACGGGCTCGTGACCCGGTGGGCGACGCTGGCGAACGGCGCGGTCGCCTCGACGGCCCCGTTCTGCACGGAGCCGACGACGCCGGTCGACCCCTCCCGGTAGGACATCGTCAGGAGCGTGAGCGAGGCGGCGATGAGCAGGCCAACGACGGCCCGCCTGCGTATGGCACGATTCTTTTGGAGCAGCATCCTTCGGGCGGGTCGGTCGGGCGATTCTACCTGACGGGTTCGGGAACCCCCCGCATACTCCGCTCAATATCCGGTGCCTGGCACCGGTTATGCACCGCCGGTCGCCAACGGGGGACCAATCTCGAGGCGGATACTCGGGCCATGACCCGACAACGCGCACTCGTCTCCCTCGGCGTCGTGGCGGGGATCGCCTTCATCGCCATCGCGATCATGTACTGGACGGTCCCGCCCAAGTCGCTGCCGCTGCCGAACTTCCTCGGGCACGAGGACGGCGTGTCGGCCGTGCACGTGAAGCACGGCGTCGCCTCGTTCCTGCTCGGCCTCGCCTGCTTCGCCTTCGCCTGGTTCCAGAGCGGACCCCAGCCACGCCGCCGGCTCGAGCCCCAGCTCTAGCTGAGGGCGAACCAGACCGAGAGCACGATCCCCTCGACGAAGCAGAAGACGGCGAACGGCGTCAGCCGGTTCGTCTCGAAGTAGCGCATCAGGAAGCGGACCGACACGTAGGCTGTCGCGGCCGAGCAGAGCGACGCGATCAGCGCCGGCCCGCGCACCCCGTCGCCGTCGGGGCCGAGCAGCACCGGGATCTTGAGGATGGCCGCGGCTCCGATGATGGGGGTGGCGAGCAGGAACGCGAACCGGGCGGCGTCCTCGTTCGAGAAGCCGACGAGGAGGCCCCCGCCCATCGACGCACCGGACCGCGAGAACCCGGGGATCAGGGCGATCGCCTGCGAGGCTCCGACGCCGACGGCGTGCCGCCAGCCGGCCCGGTGGGCGATGCGGTGGTCGCCGTCCTCCTCGCCCTCCGGCACGCCCGGCGCGCGTCGCCGCAGCGCCTCGGCGCCGAACAGCATGAGCCCGTTCAGGATCAGGAAGAACGCCGCCGAGCGCGCCGACGCGAACACGGACTGGAGCCTGTCCTGCAAGAGCAGGCCCAGGATGCCGGCCGGAATGGTGCCGACCACGATCAGCCAGCCGAGCTTCCCGTCCGGGTTGGCCGGCGAGATCTCGCGCTCCCGGAGCGAGCGCCACATGCCGGCGAGGATGCGCATCCAGTCCTGCCAGAAGAACCCGAGAAGGACGATCGCCGTCGCCAGGTGGGTCGCCACCAGAAAGGCGATGAAGTAGTTGTCGTCCTGGTGGATGTCCCACCCGAACACCCGCGGCGCCACCACGCTCTGGCCCAGGCTCGAGATCGGGAAGAGCTCGGCGACGCCCTGGAGCAGGCCGAGGATGATCGCCTGCCCATAGGTGATCGGCGCGGTGAGCATCACCACGACTCACGCCCGCCCTTAGGTCGCACCCTCAAAGCTCAGTAGTGGTACTGGCGGCGCCCGTTGCGGCGGCTGGCCGCGTAGGTCTGGTTCGCCCGGTAGATGACCTCGAACTCCTCGAGCGACCGGCCGGAGCCGACCGCGACGCACGTGAGCGGCGACTCGGCCAGGTGGACTGGCATCTGCGTCTCGGCCCGCAACCGGTCGGTCATGCGCTGCAGCAGCGACCCGCCGCCGGCCAGCACGATGCCCCGGTCCATGATGTCCGACGCCAGCTCCGGCGGCGTCTTGTCGAGCGTCTGCTTGACCGCGTCGATGATCTGGTTCAGCGGCACGTCGAGGGCGTGGCGCACCTCCTTGGAGGAGAGCACGACCGTCTTCGGCAGGCCCGTGACCAGGTCGCGGCCGCGGATCTCGGCCTCGACCTCCTCGGGGAGCTCGGCGGCGGAGCCGATCTCGAGCTTCACCTCCTCGGCCGTCGACGGCCCGATCATCAGCTTGTACTCGCGCTTCACGTGCTCGATGATCGCCTCGTCGAGCTCGTCGCCGCCGACCCGGATCGACTGGCTGACGACGATCCCGCCCAGCGAGATCACGGCCACCTCGGTCGTGCCGCCGCCGATGTCGACGATCATGTTCCCGGTCGCCTCGGACACCGGCAGGCCGGCGCCGATCGCAGCGGCCATCGGCTCCTCGATCAGCAGCGCCTGCCGCGCCCCGGCCGACTCCGTCGCCTCGATCACGGCCCGCTTCTCGACCCCGGTCACGCCGGACGGCACGCACACGACGACGCGCGGGTGCGCGAACCGGTTCTGGTGCACCTTCTGGATGAAGTGGCGCAGCATCTGCTCCGTCACGTCGAAGTCGGCGATGACGCCGTCCTTCAGCGGGCGGATGGCCGAGATGTTGCCCGGCGTGCGCCCGAGCATCCGCTTGGCCTCGATCCCGACGGCGTGCACCTCGCCGGAGTGCTGATCGATCGCCACGACGGACGGCTCGGACAGCACGATGCCGCGCCCACGCACGTAGACGAGCGTGTTCGCGGTGCCGAGGTCGACGGCCATGTCGCGGCCGCCAAGACCGGTGAGAGAGTTGAGGAAGCTGATGGTGTAGGTGCGGGGATTGGCTGCAATTCGCCCCAAAAACGGCTAATCGATTCTAGCGTATCGCCGCCGCTGCCATCGCGTCGATCAACGCCGGGACGGGCAGGCCGACCACATTCTGGTAGTCGCCCGCGATCGATCGCACCAGCGCCGCCCCCAGGCCCTGCACGGCGTAGGCCCCGGCCCGCTCGCGCCACTCGCCGGATGCGAGGTACCAGTCGACGTCCCCCTGGTCGAGCGGCGCGAAGGTGACCTCGGTGACGGCGTGGCGCACGTGCTCCGTCCCGCCGGCGCGCAGGCACAGGCCCGAATGGACGGCGTGCGTGCGCCCGGAGAGCAGGCCGAGGTACTCGCGCGCCTCGCGCTCGCCCGACGGCTTGCCCAGCACACGGCCGTCGATGACGACGATCGTGTCGACGCCGAGGACGCGCTCCCCCTCGACCGAGGCCGCCTTGGCCCGGGCGTGCGCGACGGCGATCTCCTCGGGCGTGCCGGGGAGCTCGGGCTCGTCGTAGTCCGGCGTGACGACGTCGAACTCGATGCCGAGCATCGTGAGGATCGCGCGCCGCTGGGGCGAGCGCGACGCCAGCCGCAGGGGCTGCGACCGCGCCAGCCCGTCCTGGATCATCCCGTGAGCTCAGCGTCCGTGAAGAAGATCGCCGTCTCGCGCGCGGCGGAGGCCTGCGAGTCGGAGCCGTGCACGACGTTCTGGCCGAGGTCGAGCGCGAAGTCGCCCCGGATCGTCCCGGGTGCCGAGTCGAGCGGGTTGGTCGCGCCCATCATCGACCGCACGGCCGCGACGGCGCCGAGCCCCTCGATGACCATCGCGACCACCGGGCCGGACGTGATGAACTCGACCAGCTCGGGATAGAAGGGCTTGCCGACGTGCTCGACGTAGTGCTCGGCGGCCTGCTGCTCGCTGACGCGGACGAGCTTCATCCCGCGGATGCGGAACCCGCGCCGCTCGAAGCGGGCCACGATCTCGCCGATCAGCCCCCGCTCCACGGCATCGGGCTTGATCAGGAACAGCGTGCGCTCGACGTCTGCCACGGTGTGCTCCCCCGGTGGTGGGTCAGGCTTCGGTGGTGGTCCGCTGGCTCGTCCCGCGCCGCGGCCGCTCGGGCTGCGGCAGCGTCGTCGCCACGGTCTCGCAGTACGGGCACAGACGCCAGGTCGGGTCGAGGGGGGCCTTGCAGCGGCGGCAGGCCTGCTTCAGCTTCGTGCCGCAGTGCGGGCAGGACAGGAAGCTCGCCTCGGCGGGGTTGCGGCAGTACGGGCAGGTGGAGTCGGCGCCGAGGCGGCGCTCCATCGCCCGGATCTCGAGCTCGCGCTCGTGGACGTCGGCCAGGTACTCCGGCGGCCGCAGGATCAGGTAGATCAGCACGCCGACGAAGGGGAAGCAGACGGCCGTCGCGACGCACACGCCGACGATCACGGGGTCCTCGATCCGGCGCCGCGCGTCCTTCCACGTCCAGAACACGAGCGCGGCGTAGAGCGCGAGCGCGAACAGGATCATCAGCTTCTCGAACGCCGAGAAATAGCTCGAGTCGAAGAAGCTGGTGACGTTCGAGAAGGCGCCCGAACTGTCGGTGGTGGAGGTTGAGGTGACGGCGAAAAGCACGGAGAGGTCGCTCAGTGTACGGACGCCGGCGAGGTCCCGGCGCCGGCCGGCCGTGTCGTCAGGTCATGTAAAAGATACAGGGAACCGCAAATGACAACCGCTCCCGACCGCCCGGCGAGGGCGATGGCGCGCTCTCGGGCCGCCACCGGATCAGGCTCGGCGGGGCCTCCTGTGAGGGATCCAAGTGTATCCGCCGCAAGTGCGCGCGAATTGGTCGATTGTGTAGCGACGATCGTCGGGCACACCTGGCGCAGCAGGTCGACCATCGCCCGCACGTCCTTCTCGCCCAGCGTCGAGAACACGGCCACGCAGCGGCGGTCGCCGACCAGGCCGGGCAGCTCCGACACCAGCCGGCGCATCCCGGCCGGGTTGTGAGCGCCGTCCCAGATCTCGAGCGGCTCGTGCCCGCGCACCTCCATCCGTCCGGGCACGCTGACGGCCAGCATCGGCACCGGGTCGACGTCGCGCCCGAGGGCGAGCTCGACCGCGGCGTGCGCCACCGCCCGGTTCTGATCCTGGTATGTCCCGGCCACCGTCACCTGCCTGACAGTACGCGCCTGGGGCACAAACCCCTCCCAACCCGGCTCGCCGATGACGACGGCGCCGCCCGGCGGCACGACCGCCGTCTTCTCGGCCGCGATCGCCTCGCGCGTGTCACCGAGCAGCTCGGTGTGCTCCAGCGACACGTTCGTCAGCACCTGGACGCGCGAGCGCGCGAGCACGTTGGTGGCGTCCAGGCGGCCGCCCAGGCCGGCCTCGACGACGGCCCACTCGACCCCCGCCGCCGCGAAGGCGGCGAAGGCGGCGCCGGTGAGCGCCTCGAACTGGGTCACCTCGGTCCCGACGGCCTCGCGCACGCGCAAAACCGCCGTCTCGTAGGCGGCCGCGTCGATCTCGCGCCCGCCGGTCCGGATCCGCTCCCTGAACGAGGTCAGGTGCGGCGAGAGGTACGCGCCGGCCGTCACGCCCTCCGCCAGCAGCAGCGCCTCGGCGAAGAGCGTCGTCGAGCCCTTGCCGTTCGTGCCGACGACGTGGATCGCGTCGAACGCGCGCTCCGGGTTGCCGAGCCGGTCGAGCAGGTCGCGCATCCGCTCGAGGCCGAACTGCATCCCGAAGAGCTGCAGCGAGTCGATGTAGGCATCGGCGGCCGTCAAACCAGTTCCCGCAGCCTCGCCTCCAGCTCCTCGAGCTCGGCCGCGTAGCGGGCCTCCTTGGCGCGCTCCTCCTCGACCTTCTGCGGCGGAGCCTTGTCGGTGAAGCGCTCGTTCGCGAGCATCGAGCGCGACCGCTCGAGCTCGGAGCGGGCTCGGGCGATCTCGCCCTCGAGCCGCCGCCGCACGATCGCCGGATCCTCGGCGGCGGCCTCGACCACGACCGTCGCGACCGAGTCCTCCACCACCTGGGTGGCGCGCGGTGCGAGCGCGCGTACCAGCCCGGCCGCCGCGAACCCGTGCGGCAGCACCAGGCGGACGTCGGGCGTCGATCGCGCCTGCGACACGGCGTCGATCGCGGCCCGCACGTCTGCCTCGGCTCCCGGGTCGACGTGGTCGGCGACGGGCTCGGGCAGCGGCGCGAGCATCAGCAGTCCGCGCTCGCCGGGGAGGTGCGACCACACCGCCTCGGTCACGAACGGGCAGATGGGATGGGTCAGGGCCAGGATCCGCTCGAGCGTCCAGAGCAGGTTCGCCGACACGTCGCGCCGCGCATCGGCGTCCGCGCCGGCCAGGCGGGGCTTGGCCGCCTCGATGTACCAGTCGCAGAAGTCGAACACGAACGCGTAGAGCGTCTTCACCGCCGCCGAGAACTCGTAGCGGCCCAGCAGGTCGAGGATCTCGCCGGTCGCGGCGGCGAGCCGCGAGCGCACCCAGCGGTCGGCGGGCTCCGACCCGGCCGGCGCCGGCTCGACCGCGGTGTCGGCCTGCGTCAGCACGAACCGGGCGGCGTTCCACAGCTTGTTCGCGAACTTCGCCCCCTCGGCGATCATGCCCTCCGAGAAGCGCACGTCCTGGGTCGAGCTCATCTTCAGGAGGCCGTAGCGGGTGGCGTCGGCGCCGTAGCGGTCCACCAGGTCGAGCGGGTCGATGCCGGTGCCGAGCGACTTCGACATGCGCCGGCCGTCGGCGGCCAGGATCGTCGAGTGGATGACGACGTCGGTGAACGGCAGCTCGCCCATGAACTCGAGCCCCATCATCAGCATCCGCGCCACCCACAGGTTGATGATCTCGCGGGCCGTGGTCAGGGCGTGGCCCGGGTAGAACGCGCGCAGGCGCTCGGTGTCGTCGGGCCAGCCCAGGGTGGCGAACGGCCACAGCGCCGACGAGAACCAGGTGTCGAGCACGTCCGGGTCACGGACGAGGTCGCCCGAACCGCACGTCGCACAGGCGGGTGGGTCTTCGAGGCCGACCGTCTCGTGGCCGTCCGGGCAGTACCAGACCGGGATCTGGTGGCCCCACCAGAGCTGGCGCGAGACGCACCAGGGGCGGATGTTCTCCATCCAGTCGAAGAAGATGCGCTCCTGGTTTCGGGGTGTGAAGCGCACGCGGCCCTCGCGGACGGCGGCGATGGCGGGCGCGGCGAGCTCCTCCATGCGCATGAACCACTGGAGCGACACGAGCGGCTCGATCCGGTCGCCCGAGCGGTCGCAGTGGCCGACCTCGTGCTCGTACGGCTGCTCGTCGCCCAGGAGCCCCTGCGCGAAGAGCGCATCGACGACCCGCTGACGGGCCTCGGCGGCGGGGAGGCCGGCGAACTCGCCGGCGTCCTCGGTCATGCGCCCGTCGAAGCCGATCACCGCCGGCTGGGGCAGGTCGTGGCGCACGCCGATCTCGAAGTCGTTCGGGTCGTGTCCGGGCGTCACCTTGAGCGCTCCGGTGCCGAAGTCCATCTTCACGTACTCGTCGGCGATGATCGGCACCTCGCGGTCGACGAGGGGCACGATCGCCGTCTTCCCCACCAGGTGGCGGTAGCGCTCGTCGTCGGGGTGCACCGCGACGGCCACGTCGGCGAGGATCGTCTCGGGGCGCACCGTCGCGACCGCCAGGAAGTCGTCCGTGTCCTTGATCCGGTAGCGCACCTCGTACAGGGTGTCGACCGCGTGCTCGTAGCGCACCTCGAGGTCGGAGATCGTCGAGCGGCAGCCGGGGCACCAGTTCACCATCCGGTTGCCGCGGTAGATCAGCCCCTTGCGGTAGAGCGCGACGAACATGGTCAGCACGGCCCGGACGTAGCCCTCGTCCATGGTGAAGCGCTCGTGCTCGTAGTCGAGCGTGCAGCCGAGGCGCTTGGTCTGCTCGATGATGGTGGCGCCGGTGCGGTTCTTCCACTCCCAGGTGCGCTCGACGAACGCGTCGCGGCCGAGCGCGTGCCGGTCGGTGCCCTCGGCGCGCAGCTGCTTCTCGATGACGTTGTGGACGGCGATCGAGGCGTGGTCGGTGCCGCAGATCCACTCCGCCTCGCGCCCCCGCATGCGGTGCAGGCGGATCAGGGCGTCCATGATCGTGTCCTGCAGGGCGTGGCCCATGTGGAGGTCGCCGGTCACGTTCGGCGGCGGCAGCGCGATGACGTACGGCTCGCGGCCGGAGCGGGGATCGCCGGCGAAGGCGCCCGAGCCCTGCCAGCGGGCGAAGATCGGCCGCTCGGCGGTGGCGGGGTCGTAGCGGGCGTCCATGGACGCCAATCGTAGTGGGCCGTCAAGTTTCCGCCTCGCCGGTCGATGGTCCCGGCATGACCCGCGAGACCGCCTTCTGGCACGAGTACGTGCTCCAGCATCCGGGACACGCGGTGCTGACGTTCGACCCGAGCCAGGCGTTCGGCGCGGCCGTGTGCCTGTTCCTGCTCGCCTGCTGGGCGGCGGTGCAGGTGCAGTCGCGCTGCGGCGAGTGCGCGGCGGTGCCGGTGCGCTGCCGCTGCGCCCGCGCGCGGATCCGGCAGGGCTGAGCTCGGAGGCTTCGGCGTCGGGTAACCTGGCGCCGTGCACGCCGTCCTCGTGGGATTCGGCCTCGGGTTCTTCGTCGCGCTCCAGCTCGGGCCGATGTCGCTCTTCCTGATCCGCTCGACCCTGCGCCGCGGGTGGGCCGTCGGGCTCGCGATCGGCGCCGGCGTCGCCGTGATCGACGCGGCCTATGCAACCCTCGGCGCCGCCGGGGCGGTGCCGCTGCTGACGATCGGCCCGCTCCGGGTCGTCCTCGGCGTCGCGGGCGGCGCCGTGCTCATCGTCCTCGGCGCCCGCACGCTCTGGAGCGCGTTCCGGGTGCGCACGGGCGGCGAGCTCGACTACGAGGTGTCAGGCCCGCGCCGCGCCTTCGTGACGTCGCTCGTCGGGACGGCGTCGAACCCGCTCACGATCGCGTCCTGGGCAGCGATCTTCGCCGCCGCCAGCGCCCGGACGGGCACGTCGGCGAGCACCGCGGCCATGCTCGTGTTCGGCGTCGCCCTCGGCAGCGCGACCTGGATGGCGGCCCTGGCGAGCGGCATCGCCGTCGTCCGCCGTGCGGCCGGCCCGCGGGCGATCCGGATCGCCGATGCGATCGCCGGCCTCGGCCTGCTCGCCTTCGGCGGCGTGCTCGCCTACGGCGCGGTGCACGACCGGTAGCCCGACAACCGGGGTCTGACCCGACGTCGGCCGTGACACTTCCGTCGCACTGTTCGGGTCTGACCCCGTTTATTCAGGCGGACTCTTCGCGCAGCTCGTCGGTGACGTCGAGCTCCTGGCCGCCCTCGGTGACCAGCGTCGGATCGAGGTGCTTCTCGATCGTCTCCTTGGTCACGACGCACTTGTTGACGTCCTTGCGCGACGGCAGGTCGAACATCACGTTCAGGAGCGCCGACTCGATGATCGAGCGCAGGCCGCGGGCGCCGGTGGCGCGCTCGAGCGCGCTGGCCGCGATCGCCGCCAGGGCGTCGTCGGTGAAGACGAGGTCGATCGAGTCGTAGTTGAAGAAGCGCTGGTACTGCTTGACGAGCGCGTTCTTCGGCTCGAGCAGGATCCGGATCAGGTCTTCCTTGTCGAGCGCGTGCACCGCCGAGACGACCGGCAGGCGGCCGATGAACTCGGGGATCAGGCCGTAGGAGATCAGATCCTCCGGCATGACCTGCGGGAAGAGATCCTTCGACGGGCCGTGCTTGCGCGACCGCAGCTCGGCGCCGAAGCCGACCGAGTTGCGGCCGATGCGGCGCTCGATGATCTTGTCCAGGTCGGCGAAGGCGCCGCCGCAGATGAACAGGATGTTCGTCGTGTCGATCGACAGGAACTCCTGGTGGGGGTGCTTGCGCCCGCCCTGCGGCGGCACGCTCGCGACGGTGCCCTCGAGGATCTTCAGGAGCGCCTGCTGGACGCCCTCGCCGCTCACGTCGCGCGTGATCGAGGGGTTGTCCGCCTTGCGGGCGATCTTGTCGACCTCGTCGATGTAGATGATCCCGGTCTCGGCCTTCTTCACGTCGAAGTCGGCGGCCTGGATCAGCTTGAGAAGGATGTTCTCGACGTCCTCGCCGACGTAGCCGGCCTCGGTCAGCGCCGTCGCGTCGGCGATGGCGAACGGCACGTTCAGGATCCGCGCCAGCGTCTGCGCCAGGAGGGTCTTGCCGCAGCCGGTGGGCCCGAGCAGCAGGATGTTCGACTTCTGCAGCTCGACGTCGGAGTCGGTCTGCCCCGCCATCTGCACGCGCTTGTAGTGGTTGTAGACCGCGACGGACAGCGTCCGCTTGGCCTCCTCCTGGCCGACGACGTAGTCGTTCAGGACGGAGTAGATCTCCTTCGGCCGCGGCAGGTTGTCGAGATCGAGCTGGGCCGGGGTGGTCAGCTCCTCGTCGATGATCTCGTTGCAGAGATCGATGCACTCGTCGCAGATGTAGACGCCGGGCCCGGCGATCAGCTTCTTCACCTGGCGCTGCGACTTGCCGCAGAAGCTGCACAGGAGCTGTTCGTTGGTGTCGGTGGGGCGTGCCATCTAGTGGTGGGCGATCACGCGGTCGATGATCCCATACTCCTTGGCCTCGTCGGCGCTCATGAAGAAGTCGCGCTCCGTGTCCCGGGCGACCTTCTCGATCGGCTGTTCCGACCTGTCCGCGATGATCTGGTCGAGGCGCTTGCGCAGGTCGATGATCTCGCGGGCATGTATCTCAATATCGGTCGCCTGGCCCTGAAATCCAGAGCTGACCTGGTGGATCAGGATCTTGGCGTTCGGCAGTGCCATGCGCTTGCCCCTGGTGCCGCCGGCGAGCAGCAGGGCGCCCATGCTCATCGCGATGCCGACGCAGATCGTCTGCACGTCGGGCTTCACGAAGTTCATCGTGTCGTAGATGGCGAGGCCGGCGTAGACGCTGCCGCCCGGAGAGTTGACGTAGAGCGAGATGTCCTTGTCCGGGTCCTCGCTCTCGAGGTGCAGCAGCTGGGCCACGATCAGGTTGGCGATCTGGTCATCGACGGGCGTCCCCAGGAAGATGATGCGCTCGTTCAGCAGCCGCGAGTAGATGTCGAAGGACCGCTCGCCCCGCGACGTCTGCTCGATCACCATCGGAATCAGTGGACTCACGTGTGTGCTCCTCGGGTAGGCCGGCTAGCTCGCGCCGGGGGTCCAGATCGCAGAAGACTTGGCGCTCTCCTGCGCAGTTTCCTTCTCGGGCGTCCACAACTTCTGCTTCGCATCCGCCTGCTCGGCCGTGATCGGCTTGGCATTCTCGGTCACGATGTCGAGCGCCTTCTGGGCGGCCAGGTCGAGCCGCAGCGCGGTCAATGCGGCCTGGTCGCCGGTCAGCCGCTCGACCGCCTGGTCGACGTCCTCGCCGGCCTCGGCGGCCTGCTCGCGGACCCACTCCTCGACCATCTCGTCGGTGACCTCGATCTCCTCGGCGGCAACGACCGCCTCGAGCGCGAGGTCCTTGCGGACGAGGTCGAGCGCCTGCCCGCGCATGTCCTCGACGAGCTGCTCGGGGGTCAGCCCGGTCACCTGCAGGTAGTCCTCGAGGGAGACGCCGCGGGCCTGGAGCGTCTGGCTGAACGAGCGGGTCATGCTCGAGAGCCGGCTCTGGACGAGGGCGTCCGGCACCGGTGTCTCGAGCTCGGCGCCGAGCGCGTCCAGCACCGACGAGCGGAACCGGCGCTCGGACTCGGACTCGATCACCGTGCGCACGCGCTCGTGGATGTCGGCGCGCAGCTCGTCCAGCGTGTCGAACTCGCTCACGGACATCGCGAACTCGTCGTCGAGCTCGGGCAGCACGCGCTCCTTCACGTCGCTCACCTTGACGTGGAAGCTGACGTCCTTGCCGGCCAGGTGCTCGGCGGCATAGTCCTCGGGCATCGTCAGCGGGATGTCGCGCTCCTCCCCCGCCTTCATGCCGACCAGGCCCTGCTCCAGCTCGGCGACCAGCCGGCCGGCGCCGAGCTCGACCGCGTACTGCGATCCGGAGCCGCCGTCGAACGGCGTGCCGTCGGTCGTGCCCTCGAAGTCGATGACGAGGAAGTCGCCCTCCTGGGCGCCGCGCTCGACCGCGGTCAGCTCCGCGACCGACGCGCGCAGCCGCTCGATCTCGGCGTCGACCGCCTCCTGCGGCACGTCGGGCGATTCCTTGACGCCCTCGAGGCCCTTGTAGGACTTCACCTCCGGCGGCGGCTTCACCTCCACCTCGGCCGTGAACGCGAACGGCGCGCCCTCGTTGGGGCCGTCCGTCCAGTCGATCGTCGGCCGGTCGATGGGGTCGATCCCCGCGACGGCCACGGCGCGCGAGTACCAGCCGCTCAGGTGGTCGCGCAGCGCCTCCTCGACCACGGTGTCGCGGCCGACCTGGCGCATGACGAGCGGCTTCGGCGCCTTGCCCTTGCGGAACCCGGGCACGCGGACCGACTGCGACAGGTCGGACAGCGCGTGGTCGAACGCGTGGTCGACGTCGCCCGCGGGCACCTCGATATCGAGGCGGACACGGTTGTCGGCGAGTTCGGAGACCTGGGTCTTCATACGGGGGAGACGCCGTGGGTCATGCCCCCGGAGCCGTTCTCTAACCTTAGTCGCGCCGGGACGGGTGTGCCACCGGCGCGACCGGTCGGTCAGACGACGGCGGCAGCCACCTCGGGAACGGCGTCCGCGGGCGTGTCGCCGGGCCGCGTGAGCAGCTCGTCACGGGGCACGCGGTCGAGCCAGGCGCCGGCCGCGAGCGAGGTGACGATCGCGAGCAGGACGAGGACGGCGTAGAACGGCTGGCTGATGATCCCGGCCGCGAACGCCGTCGAGGCGACGACGATGCCGGGGCCGCCGCGGGCGTTCATGGCGACGGCCAGGTTGAGCGAGGAACGGCTGTTCTCGCCCGCCGCGCGGGCGCCGAGGAAGACGCTCGCGGCCTTGATCGCGCAGGCGGCGAGCAGGAAGCCGGCGAAGAACACGACGCTGAACCCGTGCACCAGGTCGAGGCCGAGCCCGATCATCGCGAAGTAGATCGGGATGAAGAAGGCGAGGGCGAAGCTCGTGAGCGCCATGGTGGCCTCGGACGGCTCCGGCTCGGTCGATCCGACGACGATGCCCGCGACGAGCGCGCCGAAGAAGGCCTCGATGCCCAGGCCGAGGGCGGCGATCGTGAGCAGGAGCATGAACGTCAGCTGGTGGGCGATCGGGCTCGCGCGCTGGATCAGGTTCACGCGCAGGCCGCCGATCCACCGGTACGTGGCCGGGCCGGCCAGGAGCGCCACGGCCAGGAAGGCGACGGTGGCGAGGACGTGGTAGCCGAGGTCGGTGTTCGAGCCGCCCGTGATGCCGAGGGCATCCGGCAGGCCGAACAGCGCGCCGGCCTGGGCGCCCGCGTAGCCGATCGCGATCGCGAGCACGACGTAGAGCACCAGGTCCTCCAGCACGGCGACGCCGAGGACGACCCGGGCGAAGTTGGTGTCGAGGATGCCGAGGTCGTGCATGATCCGCGAGATCACCGGGATGCTGGTGACGGCCATCGAGATGGCGAAGACGAGCAGGAACGACCTGGTGTTGCCGTTCGGGCCCCACATCCGGTGCAGGTTCGTGAACTGGAGGATGGCGATGCCCGCGAGGAACGGGATCAGCATCCCGGCCACGAAGACGGCGCCGACGGTGCGGCGCTCCTCGCGGTGGAAGACGCGCCGGATCTCGACGCCGGTTATGAAGAGCAGCAGGAGCAGGCCGAGCTGGTTGACCGCGGCGAGCACCGTGGGCGTGGCGCCGGTGGTCGGGAAGAGCCAGGCCTGCGCGTGCGGCGCGAGCTCGCCGAAGAGGGTGGCGCCGAGCAGCAGGCCGCCGATCACCTCGCCGATCGCCCGCGGCTGGCGGAAGCGCACGAACAGGGAGCCCATCCCGTGCGCCACGAGCAGCAGCGCCGCGATGGCCATGAGGATATGGGCGACATCAGCCGTCTGAAGGGACACCTGCACTCCTTTGGTACCGGGCGGGGCCCACACCCCGCGTCTCCACGAGCCTACGGGCCGGTGAAGAACTGGACAACCCCCTTTTGGGTCAGGGCGCGCGGCGCTCGGCGAGGCGCTCGCCGAGCAGCGTGAAGGCGCAGACCGTGATCACGATCAGCGCGCCCGCGTAGAGCGACTGCTCCGGGTGCCCGGCCAGGATGTTCTGCTCGCCGGCGGCCACCATCACGCCCCAGTCCGCCGTCGGCGGCTGCACGCCCAGGCCGAGGAACGACAGCCCGGCCAGGTCGATCATCACGTACCCGAACGAGACGGTCGCCTGGGCGACGATCAGCGGCACCAGGTTCGGCGCGATGTGCCGGGCGCAGATGCGGAACGCCGAGAAGCCCTGCACCTCGAGCGCCTGCACGTAGGCGAGCCGCCGCTCCCGGATCGCCGCGCCGCGCGTGACCCGGGCCAGGTAGGGCATGTGGGCGATCGCGAGCGCGATCACCGCCGAGCGCAGTCCCGCCCCGAAGAACGCGATCACGAGGATCGCGAGCAGGATCCCCGGGAACGCGAAGATCACGTCGAGCACGCGGGAGAGGATGCCGTCGACGAACCCGCCCCGCCACGCGGCCAGCAGCGCGATCGGCACCCCCAGCGCGACCTCGAGGATGACGACGATCAGCGGGCCGACCAGGCTCGTCCGGGAGCCGGCGATGAGGCGCGAGAGCAGGTCGCGGCCGGTGTCGTCGGTGCCGAGCAGATGGTCGGCGGATGGGGGCGCGAACGTGTGCAGCAGGTCGATCGCGTTCGGGTCGTGCGGGGCGAGCAGCGGCGCGAAGATGGCGACGAGCGCGAGAAAGGCGATGACGATCGCGCTCACCACGCCGACCGCGCCGATGCGGGGCATCCAGGCGAGCACGAGCCGCCGGCCGGCGGGTGCGATCGAGGCGCCGGTCACGGGCCGCTCCCGCCCACCTCGATGCGGGGATCGATCACGGCGTAGAGGATGTCGACCACCGTGTTCACCACGATGAACGCCGCCACCAGGATGAGGCAGATCGCCTGCACGACCGGGATGTCCTTCTGGCCGACCGCCTCGACCAGGTACGACCCGAGCCCGTTCAGGGCGAAGGCGTTCTCGACGACGACCGTCCCGGCGATCAGGCTCGCGATGGTGAGGCCGGCGACCGTCGTGATCGGGATGAGCGCATTTCGGAGCACGTGCCGGCGGATGACGAGCCGCTCGGGGATGCCGCGGCCGCGGGCGGTGTCGACGTGCTCACGGCGCAGCTCCTCGTTCGCCGCGGCGCGCGTCAGCCGGGCCACGTACGCGACGCCGGAGAGCGCGAGGGCCACCGCCGGCATGGTCATGTGCTTCAGCTCGTCGCTGAACCCCGAGCCGGTCCCGAGCGCCGGCAGCCAGCCCAGCTGGAGGGTGAAGATCGAGATCAGGACGATCGCGGCGACGAACGACGGCGTCGAGGTGCCGACGGCGGTCGCGCCCAGGATGACCGTGTCGGTGTGGCCCTTGCGCAGCGCCGACACCACGCCGAGGGCGACGCCGAAGAGGAGGATGAGCAGGGCGGCGTAGACGACCAGGAACACCGTCGTCCCGATCCGGGGCTCGATCAGCGCCGACACCTGCTGGCGGAACACGATCGAGCGGCCGAAGTCGCCGTGCAGCACCCCGGTCAGCCAGTCCCAGTAGCGGACCAGGAACGGCTTGTCGAACCCGTACTCGTGGCTGATCGCGCGCAGCGTCGCGGGCGGCAGCGGGCGGCCGCCGGTGACGGCGTCGAGCGGGCTCCCCGGGGCGAGGTAGACCGCGCCGTAGACGATGAAGCTCGTCGCGAGCAGCGTCGCCACGAGCGCGGCGATCCTGCGGGCGATGAAGGCTCCCAGGCCCACCGGTCAGGTGGCCCCGATGTCCCGAGCCCAGGGGTAGTAGAGGTAGCAGAACGACGCCGGTGCGCCGGTTACGCGGGAGTTCATGAAGAGCGGCACCGCCGGCGAGACGAGCGGCAGGTTGGCCGGTTGCTGGGCGAGGACGCTCTGGGCGGCGATGATCAGCGCCGCCCGCTTGTTCTCGTCCGCCTCCCCGATCGCCGTGTCGAGGTTCTGCGTGACCGTCGGGTTGTTGTAGTCGTTGTAGTTGTACGACACGACGGCGTCCGCCGGCTGGGGCGTCACCGTGTCGTAGAGCGTCTCCAGCGGCTCGGGGATGTCGGCGTAGTTCTCGGACACGAACAGGTCGATGCCCTTGCGCGCGTCGGAGGAGAAGAACAGGTCGCCGTAGTCGTTGGGGTTGATCGCCTTGATCTGCACGTCGAGCCCGATCTTCTTGCCGGCGTCCTGGATGATCGAGGCGATGTTGATGTAGCGCTGGAACGACGCGCGGGTGGCGATGACGACCGTGCCGCTCGTATCGCCCTTGGCGGCGAGCTTCTTCGCCGCCGCGACGTCGACCTCGGGCCGCGGCAGCTTGGCGTAGGCCGCCGCGGCGAGCGCGCGGGCGTAGCCCCACTGGGCGAGCGGGAGCTGCGTGTTCGGAAGCGGCGTCGCGGCACCGTTGTAGACCGTCTGGGCGAGCGCCTTGCGGTCGACCGCCATCAGCAGCGCGCGGCGGATGTTGATGTCGGCCATCGGCCCGGTGGTGGTCGAGATGTAGATGACCGTGAAGAGCATGCTCTTCCCCAGGTAGAGCTTCCCCGCCGACGACGACCGCAGCTGGTTCAGACCGCTGTAGGGGGTGTGGTAGGCGCCGTCGATCTCGCCGCTCAGGAGGCCGGTCGTCATCGTCGTCTCCTCGGGGATGAAGCTGAACGAGATCGCCTTCGTCATGGGCGCATGGGCGGTGTCCCAGTAGGCGTCGTTGCGGGCGAGGGCGATGTTGGCGCCCTGGTTCCAGCTGGTGAACTTGAACGGCCCGGTGCCGACCGGCCCGGCGGCGGGCGTGCCGTAGTTCTTGCCCTTCGCCTTCAGGTAGGCCTGCGGCCCGACCCCGCCGGCCGGCGTGGACATGAGCCCCGGGAAGGTGACGTCGGCGCGCTTCATCCGCACCGTCACCTCCCACGGGCCGGTCTGGTCGACGCTCTTCACGTTCGCGTAGGCGAACGCCCAGTAGGAGTTCGGGTTCAGGTTCCGCTTCATGCTGTAGATCACGTCGGCGGTCGTCATCGGGCTGCCGTCGTGGAACTTCACGCCCTGACGGATCGTGTAGACGTGGGTGAGGTCGTCGGCGAGCTTGTACGACTCGGCCAGCGACGGCACGATGTCGAACTGGGGCGTCAGCCGCATCAGGCACTCGGTCACGTTGGTGACGACGGTGTTCTCCTCGTAGTTGTACGAGTAGATCCAGTCGAGCGAGGACGGCTCGTAGAAGAGCCCCCACTTCAGCTGGGCGAGCTCGCCGCTCGGCGCGGGAGTCGTGACGTCGGTGCCGATCTGGGTGACGCCCCCGGACGTGAGCGCGGAGCCCGACGTCGATTTCGACGTGTTGCCGCACGCGGCGGCGATCGCCGCGATCGCCGGCACGGTCAGCCCGAGGGCCGCCCCCCGCCGGAACAGATCGGACCGGGACAGGCCGTCCCGGGTCAGCTCCTCGTACAGGTCGAAGCGATCCTCAGTCATCGTCCTCCCCCGTCCTCTCGACTCGTGACTGGCCGGCGTCGTCGGCGCCCATCACCAGGCTCGCGACGCCGCGGATGTGATCGGTCATCGCCCGCTCCGCCGTCTCGGCGTCGCCCGCCTCGATCGCCGCCAGGATGGCGCGATGGGCGTCGCGCGAGAGCCGCCGCCGCTCGGGCGTCTGCAGGTTGCGGCGGCGGGTCTGGTTCAGCACCTCCATCGACGTCTCCACCAGCTTGACCAGCACGTGGTTTCTGGTCGCGAGCGCGATCGCGTGGTGGAACTGGGCGTCGAGGTCGGCCGCCCGCTCGGGATCCGCCTCGGACTCGAGCTCGGTCGTGATGCGGTGCAGCCGCTGCACGTCGACGGCCGTCGCCCGCTCGGCGGCGCGGGCGGCGATGGGCGGCTCGAGCGCCTCGCGGAAATCGAGCAGCTCGGTCACCTCGCGCGCGTTCTGGGTCAGGTAGCCGACGATCGCGCCGGTGAACTCCGACCGGTACGGCCCGCGCACCTCGGTGCCGCGGCCCTGGCGCCGTGACACGAGCCCCTTGAGCGCAAGCTCGTGGATCGACTCGCGCACGAGGCCCCGTGACACGCCCAGGAGCTGCGCCAGCTCGCGCTCCGGCGGCAGCTTCCGACCCGGCGCCAGCTCGCCCGAGACGATCATCGCCTCGAGGCGCGCGGCGACCGACTCCGAGAGGCGCACGGCCCGCGGGTTGAGCGACCCCCAGTCGACGGCGGGAACCGGATTTTCGGCCCCGCTCACCGCGCGGCGGTGTGGTAGGGTTGCCGCAATGGTCGGACCATCCGACCGCGAAGCTATCACTCCCGTTCGCTCGCGTCAACCGTCATCATCACGTCCGTGACGAAGCTCCCCGAACCGCTGCTCGAGCTGATCCAACCGGACGGGGAGCGACCCGCGCTGCTGTGTCCCGACGACGGCGAGCGGGTGGCGCACGGCGAGCTGCGCGAGCGGGCAGGTGCGATCGCGGCCCGGCTGCGATCGGCCGGCGTCGAGCGCGGCGGGCGGGTGGCGATCGTGCTCCCGAACGGGCCGGAGATCGTCGAGGTGCTGCTCGGCGTGGCCGCCGCCGGCGCGGCGGCGGCACCCCTCAATCCGGCCTACACCGAGCCGGAGTACCGCTTCTACCTCGACGACCTCGCGCCGCAGCTGCTCGTCGTCGGCGCGGGCGCCGCGCCCGCCGCGCGGGCCGCGGCGGGCAAGATCCCGGTTGTCGACGTCACCGCCCGGGCCGGCGCCGAGCCGCTGCTCACGCTCGCAGGCGCCGAGCTCCCGGCCGACGGCGACGGCGCGGGCGGCGACTCCGGCGACGTCGCCCTGCTCCTGCACACGAGCGGCACCACGTCGCGCCCCAAGCAGGTGCCGCTCCTGCAGCGCAACCTGACCGCCCAGGCCCGCTCGATCGCCGAGCACTACCAGCTCTCCTCCGACGACGTCTCCTACTGCGCGATGCCGCTCTTCCATGTCCACGGGCTCGTCGCCTCGACGCTCGCCCAGCTCGCGGCGGGCGGCACCGTGATCGTCCCCCGCCGGTTCAGCCCGCGCCGGTTCTGGGGCCAGGCGGACGCACACGGCGTGACGTGGGTCTCGGCCGGGCCGACGCTGCACCAGATGATCCTCGACCAGCCCGGCACGGCTCCCGGCACCCTGCGCTTCACCCGCTCGTGCAGCTCGGCGCTCTCGCCCCGTCTGATGCGCGAGGCGGAGGCCCGCTACGGCGTCCCCATGATCGAGGCGTACGGGATGACCGAGGCCGGCCACCAGATGACGTCGAACCCGCTCCCGCCCGCGCCGCGCTTCGAGGGCTCGGTGGGCGTCCCGGCCGGGGCGGAGATCCGGGTCGTCGATGCGCGGGGCCACGACGTCGCGGCCGGCGCCGCCGGCGAGGTGGCCATCCGCGGTCCCGGCGTCACGCCCGGGTATCTCAACAACGAGCGGGCGAACGCCGACGCCTTCTTCGACGGGTGGTTCCGCACCGGCGACGAGGGCACGCTGGAGGACGGCTACCTGCGGCTGCGCGGCCGGCTCAAGGAGATGATCATCCGCGGCGGCGAGAACATCTCGCCGCACGAGATCGAGGCCGTGCTGCTGTCCCACCCCGACGTCGGCGAGGCGGTCGCCTTCGGCGTGGACGACGACAAGTACGGGCAGACCGTCGCCGCGGCCGTCGTCCTCACCGGCTCCGCCGGCCCGGAGGAGCTGCGCACGCACGCGCGCAGGTCGCTGGCGGCGTTCAAGGTGCCGGACACGATCCACGTCCTGGCCGAGATCCCGAAGACGCCGACGGGGAAGGTGCAGCGCTCGCGCATGCCCGCGCACCTCGCGGACGGCGGCTCGTGAGGTTCGCCGTGCTCGGCGCGGGGGCGATCGGCGCCTACGTCGGGGCGGCGCTCGACCGCGGCGGAGCCGACGTCGTCCTGATCGCCCGCGGCGAGCATCTGCGCGCGATGGCCGAGCGGGGCGTGCGCGTCGAGAGCCCGCGGGGAGACTTCGAGGCGCACCCGCAGGCCACCGACGACGTCGGTGCGATCGCCGAGGCCGACGTCGTCGTCCTCGGCCTCAAGTCGTACGGGCTGCCGGACATGGCGCCCCGGATCGGTGAGCTGCTGCGGCCGGGCGCCGCCGTGGTCTTCGCCCAGAACGGGATCCCGTGGTGGTACTTCCAGGGCGTCGACGGCAGCCTCGGCGGGCGCACGCTCGAGAGCGTCGACCCGGGCGCCGTCGTCACCCGGTCGATCGCCCCGGAGCACGTCGTCGGCTGCGTCGTCTACTGCGCGACCGAGATCGTGGCGCCGGGCGTCATCAGGCATATCGAGGGGACGCGGTTCACGATCGGGACGCCCGGCGGGGAGCGCACCGACGCCTGCCGGGCGATCTCCGAGGCGTTCGTCGCCGGCGGACTCAAGTGCCCGATCGAGCCCAACCTGCGCCCCCAGATCTGGCTCAAGCTGGTCGGGAACGCCGCGTTCAACCCGCTCACCACGGTGACGCGGGCGACGCTCGGCGGCCTCGGCACCTCGCCGTCGGCCACGGCCTTCGCCCGCACCGTCATGGAGGAGTGCGCGGCGGTGGCGGGCGCGCTCGGCATCGAGCTGCCGGTGTCGCTCGACCGCCGCCTCGAGGCCGGCCTGGCGGTGGGCGACCACCGCACGTCCATGCTGCAGGACTGGGAGGCCGGGAAGCCGCTCGAGACCGGGTGCATGACCGGCGCCGTCGTCGAGATCGCGGATATGGTCGGAGTCCCCGTGCCCAACACCCGTGCCCTGCACGAGCTCACCAACGCCGTCGAGGAGCTGCGCGATGCCTGATCCCGCACACGGCGGCGGCTATGCCGTCGCCTCCCCCCACGCCGACGCGACCGAGGCCGGGAGGGCGGCCTTCGCGGCCGGCGGGAACGCCGTCGACGCCGCCCTGGCCGCGGCCTGCGCCCTGACGGTCGTCTACCCGCACATGTGCGCCGTGGGCGGCGACATCATGGCCCTCGTCCACGACGGCGAGGCCCACGCGATCAACGCCAGCGGCCGCGCCCCGGCCGCGGCACCCGCAGGCGGCGAGGTTCCCGAGCGCGGCGTGCACACGATCACGGTCCCGGGCGCGGTCTCGGCCTGGCACGTGATGGCCGAGCGGTGGGGGTCGCGCCCGGCCGCCGCCGCCATCGACGTGGCGGCCGAGCTGGCGGAGGCGGGCGTGCCGGTGGCGCGCTCGCTCGCGGCCGCCCTGGTCGACGAGGCCGACCTGGTGGCGGCCGATGCCGGCATGCGCGGCGTGTTCGCGCCCGGCGGGCGGGTCCTGCGCATGGGCGACACGCTCGTCCAGCCCGCCCTCGCCGCCACGCTGCGGCGGCTGGCGGAGAACGGCGCCGACGAGCTCTACCGCGGCGAGACCGGCGCGCGGCTCGTGGCAGGCCTCGCGGCGCTCGGCTGCCGCCTCACGACCGCCGACCTCGACGCCCACCGGGCCGACATCGAGCCCGCCCTGCGCCACACGGTCGGCGACCTCCAGCTCCACACCATGGGCGCGAACTCGCAGGGGTTCTGCCTGCCTCAGATCCTGGCTGCCGTCGCGCACCTGGACCTCGAGGATCCCCTGGGCGCACAGGCGCCGATGCTCGCGAGCGTCTTCCGCGAGTCGGCCCGCGACCGCGACACCTACCTGGCCGACCCGGCCGCGATGACCCGGCCGGTCGAGTCGCTGCTCGCGCCCGAGCACATCGCGAGCCTGGCGGAGCGGGCGGCGACCTCGGCCGCGCGGCCCGAGATGACGACGCCGGCCCACGGCGACACGATCGCGGTCGTCGCCGCCGACGCGACCGGCCTCTCCGTCTCGCTGATCCAGAGCATCTTCTCCGGCTTCGGGTCGGGCGTGCTCGAGCCCGAGACCGGCATCCTGCTCCACAACCGCGGCGCCTGCTTCTCGTCCGACCCGGCCAGCCCGAACGCGCTCGGCCCGGGCAAGCGGCCCCTGCACACGCTCATGCCGCTCGTGGCGACGGCCGACGGCCGCCCGGCGTGGGTGGCGGGGACGATGGGCGGCCGCGCCCAGGCGCAGATCCACGCGCAGATGCTGCTTCGGCGGCGAGCGGGGGCCGACGTCGCGACGGCCGTCTCGGCGCCGCGGATGATCATCGGCGACCTCGAGATCGGCGGCCGTGACGTCGCCGTCGAGGAGGACTTCGCCTCCGCCCGCGAGGCGTTCGCCCGTGCCGGGGTCGAGCCGGCCGTGATGCCGCGCCAGAGCGAGCACGCCGGGCACGCCCACGCGATCGTGCCCGCCGGGGACGGCAGGTTCGAGGCGGCGTCCGACCCGCGCAGCGACGGGGCGGCGGTCTGCTCGTGAGCGCAGCGCCCGCCGCGGCCGACCCTCTGCTCGACGTCTCCGGGCTGCACGTGGAGCTCGTGATCGGGGGTGTGCTGCGGCCGGTGATCCACGACGTCTCGCTGCAGATCCGCGCGGGCGAGGCGGTGGGCCTCGTGGGCGAGTCGGGCTCGGGGAAGTCGATGACGGCCCGCGCGATCGCGCGCCTCCTGCCGGCCGGCGCGATCGTCGACGGCGAGATCGCCTTCGACGGCCGCCGTGTGCTCGAGATGGGCACGCGCGATCTGCGCAGCTACCGCACCGACGGGATCGCGATGATCTTCCAGGACCCGCGCGCGCACACGAACCCCGTGCGTCGGATCGGGGACTTCCTCACCGAGGCGCTGTGCACGTCGAAGGGCGTCCGCGAGGACGAGGCCAAGCGGCGGGCCGTGGCGACGCTGGCCGAGGTCGGCATCGACGACGGCGCGCGGCGCCTGCGCCAGTACCCGCACGAGCTCTCCGGCGGGATGCTCCAGCGGGTGATGATCGCCGCCGCCCTGCTGGCGGAGCCGCGGCTGCTGCTCGCCGACGAGCCCACCACGGCGCTCGACGTCACCACCCAGTCGGAGGTGATGGCGATCCTCGACGACCTGCGCCGCGACCGCGGCCTGGCCATGCTCTTCATCACCCACGACCTCGAGCTCGCGGGCGCCGTCTGCGACCGCACCTGCGTCATGTACGCCGGCTCGATCGTCGAGCAGCAGTCGAGCGCCGGCCTGAACGCCGACCCGCTCCATCCCTACACCGCCGCCCTGCTCGCCGCGCGCCCGCGGCTGGACGCCGCCTCCGGCCGCCTGGCGGCGATCGCCGGCCGGCCGCGGTCGGCGTTCGAGGCGCCGGAGGGGTGCGCGTTCGCCGACCGCTGCCCGTACCGCGAGCCGCAGTGCACGGCCGAGCAGCAGGTGCTGCGGCCGCTGGGCGGCGGGCTCGTGCGCTGCCGCCGGGCCGACGAGGTGCACGCAGGCCTGCGGGCGCTCCACGACGAGGCGGGTGCCCGTGGCTAGCGCCGTGCTCGAGGTCGAGCGGCTGCGCAAGGTGTTCCGGGTGCGCGGCGCCGCCCGCGGCGAGGAGATCGTCGCCGTCGACGACGTCAGCTTCTCCGTCGGCGAGGGCGAGTCGCTGGCCGTCGTGGGCGAGTCGGGCTCGGGCAAGACGACGCTCGCCCGGATGCTCGTCGGCCTGGAGACGCCGACGTCGGGGCGGATCTCGGTGGCGGGAGCCGACCGCAGCTCCCCGGCCCGGCGGGCCTCGCAGCGGCGCCGGCGCGGCCGCGAGACCCAGATCGTGTTCCAGGATCCGTACAGCTCGCTCGACCCCCGCCAGACGCCCGCCTCGTGCATCGACGAGGTGCTGCGGCTGCACTTCGACCGCACGGCCGGCGAGCGCCGCGCCCGCGTGGCCGAGCTGGCCGAGCAGGTCGGCATGGACGACCGCCAGCTGCACGCCCTCCCCGGCGCCCTCTCGGGCGGGCAGCGCCAGCGGGTCGCGATCGCGCGCGCCCTCGCCGCCGAGCCGCGCGTCCTCCTGCTCGACGAGGCGGTCGCGTCGCTCGACGTCTCGATCCAGGCCCAGATCCTGAACCTGCTCGCCGACATCCGCGCGGCGACCGGGATCAGCTATGTCCTGATCAGCCACGACCTGGCCGTCGTGCGCCAGATCACCGACACGACGATCGTCATGCAGCGCGGTGTCGCGGTCGAACGAGGTACGACTACCGACATCCTCGACGCGCCCCAGCATCCGTACACGCAGCTCCTGCGCGGCAGCGTGCCCGGCCCCGGGTGGAAGCCCGTGCGCCGAAGCCGGAACGGCGGTGCGGAGCGAAGCTGAGATGAGCGGGGAGGCGACGGCAGCACTCGAGGCGCGCTACCGCGCGCGCAGCCTGTGGCTCGACGGCATCGAGTCGCCGCTCACGCCGCGGCCGGCGCTGCCCGGCGACGTCGACTGCGACGTCGCGATCGTCGGCGCCGGTTTCACCGGCCTGTGGACCGCCTACCACCTCGCCCGCGCCCGGCCGGACATGCGCATCGTCGTCTGCGAGCGCGAGATCGCCGGGTTCGGGCCGTCGGGCCGAAACGGCGGCTGGGTGTCGGGCGGCCTGATCGGGAGCGCCGACACCTACGCCCGCGAGGCCGGTCGGGACGCCGTCCTGCGCGCCTACCGCGAGACCTACGCGGCCGTCGACCACGTCGGCGAGGCCGTCGAGCGCGAGGGCATCGACTGCGGCTTCCGCAAGGGCGGCTCGCTCTTCGTCGCGACGACCAAGCCGCAGCTCGCCCGGCTGCGCGCCCGCCAGCACGAGCTCGACGCCATCGGTCTCGGCGACGAGGACTCCCGCCTGCTCGGGCCGGACGAGTCGAGCGCGGTCGTCGGCGTAGAGGGCTGCCTGGAGGCGTCCTACTCCCCGCACTGCGCCCGCGTCGACCCGGCCCGGCTCGTCCGCGGCCTGGCCGAGGCGTGCGAGCGGCTCGGCGTCACGATCCACGAGCGCACGCCGGTGACCGCGCTCGGCCCGCACCGGCTGGGCACGCCCTACGGGGCCGTCCGCGCCGAGATCGTCCTGCAGGCGACGGAGTCGTACTCGGTGCAGCTGCCGGGGCAGCGGCTCCGCTACCTGCCGCTGTACTCGCTGATGATCGCCACCGAGCCGCTGCCGCAGCACGTGTGGGACGAGATCGGCTGGACGGACGGCGTTCTCGTCAGCGACATGCGGCACCTGTTCTTCTACGCGCAGCGCACGCGCGACGGCCGGATCGCGATCGGCGGGCGCGGCGCGCCGTACCGGCTGAGCCGGCCAATCGCCGACGAGAACGAGCGCAACGCCGAGGTGCGCACGCGCCTGGAGCGGGTGATCCGGCGCCACTTCCCCGCCGCCGCGTCGGCCAGGATCACGCACCACTGGGGCGGGCCGCTGGGCGTCCCCCGCGACTGGTCGATGGCCGTGCACTTCGATCGCGCGTCCGGGTTCGGCTGGGCCGGCGGCTACGCCGGCCACGGCGTGGTCGCCGCGAACATCGCCGGGCGCACGCTCGCCGACCTCGTCCTCGCGAACGACACCGACCTCGTGCATCTGCCCTGGGTGGGCCATCGCAGCCGCCGCTGGGAGCCGGAGCCGCTGCGCTTCGTCGCGTCGCGGGCGATCGTCCGCATCCTCGGGAGCGCCGACCGCAGCGAGGACGCGACCGGCAAGCCCGCGCGGCGCACGCGGCTGCTCGCGCCCGTGCTGCCGCCGCACTGACGGCACCGCTCAGGTGCGCAGCTCGCGCTCCATGTCGTCGGCGAGCGCCTCGTTCCGGTACGGGCCGGCGCGCCGCGGCGCGGCGAGCCGAACTCCTGGTCCAGATCGACGGGATCATCGACGACGCGGTGGCCGTGGCGACACTTTCTGCATTGGCGGTGCATATGTGGTACCTTGCCACGCTTCATGGCGAAGGCGTCCCCTGCATCCCTGCCGATAGGAGAGGCGGCCAAGGCCCTCGGTGTCAGCATCGATACGCTCCGGCGCTGGGATCGTGAGGGCAAGATCCGGGCCGCGCGGGACAACAGAAATTGCCGGCGAGTGCCGCTGGAGGAGATCCGGCGGCTGGGTGGGCGGGAACCTGTCCGCCTAGGCACCGGATTCTCTGCACGGAACCGGTTCGAAGGCATGGTGACGAGTGTGGAGGTGACCGGCGTCGTCGGTCTGGTGGAGATGGAAGTGACGGGGACGCACCGGATCGTGTCGGTGATCACCCGCGATGCGATCGAGGAGCTTGGACTCGCAACCGGCGTGCCGGTGGCGGCGACGGTGAAGGCCACGAGCGTGATGGTGGAACGGCGATGAGACGTGCCCGTGCGCTTTCGGTGATCGTCGCCGCGGTTCTTGTCGCGGCGGGGTGTGGAGGCAGCTCCGGTTCGGGTAGCTCGGGCGGGGCTTCCAGCAGTTCGGGCACGAAGACGTTGACGGTTGACGCCGCGGCGTCGCTGACCGAGGCGTTCACCGACCTGGCCACGACGTTCGAGCAACAGCACCCAGGCTGGAAGGTGGTGCCGAACTTCGCCGGAACGGATCAGCTCGCTGCGCAGGTCGAGGAGGGCCAGAAGGCCGACGTGTTCGCGGGCGCGAGCCCGAAGTACCCGGAGGAGCTGCAGGCCAAGAACCTGCTTGGCCCGACCACGAACTTCGCCACGAACACGCTCGTGATCGTGGTTCCGGCGTCGAATCCGGCGAATATCACGTCGTACAAGGACCTGGTCAGCAAGCACCCCAAGCTGGTCATCGGCGATCCGTCGGTGCCGATCGGGTCGTACACGATCGAGGTGCTCGGCAATCTCGGCATCAAGGAGAGCCAGCTGAACATCGTGAGCAAAGAGGTGGACGTGAAGAGCGTGCTCGCCAAGGTGACGACGGGTGCGGCCGATGCCGGGTTCGTGTACGTGACCGACGCACAGGCTGCCGGCTCTGACGTCAAGACGGTCAAGCTGCCTGAGTCGGCACAGGCGACCGCGATCTATCCGATCGGGGTGCTCACGGACAGCTCAAACAAACAGGCGGCGCAGTGGTGGATCGATCTGGTGAACGGGCCGACCGGCCAGGCCGCGTTGAAGAAGCGCGGCTTCGGCGCGCCCCCCTCAAGCTAGTCGTCATCCTGACAACTGCGATCGCGGTCGGCTTCCTGCTGCTCCCGTTGATCGCGATCTTCACGCAGGGGAGCCTGCGGGAGGGATTTCAACAGTCCGGCGCGTGGACGGCGCTCAAGATCTCTTTTGAGACGAGCGCCGTTTCGCTCGGACTGATGATCGTCTTTGGGACGCCGATCTCCTACCTGCTGGCGACGACGGAATTCGTCGGCAAGACGCTCGTGACCACGCTGTTCGAGCTGCCGCTCGTCCTGCCTCCGGCCGTTGCCGGGCTGGGCCTCCTGGTGGCGTTCGGCCGCTTCGGGTTGGTGGGGCCACAGCTGACGGCCCTGGGTATCGACCTCCCGTTCACCAAGGCGGCGGTGGTGATGGCGATGACGTTCGTCGCGAGTCCGCTGTACGTGCGCCAGGCGATCGCCGCGTTCACGGCGGTCGAGCCCGACCTTCTGGCGGCGTCCCGGACGCTGGGCGCCGGCCCCGCTCGCACCTTCTTCAGAGTCGCGGTGCCGGTCGCGGTTCCGGGCCTCAGCGCGGGCGCTGCCCTGGGCTGGGCACGAGCACTGGGCGAATTCGGCGCGACGATTCTGTTTGCCGGTAGCCTGCCCGGGAAGACCGAGACCGCGCCGATCGCGATCTACCTCGGGCTCGAGCAGGGCCTCAACCAGGCTCTTGCTCTCGGGGCGCTCCTGATCACGGTCAGCGCGATCGTTCTGATCGCCGTCAAACTGCTGATCCGAGGACGAGCGCTTCGCTTCACGCCCGCCTGACCTACTCCCTGCGCCACTTCACGCTCGACGCCGAGCTCGACGTCACAGAACCAACCGCCGTCATCGGCCCGTCCGGCGCAGGCAAGTCGACGCTGCTCCGCCTCATCGCCGGGCTCCTCACACCGCAATCGGGCCGCGTCGAGTGTGACGGGGAGCTCTGGTACGACGGTCGCAGAAGCACTCCCCCCGATCTCCGCCGGGTCGGCTTCGTGTTCCAGGATTACGCGCTCTTCCCGCACATGAGCGTGCGCGCGAACGTTGCGTACGGCGCGCGTGTCCCCGTCGATCCGCTGCTCGACCGGATCGGGATCGACCATCTGGCGAAGGCCAGGCCGCGCGCACTCTCCGGCGGCGAACGCCAGCGCGTTGCGCTCGCCCGTGCGCTCGCACGAGACCCGAAGCTGCTCCTGCTCGACGAGCCGCTGTCGGCGCTCGATCCCGCCACTCGCGGCGAGATCGCCGACCAGCTCGCCTCCTCGATCTCGCAGGCAGGCGTCCCGGTGCTGATCGTCACCCACTCCTACGAGGAGGCAATGTCCCTCGCACGGCACGCGGTTGTCCTCGAACATGGCCTCATCACGCAAAGCGGACGCTCCGACGACCTCCTGCGCGCTCCCAGGACGGCGTTCATCGCGCAGTTCGCGGGGCTCAACTACCTCGAAGGCACCGCCACCGGCCGCGATGTCGTGCTCGACACCGGCGACCACATTCGCCTCGCCGAACCCGCATCCGGCCGCATGGCGGTGCTGATCGCGCCCTGGGAGATCACGATCCTGCGCGGCGAAGCCGGCGACACATCCGCGCAGAACCACCTCACCGCCCGGATCGGCCACATGCTCACCACGGGCGATCGCGTCCGCGTGACCATTGGGCCGCTGACCGCCGAGATCGCAGCCGAGTCCACCCACAGGCTCGGCCTCGAGCCCGGTGACGTTGTCACGGCGTCGTTCAAGTCCACGGCCATCGGCACGATCCGGCTCCAAGGCGATGGTTAGGCCGGGCCGGGCCGAAAGTGCGGGCGGGAGGACTCGAACCTCCACGGCCAGGGCCACCGGCTCCTAAGGCCGGCGCGTCTACCAGTTCCGCCACGCCCGCGCGTGGGCGAAGTATCCTACGACCCACGCGGTGGCCGTAGCTCAGCTGGTGGTAGCCCCTGGTTGTGGTCCAGGAGGACGTGGGTTCGAGTCCCACCGGTCACCCTTTCACGCAGGTGGGGCTCCTATGGGGAGGGAGCACCACCGCGCCGACGGTCGGCTGTGGACGGCCGCCGGCGGCCGGGGCGCGCGCCAGGCGCGGATAGGATGGGCGCCCGGCGCCCGTAGCTCAGGGGATAGAGCAGCAGACTTCGAATCTGCGTGCCGGAGGTTCGAATCCTCCCGGGCGCGTCCCATGGTTACGCGGAATCCCCGGCGCGAGCCGGCGCCGGGGGACACGCAGAGGGACACGCACGACTCGGCAGTGAGCCTGGCGACCGGATAGGCAGCGGCGTAGCCCGCGATCGAGGCGTGGGCCGACCGGCCCTATCACGAGCTCGCCGATCTCATGCAGGCGCTCTCGATCCTGACCTGCGCCGGCACGCACGCCTGCTCGAGCGCAGCGCGCTCAGCGCCGCGCACCTGCTCGAAGCCTGCGAGAACGACAATGACTGACCATGACCCGTTCCGCCGCGCCAGGATCATCCCGACGATCCTCACCGTCGCCGCGCTCGTCCTCATCGTCCTACTCGGCTACTGGAACGCCGCCGCGGAGGCTCACCTCGAGGACAATCAACGACCCGCGATCGTACCGACCGGATCAGAGCCCACTGGGAGGGGAGTTACGTCGTCGCCTCCGATTCGACCTCGGTGTACTTCTCCACCACCCAGTAACGCTCAAAGTGCTCGACCACGCGCTCCAGGTCGGGCTCGTCGTGGCCGGGAGCGACGATGAAGCGCCTCGGATGGGCGCGCACTGCGCGGTAGTCGTCCACGCTGGCCTGGACTGGGTCGATGCAGGCGCCGTCCGCACACTCGCACACGAACCGCATCGGCTGCGCGCGGTCGTAGTGCTCCTTGTAGTCGCGGATGCGTTCGTTGAGGCGCCGGTAAGCGGCCTCGTTCTCGGCATACCGGCCCTGGCGAAGGTCTACCGGGCTCACGTCAGGGCTTGCCTGCTTCCACTGGGATCGCATACCCCGCCGCCCCCACGAAATCACGCCCGGCGAGACTTGCTTCGCGGGAGTCCACCCACAGCATCGTGGTACTTAGCTCAGCAGCCGACGTGCGGACTATCTTGGATGTCGGCTCGGCGCGTGTGGGCCGAGCGGCTCCTTGACGCTCCGTCTCGTGGCTGCCCGCGGGGCGGACCGACATTCTCGTGCTGGCGTCACGGGCCCCCGCCTAGCGGAGACGGGGAGGCCGACCAGACGGTGCGTCACCGTGGTCCAGCCTCCCCTGCTCGATGACGGGTTGTCGACCCAGCCCTTGCACTCCGACCCGCCGCGACCCTGTACCCCACCCAGAACCCGACGAACCGTGCTCGCCGGCGGTCCCGGCAATCCAAACGCTCCGCCAACCTAAACGATTGTCCCATCCGCCGTGTTTTAGAATCGGCATCGAGTCCGCGAAGCCTCAGTCCTTGTCGACCTGTCGGCGGCCACGTTCATCGACTCGGCGATCGTCGCAAAACTCGTCGCTGCGCAGCAAAGCGTCGACGAACTAGCGACCGGGCACCTCGCCGTCGTCGCCCCGTCCAGCAGCTTCGCGGTGCGAGTACTCGCGCTCCTGCACACCGAAACAGTGTTCAAGACGCTCGAGACCCGCCAAGACGCGCTGGGCTGGCTCGAGGCGTCCCAAACGACCTGACCGGCGACCGGCGGCCTCGACGGTCGTATCCCTCTCTATGGGCGGCGGAGCCTCCCCAGGCTCATCGGCCGGAGGCGGGATATCCGGCCGCGACCTAACCTCGGGAAGCCGTACAGGCGCCCCCGCCTTCCAATCCTCGCCAGAACCCGGCAGCCGATCGCGCCACCCAAAGCGGGCGGCTCGGTGTGACCGGCGTCAGTCGCCCCCAACGCTAGGCGTTCGTGACAGCGACCCGGATCCGCTGACCCGCTGACGGGGTTGAGAGGGACTGGCAGCGGGAACCAGCACAATTCAGCGGGAACCAGCACACTTATGGGCGGCCCCGGTTTCGGATAGGCGACACCAGCTTCACGAGCGGCTCGCGGCGACGCCCGCAAACGTCGTTCAGGCCCGCCGCGCGATCAAGCTGTGGAGCGAGCACCACGGCGCCAACGCCGAACTTCAGAACGACATCGCACTCGCCGTCACGGAGGCCGCGACCAATGTCGTCGTGCACGCCTACCCAAACCAGCACACGACCGGCCGGCTAGTCCTGGCCGCCCGAACGACCGCAGACCACCTCATCATCGTCGTGCGTGACTACGGCGTCGGCGTCGACTCGAAGTCGCCAAACGGCGGACTCGGCGTCGGCTTGGCCGTGATCGAGCGCCTAGCCGAGTCGACGATCGAAGACGGCCGCCCCGGAACACTCGTCACCATGCGGTTTCCGCGCTCTTAGGGCTGGGTCGGCGGGCGGTTCGCGACGTCCGCCGACCCTACGCCCGGCGCCGCGATTTACCCTTCCTTGGATTACCCGACCACGAATCGCCAGGAGTAGCGTCGCGGGCGAAGGCGGGGTCCCCGGCAGGCGCCTGTGGGACACCTCTTCGACGGGAAATGCAGTGCGGGCGCCCCGTCCTCCCTCTACGGGACGTCCGCGGGCGGCAGCGGCCATCCGACTTCCTCATGCACGCCAACCCGACCGTCCACGACGGCAGCTGGGCCGAACTGATCACCGTCCCCCAGGACACCTCGATCGCGCCGGCCCCAGAAGGTGTGGACACGACCACCGCCGGCGCCGCACCGCTGGTCGGCATCACCGCCATCACCGCGATCGACGCGCTGGAGCTGTCCGACAGCCACACCGTGCGGATCGTCGGCGCAACCGGCTAACACGGCGGCCGCCTCGGCCCGGCGAACCACGACACGGCAATCGAAATTACCGCCACCTCTATGGACTTTCCAATCTGGCGTGCCTTAGAATCCGCGTCGAGTCCAGAAGCTGGCTCGTGATCGCGGTGGAGGCATAAGGGACCCGCGCTCGCAGGCTAACGCCACGACGACGTCCCCTGTGCCCAGAACTCTTCGGGGAGGGAGGATCACATGTCGTCGTACACGCCCGGGACTGTCACAGTCGACCGTGTCGGCCCTTCAACCTGGATCGTCGCGCTGCACGGAGAGCACGACCTCACCACCACCGATCACGTCCGCGCGGAGTTAGACGCGATCTTCGCGCAGGGCACGACGGTGGTCATCGACTTCTCCGACGCTACCTTTATCGAGTCAGCGGTGGTGAGAGAAGTGCTCCATGCCCAACACCGCGTCGACCAGACCCCGACCGAGCACCTCATCGTCGCCGCGCCCCCGGACGGCTTCCCCAGACGAGTCCTCGACCTGCTCGATGTTGGCCGAGTCGTCGAGATCTTCCCCAGCCGCGACGCCGCGCTGCGCTCATTCACATCACGGCCTGCCTGACAGCGGGCCGGCACGGACCTGGAACACCACGTTTAAGAGGGGACGGCGCGGGGCCACCAGACATCGGTCGTGCCCGCCCCCGCCCGTCCCCGCCGATCCTGCGAGCCGCAACGCTGGAGCCGCGTTAGGTACTAGAGGGGAGTACGCCCGGCGCCGACAACCCCGACGACGGGAAGGCAACGACGGCGGCTGCGCTAGCCGTTCTGGCCAGGATCGAAGTAACCGCAGGCGAGGTTACCGCTCAGCGTTTGAAGCGCCTTGGAGCAGTGTCTGAGCGGCCTCCCGGTCTTCCTGGTCTTGGAGGCTGTCTGCTACCAAGGGGAGCAGCCGAGTCAAGGTGGCTGCAAGGACATGCCGCTCGTCGGGGCTTAGCGGCCCGTTTTCGAGGTGCTCATGCACGTCCCGAGACGCATCGTCTAGGCGCCGGATCATTTCCCCGCGACTCATCATGTGCTCTTCCATCCTGCCCCTCGCAGCTGGGCGGTGCGACGCCCGTCGCGTCCCGTTCGCCACGGCGCTTCGTAGCGACTGTCGTGCCGGTCTGGCCTGCACATCCAGGCGCGCCTGGCGGGCGTCGATCGATACCACCTCGGCGCACGGCACAAGCGCGGTGCGAAGCCGCAACCGCCCGCCGGTGACGGCCAGATACGCGGGCCGCACCGCATCCGCGGCGTAGACCACCGATTCAACAACGCCGACGTCACCTTCGGGACTTTGGACCTTGAACCCCTCGCAGTGGCTCAACCAGTACTCCCCGTCCCCCCGAGCAGCGGTAGTCGGTCGCGTCGGCGGCGGGTGATCCGCGGTCAGCGCCAACAGGGTGGCGCGGGGCACCAACATCAGCCTCCCCCTTCCAGAAGGATTGGGGTGGGCTAGCCAAACGGACCCCGGGAGCGGCTGTCTGTTCAACCGGCTCACACCGAACTGCTCCTGACATAGTACCTCGCGGCACAAACCAGGACAAGCCACCGCGGACGAACACCCCGACTAGCTGGACGCGCCGCGCAAATCTCCGCAAGGCGGAGCTTGAGCGTCGCCGCCAAGATCCGCAGGCCCGGTAGGCGAGTCCGCCCGCAGCCGTGACCGGCACCGCCGCCCGACCGCGATCAGATCAGAGGTATACCCTGTCGGTAGCCTCTGACTTCGCGTCGAGTCCATGCTCTCCGCTTTGCGCCCAGCCGGTCGTTCGCAGAACGCCCGTTTCACCCACTTGGAGAGCGGATGGTCGAGATGACGCGATGGAGCACGACTCGACTCGAGACGCAGCCGAGGTGCGGCTGAACCGCCTGTTGAACCTGATCTTGGAGACGGCCGTGGAGGCGATCGGATTCAGCGCCGCCACCATCACCGCCCGCAACGGCGACGAGGTGTCCACGGTAGGCGCGACCGATCAGCGCCTGATCGCCCTGGACGACGCCCAGTACGAGGCCGGCGGGCCATGCGTGGAGACGCTCGACCAATCCGACCCGATCTTCTGGGAGGATGACGCCGCGGGCGAGGAGCGGTGGGAGCACTTCGCCGAGACCGCGGCGCACCTGGGCGTGAAGAGCTCGCTGTCGGTGCATGTGCCGACCGACTCGTCAGAGGTGGCGGCGAGCTTGAACCTGTACGCCCGCGAGCGTCTCGAGCTGAGCGACCGCCAGCTCCAGATGTCGATCAACTACGCCGACCAGCTGGCGATGACGCTGCAAAGCGTGGATGCGTACACCGCTGCCGCGACGCTGGCCCGGAACATGGCCGACGCGATGCGCACCCGCGCCGTCATCGAACAGGCCAAAGGCATCCTAATGGCCGAGGAACGCATCAGCGGAGAACAGGCGTTCGAGCGGCTGGTGGAACTCTCCCAGCACACCAACGTCAAGCTCCGCGACGTCGCCCGCCACCTCGTCGACAAACGCACCCGGCCGGCCCCGCAGTAGGGCAAGCCACCCACGCTGCTCGGTCGGCCGGTTCCTACGCGGGCGCTGCCGGCGCTGGGCGTGACGGCATCGCCTGAGAGGATCCCGCAGGTTGGAGGCAATGCAGGCAGCGGCAGCGGGAGAACACCGTCAGCCGGCCGGCGGCTTTCAGGCGGTCGACGGAGTGGCCACACACCAGTGTGGCGTGCCAGTGAGCGACGGCGTCGTCGACGCGGCTGACACCTATCAGCGGTCCTCGAGACAAGCTCATCCTGTGGCGCCTCGGTCTACATCCGCCTCGGCGATGGTGAGGTCGCGCTGGCCGCCCTCGCGGCGCAACTGTCCGGCGCTGATGACGCGCACCTGCCGCGGCGTCTCACCCCGCCCGTTGTGCCGGTCGCGGTAGGCGTTTGCGGCGACGCCGGCCGCGGTAGGGCGAACGTCGAACAGGGCGAGCGTCACCCACCGTCGTGCGTGGGGATAGCGCACCTGGACATAGAAGCCCTCCGGAATCACGCCGCCCTTCGCATGCCAACCGGTGGGAAGCGCCGACCAGAACGCCGGAGATGGGGAGGAGCGAACCATGAAGCGGTTGTCGCCGGCCTTCGAGGTCGGAACGCTCCGACCACCGGCTGGATGTTCAACCGTTCGCGCCGTAATTTACTCCCATCCCCGCCCCCGGTCAACGCGCGGCCAACCGAGCGTTCCAGCCGACGCACACGGCGCCGAACCGACAGAGGGGAGTGCGCCTCGCGCCGAACCCGGCGACATGACGACGCACCACCCCCGCACGCCGCCGGAAGGGAGCCCGGCGACGCCTCTCAATCCTCCACCGCGTGCCCCCGCGCCCGATTCACCGCCGCCGCGTCCCCTTTCATGAGCGGACCCGGCCTTGCCGCGAGCGCCAACCGCGGCGGCTCAGCGTCCCGCCACTGAGCAGGCGGCAACGCGACCCGATCCGGCGCCGACACCGCGCCGATCGGCCGGCCTGGACGACGCTGCGGATACACCCGCCGCGCCGACGCCGGAGACAACCCCAGCTGCGCGCCGTGATACGCCGCAGACCGCGACGTCTCCAGCATGATCTTCACCAACGGGTGCACACCAGCCGCGCCATGAACCTGGACTAGTGGCCGCTTCTCGCGCTCCAACTCCGCACGCGCGCGTGTCTCGAGATCAACCGCGTACACATAGTTCAGAAGCGCCGACCGGAACCGGGGAGCATCGTCCCCCAACTCGCGCTCCGCGACCGTGTACGCCGCTCGAGCGGCCGGTGTGAGACCAGCTGGCGCCTTCACGCTGACCCCCCCCACCCAGAACGAATATCCAAAATGGGAGGGTTGGCGAAGGGTTTGGGGGGGTTGGCTGTTCGCGATCCGACCCCCACCCCCCCGTGCGAGCGGCCGGAGACTCACCACAACCACCAGCGACGCCGTGCGAAGTAGGCGCGGTGCGTCCGGGTGATCGGGTCGTCGCGCCGGATCTGTTCGCCTTCCTGGATGACGCGCGCCCACCCGTTCGGGCTGCGGATGACGAGCGACCGTGTGCAGAGCACCATGCCCGAGCGGCGAAGAATCATCGGACGCTCACGATCGCCGGCTCGCAAATCATCCGCGCGCCGAAGCTGGAACGGGCGTGCCTGGTGATCCACGCGGTAATCCTCGGGTTGCGCCATGAATCGCGGTGAGGGTCGCGGCGCCCGACGATCAGGGTGGTGAGACTCGATTCGGGGTCGATGAGCGTCGCGAGCCTGCACGCCCAACAGTCCAGGTCACCCGCGCTAGGAGTGGCGGCGCCTACCGGGTGTGAATGCCATCCCCCGAGCGCCCGGAACTCGCCGTCGCCGCCGCGTCGGTCGGCGCGCATCTTGGCGTCCCACCGCACGAACTCGTCGGTATCGAGGACCACGCTGTCCGTCGAGCTGTGCCGGACGGCCACCGTCGCCTCGATGATGCCGCGGTCGCGGTGCCAGTTGCGCGGCTGGTGTCCCGACAGCCATCCGCCGGTTTCATGGTCGCCGCTGCGGATGCACGCCGCCTCGATTACTTCGAACGCGCGTCGCGGCAGGCTCACGGTCACTCGCGGATCCGCGTCGGCGTCAAGACGGATCGACGGCACTTCGACTTTCGCGCGTGGCGGGTCCGGCAGCCGCCAAGACGCGGGCAGCCGAGTCGCGTTCCAACCCGGATCACCGCCGCGGCGGTCGAGCTCGCGCTGCCATGCCGCCTCGTCGGCCGCGTACTGCTCGGCCGACCGCGACCCGCCCGCCGCCCGCGTCGCCCAGCCGGCGCTGACGGGGACGCCTCGCAACGACCCGTCAGACAGCAACGCCGAGAGCCGCGACCATTCGGCGCCGAGCTTCCGGTAAAAATCGGTGCCGTAGTTCGGCCCGTTCAGGTATCCCATCACTACCTCGACCGCGCCCATGCGTTCCTGGATCTCGCGCGGGTTGCTCGGCGTGGCTGCTCCGACCATCCGCCGGCCCGCCTCGATCACGTCGGTAACGGTGATGGGTTCCCCGGTGCTCCGCCTTAGCGTGTTGCGCATGTCTTCGCCTCTCGGTCAGCGATGAACCGCTCGAGCGCGTCGGCGCGCACTCGGAGGATCTGGCCCGGCCCTGGGCCCGTCCCGATCTGGACGGTGGGCAGCGCGCCGCGGCGGATGAGCCGATACACCGATGCGCGGTCGATGCGGAGCTCGGCCGCGACCTCGGGGACTGTCAGGAACGGCGATCCGGTGGTCGTCGGCGGCATGAGGCATTTTAATCTATCGTTGCTTCGTATGCAACATTTGATATCTCAGACGAACTAGACGAGGGTATGCTCCTCCGGCGGAACGGCACCCGGCGGTGTCGGTGTCAGTCCTGTGGCTGCTGCCTTCTTGCCACGGTCGCCGCCATCGAGGCAGGTCGTCGCGGGTGGTGTCGTAGTGCTCTCACTGGTCGAGCAGTCCGGCACGCTGGCGCTCAGGTAGACCTCGGTTCCGGCCGCGACGATCAATGACTCCACAGACGGCGGCGATCAACGCAGCCGCGAGCGAGTAGGTGATGACGTCCGACCGCCCGCCGCCCGAGCGGCCGAGCACCGGCGGCAACGAGCACGATCGCCGTGCTTGCGACCACGATACCGATGAACGTTCCGCCCTCCACCCTCCAAGTATGCGGTTAGGACGAAACGCGGCTATCCCCCGACGGTCGTGGGTCAGTTTGAATCTCCGTGGGACGCGGGTTGATGTTGGGTGCGTATCTGCGGATATGAAACTCATCCCACTCGTTCTCCTTGCAGCGTTGGTGGCTGGCTGCGCTCGCGGTTCGGCTGCCTCCACCGTCATCGTCACCGCGCCCCCTTCCACTTCGACGACGACTCAGAGGGCGACTACGAGCTCGCCTAGGCCCAGCGGCTGGACTTCCCTCGTGAGTCTCAGAGAGTTGGGCCAGTTCTCGACCAAGTGCGTGCCGGCGAGTCGGTTCTCGACTCTCTACCGTGCCGACCCTCAGACGGCAGACGAGGAAGTGTCGGTGTCGGTCAACGGTGGCGCTGCGTCCAAGCGAGTCCTCCAACCAGGGCAGACGTGGATCAGCGGCGGACCGGCAGTCCGATACCAGATTTGGAAGATCGCTCAGGCGACCGAACCGGGAACGATCACGGGCACCGTGCGGATCAGCCCGACCCGATGCCCGTATGGCGTTCCACAGACCTCCGTCAAGTTTGGCACAACCCACTTCAACTCCGCGGCCGGCGCAGGTGCCTCAGCGCCATCCGGAGGGAACAATGCGCCCTCGGCACAGCTACCCGCCGCGGATAAGACCCTTCGATGGCCCCTGCCGCCTGGCTGGAACGGCCGCATGTTCTACGGCGGGTTGGGGGCTGACCCCAATGGATTGCGGGTCTTGGTTGCAGGAAACGTCCGGCTGCCGGCCACCGTCGCGGAGTGCGAGGGTTTGATTCACCGCCTCGCTCCCGGACAGGTGGTCGTGCGTATCTACGACTACGGGAACAGCGCGCTGGCACCGCGATCTCAGGGGGTGCGTGTGATCCGGCCCGGGCCGGTCAGGGCTGTCAATGGCGAGCAGGGGCCGGTCAAGGGCTTTGCTGAGAGCCGGGTTCAGTTCGCCGGTCATACGCTGATCGTGGATACCAGCTATGGCGTGCGGCGGCCGACACCCCAGGTCTTGAGGGCGGTCAAGCGGTTCCTCGGACGCGCGCACCTGGCGGCCTGATGGTCGCGGGCGCGGCTACTTAACGACGTCGAACTTGCCGTGCGAACCGATCCACCCGGGGCCCTCTCCGAAGTCAGCATGGCTGGTGGAGGTGGTAGCTGGGGAAGCGCCGGATCGCCTGGGCCCAGGTCTGGAAGTGGACGAGGTACGTCTTGCTGAGCGACTCCCATTCGGAGTCGTCGGCGCAGTAGATCGTGCTCGCGGACGGGTAGCTGGAGGCGTAGTAGCCGCCCGAACTCGGAGCGCCGCCGCCCGACCCGCCACCGCCGCCGCCGCTTGACCCGGACCCGGTAGGCGCCGAGGGTGTGCCGCCGACATACCGCTTGTACGCAGCTACCCAGTTCTTCGCCTCGATGTGCTGCGCGTAAGGGAGGCGGAGCCGACCGCTGCAGACGAGGTCGTGGAGTTTGTTCTCGAGCACGTCCTTGGTGCGGGCACCCCACCGGCCGGCATATGGCTCTGGCCAGAGATTGGCGATTGCGTTCGAGCCGCCGACCTCGAGCGACACGAGGTGGTCGACCTCGTGCTGGTAGGCGACATGCGCGACGCCGTAACGGGCGTAGACGGCTTCCTTTTCAGACCCCGGCACGTCGCGGAGTAGCCACCTGGCAGACGCGCGCGGCACTGGTCGTCAACGCGGCTCCAGGGGTGAGCGCGGGGTTGGGAACGTCCATCGCCGGCACCCCGCGATGGGCGACCCGCGCAGATCGATGATGGTGACGGCGATGCGTCCTGCGGTGCGCGCTTTTCTTGTGTCGGACGCGGCGATCGCGAGGGTGGTGCGTGGTGGTCTTCGCCGCCGTCGAGGTCGGGCCAGCCGGGGATGGCGTCCCGCCGCGAGCGCCCGACGCGCACCCAGCTCCAGCAACTAGGACGCCCATGAGGGCGAGCCAGCGCGCTGTCGCGGCAAGGAGCTGGTTCAACACGATGCAGCAGCATCGTCCACGTAGCCGTCAGACTGAAGCCCAGCGGCGGCCGCATCGCCATTTCGTCGCCTCGGTCTACCGAGCCGCGCAGCTTCGAGGCAAGTACTCGAAAGCGGATCGGAAGGGCCGAACCGGCGCGGGCGGAGTTCATCGGCAAGGTGTCGCACGAGCTGCGGACGCCGCTCACAGTCGTGAACGGCGTCGCCTGCCAGGCAGCGCCTAGCCTGCGATTCCGCCGCCGTAGAACCGGTAGCACCCATCGTCTTGGACGACGACCCAGGCATAAGGAGAGGCGCCTCTGTCAGCGACATAGGAATAGATGGGACGCCCGCCCCACCAAAGGGCGCTTGATAGCGACCCCACCCTGTGCGCACGCCTCCAGAATGACAGCGGCCGACAGACGGACTGCCGGTGGTAGGTGTTGCCGTTGAACGAGAAGCTGTCTGGCAGAACCACCGGGTAGGGCCAGGCCAACCCGATGAAGTACACGCAGACGAGCGCGTAGAGCACCCCCACAACGACCACACCGACAACCGCGCCCGCGATCTGCCGTCGGCCGCGACCGGGCGGCGATCGGAGTATCCCGAACACGTGCGCGAGTCTACGGGGAGACGCGGTCGGTCGGAGGGTGTTTGGCGGAGTGACGCGCAACCGTCCCTCGATGGTTCTGCCGGGCGTGCGGTCAGCGATACTGGCGGCCGCGCCCTTGGCCGATTCGCGTCTCCGTGTGCCACACTGAGCCATGATGGCTCGGTTCCTCACCCCAGCTGCCGTGGTCTTCGCCGCGGCGGGAGCCCTCGCCGTCACCGCCCCGAGCAGTTGGCCGCTCCTGCTTGCGCGCGTCGTTCTGATCGCCTTCGGGATCGCGCTCCTCGTCGTCGGACTGCGGCGAGGACGACAAACGGCTGAGTAGCCCCCGCGGCGCACCGACCGAGCCTATTCCTCCCCTGCACGCGCGACGGCCTTTTGACCGTCATCAAGGGACGATATGAACAAGCGCCCCAGCCGAGGCCAGTCGGACCACCGCTCAGGCGACGCGGTCGCTTCGTCGTCGTAGCCGCGAGCGCGTAGCCACCGCTCGAGGCGGACGACGGCGTCCTGGTCGTGCCGGCCGACGCCGTCGAGCAGGTCGATCAACTCGCGCGCGTCGCGCAGCATGAGGTAGCGGTCGTCGGCGGCGTAGCGGGCGAACCACCGCACCGCCGCCTTGTCGTACAGGACAGGGTTGTCCTCGCGGATCAGGAGCACGAGCGAGAGTGCGTCGGCCAGGCCGACCTTTCGCAGTTCAGGCGCGGCGGCGAGGGCGATGTGCGCGTTCCCGGTCTTCAGCGCGCGCCGGAACCTGGCGTAGGCATGGCCGTGCGACGTCATGGGGAACACATGTTCGCACACTCCTGCCGATCCACGTCGGGTCAGGCGACTGCAGCCCTGCCCAGGAACGCGAGGACGCGGTCATGCTTCGCTTGTCAGTCGCGCCGCGCGCTCGGCTAGCCGAGCGCGCGGATACAGTCCGGGTAGGGCCTTCCTTGGGTGGGAGGGTCTGGTTGGTGCGTTGCTTGACGGGCCCGGCTTGTCCCCGGGCCCGTCGTCGTTCTGGGGATCCGACCGAGCCAGCTTTTACACTGGCCCTACAAGCAACCACCCGCACTAAGCCCTGGGACAAGGAGGGCACCAAAGTGACAGGCAGCAACCCCCCATCGCCTGCGAAGGTCGAGCTGTTCGATCGGCTCATGGCCGTGAAGTGGCTTCCGGAGTACACGGACGCCGAGCTAGCCGAGCACGGCACGACTCGCGACGAGATGATGGCCGCGTCGAATGCCAAGGCAGTGAGGCTCGTGTGGGTGCGTACCGGATCTGGCGGCATCGCTGGAAGAAGACCGGCGACCGCGCCTACGACGAGGTGACGATGGTGATGACGCCGAGGCCCCAGTCGAAGGTCTCTCGCAGCGACCAGCCGCGGCCGCGTGAGCGGCGCAGCGGCCGCGGGCGCGCTACACGAGCGGGCCCCGACGACGACCCACCGAGTCAATCCCCGCTCGTCGGCTGGCCGCAGCCGTGGGCGGACGTAACACCTAGCGGCGACACTGATCTCAACATCGTTTGGCGTGAGGCTCTCGACCGGTTCGAGACCGCCGACGAGTTCCGCACGCTCGCGCGGCAAGCCGCGATCCGAGCTCGACTGATCCGCCGGTGTTTCCCTTGACCGGCGGGCGATGGACATGGGACGCGCTGCGAGAGGCAGCCGCCGAAGGAAACCATCCTGGGGTTGATGACTCCGTCGACCCGGAGCCGTACCGGTGGAAGGCGCTCGAGCGGCAGGCCGAGGAAAGGACGGCGGCTGCGCGGCCGCCACGGTTCACCGCTCCGGTCGCTGCCGTGTTCGCAGCCGTCGAGGAGGACGGCGCTAAGGCGATCCTCGGAGCGACCGACGAGGCGCTGATACCGGAGGGCGGCGACGTCCTCACCTACGGCGACGGCGGTGCCGGGAAGACGACGCTGATGCTCGACCTGGCGTGTCACCTCGCGGCCGGCGATGACTGGCTCGGCGTCCACGTCGCTGCACCTGTCCGGGTGCTTTGGGTCGAGAACGAGGGGCCGCGGCCACTGTTCCGCGCGAAGCTGCGGCGGAAGCTCGCGGGGTGGCGGGGATCGGCGATCGACGATCGGCTTCGAGTGATCGACATGCCGTGGGCTGACCTCAACTTCGCCGACGTCGACCGTCGCGAGGCGCTCGTCGAGTTGATCTGCGAGAACGCGATCGACGTCGTCATCGCTGGGCCCGTCACGCGGCTCGGCATGAACGAGGCAGGGACGCTGCAGGAGGTACGCGACTTCCTACAACTCGTCGCACAGGTACGCCTTTACACCGGCCGGCCGATCACGTTCGTGTTGATCCACCACGAGAACAAAGGCGGGAAGGTGTCCGGCGCGTGGGAAGGCAGCGGCGACACGCTCCTGCATGTCAGCGGCCAGGGGCACGGCCGTACCCGGCTGCACGTCCAGAAGGCGCGGTGGTCGACGCCGCACCACGCCACGACGACGCAGCTGGCGTGGACTGACGGCGAGGGGTTCGAGGTCGAGGACAAGCCGCATCTCGCCGACGCCCAGATCGCCGACAACGTCCTCAAGGCAGTAGGCGACGATCCGGGCGCGACGTGGACGCGGATCGCGGAGGCGACACCGGGCGTCGAGCGGCAACGCCGGAACCTGGTTCGCGACCGGCTGCTCGAGGGCGGCCGCCTCGTCAACGTCGTTAGGGACGACGGCCGCGAGGTCGCGCTCAACCATGTCCCCGAGCGGCGCCCATCGCGGCTGTTCCTCGCGTCAGACCCCTCGGTCGAACATCTGCGCCGCGACTCCGGCGCAGACGCGGCGCAGGCTGCGTCGCACTCGGGTGCGGACGGGGTAGCGCCTCTGCACCGTGCGCCGTGCCTTAAGCACGGCGCAGGCGTAGCGGCGCAGACGCACCCGACGATCTTCGCTCCGGAGAGTGACCGATGACCGCGCCTAGGCAGCCTCCTCTGCCTACCCTCGAAGTGTTGGTTTCGCCGTCGGAGCGGACGTTTCAGGATGGCATTCTCGAGCTGTTCGGCGTGCTGGAGTGGCGGGCTGTTCACCATCACCCGCTGCGAACAAACAGAGGGTGGCGGACGGGGATCGAAGGGCCGGGCTGCGCCGGCTTCCCTGACATCGTCGCTATCAAGGTCACGCCGGAGCAGGATGGTCGGCATCGGTTGGTCGCTGCCGAGCTCAAGGGCCGCCGCGGCCGGGTCGAGCCGGCTCAGGCAGATTGGTTACGCCTGCTCGAGGCGGCTGGTGCTGAGTGTTATGTCTGGGTGGCCGGCATCGACTCGCTGCGCTCGATCGAGGCGGTGCTGCGATGAGCGGCGACCTGACGTTCACGTTGTCGGCGCGAACACCGTCCGCCTGGCGGTGGCGCCCGTGCGGACACTCCTCGCGACCGCGCACGAGGACGGCATCATCCCGACGAACCCCGCCAACGGCGTCCGCATCACCCGGCCCGCCGAGGTCGAGCAGGACGATCGCCGAGCTCGGGCGCTGACCGGCGACGAGTTGGCGCGCCTCTATGCGGAGACACCGGAGGCGTGGCGGCTGTTCGTGCGACTGCTCGCGGAGACGGGGCTGCGGATCTCGGAGGCGGTCGCGTTGTCATGGGCGGACGTCGACCTCGGCCGGCGCCGGGTGATGGTGCGTCGGCGCCTGTACCGCGGCCGGATGGGACCACCGAAGAGCCGGTACGGTCGCCGCGACGTCCCGGTCAGCCCAACCCTCAGCCGAGACTTATGGGCGGCCCGGGCGGCGTCTCACGCGCCGCTGGATACCGACCCAGTGTTCGCGTCCACCACCGGCGGACACTTGACGGCCGGGAACATCGCGCGACGCGTCCTCAAGCCAGCGGCGAAGCGGGCCGGCGTCGATTGGGCGGCGTTCCACACGCCCCGGCATACCTGCGCGACCGAACTCTTCAAGCGGGGGTTGAACGCGAAACAGGTACAGGTGTGGCTCGGCCACCACAGCCCCGCGTTCACCCTCGCGGTGTACGTCCACCTCCTCTCGGACGATCTGCCCGAATCGCCGTTCGACAACGATGAGGGACACGCGAGGGACACACAACCCGCCGAAACCAGCCGAAACCCGCGCCCCGTCGATGACGCGGAACCCGCCATTTTGCGGGCAGCTTCCAGCTAGCCCGAACCACGCCGAGACGATGGTGGCTGACTTCGAATCTGCGTGCCGGAGGTTCGAATCCTCCCGGGCGCGTGGCTCTCAGAGCCCGTATCAACACCTGCCGCACGGGCCTGGCCTCATGGACCCTGGCGCCGAAGCTTCTGGGCGAGTCCCGCGAGCCCGATGACGGCGACCAGGATGCCGGCCAGAGGTGAGCTTGCGAGGACACCGACGAGCGCTCCAACGGCCACGATCGCAGCGCCAGTGACCACCACCCTCACCCGCGACGTCTCTACCACGAATCCAGCGTACACCCTGCCTCGGGCGAACCAGGGCGGCGTCGGGGATACTGCCCGGAGTCGCCCCGCGCCTCTCGGTAGTGCGGTCAGCTCGCCTGGGCGACGCCCGCGCCGGGGCCCCGCGAGGCGATGTAGAGCGCGAGCAGCCAGCCGAGGAACGTCCACCCCAGCAGCAGGTTCAGGAGGAACACGCCGAACGTGCCTCGCGCACGCGCCGCGGCGACGATCGTCGGGACGAAGTAGCCGCTGACGAGGAACACCAGGATCACCAGGCCGAACGGGCCGCTTGCGTGGATGTTCATCACGCCTCGACCGTACCGTCCCTGCCCGCACCGGGCAAGGCCGCCGGTTGTCGGCGCCCGAGTCGCTAGGCCGGAGGCTCCGCAGGCGGGAACCGCACCGCCGCGAGCGTCCCGCCGCCGGTGGCCGGCTCGAGCGTGAGCACGGCGCGGTGGCGCTCGCAGATGGCCTGGGCGATGGCGAGCCCGAGGCCGCTGCCCGCGACGCCCCCCGAGGCGGAGCCGCGGTAGAAGCGGTCGAACGCGCGCTCCCGGTCGCGCGCGGTCAGGCCGCGGCCGCGGTCGGCGACCGTGAGCGTCGGGCCGGTCACGTCGCTGACCGAGACGGTCACGGGCGAGCCGGGCGGGCTGTACTTGAGCGCGTTGTCGACCAGCACGCGCACGAGCTCGCCCAGGCGGCGCTCGTCGCCGGAGACGGTGGTCGGTGCGAGCGACGCCTCCAGCGGCCGCTCGGGATCGAGCGCGCGCATCTCGTCGCAGGCCTCGGCGGCGACGACGTCGAGCCGCACGGGCACCGCCCGCAGGGCCGGGCTGCCGGCCTCGGCCAGGGAGAGCAGCTCGGCCACCGTCGCCGCGACGCGGCGCGTCTCGTGGCCGATGGCGGCCGTCGACTCCTGGACCAGCTCCCACTCCTCCCGCTCGACCGAGCGGGCCAGGATGCGGGCGTGACCCTGGAGGGCCGTCAGCGGCGTCTTCAGCTCGTGCGAGGCGTCGGCGACGAAGCGCTGCTGCTGGTCGGCGGCGTGCTCGGCCCGCTCGAGCAGCCGGTTGAAGGCGTGCGCCAGCCGGCCGAGCTCGTCCGGCCGGCCCTCGGTGATGCGGCGGTCGAGCGCGTCGCCGGGGATGTCGTCGACCTGCTGGCGCATGCGGTCGACGGGCCGCAGCGCCCGCCGGGCGAGGAACGCCCCCATCAGGCCGGCCGCGACGAGGATGCCGATGCCGACGGCGACGAGCGTGCGCAGCAGCGTGTCGAGCGTCGAGGCGACGCTGCGGTTCGCGAGCAGCACGATCGCCTGGCCCCCGTCGCTGCGGGTCACTTGCGCGCTGGTCGACCCCGTCGGGGCGGCGTCGATCGCCCGGTGCACCCCGGCGATCGTGTGCCCGGGCGCGCCCGTGGTCGAGTTGACGACGACCCCGTTCGCCTCCGTGAGCCAGATCCGGTCGCCGGGGGCGGCGATGCCGTCGAGGCGCAGCTCGTCGGGCTCTCCCCGGGCCGCGGCCCGGGCGAGCCGCGTCGCCGAGCGCTGGGCCTCGTCGTGGAGGTCGGAGCGGACGATCGCGTACGTGATCGCGGAGGTGGCCACCACCAGCACCGCCATCACGAGCACGAACCAGGCCGCCAGGCGGAGGCGGACGCTCACCGGCGAATCGTGTACCCGACGCCGCGCACAGTGCGGATGATCGACCCGTCGGCGGAGGTGTCGAGCTTGCGCCGCAGCGCCGAGACGAAGAAGTCGATCACCTTGCTCTCGCCCAGATAGCTGAAGCCCCACACGCCCTCGTAGATCTGCTCGCGGGTGAACACGCGCCCGGGCGCGTGCATGAGAAAGGCGAGCAGGTCGAACTCCCGGGCCGTGAGCTCGACGGGGGCACCGTCGACGCTCACCTCGCGCGACTCCAGGTCGAGCCGGACGGTGCCCGCCTCGAGGGTGGTCAGATCGCTGCCGGCGCGGCGGCTGAGCGCGCGCAGGCGGGCGAGCAGCTCCTCGATCGCAAACGGCTTCGCCAGATAGTCGTCGGCGCCCGCGTCGAGCCCCACCACGCGGTCGCCCACCCGGTCGAGCGCCGTCAGCATCAGGATCGGCATGTCGTGGCCGGAGCGGCGCGCCCGCCGGCACACGCTGAGGCCGTCCATGTCCGGCAGCCGCACGTCGAGCACGACCAGGTCGGGACGGTCGCGCTCCATCGCCGCCAGACCGTCCGACCCCGCCGGCGCCACCTCGACGTGGTAGCCGGCCTCCCCCAGCTCCAGCTCGAGCACGCGCGCGATCGCGGGATCGTCCTCGACGACGAGCACGCGCTGCGTGGAGGCGTTCACGGGCCCACGATAGCGGTGCCCGCGGCCCCTCTCCGAATCCTTACCGAACGGCCCGGCGAACGCTTACGCGAGGCATGCCGGCGCCTCCCCGTCGCGGCCTACCGTCGGTGCCATGAGCTCAGCTCGCGGCGGGTACCTTGCCCCAGGCGGACGTGACCGCGATGTCGGCCATCGCCTGGGCGCGCTCGCCCTCGCTCTGCGGCGTGTGGACCCGCACGCGATAGGGGGTGTCGCCCATCGGCGAGACCACCGCGCCGTAGAGGCCGGCCGACGCGGAGCGCACCACGTCCTCGGAGCTGCCCGCCGCGACCGTCACCCACCGATCGGGACGGAAAACGTTGAAGCGCACCTGCGCGAACACGACGTCGTCGTGAGCATCCACTTCGCGTCTCACGCTAGCCCTCCGGCGCTCGCGCGTCGACCCCCTTTACAAAGGCTCCCAACAAAATTCGCAAGTCGTCACAAAGCGGCCGGGTGCTTGGCAATTCTCATATTCCACCGCGGCGAAGCGCACGTACACTGGGATGATGTGGAGATGGGTACTGCCGGTCGCGGTCGTTGTCGCGGTCCTGCTCGGGTTTCTTGCCAGCCGCAACGGCCCGACAGGGCACACGCAGGCGCACGCCCCGCCGACGATCACGACGCCGCCGACCAACGCGGCTCCGGTGGTGACGCCGACGTGCGGGACGAAGCACTCGCCGCGGGTGAAGGTGCGCCACGTCGTCTGGATCTGGATGGGCACGCAGGGCTACGCGCACGTGATCGGGAAGCTCCACGCGGCGCCATATGTGAACGAGCTCGCCCAGGCGTGCGGCCTTGCGACGAGGTACACGGCGATCACGCACCCGGCCATCGCGAACGACGTCGGCGCGCTCGCGGGCGACCCGCATGGGCTCGTCCATAACTCGTGCGGCACGGCCTGCACGACGACGGCGCCCAGCCTGCTCTCGCAGGTGCCGTCGTGGCGGGCGTTCATCGGCGGCATGCCGGGGGCGTGCCGCAAGCTCGAGGCGGTCCAGGCGGGCTACTCGCGGCTCTCCAACCCGCCGACGTACGTGACGCCGCCCGGCTGCGCGAAGTTCGACCTGCCGCTGGGGACGCCGAAGCAGGGCCCGCTGCAGCGGGCGATCGCGCAGAACGCTCTGCCGGCGTTCACGCTGATCGTGCCGGGCGGCTGCCAGAACAGCGGCTTCAACAAGAACTGCACGGGCAAGAAGAAGCGGTCCGCGTTCCTGGCCCGGGCCGACCTGTGGCTGCGGAGCTGGATCGCCGCGCTCACCAAATCCCCCGCGTACAGGTCCGGCTCGACCGTCATCTTCGTCACCTGGAACCAGGGCGCGCCGGCGAAGCCGCTGCGGATCGACTGCACGACCCGCGCTGCGGGCGGCACCTGCCAGGTGCCGCTGATCGTCGTCTCGCCGTACGTCCGGCCCGGGACAGCCGTGCCGACGCGGCTCAGCCACTACAGCCTGCTGGGGGCGACGGAGCGGCTGCTGGGCCTGCCGCGCCTGGGCCACGCCGCCGGCCCCTCCGGCCAGAGCCTCCTGCGGGCGTTCGGCCTGTGAGACTCGGAGCCTTCGTGGCGCTCGGGTGCGCCCTGGTCGTTGCGGCCGGATGCGGCGGCGGCGACTCCTCGGGGGGCGGCGGCGTCGGCTCCGGGCCGCTCCCGCCGCCTGCGCCTCCCGTCAGCACGGGCCGGGCGGCCGACCTCGTGAAGCCCTGGGTGACGACGTCGGGCGGGAAGTTCGTCGACCAGGACGGCCGGCCCGTGATCCTGCGCGGGTTCGACATGTCGGTCGGCCTGTCGCACCTCGCGCCGGTCGCGCAGCAGCTCGGCGCGAACATGGCCCGCGTGTACGTCGGCTGGGACGCGATCCAGCCCCAGGCGCCCGAGAACGGCCACTACCGCTGGGACGCGAAGACGCTCGGGAAGCTCGACCGCATCGTCGCCGCGCTCCGGGCCGTCCACATCAACGTGCTGATCGACTTCCACCAGTTCCACTGGTCGCCGTACTTCGCCCAGGCGACCTGCAAGGCGGACAAGGCCGTCTGCCGCGCCAGCGGCGTGCCGGCGTGGTACTACGCCGGCGGCCGCTTCCCCGACACGAGGAGCGGCGAGTCGCATGCCGAGGCCGCGTTCTGGACGACCGAGGCGTCGCGCTCCCAGGCCTACTACTCGGCGTTCGCCAGCATGATCGCCGCCCGCTACGCCAAGGATCCCAACGTCATCGGCTACGAGATCATGAACGAGCCCCACCCGGGCAAGCTGGGCGACACGACCGAGGCGACGGACACGATGTTGCGCTGGCAGGCCGGGATCCGCCGTGCCATCCAGAAGGTCGACCCGGACCGCACCGTCTTCATCATGTGCCGCGGCGGTGGCGAAGGGGTCGGCACGGCCAGCCTGAAGCCGTTCGGGTCGCTCGACCACATGGCTCTCGACTGGCACGACTACTTCAACGGGCTCTCGGGCGGCTTCGACTCGGCGGGCGACAACTGGGTGCCGTCGTGGGCCGACACCCATAACCAGCTGACGGCGAGCTACACCGGCACCGCGGCGGCCCAGGCGCGCGTGCTGCAGGTGCCGCTCGACCGCACCCGGCAGTGGGGCATCCCGCTCCTCGTCGGCGAGTGGGGCTTCCACACGGGCGCGCCGGGCAGCGACACCTACCAGTCGCAGATGCTGGAGCTCTTCGCCAAGGAGGGCGTGAGCTGGACGCGCTGGGTGCTCGCGACCGGCGGCGGCTTCGCCCTCCTGAACGACGACGACACGCCGACGCCCGAGGCCTCGCAGCTCGCCGCGTCGATGCACGCGACCGCGTCGCCGTAACTACGCCGTCGCGACCGAGTCGGCGCGGCGCCGGCGCCGGGAGCGCAGCGTGCCGCCGAGGAGCACGAGCTCGACGCGGTCGCGGAACGTCCACAGGAGCGCCGCGTACCCGGCGGTGCCGACCACGATGCAGATGATGAGCGCCGGGAGGGTCGCGCCGAGCGTGAGGCGCAGGAGCATCCCGAGCACGCCGTAGCAGAGGAACGAGCTCCCGGCCGCGACCGGGAACCCGCGCCCGAACGGATGCACCTTCAGGAACGCGCGCACCTCCGCGAGCGGGGCGACGTTGTTCACGAGGATGCTGCCCGCCCACGCGACGGCCGCGCCGGCGATCCCGATCTGCGGGATGAGCAGGAAGCTCAGCACGATGTTCAGGGACAGGGCGACGATGACGTTGAACAGGTTCCAGAAGCTGCGGCCGCCCATGAGGAGCACCATGTCGACCGGGCCGATCCCGGTGGCGACCAGCATCGTCACGGCCAGGATCTCGAGCGACGAGGTGCCGGAGACGTACTCGGGCTTGAACACCTTCAGGAGCAGCGGCGCGAACACCGCCAGGCCGAGGTACATCGGCCAGGCCATCATCACGAGCCAGGCCGTCGCGACCTGGTAGACGTCCTTCGCCCGCTCGCGCGCGCCGGCGGTCAGGAGCTCGGAGAGCTTGGGCCCGATCGCCTGGATGACCGCCATGTTGACGACGCTCCCGGCGACCAGGTATCGCGTCGACGCCGTGTAGATCGAGGCGCTGGCGGTGCCCATGAGCGACCCCACAAGCAGCGTCCCCACCCACAGCGTCGTCACCTGGAAGACGCCGGTGAGCCCGCGCGGCGCGGTGAACACCCAGAACTCGCGGTAGAGGCGGCCCATCTGGGTGGCCGGCTTGGTCGACGGCTCGCGCCGCTCGACCCGCCGGACGAGCCAGCCCAGCCAGACCAGCGTCACCGCGAACGCGATGCCGATCGGAAGGCTCCACGAGACGGCGACGGCGAAGCTGCCGCCGCCGGCGAGCACGGCCACGGCCACGGCCAGCGTCTGCGCCGCCGACTTCCCGATCCGGTCGACGAGCGCGTTCGGCACCATCGTCCCGAAGCCGCGCGTGGCGGCGACGGCCACCGTGTAGGCGGACGAGAGCGGCAGGAACACCGCCAGCACGCGGATGTACGTCGCGACGGCGTCGGCGTCCGCCTGGTGGTGGTTGGTGAAGATGCTCGCGAGCGGAGCGGCCAGCGCGAACGAGAGCGCCGCGAGCAGCACGCCGGCGGCGAACGACGGGACGAGGCCGACGCTGAGGCTGCGGCGCACGTCTGCGACCCGCCCGGTCACCCGGTAGCTCGGGATCATGCGCGTGAGGCCGGTGTCGGCGCCCAGCTCGGCGGTGTTGGAGAGGATCAGGAAGAGCGCGATCGCCTCGAAGAACGCGCCGGAGGCGCTGCGCGTGAGCGAGCGGGTGACGACGACGACGAGCGCGAACTGGAAGAGCCCGTTCGCGACCGCCCCGATGAAGTTGAGCGACCCGCCCCGGGCGACCATCTTCAGGTCGTTCGTGCGGGCCTTGAGCGCAGCCGCGGGCTCGTCGACGGCGGTCATCGCTCCGCCCGGTCGCGCTCGCCCGCCGGCCAACCCATCCGCATGCCCAGGAACTCCTCCAGCCTCCGGTTCGGCTCGGCGTAGTGCGCCTCGAGCCGCTCACGTGTCTCCGCCGCCATGCCCGCGGCCGGACGTGCATTGTAGGCCTTGAACCCCGGCGTACTCGGCGGATCGGGCAGGGCCAGGAAGCGCAGGACGTCGGCATACACGCTGGCGGGATCGGCGAAGAAGCGCTCGGCGCAGATCACGTGCATCTGCTCGGCCGGGAAGTGCTCCCGCCACGCCGCCAGCTGGTCGACGTACTCGCCCCGGGCCACGTAGGCGTTGTGCTGCACCGCCGGGCTCGCGTAGGCCGGGTCGTCCCGCATCCGCTCGCGCTCGCCGGCGAGGCGCGACGGCTCCAGGTCGAGCGCCCGCTCGAACGTCTCGGCGTCCTCGAACCCGCGGGCGTACTCCTGGCGGTAGTGCGAGTAGGCCCGCTCGACCGGGTCGCGCAGCATCGCGATCACGCGGGCGTTGGGGACGGCCGCCGCGGCGCGGGCCGGCCCGTGGGGATGGAACAGGTAGTAGGGGCTGCCCTCGCCCGTCACGATCGGCCCGCCGTGACGGCGCTCGCGCGCCCGCCGCGCCCGCTCGGTGGGGAAGTGCGCCCGGTACCAGCGCAGGCTGCGGTCGGGGTGCAGGTCGAAGTAGTGCACGCCCTTGCTCGGGATCGCCGGCATGACCTGGGGATGCTCCAGCAGGTAGCGGTAGAGCGACGTCGTCCCGCTGCGCTGCGCGCCGATGATGAGGAACTCCGGCAGCGGCCGGCGCGACGCGGTGAGCATGTTCCAGCCGGTGACCGCCTCACGGCCCGCCGCGATGACGGGCGCAGGGAGGCGCGAGTAGTTGTCGTTCTTCGATCCGCGCTCGCGCGGCATCAGCTCACCCCCTCGAGGGGGGTCAGAGACTGGGGCTTGCGCAGGCTGTAGCCGAAGCGGCCCACCCGCTCCTCGAGCGTCTCCATCGCCCGCTCGATATCCGTGCCGGTGCCGGGGTTGTGCCGCGCCAGCGACCAGCGCCGGAAGTACGAGTCGTTGATGTCAGTGCGGACGTGGAGGCCGCTGGGACGCGGCTCGACTCCGGCGAAGCGGTACACGTCGGCCAGGCGCTCGTCCGGGCTCGCGACGAGCTCCTCGTAGCGCATGATGAGCATGTGATCGATCGACGCGCCGTCCTCGGCCATGAGCTCGTGGCAGTACAGCCAGTGCTCGATCAGCGACGAGTAGGACATCCGTCTCCACATGCGCCGCGCCCGGCCGAACCGGCGCGTGGCGGCGGCGACGGCGATCGGGTGGCGCAGCAGCATGACCATCCGCGAGTCCGGGAAGAGCGCCTGCAGGAAGCGCGTCCGGATCAGGTTCGGCGGCGACTTCTCGACCAGCACTCGCCGGGACATGTCCCAGTGGCTGCCCCACTCGTCCAGCAGGCGGCTGCGGCTGCTCTCGGAGACGAGCGCGGACGTCTCGGTCAGGTGCGCCTCGGGGTCGAAGCCGAACCGGCCCGGGCCGCCGTAGGCGCGCCCGGGCTGGTACACCGTCTGGAGGTGCTGGCCCTCGTCCTCACGGGCGCCGGTGCCGGAGAAGCCGCTCACGTCGGGGTGCTCCGCCAGGCAGCGGGCCAGCAGCGTCGTCCCGCTGCGGTGCAGGCCGCCGATGAACACGAACGTGTGCTCCTGCCAGTCCATGGTCACGCCGGGACGAGCGCCCTCCGCTGCGCCGGTTGTATCGGTCGCTTCGAGGCCGGCTCGGGCTCCGGCTCCGGGCCCCGCATCATCGCACGGTACGCGATGGCGGCCGCCACCAGCATGATGGGCAGGCGCTCGGTGATCTCGTAGTAGGGCACCTGGATCAGCGCGATCAGGATCGTCACGTGGGCCCAGAACGCCCACGGCGAGCGCCAGCGGGCCGACCGGAAGAGCGTGTAGAAGAACCACAGCATCCACAGCCCGAGCCCGGGGATCCCGTGGGAGAACACGAGCAGGAAGATCTCGCTCTCGGTGCCGACGGAGCTCTGCGTCGGGTCGGTCGACGGCAGCGGCGCCGCGAACCCGAGCAGCGGCGAGTCGAACAGCCGCTGCTGGGCCTCCTGGTCGCGCTGGATGCGGCCCGTGTCGCCCGTCTTGTGCTGGAACCGGCCCTGGGCCAGGTCGCCGAGCGGGCTCACGGCCACCACCGCGCCCACGATCGCGAGGACGGCCAGCACCCGGCCGGCCTGGCGGAAGTCGCCCCGCATCGCGAAGCGGATCGTCGCGTAGATGATGCCGATGCCGAGGCTGAGCCAGAGGCCGCGGTTGAGCGAGAACACGACCGGGACGACTGCGAGCGCCATCGTGATCCGGAGGGTGAGCTTCCACGAACGGGTGCGGGCCTGGGTCATCGCGCAGATCGCGAACGGCGTCAGCATCGCGAAGCTCGAGCCCCACGCGTTCGTGTAGGGGAAGAACGTCTCCGGCCGTCCCACCGGGAAGCCGAGGAAGTGCTGCACCTCTGCGAACTGCAGGTGGACGTGCTCGAAGACGTACTGGTTGTGCAGGAGCCCATGCGGGATGACGTACTGCATCGGGCTCGCGAAGCTGACGTTCGGGAAGAGGACGCCCAGCCAGCCGCCGAACACGATGAGGATCCAGTAGAACGCGAGCGCGTTCACGATCGAGCGGACGGAGAGCCGCCACTCGGGGACGTTCACGATGTAGAGGAAGATCACGGTGCCGGCGCCGTAGAACGACGCCCGCCAGGCCCAGGCGATCATCCGCCCGGTGTTCGTGAGCTCCATTCCCGAGGCGCAGATCCAGAGCAGCAGGGTCAGCCAGATCCCGAACCGGCGCGGCGTCTTCAGGCCGCCGCGGAAGGCGAGCGAACCGGCGAGCGGGATCGCGATCAGCACCCAGACGATGGCGGAGAGCCCGATCAGCCAGAAGAGCGGCAGAAACGCGAACATCGCGTAGGCCTGCCACCCCTGCGGCAGCACCCAGCCCGGGGGCAGGTTGAGGTTGACGGGTGCAGCCGGGACGCGACGCATGTGACTAGGCGTTCTGGCGCAGGTAGCCGTAGCGGAGCAGGAGCGGCCAGGTCACGAGGACGACGACCGAGCGCGTCTTGGTGGCCATGCCGGTGCGCCAGGCCTCGTCGGGCCGCACCTGCTGGCGGCCGTGCGCGAACCGCATCGGGTTCCCGCGGACGCTGTGCTGCCCGGAGACCTCGACCGAGTCGCCGACCCCCGAGAGGTCGTGCCGGCCGCCCTCGCCCATCGCGGCGAACATCCGCTCGAGCTCGCCGCGGGGATCGGCCGCAAGCGCCTCGTACCGCATGCCGACGGTGGGGACGCGCAGCCGCCGCAGCACCTCGAACGCGAGGTTGCACTCCATCCAGCGCACGCCCGCGCGGACAGGCGAGAACTCCTGGAAGAAGGCGTCGCCGTTGGTGATCTCGGGCCGGGCCATGCGCTTCGCCCACGAGTGGGCAGCGCCGCGGCTGTCACGGACGAGGTGCAGCACCCGCAGGCGCAGGCCGGCGGCCTGCGCGGCGCGCAGGAAGTAGGCGTACGGCGGGTTCTTGGTGGAGTCGACGACGACCTCGGCGCCGGACACCTTCTGGATCGCCCGGTAGACGCTCGCGGTGAGCTCGGCGTAGCGGCGCACGCGGCGCCGGTGCTCGGGAGCCAGCCGCCCCATCAGCGAGCAGAGGGACGTTGCGGTGGCGCAGGACGGCGCTCTCGAGCGCCAGCACCTCGTTCACGTCGACGTTCTCCCAGCCGCCGAACGCCTCCTGGCCGACCGCCGTCCAGAACGGGCACTCGTCGAACGCGAGGCCGCATCCGCACAGCTCGTTCCCGTCCGGCCCCGCCTGCCACACGTAGCGCAGCTCGCCGACCGAGACGAACCCGGGCACCTCGGCGAGGACGTGGGCGAGCAGCGTCGAGCCGCTCCTCCCCCACCCGCCGATGTAGAGGACGGGGACGTCGCTCATGCCGGCCGCCGGGTCGCGGGGTCCGAGCCCACGGCGCGGCGCTTGGCCGTGCGCGTCCGGTCGAGGAGCTCGTCGATCAGCTGCTCGAACATCTCCACCGCCGGCCCGGGGCCGGCGCCGGCGGGCGGCAGCTCGGAGACGGCGCCGGCGAGGCCGAGGGCGCCGTCGAGGGACGAGCGCAGCTCCTCCTCCGACTGGGCGAGGATGATCGCTCCGTCGCGCGCGATCCGCTCGGTGAAGGCACACTGGTGGTCGTCGACGTGCTCGCCGAAGCGCTTGCGCCGGGGGACGACGATCGGGCGCTTGCCGAGGGTCGAGGCGAGCATGATCGTGCCCGGCCCGCCGTGGCAGACGACGACGGCCGCCTCGCGCACCATCGCCTCCATCTCCTCGTGGCCGAGGTACTGGCGGTGCTCGGCCAGCTTTGGCACGGCCGAGGTACCCGTCTGGACGAAGCAGCGGGCGGCGCCGGAGCCGCCGGCCTCGAGCCAGCCGTCGATCCAGCGCGACATGCGGTCGAACGGGTGGTAGTCCGTGCCGACCGAGACGAAGACGAGTGGCAGCTGCGCGCTCAGAAGAGGCCGCCGATCACGCGCGCGCCGGGGTAGAACTTGCGCTGCTCCTCCCACTGCACCACGAACAGGCTCGTGAACGGCCGGCACAGCTTGCCGGTCAGCGTGGGCGAGTCGATGCGGTCGTACACCTCGAGGTAGACCGTCGGCACGCGCATGATCCGGGCCACGATGAAGAACGGGAAGGCGACCCCGGCGCCGTCCGACACCACCACGTCCGGGCGCCAGCGCGGCACCATGCGCGCGGCGAGGACCAGGTTGCGGACGGTGTTGCGCAGGTTGCGCGTCGTCGGGAAGTGCGCCCAGGCGACATCCTCACCCTCGAGCAGCGAGCGGCTGTCCGGCAGGTCGAAGGTGACCCACCTGCGCTCGTGCTTGCTCCACCAGGGCTTCAGTTGGTGGAGCTGGATGAGATGGCCGCCGGACGAGCAGACCAGCATCACCCTCACAGGAGCTCGGTCTCCCGCGTCTGGGCCAGAGGCGGGATGGCCTCGCCGGGAGCGGTTCCGCCGAGGTAGCCGCCGTACTCCTGCGACTCGTCGGGGGCGCCGCCCACGAACACGAAGCCGAGCCGGGGCGCGGCGCACGCGTCGAGCGCGCGGCCGAGGGCGACCAGGTGCGGGCGGCTGGCGAGCCGGGCGCGGGCGACCGCGACCACGGCGTCGACCTTCGTGCCGAGCACCATCGCGTCGGTGACGGGCAGCATCGGCGGGGCGTCGACGATGACGACGTCCGCGCGGCCGCGCAGCTCGCGCAGAAGCTCGGTCATCGCCCGGCTGTCGAGCAGCTCGGCCGCGTCGCCCGGGATCGGCCCGGCGGGCAGCACCTCGAGCAGGCCGCCGCCGCTCGTCGTCGTCGTGCCGTTCGAGCCGACGTCGACGGGATGCTCGCGGCTGACGTCGACGATGGTGAGCGCGTCACCGAGCTGGCTGTGGCCGGAGAGGATGTCGCTCACGCCCATGCGGTCGTCGAGGCCGAAGAAGCTGCCGAGGGCGGGCCGGCGCATGTTGCCGTCGACCACGACCACGTGCTGGCCGGCGCGGGTGAGCGCGACCGCGAGGTTCGCGACGGTCGTCGACGTGCCCTCGTCGTCGGAGGCGCTCGTGAACATGATCACCTTCATGCCGCGGCGCAGGGTCGTCGCCAGATTCAGCTTGAAGATCCGGTACGCCTCGGCGGTCGGCATCTGGGCCGCGCCCTGCGGCGAGAGCAGCACGACGGCGTACTCGCGCAGCGCGCGCGGACGGGACGGGATGCTCGCGAGCAGCGGCAGCCGCAGCCGGCGGCCGACCTCGGCCACCGTGCGGACGCGCGTGTCGAGCAGGTCCTGGAGGAAGGCCAGGATGATGCCCAGGATCAGGCCGAGCACGAGGCCGATGGCGGCGTTGCGCGCCGTCTTGGGCTGGGTCTGGCTCGAGGACTGGGCGCCCTTGGGAGCCAGCTGGAGACCCGTGCTCTGCAGCTGCGCATATTTCTGCGTGAGCTGGGCCTGGTACTTGGCCTTTACCAGTTCATCCTGCTGCGAACTGCGTGAGCGAGATCGCCGGCGTCCGCCCCAGGTGCTTGGCGAGCAGGTAGTCGGTCATCTCGGTGGCTACCTGGTTGAGCGCCTTGTTGTAGTTCGTGATCGACTGCTCGATCGGCTGCTGATCGAGGAAGTTCGAGTAGCTGCCGCCGTAGGTGGCCCACACGTTGGCGAGCTTGGTCGCGCTCACGGCGTTGGGATCGGTGACCGTGAAGTCGACGGCGTCGACGACCGGATCAGCGGTGACCTTCGTCTCGTTCAGGAGCTGCTGCGCGCTGATCCCGGTCAGGTGCCCCTTCGAGATCACCCACTGGGCACCCCGCAGGGTGGCGAAGAGCGGGGCGTGGGCGGACGACCAGGCGTTCGTCGTGGTGTTCTTGCCGTTGGACGACTGCGCGGCGACGGTCGTGTTGACGAGCTGCGACGAGGCGGCATAGAGCTTCTGCTGGCGCTCCGAGAACCCGATGGCGGCCGCGGTGACCATGACGGTCACGAGCAGGACGATCCACTTGCGCCGCCAGACGACACCGACGTAGTCGCTCAGGGAGACGGACTCATACCAACCGTTTTCCACTACCAGATCCTCTCGGGTCGTCTGCGTGCCTACGGGCTCGGCAATGCCGAGCCTGGTGCCGCCACCAATCGGCTCCGCTCGGCGCGGGGACACCGGTCTGCTGCGGGGGCGCTGGTTCGTCCAGGTACACCCGGCCTCCCCTCACCAATGGTACTCCCCGGGGGATGGGCGTCAACCCTGCACATGAGCAGTATTGGCACGTGATTGACAGATTCCGGGACCGTACACGGGTACGGTGTTCGGCGTGAGGGATGCCGACGCCTGCATGCGCGGCCTGGCGGCCGCCGACGAGCGCGTCCACGTCGGCGCGGAGCCGCCGCCGGGATACCGCTGCGTCGACTCCTACGTCGTGCTCCCGTCGCTGCGGCGTCCGGGCATGCTGGTCCCCGCCGGCTCGCGCCGCGGGGCGGCCGCGGCGGCCCGCCAGTACCTGCTCCTGCCCGGCCGGAAGGGGACGGCGGCAACGCAGGCGGCGGCGGCGGCGCTCCGCAGCGGCCTTCCCCAGCGGCTCGGCCGCAGTCGCGTTGGCGTACACGTCGCCGCCGGGGTGACCGACGCCGAGCTGCCCGACCTCGTCCTGCGCCACCGCCTGGCCGCGCTTCTCGGCGCCCGGGACGTCGAGCTGGTCGTACGCGTCGGCGCCACCCGGCCGAACGGGAAGCCGGTCGTGCAGGTGGGCGAGCCGAACGGCCGCGTCCTCGCATACGCGAAGGTGGGCTGGAACGAGCTCACCCGCCCGCTCGTTGCGGCCGAGGCCGACGCCCTCGCGAGCTTCGCCGCGCGGCCCGACCCGCCGCGCACGTTCCGGGTCTCGCGCCTGCTCCACTCGCTCGAGTGGCAGGGCAACACGGTGACCGTGGTCGAGCCGCTGATCGGCGGCTCGCCGGTGTCGGCGTTCGACCCGCCCCGCGACGCCACCCACGAGCTCGGGCTGGGCGGGATGGTCACCCGCTCCGCGCTCGCGGAGAGCGACTGGTGGGCGGACGTGCGGGCGCGGATCTCCGCGGTCGGCGCCGACCTGGACGCCGCCGCCGACGCCGTCGCGGCCGAGGCGGACGACACGCTGCTGCGGTTCGGGCGCGGGCACGGCGACTGGACGCCCTGGAACATGCGCCGCCTGGACGGGCGGCTGGTCGTGTGGGACTGGGAGCGCAGCCGCGACGGCGTCCCCGTCGGGATCGATGCGGTCCACTACGGCCTGCTCGTCGCCCTGAACGCGCGCAAGCTGCCGCCGCCGCGCGCCGTCGCAGACACGCTCGAGCGCGCGCCCGTGTGGCTCGACGACCTCGACCAGCCGGCCGGGGTCGCGCGCGTGATGGTGTGCCTGGAGCTGCTCGAGATGTCCCTGCGCTACGCCGAGGCCCGGCGGGCCGGGGTGACCCTGCGCCAGGACCGGTTCGGCATCGCGCTCCACCGGCTGCTCGATTTACCTCGCGACCAGGCACCCGTACCATGAGAGTGCCGTATGAGTGTCTCGCTCTCCGAACTGATCACCCTCGCGCCCGTGTTCGGCGTGGTCGTGATCGCCGTGATCGCCGCCTTCCTGCTTGCCCGCGGCGATGAAGCGGCCCGCTCGCGCAGCGGTCGCTGAGCCGTCCGGAGCGGCGCTTCGCGCAGTCGGCGACGTGATCGCCGCGATGGCGGTCGCGCCCTCGCTCGAGGCCACGCTCCAGGGGCTCGTGCGCGCGGCCCGCACGCTGGCGAGCTGCCGCTACGCGGCGGTCGGCGTGCCGGACGGGAGCGGCGGCTTCTCGCACTTCATCACCGCCGGGATGAGCGACGAGCTGATCGCGGCGATCGGCCGGCTCCCGCGCACGCACGGCCTGCTGAGCGCGATGCTCGAGCGGCCGCAGCCGCACCGCACCTCGGACATCTCCCGGGATCCGCGCTTCGAGTGGTGGCCGGCCGCCCACCCGCGGATGACGTCGTTCCTCGGCGTCCCCATCCTGTCCGCGGGAGAGGTGGTCGGCGCCTTCTATCTCACCGACAAGATCGGCGCCGACGAGTTCTCCGACGGGGATCAGGAGCTGATCGAGCTCTTCGCCGCCCACGCCGCGGTCGCGATCGCGACGGCACGCGTGCACGAGCGCAGCCGCGAGCTGTCGGTCGTCGAGGAGCGCAACCGGCTCGCCCGCGACCTGCACGACGCCGTGTCGCAGACGCTCTTCTCGCTGACGCTCACCGCCGAGGCCGCATCCGAGCTGCTCGACCGCGACACCGAGGCCGCCCGCGCCCAGCTCGCCGAGGTGCGCCGCCTGGCCGCCGAGGCGCGTGAGGAGATGCGCTCGCTGGTGTTCCAGCTGCGGCCCGCCGACCTCGAGGCCGACGGCCTCGTCGCCACCCTGCGCAAGCACGTCGAGGTGCTCGGCCGGGTCCACCCGGCGACGGTCGAGCTGTCGGTGCAGGGCTCGGACGAGCCCGACGCCGCCGTCCAGCGCGAGCTCTACCGGATCGCCCAGGAGGCGCTCCAGAACGCGCTCAAGCACTCGGGCGCGGGCCGCATCACGGTCGAGCTCGATCTCGACCCCGCCCGGACGCGGCTCGCCGTCGCCGACGACGGCGCCGGGTTCGATCCCGCCGACCCGCGCCTGCGGTCGCAGCACCTCGGCGTCACGGTGATGGCGGAGCGGGCGCGAGCCGTCGGCGGCCGCCTCGACCTGCGCTCGGCGCCCGGCCAGGGGACGACGGTCGCCGTCGAGGTGCCCGGTGGCTGACCGGCCGATCCGCGTGCTGATCGCCGACGACCACCCCGTCGTGCGCCAGGGGCTGCGCACCTACCTCGAGCTGCAGCCGGACATCGAGGTCGCCGGCGAGGCCGGGGGCGGCGTCGAGGCCGCCGCCCAGGCGGAGAGGCTCTCGCCCGACGTCGTCCTGCTGGACATGGTGATGCCGGAGGGCGACGGCCTCGAGGCCCTGCGCCTGATCCGGGCAGGGGCGGGCACGCCCCGCGTCGTCGTGCTGACGAGCTTCCCCGCCGACGACCGCGTGCTCGACGCGATGCGGGCGGGCGCGGCCGGCTACCTGTTCAAGGACGCGCAGCCGGCCGAGCTCCTGGCCGCGATCCGGTCGGCCCACTCCGGGGGCTCGCCGCTCCACCCCGAGGCCGCCGCCCGGCTCGTGGGCGAGCTGCGCCGCCCGCCCGACGCGGCGGCCGAGCTGACCGCGCGCGAGCGCGAGGTGCTCGAGCTGATCGCCCGGGGCATGCCGAACAAGGCGATCGCGCTGCGGCTGTCGCTGTCGGAGAAGACGGTGAAGGCGCACGTCTCCGCGATCCTGCGCAAGCTCGACGTCACCGACCGCACCCAGGCGGCCCTCAAAGCCGTGCGCGAGCGCCTGGTCGACACCGAGCCCGGCTGACCAACGCACCACGCGGGGTCAGACCCCTTTTGGTGCAAACTGCACGGGGAGAGGAACGCGCGGGGGCGTAGCTCAGGGGATAGAGCAGCAGCCTTCTAAGCTGACGGTCGCAGGTTCGAATCCTGCCGCCCCCGCTTCTTGCGCCCACGCGCAGGTCCGCGTCAGTTTAGATTGACAAACCAGGGTCATGTCAGTCTAAACTGACAGACATGGGCATCGAAGAGCTCAGCGTGAATCTCTCGTCGGATGACCCGGCGATCGGGCTTCGTGCCTCGTTGGCGCTCCATCGCCTGGCCGAGAGAGTCGAAGCGAACCACGTCGCGTCAGCCCGGGAAAAGGGCTGGTCGTGGCAGCAGATCGGAGACGCGTTGGGCGTCACCCGCCAATCCGTGCACACCAAATACACCAAGGGGTCATCATGACCACCGAATCCGTTGTGCCAGAGGTGCATCACGTCTGGAACATCTATATGCGTGCCAGTGAGGAGGCTCGTCGCCGAGGTGATCGCCGAGCTGGCACCGATCACGTCTTACTCGGCTTGTTGGAGGATCCCTCGATCGAAGTCGTGTTGGGCGTGAGCCTGCAGCAAGCTCGCCTGGCCCTTGAGTCGCTCGATCAGGAAGCCCTGGGTTCCCTGGGCATGGGGTCCGGCACCGACGCTCCCCCACTGGCGATGCGCGCCGTGCCGAAGAAGCCCACGTTCAGAGACGTCATGAAAAACGATCGCCTCCGCATGACGCCCGCGGCAAAGAACGTGCTCGAGGAAGCAGTCAAGCCCAATCGCCGGAAGACCCAGGTCACGTCCCAGCAGGTGCTGGCCCAGATCGTCACTCTCCAACCACCAGATCCTGCGGCGGTGCTGCTGGGCGCTCTCGGCGTGAACACGTCGGAGGTGCGGCGCCGATTGGATGCGTGAGCAGCGCGGCCTGCCGCCCCGCCTTCCAAGCCGTCTAGGCTCCCGTGGCCAACTGAGAAAGGGCGCGAATCGTGGCACCTCTCGTTGTTTTCGCCAGCGGCGGCACTGTCGGGCTGATCGTTCTGCTGCTGTTGTACTTCGTCCCGTCGGTGGTCGCGTTCGCGCGGCATCACCACAATCAGTGGGCGATCTTCGCGCTCAACCTGTTCCTGGGCTGGTCGGTCCTGGGTTGGATCGGGGCGCTGGTGTGGTCGTTGACCCGGCCGTCGCAGGTCGTGCATGTGGTTCACGACCAACGGCCGCCATCGGAGCCGCCGTCGTAGCCCTCGCCGATCGCCGGCGCCGCCCCGTACTCCGCGTCGGTGACGTGATCGCCCCAGGTGACGACGTTGCCCGCCTCGTCGGCCTGCTGCATGGCGACGTGCGTCATCAGCCGGTTCGGCGCGGCGCCGTGCCAGTGGTGCTCGCCGGGCTCGAAGAAGACGCGGTCGCCGGGCCTGATCACCTCGATCGGGCCGCCGCGGCGCTGGCACAGGCCGACGCCCTCGGAGACCCAGATCGTCTGACCGTGCGGGTGCGTGTGCCAGGCCGTCCGCGCGCCGGGGGTGAAGTGGACGCAGGCCGCGGCGATCCGTGACCCTTCCGCGGGCGCCGCGATCGTGTCGATGAAGACGGCTCCCGTGAACCAGTCGCCCGGGCCGGCGCCCGTGTCCAGCGCATTCCTCGTGATCTGCATGGTCGATCCCCCTCATCCGGCGTGTCGTGTCGGATTGTTGTACCCCTGACGGCCGGCGTCCGGTGCCTGGCACCTGTTATGCACGCGCGGTGCGAACGCCCCCTCCCGGGCCGGCGCGTCGGCCGGCCCGGGAGGCGAGGCGGTCACGTCACGGGGCGATCCGCAGGATCTGCCCCTGACCGGCGCCGAAGCCGAAGCCCCGGTCGGAGACGTAGAACGCGCCGTCCGGGCCGACCGTGACGCCGGTGGGGAACTCGAGCCCCGAGGCGATGGTCTGCACCGGCTGGCCGTTCTGCAGCCGCACCAGTGCACCGGTGCCCGGAGTCGGGCCGCCCGGCGTGGTGCTCATCTCGAGCGCGTACAGCCGGCCGTGCCGGAAGGCGAGGCCGAGCACCTGCTCGAGCCCGGACGCGCGCACCTTCAGGTGCCCGTGCCGGAGATCCCAGACGTGCTCGTTCGGGACGGTGCCGTCAGCAGGGCCGAACACGCCCAGATTCCCGATCGAGAACTCGCCGTGCCGATTGACGAGCGCCGTCGGCACCACGTGCCCGAGCTGGGCCGAGATGTCGATGACGCGCCGGATCTTCCCGCGCGGGGTGACCCGGTCGAGCTCGCCGTGGTTCGAGTCCATCGGGTACAGCGCCCGGCCGACGGCGATCATGCTGAACCAGGTGCCGTCGGGCTCGAAGTCGTCCTCGTCCGGGTTCGCCACCGGGTGCGTGCGCTGGAAGCGGCTCAGGTTCGCGATCAGCGACCAGCTGCCGTTGTGGTGCACGCGGATGACGCCGTTGGGGACGTTCGGGACGCCGTGCGAGCAACCTGCGCCCGCGAGCAGGGCGTACAGGTGGTGACCGATGAACGCGACGCTCGAGACGCCGCTCACCAGGCTGCCGAGCGCGGGGCTCGTCTGACTCGACGGCAGCCCGCGGACGACCACCGAGCGAACGCCGCCCGGCGTCACCTTCGAGATCCGGCCGCCGAGCACCGGGTTGTTCGTGCTCCCGGTGTACGGGGCCGCGGCCCCCGCCGCCTGCCGGCACTTGCCGACGGTCGAGTGCGACCCGCCGAGGCCGCCCTCGGCCACGTACAGGTCGCCGTTGGGCCCGAACGTGAGCCCACGCGGGTTGTTGAAGCCCGTCGCGAAGACGCTCACCTGCGCGGCATGCGTCCTCGCCCCGGTCGACTGGCCGGTCGCCGAGGCGGCCTGCCCGCCCGCGACGAGCCCTGCGGCCACGGCGACGGTCGCCGCGACCAGGGTTGTCCGTTTCATAGGACTCTCCCTCCCTTGTCGTCGAGATGGTCGCGTCGACTCTAGGCACCGCCCCCTCGTGGCGCATCGGGAAATCTCCCCAGTTTGGAGCTAATGTGACGAGGATGACAATCGACTTCACGGCGCTCCCGCCCGGCCTCCCCGAGCCCCAGGACGACGGCGCCGCCGACCACCTGCCGGGGATGCGCATCCCTGCGCTCACGCTCGACTCGTCGATGGGCCCGGTCGACCTGGCGGAGCTCGCCGCGCAGCGTGCCGTGATCTACGTCTATCCGAAGACCGGCACCCCGGGGGAGCCGCCCGTCGCGGGCTGGGACGAGTTCCCGGGGGCGCGCGGGTGCACGCCGGAGTCGTGCGGCTTCCGCGACCATGCCGCCGAGCTGGCCGCCGTGGGAGCACGAGTTGCCGGCCTGTCCGGGCAGACGCTCGCCGACCAGGTCGCCTTCGCCGACCGAAACCGGATGCCGTTCCCGGTGGTCGCCGATCCGGACCTGCGGCTGCGCGACGCGCTCTCGCTGCCCACGTTCGCGCTCCACGGCGTCACCTATCTGCGCCGGCTCACGCTGGTCGCCGAGGGCGGCGCGATCGTCAAGGCGTTCTACCCCGTGTTCCCGCCGGATCGGCATGCGGGCGAGGTGCTCGCCTGGCTCCAGCGGCGCGGCCCGCTGCGGGCCGGGTCGCGGTAGCACCGCGTCGGCCGAGGGTGTAGCCTCATCCTCGACCCCGGCCCAGACCGGCGTCACGACCCGCTGTACAGGTGGCTGGCTCCGAGCAACACATAGACCGGTCGAACCCTCGACGCCACCTCGCTCCGGTGAGCGACCGCGTCGGGCGTGTCACGGGCGCGGCCGTCCGCCCGGGCGAGCCGCAGGTGTTCGACTCGCTCACCGTCTCGTGCCACGGCTGCGGCCGCTCCATCCCGCCGGGCCAGGTGTTCACGCGCTACCCGACGCCGGATGACAGGCGCCGCGACCTGACGTCGCCCTTCTGCCAGACGTGCCGGCCGATCGGCCCGCCAGAGGCGGCGGCCGAGCCGACGTCGGCCGAGGATCTGCTCAGCGCCCTGCGACGCGGGCTCGAGCGCCAGGCGCAGACGGAGAGCGGGACCGAAGGCTGATTCAGGCGGTACGCGCGAGCGGCATGCTCGCCACGACCGACCCGGTGTGCTCGGCGACGAGCGCGGCCAGGCGCAGCTGCGGCGTGCAGAGGCCCCGGGCGCGCCCGATCAGGATCACGCCGGCAGGCGCGCCCGCGACCCAGACGGGCACCGCGGCGACTGTCGGCGGCTGGCCCTGGGAGTAGACGCACCGGTCGGCGAGGGCGGCGGCGGCGACGTGGCCGTGGGGCTGGTCGGCCGGGTTGCCGGCGTAGGCAGAGGCGGGAGTGAACGTGGCCCAGTCGGCGCCGATGAGCGCGGGCAGCTCGTGCGCCGCGAGGTGGCCGGCATCCTCGGGCGACGCGCACTCGGGCAGGCGCCGCAGCAGCAGCTCGGCCTGCTCGATCGCCGGATCGTCGGCGGGCCGCATGAGCAGCTCGTCGCGAACGGTCGAGGGGTGACGGCCGCTAGATGAGGTAGCCATCGGCAAGCGCTCGGAACTCGCGGGTCTCCGTGTAGTTGCGAGGCCGCGTCAGCCGGTAGGCGGAGACGGCGACGGGGACGGCAAGCGCCGCCAGGGCGGCCAGCCCGACAATTCCGGAAGATCGTTTCACGAGGGTGCTCCTTGGGAGGGACAGGGAGTCACTCCCGTGTATCGGCCGCCCCGGCCCAAATCTGTAGCCCCTCCGCGCGGCTCAAGCAGCGGGCGAGGCGTGCCGATGAGTCTCGTCCATGCGCCGCGCGATCTCCCTGCTCGTAGCGATATCCGCCCTCTCCGCGGCCCCGCCCGCGAGCGCGATGGTCATGCAGACCGTGACCCCGGGGCGCGCTGCGCCGGCGGTGCGGGCCGATGGCGGCGCCGCCCCTCGAAGACATGCTCCCAGGCATCGGTTCACGCTACTCGACGAGTCGGCCGGAACCGCGGTACGGGCACGACCCAACGGGCGCATTCTGGGGGCGCTCGCCGGCCGGACGCCGCTCGGCACGCCGACCTGGCTCTGGGCCGTGGCATTCAGCCGCAACGACGGCTGGGCACAGGTGATCCTGCCGTGGCGCCCGAACGGCCGCACCGGCTGGGTCAGGCTGCGCGGGCACCGGGTGGTCCACACCCGGACGTGGGTGCAGGCCGACCTCTCGCGGCGGCGCGTCATGCTCATGCACGGGTCGCACGTCGTGCGCTCGTTCCCCGCCGCCGTCGGCGCGCCCGACTCGCCCACGCCGATCGGCCGCTTCAGCGTCACCGACCCGATCTCGACCGGCGACCCTTCGGGTGAGTACGGCTGGTATGCGTTCGGCCTCTCCGGGCATCAGCCCAACCTGCCGCCCGGGTGGACCGGCGGCGACCAGCTCGCGATCCACGGGACGAACGACCCCGCGTCGATCGGCACCCGGGCGTCCGCGGGCTGCCTGCGCGTCTCGGCCGCCGCGCTCTGGGTGCTGAAGCGCGCCCTGCGACCGGGTACGCCGGTCGTCATCCACCCGTAGCGGCTACTCCGCCAGCAGGTGGCGGAGGTACGCGTCCGGCCCGTCGAGGAACGTCCGCCACGACCGCACCAGGTCGAGCTCGTCGTATGCGGCCGGCCGGATCCCCCACTCGCCCATCTCGAGCAGCGCCGCGCCGGGCAGCGCGACGAGGAGCGGCGAGTGGGTGGCGACGATCACCTGGCTCCCCTCCGCGCGCATCTCGTCGAGAAGCGCGACCAGCGCGAGGCACGACCGGAACGAGAGCGCCGCCTCCGGCTCGTCCATGAAGTAGACGCCGACCTCGCCGAACCGGTGGCGGAGGACGGCCAGGAACGACTCGCCGTGCGACTGGGTCGAGAGCTGCTCGCCGCCCCAGGCCCGGGCCTGGTACGGGTCGCTGTCGATCCCGGCGAGGTACTGGTGCATCGCCTCGGCGCGCAGGAAGAACCCCGCCGGCGACGCCTGCCGGTGCGTCCGTGCGCGCAGGTGCCAGCGCAGCGGGGAGTCCTCCTCGCTCTCCGCCGGCCCGAGCTTGTCGGCGTACGGCGTGGCGAACCCGCGGCGCGGGTAGACGGCCGCCAGCGCCTCGACGAGCGTGCTCTTGCCGCTGCCGTTCTCGCCGATGAGGAACGTGATCCCGGGCGGGATCTCGAGGCCGCCCGCGGCGATCAACTCGGCCACGGCGGGGATGGTGAACGGCCACCGGGTGACGTCGGGTGGGTGCTCGCGGGACGGGCTCCAGTCGACACGCTCGAGCTGCCGGGGGTGCTCGGCCACGGTCGGCCAGCCTATCTTCGGCGTACGCTAAGTTGCAGCATGGCCACGGTCAGCGTCCGCTACATCGTCCACGACGTCGACGCGGCGATCGGGTTCTACTGCGGCGAGCTCGGGTTCAAGGAGGTCATGCACCCGGCGCCCGCGTTCGCGATGCTCTCGCACGGCGACCTGCGCCTCGTCCTGAGCTCGCCGGGCGGCGGCCCGGGTGGAGGCCAGGCGATGCCGGACGGCACGGTGCCCGAGCCGGGAGGCTGGAACCGGTTCTCGCTCGAGGTCGCGGACATCGAGGCGACCGTGGAGCGCCTGCGCCAGGCCGGCGCACGATTCCGCAACGACATCGTCACCGGCGTCGGCGGCAAGCAGATCCTCGTCGAGGACCCGTCCGGGAACCCGGTCGAGCTGTTCGAGCCGACCCGCGACGAGGCCCGGCTCGACGGCCCGTCCAGCTAACCCGGCGGGAGTCCGCCGGGAGCGCGGTCACGTACACTGGCGCCAAGACGGGACGTGGCGCAGCCTGGTAGCGCACCTGCTTTGGGAGCAGGGGGTCGTCAGTTCGAATCTGACCGTCCCGACCTCAGGCGCGGGCGCTGAGGCGTCCCTGGTCCTCGTCGCGAGGTGTCCGCTGAGCGGGTCGACGCGCAGCGCCAGGGATCGATCCTGACTCCCCACCCGCCAGCCCAGCCCCTCGCAGGACCCTCCGCGATCGGCGATGATTCCACCGAGGTCATCGTGGCCAAGATCACAAACGGCGTCGACGAGCCCGGGACGAACCGACTCCCATCGGGGACGGTGACGTTCCTGTTCACCGACATCGAGGGATCGACACGGCTCGTGCAGGCGCATCCCGACGTCTACCCGTCCCTGCTCGAGCGCCACCGCGAGCTGGTCCGGGGCGCCTGCCGTGCCGGCGTCGAGTTCGGCAGCGAGGGCGACGCGCTCTTCTTCGCATTCGCGACGGCCGGCGACGCCGTCTCGGCGGCGGCCGCCGCCCAGCGGGCGCTGGTCGGTGAGCGGTGGCTCCCGGATGCCGAGATCCGCGTCCGGATGGGCGTCAGCACGGGTGTCGGCCAGCTTCTCGGCGAAAACTACGTCGGGATCGAGGTGCACCGAACGGCGCGGATCTGCGCGGCCGCGCACGGCGGCCAGGTGCTCGCCTCTGAGCAGACCGCGGCGCTGTGCCGGCCGCCGCCGGAGGGCGTCTCCTTCCGCACCATCGGCCACCATTTGCTCAAGGACTTCGACGAGCCTACGGAGCTGACACAGGTTGTCGGCGACGGCTGCCCTGACACGTTCCCGCCCCCGCGGACAGCGCAGGCGCGCATCGTCCGCCTGCCACGCAGGACGACCGACCTCGTGGGGCGCGACGACGATCTCGCGGCCCTGCAGGACCTGGTCGTCGGCGAGCGCCTGGTGACGCTGACCGGGCCGGGCGGCTCGGGCAAGACCCGGCTGGCCGTGGCCGCCGCGTGGAACGCGGCGCCGTTGTTCCGCGGCCACGTCGCCTTCGTGCCGCTCGCCCACCTCGCCCACGCCTCCGACATCGCCGACGCCGTCAGCCGCGCACTGGGCTGGGAGGGGATGATCGAGTCCTGGGACGACGTGCTGGCCGCCTTCCGCGACCAGAACGCCCTGCTGATCGTGGACAACCTGGAGCACCTCCTGCCCGACGCGGCGGCATTCCTCGACGACCTCCTGGAGCGATGCCCGCGGGTGCACGTGGTGACGACGACGCGCATCCCGGCACACGTAGCCGGCGAGCAGCTCTACCCCGTGAAGCCGCTCGCGGCGGCGGACGCCGTCGCGCTGCTCGTCGAACGCGCCCGACGCGATCGGCCCGACTACGCGCCGACCACCGACGAGACCGAGGCGCTCGCGGCGATCGCGGCTAAGCTGGACGGTCTGCCGCTCGCGCTCGAGCTGGCCGGGGCGCGCCTGCGGGCGCTCCCCTCGTGCGCCCTGCTCGAGCGGCTCGAGCGCCAACCATTGGTCCTGGAGGCCTCCGACCGCAGCCTGCCGAACCGGTTGCGCACCGTCCGCGGCGCGATCCGGTGGAGCTACGACCTGCTCGCGCCCGAGGACCAGACGCTGCTCCGCACGCTGTCAGTGTTCCCCACCCCCGCGACGCTCGAGGCGATCGCGGGCGTCGCCGACCTGGCCGAGCTCGAGGCGCTCGACGGCCTCACCCGGCTGATCGACGCGAGCGTCGCGCAGCTCGAGGACGCCGACGGCCCCCGCTACGGCATGCTCGAGCCGATCCGCCAGTTCGCCCTAGACGAGCTGGAAGCCGACGGAACTGCCCGCGAGCTCGGCGAGCGCATGTTCGGCTGGTATGCCAGGCGGGCCGCCCCGCTCTCGCCGCACATCGGCGACGTACTGCCCGCGCTTTACCACGACCGCGACAACGTCCGCCGGGCGCTGCGCTTCGCGGCCGAGGCCGGTGAGTGGCACCGCGGCGTCGACCTCTGCTTCAAGCTGACAACGATCCTCTACCAGAGCGGCGCGACCGCTATGACAACAGCTTGGCGCACAAGCGCGGAGGCGAATCCCGACCAGCTCAGCTCCGAGGACTGGGCGAAGCTGGCGCTGATACAGGCCTCGTCGGAGCCTGACCTCGACGACCAGATCGCCGCGCTCCACGAGGCGATCGGGCATGCCCGTGCGGCCGAGCAGTCGCAGCTCCTGAACGTCGCGCTCCTGCGCCTCGCCCAGCGAGAGTTCGGATCGGGTATGCCCGCCGAGCATGTCGACGCCACGCTGGCCCGAATCATCGATCCCGATCCGGCTTTGCGCATCTTCCTCGCCGGCGCCGTCGCCCTCACCGCCGGACTCCGCAACGACCCGGACACCGAGCGCCTATGGGAGGAGGCGGAGGAGCTCGCCCGGCGATCGCCCCTCCCCTACACCGGCTCCGAGGTGCTGAACAACATCGCGTGGGTGGCGGTCGTGAACGGTCACGGCGAGCGTGCCCGCACGCTGTCGGAGGAGGCGCTTCGACTCGATGCCGAGCACTCGGCGGCCCACGGGTGGTACCTGCCCAAATCGCTCTTCGACACCCGCCACACAGCGGCGCTCGCCGCCGTCCTGACCGGCGACGTCGACTCGGCGGCAGAGCACTTCACCGCGGTGCTCGTGACCGCGAACGAGCTGGGCGCATCGGAGCGCGTCTTCACCGTCGCACGGCTCGTGCACGGCGTCTCGGCCCTGCTCGCGGCCGCGGGCCGATCCGACGCGTGCGTACGACTGCTCGGGTTCGCGGAGCCGCGAATCGATCACCGCTACGACGAGGTCGACGCGCACCAGTCCTACGTACACCTGCTCGCGGACGCGCGCACGGCCGCCGGCGAGCGCACCGGCGAGCTCGAGGCGGCGGGCCGCCGGATGTCGGATCAGCAGGCGCTCGAGCTCGCGCTCAACGAGGTGCAGGTGCTGCGGGCGGCGCGACCGTCGCCGGCCGCTGAGTCGAGGGCGCGCTGATCGTGCGGCTCTACCCGTGGTCGAGCGCGTCGAGAGCGTCGGACGCCTGGCCGACGAGCACACATCATGCAAACCCGGGCCCGATCCGGGTTCTCCTCGCCAGACCGAGGACACGTAACCATCACCACGATCATACGGCGGCGAACAACGCCCAGGAGCCAACGGCCGCTCTCGTCTCAACCGGGCTCTTGTTGCGCGTTGCCGCGGGCGCTCTCTCAGCAGTGGCGTTCGATCAGGATCCGAAACACCCTGCCACTCGCGGGCAGCGTGTCGCCGACGGCCCAAAACCGGGTGGTCGACGGGATGGCGGCCACGCTGTTTAGGACGCTTCGCCGGCCCGGTGTTTTGGGTGCCCCCGACTGCCAGGCGGTCCCGTTCCAGTGGGCCGCGATGGCGACGGTGTGGAAGTGTGCTGCGAAGGAGGCAGTCCCGCCGACGGCCCACACGTCGCCATGTGACCGGGTGGCGACGTCGTAGTAGGCGCCGGTGCCACCGACGCTCGGCGGCGAGTTCACGCGCCAGGTGGTGCCGTTCCAGTGTTCACCCAGCGGCGTGAAGCGGGAGTTGCTGCCGGCGGGGAAGAACGTGCCGACGCTCCAGACGTCGGTGGCCGAGACGGCCGCGACCGAGATCAGGATGCCGCCGTCGGCGACCGTGGGTGTGTGGACGAGGCTCCAGCGGGAGCCGTTCCAGTGCTCGAGGATGGGATGACCACTTCTGCTGCCGAAGTCGCCGCTTGCCCACACGTTGGTGGCGCTGATCGGCGCGACCGACGTCAGCTCGTTGTTGTGCCTGCCGCCGTCGGGCGTGGGCGTGCGCTTCCAGGTGTGGCCGTCCCAGTGCAATGCGAGCGTATGTCCGTCCGCGCCGAACCGGCCCACAGCCCAAACATCCGACGACGCGCGCGCGCCGACGTCAGTCAGCACGCTGAACCGACGGCCAGGGCTGGGCGCCGCGACGCGCACCCATTTCGCGCCGTTCCAGTGCTCGACCAGCGTATGGTTCAAACGCGCTCCGACGCCGCCCGCGGCCCACACGTCGCTCGCGGAAATGGCCGCCACACCGTTGAGGGTGTTGGAACGCGGGCCGGGGTTGACGACAGCGACGCGCGACCATTTCGATCCGTTCCAGTGCTCAGAGATCGCGAGCCCCCCGGTTGCGCCGCCGACGCCGACTGCCCACGCATTGCTCGGCGAGACGGCCGAGGCCGCGATCAACGTGCCCCTGCCGGCAGTGGGCACGACGCTCCACCCGCTCGGACACCCGGCCGCAAACGCCGGCGCGCCATTGGCTCCCCATACGACCAACCCCACCGCCACCACGGTCCACCGCTGCCAGCGAGCCATCTCCGTCTCCTTGTGGGTCGAATCCGGCCGCACACGCACATCTGCGACACCAGCCCAGCCGGAAAAGTCTGGCAGCTGCCCACCCTATTCCAGCCGCGTGACACTTGCAACGATGGCGAGCGCCGACCACGCGACGGCCGGTCGACCCTGGCAACGACCGGTACTCCTGACGCTCGCTGGGTGCGTGTCACCCGAGATGAAGACCGGTCCTGCCCCTCTCACGGTCTCCCTAGGCGCGCCCTACGGCTATCACCAAACACTCGGACTGCACTCAAGGGAGGCGGGTCACACCCCGGACTCGACTTTGATCTGGCCGGCCTTGGCGGCGGCGGTGAAGCGTTCGAAGTCGCGCTCGTTCTGGTTCGCATACGAGTCGGCGAACGTCGCGAGCGCTTGCTCGAAGATTTCGCCGCGCCCGAGGTATCCCCCGATCGCTATGGGGTCGCCCGAGCGGGCATGCCCGAGGGCGAGCGACCATCCGCAGATCCGCCCGTAGCGTACGAGCTCGCCGTGCGTGAGAGTGTCGATGTCGGCCGACCGCTTCCAGTCCCACAGCTGCCGCACGTAGAAGTCGCGCTGGGGGCCTTCGAGCCACTTTGCCCGTATCCAGCCGAGCATGATGTCGCTCGCCGACTGCATCAGCCACTGGCCTTCGACCACCCGCCGGCCGTGGTTGGCGTAGCGGCTCTTGCCCGCGAACGGCTCCAGCACCGAATCGGTCGCCTCCTTGACCTGCAGGAACAGCGGGTCATTGCGGGACCGCCCGAGCATCAGGATGATCCAACAGCGCGTGCCGACGCTGCCGACGCCGACGACCTTGCGAGCCATGTCGGCGTAGTCGTACTCGTCCATCAGCCGTGCTGCGGCGCCGCTCAGCGTCCGCTTGTATGCGTCGATCAGCTTGCGCATCTCGCGTGCCAGGTCGCGCGTTTCGCCCGCATCGATGAGATCCCCAACCGGGACGATCAGCGGGGGATCGCTGATGATCCGCGGTGACCCGTCCACCTGGTGGGTGAGGCGCCCTAGCGCCTTCATGCTGTCCTTGGTGTGGGCCTTGGCCGCTTGCTTCTCGAGCCGCTTGTCCTTCTTGCCCGTGGATCGCAGCGCACCCTCGAGCGTCTCGATGTCGAGCTTCGCGTACCAGACATCGAGATCGCGCATCCCGGCGAACCGCAGCATCGCGTCGCGGTACTCGCCGACCGTCGCGACCACCGCCGTGTGGCGCTTCTGGTCGCTGAAGCCCCGTTCGCGGGCGGCGATCTCGATGCTCGCCGCGAGCCGTTTGACGTCCCACTCGAACGGACCCGGCGCCGTCTCGTCGAAGTCGTTGACGTCAAACAGGAGCTCCCGCTCGGGCGACGCGAACCCGCCGAAGTTCGAAAGATGGGCATCCCCGCAGAGCTGCACTCGCAGGCCCGCCTGCGCGGTGGTCGCGAGGTCCGCGGCCATCACCGCGGCTGCACCGCGATAGAAGGTGAACGGCGAGACGAGCATCCTCCCGTGCCGGATCGGGATGAGCTCCGGTACCCGCGTCGCTTCCTGCGCCCGCAGGATCTCGACCGGATCCGCCCGATCCGGGGGAGCCTGCCAGGCTGCCTGCTCGGAGCGGCTCGCCTGCGATCGCGCAGCCCTGCCCCTCGCGGCACGCTCATCGGGCATCGCCTCCGTGGGCAAGCCCGCTGCCACCACCGCGCGGCCGCTGCCGGCGCTACGGCGCTTCTCCTTGGCTGCCGTCGACGTGGCCATTGGATCCCCCTCTCAATTGCCTCGGCGAACCGGCAATTCAACGACGCTCCGGACCACGCACATCGTCCGATGCGGATGAACCGGGAGTGGTTTTTAGAGACCGCTGATCTTGGGGGCGTCTGGGGCGGCGGGCTTGCGGGTGCGGTTCGCCAGGCCCATAAGCAGTCCCGAGCCGGAGACGGCGAGGTAGGCGGTGAGGACGGCGATCGCGACCGGCGCGATCTGCAGCGTGCCGATCTGGGTCGTGAGGGCGCCCAACAGGATCAGCGAGAACGGTGCGGCGACGAGCGCACCGGGGAGGGCGGCGAACATCGCGGTGAACGCAAGCCCTTCCGGCAGCCCCGGGACCAGCACATGCGCCGCGGTTCCCGCCGTACCGCCGATGAACAGCATCACGAGGAACGGACCGCCAACGAAGCCTGTGGCCTCGCACAACGCGAACACGAGGATCTTCGCGAACACGACGGCGATCAGCAGGCCCGCGCCCAGCGCCGCCCCGTCCTGGATCACGGTCGTGAGCTGATCGGTTCCGGTGAACAGCGTCAGCGGCAGCGCCACACCGACGAGCCCGAACGCGATCCCGCCGAGCGTTGGGCAGAGGATCGTCCGACCGGCCAGCGGAGCGGTGAGCTTCTTCATGACCCCGATCGTGACGGCGGTGATCAGTGCCAGCAGGCCGGCGGCGAGACCAAGCGGGATGGCCGCGAGCAGCTGCCAATCCTCGTACTTGTACGACGGCGCCGCGTAGAGCCCGACGAACGTCGACCCCGCGATCGGAAAGTACACCGCGAATGCGACCGTGGACGCCAGCAGACCTGCGACCAGCGTGTCGGCGAAGCGTGCCGCCTTTGGACGCGCAATCTCGAGCGTGAGAACCGACGCCAGGATCGGAGACGACAACAGGCCCCCGTACGCCGCGGACATGCCGCTCAGCGTGTTCGTCGCGCGCACGTCCTCGCTGAGCTTCCGGCGCTCCGAGACCCAGGTTCCCAGCCCGCCCCCCAACTTCCCCAGCGCGTCCTCAGGCCCGAGGCTCGCCCCACCCGCCAGCGACACCAGCGAGACGGCAACCGCCCCCGGCACCGTGGAAGGCTCGACCCGCTGGTCCTCGAGCTCCTTGACCGTGCCCGCCAGCTTGAGCGGGACGCGAAACACGCGCCGCAGCACACCCACGAGCATTCCGGCGCCCCCAGTCACTGCGACCCACCAAAGACTCCCGTCCAACCACCCCGGATTCTGCGGCAGCGTGAACCAGAAGTTCCCCGCATTGACCAAGCCGAGGAAGGCGAGGGCGGCGAAGGCGAGCACGACCCCGAACAACGCCGCGTAGCGCATGATCACCCAGAACCCAGGTGACCGCGTCAGGGCCACGAGTCCGAACCGGAGGACGCTGCCTCGTCCGGGCGAGGCAGCGGCTCCCCGCTCACGAACACGACGTCAGGGAGCGGCAAGCCGATCGGTAAGGGCAGGTCGGCTCGCCGCACGGAAGCATGCGACACGACCACGAAGGGCGAAGCCTGTGGCCGGCCACTCCGACAGGTGTCACCCAAAGGGGATGATCTGGGCTGTGGCCAATCCTCGGAGGAGGGCAGGAAGAAGCCCAGGCAGCTGCTGGCGGCGGTGCTGTTCGCGCTGATGGGGGTTCTGGTGATCGGTCTGTCCCGGCCCAGGTCAACCGATCCGCGAGCGGATACGGAGCTCGAAGACGAAGAGTCCTGTGCCGACGAGCGCTCGACGGCCGAGCTCGTCGATCGAGGCGTGCGCATGTTCGCGGTGTACCTCGACCGACATGCCGAATTCGCCGAATACCTCGAACAACGGCGCACCCGGCCGCCGGCGACCCCTACCCGACGGCGGGCCCCTCCGGGTTAGGAGTCGGCTCGACGCGATGGTGACGCCCCGACCTGCAGGAGCGGAACGGGTCGGCAGTACGGTCAGCGCAGATGGCCGCCTCAAGGTCATGAGATGGCTGATCGCCCATTCCCGCACGATCGGCGTGACGCCTCCCAACGGCCTTCTAGGGCTTTGATCGGCCATCCGGTTATGTCCCATGGCTGATCGCCTGCCGCCGAAACTGGGCACGGGGCCGCGTCCCGCCGCTCAGCGGACGTAGCTCGCAGTGTTCACGTCGATCGTCGCGCCCGTCGCGTGGCGCGCTTTGCCCGAGCCGAGGAAGGCGATCACGTTCGCGACGTCCTGCGGCTGGGCGACCTCGCCGAGCGCGGTGTCGTTCACGAACAGGTCCATGCCGTGCTCCGCGACCGCCGGCGCGTTGAACGGCGTGTCGACGAAGCCGGGAGCCACGGCGAACGCGGTCACGCCCTGACGGCCGTACTGCCGCGCGATGGTCTTCGTCATGGCCACGACTCCGGCCTTGGCGGCCGCGTAGTGCCAGTAGTCGGCATCCTCGCCGCGCCAGGCCGCACGGCTCGCCAGGTTGACGATGATGCCGCCGCTGGGCTGCTCGCGGAAGGTCATGATCGCCGCGCGGCAGAGCGCCGCCGGCGAGACGAGGCAGATCGCGAGCGTGCGTTCCCATGACGCCTGCCAGGTCGCAAGGTCGTCGTGGGGGCTGGCCGCTTCGTAGATGCCCGCGTTGTTGACGAGGACGTCGACGTGGCCGCGCCAGGCGACGGCCTCGCGCCAGAGCCTGTCCGCCGACGCCGGGTCGCGCAGGTCGGCAGACAGCGCGTGGGCCGCCTCGCCGAGCTCTTCGGCGAGCTCTGCAAGCCGCCCGTCGCGGCGCAGGTCGTGGAGGACGACCGCCGTGCCCTCGGCGACGAAGGTGCGGGCCGTCGCGGCACCGATGCCGCCGGCCGCTCCGGTGACGAGGGCTATACGGTCGCGTTCCGTGGTCATGGACTGTCCTGGTCGGGGCAGAGGATCGCATACTGAAGCGCCGCCCGCTGTGGCTGCCGATCGAACGAGGAGGCTTCGAGCTCACCGAAGAGCGGCCGGTCGCGCAGTCTCCGTATGGCTCTGAATGGTGGATCTACAGGCCTTCGATCCGACGAGCCGAGCTACCTCCTTCTACAACTTTGGCGTTCCGTCCGGGGCGACCACCATGAACGGAGGAGCTTACGTAGGCGTCTCAGTGCCTCAGATCGGCGTCTACGTGCCTCGGATGCTGCCGGCACCGTTGCCACGGTGCATGTCAGGTACTACGTGAAGGTAGGATCTCAGACCCGGAAACGGGGTCGCGTGAGTCTCCGCAAAGAAGGCGACGCGATCAGGACCCGGCGCCGACGGGTCAGAAGATCGCGACGGGATTCAGCGGCGAGCCCGTGCCGCCCGCGATCCGCAGCGGCGCGGCAACAAACATGAACCCCCAGCGTCCGGTCGCCTCGCACTGCCGGGCCAGGTCGTCGAGCTGCAGGTAGTCGAACAGGTGGACGCCCATGGCATTGAGGGCGAGCACGTGGATCGGGAAGCCCACCCCTTCGGTTGTGCTCGGGGCGGTGTCATTATTGCCGTCGGAGCCCAGCGCCGCGATCCGTCGCTCCGCTAGGAAGGTGGCGGTCGTCGGGTGGAGGCCTGCCTTGGCGCCGGCGGTGTCCCACGGCTCGACTTCCGCCTGACGACGGGTGTGGCCCGTCCGCACGAGGAGGATGTCGCCGACGCCGGCACTGACGCCTTCGGCGCGCTCGGCGGCTTCGAGGTCGTCGACGAAAACGTGTTCTCCGGGCTCAAGCCAGGGCACGCCGCGCAAACGCGGCACGTCGAGCAGCACGCCCCGCCCGACGAGCCCATCGTCGATGACGTCGATCGCATCGAGCTCGGCACCGCGGGCCGTGACGGAACGTTCCGGCTTCCCGCCGTACAGGAGGCCGCCGTACGCAACGTGGCAGAGCGCGTCGACGTGGCTGTGTCCCTCGTTGTGGTAGTCGACCCCGATGTAGTCCTTGGCAAAGCGCTCGGCCCCCGGTCCGGTGTCCGACTCCGGCAACATCGTCATGTAGTAATCGGCCGGGCGAGGATTGTCGATGCGCCGCCCGGTGGCAAGCGGTCGGCTGAGCGTGACCGTGATCCCGCTCGTGACGAGCCGCGCGGCGTTTGCGACCCGATCGGGGGTCAGATAGTTGAGGGCGCCACGCTCACCTCGACCAGCCCAACGCCCCCAGGTGCAGACCTCCTCGAAAAGCGCGCGAAACTCGCCGGCAGAGACCTCGACGCGATCTCCCCGCGGATGTCGGCGGGACATCACGGTCGTGTGGCCGAGTGGATGGCGAGTTGCATTCGCGTGCTCCTCGCACGGAGCCTACCGGCGTCGCCCATCGGCACTTCGACGTCCCACGTCCTCGACGGCGCTGCGTTCGCAGCCGTCCACCTGTGCCGCCGCCGGGCGCAACCTTCTTGCCACCGGGTTCCCTTCGCGCCGCCGGCCCGGATGCAGAAGGCACCCGCCGCCACGTCGGAGGCCCGGACAACGTCAGCCGTCTCGCAGGCTCATAGGTCCTACACCTAGATCCAGCCGCCGGGTCCTGCGGCCGCTGTTCGAATCGTGCCGGGTTACGGACCCAGCCCGGTTCCCGCGACGGCGTCGATTGCCTGAGGCGAACGCTGCCGGTGGCGTAGAGTCGCAGCATGTCGCACGTCAAGGTCACCGTACGGAGCGACGCCGGCGCAACGGCGCTCGTGGCCGCAGTCATCGCGCCCTTCGCAGCTGCGGCGGGCATCCCCGACACGGACGCCCGGCGCCTGCGTGCGGTAGTCGAGGCGCTCGTCCGGTTCACCCTCGACCACGCATATCCGGACGACCCGTGGGGCGAGATCGAGGTGACCCTGGAGGCCGGCACCGGGGTCACGTCCATCGACGTCCACGACTGGGGAGCGCCGCTCACCTCCGCCGGCGGCGCCGCGGGGCCGCTCCCGGCGCCGCTGGCGTCGCTGGCGAAGGACGCCGACGACCTGCGCCTGATCAACCTCGGCGGCGACGGAAAGCGGCTGACGGCGCACGTTCGGACCGCCACCGCCCACCCGGTGGCCGATCCGCCGCCGGCGCGACAGGAGCGCGTCCCCCACGCCGCTGCCGCCGACCTCCGCGACGCCATTCACATTCGAGAGGCAGGCGTGGAAGACGCCGGCGGGATCGCTCGGCTCCTGTACGAGAACTACCACCTGACCTACGTGCACCCCGACTTCTACCGGCCGCGCTTCCTCGCCGCCGAGATGGCGGGCGGCCGGCTCCGGTCGACGATCGCCGTCCACGACGGGCGCGTGATCGGCCACCATGCGATCATGACCAACGGCGATGGGCCGACGGCCGAGACTGGCGCGGCAGTCGTCCACTCGGCGTACCGGGGCCTCGGCATCTTTGGCCGGATGTTCCCGCACACCGTCGACCGCGCCCGCAAGCTCGGCCTGGCCGCGATCTACGGCGACGCAGTCACCATGCACCCCTTCAGCCAGCGTGCCGAGCACGCCCACGGTTACCGGCCCTCGGCGCTCATGCTGGGGATGGTTCCGCCCGCGGTGACGATGCGAAGCGTCGAGGCCGGCCATCCCCACCGCCGCACCGCCGTCGTCCGCTCCTACCTGCTGTTCGACCGAGCGCGGCGCCCGGTCACGCTCCCCGAAGGGTATGAAACGCCGCTCGCCGGACTGTACGAAGACCTTGATCTGGAGCGGGCAGCCCCGGGCCTGCCGGACGCCGATGGCGACACCGTGACGAGTGAGAACGACTCGGCGCGCGGCCTGGCCTTTCTCCGTGTCCGCCGTTGGCATCCCGGGGCGGCGGAGGACCTCGTTCGCACGGTGCGTCACCTGCTCTCACACCACGCCGACCTGCTCTACGCCGATGTCGATCTGCACGCCGTCGGCGAGCCCGATGCCGCCGTCTCGTGCCTGAACAAGCACGGCTTCTTCCTGGCTGGACTCGTCGTGCACGGCCCCGACGGCCACGACCACCTGCGACTCCAGCGATTGAACTGCGAGAACGTCGAGCTGGAGGCGATCGTCTGCGAGTCGCCGGCCTCCGCGCACCTCAGGCAGCACGTGCTGGAGGACCGGGTACGAGTGGAACGGTCGCCGTCCTGACCCGCCACGCCCGCCCCCACGGAGCCGGCTTCGGCACCGTCATCCCTGCGCCGGAAGGGTGAGTGCCGTGTCCATGGCCCTCGGGTGGACGCCCCCGGGGCCCCGCGGTGCTCACCAGACCGCCTACGCTGTTGGTCGTGAGCACAACCGGCGGGGGCAGTGGTGACGTGGTGGGGCGAACTCGAGGCTTCGGGGTTGCGGAACGCGGACGCGCCTGGTTGGGGATCGTGACGGCCACCGTGGGTGTGCTGCTTGCGAGCGCCTGTCAGGGCGCCGCCGGCCAGGCTGGGACGAGCTCTCCGGCAGCCTCCACACAGCCCACGACCACAGTGGCGGCGAGCACTGCCCGCCTGGTGATCACGCCAGGCGATGGCGGGAGCCAGGTCGACCCGGGGGCGGGTATCACGGTGCGGGCGGTGGGTGGGCGGATCACCGGCGTGCGAGCGCGGTACGCGCGGTCGCGCAGTGGCCGGGGACGAGAGCGCGTCGAACCGGGTGTGGCGGAGCCGGTGGGCACTTCGGACCGGCGCCGCGTACGCGGTTCGGGCGACCGCGGTCGATCCGGCCGGGCGGACGGTGACGGCGACGAGCAGGTTTCGGACGCTGGCGCCGGCGCGGACGTTCACGACCCGGATCTTCGAGGGGTATCGGCAGACGTACGGGGTGGGCATGCCGATCATCCTCACCTTCAGCCAGCCGATCACCCACCGCCGCGCCGTGGAGCGCTCGCTCGAGCTTCGCACCTCGAAGCCGATCGTGGGGGCGTGGTATTGGGACGGCGACCAGACGCTCGAGTTCAGGCCGCGCAGCTACTGGCGGCCACACACCGTCGTCCATTTCACCGGCCACCTGGACGGGGTGGAGGGCGCGCCCGGCGTCTACGGCGTGCACACGCTCACACAGACATTCTCGATCGGGCGGTCGCTGATCGCGGTGGCCAGCACGGCGACCCATCACGTGCGGATCTACCTTGATCGGCACCTGTTCGCCGACTGGCCGATCAGCTCCGGCCGGCCAGGCGACGACACGCCCAACGGCACCTACCTGACCATCGAGAAGGCGAACCCGGTGGAGATGAAGGGGCCCGGGTACGACATCTGGGTGCCGTGGTCGGTGCGGTTCACCTGGTCGGGCGATTACATGCACGACGCGTTCTGGTCGGTCGGCGAGCAGGGGTTCACGAACGTCAGCCACGGCTGCGTCAACCTCGCGCCGGCCAACGCCGAGACCTACTACAAGCTGGCCGTCCCGGGCGACCCGGTGACGATCACCGGCAGTCCCCGCGCCGGATCCTGGGGCAACGGCTGGACGGTGTGGTTCCTCACCTGGCGCCAACTCGTGCGCGGCAGCGCCCTGCACCAGGCGGTGTGGGCCGGCCCGACCGGGAGCACGTTCGTCGACCCGGCGAACCTTCCGCGATCATGGGCGAAGCCGCCGCGCACGACCTCTCGGCCAGGCAACGCCACACCAGCCTGAGCCCAGCGAGAACCGCCACCCGCGGCCAGGGGTTGAGCAGACAGGTGGTGGCGCGTAGCATGGTCGCATGTGGCATTTGCAGCAGCTTTGCCGCCGGCATCGGCGGTGGATCATGGCCAGCGGCTTGCTGCTGGCGATCGTCGAGTAGCCGTGCAAGGCCGTTACTAGCGTCGGCTGTCCCGCGATGTCGCCAGGCTGTCGGGCCGTCCGAAACAGACGTCATTTGGCTCACTAGATCGGCGTATCCCTCGGCGCCCGCGGTCTTTCACGCCGGTCGGGCGGTCGGTGGGTTGTCATGCCGGGGCCGGCAACAGCTGACCCGGTGGTAATGCTGGGAGCAGGGGGTCGTCAGTTCGAATCTGACCGTCCCGACCTTTACTGGAGCTCAATTCGGACTGTCGCCTTGCGGCCCGACGTTGGAGCGACCGCGGGGCCGAGCCGCATCTCCCGCCAGGTGACCCGATCGGCCTCCTCGACGACTGTCCGCTGCCTTCCCCCGAGAACGTTGAGTTCCCATCATGGCTCCAACTGCTCAACCATTAGCACGTCGACCGCGGTCGACCCGCCGTCGGCCATGACGACGGCTCCCGTCATGTACGACGCGTCCGGTGAGGCGATGAAGCAGATCACCGCGGCGATCTCGTCAGGGACTGCTGCCCGGCGCAGCGGGGCGAACCGGGTCACCCTGCGATACGCCTCGTCGACGTCGTCGTCGACGTCACCCATACTCCGATCGGCCGCCGGTGTCCGCACCCACCCGGGGCAGACGACGTTGGCACGGACGCCGTACGGCCCGAGGCGAACCGCCTGCGAACGCGTCCACATCACAAGCCCCGCCTTGGCAGTGTTGTAGTCGGCGCTGACCGCCCCCGACACGACCGCGGCCGTCGAGCCGACGGTCACGATTGCACCTCGGCGGTCAATCAGCCCCCGCTCGGCGTGCTCAAGCAGGGTCTGGGCGCCGGTCAGGTTGACGGCGAGCACGTCATGCAAACCCGTTCCTCCGCCCGAGCTGGCGTTGTGAACCAGGATGTCGAGCGGCCCGGCGACCTCGGCGGCTCGGCGGCAGTCCTCCGGGTTCGTCACGTCCCCAACGACATAGCGCGGCGAAACAGCCGCCAGAGGCGCCTCTCGCCGGCCCATCACCGTCACCTGCGCACCGCCTGCCTGAAGCCGGGCCGCAACAGCAGCCCCGATCCCGGTCCCGCCCCCGGTTACCAGCGCCCGTCTTCCGTCGAAGTCCTGCACTTGCTCCTCCTCAATCGAGATGGCCCGAAACCGCCTGGATTTCAGCCGCGTCGGCGGATTCTTACGATGCTTTGGGAGCCGGGGCATCAGTCCGAATCTGACCGTCCGATGGGATGGGCCCGCCGGCGTCAGATCGGCACCCGTCGTGCCAGGAAGTCACGGATGCACGCGAGGTAGAGGTCGGCCTCCTTCTCCAGGATGGTGAGGTGGCTGGCGTTGCCGAACACGACGAACTCGTTGTCGGCGATCCCGTCGGCGAGGGTGCGACTGCAGCGCTTCGGGGAGAGCTCGTCGTACCACCCGCACAGGATCAATGCCGGCACCGAGATTTCCCCCAAGCGGTCGGAGATGTCGAAGTACGCCTGCGGGCCCGTGCCCTTAAACTCGTGCGGTCCCCACAACGCGTACGCTGGACCAGTGTCGGCCATGGTCGGTGCGACGATCTCCTGGAACTCACGGCGCGAGGTCTCGGGATCGTACGGACTGGACCGCCGCAGATGTCGCGAGTTCAGCTCCAAGACGGCGTTCAGATATTCAGGTGCCTCGAGGTCGTCTTGATGCTCGTGGCGGAGCATCAGCGCGTGCATGTCCTTGCCGAGGTTCATGCGGTGCTCGGAAATGTCGAGCAGGTAGTCCTTGCCGTTGGCGTAGGTGTTGGAGAGGATCAGGGCGTTCACGTTGGCGGGGCGGTCGAGCGTGTATGCGAGGGCCAGCATGCCTCCCCATGACTGCCCGTACACCGTCACGACACCCAGGTCGAGTGCCGACCGCACCGTCTCGACCTCGGCGACGAACCGGGGCACCTGCCACAGCCCGGGGTCGTCAGGTCGATCGGAGTGGCCGCCGCCCAGCTGGTCGTACAACACCAGCTTGAGATCGCCGCCGACCACCTCTGCCAGCCGGTCGAGATACCTGCTGCTCACCCCCGGCCCGCCGTGCAGCCCGAGCAGTGTCCGTGAACCGCTGCCGAACACGCGGTACGAGACCGTGTACCCCTGTTCGACCTCGATCCGTCCCTCATCGGTCAGCGGCGCCGCGCGACCCGTCGTGCGTGTTCCCCTCTCCACGTCGCTCATTTCCGTCTCCTCTGTCGCATCGTCGTTAGTCCCCCAGCTCCCGCCTGCGGCGGGTCACGTACTCCTCGAGCTCATCGCGCACCCCGTCGTCCAACGGCGGCGGCTCGTACGCCTCCAGCTCTGCCCGCCAGATCTCCGTCGCCCGTTCACTCGCGTTCTTGGAGCCGTTCCGTGTCCAACGCTCGAAGTTCTCGCTCGATGAGAGGATCGGACGGTAGAAGCACTCGCGGAAGCGTTCGAGCGTGTGCGCGGCGCCCAGGAAGTGTCCGCCGTGGCCGACCTCGAGGTGAGCATCGAAGGCAAGCGCCGCCTCGTCGATCGTGACTGGAGTGAACTCGTGTTTCAGCATGCGCAAGATCTCGACGTCGATGATCAGCTTCTCGTAAGAGCTGACCAGGCCGGACTCCAGCCAACCGGCTGTGTGCATAACCAGGTTCGCCCCGGCCATGAAGGCCGGCAGCATCGTGTTCATGCCTTCGTAGGCTGCCTGCGCGTCCGCTGTCTGGCTGGACGTCAGCGCCCCACCCCCGGCCCGCCAAGGGAGTCCGTAGCGCCGGGCGATCTGACCTGTGCAGGCGAGCCCGAGCGCCGACTCGGGGCCGCCGAAGTTGGGTGCCCCGGACTGCATGTTGGTGGTCGAGAGGAACGACCCCAGGAGTACCGGCGCTCCCGGCCGCAGGAGCTGGATGAGCGCGATCCCGGCGAACGCCTCGGCCGATTGCTGGGCGATGGCCGCCGGAATTGTGACCGGCGACATCGCACCCATGAGCAGGAACGGCGTGACGATCACCGGCTGGGCGGCGGCCGCGTACGCGTGCAGCGCGGCCAGCATCCGCTCGTCGTAACGAAGGGGCGAGTTTACGTTGACGATCGCGAACATCACCGGCTTGCGCTCGATCTCGGCGCGGCCACCGAACAGGATCTCCGCCATCCGGATGCTGTCCTCCGCGTTTGGCCCGGACGTGACGGAGCCGAAGAACGGCTTGTCGGATAGCGTCTGCAGCGCAAAGGTCATGTCGAGATGCCGCGAGTCAAGTGGCAGGTCGTTCGGCTCGCAGATCACGCCGCCCGGCGTATCGATGTCGGGGTAGCGCTGGACCAGCTTGACCAGCCGCTGGAAGTCGTCGTAAGTGGCGTCGCGGCGCACGTCTCCCTCGCGCACGAACGGCGGCCCGTACACGGCGGCGAACGTCATCGCATCGCCGCCGATGTGCAGCGATCGCTCCTCGTTCCGAGCCCGCAGCTCGAACTCGGTTGGCGCTTTGGCGAGCTGCTCTGTCACGAAGTCGGGGTCGAAGTGAACCACGGAGCCGTCCACCCGTTGCCCCGCCGCCCGGAAGGCGTCCAGGCTTTCGGGGAGGCCGAACTCGATCCCGATCTCGCTCACGATTCGACGCCAACCCCGGTCCAGCACCTCCATCGACTCGGGATCAAGGATCTCGTAACGCGGCATGCGGTTCACGAACACAGGGGCCCTCCGATCAACTAGCGTCCCACGGGTGCAGAGTTCCGCCCGCGATCGCGCCGACGACCCGCAGTGGGTGAGCGAGCGGCAGCGCGAGACGGACGCCTACTTCGCCGCCCGGCCGGACCTCGCAGGCCTGCGAGCGCGGGTCGAGCAACTGGCGCTCGAGGCGCACCAACCCCTGCCTGTCAAAGCTGGCGAGCGCTGGTTCACCGCACGCCGCCGCGCCTTTTGGCGGCCGCCGGTTGTGACCGTCCGCGAGCGCAGCTCTGCGGACGAACGGCCTGTGATCGATCTGGCCGGCTGGACGGAATCCGAGGCGCCCTGGCTGGACTGGTGGTATCCCTCGCCGGACGGACGCCAGATCGCGTTCGGCGTCTCGCCGCACGCCTCCGAGCTGAGCGTGCTGTATGTCGTCGACGTCGATTCGGGCCAGCTGAGGCCGGAGCGGATCCCCAACACGTCGTTTGGGGTGGTCGTATGGCTGCCCGACTCGTCGGGCTTCTACTACAACCGCAGCCGCGGCTCGGACTTCGTGGCGCCGCAAAAGGCGATCTACTTTCACCGGCTCGGCGAGCCGGTGCGCGACGACCCAGAGCCCGCCGTCACCTGGGCAGACGAGGAGTTCGCGTACCCGCAGCTTTCCGGCGACGGCCGCTGGCTGGCTGCCTGCTCGGGCGACATCGCGCCGCGACCGGATGCCATTCGCGACCTCGCCGCGGGCACCGAGTGGCGCCCATTTCTGATCGACTTTCCGGGCACCTTCGTCGGCGACTTCGACGGTGAGGACTATGTCTGTGTGACCACACACGGGGCGCCGCGCGGGCGGGTGGTGCGGATCCCGATCGAGACCGCGGTCGACCGCTCGACGTGGCGTGAGTTGGTCGCCGAAGGCGAGGGCACGATACGCCAGGTGTCCGTGAACGGCGACCGGCTTGTGGTCGTCGACCTGATCGACACCGAGCCGCGGATCCGTATCTGCGCGGCCGACGGCCGCGAGCTGGATACCGTCCCGCTCCCACCGCGGACTTGGCCGCTCGGAAGCGCCGTCCACGGCCATGCCATGATGGATGGCATCGTCCGCCATGACGGCGGCTCCGTCTCCTTCGTCGCCTCGGGGTTCGCGACCCCGCCCGCCGAGTACGTGTACGACTTTGACTCTCGCCGCCTCACGCGCAAAGGCGACGCTCCCGCCCCGATCGCCGACCTGCGCGCCGAGCTCGTCCGCCTGCCCGGGATAGACGGCCGCGAGATCAGCTGCTGGGTGGTAGAGCCTGTCGCCGGCGATCGCCCGCGACCGGCGATCGTCTATGGCTACGGGGGCTGGAATGTAGCCATGGGCCTGCCTGGCTTCCTGGGCGAGTTCCTCCCGTTCGTCGAGGCCGGAGGCGCCGTCGTGCTCCCGCACCTGCGCGGCGACGGCACCTACGGTGAAGAGTTCTGGCACGAGGGTCGGCTGGGGCGCAAGCAGCGGACGTTCGACGATGTGGTGTCGGTGGTCCGGCACCTGACCGATTCGGGCATCGTCGAGGCTGGCCGGGTGGCCTTGGTCGGAGCGTCGAACGGCGGCCTTCTGACCACGGCGGCGGTTACCCAGCATCCGGAACTTTTCCGCGCCGCGATGCCGCTGGTGCCGCTGACCGACATGCTGGAGTACACGCGGGACGCGTATCCCGGCGAGTTCCGCACCGAATACGGTGATGCGGCTGACCCAGGCATGCGTGACGTGCTGGCCGCCTACTCGCCCCTCCACGCCGTGCAGCCTCGCCGCCGCTACCCCTCGGTGCTGGTCGTCTGCGGCGATCACGATCTGCGCTGCCCGGACTGGCATGGCCGCCGGTTTGTCGCCGCCCTGCGCGAGGCGACCGATCCGGGCGACCGCCCGGTGCTGCTGCGGATCGTGCCGCATACCGGACACATGACCGCCTCCAGCCTGTCGGCGCCTGAATGGCTCGCGTTCGCGATCTCGGAACTGGGGATGACGGCGCATGGTCCCGGCCCCCGCTAAAGCAGCCGCCGGGGCACCGACCTCGTCCATTCACGGGTGTGGTGGGGAAGGCCGTTCACGTTCACCTGTAGCCCGAGCAGCACGTGAAAATGCGTCGGCGTTGCCTGCAGCGAGACCTCCGAGGTGGCCTCGGTGATGCCGCCCGGACGCCGGATGGTGCTGATGTGGCGTCCGCGGGCGCTGGCCGCGCCGGGATTGTCCGTGTCCACCTCGGTCACGAGCCGATACTCACGCGACACCACGGTCGACGCGTTGATGCGGGCGGTCGAGCGTTCAACGAATCGCACGCTCGCGCGCCGGGTGAGCGCGTCGTGCACGACCTCCCAGACAGGCGGCTCCGCCCGGAGCGCATGACGCTCGAGCTCGACCGGTGACGGCCGGAACGCCGGCGGCGGGGCGCTTCCCTCCGCTGGAACGGTCGGCAGGACGATTCTGGTCGGATGCCCGGGGCCACGATGGACAGTGTTCGTCGCCGGCTCCGGCGTCGGCCAAACGTTCGGCCAGTCGGCGCTCGCGATGGCGAGGCGCACCCGGTGGCCGGCATCGAACCGCCATGCTGTGCAGTCGATCGGGACCTCGAGCTCGTACACCTGCCCTGGGCTGAGCGGCGAGGGGTCGGTCAGCGAGTCGCGCCTGGTCGCGTTCATCATGCCCTTCGCAACCAGATGCGACGATCCGTCAGGCGCGACGTCGTTCAGGCTGACCGAAAATCCGATCACGCTTGCCGTGGACGCCACGTGCAACACCACCCTCGGCCGTCCGATGACGTGGATCGGCTCATGCAGCGGCGGGCTGGTGTAGAGGAGGGAGAGCGCCTCGTCGGGCCGCTGATCCGACGGTTGGCCGAACTGGAGGCCGCCCGACCACAGCCCCGCTGTCACGCCGACGCTGGCGATGTACTCGAAGCTGTCCTCGCCGTCGTCGCCTGGCGGGTCGTCCGCGAGCCGGCCGTCGGCGGCGGCATGCAGCGTGAACTCCCCGGCGCCGGGTGCGGGCCACGACTGCTCCGCACGCCAGGCACCGGCGGCCTCCAGCCGGTCGGCATCAGGCCGCTCGTAGTGCTGCATGTAGACGACGACGGGCGGCTCGTCCATGATCCCGGTGTCACGGTCCTTGCACCAGTGGTCGAGCCAGCGCACAACCTCGTGCAGGTGGTCGATCCGCGGGCCGGGTACCGCCACGTCGGGGACAGCGTGGTTCCACGGCCCCACCAGCACCTTTCGTGGCACCGACAGCTTCTCGTACAGCCGAAGCGGCGGGTTCGGGTAGCCGTCCCGCCAGCCGCCGATCATGAACACCGGGCACTGGATCCGGTCAGCGATTCCGCCGACCGAGCCGTGCCGCCAGTAGTCGCCGTCGGTCTGGTTGTCGAGCCACTTGAGCAGGTACGGCTCGTTTTGCTCCAGGTGCTCGCTCCACACGCCGGCCCAGTCCTCAGACCACTCCGGATACGGCGGCAACGCGTTGTAGGCGATCATGAAGTTGCCGTAATGGGAGACGTCGTAGTACTGGCGCAGGTGGCCGCCGCGATAGTGGCAGTCGTCGGTGTAGCGGTCGTCGGTGAAGTACATGGGAATGATCGTCTGCAGGTGTGGCGGCTGATGCGTCGCGACCTGCAGCGACGTGAAGCCGCCGTAGGAGATGCCCATCATGTTCACGTGGCCGTCGCAGAACGACTGGGCGGCTAGCCACTCGATTGCGTCGTAGCCGTCTTGCTGTTCGATCGGCACGTATTCGTCGGTGACGACGCCTTCGGACGCGCCCGTGCCGCGGATGTCTACGCGGGCGACGATGTAGCCGTTCTGGGGCAGGTACGAGTAGAAGCGCAGCCCCGGCTGGACTTCGTCCTTACGGTAGGGGATGTATTCCATGACCACCGGCAGTGGCTCCTGGGCGTCCTGGGGCATGTACAGGTCAGCCGCAAGCAGCGTCCCGTCACGCATCGGGATGCGGACGTTCTTGCGCAGCGTCACGCCGCTGGCGTAGATCATCGACGACCTCCTCGCCATCACGCCGCCGGGCGCTCGCCGCCGGCGGCTTTCGTCGTGCCGGACGCGGGGCCGGCACGCCGATCGTGGCTGCTATATAACCACATCGTGCAGCGCGTCGTGAACAATGTGCGCTCGGTGCCTCATGTCTGGATTCCGATGTCCGACGGCTGCCGGCTCGCCGCCCGGCTCTGGCTCCCGGACGGGGCCGAGCACGATCCCCGCCCCGCGGTGCTGGAGTACATCCCGTACCGCAAGGGCGACGCGACCGCCGAACGCGACGCCCAGATCCATCCGTACTTCGCCGCCCATGGGTTCGCGTCGGTCCGGGTCGACATCCGCGGTAGCGGTGACTCGGAGGGAGTGCTCGAGGGGGAGTACCTGCCGCGAGAGCTCTCGGATGCGGTGGAGGTGATGGCGTGGCTCGAGCAGCAACCGTGGTGCTCGGGACGGGTCGGCATGATGGGCAAGTCGTGGGGCGGGTTCAACTCCCTGCAGGTCGCAGCGCTTCGACCACCGCAGCTGGGCGCGGTGATCAGCGTCTGCTCGACCGACGACCGCTACGCGACCGACGTGCACTACATCGGGGGCTGTGTGCTGGCCTCGGACATGCTCTCGTGGGCGTCGACGATGCTCGCCTTCAACGCCCGACCTCCGGACCCCGCGGTGGTCGGGGCGACGTGGCGGGAGCGGTGGCTGGAACGGCTCGAACACACCCCGCACTTCATCGAGCAGTGGCTCGCCCACCAGCGTCGCGACGAGTTCTGGAAGCACGGTTCCGTGTGCGAGGACTTCGCCGCCGTCGAGTGCCCGGTGTTCATGGTCGGGGGCTGGGCGGATGCATACACCGATGCAGTCCTGCGGGTGCTCGAGGGGTACGAGGGGCCCCGTAAGGGGCTGATCGGCCCGTGGTCACACAACTATCCGCACGACGCCGTCCCCGGCCCGGCGATCGGATTCCTGCAGGAGTGCGTGCGCTGGTGGCGCCAGTGGCTCGACGGCGAGGACGCCGGGATCATGGACGAGCCGATGCTGCGGGTCTGGCTCCAGGATGCGATCGAGCCGGGGACAGTCAATCCAATCCGAGACGGGCGGTGGGTCGCCGAGCCGGTCTGGCCTCCACCCCAGCCGCAGACGTGTCGGCTCTATCTCAACGTGGGCGGGCTCGGCGACTCGCCCGCACCACCGGTCGAGCGGCGGGTGACGGCGAGTGAGGAGTCCGGCTCCGACGCCGGAAGCTGGATCGGCTGGGGTCGGCCGACGGACGATCCCGGCGACCAGCGGCGAGAGGACGCGCTCGCGCTCGTGCTCGACTCCGAGCCGCTCGAGGAGGGGTTCGACATCCTGGGGGTAGCGGCGGTGACGCTGGAGGTGGCTGCCGATCAGCCGCGGGCGCTCGTCTGCGTGCGTCTCTGCGACGTGGACGCGGAGGGTAGCTCGCTGCTCGTCTCGCGCGGCGTGCTCAACCTGACTCACCGCCACGGCCATGAGCGGCCCGAAGAGATCGTGCCCGGCCGAGCCGAGACGGTTCGGGTCGAGCTGAAGGCGGTGGCGCACCGGTTCCAGGCCGGCCGCCGACTGCGCGTGGCCGTCACCCCTGCCTACTGGCCGTGGGTGTGGCCGTCGCCCGCCACGGTCACCCTCACGATTACCTGTGGTGCGGCGAGCGCGCTCGAGCTGCCCGTGCGCACGCCGCGCGCGGAAGACGCCGAGCTGCCGGCGTTCGAGCCGCCGGAGTGGAGCCCACCGCCTGATATGACGCCGCTTCCGCCGGCGCCCTCCGGTCGGCGGATCGACATCGAGCCGAGCACGGGCAGGCGTGAGATCGTAAGCGACTTCGACTTCTTCGGCGCGCGTCGGATGGCCGACGGACTGGAGTACCGGGAGTCGGCGCAGGACCGGTTCGCCGTCGTCCCTGGCGATCCGTTGTCGGCCGAAGCACGCAGCCGGTGGCGGATCGAGATCGGCCGCGGGAAGTGGCAGACACGGGTGGAGACCGAAAGCTCGATGACCGCTACCCAAGACGCGTTCCTGATCACCAACCAGCTGGACGCCTATGAGGGCGAAGAGCGGATGTTCTCCGCTGCCCGATCGACGCGAATCGACCGCGACGGCGTCTAGCGCGCTACGGGTCGAATACGATCACCGACCGCGCCGGGGAAGCAGTCTCCATCGCCGCGAGCGCCTCGTTCACCTGGTCGAGCGAGCAGCGGGTGACCAGCGGCTCGAGCTGTAGGCGGCCCGAGCGGAGAAAGTCGATCAGCAGCGGCACGTCGTGGAACGGCCGGGTCGAGCCGTACCACGACCCACGTACCGCACGCTCGCCGAGCGTGAGCCGTAGCGGATCCACTGGAACGTGTACGCCTGGTGGCGCCATCCCTACCAGCACCGCTTGCCCGCCGATCCCGGTCACGGCTATCGCAAGCTCGATGGTGTCCGGCCGGCCGACCGCCTCGAAGCTGTGGTCGACGCCGCCGCCGGACAGCTCTCGTACGGCCGTGGCAGGGTCGGCGCCGTTTGCGACTTCAATCGTGTCGGTCGCACCCAGCTCAATCGCGAGCGCCAGCTTGGCAGCGTCCCGGTCGACTGCGATGACGCGGCTCGCCCCGGCGATCGTCGCGCCCTGCACGACGTTCAGGCCGACACCGCCGCAACCGACCACCGCCACAGTGTCACCGGCGGCCACCTGAGCAGTGTTCAGCACCGCCCCCACGCCGGTCATCACGGCGCAGCCGATCAGCGCGAGCTGCGTCAAATCGAGATCCGGGTCGACGGCGATCGCCGTCTGTCCCGGTACCACAGTCCGCTCGGCGAACGACGACGTCGTGTAGTGCTTGACCGGGGTGCCGTCGGCTCGGCGCATACGGATGGTGCCGTCCGGCATCGTGCCGTCGTCGATCCACGCCATGCCGGTGCAGCGCGCCGGCCGGCCGGTCGCGCACCAGCGACACCTCCCGCAATAGGGAAGCCACGTCAGCACCACGTGATCGCCAGGCCTCACATGGTCGACCCCAGCACCGACCCGCTCGACCACCCCAGCGCCCTCGTGCCCGAGAACCACCGGCGTCGGCGGAGGATGCACGCCCTGCTGGTTGTGGAGATCGGAATGGCACACGCCGCTCGCCACCAGCCGCACCAGCACTTCGCCGGCCTGCGGGTCGTCGAGCTCCAGCTCCTCAATCGTGAGCGGGTCGCCGACCCGTTCCAGCACCGCCGCGCGCATGGCTAGCCGGCGTCCCGAGGTTCGAGCGCGCCCCGGACCTGCCCGACAGCCGTCCCAGCCACCGGCGCCCCGTCGTGGAGCACCAGCCACCGCCGCGCCGCGTCGCACAGGATTGAGATGTCCGCCAGCGGATCGCCGTCTACGACCAGGACGTCCGCGGCATGCCCGGGCGTGATCGCGCCGATCGCTTCGCCAAGCCCGCACGCCGTCGCCGCTACAGTCGTGCCCGCCGCAAGCGCTTCCGCATTGGTGAGCCCGGCGTCGGCGAGCTTGACCAGCTCACGGGCGTTCGCACCATGTGGACCGGCGTCGGCGCCCATCGCAATCCCGACTCCGGCGCTGTGCGCCGCGGTGACCGTCTCTCGGGCGGCCTCACCAAGCCGCTTCGCCCGCTCCCGCATCCACTCGGCGAAGCCGCCGTCGGGATCGGCGACCGCGTCAAACACGCTCAGCGTCGGCACGAGCACGATCCCCCGCTCGGCCATCGCGGCAAGCGCGTCGGGAACGAGGTAACCCATGTCGCCGTGCTCGACCGTGTCCACGCCGGCCGCCACCGACTGGCGGATGCCATCCGCGCCCTCGGCGTGCGAGGCGACCTTGAAGCCCGACCGGTGCGCCTCCTCAACCAGCACGGCAAGCTCCTCATCGGTCATCTGGGCAGGGTCGCACATCCTCATGCGGCACCGTGAGCGCGCCGGTCGTCATGACCTTGATCAGGTCGGCGCCCTGGCGAACTTGCTCGCGCACTGCCTTTCGTACATCGTCCACCCCATCGGCCTCGCGGTACATGCCGGCGAAGGCGGCCGCGCCGGGCGAGGTTGCCGCGACGATCTGCCCACACAACACGATCCGCGGCCCGGGGGAGTATCCGGCGGCGATCGCATCGCGCAGGTCGAACACCTCACGGCCGTAGCTGCCCAGATCGCGGACCGTTGTGATCCCGCCATCGAGCATGTCGCGCGCCGCCTTGCCAAGCGCGTAGGGCCGAAGGCCCGTCGCGATCCCGGAGCAGAGATGGACATGCGCATCGACGAGCCCCGGCATGATCGTGCGGCCGCCAACGTCGATCTGCACGACGTCGCCCTCGGTCACTGCATCGGCGTCCACAAAACGGCCGCCGGCGATCGCGACGTCACCCAAGCGAGACGCGCCGCCCGACCCGTCGATCACTTGCCCGCCGCGCAGCACGAGGGGGCTCATCCGCCCCGCTTCGCGATCCAGCCGGCGTCCACAGGCAGCGCGTGGCCGGTGACCAGCTTCGAGCCGTCCGAAGCCAGCCACAGCACGCCCTCAGCAACGTCGCCGAAGTCAGGCTGACCGCCCTCCTCGAACAGATTCTCGCGGCCGGAGACGGCGTCGAACTCGTCCCAGGTCGACCCGGTCTTACCCGTCACCTGGTCCCAGTAGGCGTGCGTCTCGGAGCCGCCGGCGTGATCGATCGACTTGTCCGCCATCTGGGTCGGGCAGACCGCGTTCACGTTGATTCCGTACGGCCCCAACTCGATGGCGAGCGACTTCATGAAACCGATCGCGCCGAACTTGGATGCGTTGTAGTGCGCGTAGTTCGCCTCCGCCCGCAACCCGTCGCGGGACGATGTGATCACGATCTTGCCCGACCGCCGGTCCATCATGTGCGGCACGACGTACTTGGTCGTCTGCCAGACGCCCTTGAGGTTGACGTCCAGGACCGTGTCCCATTCCTCCTCGGTCAGCTCCCACGAGGGCGCGAGCGAGAACACGCCGGCGTTGGCGCAAAGGACGTCGATGTGGCCGAGGCCGGCGATCGCCTCGGCCGCCATCCGCTTGCAGTCGGCGGCGCTGGTGACGTCGGCCTCGATAGCGACGGCTTTGCGGCCGAGCGCCTCGATCTCGCCCCGTGTGCGAAGCAGCCGTTCGCGGTCGGACATGCCCTGGAAGTGGTCGGAGGGAAGCTCGCGGGCGATGTCGGCGATTGCGACGTCGGCACCATGCCCCGCCAGCAAAAGCGCGATCGCGCGCCCGAAGCCGCGCGCGCCCCCGGTGATCAGCGCGGTCCTGCCTTCCAGATCGTTCATGGCACCCTCTCGGTTGGTTCCGGGATCGTGTCGGCCGCCCGCACCTTGCGCCAGAAGTGGCATGCGACTTGATGCGAAGGCTCGATCGTCTCGAGTTCCGGCTCCTCCTCGCGCGAGCGCTGCTCGGCGAAGGCGCACCGGGTGTGGAACCGGCAGCCGGGCGGGGGGTGACGCGGGCTCGGGATCTCGCCCGGCAACAGGATCAACTGCTCGCTCGCCCGCTGGCGGGGGTCTGGCTCCGGCACCGCCGAGAGCAGCGCGCGTGTGTACGGATGCGAGGGACGGTCGAAGATCGCCTCCGCGGTGCCCACCTCGACGATCCGGCCGAGATACATGACCGCAATCCGGTCAGCGACATAGCCGAGCGTGTTCAGGTTGTGGGTGATGATCAGGTAGGTGAGCCCGAGTTGGCTAACCAGGTCCTTCATCAGGTTGAGCACGCTGGACGCGGCCGACACGTCAAGCCCCGAGGTTGGCTCGTCGGCGACGATGAAGCGCGGACGAAGCGCCAGTGCCCTCGCGATGCCGACCCGGCGCGCCTGCCCGCCGGAGAGCTCGTGGGGATACCGGCCGGCCTGGTCAGACGAGAGCCCCACCATCTCGAGCAGCTCCTTTACCGAGTACCGCTCCGTATCGGGCGTGTCGTTAATGGTGTATGGCTCGGTCAGGAGATACGACACGCGAAGCCGCGGGCTCAGGCTCGAATACGGATCCTGGAAAACCATCTGAGCGTTCCCGCGAAGGCTCCGCCACTCGCGCCGTGGGAGCCGAGTCACGTCCCGACCGTCAAATGTGATCGTGCCAGAGGTCGCCGGCACCAGGTTCAGGATCGTCCGGCCGAGGGTTGTCTTGCCCGACCCCGACTCGCCGACGAGCCCCATCACCTCACCTCGGTTGATATCCAGGTCTACCCGCTCCACCGCCTGCACGGCCTCGACCGGCCTGCCGGCGAGCCGCTTGATCCAGGAGCTGCGGTCGGTGAAATAGGTCGAGACGCCGCGCAGGCTAACCAGTGCGTCCGCGGCGCTCATTGTTCCAGCGCCGTACCGCCCGCGGCGGCTTCGTCGGTGTCAACCAGGCCGGGATGCCCCGATCCGGGCTCGTAGGCGAGGCAGCGCGCATCATGGGCGCCGTCGCCGGCCAGCCTGGGCGCGACCTCGCGGCAAACGTCGCGCGCGTACCGGCACCGGTCGTTGAACGAGCACCCGGGCGGGAGTAGCCGACAGACTCGGCACCCGTCCGGCGATCGCCGCGAGCCGCTCCGCGCGGCGGTCGCGGGATGGGATCGAGGAGAGCAGGGCGCGCGTGTACGGGTGTCGCGGACGCTCGTACACCTCCAGCACGCTGCCCGATTCGACGACCTGGCCGCAATACATGACCACGACCCGGTCGCACAGCTGCGCAACCAGGCCGAGGTCGTGCGAGATAAAGAGGATCGAGGTGCCGTGCTCTCGGCGCAAGCGTGTGAGCAGGCTCAGGATTTGCGCCTGCAGGGTCACGTCGAGAGCCGAGGTCGGCTCGTCGGCGATCAGCACGGCCGGCCGGAGCAGCAATGACGCCGCGATCATGATCCGCTGCCGCATGCCGCCGGAGAACTGATGCGGGTAGTCGCCCAGCCGGTCGACTGGGTCGGCGATACCGACATCCGAGAGCGCGTCCGTCGCCCGTCGGCGCACGTCTCCACGCGTACCCGCCTCGCCGCCGTGCGCGCGCACCGCGTCACGCAGCTGCGACCAGACCGTGAAAGTGGGGTTCAGGCTGGTCAGCGGGTCCTGGAAGATCATCGAGATCTCCGAGCCCCGAAGCGCCCGCACCTGCTCGGTCGACATGCCGACGATGTCGCCTCCCCGGTAGCGCATGCTGCCGCCGACGATCTCGCCGTTGGGCGGCAGCAGGCGCAGGATGGTCATGCTGAGCGTCGACTTCCCGCAGCCGGACTCGCCGACGATGCCGACGATCTCGCCATCGTGCAGGTCGAGGTTGACGTCGCGCAGCGCCGGCAGCGGGCCGCGGTCGGCGTGGTAGACGACGTTCAGATCGCGGATCTCGAGCAACGACTCGGTCACAAGCGCTGCCATCTGCGCGTGCGTGCCAGCTTGGGATCGGCGACGTCACGCACCGTCTCCCCCAGCATCGTGAACCCGAGCGTGGCGATCATCAGCGCGGCGCTCGCGGCAATGATCCCCCACGGCGACAGCACGACGTTTTCGAACCCATCGGACAGGATTACGCCCCACGAGGGCGTCGGCGGCTGGACGCCGAGCCCCAGGAACGAGAGGCCGGCCTCGGTCGCGATCGCGGACGGGATGTCCATCGCCATCAGGATCACGAGGGGCCCGAGGATGTTCGGGAGGATGTGGATGGTGACGATCCGGCCGACGTTCGCGCCGAGCGAGCGCTCCGCCTCAACCCATTGGTTCTCCTTCGCCGCGAGCACCATCGCGCGCGAGACGCGCGCGTAGTTCGGAGTGAAGGCGACGGCGATCACGATGATGACGTTCCGCAACGAGGGCCCGAGCAGCGAAAGCAGCGCAAGTGCCAGGATCACCGCCGGAAACGCCTGCAGCGTGTCCATGATTACGATCATCACGCTGTCGGCGACGCCTCCGGCATACCCGGCGACCACGCCCACAACGAGCCCGGCTACGAGCGCCGCGGTCACCGCTGGGATCGAAACGCCGAGCGCGATGCGGGTGCCGAAGATGACTCTCGAGAGCAGATCGCGTCCAAGCTCGTCGGTGCCCAAGAGATGTGCCCGGCTCGGCCCCTGAAGACGGTCGACGATGTTCTGCGCGTCGGGGCTGTAGGGAGCGAACAGCGATGGAAACAGCGCGACCACGATCAATCCACACACGATCACAAGCCCGGCGAGACCCTTCGGGCGGCGAGCGACCTCGCGCAACACGCCGAGCGTGCCGGAGCCACGGCGGCGGACGAGTGGGACTGCCTCGGCGGAGACGGCCATCTACTGGCTTCCGCCCTCGACTCGGATGCGCGGGTCGAACAGCCGGTAGGACAGGTCGGCAATCAAGTTCGCGAGCACGCACATGATGGCGATCACGAGCACGCCGCCGCGCACGATGGGGTAGTTACGCGCCTCGATCGCATTGAAGATCAGCGTCCCCAGCCCCGGGCGGGCGAAGATCACCTCGACGAAGATGGTGCCGCCGATCAGGTTGCCGAGCCCGACGCCGAGCACCGCGATGGTCGGGATGATCGCGTTTCGCAAGCCGTACTTATAGAAGATCAACCGCTGGCGCAGGCCGAACGCACGGGCGGTACGGATGTAGTTCGAGCCGAGCACCTCGAGCATGCTCGCCCGCACCAGTCGGGCGATGTAGCCGACCCAGCCGAGCGCGAGCGCGACGGCGGGCAGCACGAGGTGGCGCGCATAATCGATCGGGTTGCCGGTGTTCCCGATCCCGATCGCCGGGAGCGCCTGCAGGCGCACCGAGACCACGACCAGAAGGAGCAGGCCGGCCACGTACGGGGGCACCGTAATCAGTGCGACGGAGACGACGCCGGTGATGCGGTCGACCCAGCTCCCCGGCCGGGTCGAGGCCAGGATTCCCAGCGGCACCCCGGTCAGCACGGCAATCGCGAGCGCGGTCACCGCGAGGATGATCGTCTGGGGCAGCGCGCTGCGGATCAGCGTGGTGACCGGCACCTGCGACACGAAGTCGATTCCCAGGTTTCCCTCCAGGGCGTGTCGGATGAAGTCGTACACCTGGGTGGGAACCGGCTTGTCGAGTTCCATCTGCTTGCGGACCATGGCGGCCAGTGCCGGGCTAGCGCGGGGGCCCATGATGGTCTTCACAGGGTCGCCCGGGATCAGGTGGACGAGAAGCCCGAGAAACGTCATGACCAGCACGATCACGACGAACGACATGAACAGTCGCCTTACCAGATAGAGCGTCACGCGAGCCCTCGGCTCACACGAGGATCATACGGTCGAGAAGTTCCAGAGCAGCAACGATCCGTCGGGGCGAATCGACGGCTTGATGTACTTCTTGCCACCGTAGATGTCCGTCTGGTACGCAACCCAGATGACCGAGGCCGCCTCGTCCCAGATCTGCTGCATCTGGGTATAGAGCTGATCGCGGGTCGCCTTGTCGAACGTCTGCGTTGCCTTGGTGTAGTTCGCCTCGAAGGTCGGTTCAGTCCATTCCGCCCAGTTCCAGAGGCCGATCTGAGCCTTCGTGAACCACACGATCGACCAGGACGGGTCGGGCTCAGTGATGTACCCGGAGTAGACGAGCTGCCGGTGCGGGCCGCCCCCACCGGCGCCGGGAATCGCATAGAAGGTTGCGGAGTCCTGCGCCTGGATATGGACGGTGATGCCGATGTCGGCCAGGTTCTGCTGGATCACCTGCGCCGCAGTCTCGTCGGCCTGGGCGTTCACCAGTCCGAGTCGCAGGTCGAGGCCGCCGCTCATCCCGGCCGCCTTCAGATACTGCTTTGCCTTGTTGACGTCGCGGTTGTACACAGGCGCGTCGGGCCAGTAGCCGATTCCCATCTCCTTCGGGATGATCGCGTTCGCCCGCACCCACTTGCCGTTGTAGGCGGCCTGGAGAATGCCGGGCACGTCGATCGCCTGGCGGATCGCCTTTCGCAGGTTGATGTTCGAAAGGTGGGGGTCCTGGACGTTCATGGAGATGAACTGGTACCCGAAGGTCGGCGAGACCACGGTGTTTAGCCCGGCGCCGTTCAGCTGGTTCACGTATGGGGTGCCGACCTCGCCGTACTCGATGTCGCCGGCCTGCATCGCGTTGGCCGCCGCGTTGTCGTTTGTGATCGGCTGGATCGATATCTCGTCGAACGTCGCCGGCGACGCGTAGGCCGAGTTCGCCTTGCCGTAGTTGGCGAATTTCTTCAACACCGTCTTCTGCTGGGGCACCCATTCCACGAACTCGTACGGGCCGGTGCCGATGGGATGGGTGGCGAACTTCTTGCCCAGCGACTCGACCGCCTTCTTCGACAGCACCTTGCCGCTCATGACGGGAAGCGTGCTGGTCAGAAGCGGTGAGAAGAGCGATTTGAGGACGATCGTCCCAGCGTACTTGCCGTCGGTCTTGACCTCCTTCAGGGCGGCCCAGTCTCCCTGGTAGACGGCGTGCAGGTTCGGCTTCGTCAGCCCAGCGATGCGCTCGAACGAGTACTTCACGTCTTCGGCGGTCACCTCGCCGTAGCCGCCGTGGAACGGGATGCCGTGCTTGAGCTTGAAGCGGTAGCTGAGGTGGTCCGACGAGGGCTCGAACTCCTCGGCCAGCGTGTTCACCATGTCCAGGGTGCCGGGCTTGTAGCTGACCAGTCCCTCGAGGATGCAGTCGGCGATCTCACCATCCTGGAGCGCCGGCCAGAACGCCGGGTCGAGATTGGCCATGTCGACGCTCGTGCGCACGCTGAGCGACTTGGTGGCACCCGCCGGCACCGGCGCAGAGCTACTCGCGCTGCTGCCACTCGAGCCCGACCCTCCGCACGCGGACAGGAGAGCCGACGCCGCGGGCAGCGAGAGCCCGAGCGCCGCGGCTCTTCGGAGGAACTGCGCTCGGCTGACCCGCCCGCCTGCCACCTCGTCCATCAGAGCGTCGATGCCTGGATCCCGAGCCATGCGTTGTCTCCTCTCGCCTAAGCGACGTGTCGACGGCTTCCGTCCGATGCGGCCAGTACCTGGGACGCACAGGGGGCGCCACGGCCGCTGTGTACGCTGCGAACGGCCGTCGCACGATGGTACTCCCCAGCCGGTGTCGATTTCAAGACCGCGCGCCCGCCAGTCATTCGGCGGCCAGTCAACGGGGTAGGTCGAGCTGAGCGCCGATGCCGCGACCCTCTCGGACGAGCTGCCGGCCCACCCCATGCAGCACCATCTCGGTCAGCCGGAACGAGGGACCCGAGACGCTGAGCGCCGCGACCGGGCGCTCTGCCACAAGCACTCCGGCTGAGACCGCATGGAGCCCTGGCTCGAGCTCGTCCAGGACGATCGAGTAACTGCGCCGTCGGGTCTCGGCAAGCTCGGATCGCAGCAGGTCAGGATCGGTGATCGTCCGCGGAGTCAGCGCCTGGAACGGGCCGTGGGCCAGATACGCCTCAAGCTCGGCTGGCGGAAGGAACGCCAGATGCAGCTTGCCGGCGGAGGTGCAGTGCCACGGCAGTGGACGGTCGAGCCAGTTCACCCCAACCAGGGGCACCGCATCGACCTGGTCGATGCAGACCACCGTCCCTGCCGGCGTGGCGATGCTCAGGTTGACTGTCTCGCCGGTGTCGGCGGCAACCCTCTCGAGCACAGGCCTCGCAGTCCGGATCAGGATCGAATGGTCGGTCTTTCCGGCAGCCATCCGGACCAGGGCATAGCCGATCGCATACCGCTGGCTGAGGCCGTCGCGCTCGACGAGGCCGTGGTGCTCGAGCGTCGAGAGAAGCCGCCATGCGGTGCTCCGATTGAGATGGCAGGCGGCCGCGAGCTCGGCCACGGATCGAGGATGGCGGCTGAGCGAAAGTGCGTTCAGAAGCTGGATCGAGCGGTCGACCGACTGGATCAGCCGCCGTTCGGGCACCGGCCCCGGGGCGGTCGCTCGCGTCCGCGAGTCACCAGCGGGCCTGGGAGCTTTCACGACGCGTTGGCAGGCGTATCGGCGTGCGCCTCGTCGTCGTGCCAGGTCAGATCGGGGTAGCTGACGAACCCGGGGTAGTAGTCGAACGCCTCGACGACGAAATCCAGGACCGCCGGCACTCCGCCGGCGTTCCTCTCGAGTGCGCGCTCCAGCGCCGGGCGCACTCCCTCGGGCTCGGTGACGCGCTCGCCGTGGCATCCGTGCGCACGCGCGACTGCCGCAAGATCGGGCTGGCTCTCGAAATCGGTCGCGATGTATCGCCCGCTGTCGTGCTGTCGCCATTTCGACCAGCCGAGGCTGCTGGTGTCGAGCACCACCCAAGTAACGGGAGCACCGTACTGGACCGCGGTCGAAAGCTCCTGCGGCATCATTTGGAAGGCGCCGTCACCGGTCACGCACACGACCTTCTTTTCCGGGCGCGCCAGCTTTGCCCCCACTGCGCCGGTGACGCCGACGCCCATGCAGGTCTGTTCGCCCGGGGGGACGATGTCTCTGCAATCCAGCACCCGGTAGTAGGGGTGGAAGTACGTCCACAGGTCCTGGCCGCCGTTCTCGTTGACGAGGATCGTGTCGCGCCCGAATACGTCGTTCAGCTCGTGGACGATCCGCTTGGACCGCAGCGGAACGGAGTCCGCTCGGTCGCACTCCCGGTCAACCGCCACGGCGAATGACGCCCTCTCCTCGATCGCCGCCTGCGCCGACTGACGCCGTTCATCGCGGCGGCCCGGCTTGTCGTTCAGCGCCCCGGTCAGTGCCTCCAGCGTGAGTCTCGCGTCTCCAAGAAGGGCGACGTCCGGAACCCAGTTGCGCCCGACCTCGACTGGGTCGAGGTCGATCTGGATGAACCGTGCACCCGGCGGATAGATCTTCCAATCACCCGATTGAAATCCCTCCATCCGCGCACCGACCGTGACCAGCAGATCCGCCGCGTTGAAGACGTCGCGGCCTGGACGAGTGCGGTAGAGACCGGTCAGGCCGAATGCAAGCTCGTTGTCCTCGGCAATCGACCCTCGGCCGGAGAGGGTCGTCATCACCGGAATGTGTTCCTGCTCCGCGAGCTGCGTGAGCTCCGCGAACGCGGCCGACGCGACAACGCCGCCACCGGCGACCAGCACCGGCCGTACCGAGGCGGCGAGCATCTCGGAAGCCGCGTGCAGGTCGGCCGGGTCGGGGAGCGATCGCGACGGCCCTGGGATTCGCTGGTACTCGGGCATCTCGGTGACGGCCAGACCCACGTCGGAGGGCACCTCCACGTACACCGGGCCCGGCTTGCCGCCTCGTGCGACCGCAAACGCCCGCTGCATCGTCCAGGGAATCCGCTCGGGGCGCTCGACCCGGACGCTCCACTTGGTGACCGGACGGGCTACCGCCACCCCGTCATGCTCCTGGAACGCCCCCATGCCAAGGTAGGCGCCCGGTGTCCCGGTCGCCACGCAGATGATCGGCTGGCAGGCCGAGAACGCCTCGAGCAGCGCGGAGACCGTGTTCGCCATGCCGGGGCCCGGGCTCGCATGACAGACACCGACCGTGCCCAGCACTCGTGCCTCCGCCATGGCCATGAATGCGCCCGATGCTTCGTGACGGACGAGCACGGCCTGGATCTCAGGAGCATCGTAGAGGGCGTCGTACAGGTGGCGAGGATCACCCGGGAGCCCGTACACCCGTTGCACCCGCTCCATCCGAAGCGCGTGCACGACCGCCGCCCATCCCGTCATTCGCGTCACCGCGCTCCTTCGTCGCGGCTCCGGGAGTGCCGGAGCGCAGCGGGAGTGATTGCACCATGAGCACGCAGATCGTACAATCTGCAACCCGACCTGCCAAGTGAGACCGCTGAACTCCGACGCCTACCTCCAAGAGGCGACCTACCGCGCGACGAGGTTGCCCGTTTCACGCGCGTCGACATTGATCCCTGACGCGTACACAGAGCCGGCGTTCCACGAGCTGGAGCTCAACCGCGTGTTCTCGACAGGCTGGGTCCCGGTCGCGGTGGCCGACGATGTCGCCCAACCGGGCGACGCCCTCGTCACCCATGTCGCAGGTCGGTCGATCATCGTCGCACGCAATCGACGCGGAGAACTTCGGGGTTTCCACAACGTGTGCCGCCATCGCGGCGCCGAGCTGCTCGACGCAGGCCGCTGCCGGATCGACCGTCACATCCGCTGCCCATACCACAGCTGGGCCTACGACCTCGACGGGCGGCTGCTCGGGACGCCCCTCTTCAGCGACGACGCCCGGATCCCGGAGGACCAGCAGGGAATATTCGACATGTCCGATGTCGACCGATTTCAGCGTGAGGACTATGGCCTGCACCCAGTCGCCGTGGCGGCCTGGGGATGTCTCGTGTTCGCAAGCCTCGACCCTGATCCTGGGCCGCTCGAGGCGCAGTTGGGTGACCTACCCGGCCGACTGGCCGGCTACCGACTCGGGGAGTGGCGGACAGAACGAAGAGCCACCTACGAGATCGCAGCCAACTACAAGATCGTGGCAGAGAATTTCATGGAGTACTACCACCTGCCCTGGGTGCATCCGGGACTGGTCAAGGTGTCGCCGATGAAGGCGCATCACCGCTGGCAGGGAACGGGCATGTACACCGGCATGTGTACGCGGCCGATCGCGGCGAATACCGACCGAGGCGGTTGGCAGGCTCTGACGCCGTTGGAGTGGCTATCCGAAGAGGACGCGACCAGTGCCCGCTTCGTGTGGCTGTTCCCAAACGCCGCACTGAACGTTCTGCCGAATCACCTGTTCGTGATGCTGGCGCGCCCCGATGGGCCCGGCCGCACCGTCGAGGACGTGTACCTGCTCACGCATCCTCAGACGGCCACAAGCGCGGACTACGAGGGGTCGGTCAGCCAACTGGCCACGTTTTGGGACGAGGTGAACCGGGAGGACATCGCCATCGTGGAGCGCGTCCAGCGCGGACTGGCGAACCCCGCCTACACAGGCGGACGGATGTGCTATCGGTTCGAGGAGCCGCTGCACCGGTTCCAGAACATGATCATCGACCGAATGGTCGGACTCCGTCGCGTGCCCGCGGGCGACGAGGTGCTCGAGCAGCCGATGTTCGGCTCGTGACGGCGGAACGGGACGTGGTCGTGGTCGGCGGGGGGATCGCCGGATTGTCCGCCGCCTGGGAGCTGCGAGACCTCGACACCGTCGTCCTCGAGGCGGAGGACAGGGTCGGCGGGCGGCTCCGGTCGGAGCCGCGCGAGCCCTACTGGCTCAACTTCGGCGGCCACGTGCTGGCCGGCCCGGAATCCGCAACCGGCCGGCTCCTGACCGCACTGGGCATCGAGGCCGCGAATGTCCCAGGCGTGTTGACTGCGCTAGCGATGAACGGTCGCGTGCTGGCCGGCGGCCGTGTCGAGTCCTATCCCTTCCGCCTACCGCTCACGCCCACCGAGCGGCTCGCACTGATGCGCGCGGGTGCGCGCGTCCGCCTCGCCGTCGCACGGTATGGACGCGTGTCGCGCCGGCGGCCCGGCGAGTCGGAGGCGACCCGCCAGGCTCGCGTGCTCGCCTACCGCGACGACGAGACCTTCGCAGACTTCCTCGGCCCCGTGCCGGCGGAAGTCGACGCCATCTTCCGACCAACGATCCAGCGCTCGTCGGGGGAACCGGAGCAGGTAGCGGCCGGGTACGGGATCGGCTACTTCCAGCTGGTGTGGGATCGCGTGGGCGGGTTGACCCGGAATGTCCTGGGCGGTTCGGCGAGGCTGCCGGAGGGGATCGCCGGGGCCCTCGGTGATCGCGTCCAGCTGCGCAGCCGGGTCGTGCAGGTGTCCCCGTCCCGGCACGGAGTGGCGGTGAAGTACCTCTGCGATGGATCGGACCAGACCGTCGAGGCGAAGTTTGCGGTCGTCGCAACGCCCGCATTCGTCACCCGGGCGATCGTGGAGGACATACCACCGGATGTGGATCGGGCCCTGGCAGGGATCGCCTACGGCCCGTACGTGGTGGGCGCGCTGCTGACGAATGAGACGACTCCGATGCCCTACGACCGGATCTACGCAGTCGCGACACCCAAGAGATCGTTCAACATGATGTTCAACACCGCCAACGTCGTCCGCTCCGGCGACCGGCGAGAGCCGGGCGGGACGCTGATGGTGTACTCCGCTGCCAGCCTCGCCGATGCGCTGCGGGATCGATCGGACGACGAGGTTGGCCAGACGTATGTCGACGACCTCGGCGCCATATTCCCCGAGATTCCGGAGCATGTGCAGGAGGTTCACATAAAGCGATGGGAGCATGGCCTGCCGCATCCCCGGCCCGGCCGGCACCTGCTTCAGCCTGCACTCCAGCAGCCGTTGGGGAACGTGCTCCTGGCCGGGGACTACCTCGGCACCACCTACGTCGAGACGGCGGTCTCGACCGGGTCGGCCGCCGCGCACGAGATCCGCAGGCGGATGCGCGCATGCAACTGAGCGTCATCACCGACGAAATCGACGAGGACCTGGCTCGGGCACTGGATGTCTGCCGCGACCTCGGCGTTGCGACCGTCGAGCTCCGATCAGTCTACGGCCGCAATATCGTCGAGCACTCGCCTGCCTCATGGGCCCGGGTCGCACGGCTGATTGAGAAGCGTCGACTCCGCGTTTGTGCGATCGCCTCGCCTTTTCTGAAGTGCGGCGCCACGGAGGACATCCGCGGGCAGTGGGATCAGCTTGAACGGTCGATGTCCATCGCCAGCGACATCGGGGCACCGCTCGTGCGTGCGTTTTCGTTCTGGCGCAGGGGCGATCCGGGCGCGGCTCGACGCAGGCTCGTCGAAGTGATCTGCCCGGCCGCGAACATGGCCGCCGAAGCGAGCCTGCGGCTGGTGATGGAGAACGAGCACAGCTGCCACGTCGCCACCGGCACGGAGGCGGCGGCGATCCTGGAGGCGTGCCGTCCGGGCGAGCTCGGCGTGATATGGGATCCCGCCAACGAGGCCAGATTCGCACCCCACCTGGCCCAGGGTGTCGGCGGCTATGAGGCGATTCGCGCAGACGTCGCGCACGTCCACATGAAAGACGTGGACGCAAACGGGACGTGGGTCCGGATCGGGTCCGGGATCGTCGATCATGGCGCCCTGCTCGCGGCGCTCGAGCAGGACGGATACGCGGGCTGTATGTCCGTCGAAACGCATTACACCGTCGCCGGCAGCCGCGAGACCGCCACGCGTGAATGCGTGGCCTCGCTGCGGACCATCGCGGAGGGCGCGGGCGTCGACTGCTCCTGATCGCTTGTCGCACTGCAGAGGACCCTGTTGGTGCCCTTCCCCCACCCGCGTGTCCCACCGCCGCTCGCGGTAGCCGTCACGGCTGTTCACCCCCTCAGGGCTGCGCTCGCCACACTCGGCGCCGCAAGGCGGGTCCGCCGCGGCGCTCATCAACGCGGCCACCACGCCGCTCACCCAAGAGAGAGGAGCTCCCCCGAGGGCCGAGTCCACGATGCCTGGGATGGAGGTGATCCGCAAGCAACCGGTCGATCAGGCACGATCCCCGGGCGTGGGCTGGCGCTCGGGCCCACTCGGCCGGCTCTCAGCCGTAGAGCCGAGGCCAGAACATCGACGCCCCTTACGAAGCTCGAGCGGCCAGACACGCCCCAGGTTTTAGTGAAGGCTCAAGATCGACAGCCTCCGTCCGTGGGGCGTGAGCGAGGAGACGGCACGTTCCGGAGCGAGACACCGAACGATGCCGAGTGTCGCCGCCGCCACATCGCGTGAGCATGAGATACTTGCGCCCGTGCGCAGAGGCGCGTGGATTCTGGCGATAGCCCTGGCTGCCGCGGCGGCCACGACGGCGCTCGCCGCCGAACGGCTGCTGCCCCAGCAGAGCCCGGCGGCGGCGCGGCTCTCGGCGCTTCCGCACGGGCGGGCCGCGGAGCTCGCCCGGCGCACCGGGATCCCCGCCGCCTACTGGGCCGTCGACCCGCGAACGGCCAGGCCGGTACGGCTCGGCCAGCCGCTGACGACCGGCGCGCCGCTCTTCCCGGGCGACCCGCCGTTTCACTGGCGCGTGTGGACGACCGTGCCGAAGTCGGGCTACCTGCTCGAGCAAATCACCTCGCTTGGCACCCACACCGGGACGCACATCTCGGCGCCGTGCCACTTCCACGTCGGCGCTCGCTGCCTCGTTCACCTCCCGGAGAGGTTCTTCACGCCGCGACCGCTGGTTGTGCTCGACCTGCGCTCCCAGATCCGCCGCCGCGGGGGCGACTTCTTCGTCGGCATCGGCGATCTGCGCCACTTCGAGTCGGCGCACGGCCGCATCCCGCCTGGGTCGTATGTCGTCCTCTATACCGGCCTCTCTCGCTTCTACCACCTTGGGAACCGGCGACGACCGGGCCCGGCCAACGACTACTTCGACGATGTGCCCGGGTTCTCGGGCGCCGCCGTCGACTGGCTGTTCCGGCACCGCGGGATCCTGGGCGTCGGGGCGGACACCTTCGGCCCCGACGCAACCTTCGACCAGGACTTCCAGGCGACCACCGAGGCCACCGCCCAGGGCGGCATCACCCTCGAGAACATTGGCCCCCGCCTCGCCCGCATGCGCGCCTACGGCGACTGGATCGAGCTGAACGGGCCCCGCTACGCGACCACCGCCGCGCAGCGGCGTTCGGGCCGGCCCGGCTTCAGCGGCGCCCAGATGGGGATGACCGGGTTCACTACCTGGCGGTAGCGGTGCTCAGCGGATACGCGCGAGCCGAACGCAGTCCCGTCGTACCCACACCGCGCCGGGGTCGCGGGTCGGTCTGCAGCGCATGCACCATCGAGAATTCCACAGCGCGCGAGTGGCGGACGCCAGTCCGCGAGAGGTCTGGAGCCGGACACTCCCCCGATTCGCCGCGCCGTAGGGCAGCGTGTACCGGGCGAGTCGGCTGTGCAAGATCTGTACTAATCGGCGGCAGCGGCGCGGAGCGAGAACGGCGTGGTTGCGTGCAATCCGTTTGCAGGCGTGGTTGTCCTCGATGTCGCACTTGTCGCGCTAAAAGCATGGTATTTCCAGGTATTTTGGCTCGAATCGGCGGATTCTCACCGTGCTTTGGGAGCAGAGGGTCGTCAGTTCGAATCTGACCGTCCCGATCTTTACTGGAGCCAAATCTGAGACCCTCGCCTTCAGGCCTCTACTAATGGCTGTACTAACACCGGCCCATTTTTCGTACAGAATCGGGCCGTCGTCGCCTCAAGGTATGGGGTCGCGAATGCCCAGTCAGGCGTGGGCGCTTGGAGCGCGCTGATCGCGCTCGAACTCGGCGGCCAGACCGGCGAGCCTGCGATGGCGCTCGAGCCAGGTGTTCACGGCCTAAGAGGTCGTCATACAGACGGTCGCGGAGCTCGCCATCCATCCGTAGACGCGCAAACAGTCTCGCCTGACGCGTCTCCGGGAACCTCGGCCGGCAGGTCGCAGACGATGGCGATTCGCTCCGCGAGCGCACCACTCGGTGTCTTCTTGTCTGCACGTCGCAACAACCGCCAAAGGTGGGACTGGCTCACCCTCACCATTCACGCCGGGCCATTGACGGAGAGTGCCCGCTCACGTAGCAAATCGGGAAGCTGATCGACCAAGGCGATATGCGATCGGCCCGTCGTCGGGAAGCGCGAGTTCGGGAACCGTGATCGGAACTCTCCCGAACAGTGGTCGATTTGGCGTATGCCGGATCTCGGGAATCCGAACTCTGTGAATCGCCCAAGGTGTGTCAGAGTTCAAGGCGCTCGATAACGCCAGCGTCCGCCCGGCAGGAGCCAGACGCTGCACAATCGGCGTTGACGTCGCCCGGTCGATTCACGCGAATGTTCTCGCGCACGCACACCATGTCGATGTCGGAGGCGGACCGGCCGGCATGCCGGGCGTCGCGACGCCCGGCATGAGCCTGATCGTGCGGATGTTCAGGGAGACGTCGAAACCGCCACCCTCAGCCGCCCTTGATCGCGCCGGCGACCAGTCCCCGCATGAAGAAGCGCTGGCCGAAGATGTAGAGGGCGAAGATCGGGAGCGTCGCGATCGAGAGGCCGGCCATGACCGACCGGGATGTTCAGGTTGTAGCGGTTCTGGAACCCGGTCAGGCCGGCCATGAGCGTGAGCGAGTCCTGGCTCTGCAGGAAGACGAGGGCGATCAGAAGCTCGTTCCAGACCCAGAGCGCGTTCACGACCGCGAGCGTGATCAGCGGAGCGCCGGAGAGCGGCACGACCACGCGCAGGAAGACCTGGAGCGACGAGGCGCCGTCGATCTCGGCGGCCTCGATCAGCGACCGCGGGATTGTGCGGAAGTACGCCGCGAGCATGTACACCGAGAACGGCATCATCAGGCCGACGTAGATCGCGATCACGATCCTGCGCGTGTCGATCAGGTTGAGCTCGGCGCCGAGCAGGAACAGCGGCACGACCAGCACCACCGGCGGGATCACCATCAGCGAGATGATCAGCGAGAGCATGACCTCGCGGCCGGCGAAGCTCCATCGCGAGAGCCCCCAGGCGGCGAGCGACGCAGAAGACGAGCGTGATCGCAACCGACGCGATGGTCAGGATCAGGCTGTTCAGAAGCCACTGCGGGAAGTGGTTGTTTATCGCCGTGTGGTAGCGCGTTCAGGCGCGGCGAGGTCGGCAGACCGAGGGGATGGTTCAGGAAGTCGTTCTGCGTTCGCAGCGAGCCCGAGAGCATCACGTACACGGGCAGGAGCGCCGAGAGCGTGAACGATGATCAGCACGAGCTGGCGCACAAGCCGCCCGGCGCGCTCGACGATCATGCCGCCCTCCGCAGCGAGTAACCCGCACCGGGCGACGAGGAACGCCGCGGCGATCGCCGTCACGCCGATCAGGAGCAGCGTGGCGGCGGCGGCCGCGAGCCACGGGATGTCCGAGGCAAACGCGTTCTGGTAGATGTAGGTCTCGGTCACCTGGGTGGCCTGGCCAGGGCCGCCGCCCGTCATCACGAAGACGTAGCTGAACACCCAGGACATGAGCGTGATCGCCTCGATCACGAGGTAGAAGCCGATGATCGAGCGCATCATCGGCAGCGTCACGTGCCAGTGGGTGCGAAACCAGCCGGCGCCGTCGACGCGGGCGGCGTCGAAGACGTTCTGGCGGCAGCGACGAGCAGCCGGGCGAGAAACAGGATTACGCCGAAGCCGAGCTCGCGCCAGATGATGACGCCCGCGAGCGAGCGCAGCGCCCAGTCGGGGTTGCCGAGCCAGTCCTGCACGAGGAAGTTCAGGTGCACCGTCTGGAGCGTGGTGTTGAGCGCTCCGTGCAGCGTCAGGAGCTCGCCGAAGAGCACGCCGACGACGGTGACCGGGAGCATGTAGGGGATGAAAATCGCCACCCGGTGGAAGCGCCATCCGCGCATCCCCTCGAAGAGCAGGATCGCAACGACGAGGGCGATGCCGATGATGATCGGCAGCGTCAGCAGGAGCCGCAGATTGTTGCCGAGCGCCTGGCGAAAGAACGGGTCGTCGATCGCGATCCGCAGGTTGCCGAGCCCGACCGGGTGCCCGTCGCGGTGCGTCGCCTCGATCACGAGGCGGTAGATGCTGTAGCCGTAGACGACGCCGATCGCCGCGAGCGCGGGCGCGATCCAGAGGAACGCCTGCCACGGAGGGCGGCGGGGGCGGCCGCGTGCGGCCGCCCCCGTGCCCCGGTCGCCCGGAGACGCTACTGCTGTCCCGTCCACTTCTTGAAGTTCGCGATCAGGTCGGGCTCGATCGTCCTGATCCGGGCCATGTCGGACTCCATCGACGCGGCCGCCTGCGCAGCCGTCTCCTTGCCGGCGAACATCAGCTGGACGCCGCCGAAGTTGGCCTTCGAGTCGAGGTCGGTGGGGATGAAGTTCTCCAGGTACGGAGCGCCGTTCTGCGAGTACTGGTAGAGCTGTTTCACCTGCGGGACGTCGATCAGCGACGAGTCGAAGCGGCTATCCGCGGGCAGCGCGCCGGTGTCCTTGTAGAACAGTGCGAGCTCGGGCGCGGTGTGCATGAACATGATGAAGTCGGCCGACTGCTGCTTATACGGCGACCACGAACTGATGGCGAGCGTCTGCGACGTCGATCCGAGCTTGCCGGCGCCGATGCCGTTCGCGTACTTCGGCATCGTCATGACGCCGACCTTGCTCGCGCCAACCTGCTGCACGAACTTGCGCACGTCGGTGCCGGCGGTGACGGTCATCGCGCTCTTGCCGTCGACCCACGTCTGCTGGGCCTGGTACAGGTCGAGCGAGCCGATGTCGTCGTTCCAGCACTTCGCGCTGATCATCTGCCCGAGCCGCGTCCACCACTCGGCCAGCGCGGGATCGGTGAACTTCTGTGTGCCGATGACCGCCTGCTTCAGCTGGTCGATCGAGGTCAGCGACTCGGAGCCGAGCAGCGAGAAAAGCCACCCGCCGAACCAGCCGTCCTTGACGCCGCCGGCGATCGGGGTGATGCCCTTCGACCGCAGCGTCGAGCAGTCCGAGAGGAGCTGCGACCACGTGGACGGCGGCGTCGAGATGCCGGCCCGGGCGAGGACGTCCTTGCGGTACAGGATCGGGAACGACGGCTGGACGTACCAGGGCGCGCTCCACAGCTTGCCGTCCCAGGTGTCCTCGGACGCGTTCAGGTAGTGCGTGCGCTCGGAGGCCGGGATGTAGTCGGAGATCGGGGCGAGGTTGCCGTCCCACGCGTCCTGGAGCGCCCAGATCCCGCCCCAGCGGTACTCGATGTCCGGGCCCTTCTTGGCCTTCGCGGCCGCGGCGAAGTTGGGCATGAGGTTGTCCGTCGACTGCAGGACGGTGTTAATCTTGATGTTCGGGTGCAGCGCCTCGTACTTCTTCACCGACGTGGCGAGGAAGGTCGAGAGGCCATGCGCCTCCTGCTGGCCCCAGTACCACATGGTCAACGTGGCCGGCCCGCTCGCCTGTGACCCACCCGAGCCGCCCGAGCTTCCGGAGCTGCTGCTGCCGCAGGCGGCCGCGGCGAGCACGATCATGGTGACGGCCGCGAACCGCCTCCAGGTGGCGGTGAATACTCTGCGAGACATGAACCCCTCCCTTGACGCTGGGATGGAAGTAAACGCTATAGCATTCCCGCCGTCAAGCGCCCTCTGGGCGCGCGTGTAACGAGGAGCCCGCGACGTGGCCGGAATCGACCTTGACCAGATCACCAAGGTGTACGCAAACGGCGTCCGGGCCGTCGACGGCATCGACCTGGACATCGCCGACGGCGAGTTCATGGTGCTCGTCGGCCCGTCGGGATGCGGCAAGTCCACGCTCCTGCGGATGATCGCGGGGCTCGAGGAGGTGTCCGCGGGCACCGTGCGGATCGACGACCGCGACGTGACGGCGCTCGCGCCGCGTGCGCGCGACATCGCGATGGTGTTCCAGGACTACGCGCTCTACCCACACATGACGGTGCGCGACAACCTCGCCTTCGGCCTCAAGCTGCGCCGGGTGAACCGGCGCGAGATCGAGGCGCGCGTGCAGGCGGTGGCGACGACGCTCGGGCTGCAGGAGTACCTCAAGCGGCGGCCGGCCGCGCTCTCGGGCGGGCAGCGCCAGCGGGTCGCCATCGGCCGGGCGATGGTGCGCGAGCCCAAGGCGTTTCTGATGGACGAGCCGCTCTCCAATCTCGACGCCAAGCTGCGGGTGACCATGCGCGCCGAACTCGCGCGGCTGCACGAGCGCCTGGCGGTGACGACCGTCTACGTCACCCACGATCAGACCGAGGCGATGACGCTGGGCCAGCGCGTCGCGGTGATCCGAGACGGCACCGTCCAGCAGTGCGACACGCCGCAGGCGCTCTTCGACCGCCCGCTCAACCTCTTCGTGGCCGCGTTCATCGGCTCGCCCGCCATGAACCTGGTCGCGGCGACGGTCGCCGGCGACGTCGTCCGCTTCGCCGACATCGAGCTCCCGCTCGCCGAAGATGCCCCTGTACGCGGCCAGCGCCGCGAGGTGATCCTCGGCATCCGGCCGACCGACTTCGAGCTCCCCGACCGCGCCGGGAACGCAGGCCTCCCGCGGATCCGGGTCACGCCCGAGGTGATCGAGGGGCTCGGCGCGGAGACCAACGTGATCTTCCCGCTCGCCGCGCCGCGGGTCGACAGCGACACCGTGCGCTCGGCCGCCGAGGGCGGCGACGTGGGCACGCTGCTCGCCGACGACGACCGCGCGCTCTTCACGGCCCGCATCGCGACCCGCACCCCGCTCGCCGGGAGCGGGCCGATCGAGCTCGTGGTTCACAACGCGAGCCTGCACTTCTTCGACCCGGCAACCGGCACTGCGCTGCGCTGAATCTCGCTGCCCGATAGGAGTCGACGAGAGAGAGCCGGCCGTCCACGTGATGAGTTGCGAGCGGTTCCGACCGGGTCCGTCCGCGCAGCCCGAGCCGTACCCGTCGCGGCGCTCGAACAGCATCCCGTCGCGGAAGCTGAACTCGATGTGCCGAGGAACTCCACGTCACCCCGCCGCACGTCCGGCCTCGGCGTAGCCCGGGTTCACGATCGAGGCAACCGGGCGACCGGCGAGGAAGTCGATCGCCTGGCGGGTCGCGGTCACGGGCAGGTCGGCCAGGGCGGCGGCCGAGAACCAGGCGGCGTGCGGGCTCATGGTCACCGCGGGCAGGGCCCGCAGAGGGCTGTCCGGCGGCGGCGGCTCCGCCTCGAACACGTCGAGCCCGGCGCCGGCGAGGTGGCCGTCTCGCAGGGCGTCTGCCAGCGCCCGCTCGTCGACGAGCCCGCCGCGGCACGTGTTGACGATGCGGCCGCCGCGGCGCATGGCCGCGATCGCCGCAGCGTCGATCATGTGCTGCGTCTCGGCGGTGAGCGGCACGTGCAGGGTGACGATGTCGGCCGCTGCGAGCGCCTCGGCGAGCGTGGCGGGCACGAGGCCGTCGTCGCGGATCGGGCGATCTCTCACGAAGCGGTCGTGGACGAGGACGCGGAAGCCGATCGCGCGCAGCGACGCTGCCACGCGCATGCCGATGCGGCCGTAGCCGATCACCGCCACCGTGGTCGTCGACGGGCGCGCGGCGTCGGGGAACGACGCGGGCGCGGCCCACCTGCCGGCACGCACCGCGCGGTCGAGCGCGACGGCCCCGCGGGCCTGGTCGAGGACGAGCGCCAGCGTGTGGCAGGCGACCTCCTCGATGCAGTAGTCGGGCGTGTTGGCGACCGCGACGCCGCGCTCGGTGGCCGCCTCGACGTCGATCATGTCGTACCCGATGCCAAGCCGGCTGATAATGCGCACGCCGGGCACGGCGTCGAGCACGCGCGCCGAGACCGGCGCCCACTGCACGATCAGGGCGTCGGCGCCCGCGCACTGGTCGATCACGTCCTGCTCGCTGCGGCACGCCGCTCGTCGGCACTCGTGCCCGGCGTCGCCGAGCAGGCGCTCCTCGGCGCCGTCCGACGGCAGGTCGGAATCGGTCACGACAACGAGCGCCCTCACGGGCTGGCCTCCACCGCCTGTGCGAGCGAGCGCTCGATCCGGGCCGCCGCGACCTGGATGTGGCGCGCCATCTCGGCCTGCGCCTGCCCGGGATCGCCGCCGGCAATCGCGTCGACGAGGTCGACGTGGCTCTTGGCGTGCGCGCGAAGCTCGGCGGCGGGCAGGCTGCGCGTCGCGGCGCGCAGGAACGCCGCCACCCGACCGCGCACCTGCGCCGCCACCTCGTTCAGCAGCGAGTGGTCGGAGAGCTCCCACAGGAGGCCGTGGAACTCCTGGTCGAGCTCGACGAGGGCGTCCACCCCGCCCGCGTCGGCGGCGTCGAGCATGCACCCGGCGATCGACCGGAGCCGCTCCTCGGCCTCGGGCGCCAGCCGCTCCTGGGCACGGCGCACGACGAAACCCTCGAGCACGATCCGAAGCGACGAGATCTCGGCCAGGCCGGCCGGCGTCAGCTCGGCCACCCAGGCGCCGCGGCGGGGGATGCGCTGCACCAGGCCCTCGTCGGCGAGCCGCGCGAGCGCCTCGCGCACGGGGATGTGCGACACGCCGAGCTGGCTCGCCATCGTGCGCTCGACGAGCTTTGTGCCGGGCCGGTACACGCCGTCCTGGATCGCCGCGCGCACGCGCTCGGTGACCCGGTCGGACAGGCTGTGGTCGCGGAGACGCTCGAGCGCGGTCATCGGGTCAGACGATCCAAGCCGGGGGCCGACCAGCCGCCGTCGACGCGCAGCGTCGGGCCGGTGACGACGAGGACTGCTCGTCGTCGGCCAGGTACGCCACGGCCCGGGCGATCTCGTCGGGCTCGCCGAAGCGGTGCATCGGCGCGCGCCGGTGGTAGCGGTCGACGTTGATGACGCCCTCGTCCATCCGTTCTCTGGACGAGGGCGGTGCAGGTGACTCCGGCGGCGACCGCGTCCACGCGCACCCCGCAGTCGGCCCACTCGATCGCGAACACCTCGGTCATCGCGGCCACCGCCGCCTTGGCCGCACAGTAGGCGAGCCGCATCGGGAAGACGTCCCAGGCGTTGACCGAGCTGATGTTGACGATCACGCCGGAGCGGCGGTCGAGCATTTCCCGGCCGACGGCCTGCGAGCACACTTCCGCCGAGCGCGGCGGCCGCGCGCGCCGCCACCTCGTGGTCGACGTCCCAGACGGCGACCGTCGCGCCGCCGGCGTGGAAGCTCTTGCCGATCGCCCCCCCGGTGTTCGCCCGCCGCCGGTGACGACGCACACCTTGCCGTACAGGCTCACGTCGCGGCCCTCGCGGGCGGCGGCGAGAAGAGCTCGACGACGTGACCGTCGCCGTCGCGCACGTACACGCAGCGCCCGCCCGCGTTCGCGCCCGTGTCGACGTCGGCGGGCGGGCCGAGCGGCGTGCCGCCAGCGGCGACGAGCCGCTCGAGCAGGCCGTCGACGTCGGGGCAGGCGACGCAGATGTGGCTGAAGCCGACGTCGACGGGGCGCCCGCTCACGTGGCCGCCACGCGGCGCGAGGTACTGGAAGAGCTCGATCCGCGGTCCGCCACCGGGGAACTCCAGGTGCATCATGCGGACGTGGGCGCCGGGCTCGCGCACGATCGCCTCCAGGTAGCCGCCCTGCTTCTCCTGGCTCATCGCCTCGCGCATGCCCAGGCCGTCGCGCCAGAACCGCAGCGCCGCCTCGAGGTCGGAGACCGTCAGTCCGGTGTGGGCGATCGCGATCGCCAGCGGGCGCCCGGCGCTCATGCCGCCGCTTCTGCGCCGGCGTCGCGCTCGAGGTCGAGCGGGTGGCGCGAGAGCACCCGGCAGCCGTTGCCGGTCACCACCGCGACCACCTCGACCCGCACGCCCAGGCCGCTGCGATAGGCGCCAGGCTCGAGCGCGACGACCATCCCCGGCTCGAGCACGGTCGCGCTCTCAGGCACGATGCGCGGCTCCTCGTGCCAGTGGAATCCGACGCCGTGGCCGGTGTGGTGCGGGTAGGAGTGGCCGACTGCCTCGACCGCCGCGCGCACGGTGCGGTCGACGTCGCCCGCCACGGCGCCGGGACGCAGCCTGCTCGATGCCGATCCGCAGCGCCTCGCTCGCGATGGCGTGCATCTCGACGGCGGCAGACGGCGGGTCGTCGAGCGCCCAGGTGGCACAGGAGTCGCCCCAAATGCCGTCGCGCCGCGGGACGATGTCGGCCAGGACGAGATCGCCGCGCTCGAGCGCCCGCGGCACCGGCGGGCCGCCGATGTCCTCGGTGCGCGGGCCACTCAGGAGGTCCGCGATCACGGTCGTACGCGCTCGGGCGGCCACCTCGATCGCCGCGCTCACGGCCGCCCACATGTCGAGCTCGTCCGCGCCCTCTCGAGTCGCCGCGCGGGCGGCGGCGTGCGCCGGCCTCGCACAGGCGCAGCGCCGCCTCGACTGCCTCGACCTCGGCCGCCGTCTTGACCGCCGTGAGCATCGCGAGGCCGGCGACGGGCGCCGCCGGTGCGCCCGCGATCGCCGGCATCAGTCCGGCAGGGACGCTCGCGCCGTCGACCACGCTCCGCGCGGCCGTCACACCCGCGGCCGCCATCGCCGCCCCGAGCGCCGCGGCCGCACCGGCGATCGGGTCGATCGGAGCGGTCGTGAAGCCCTCGTACGTGTGCGCGCAGCCGGCGGCAGGCGCCTCGTCGGCCGAGCACACGAGCTGGGTGGGCGCCCCACGCGCGGCCACGACCGCGGCGGGGAGCTGGAACGGCGACGGGCCGAACCCGACCTCGGTCGCGTGCCCGCTGAGCATGCGCACGAGCCCGGGGTCAGCAGTCACGAGCGCGTCGGCGCCGCACGCGTCCAGATAGGCGGCGAGGCGCGGGTCGGCCATCAGAACCCCACCGTCAGCGCGCCGTCGGCCACGATGCGCGCCCCGCTCACGTACGAGTTGTCCTCCGAGATCAGGAACGCCACCACCGCCGCCATCTCGCGCGGCTCCGCCGCGCGGCGCACCGGCAGGCGGCCGCTCTCGACATAGCCCGAGCGGAACCAGTCGGTCTCGAGCTCGTCCTGTCCGTCGATGACCGACATGCGCGTGCGCACGAAGCCGGGCGCAAGGCTGTTCACGAGCACGCCGTGCTCGCCGAACTCGAGCGCGAGCGTCCGGGTGGCGGCGTCGAGGCCGCCCTTCGCCGCGTCGTAGCTGATCGCGGTGCGCTCGCTGTGGGTCGCGTGGACAGACGTGATGTTCACGATCCGCCCGCCACCGTGCGCAGCCATGTGCATGCCCGCCGCGCGCGCGAGCCAGATCGGCCCGTCGAGCATCACGCCGAGCTGGCGGCGGTACGACGCGACGGTCAGATCGGCGACGGTCTCGGGGATGAAGATGCCCGCCACATTGACAAGCCCCCAGATGCGGCCGTGTTCCGCGGCGATGCCCGCGATCCGGCGCTCGTGCCCGTCGATGTCGGCCACGTCGGCCTCGAGCGACGGCGCAAACGCGCACGGCTCGAGGTCGAGCCCGACCACAAGCCGGCCGTCCTCGCGCAGCCGCTCGGCCACCGCAGCGCCGATGCCGTTTCCGGCGCCCGTGACCACAACCGCTCCCGTTCCCGAACCTGGCCCCATGCTGCGCGAAAGTAAATCGCTATAGCGTATAGCTCGTCAAGTCTGCGCGCCCGTCTGCGGGCATCGGGCCGGCGCTCACTGCACGGTGTAGCCGCCGTCCACGATCAGCGTGTGACCCGTCATCCAGGCGCTGTCGTCCGAGAGCAGGAACACGGCCGGACCGCCCATGTCCTCGGGCGCGCCGATCCGGCGCAGGGGATGGCGGGCCGCGATCGCCTCGATCTGGTCGTCGAAGTCGGGCCGGTCGACGTAGGCGAGCGGCGTCTTCACGACCCCGGGCGCGAGCACGTTCACGCGCACGCCGTGCGGCCCTGCGTCGACTGCGAGTGCGCGGCCGAGCGCGGTCACGCCGCCCTTCGCGGCGGTGTACGACGGGTAGCCGGGCGCGCCGATGTGCGCAAGCTGACTGCCCAGCAGCACGATCGCGCCGCGGCCCGCCGCGGTCATCGGCACGAGGGCCGCCCGCGCCATGCGCAGGGTCACGCCCAGGTTCTCGTCGAGGACGGTGGCCAGCTCGTCATCGCCCGAGCGGCGGATGTCCTCGGCGCGGCGCACGGTGCCGGCGGCGTGGACGAGTCCGTCGACGCGGCCGAAGCGTTCGAGCGCGGCGGCGACCACCGCCTCGGGCGCGCCCTGGGCGCGCAGGTCGGCGGCGTGGGCGTGGACGCTCCCGTCCGGCACCTCGTCCGCCATCTCGCGCAGAGCCTCGGCGCGCCGGCCGGAGCCGATCACGTGCGCCCCCTCACGGGCGCAGCGAAGGGCGATCGCACGCCCGATGCCCGACGAGGCGCCGGTCACGACCACCACGAGATCCGCGAGCCTTCCCACGAACGCGTAAGCATACGGTCGCCCGCGGCGGCGCCGGCGGATCTATCATCGCCGCCCGTGACCCCGTTCGATCCATGCGAGATCCAGAGCACCCCGTACCTGGCGCCGCTCGTGCCGGTGCTGCCAATCCGCCTTCGCCGCACGGAGATCCTGACGATCGTCTACCGCACCGACGCGGCCGCCGCCGACGCGGTCGTGCCCGCGCCGCTTGCGGTCACCGGCGACCTGTGCGTCGTCCACGTCTACAAGATGCACGACGCCGAGTGGTTCGGGGTCTATTGCGAGTCGGCCTTCCAGATCCCGGTGCGCATGCCGGACGGCCGCCCCGCCGTGTACTCGCCGTTCCTCGTGCTCGAGTCCGACGGCGCCGTCGCCGCCGGGCGCGAGACCTACGGCCAGCCCAAGAAGGCCGGACAGGTGTCGCTCGAGGCGGCGGGCGATCTGCTGGTGGGGCGGATCGGGCGAAACGCGATCGACGTCGCGACCGCCACCATGTGCTGGAAGCAGACCCGGGCGGCGTCGGCCGACCTCGAGCGCCTCGTACCCGGCTCGGGGCTGAACGTGAACCTGCGCATCCGCCAGGAGGAGGCCGGCCGGGTGAGCCGCGAGCTCGTCACGCGCTCGTTCGCCGACGTGGTCGAGCACGAGGCGTGGACCGGCCCGGGGACGCTCGAGCTGCGACCGAACGCCCAGCTGCCCGTCCACATGCTCGCAGTCTCCGAGGTCGTGCTCGCGCTGCATCGCGTGCTCGACCTGACGCTCGCGCCCGGCACGGTGGTGCAGACCTACTAGGACGGGTTGACCGGCGGGGGCCGGCCGTGGTATGCCGGACGGCATGCTGAACGCCTGGTCCACATGGTGAAAGCATCGGCACCGATGCGGATCCGCTCGGTGCGGCGCGCGGCTGCGCTGCTCGAGGCGGTGGCGAGCGCCCCGGACGGCTGCGCGGCGACGGCTGCCGCCGCCGCGGTCGCGATTCCGGCCCCGACCGCTGAACATCCTGGGCGGCGCCGGCCTGGTGGCGAAGGACGCGAGCCGCCGCTACCGGCTCGGCGCCAGGATGGGCCGCCTCGCCCAGGCGCTCCTGGCCCAGGTGTCGGCGCCGGCGTACCTGGTCGAGCCCCTGCACGAGCGGGCGAGCGCACCGGCGAGACGGCGCACCCGTCGGCCTGGCGCAGCCACGACGCCGTGCTACTCCAGATCGTCGAGAGCATCCGGGCTGCACCTTGGCTACAGCGGCGCCGCGCATGTACGCGCGTCCGGCAAGGTACTGCTCGCCTACGGCCGGCCGGGCACGCTCGAGGACTGCGTGCGTACGCATGCGATCGCCTCCGGGACGCTGCGGGCCGAGATCGACGCCGTGCGCAGCGCCGGCTACGCGGTCGACGAGGAGCAGTTCGCCGAGGGCGTCTCGTGCATCGCGGCGCCGGTCGCCGACGGGACGATGGCGATCGGCGTCTCGGTGCCGGCGGAGCGCTACCGCAGCTTGCGCGGCGAGCTGATCGGAACGGTGGTCGCCGTCGCAGGCAGCGCAGCCGCACCGCAGATGCCCGCTGCCGGCGAGGCCTGAGCGAGCGAAAGCGAGGAGCGAGATGCGCGGAGTCCTGAATGGGAAGGTGGCCCTGGTCACGGGATCGGGGACCGGGCTCGGCCGTGGGATCGCCGAGCGGCTGGCCCGCGCGGGCGCAGACATCGCCGTGGCCGAGATCGACGCCGCATCGGCCGAGAAGGCCGCCCAGGAGCTCTCGGAGTTCGGCGTGCGTGCGCGCGCATATCCGACAGACGTGTCCCGGAGCGCCGAGGTCGACGCGGCCTTCGCCGCGGCTGCGCGCGACCTGGGCCGGCTCGACGTCGTTGTGAACAACGCCGGCATCAGCCGTGTCGGCCCGCATACGCACGAGGTCACCGACGAGGACTGGCACGACTCCATCGCCGTGATGCAGACCGGCGTCTTCTTCGGCATCCGCGCCGCGGGGCGGGTCATGATCGAGCAGGGAGGCGGCGGCTCGATCATCAACATCTCGTCGATCCGCGGCTTCTCGCCGAACCCCGGCCGCATGACGTACTGCGCGCCGAAGGCCGCCGTGATCATGATGACCCACATCGCCGCCGGCGAGTGGGCCGGGCACGGCATCCGCGTGAACGCGATCGCGCCCGGCGTCCTGCGCACGCCGATGTGGGACGACGATGTGGCCCGTGGCGCGATCGACGAGCAGCTCTACCTCGACCTCGTGCCCGCCAAGCGGCTAGGCACGCCGGACGAGGTCGGGCGCCTGGCCGTGTACCTCGCGTCGGACGACTCGACGTACGTGAACGGCTCGTGCATCACCATCGACGGCGCCCTGACGTCGATCCCGGCCGGGTGACCGGACGCCCGCCGCCCGCAACCTCGACGCCGGCGTGGTCTTCGGCGCCCAGAAGGTGCGCCAGACGGCGGGCTATTCGCACTACTACGGCTGGCCCGGCCAGCATCGTGATCGGCCGCGACGGGCAGCGCACGCTCGCGGTGACAATGGACGAGGTGCCGGTCGTGATCGCGCTCGGCGCGGCCGACGCGGCGATCCCCTACGGCGACGGCTCGCTCGTCGAGTTGAGCGCCTGACATGCTCAGCCAATGCGGCCTTGTCAAGGTCGGTGGTTAGCCAACGTTCGATTGAAGGAACTCCGCGGCCCTCCACGAAAGGCGGAGCATGACTGCCGCCCGTTGCCCGGCGACACCGGCAGTGGCCGTCTTCGCCGAAGCAGCCGGTTCTTGATCGATTCCGACCAGACCTGGAACGGGATCCCGGGGATCGCCATCGAGACCGACCTGTTGCGTGTCGCGATCATCCCCGCCGCCGGAGCCAAGATCCACGAGCTCATCCATCAGCCCTCCGGGTTCGACCTGCTATGGAAGAACCCCCGGGTGCCGTTGCGGGCCACCTACCCCGGCCCGAACTTCGATGACGTCTGGAGCGGTGGCTGGGACGAGCTTTTCCCCACCGACGCCGCCTGCACCGTCGGGGACTCGACCTATCACGACCACGGCGATCTGTGGCACGGACCATGGGAGTGGGACGTCGTTCGCGACGACTCCGACGCCGCCGAGCTGCACCTCTCCCGCGCCACCGTCGCGATTCCCTGTCTGGTCGAGAAGTGGATCAGGTTCGAGCGCGGCTCGTCCGCAATCAGGTTTCGGCACCGGATCACCAACCTCGGCCACCAGCCGATCGACTTCGACTGGAGCCTGCACGTCGCGCATGCGATCCAGCCCGACTCGCGCATCCACCTCGCGCCCGCCGTTCTCACCGCCGAGCCGGAGCAGCCGGGCCGGTTTGCCGCGAGCCCCTCCAACATCGGCTGGCCGTACCACGGTGAGATCGACGTGGGCTCGGTGCAGCGGCCCGATAGTGGCCTGGTGGAATGGCTCCATCCGCTCAGCCTGCGCGAGGGCTGGTGCGCCGTCAGCCATCCGACGCAGCGCGTCGGCCTCGGCCTCGAGTTCGACCGACAGGTGTTTCGCACCACCTGGATCTGGGGCGTCTACGGCGGATGGCGCGGACACTACGTGGTGCTCACCGAGCCTTCCACCAGCCCGCCGGGCGGCCTCGCCCGAAATGTCGCCGCCGGCACCGCCGCGCACCTTCCCGGCCATGGGGTGCTCGAGACCGAGGTACGTGCGGTCGTGCTCGACCACATCGATCCCGCCACACCGTCGGACGAGCGTCCCGGACGCTGGCGCTAGAACCCGACGGTCACGCCGGCGTCGACCACGATTCGCGGGCACGCCCGCAAGTATGTGATGACCGGCGGAGGCCCCGAGAACAGTACGATCCCCTGGGAGTACTACATCTACCAGGCGGCGCTCCAGAACAACGTGGTCGGAATCGGCGCGGCCGGCGGGGGTGCTGGTATTGGCGGTCGTCAGCATCTTTATCGTCACCCGCATGTGAGTCGCGGTCAGGTCGCGGCCGCGTACACCGCCGACGAGCTTCCCCGACTCGTGGGAGATCTCGACGTGTATCTGGGATCGCTTCCGCTGCTTCGGCCAGATTCGTCCTCGTAAACGACGGGCGTCGCGATCAGCCGTCGTAGCGCATCCGCTCCAGCATCTCGGGGTTGAGTTCGATGCCGAGACCGGGCGCGGTGGGGATCCCCAGCCGTCCCTCGAGCAACTCGAACGGCGTGGCCAGAAGCTCGCCCACCAGCGGAGAGTGTGCGACGGAGAACTCCGACAGGGTGGGCTTGTCGAGCGCGGCGGTGAAGTGCAGTGACGAGGCGACCAGCACGCCGGTCGAGAAGCAGTGGGGTACGACCTCGACGCCGGTCTCGCGCGCCAGGTCGATGATCTGGCGGCCGACCGTGAATCCGCCGCAGCGGGCGAGGTCGGGCTGCAGCACATCCACGTGCCCCTGCTCCACAAGGGCGCGGTAGGCGGAGATGCCGGAGTCGGCCTCGCCAGCAGCGAGCCGGATGCGGGCGGAATCCGACAAGCGGCGGTAGCCGCGGTAGTCGTCCGCCGCGATCGGCTCCTCGAGCCAGTAGAGGTCGAGCGGCTCGACAGCCTCCAGCAACGCGACCGCGCTCTTCACCGAGTACCCCATGCCGCCGTCGACCATCAGCTTGCGTTCAGGGCCCAGCACCTCGCGGGCGGCGGTGAGGAGCTCGAGGTCGTTCTCGAGGCTGCGGCCTAGCGGGCCCCAGCCCAGCTTGAGAGCGGTGTAGCCGGCCAACACCGAACGCTCGGCGATCTCCCGCACCTCGGCGGGCGTCTCAGGCATCACCTCGCTGGCGTACACGGTCATGGTGTTGGTGCGGCGGCCGCCCAAGAGCTGGGAGATGGGAAGCCCGGCCGCCTGGCCTGCGATGTCCCAGAGGGCGATATCGATGGCGCTCATCGTGTGGAGGGCGGCCCCCGACCGGCCGTAGTGATAGGAGCCCATCCACATCGCCTGCCAAAGCCTGTCGATCGCCAGTGGATCCTCGCCGACCAACAGCTCGGCCAAGCCGCGCGCGACCGCGTGCGAGGATGGCATCTCGACGATCGTACGGGCGACGTAGGGCGAGGTGTCGGCCTCTCCCACCCCGATCAGTCCCTCGTCGGTGTGCACTCGCACCAGGAATGCGTCCTGAGTGCCGTCGGCACGCGACGTATCGACCTGGGCGAGCCGCAACACGATTGGTTCCACCTTGGTGATTTGCACCCGCGAGATCATAATGTCCGGGATGATGAACGCGCTGGTGTGGCGGGGCGGGCCGAATCTCACGCTCGATCGGCTGCCAGAACCCGAGCCGGGCCCGGGGCAGGTCGCCTTTGATGTGGTGCTTGCAGGCATCTGCGGCTCCGACCTGCACCCATACCGCGGCCACGCCGGGCCGCGCGTCCCGCCACTTGTGCTCGGGCACGAGGCGATCGGCACCTCGCCCGGCCGTCAGGGCCGGTTCGTCGTGTTTCCGCTGGTCGGCTGCCGCCATTGCGACGCGTGTCGGCGAGGCGAGGTCAACCTATGCGAGACCCGGGGGCTGGTGGGCCTCGACCGCCCGGGGGTGTTCGCCGAGCGCGTGGTCGTCGCCGAGGACGCGCTCGTGCCGATCCCCGAGGGAATGGACGACCGGGTGTCGGTGCTGACCGAACCTCTGGCAACACCGGTCTCGGCGCTGCGGTTGGCCGGCGCCGAGCCAGGCAACCGGGTGCTGGTGTTCGGCGGCGGGCCCATCGGCGTTCTGACCGTCTATGCCTGCACCAAGGCCGGGATCGCGGTGGAGTTGGTCGAGCCGGTCGCCGGTCGCCGAGACCTGGCGACTCGGATGGGCGCCTCCCGTGTGTACGAGTCCGCCGCTGACATCCCCGGGGGGAGCTTCGATCTGGCCGTCGACGCGGTCGGGATCGAACCGACCTGGCAACCGGCGATCGCCTCGGTGCGAATTTTCGAGCCAAATGCGAGCCTCTCAAGCAGCGGCAGCAGGCGGTGGTACGCTGTCACGGCCGTGAGGAACTCGGCCCTGTTTGCGTTCGATCTCGCAGCCACAGGTTTCGTGTGCTTCGTCTCCACGCAGGCCGCGCGCGTCGTCCGAAGGTTGCTCAACAGGGACGACGGTTCCGAGGGCGGGATGCCGTGGCGGTATCCGTACCCCGGGCCGGACGGGCCCCCACGGGGGCACGGCCCGGAGCGCCGGCCACGGCAGCACCGCGGCCGCACGGCGCGGCCGGCACGCCGCACTCCGCGTTGACCCTAGGCAGGACTGACGGGAGCGCCGGCCTCGACGCTCACGCGCCCGGCACGAACGTGAAAACGGTGCCGGCGAGCGACACCGCGTAGAGCTCGCCTCTGGTGTCGACGCCGAACGAGGAGAGCTGCTGCACGGCCGGCACGTCGAGCCGGGCGAAGCGGCCGCCGGAGGCGGGCATCGACCAGATCGTGCCGCTGCAGAAGTCGCCGAACACGTAGCGGCCGCGCAGCTGCGGCAGGTCGCGCCCGCGGTAGACGTATCCGCCCGTGATCGAGCAGCCGTGCGCGTGGCTGTAGACGGCGACCGGGGCGATCAGCCCGGACGGGAGGCTGCCGCTCTCGTCGTAGCGGACGTGTCCCTCCATCAGGTTCCAGCCCAGGTTCGCGCCCGCCGGCGCTCCCCTCCGCAGCCGGTCGACCTCCTCGTAGCGGTTCTGGCCGACGTCGCCGATCCAGAGGTCGCCGGTTGCGCTGTCGAACGAGAACCGCCACGGGTTCCGCAGCCCGAGCGCGTAGATCTCGGGCGGTGACCCCGGCCGGGCGACGTCGAGACGCAGGATCTTGCCCAGCAGTACGTGCGGATTCTGGCCGTTGCCCTCGGGGTCACCCTCGCTGCCGCCGTCGCCCATGCCGACGTAGAGCTGCCCGTCCGGCCCGAACGCGAGCGCCCCGCCGTTGTGGTTGGGATACGGCTGGTGCACGAACAGGATCGTGCGAAGCGCCCCGCTTCGCGTGTTCAGCTCGGCGATGTGCGTGTCCCCGGCCAGGTCGGTGTAGTCGACGTAGGCAAGGCCGTTCTCGCGGTAGCGGGGCGAGAAGGCGATCGAGAGCAGGCCCTGTTCGCTCGACTGGGCGACCCGGCCGGTGAGGTCGAGCAGCGGCCGCGGCTGCAACTTGCCGTCGTGCCAGATCCGCACCAGGCCCGTCTTCTCGACGATGGCGAGGTCGCTCGTTCCCGGCACACCGACCACGTCCACCGGCTGGTCGAGGCCGGTCACGAGCGGCCGAAGGGCGATGCCGCCTGCCGCCGCCGATGGCGACGTGGTCGGCGGCGCGGTGCTGGATGTCCCCCCGCCCCCACCGCACGCCGCGGCGAGCAGGAGCGGCAGCAGCAGCCAGGCGCGCAGCATGCCCTCGAGCTTAGGGCAACGCGGGACGGCCGAGAGTGTCCCGATCCCGCCTGGTCGTCATCGTTGAGCCGGTGTTAACCACGTCCCGGGCCTCCGCGTTAACCGGTTTGACGCCACGGGCTCGAGACGGCTACCTTGAATACTCCACTGAATCACTGGACAACCCAGGAGATCACGTGCAGAGCACTCTCGTTCTCATCACCGGCGTCGTCGCCGGACTGACCAGCATCCCGCTCACCTACCTCGCGGTGCACAGCCACCGCGAGATCCGGCACCTGCGCCGCTCCCACCACTCCCTCCACCGGCTGATCGTCGAGGCCCACGGCGATGGGCTCGCGGTCGCTCAGGTTTCGCGCCGCTCCGGCCACGCCGAGCAGCGCACGCCGTCGGCGTAACGGCGTCTCGCACCAACCGGGTCAGGGCAGATCCTGCTCCCAGCGAGAGAGCCGGTAGGCCGCTCCGGGCTTGCCGCCGACCGCGAGGATCGACGTGCCGTCGGCGGTCGCCCGGGCGCTGCGGATGAGCGCCGGGTCGCGCACGAACACCAGCGTGCCGGCGGGGGCGTCGACGTCCTCGCCGTCCACGGTGAAGACGGCATGGCCGCTCATGACCGCGAACAGCTCCTCGTGGCCGTCCGTGCGGTTGGCCTCGTCGTCGCGCTCGTGATGCGGCTCGACCATCTCGTCGCCCGCGTCCCCGGTGATCCCGTTCACCCCGAACGACCGGATGTCGAAGTGGCGGCGGACGAGATGGAAGTCCCCGTCGGTGGCGTCCGGATAGTTCGGGTCGATGTCCGTCACCACCCTGACATCGTCGAGTCGCACAGCGCCGAACGGCGTCGTTGGTGGGATCGGGCACGAGGCGACTCTACTCCCCGGGACTCGAGGACGTCCGATTCGTTCAATCGCGCCGCGAGGGCCGGCCCTAGCCTCCGGCGGAGAGAACACCCCTGATCGGAGGTCCCATGAACATCGAGTTCATCGCCGGCTTCGCCGTCATCACGCCCGACCCGGCCCGCAGCCGCGGGCTCTACGTCGAGGCGCTCGGCCTGCCGCTCGAGGCGAGCCCGGGCAGCGACTACTTCCACAGCGAGCACGTCAGCGGCGCCAAGCACTTCGGCGTCTGGCCGCTTGCCGAGGCGGCGCAGGCATGCTTCGGCACGCCGGAATGGCCGCAGGACATGACCGTGCCGCAGGCGTCGGTCGAGTTCGAGGTGGCGGACGCCGATGCGGTCGCGGACGCCGCAGCGGAGCTTCGCGACGCGGGCTTCGAGCTGGTGCACGACGCCCGCGAGGAGCCGTGGGGTCAGACCGTCGCCCGGCTGCTGTCCGCGGAGGGCCTCATCGTCGGCATCTCGTACGCCCCGTGGCTGCACGGGACGGGGTGATCTACCGCCGCTTCCTCGGCGACCACTGGAACGCCCGCTCGAGGGTGTCGGCGACGTGCTCGTTCACGCGCTGCTCGAACGCCTCGGCGGCGCGCTCGATGCGCTGGTCGAAATCGCCGCCGCCGGGCTCCGGCTCCGCCGGCGGCGGCTGGGCGTTCGTGCGCAGCGGCGGGAACTCCTCGCCGATCCCCTCGTCGACGAGCTGGTGAACCACCTCGGGCGGCTCGATGTCGGGCAGCGCCGCCCAGCCGAGGCTGATCGTGTCGGCGCCGGAGATGAGCCGGGCCGACTCGCTCAGAAGCACCTGGCCGCCGTGGCCGGCCGCGCACAGCCGGGCGGCGTGGGAGACGTCGACCCCCGCGTAGCCGCCGTCGACCGTCTGCGCGGGCTCGCCGGTGTGGACGCCGATCCGGACGCGCACGGCGACGCCGTCCGGCCACCGCTCGGCCGCCAAGCGCCGCTGCGCCTCGGACGCGGCGCGGACGCCGGCCGAGGCCGAGACGAAGACCGCGAACATCGAGTCGCCCTGGCAGTCGACGACGATTCCGCCCTCCGACTCGACGACCTCGCGCAGAACCTTGCGATGGCGGGCGAGCACGTCGGGCCAGTCGTCCCCGAGCGCGCGGGCAAGCCGCGTCGATCCCTCCATATCGGAGAAGAAGAGCGTCAGGGTTCCCGTGGGTCGATCGCCGCCGCTCATCGCTGCTCCCGGCCGCGAGAGTACCAGAGCCGCCCCCTACGCCCGCCCATCGGCGACGGTCGCCGCGAGCAGCGCGCTCGCCGCCCAGGCGCACACGTCCTCCGCCTCGCCGGCGTCGAGCCCGCGGATGTCGCGCAGGATGATCATCGCCTCCCAGCCGATCATCAGCGTCAGGGTCGACACGAGCCGCTCGTACGCCTCCGGGGCAAGGCCGGCGCGGGCGGGGGCAAGCGCGTCCTCGATCCACGCCACCCGCCGGTACCCGCGGCGCGGCCGCCCCTCCTCCATCTCCTGGGCGCCGACCGTGTGGCGGACGATCGTGCGGCCGAGCTCCTCCGAGTCGCCCGCGTTCGACTGGACCGCGCGCACCATCGCCTCCAGCCGCTGCGGCGCGTCCGGCTCCGGCGCCCACTCCGGCTCGACCACCGCGCGCGTCGCCTCGAGGGCGGCATCGGCGAGCAGGTGCTCGATCGAGGCGAAGTGCAGATAGACGGTGCGGCGGGAGACGTCGGCCGCCGCGGCCACCTCGCCCATCGACGGCGTCCCACCGGAGCGCAGCAGGTCGGCCGCGGCGGCGAGAATCGCCTGGCGCGTCCGTCGTCGCTGCGCGTCTCGCTTGACACCGGCCACGGACGAGAGTATACATCTGTGCATTCGTTACACACTTGTGTAGTACATGAAGGGAGCTGAGATGGCAGGCATGTACACCCTTGGGGCCGGTGAGGGCGAGGCGACCTGGTTCCTGCAGAACCGGATGGTGCTGAAGGCGACCGCCGAGACGACGGGCGGCGCCTACGGCCTCCTCGAGTCGACGATCGCACCGGGCGCGTCGCCGCCGCTCCACATCCACCGGCGTGAGGACGAGGCCTTCTACGTGATCGAGGGCGAGCTCACGTTCCGCTACGACGGCGAGGACCACGCGGCCGGCCCGGGCACGTTCGTCTTCCTGCCCCGCGACGTCCCCCACACCTTCGTGGTCGAGGGCGATGCGCCGGCACGGGTGCTGACGCTGATCAGCCCCGGCGGCGGCGAGCGCTTCTTCGTCGAGGGCGGCCGCGAGCCCGAGTCCGAGGGCCTGCCCCCGGCCGGCCCGCCCGACATCGAGCGGTTGCAGCGCGCGGCGGCCGTGTACGAGTCGGAGATCATCGGGCCGCCGATGAAGCCGCGCGCGCGGACGGCCGTGTAGCCGCCGCCTATGCTGCTCCGGTGCCGTCGGCCGAGACACTCGCGGTCTTCCTGCTGGTCGCCACCGGGGTGATCGTCGTACCCGGCCCGAGCAACCTCTACGTGCTCGGGCGCGGGCTCCAGAGCGGGCCCCGAGCCGCCGTGGCCGGGGCCTGCGGCTGTGCCACTGCCGCGCTCACGTACGTGGTCGCGACCGCGGTCGGGCTCTCGGCGCTGATCGCCTCGTCCGAGATGCTCTTCGCCGCGATCCACTACGCCGGCGCCGCCTACCTGTGCGCGATCGGGGTGATCGCCCTGCGACGAGGCCACGAGACGCGCGCGCCCGCAGACCCGGGCAACGTCCCCGCGAGCGTCTGGCCCGCGTACCGGCAGGGCGTGCTGGTCGAGCTCGGAAACCCGAAGGTCGCGCTCTTCTTCCTCGCGCTGTTCCCGCAGTTCGTCCACCGCGGTGCCGGCCCGGCCTGGCTCCAGGTGCTGATCCTGGGCGCCGCGTTCACCGCGATCGGGCTGCTCTCCGACTCCGCCTACGCGTTCGGGTCCGGACGGCTGCGGGCGCGCCTGGTCGCCCGGCGCCGCCGGCTGCCCTGGGGGCGGATGACCGGCCTGCTCTACATCGGCCTCGGCCTGTGGGCGGCGTTCGCCGGCGCCGGCCGGCGCGCGCCGGCCGCCTCGCGCTAGTTCAGCGGGAATCGGCTGTCAGCGCCGCCCACCGCCCGGGCGTCAGGCCGTACGTGCGGCTGAAGTGGCGGGTCATGTGGCTCTGGTCGGCGAACCCCGTCTCCGCCGCGACCCTGGCCAGCGACCCGCCCGCGGCGATCGCGTCGCGGGCGACGGCGAGCCGGCGCATGCGCCGGTAGCGGTCGGGGCTCGTCCCGAACGCCTTCCGGAACTGGCGGGCGACGCTCCACCGGTCGATGCCCGCGATCCGCTCGAGGTCGGCGGCGCGCGTCTCCTCCGTCGGGTGGGCCGACAGGTGCTCCCGCACCGCGGCCATGGCCGCCGTGTCGATCGCGCCGCCCTGGTCGGTGCCGCCGGCGGCGGCCTCCAGGGCGTCGGCGACGGCCGTCACCGCAGCGGCGGCGGCGAGCTCGTCCAGGGGCTCGTCGATGTCCTCGAGCAGGCCGACCAGCCCGGCGGTCGCGGGACACGGATCGCGGACGGGCTCCGCCGCGAACGGCAGCGGGCGGCCGCCGAGCGCCGCCTGCACGACCGCGGGCTCGACGTAGGCGATCCGGTAGCCGAATCCGTCCGGCGTCGCCGGGCCGCCGTCGTGCAGCTCGTCGGGGTGCAGCAGATGCAGCTGGCCGGGCAGGCAGATGTGGCGGGCACCGCGATAGCGGAACTCCTGCACCCCGGCCGTCGTGATCCCGAGCGCGTAGGTGTCGTGGCGGTGGAGCGAGAACGCCCGGCCGCCGAAGTGCGCCTCGACCCGCTCGATCCCCGGCGCGCCGGCGCCGACGCGGATCGCGTCGCGGGCGCACGATCGTTCAAGACGGCCGGTCTCGGCCCTGGTTAGCGTCTCGGGCACCGCTCCAGTCTAGGCATGTACGTGGCTCTCGTCCTGCTCGCGACCTCATCCATCCGCTGGTCGGCGCTGCCGCCGCTTCTGCTCACCTCGCTCGCCATCATGGGGAGCCCCGGCCCGGCCACGATCAGCCTCACGGCGACCGGGGTCGCGTTCGGCGTCCGCCGCTCGACCCGCTACCTGGCCGGCATCGTCTCCGGCACGATCGTCGTGCTGCTCATGGTGGCGGCCGGGCTCACGGGCGCGCTGCTCGCGCTCCCGGCCGTCCGCCCCGCCTTCATCGCCGTCGCGGCGGCATACATCGTCTACCTCGCATATCACATCGCGACCGCGCCTCCGCTGGCGACGGCCGACCGCGACGCGGCCGCCCCGTCGCTCGGCGGCGGGCTGCTGCTCGGCGTCGCCAACCCCAAGGCGTGGGTCGCGATCGCGGCGGTCTTCGTCAGCGCGCGGATCGCCACGCACACGCTTGCGGACTCGGGGATCAAGGTGGCCGCCCTCACCGTCATGATCGTCGCCATCAACACCGCCTGGCTGCTCGCCGCGGCCTGGGTCGCGCCGGCGCTGCGCGACCCGGTCCGCTCACGCCGGGCGAACATCGCGCTCGCCGTCGCCCTGGTCGCCTCGACCGCGGCGGCCGTCGTGCACTGAGCCCCGGCAGGTGGCGCTCGTGCCGATCGTTTCGATAATGTCTGCGACGGCAGATGAGCGTTGACGCCGAGAGCCCGGTGCTCGAGAAGCTGGACGACGACGACCGCACCGCGGTGGCCGCCGCGCTGCGGCGCCGGTCGTACCCGCCCGGCAGCGCGATCGTGACCCAGGGCGACCTCGGCACCGACTTCTTCGTGATCCTCCAGGGCACCGTCATCGTCCTGCGCGACGGCGAGCCCGTCGCCGAGCTCGGCCCCGGCGAGTTCTTCGGCGAGCTGGCCGCGATCGACCCCGGCCCCGGCTATGCGCTCGCCCGCAACGCGACGGTGCGAGCCCGGACGTCGGTCGACGTCGGGGTCGTCGACGAGGCCGGCTTCGCGGAGCTCCTGCGAACACGGCCGGCGTTCCGCGACGCGATCTACGCGACATCCGCGGCACGCGAACGCCACCGCAGATGACCGAGCCGCGCACGGGCCACCTGCGCACGCCGGACGGGCGCCGCCTGGCCTACCGCGACAACGGCGACGCCGGGGCTACGCCGGTCGTGAGCCACCATGGGACTCCGGGATCGCGCCTCGACGGGCACCCGAACGAGGACGCCATGATCGCCGAGCTGGGCCTGCGGATGATCACGTACGACCGGCCCGGCTACGGCGAATCCGATCCGCAGCCGGACAGACGGGTCGTCGACGCCGCCGCCGACGTCGCCGCGCTCGTCGACCACCTCGGGATCGAGCGGTTCGCGGTGGTGGGCACGTCCGGCGGCGGCCCTCACGCGCTGGCCTGCTCGGCCCGGCTGGGCACACGCGTGTCGCGGGTCGGCGTCGTCGTGGGCGTCGGCCCCTCGGACGATCCCGACTTCGACTTCCTCGCCGGGATGGATCAGCTCAACCTGGACGAGTTCGCCGCGGCGCGCGAGTCCGAGGAGGCGCTGGCCGCCTACCTGCAGCCGTTCGTCGATCAGGCGCAGAGCGACCCGGACGCCCTCCTCGACGAGCTCGCCGCCCACCTGCCGCCCTCCGACCAGGAGGTCTCCCGCCGCCCCGAGCAGCGGGCGCGCGCGCGGAAGTCGGTCGTCGAGTCGGTGCGCCAGGGATCGCGCGGATGGGCCGACGACGACCGGGCGTTCGCGACGGGCTGGGGCTTCCCGCTCTCCGACGCGACCTGCGAGACGCGGCTCTGGCAGGGCGAGCTCGACGTGCTCGTGCCGCGGGCGCACTGCGCCTACCTCGGCGAGCGGCTCCCGAACGCGCGCTTCGAGCTCGATCCCCGGCGCCGGCCACGCGCTCGCCGACCACTGGCGCGACATCCTGGCCTGGGTCAGCGGTCAGTAGAGCGGGCCGCGCAGGTACAGATGCGCGAGGGCGTTGGCCGGAGTGACCAGGTTGGTCGACGGCGACACGAAGGCGACCCAGCGGGCGCCCGGCGTCATCGCCACACCGATGTCCCCCGCGTTGCCGACGCCGTGGTTCGCCTGCCCGCCCGACGCGGTCAGATCGACGCGGATGGTCCGCCCCGTCCGGCGATCGCGCAGGAAGAGATCGGCGGCATGGTTCGTGTCGCCCGGGACGATGTTCGTCGCCCACGACTCGAACAGGCGGTAGCGCCCGCCCGCCGAGACCGCGAGCGCGAACGAGTCGCCGTTCGTCTGGCCGTGCACGCCGACATCGATGCGGCGCGTGGTCCCCCGGCGGCGATCGCGGACGAAGACGTCCTCGTGGCCGTTCGTGTCGCCGCCGACGAGGTCCCGGGCCTGCGACGTGAAGAAGACGTACCGCCCGCCGGGCGACATCGCCCCGCCGAGGCTGGCGGCATCCCCGGGCACGCCGGCGTCACTCTTGCTGACGAGCGTCGTCGTGTGGCGGGCGATGTTCCGCACGTACACCTGGAACACATCCGGATGGGCGGGGTCCGACGGCCCGGCGTCGAGCGCGAACCCGACCAGGTTGGCGTTCTGCGACATGCCGTCGAACTGGAGGTTCTTGAGGTCGCTCCCGAGGCCGCAGCAGCTGACGACGACGGCCGTGTTCGTGTGCAGGTCGATCCGCTCGAGCGGCGTTACGAGGCCGGCGGCCACCAGGTAGCGGCCGTGCTCGGAGAGCGCCACGATCCCCGGGTTGGGGATCCGTTTGACGACGCGCGTCGTGTGGTGCAGCCGGTCGCGGATGAAGAGGCAGTCGGGCGCCTGGCCCGGCGTGCAGCCGCTGCCGGCCACCAGGTTGGACGAGTCGGATTCGAACGCGACGAAGCGCCCGTCGCCGGAGATGGCCAGCGGGCCGAAGCTGTCGCCGTTCGCCTGAACGCCGCCGGGGCCCAGGTCGATCCGCGACGTCGTGCCCGTGCGCAGGTTGCGGACGAACACGTCGCGCATGCCGTTGGTGTCGCCCGGGACGAGGTTCGAGGCCGACGAGGCGAACGCGATCAGGTTCCCGTTCGCGGACATCGCGATCCCGTCCTCGTCGACGGCGGTGTTCCCGAGCACGCCGCCGCTGGAGACGTCGACGCGGGTCGTGTGCGCGGGCGCCGCAGAGGCGCTCGCCACCATCGGGCCGACGGTGGCCAGGAGCACTGCGACCCATCCAGCTGCTCGTCCGACGCGCATCCGCCGCCTCCTCGCCGCGAGCGAGGATAGCAAGCGGCCGGCGCCGGATTGCTAAGCCCGTGTTATGCCGCCCGGCCCGTCCTCGAGCCGGTACGCCCACCAGAGGACGGTGAGCTGCATCACCGCGCCGATCGCGTCGCAGACGATGAGCGGCATGTTGCCGAGGGAGAGACCGTACGTGAACCAGATCATGTAGCCGCCGGCGCCGATCATGACGTAGCTGCGCGACAGGCTCTCCGCCGTGCCGGCCCGGCGCATGCGGACGATCTGGAGCGTGGGCGAGAGCGAGGAGATGACGCCGTAGACGGCTGCGATGAGGGCGAGCTGGTTCGTGAGGCTGGTGAGCATGGTTCCGGTCGTCTTCGCGTTCGGGGACGATGTTCTCTCCGTCGATATCGACCCCCGGCCGGACGTTTCGCAGATATTCGCCCCTCAGACAACACAAACGCAATATTCCGGGGACGCCGGCGGATGTGCCGGCGCCCCCGGATGGGCCCGCGTCAGGCGGCGATGCCCTCCTGCAGCGGATGGGCGACAGGAGTGTCGTCGTCCTCGGCCTCGAGCGCCGCGTCCTCGTCGACCGCGGTCGGCGGCAGCGCCAGGCACAGCACGCCCGCGACGACGAACACGGCCACCAGGTACGGCGTCGTGCCGAGGTAGGCCGCCTTGAACGACCCGCCGTCGAGACGGCCGAAGAAGATCGTCCCCATCACCGCGACCCCGACCGCACCGCCGATCTGCTGGGCGGTGCCGAAGAGGCCCGACGCGCCGCCGGCGGCGTGCGCCGGCACGGCGGCGAGGACGACGTTCACGAGCGGGATGACGAGCAGCGCGAGCCCCAGCCCCGAGACGAGCAGGCCGGGCACGAGCGGCCACGGGCCGTCGCCGGTGCCGACGTGATGGGCGCCGACGGCGATCCCGGCAGTGCCCGCCGCCATCAGCAGCGCGCCGGCCGCCAGCACGAGCCGTCCCCACCGCTGCGCGAGCGGGATCGCAAACGGCGCGGCGAGGAAGCTGCCGACGCTGAACGCGACCATCGTCAGGCCGGCCCGGAGCGGCGAGTAGCCCTGTCCGAGCTGGAGCCACAGGGCGAACACGATCGCGAACCCCTGCATCCCGACCGAGAACGCCATCTGCACGATCAGCCCCGCGGTGAACGCCGGCCGCCGCAGCAGCTGCGGTCGCAGCAGCGGCGCCACCCCCGGCCGCGGCCGCCGCTGCTCGCGGACAGCCAGGGCGACGAGGGCGACGACCCCGGCCGCCAGCATCCCCCACCCCCACGCCGGCCATCCCAGCCGCCGGCCCTCGAGGATCGGGTAGACGACCGCCACGAGCGCGGCGGTCAGGACGGCGGCCCCGGCCAGGTCGGGCCGCCGGTGGGAGCGCGCCCGCGTCTCGGGGACGACGATCGCCGTGGCGATCAGCGATCCGATGACGATCGGGATGTTCACGAGGAACACGGCCCGCCAGCCCCAGCCGAACAGGTTCGCCTGGGTGAGCACGCCGCCGAGGATGAGCCCGACCGCCGAGGCGAACCCCAGCGTCGCGCCGTAGACGCCGAAGGCGGCGCCGCGCTCCTTGCCGGCGAACATCGCCCGGAAGGTGGCGAGCACCTGGGGCGACATCGTCGCCGCCGCGGCGCCCTGGACGACGCGGGCGGCGATCAGCTCGTTGGCGGTCTGGGCAACGCCCGCCCCCAGGCTGGCGGCGCCGAACGCCGCGGTGCCGAGCAGGAACAGGCGCTTGCGCCCGAGCAGGTCGCCCAGGCTGCCGGCGGTGATCAGCGCCGCCGCGAACGCGAGCATGTACGCCGAGACGACCCACTCGAGCTGGGCGCCGGACGCGCCCAGGTCGCGGTGGATCGTGGGCAGGGCGACGTTCACGATGGTGCCGTCGATCAGATCGACGGTCGCGGCCACGATCATCACGGCGGCCGCGAGCCATCGGCGTGGATAGGTGTGGTCTTGCATGGTGCACTCCAGTGGATCGAGATCCGTTATCGAACAGTGTTCTATCATGGTACGTCGTTCTATGCAAACAGTGTTCGAATACTGGTAGGGTGTCGGCGGTGTGACCGACGAACAGGCCCTCCCCGCGCCGCCGTGGCAACGGCTTCCGCCCGACCGCGGACAGCGGCGGCGGCGCGACCCGATCACCCGCGAGGCGATCGTGAAGACGGCGCTCGAGCTGCTCGACCGGGACGGCCTCGACGCGCTCAGCATGCGCCGCGTCGCCGACGAGCTGGGCACCGGCGCCGCGTCGCTCTACTGGCACGTGGGCAGCAAGGACGGCCTCCTCGACCTGGTGCTCGACGAGGTCATCGGCGAGCTGCACGTGCCCGACCCCGAGCCGGCGCGCTGGGCCGAACAGCTGAAGGGCATCGCCCACGACATGCGCGCGACGATCCTGCGTCACCGCGACATCGTCCGCATCTCGGTCGGGCGCATCCCCATGGGCCCGAACGCGCTGCGCTTCAGCGAGCGCATCCTGGCCGTCCTGCGCGAGGGCGGCGTGCCCGACGAGCTCGCCGTGCTGGGCCACCACCTGCTCTTCTCGATCGTGAACGGGTTCACCATCGACGAGAGCGGCGAGATGGCGTCAACCGAGTCCCACCCCCGCGGCGAGGAGGCCGGCGCGATGGTGCGGAGCTACATCGCCGCACTCCCGGCCGATCGGTTCCCCAACGTGGTCGCAGTGGCGGACTACTACGCGATCACCGACAACGACCGCCGCTTCGCGCTCCTGATCGACCTCTACGTCGACGGCCTGGCCGCGCGGGTGCGGGCGGCAACGGCATGAGGCTGCTGCCGTCGGAGCAGGAGCGGCTGAACCTCTTCCTGGCGGCCGAGCTCGCCCGCCGCCGGCGCGGCCGCGGCCTGCGCCTGAGCCAGGCCGAGGCCGCGGCGCTGATCGCCGACGAGACGATGGAGCTCGCCCGCGACGGGCACCCGTACGCCGAGGTGGAGCGGCGCGCCTACGGGCTGCTCGGCCCGGCCGACGTCCTGGACGGGGTCGGCGATCTGGTCGACCGGCTCGAGCTCGAGCCGGTGTTCGCCGACGGGCCCCGGCTGATCGTGCTCGTCCACCCGATCAGCCGCGACGGCCCGCCCGACCTGGCCGGCGACCCCGCGCCGGCCTGGCTCGACGCGGACGCGGCACTTCGGGTCGAGAACCTGGCCGCGGTCGCCATCGCGGTCACGTCCCACTTCCACTTCTTCGAGACGAACCGCGAGCTGCGCTTCGACCGCCGCGCCGCGTGGGGCATGCGCCTGGCCGTCGCGCCGGGGACGAAGGTCGTCTTCCCGCCCGGCGAGGCGCGCGAGGTGCGGCTGGTGCCGTTCGCCGGGGCGCGGGTGATCCGCGGCCACGGCGGGCTCGTCGACGGGCCGCTGGACGCGCCCGGGGCGCTCGACGCGGCGCTCGAGCTGGTCCGCGAGCGGGGGTACGCCGATGCCGGCCGATGAGCGGATCGCGCTCGGCGACGGCGACCTCTGGGTGACGCCGGAGCGCGACGAGGCCGGCGGCCCGGACGAGATCGTGCCCGGGTGGGGCGGCACCCACCGCGACGGGCTGGGCGTGCGGTCCGACCGCGGCGGCGTCGACATCGCCGTCGTGGGCGGGCTGGTGCTCGACCCCCTCCTCGGCGTCCTGCGGACGTCGATCGGCATCCGGGGCGGGCGCGTGTGCGCGATCGGCCGGGCCGGCAACCCCGACACGATGGACGGCATCGACGTCGTCCTCGACTCGCAGACCGCGCTCCTCGACGCCCGCGGGATGGTGATCACGCCGGGGGCCGTCGACTGCCACATGCACTGGCTCTCGCCCCAGCTCGGCGAGGCGGCGCTCGCGGGCGGTGTCACGACCCTCGTCGCGCAGGACTACGGCCCGATCTGGAACCTGGGCGCGAACCCGGCCGCCGGCCTGCGCGTCGCCTGGGCGGCGCTCGAGGAGACACCGCTGAACGTCGCCTTCCTGGTGCGGGCGTCGGCGTCGCGGCCGGAGGGCGTCGAGGAGTCGCTCGCCGCCGGCGGGGCCGGGCTCAAGATCCACGAGGACGTCGCCGCGGGGCCCGAGCAGCTGCGCTGCGCCCTCGACGTCGCCGACCGCCACGACGTCCAGCTCGCCATCCACACCGACGGCCTGAACGAGGCGCTGCGCGCGGCCGACACGGCCCGTGTGCTCGAGGGCCGGACGGCGCACCTGTACCACATCGAGGGCGTCGGCGGCGGCCACGCGCCCGACCTGCTCAGCCTGGCGGGCCGGGAGCGCCTGCTGACCTCGTCCACCAACCCGACGGTGCCGTTCGGGGTCGGCGCCGAGGCGGAGCACCTGGCGATGGTCGCAGCCGTGCACCTGCTCGAGCCCGGCGCCCGCGCCGGCGACGCCGCCATCCTGCGGGCCCGGGTGCGGCCCTGGACGATGGCCGCCGAGAGCGTGCTGCACGACCTGGGCGTGATCCCGATCCTCTCGTCCGACTCCCAGGGCATGGGCCGGATCACCGAGACCGTCCGGCGCGCGTTCCAGTGCGCCGCCGCGATGAAGGCCCAGCGCGGCGGCGGCGGCATGGACGACAACGAGCGGGTCTTGCGCTACCTGGCGAAGGTGACCGTGAACCCGGCGATCGCGCACGGCCTGTCGGCGCACGTCGGCTCGTTGCGCGAGGGCCGCCTCGCCGACCTGGTGGTGTGGCGCCCCGACCTCTTCCCGGTGCGGCCCGAGCTCGTCCTCAAGGCCGGGATGCCGGCCTGGGGCGCATCCGGCGCAGGCGGCGCGACGACGATGATGACCGAGCCCGTCCGCGTCGGCCCCCAGATCGCGGGGACGGGCGCGGCGCCGGGACAGGTCTCGCTCGCGTTCCTGGCCGGCTCGGCCATGGCCGCCGACCTGCCCACGACCCGCGAGCGGGCACGGGTGTCGGACTGTCGCGAGCTCGCGGCTGCGGACATGGTCCGGAACGGCCGCACCGGCACGATCGTCGTCGACGCGGCGGCCGAGACCGTGACGCTCGACGGCGAGCCGGTCGCCTGCGCCCCGGTCGCCGAGGTCGCCTACTCGCGGCGGTATCTCCTGTAATGTCGCCGCGATGAGGATCGAGGAGGCCGAGGAGGGACGCGTCGAGGTCACCGGCGGGAGCGTCTGGACCGCCCGGCTCGGCCCGCGTGAGGGCACGCCCGTCCTGCTCCTGCACGGCGGCCCCGGCGCCGCCAGCTACTACATGATCCCGCTCGCCGAGCGGCTCGCCGACCACCGACCGGTGGTCGTCTACGACCAGCTCGGCTGCGGCCGCTCGGAGCATCCCGACGACACGTCCCTGTGGACGGTCGACCGGTCGGTCGAGGAGGTCGACCAGGTGCGCGCCGCGCTCGGGCTCGAGCACTGCCATCTGCTCGGCCAGTCCTGGGGCGGCTGGCTCTCGATCGAGTACATGACACGCGGCACGACGGGGGTCGAGAGGCTCGTGCTCGCCAGCACCTCGGCGAGCATCCCCGAGTTCATGGCCGGCGCGCGCGAGCTGATCGAGCAGCTGCCCGAGCCGCACCGCACGACGCTGATCGAGCTCGGCGCGAAGGAGCAGTACGACCACCCCGACTACCAGGCGGCCGTCGAGGTCTTCTACCACCGCCACCTGTGCCGGCTCGATCCGTGGCCGCAGGCGCTCGTGCTCTCGAGCGCGCAGATGGAGGGCAACCAGGTCTACCTGACCATGAACGGGCCCACCGAGTTCGACGTCATCGGCCGGCTGCGGGAGTGGGACCGCACGGCCGACCTGGGCCGGATCGGCGTGCCCACGCTCGTGACGTGCGGCCGGTATGACGAGATCACGCCGTCGTGCTCCGAGACGATCACGCGCGGGATCCCGGACGCGCGCATGCACGTGTTCGAGCAGAGCGCACACTGCGCCCACCTCGAAGAGCCCGACGACTATGCGCGGCTCGTCGAGGACTTCCTGAGCGCGTAGCTCGGTCATCCGGGTCACGGGGCGGTCCGCGGCCGGCCGGCACACGCCGTCCCATCGAATCCCAATTGGGAGTAGCCGAGCCGGCCGCCCCGCACGTATCGTGGGGTAATGGCCCTGGAAGCGACGACCGTACCGGACGGCGCCGGCGCGTCCACGCGCTGGTGGCTGCTGGTCGCGGCCGCCGCCGCCTGCGTGGTCCTCTACCTGGCCTCGCAGGTATCGGCGTTCCTGCTGGCCGAGATTGGCGGCCGGACGCTCGTGATGGCCGTGGTCGCCATCGCGGCGAACGTGGCGCTCTGCGCGGGCACGATCGCGCTGTCGGCGAGGATCGCGTTCCCGCGCGGCGGCGTGCCCGCCGCGGTCGTCGGCCGGGCCCGGTCGAGCCGTGTCGGCATCGCGGTGCTCGCGCAGCTCGGCTTCATCATCGTGCTCCTGCCGGCCCTGACGGCGCTCGGCGACGCCCTCGGCGCGCACGGCACGACGAACGTGTCGCTCCACCACCGCCGACGCGTTGTGGTCCTTCTTCTGACCTGGATGGCGGTCGTCGCCGCGCCGTGGATGGAGGAGCTCTCGATGCGCGGGTTCCTGCTCTCCGGCCTGTGGCAGCGCTTCGGCTTCTGGCCGGCGGCCGTGGCCTCGTCGCTCGTGTGGGCCTCCCTCCACGGCGTGTCCGGCGTGCTCATCCCGTTCACCTGCGAGGGCATCATGCTGTGCTGGATCCGCCGCCGCACCGGGTCGGTGCGGACCGGCATCGCGCTCCACGCCGCCCAGAACACGGCCGCGTCCCTGTTCTCGGGAGCGGGCTTCCTGGTCGCGCCGCCGCTCGCGGCCGTCGTCCTCAGCCTGGTGGTCACCCGCGAGGGGTCGGCCGTCGCCGCCCGGCAGACGGGCGCGCGGGCGCTCGGCCGGGTGACGGCCGCCGCCGACAGGCTGTCCGCGCGGTTCGCACGCGGCGAGGCCCACCCCGCGACCTGGGTGCTCACAGGCTGCGCGTTCGCGGCCGGGCTCGTCCTCGAATCCGCGCCGCTCGGGCTGGGCGTCGGCAGCACGGGCCTCCTCACCGCGGGCAGGATCGTGATCATCGCCTTCGCGCTGCCTCCGCTGGCGTGGCTCCTCCTCGGCGCCCCCGGAGCGTGGAAGAGCCCGGCGGTGACGTCGCTGGCAGGGGCGGCCGGGTGCGCGCTCGTCATCGCCGCCCGCCTCGGCATCCTGCTCGACAGCTCCACCCTCGTCCCCCTCGTCGGGCTCGGGTACACGTTGATCGGCTTCGGGCTGATCGGCCTGGCGATCGGAGGGCTCGACCGCCGTCCCCGCGCCGCGGCCGGCGCGGCCGGCCTGCTCATGGTCGCGACCCTGACGCCGCTGCCCTACCTGAGCACGACGACGCAGTCGATCGTCGACCAGGGGCTGCTCACCTTGCTCGGCGCCTCCGCGGCCCTCGTCGCCGTGGGGCTCGCGCTGCGCCGCCCGGCTCCTGCCGTCACCGGCCCCGCCGAGCGTCTCCCGCAGGTCGCCGGCCTCGACGCCCTGCGATAGAACTCCGCCCGTGACCACCTCGCGCTGGTCGATCCGCTCCGACCGCTCGCTGCTCTCGATCGCATCGACCGGCTCCGTGCTCTCGATCGGGTCGGTGGGCTCGGTGCTCTCGGTCGGATCGATCGGAAGCGCGTGCTCGGCCTGGTCGGTCGGCTCCTTCGCGTCATTCGGCTCGATGCTCTCGGCCCGGTCGCGCTGGTCGCTCCTCTCCGACCGCTCCTACGGGGCGGTGCTCGCCTCCCGCGAGGCGCACACGCGCGCGGGCGGTCTCAGCGCCGCACAGCTCGCAGCGGCGGCCGTCGCGATCGCGATCGTCGGCCGCCGGCTCGAAGCCCGTCGCCGCGCCTGACCCCTCACCCGGTCTGGAGGTCGCGGCGGGCGAAGCGCTCGACCGCCGCCGCCGCGGCGAGCGCGGCGACGATCAGCATGACGGCGGTGCCGCGGCGATCGACCGCGACGAGCGGCGCCTGCGTCACGTGATGGAACGGCGAGATCGTGAGCAGCCACCACGGCGCGCCCACCAGCGCACCGACGAGCTCCCACAGGAACGCGACGCCCACGAGCGCGAAGGCCGCGCCGGGGCTCGGCCGCGGCACCCATGCGAACACCAGCGTCCCGAGCGCCAGGAAGAGCACCGAGACGGCGATGCAGTTCGCCCCCGCCGTCAGCATCGCGCCGAGCCCGACGCCCCCGCTCGTGACGGCCGCGCCGGCCCAGGCCAGCACGCCGACGGCCACGGAGAGCACGGCCGTCGCGGCGGCTGCCACGAGCAGCCGCCCGCCGATCCACGAGCGCCGGGCAACCGGCAGCGCGAACATCGTCTCCAGCCGCCCCGACGCCTCCTCGTCGCGGAGGCCGCCGACGTGGCTGACCGCGTACAGCGCGACGACCATGGCGAAGATCCCGAAGACGGCTGCGAGATACCCCGCCGCCGTCGTGATGTCGAGCCCGTACGTGCGGATCGTGACCTTGCGCATCTCCTCGGCCACGCTGTGCGCGAACGCCCCCAGCGCGAACGCGAACAGGCCGGCGCCGATGAGCCACGCGGCCAGCGACGGCAGCTCGCCGCGCAGCGCCGCCTGCGCCGGCGAGCCGAGGAGGCCCGTGCGCGACCGGGCGGTCGCCCGGCGTGACAGCACGCTCGCGCCCAGGTCGCGCTTGCGCGCGACGAGCACGGCGCGACGGCGAGGAGCGGCGCCGCGGCCGCGAACAGGAGCAGGACGGCAGGGCGCGCTCCGGTCACCGGCCGCACCTGCTCCACCCACCCGATCGGCGAGATCCAGTGCACCCAGCCGACGCCGTGACCGATGTCGGCCACGATGCGGAAGAAGACCGCCGCGGCGAGCGCGGCGCCGGCCCCGGCCTGGGCGGCGCGCCTCGTCGGCGCGAGCTGGGAGGCGAGCGCTCCGGCGGCGGCGAACACCGCGGCCGGCCCGACGATCGCCGCCGAGACCATCGCCGACTGCGCGGCGGTCATGTCGCCGGAAGCGACGGCGAAGACGAGCAGGACGACCCAGAGAAGCGCGAACAGCGCCGCGCACTCGAAGCGCGAGCGCGGCCAGAACCGCGATCACGGTGCCGCCGCGCCCGATCGCCCCGGCCAGGATCAGCTCGTAGCAGCCGGCGTCCTCCTCGCCCCGCAGTGCGCGCACGGCCGCGAACACGGCCCAGCCCGACGCCAGGATGGCCAGCATCCCCATCGCCCGGAACTCGAAGAAGCCGCCCACACTGGCGAGGTCGTGGGGGACGCCGTAGAACAGGCGCAGGGCGATGTTGTCCGAGAACGCGCGCGCGAACTGCTCCCGCGCCGCATGGGTGGGGTAGGCCTGGCGGTATCCGACGACGTTGGCGAGCGTGTAGAGCACCGCGATCAGCCCGATCACGCTCAGGCGCACCCGCTCGCCGCGGAGCGCGTGCCGGACGACGGCCCTAGCGGGCGATCCCCGCATGCTCGCCGCCGCGGTCGTAGTGGGCCAGGAAGAGCTCCTCGAGCGTCGGCTCCCGGGAGACCAGCGCGATCACCCCCGTGCCGGCCAGGCGGTCGATCAGCGGGCCGACGGGACCGCGCACGTCGAAGCGCACCGCGCTCTCGCCGACGGGCGTCGACGTCACGCCGTCCGGGAGGACCAGCTCGGGCGGAGGCCCGTCGAACGTCGCCTCGACGACGCGCGCGGACAGGTGACGCAGCTCCGCGAGCGTCCCCTCCTCGACCAGACGCCCCTCCCGCAGGATGCCGACGCGGTCGCAGAGCGCCTCGACCTCGCTCAGGATGTGGGACGAGAGGAACACGGCCTGCCCGGCCGCCCTGGCCTCGGCCACCGTGTCTCGGAAGGCCGCCTCCATCAGCGGGTCGAGGCCGCTCGTGGGCTCGTCGAGGACGAGGAGGTCGGCCCGCGCCGCGAACGCGGCGATCAGCTGGATCTTCTGCCGGTTGCCCTTGGAGTAGTCGCGCACGCGCTTGCGCGGGTCGAAGTCGAACCGGTCGATCAGGGTGCGGCGATACGCCTCGTCGACGCCTCCGCGTAGGCGGCTCAGGAACTCGAGGCTCTCCAGGCCGGTGAGCGCCGGCCACAGCATCGGCTCGCCGGCCACGAACGCGACCCGGCGGTGCGCCTCCACCGGGTCGCGCCACGCGTCGATCCCGAAGATCGCCGCGTCGCCCTCGCTCGGCCGCTGGAGCCCGAGGACGAGCCGGATCGTGGTGGTCTTGCCGGCGCCGTTCGGCCCCAGGTAGCCGTACACCTCGCCGGCCGGGACGGCGAGGTCGAGCCCGGCGAGCGCGACCGTCGCGCCGTAGCGCTTGCCGAGCCCGGACGTGCGGATGGCGACGTCGTCGCCGTGGCCGGGGGCGCGACCCATGCGTCCGGAGCGTATCGCCTGCGCGGTCATCGCTCGTGGGTTCGCGCCCGGGCGGGCGGGCCGCCGGCCGCCGTTCCGCCGGCGGTCTCGGCGAATCCGGAGCGCCAGGTCGGGTGCGCCGGCTCCCAGTCCAGCTCGCGCCGCGCCTTCGCGTTCGAGGAGCCGCGCGACTCGGTCATCATGACGACGCCGACCTCGCCGGCGGCGAGCCGCCCGATCCACGCCGGGACGTGCCGGGGCGGCTTCGCCCCCAGCACGGCCGCGAGGTGCGGAAGCCATTCCGAGACCGGGGCCGGGTCGTTGTCGACGATGTTGTAGACGCCCGCCCCGCCGTGGTCGAGCGCGGCCACCGTCGCCGCCGCGGCATCCGCGACGTGGACGAACGACCACACGCCGGCGCCGTCGCCGATGACCGGGAACTTGCGTCGCCGGATCACGGCCGCGTACTCCTCGGCCATCGACGTGCCCGGCCCGTACAGCGCCCCGTACCGGAGCGCGAGGCCCTCGATTCCCTCGGCGGCGGTGACGGCGCGCTCGACGTGACGGATCGCCGCGATCGACTCGCGCATCGCCCGCGGCGGCACCGGGTCGAGGGGATCCTCCTCCGTCTTCACCGGGCCGCCCTCGCGGGCGTTCGGCCAGCCGGTGTAGCTCTGCGCCAGGAACCGGGTCGCCCCGCCGGCCCGCGCCGCCTCCAGCAGGATGTCGATCCCGCGGGTGCGCAGCTCGTTCGTCTCCGCGAACGAGCGGTCGAACCGGCGCAGGTCGGTCTGGCCGCGAAGCGCCGTCAGCTCGTGGACGACAACGTCGGGCTCGGCCCGCATCACGGCGGTCATCACCTCGGCGCGGTCGAGCGGGTCCATCACGGCCGCGGCCGCGCCCGCCTCCGCCAGCCACCCCGCCTTCGTGCCAGACCGGGTGCTTCCGACCACCGTGTGGCCGGCCTCCACCAGCTGCGGCACGAGCTGCCTTCCGATCACGCCGGTCGCCCCTGCTACGAACACACGCATTTTCGGTTCCTCCGTCTCGTCGTAATGGGTTCGCTACCCACATGACGAGATGGAGGTCAGAGCTGTGACACCCGGCCGTGAACCGTCCGCGATTAGGCGGCGTGCTCGCGGTCGACCGCGAGCTCATCGGCGCCGTAGAACCGCTCGGCGACGGGGCGGGTGGCCGCGATCACCGCGTCGGCCTCGTCCGGGGAGAGGCGCTGCCGCCACGCCCAGGCGTTCGCCTTGCTGTCCATCGGCTGGAACGCGGTGCGGCCCAGGCCCACCCGGCCCCAGGGGTGGTTCCGCGCCGCGGGCCCCGCCATGCTGCCAGCGCGCACAGTCTTCTCGGCCCTGTCCGTGAACGGCAGCTCGAGACGCTCGTAGAGGTCGCGGAAGCCGGCTTCGGGATCCATCGCCAGGTCCTCGTAGCGGACGACGACGAACTCGGGATGGCGGTCGACCTGCTGCGCGATGGCGGAGTGGATCAGGAGCCAGAGCAGGGCGCCGTGGCCGACCGGGTCGAGCGGCTCGTCGGCGGCGCGCTCGAGCTCGTCGGCGTACTCGCTCAGGTAGCGGTCGACGAGCTCCGGCTGCGCGGCGATGTCAGGCAGGTTGTCGGCCCACCCGGCGCCGATGCGCTTGAGGCTGGAGACGATCCCCGCCGGATGGCGGACGAGCATGACGACGCGGCAGTCGAGCCGGTCCGCCAGCCACTCGGCCGCGAACACCATGTACGGATCGTCGATCAGGGTGCGCATGCCGCGGGCGCGGCCGTACGTGAACGCGGTCAGGTACTTGGCGGCCTTCGCCAGGTCGTAGACGCCGTGGTTCGTGCGCAGCTCGGCGATCAGGTCGTAGCGCAGGTCGAGCATGTTGCGAAACCCGTCCAGGTGCTCGGCCTCGTTGTGCTCGCCGACGTGCTGGTAGGCGAGTGGCGGCGGGACGTGCAGGATCCCGGGCGTGAGCCCCGGCGGGTGGCGGCGGTTGAACGGCTCGTTCACGTGGACGACGCCGCCCCCGCCCTCGATCATCTTCGCGACCCAGCTCCCGCCGGAGCGGTGCATGCCCGTGACCAGGATCGGTGTCTTCATGCGCCTGCCTGCACACGGCAAAGCTGAACGTGCCTCATCGCGCCTCCATCGGCCCGGATCGGAGGGATGGTGAAGATCCGGGAAATCAAATTGAACATGCCTCGATGCCAGGGGTCAACCCCCGGGTGAGGGAGCTCCTTTTCGATCGCGGCGGGCTGGGCTAATGTATCGCGTGTAGGCGGGCAGGGCGAAGGGCGGGAGGCACGATGGGTGTGAGTCCCACACGGTTTGCGATGGCCATCTCGGGCGGTCTGGCATGTCTGATGCTCGGGCTGCTCGCCGGTGTGAGCGCGGGCAGCAGGCAGACGGGCCACGTGCTCTCGGTGGAGACGGTTACGACAACCGCCCGCGCGCCGCTGCAGGCGGCGGTCGACCGGACGGTCACGGTCGGCGGCCACGTGCGTACCGAGACGCTGCCGGCGCAGCAGGCGAACGCCGCCGCGCGCACGGTGACCCAGACCGTGATGAGAACGGTCACCGACCCGGTCACCGTGACGGAGACGCAGACGGTGGCCGCACCGCTGCCACCCGGCCCCGGGCCCAAGCCCGGTCACGGCCCCAAGCCCGGCCCCGGCCCGAAGCCCGGTCACGGCCCGGCAAGCCCGGCCACGGCCCCAAGCCCGGTCACGGCCCCAAGCCCGGGCACGACCACGGCGGGGGTGATGGCGGCCCGGGCGGTGATGGCGGCGGAGACGGCCCGGGCGGTGACGGCGGGGGTGACGGCCCCTGAGCAACCTCTGGATCTACGCCGTCGTGGCGAGCCTGCACCTGCCGGGGATCGCGATCCTCGCGCTGCTCCTCCGCGACCTCGCCGAGGCGGATCCGCCGGAGTCGCCGGACTCCGGCCCTCCCGGCGGCCGGCCGCCGCCCGGATGGCGCTGGCGGCGGCGGCCGCGGCCCGGGGGCGGGCGCCCGGCCGCACGGAGGGATGTCCGGGCGCCGCACTAGTGTTGCGCCCGTGAACGCCCCCGCGGCAGGCCGTGCGGCGATCCGGGGTCGCGTCGTCACGATGGACGACGCGGGCACCGTCCTCCCGGACGGCATCGTCTACACCGCAGGCACCGACATCGCCGCCGTCATCCCCGCCGGCGACCCGCCGCCCGCGGGCTTCGAGTCGGTGGCCGTGCTGCGCACGGCGGGCACGATCTACCCGGGCCTGATCGAGCTCCACAACCACCTGAGCTACAACTGCCTGCAGCTCTGGCAGGTGCCGCGCACCTTCACGAACCGCGGCCAGTGGTCGGCAGGGCCGGACTACCGCCGAATGATCAGCGGCCCGATGCAGGTCCTCGGCAAGACGCCCAGCCTCGTGCCGGCGCTCGTGCGCTTCGTCGAGGCCAAGTGCCTCGTCGCCGGGGTGACGACGAGCCAGGGGATCGCGCTCTACTCGAACGCCGGCATCGCCCGGTTCTACCACGGCGTCGTGCGCACGGTCGAGGAGCCGGACGATCCGGCGCTGCCTCCCGCCCACAGCCGGATCCCCGACGTCGCCGCCTCCGACGTCACCGCCTTCGCGGCCGAGCTCGCCCGCGACCATCGCCTCCTGCTGCATCTCGCCGAGGGCACCGACGAGAGCGCCCGCCGCCACTTCCAGGCGCTCCAGGCACCCGATGGCACCTGGGCGATCTCCGACCACCTGATCGGGATCCACAGCGTCGCCCTCCAGCCGGCCGACATCGCCGTCTTCGCCGCGCATGGAGCCGCGATGGTGTGGTCGCCGCTCTCGAACCTGCTGCTCTACGGCGCCACCGCGGACGTGGCGGCGATGAAGGCGAGCGGCGTCATGATCGGGCTCGGCTCGGACTGGTCGCCGTCGGGCAGCAAGAACCTGCTCGGCGAGCTCAAGGTGGCCCAGCTCGTGAGCGCCCACGCCGCCGGGGGGCCGATCTTCACCGATCGCGAGCTGGTGGCGATGGCGACGTCGACCGCCGCGCGGATGCTGGGCTGGGATACGGCCATCGGCTCGATCGAGGCCGGCAAGCGGGCCGACCTGATCGCCGTCGCCGGCACCAGCGCCGACCCCTACTCCGGCCTGATCGCCGCCGGCGAGCGCGATCTCGTGCTCGTCATGATCGGCGGCGTCGCCGCCTGCGGCCAGCCGCACCTGGTCGAGCCGTTCACGAGCACCGGCGAGAGCGTCCGCATCGGCGGGCGCACGCGGCTCCTGAACTTCGCCACCGCGGCCGCCGACCCCGACGTCGCCCTCGTCAGCCTCGCCCAGGCGCGATCGACGCTGTCCGGCGCGCTCGCGAACCTGCCGGAGCTCGCCCGGGCGCTCGAGCCGGCGGTGGTCGCGGCCGTCCCGGGGCTGGTCGCCGCGGAGGCGCCGCCGGCAGGGCCGACGCTCGTCCTGGACGAGATCGAGCACACCGACCGCGCCATGCGCACCCATCCCGCGGGCGGCCTGTCGGTGCTCCCGAGCGACCGGCTGCTCGCGGCCCAGCCGCCGCTCTCGAGCGTCCTTCAGCCGCTCACGCTCGACGGGCTCACCGCCGACGACGACCGCACGTTCCTGGCGACGCTCGAGGGCGAGGCCAACCTGCCCGACTACCTCGCCCCCGGCCTCGCGGCCGCCTACGCGCACACGTCCGGTGCGGCTCGACCCGGCTAACGCGCGCGACCTCTTCGCCTCCGCGCCGGTCGCACGTCTCGCGACGGTGCGCCCGGACGGCTCGCCCCACATCGTGCCGGTCTGCTTCGCGCTCGCCGGAGGGCTGATCTACACGGCGGTCGACCACAAGCCCAAGGCGACGGCCGACCTGGCCCGGCTGCGCCACATCGCCGCCGAGCCGCGCGTGGCGCTCCTCGCCGATCGTTACGACGACGACTGGTCACGCCTGTGGTGGGTGCGTGTGGACGGCGAGGCGGCAGTGGTCGACTCGCCGCAGGAGCGCGACAGGGCGCTCGCCGCCCTGGCAGTCGCCTACGCGCAGTACGCTGCCCGGGCGCCGCAGGGGCCGGTGGTCGCCGTACGGCCCCGCCGGTTTCGCGGCTGGCGCGCGTGAAGGGTTGCGAAGACTCGAAACGACCGTGACAATGCCTCCACCCCCGCCGAGGTTTGGGGTACCGTTCCGGGGTCACACGACGGGTAGGGTGCTGTGGGAATCTTCGCAAAGGTCTTGCTGGCCATCGCCATCCTGGTGGCGAACGGGGTGCTGCTCTTCGTCATCCTGCGGTTCCTGCTGTGGCTGGCGTTCCCGGGCAGGCGGGACGAGGACGACGCGGTCGCCGCGGCCAAGCCGGCCGCCGGCGCAGCAGCCGCGGGTGCCGCGCAGGCCGGCAAGATCGCGCCGGCGGCAGCAGCAGCCGCAGCAGCGGCGACGCTCCCGCCCGAGCCGCTCACACCACCGCCCACGCCCGGCATGCCCGTCCTCGCGACGACGGGCGCCGGCCGCCCGCGCGCCTATCCGCACCGGCTGCTGATCGGGCTGCCGGTCATCCTGGCGCTCTTCGCCGGCGGCGTGTGGCTCGGGAGCGTGGTCGGCGGGGCCGGCGCCGCCGCCGCCGTGACCACCCGCTACATCCACGTGACCGGGAAGGTGACGACCGTCGACAGCACCGCCGAGGTGCGCGTCCCGGGGCAGACCGTGGTCGTCAAGGGCAACGTCGTGTCCGTACCGGCGACCACCGTGAGGCTGCCACCACAGGTCAAGACGCACGTCGTCAAGCGCACCGTGACCACGACAGTCCGGCTCCCGGGGACGACGAGCGTCGTCGCGACCACCGTGGAGATCCCCACCACCATCACCGATCCGGGCACCACGGTGACGGCCACCGAGACGATCACCCAGACGGTCACTTCCGACACGACTACGACGTCGACGTCGTCGACCACGTAGGATCGGTCAGGCGATGAGCGTGCTCGCCCTCGTGCACATGCGTGGCAACACGGACCGGCTCCTCGAGGCTTCCGACAAGCTCTCCGAGGCGTTCGGGATGCCGGAGGGCCTGATCGCCCAGGTGACCGCGCCGACCGACGAGGGCATCGTGTTCATGCAGCTGTGGCAGTCCGACGAGCACCGGGTGCGGGCGAACGACGACCCGAGCAACCGCGAGGCACTCCAGGCGAGCGGCCTCCTGCGCGAGACGATCTCGGGCTCGGCAGAGGTGTGCATCACCGACCGGGTCAAGTTCGCCGACGTGGTCGCTGCTCCGCGGACGCGCCGCAAGCGGACACCGCGGGCCAAGGCCGCCGCGACGCCCGGCGATACCATGTGACCCCCGCGCGGGCGTAGCTCAATGGCAGAGCAAGAGCCTTCCAAGCTCAAGACGGGAGTTCGATTCTCCTCGCCCGCTTCTGGACACCTTCATGCACAGTTCCAAGAATGCGCACTGCCGCTAGCATGCTGGCCGCATGAGCACTCGCATGCGCAATGACCGGTTCAGCCAGCCCGGCAAGCCAATGTACTGGCTGGTGGTATCGAATCGCGATACCGACCAGTGGGCCGGTTTGTCATGGCCGGTCCGGACGAGCCCTTCCGAAGCGATCGAGGACGCCCGTCGGATGATTCAAGAGATCGGCCCCGAGGAGCTCCGGGCGTTAATCGGCGACGACGCGGTGACCTTCCGCGTCGACGATGACTCGAGGGTGAAGTGGGAGTTCGTCTGGTCGTGGACATGGGACGGTTCCGGGCCAGTCGGGGATGATGCTGCTCAAAGGTGGGAGTAAGCGCGCTGCGGCTGGCGACGTGGCGGCGGTGAACCGGGCTCGCGGCCACGAGGTGGAGGATTGAGACGTCCGCCGTCAGGCGGCGGGAGGTAGCGCAGACGGAAGCAAGACGCGCAGGCGCATCGCCCGCTAGGCCTCACCGCTGCCGGGTGCGATTGCGAGTGGTGAGCCGGGAGTGAGGATCTCATCCGGCACGGTGATGGCATTCAGTCCGTGGAGATAGCGCCAGCGACCACCCCCCTTATGAGCGACAACGAGGCCGCGAATCGGAAAGGCCGTGCCGTCCGGCGACGTCCAAACCGCATCGGCGTAGACGTAGCCCAGATCACCGTCTGCGAACGCTTCAACGTGTGTTTCTACGAGCGGTTGGCCTTCCTCGATGTCTCCCGTTCCGAGTGCAGTCAATAGTGCTTCACGCCCGCGGATGACCGCCCCCGGCTGTGTGCCCCTGGCGATCGTGGCCGGATGTTTCGAGATCATCTCCCCGAGCGCATCGACGTCGTGCCGCCGGATTGCAGCCGCGAAATCGAGATGCACCTGCACCAACTCGGGTGCGGGTTCGAGCGCCATCTGAACCTCCTCCACTAGACCGTTGCCGTTGCTTCGGTCGTTCGACGCTACCACCAGGGACGGCAACCGCGCACATGCCGGCGTGGCGGCGGAACCTGCACGCGCGAGCGTCCTCACCGGCCGGCCAGTGGGCTCTAACCCGGCACGAGTGTTCAGAGACGTCGCCCGCTGCTTCGGCGGCGTGGTGCGGGTTGGAGCAGTCGAGCAGGTTCTTGGCGTGCCGGGTCGGCTGCTCCCGCGGCTTCCTTAGCTCCGCCGGGTATGGCCCCCAGGGGGCGACCTTTTCGTCCTCCCATCGAGGGTGATGGTCAGTCCGAAAGCGCCAGATGCGCTGGCGCCGCATTCCTGCCTCGACGCGTTGAGTATCCCGACCGGCTTCCGGCCGCCGCCCTGCGGCACCCCATGTCTGACCACCGACCGCCGAGTCATCGGGGGGCCGGTGGGGGTGCGGCGGCCGCGTCGCCTGCCGCGGAAACGGGACGCTTGTCGCCGAGGGCGACGGTGCGCGGCCACCGGCTGCACCACACTCAGGGTCGCGTGGCGGGGCAAGCCGTGCCGCTACCCGCGCGTCGGCGCCGACCCATCCGCGCGCTCGTGCGGCTCAATCTCGGCGAGGCGCATCGGCACGACGACCTCCTCGAAGATCACCTGGAGCATCGCTGCGAACGGCACGGCGATTAGCGCGCCCTCGGCACCGAGAAGAACGGTGCCGGAGAGCACTGCCAGGATGGTGAGCAGCGGATCCATGTTGAGGGCGTGACCCTCGACTCGGGGCCCGAGGACGTACGCCTTGACGTCTTCGATCAGGTATGACGCGAGGAACGTGAGCCCAAGAATCGCCCACCCCTGAAACGCCGCGATGATCAGCAGCGGCACGCGAGCGATCCAGACGCCGATCTTCGGCACCAGCTCCCCGAGCGCAACGATCACAGACAGCGGCACTGCGAACGGCACTCCCAGCAGCCGCAGGCTGACGTACATGAGAACCCCAACGACGAACATGATGATGAGCTTGGCTCGCAGGTATCCACCGAGCCGCGTCCAGATCGTCTCCATCACCGCTCGCGTTTGGTCGCGCCGCGATGGGCTGGTCAAGAGAAGCACGTTCTCGAGGAGACGTTCGCGGCGCATCACCAGCAGGGTCGCCAGGATGTACACCATCCCAAGGTCGAAGAGCAGCTTGGCTGCGGTCAGGGGGAGATCTACGAGCTGCCCTCCGACGTCACTGGCGAGCCGGCCGGCCAGGGTCTCCATCTGGGACTCGAACGTGCCGGCGCCAGGGTACTGGCGTTTGACCGCGGCGTACTCGTTGCTGATGTGCTGAAACCGGGTCACATAGCTCGGAAGCCGGTCGCTGAACAATGCGAGCTGAGACACGAGGGGTGGCACCACGAGCCACATGACGCCGGCAACGACACCTATGCCCACCGCTTGCACAATCGCGACTGCCAACCCGCGCGGGACTCCCTGACGCTCCAGAACCCCAGCCGGCCTTGCCAGGGCCGAGGCGAAGAGCACAGCGATGAAGAAGAGCACGAGGACGTGCTGGAGCTCGGCGATGATCCGAAGTCCGAGCACGGCGAAGGCGGCGATGATCAGGGCGAGCGCCAGTGGTTTGGAGCGCTCGAATACCGACGCCTCGCGAGCCGTCACCCCCGTGTGTGATGTGTCACTTTCGGCCACTGAGGCGTCACTTCTCCGCCCGCACCCCCGGACCTCCTTTCGGCCCCGCGCCCGTGTAAGCGTGAATCGCTTTCGTCAGATCGAGAATCTGGTTCGAGAGGTTCAGCAACTCCTGGTTCTGCGTGTCCTCTTCCCGCACCGTCTTCCACTCCAGGTCCGCCACCACCTGCCGCTTGGCATCAGCCCGGTTCTGGCTGATCATCACAAATGTGGAGAGGAAGATCGCTTCCAGCGAGACGATCATCGTCAGCAAGCCATACGGATACCCCTCGACGCGGAACCCGATCCAGCACCCAAACCACAGGAGGTGGATGTACACGAACAGCATCGATCCGGCGAACGTGGTGATCTGATCCGCGATGCGGTTCTGCACGCTGTCGGCCCGGTGCCTCGCATGTTCGACGAGCGCGGGGTTCGGCTCGATCGGGAGATGCGGTACGCGTGCGATGTGGCGCTCCATGGTCGACCTGCCCCCTTCCGACGGTGTCATCAGCCCCGTTCACGTCCAGTGGATCCGCACCCGAGAACGTACCCCGCCGTGGCCGAGCGTCTCGAGCAGAAGAAGGTCATAGCTCGGTCGATCCTTGGGCCAAGTGCTGGGCCGCGGCCGACCGGGAGGACACGGGGACAGGGCTGGGCGGCGGCTGGCTGGCTGGGTCCGGTCCGAAGGCGAAGCCGGCTATCGCCCCAACCGCGGCGAACGCAGCCGCGGCGAGCAGGACGTCATTGAGGCCGCTGGCGGTGCCGGCGTGGGCGGCGTGGGTGACCGCGGTGCGGGCGGCGGGCGGGACTCCGGCGGCTACGCGGGTGCCCGCGCCAGAGGCGACGACGGCGGCCAGCCGGTGGACGGCGCCGGGCGGACCGGGCAGGCCCGCCAGGTCATGCAGGGTGGCAGTGGTGACGCGGGAGGCGTAGAGGGCGCCGAACACCGCCACACCGGTGGCCGTGCCGACTTGGCGCAGCGTGTTCGTCAGTCCGGCGGCCATCCCGGCGCGGGCCGGCTCAACCGCCGAAAGCGCTGCCGACGCCAGGGCCGTGGAGGTGATACCCAGGCCGATCCCGGCCAGGACGAGGCCGGGCAGCAGCGCGAGCCAGGTGGAAGTGGCCGTGAGGTGAGCCATCGCGGCCAGCCCGGCTGCGGCTGCGGCCATGGCCACACCCAGCAGCACTCGCATCGCCACTTTGCCGATCAGCCGGCCGGTCAGGAGAGCGACCGCGAAGGAGACCAGGAACAGCGGCAGGAATCGCAGGCCGCCCGCGACCGGGGAGTAGCGGAGGGTGTTCTGCAGATACAGGGACAGATAGGTGATCGTGCCGATGACCGTCGCCGAGATCGCGAACGCCACGAACCCTGTCGCGGCAAAGCTGCGCCGCCGGAACAGGCGCAGGTCGGCCATGGGAGCGGCGGCGATGCGCAGCTCATACGTCACGAACCCCGCGAAGGCCACGGCTGCCGTCACGAACAGGGCCACGATCTCCGGGCTCGCCCAGCCGACCGCGTTACCGCGGATCAGCGCGAACATCAGCGCCGTGAGCGCCGCGATGATCAGGGCCGTGCCCACCCAGTCGGCCCGGCCGCCCGCAGGGTCGCGGGACTCGCGCAGCCGGGCGCCTCCCGCAACGAACGCCGCCACGCCGATGGGCAGGTTGATGAAGAAGATGTACCGCCAGCCGAGCGTGTCGGTCAGAACCCCGCCGACGAGCGGACCGACGGCGCTGGCGCCGCCGATTGTGGCGCCGAAGGCGCCCAGCGCCCGGGCCAGGCCGGCGCCGGAGAACTCCGCCCGCAGCAGTGGCGTCGCGGTGGCGAACAGCACGGCGCCGCCGACTCCCTGGAGCGCCCGGAACAGCTCGAGCTCCAGTGCGGTCATGGCCAACGCACACGCCAGCGAACCGCCGGTGAAGATCACCAGGCCGGCCAGGAACAGCCGCCGCCGGCCCAGCCGGTCTCCCATGGTGGCCGCCGGCAGCAGCAGCACGGCCAGCACCAGGGCATAGGCGGCGCTCACCCACTGCAGGTCGGGCAGGCTCGCCCGCAGATCCCGTTGAATCGACGGTAGCGCCACGCTCACCACGGTGATGTCCAGCAGCAGCATGAACGCGGCTGTGCACACCAGCACCAGTGTCCACCGTTGCCGCGACGACGTCCCCGGCACCTCAGCCATCTCCCTCGACCTCACCTTTGATGGTCATGCTTGCCCTTCCGTCTGTCGTCGACCATGTTCGCGGCCGGTGATTCAGATGGCGCCCGTGATGACCCTGGTGCGCTCGCGGGTGGGACGGATACGCCGCCCCGTTCCCCCGGTGAATGCCAGGTCCGATCGCGACGACGGAGCACAGCCATGACCTGACGATCATCCTGACAGGGGGTGGGTTTTCTTCTAGGATCGCCCCATGGCGGGTGGTACTCCTGTGCCCGAGTCGATCCGCGTACGCGGGCGCACCTCGGAGTGCGCGCTGCTTGATGACATGGTCGATGCGGTTCGTGGCGGGGAGAGCCGCACGCTTCTCGTACACGGCGAGGCGGGGATCGGCAAGACCGCGCTGCTGAACTACGTCGTCGACTCGGCGGGAGACATGGGTCTGCGCCGGGCCGCGGGCGTCGAATCAGAGATGGAGTTGCCGTTTGCGTCCTTGCACCAGCTGTGTGCGCCATTGCTCGATGGCCTCGAAGGACTCCCGCCGCCGCAGCGCGACGCACTCGGAATTGCGTTCGGCCTGAGCGCAGGGCCCGCGCCGGATCGGTTCCTCGTCGGACTGGCGGTCCTTACCCTGCTGTCCGATGCAGCCGAGAAGCGTCCGCTGCTCTGCATCGTCGACGACGCGCAATGGCTGGACGATGTCTCGGCGAAGACGCTCGCGTTCGTCGCTCGGCGACTCCTTGCAGAGCCCGTCGGCCTGCTCTTTGCCGCCCGCGTCCCGACCGGCGATCTGCGGGGACTGGCGGAGCTCCAGGTTGTCGGGCTCGCGGAGAGGGACGCGCGGGCGCTGCTGCGCTCGGCCGTCTTGTCTCCCCTGGACGAGCGGATCGAGAATCGCATCGTCGCCGAGACGCAAGGCAACCCTCTGGCGCTTCTCGAGCTTCCCAGTGCATTGTCGACCACTGAGCTTGCCGGCGGCCTCGGCCTATTGATGTCCAAGGATTCGTTGTCGGCTCGGCTTGAAGAGAGCTTCGAGCGCCGGGTGGAGGCACTGTCGGCCCCTGCCCGGCTCCTGCTGCTCGTCGTCGCTGCCGAGCCGGTGGGCGACCCGACCCTCATCTGGCGGGCGGCCGAGAGCCTTGGAATCGACCCCGGAGTGGTCGACACCAGTGGGCTACTGACGATCGCAGAACCGGTGAGATTCCGTCATCCGCTCGTCCGCTCTGCCGTGTATCGATCCGCGCCGCTCGAAGAGCGGCGTCGTGTTCACCTCGCGTTGGCGGAGGCCACCGATCGGGACGTCGATCCGGATCGCCGGGCGTGGCATCTGTCCGCCGCAGCGTTCGCACCAGACGAGGCGGTCGCCGAGGAGCTGGAGCGTTCGGCCGGCTACGCGATGTCTCGCGGCGGCGTCGCCGCCGCCGCCAGGTTCCGCCAGCGCGCCTTTGCGCTGACGGCCGATCCGGCGCGGCGTGTGGACCGCGCGCTCGCCGCGGCGGAGGTGAGCGTGCAGGCGGGCGTGTTCGACGACGTGCAGCAGCTCGTGACCACCGTGGAGGCGCGCCCGTTGGACGAGTTCCAGCAGGCTCGGGTGGATCTCCTGCGCGGCCGCATCGCCTTCGCCACAGGTTTCCAGAACGATGCGTCCCGTCTGCTACTGAGGGCGGCGAGGCCGCTCGAACGGTGCGATCTGGAGCTCGCACGCCAGACGTACCTGATGGCCTGGGATGCCGCAACGTTTCCGGCCGAAAATGTCGCCGGTGGGGGCACCCTGCTGGAGATCTCGCGCGCCATCAAGGACATTCCTCATTCGTCCGGGCCCCCGCGTGCGCTTGAGCTGTTGCTCGATAGCCTCGCGCTGCTGACGACCGACGGACGCACCGCAGCGACTCCGACGCTGCAGCACGCAGCGAAGCTGCTCGCAGACCTCCCGTTGGAGGACGTTCTGCGCTGGGGCTGGATAGCGATGGCGCCTAGCAACGCACTATGGGACAACGATGGTGCGTACGCGATCTCAGAGAGGCACGTCACCCTCGTCCGCGATGCCGGTGCGCTTGCAGAGCTACCCCTCTACCTCGCCGCGCTCGGCATCGCGCGCGCATGGACAGGCGACCTGGCGGGTGCGGCCGCGAACATGGCCGAGGTCGACAGTGTGGTGGCGGCGACCGGTGGCGTGAGCTTCCCCTGGATTTCGTTGAGGCTCCGGGCGCTGCAGGGGAACGAAGCAGAGGTTGCCGCAGCGATCCTGACCGCGAGACAGCAAGCCGCGGCGGGAGCGCACGGCCCCTGGGTCTGTTGGACGGATTGGGCGGCCGCAGTGCTCTACAACGGCCTTGCACGGTATGACGAGGCGGCGGTCCCTGCTCGGCGCGCCGCCTCGAACGCCTTCGAGTTCTGGGTGTCTGTGTGGGTGCTTCCCGAGCTCGTCGAGGCCGCCACCCGCCTCCACGACACCGCCGGCGCGCGCGACGCGCTCAAGCGGCTGGTGGAGACGACTCAACCGTCCGCGAACGACATCGCGCTCGGCATCGAGGCGCGCTGCCGGGCGCTCGTAAGCGAAGGGACTGCCGCTGACGATCTGTATCGCGATGCGATCGGGCGGCTCGGCCGCACCATGCTCCGTCCGGAACTCGCCCGGGCGCATCTGTTGTACGGGGAGTGGCTGCGGCGCGAGGGGCGCCGCGTCGACGCACGTGAGCAGCTCCGGGCGGCCTACGAAATGTTCAGCACCATCGGCATGGAGGCGTTCGCTGAGCGGACTCGCCGTGAGTTGATGGCGACGGGCGAAAAGGTCCGTAATCGAGCGCCGGAGGCCCGCGACGACCTCACGCCACAAGAGGAGCAGATTGCCCGGCTCGCACGCGACGGCCTCTCGAATCCGGAGATCGGCGCGCAGCTCTTCCTCAGTGCGCGCACCGTGGAATGGCACCTGCGGAAGGTGTACGCGAAGCTCGGAGTCACCTCTCGAAGAGGGCTCTTTCGGGCCCTTGCCGACGGTTAGCCCGACACCGTTACTCGTCGTCCGTCCGCGTTTGCCGGCGGAGAATCCTCGCCGCGTGTCCGGCATCCATGTCTGCAACGAAGAGGCTCGCGCCGCCCGAACGGTCGATCCGATACTCACCCGACTCGGACGGAGCAAGCACGGCAGGGATTCCTGCTGCGGCGAGCAGCGACCGGGCGTGCTCAGCGTCGGCTCTCGTCTGAAATCGGCCAACCTCGATCATCGTCGTGCCCGAAGCATCGGCTGGTCGTGGAAACCGGGGCGTCCGTGAATACCCTGGTCGGCACCCTGGGATCGCGATGTATGGATTCGCTTATGGGAGGAGCTGCTGCCCCCCGTCGATGTCGATCGTCGCGCCCGTGATCGCGGTGTTCGTCATCAGGTGGATTGCCAGCCCCGCGATGTCTTCGGGTTCCACAACCCGCCCGATCGGCAACGTCCGGCGAAGCTGTTCGCGGCGCTCGTCGAGCTGATCGCCGAGGTATGCGGCCGAAAGCGGCGTGTCGACGAATCCGGCCGCGATCACGTTCACCCGGATCGGCGCCACCTCGAGGGCGAGGTTTCTTGCCAGCGCGGGCACCGCGGCGGTGTGCGCCGTGATGAGCGCACCCGACGCGGCCCGACGGCCGCCGGTACCGGTCATGAAGAGGAGGGTGCCACCGGCGCGTACCTTTCCCACCGCCTTGCGAGCGACCTGGACCGGCAGCAGGAGGTGCGCCTCGTAGGTGCGATGCGCCTGGGCGAAATCCAGCTCTGCCAGCGGGGCGTAGTACGGCCCGGGACCGGTGACGAGCACGTGCTCGATCGCTGTCGGCAGCTCGTCGAAGAACCGCCCGAGTCTGTCGAGGTCGGTGGCGTCGAACGCGGCAATGCTCGCCCCCAGCTCGAGCCCGACGCGGTGCAGCCGTTCGGGGTCACGTGCCGTGATGATCACGTCCGCTCCCTCGCTCCGTGCGAGCCGTGCGGTCTCGAGGCCGATGCCTTTGGTGCCGCCGATGACCACGATGGTCTGCCCCGCGAGTTGCTGCTTCGTGTTCATGACTCAACCTCCGGGGTTCAACTCCGGGAGCAGCTTGCCGAGCGCGATCTCTCCGCATCGGGTCTGCAGACCGTGCTCGAAGGCTGCTCGCGTGCGCCGCTGGGACTCCGCGCCGCCGACGTTCCGGCCGAAGAGATCCGAGTCGTGCTGGAAGTCCTCGACCGGTGCGAGCGAGATCGCGTTGACCCGGTTCTTGACCGCGGCATGGCCGGCGGCGGGGAACGCCGCGATCCGACGCGCGAGCGACGCCACGAACCCGCCGAGGTCGTCCGTCGGTAGCGCGCGGTTGATCCAGCCGTACCGCTCGGCGATGCCCGCGTCGTAGTCGTCGGCGCTCAGGAGCACCTCGAGCGCGCGGGCGCGACCCATGACCCGTACGAGATACCCGGCGCCACCGCCGCCCGGGATCAGACCGAACGCCGGCTCGATCTGGGCGAAGACACCCGTCTCGCGGGCGGCGAAGCGCATGTCGCACGCGAGGACGAACTCGCTGCCTGCGCCGCGGACGCGGCCCTGGATCTGGGCGATCGTCACGAGGTTGCTCGCGCTGAGATAGCGGAACAGGAGTGCGATCGACGGTTCGCCCGTCAGCTTCGCCGCCTCCGCCCGGTACTCCGCGACCCGGTGCAGATCGACGTGCGCGATGAAGTACTCCGGATCGGCGCTCGTGAACACGAGCACCTTGACCGTGCCGTCGGCCTCGGCGCGCTGGATCAACGTGACGAGGTCACGCACGAGCTCGGGGCCGAGCAGGTTCATCGGCGGGGCCGAGATCTCGACGAACAGCACGCCGTCCTCGGCGCGGGTGTTGAGCGTCTCGAACATCCACCCCTCGGGTATCACGGACGCGCTCACGATGCCGTCTTCCCGATCGGTGCGTGGACGCTCATGAGCCGCTCACGGTGATCGCGTCGAGGACGATCGCGGCGTATTCCGCCGGGGCCTCCTCCCAGACGAAGTGGCCGGCGTCGATGATCTCGAGGCGGCTGTTGGGCAGACGCTCATCGAGGAACTCGGCGTTCGAGACCGGCACGACCCGGTCGTTGCGGCCGTTGATGATCGTGACCGGCGTCGCGATCTCCGGCAGCAGCTCGGCCAGCGCGGGCAGCTCCTGCGGATACCGCCGGGCGTACCGCATCGATTCGACGAAGCGGTCGCCGGCGTAGCAGGCGCGATAGTCGGCGTGAGCCTGCTCGGAGATGCCGCCGGCGATCGTGCCCACCGCCGTGTCGACGATCACGCGCGGGTCGATCTGGCGGTACTTGTCGAGATCGGGATCGAGCACCCACGACCGCAGAGGCTCACCGAGGTCGATGGGCACCGCGGCGCCACCCGTGCCCACGGTCACGCTCGCGATGCGCTCGGGAGCTGCGGCCGCCGCGAACAGGGCCGCGGAGGTGCCGACGTCGGGCGCGACCAGGTGCGGCCGGCCGAGGTCGGCATCGACGATGAGACGGGCCAGGAACCCACCCATCGCTCTCGGGGACAGGAGCTCATCGCTCCGTTCGGATGCTCCGAATCCCGGCAGGTCGACAGCGAACAGGCGGGCGTGATCGGCGAGCGTCGCCCACATACGTGTGAACGCCAGGATGCTTTCCGGCCAGGGGCTTGTCAGCAGCAGCCTGCGCTCGTGCGTGCCGCCGCTCTCCGCAAAGCGGATCTTCAGCCCGTCGATCCTTCGGAACTTCGGTTCGATCGATGCCTTCAGCGAGGTGGTCATGAGAACTCCTTCGAGTCGAAGTGTTCGTGTTCAGGTGGGAAGCTCAGTCCCGGCCTGCTCCGCGGCCATGTACGCGGCATACCAGTCAGGCCAGTTCACGTCATACTGGCCGCCCTCGCGCTGCTCGTGCTCACCGTGGGCAACCGACGCCCGGCGCATCGCGCCCGCGAGGTCGGCAATCGACGCGAACACGGTCTCGGCCCGATCGATGCGGCCGGGAGCCCGCTCCGTCACCTCCTGCAGCAGCCACCCGTTGCCGTCGGGGTCGCGGAACCTGGCGAAGGAGCCGTAGCTGGCATGCCCCGGATCCGGGCCGGCGACCCGGCCCGCGCCATCGCGAGCGAACTGCGCGCCTGGGGCTCCTGGATGGAAGACGTCGCTGACGTCGACTCCAAGGTCGACCAGCTCGTCGCGCGCCGCGGCGATGTCGGCGACAATCAGGTAGAGCCCCGGAGCGGCGCCGGGCGCGGCGTCGGTGATCCCCGACCCGAACTGAACTGAGGTGCCCGAGCCGGGGGGTGTGAGCTGGACGATGCGGAACCCGTTGTCGAACGCGAAGTCGGCGTCGAGCCTCCATCCAAGACCGGCGTAGAAATCCTTCGCCCGGTCGGGATCGGCGACGGGGATCACGACGACCTCGAGCTTCAGGTCGACCGTGACCACCTTGCCGTCGGTGGTCGTGCTTTCACGAGTGTTGGCGGTGGTGCTCATCGTGAGCTCCCTTCAGTGGTTTCAGTGGTCGTCAGCAACATGAACGCCGCCGCGGTGGCCGTGCCGAAGACAAGGTGCGCCGTCAGATCCTTCCGGAGCGTCTCGAGGTCGTACTCCCAGATCTGCTCGTAGATCCCCAGCTGGGGCAGGACGACGTATCCGCTCCCCCACACCGCGGCGCCAAACGGGAGCCCGTACCACAGCTTCGACTTCCCCGAGCGCACGACGAGTCCGTATCCCGCGCCGGCGCATAGACCGAATCCCCAGTGCGTGGCGTTGTTCAGCAACCGGACGTACCGGGTGGGAACGTCACGCCCGAGCGCGCCCTCGATGAACCGCCTGCCGACTCGCGCCGGCGCCGGCGCGTTCTCCCAGCTCACCAGGCCCTCGGAGGACTCCCACGCGCGGAAGGGTTCGGCGCCACCAGCTCGCCTGTAGCGGCGATAGAGGAATGCGTCCATCGCAAAGGTGCCAACGGCGCTCGCGACGACGCCACGCAGGATGGCGCTCATGACCCAGCTCCTTCCGATACCAGCCGGCGACCCTCGTTGTCGACCGTGCTGAAGTCACGGTAGGCATACGGGTGGTGGTAGACGTCCAGGGCGAGGTACGGCTCCGCCGGGATCTCGAAGTACGCCCCGGTCTCGCGATCCGAGACGCATATGAGTGCACAGTCGATGCCGTCGCGGCGCGCCCAGATGAGGGTGACGTCAGCCTGAGCGCTCGAACGTTCGGCGAGTTCGGTGGGGGTGCTTGTGAGGGGGCTCAGGATGTGACCGCCACTCCGCCGTTGTGGGCCTCGATCGCCTTGACGCTGCCGATGAACGCCTTGTCGAGCACCCCCTTGCCGACACTCTTTAGGACGAGTCCAAGGGCCCGCCCCTTGAGGTTCTTGCCCTGCCGAACGATGACGACCTCCACGTCGGTTAGGTCATTGGGCAGTTTTCGTAGGGTGTAGACCCATCCCGACGCGCCGCCCCAGACGTTCGAGTCCGTCGTCGTCAGGATGATGTGGTTGGGATCCGACCAGTCATAGTGCAGCCGCTCCCAGACGCCTCCCGATCCCTCGGTAACGTCGGCTTCATGCGCTCCGACGTGGTGCACTTCGAGGTAGTCGTCGGCACTCTTGCTGAACACCTCCGAGCGTCCGGGGCCGAAGTCGGTCAGGCCGGCCAGGAACTCTTCGGGCGACAGCGTGGTGGTCTGGTGGAAATGGATTGTGGGCATGACCTCTCCTCTGTGGATAGATGTTGTGCGATCACCCTGCGGCCCAGAACCCGCAGTGGTGATCCGTGGCGTACGTGCTCGCGATGTGCGGATGCGGCGGAACGAGCGAGAGCATCCGCCCGGCTTTGCCGACGGACGGCCAGCGCACCCTCGCCGTCGACGGGTTGCCGCGGGCGGCGAAGCTCGCCCACGCCGCGCGCATGTGGCTCGCGAGCACCTTCTGATCAGCTGTGAGCGTGCCCGGGAAGGGCAGGTTCGGCTGGCCGAAGAGGTACTGGAGCTCCGACGAGTGCGTCGCGATCGGCGGCAGGACACCAGGAGGCGTGAACCGCTGCGGTGCGTTGTCGTCGTTGAACTGGTAACCAAACGTCGGCACTCGACGAGACGTCAAGCGGTCAACCCGCAGGGCCGGGCAGGCGAAGTTCGCGTCGGAGAGAAGCGTGCTCAGCGCCACCACCGGCGCCCCGTACGCAGCTGGCGGGTACTCGGCCGCGATTGCATGCGCGCGTGCCGACGAGACGCCAACCACAGTCGCGATGTCGCTGATGTAGTTCTCCGGCGTGACCGGCGACGGCACCGGGACGAACGTCCCGTTGCTCACAGCCACACCAACACCGGCGACGAAGATCCACTCCTCGTTGTGCGTGATGCCGTTCAGCACGGGTACGCGGGCAAATCGTCCCTGACGTAGCGCCGCCCCGATCGACTCGGTGAGCACCTTGCCGTCGACCACGCCGGGAATGGCAGCGCCGGGGAAGTTCTTGACGAGGTCTGTGACAGACAGGTGGCGCAGGCAACGGGCGGTCTGGTCGGGGCAGCCCGCTGCAGCCGCGAAGGACTTTCCGAACGCCTCGGCCTGGGCCAGAGGCACCTGGTGCAGCGCGAACGCGCCGCTCTGCACGATCGCCCGCTGGAAGAGCCCGCGGGATCCGCGCGAGACCAGGTGTGCGAGCACCGCCACTCCGCCGGCTGACTGGCCCGCGATCGTGACGTTTTGCGGGTTACCGCCGAAGTGCCTGATGTTGCGCTTCACCCAGCGAAGGGCGGCCTGCTGATCCATCAGGCCGTAGTTGCCGGACGGGCCGCCCGGGTGGGAAGCAAGCGCCGGGTGGGCGAGGAAGCCGAGCGCGCCGAGCCGGTAGTTGATCGTGACCACGACGGTGCCGTTGGCTGCGAGCTTGGAGCCGTCGTAGTTGCGGCCGGCGTCCTGCCAGAAGCCGCCGCCGTGGATCCACACCAGCACCGGACGCTCAGCGCTGCGCCGCAGCGTCGGGGTGGCGACGTTGAGATACAGGCAGTTCTCGGACAGACGTCCGGGCGGAATTGACGCGCTCGGGGCCTGCGGGCAGCTGGGGGCGAAATGGGTCGCGTCCCGGATCCCCTTCCACGGCCGCGGCAGGTGCGGCGGCCGCCACCGCAGTCGGCCGGTCGGTGGAGCGGCGTACGGGAGCCCTCGGAACGAGAAGACCCCGGCCACCGAGTTGCCGCGAACGGCGCCTCCTTCGATCGACACGGTCGGGCCGCGAACGGCACCTGACGCGACGCCCGCGACGGCTGCGGCTCCGCCGCTGGTCACGGTCAGCGCGATGGCGGCCAGGGTGAGACTTGTCACGCGAGAGGGTTGCAGGAAGTTCACGTTCATGAGTTGGGCTCCTTCCGTTGAGAGTCCCGTCACGATCGCGGGATCGCCCGCCCAGTCGCACCCGCGCACTCACTGGTCGACACACGGGTGATCTGGCGGACCGCGCGGGCGGACACGGGAGGCGAGTCCGCTGGGAGCCGTTGCCCCATCGGCGACGCCTCGCCGCGCTCGTATGGGCGACGCCGAGAACCAACGCACGCAACACCCGGGCCGCCTTCCCGGTCGACCCGCGATCACACCAGGGTGGTCACTGGCGCTTCGAGCCCCGGCGGAAGCGAACGTGGTCGGCGTGCGACTCGACGCAAAGGCGTCGGACGTCATCCCCGAGTACCCGTACTAACCCGCACCGAACGGAGCAGCGATGAACGTCAAGGACAAGGTGACCGTGGTAACCGGCGGCGCGAGCGGTATCGGACTTGCGTTGTGTCAGTGCTTTGCCAAGGAGGGCGCGCATGTCGTGCTCTCAGATCTCAGTCAGCAGGCGTGTGAGCAGCACGCCGCACCGATCGGCGCGCTGCCGGTCGCAGCAGACGTGAGCCGCGAGGCGGATGTGGCGAACCTCGTCTCGGCCGCGATCGATGAGTTCGGCCGGATCGATCTGTTCGTGTCAAACGCCGGCATCGGCATCGACGGCGGCATCGAGATGGACACCGACAAGTGGCAGAAGATCATCGGCGTCAACCTGATGTCAGAGATCTACGCGGCCAGGTACGCGATCCCGCACATGCTCGAGCAGGGCAGCGGCTACATGCTCAACGTCGCCAGCGCCGGCGGCCTGCTGGTGATCTTCGACACGGTTGGTTACACCGTCACCAAGCACGCCGCCATCGGCTTCAGCGAATGGCTGGCCGCCGCGTACGACGATCAGGGCATCCACGTCAGCGTTCTCTGCCCGGCCGCAGTCAGCACGCCGATCCTGGCCGGGAAAGAGGACACCCCGGAGGGCCAGGACGCGATCACCCCCGAGCAGCTCGCCGACATCGTCATCCACGGGCTGGCCGAGGAGCGCTTCATGATCAACACGCACCCGTGGGTGCTCGAGAAGTTCGCAGTCAAGGGACGCGACTACGAGGAGTACATCACAATGATGCGCGCCGGGCACGCCGAATGGGCCGCCAAGGCCGTGCCGGTGGGGTGAGCCATGCATCGCGTCGTCATCATCGGCTGCGGGTTCGCGGGTCTGTTCGCCGTCAAGGCGCTGCGGCGCGCACCGGTAGAGGTCGTGGTGGTGGATCGCACGAACCACCACCTCTTCCAACCGTTGCTGTACCAGGTCGCCACCGGAGTGCTGTCCGAGGGTGACATCGCGCCGCCGATCCGCGACGTCCTGCGCCATCAGCGCAACACCCGAGTCGTGCTAGGCGAGGTCGTCGACATCGAGGTCGACGAGCACCAGGTGACGGTCGACACGCTGGGGCGCCGGACGCCGCTTTCGTACGACAGCCTGATCGTCGCCACCGGAGCGTCCCAGTCGTACTTCGGTCACGACGAATACGCGCAGCACGCCCCGGGGATGAAGTCGATCGACGACGCCCTCGAGCTGCGCGGACGCATCTTCGGCGCATTCGAGATGGCCGAGCTCGAACCCGACGCCGCCAAGCGCGAACCATGGCTGACGTTCGCCATCGTCGGTGCAGGGCCCACCGGTGTCGAGCTCGCCGGACAGATCGCCGAGCTGTCACGCCGCGCATTGGGCCGTAACTTCCGCAACTTCGACCCCGCGTCCGCACGGATCGTCCTGCTCGACGCGCTCGACACCGTGCTCCCGACATTCCCCGAGCGGCTCCGCCGGCGGGCGCGGCGCGACCTCGAGAAACTCGGCGTCCAGGTCCGCCTCGGCGCCCGCGTCGTCGGCGTCGACGCCACCGGCGTCGATCTCGACGGAGACCGCATCGAGGCACGCACGACGATCTGGGCGGCCGGGGTGCAAGCGTCACCGCTGGGAAGGATGCTGGCCGAGCGCGGCGGAGTCGCCGTCGACCGCTCGGGGCGCGTCCAGGTGCAGCCCGACTGCTCGCTGCCAGGGCACCCCGAGGTCTTCGTCGTCGGCGACCTCATGGCCCTCGATGGGCTCCCCGGCCTCGCCGAAGTCGCAATGCAAAGCGGCCGGCACTCCGCCAGAACAATCGTCCACCGACTTCGCGGCCGGCCGCCGCAGCCCTTCCACTACCGCGATCTCGGCACGATGGCCACCCTCTCACGGTTCCGGGCGGTGGTGGCCAAGGGACGGCTGCAGGTCGGCGGCACGCTCGCATGGCTGGCATGGCTCGTTGTCCACCTCGCGTACCTGAACGGGTTCAAGAACCGCGTCTCGGCAGTCATCAACTGGGCAGTCGCATTCCTCGGACGCGGACGGCGCCAGCGCACCTTCACCGAGCAGCAAACCCTCGCACGGGTCGGCCTACCAGAGGTCGGCCTCGCAGTTGCCATGGGGCGCTCCAGCCCGATCGCCGAGGACCCCGACTGGCAAGGAGCCCACGATGAGCTACGCAAGACACGTCGAGACCGCACCGGACGAGCAGAGCGCGCAGACACGGCTCGCAGTAGGCGCCAGGACGGGGTCGCCGCGCGGACCTCAATCGTGTCGAGGGGATCGCGGGCCAGGAGGCGGCGCGGTACGAAACGTGGCGGCGTGCACGAGCCGCACCCCGGCGATCGTCGCGCTGCGCGACAACGCAGACGAGGCGCGCCAGTTCGTGCTCTCACGGCATGCGCCGCGCTCGCGCGGCTCACCCCCGACGAGAGGGGGCTCGTCGAGACCATCACCGACCAGGTCGTCGCCAGGCTGCTTCACGAACCAACGATCGAGCTGCGCCAGATCAAGCAAGGGCATGCCCCGTGATCGACCCGCGACGGCACCAGGGTCTGCACGGGCGCAATAGCCCACCCGAAACGCGAGGCTCATACACGTCAGAACCACACGTAAGCGACACGGGAAGGAGAAGACAGACATGGCAACCGATGTGAAGACCGCCGACCGTTCCTCCGACACGGAGGCCGGCGACCCGATCGAGCAGCTGCGTGAGCTGTTCGCCGACGCCCCGGAGGTCGGCAAGACGGCCCTCGAGAACGTGATCACAGAGATCCGTTCACAGGCGGCGACGAAGCCGCCGCCGCCCATCGAGAGCGCCGGACGCATGGGCAGCCGTTTGGGCAAAGTATCCGAGCTGACGCTCATCGTCCCGTTCGCGCCCGGCGGAGCCGATCGGCTGCGCACCTTCCTGCGGCTGTTTGGCGGGAACCTCCAGCGCGCGGACGACGTCGGCACCGTCCACGACATGCGGTTCGTCTTCCTGGACAACGACACGAAGATGCTCTTTGCCACCGCCTACGACGGCGACTGGGACGCCTACATCGACGACTTCGCGTCGAAGATCCCCGACTTCCTGGACATCATCGATTCCGCCTGGGAGGGCTGGCCGGGGATCCGCAGCCCGGAGGCGAAGGACTACCTTGCCAAGCACCAGGTCACGGCAGAGGGCTGGTACGTCGCGAACGATCTGACGGTGGCAGAGACGAGGCGGCTGAAGCGGATCGGCCAGGCACTCGACGAGTTCCTGGACAAGGTCGGCGACTAGCCCGTCCGGCCGGGACAGCCTGTTCCCCCTCCGCAGGCTGTCCCGGCAAACCGCTCACTCGGGAGACGCCATGACACTCATCGATCGCCTCGGCGCGGACCTGCCGCGCGGAGACGTCACCATCGAGCTCGACGACATCCAGGCCACGGTGCTGCGGTATCGGCCTGAGCCGTACTACGGCACCCATGTCACTCTGCATGTGGGCGACGCGCACGCCGGTCGGACATTCCTGCAGCGCATCGCTCCACATGTGGAGTCCGCAGCCGACTGGTGGCAATCCGGCGAGGCGTGGATCGCGGTCGCGATCACCTATCGGGGACTCGTCGCGCTGGGCGTGCCCGAGGACTCGCTGCGCAGCTTCCCGGAGGCCTTCCGGATGGGGATGGCAGCCCGAGCCGACGCGCTGCTCGACCACGGCGAGAACGATCCGACGCACTGGGAATCGCCGTTCGGCACCGGGCTCGTTCATATCGGCATCAGCGTCTTCAGCAACTCGGAAGAGACGTGGCGCAGCACGATGGACGCGGCCCGGCAGCACTACGAGGGCTATCCGGGTCTCAGGGTCCTTACCGCTGAGGACTTCGGCGCTCAGCCGGGCGACCTCAACCCGCTCGGGTATCGAGACTCGATCGGCCAGCCGGCGATCGAGGGCAGCGGCGTCGCCGCGTTGCCCGGCCAGGGCCGGCCGATCAAGGCCGGCGAGTTTGTCCTCGGCTATCCAGGAGAGGCCGGCGTGCCACTGCCCGCACCGCGGCCCGACATGCTCGCCCGAAACGGCACGTTCGTGGGCATGCGCAAGTACCAGTCGCGCGTCGGCGCATTCAATCGCTTTCTGCGGGCACATGCTGAGACCGATGCCGACCGCGAGTTGCTCGCGGCGAAGCTGGTCGGGCGCTGGCGCAGCGGCGCCCCTCTCACGCTCGCGCCGACACACGATGACCCGGACATCGGCGCGGACCCGTTGCGAAACGACGACTTCACCTACGCCGCCGACCAGGACGGACAGCAGGTGCCGTTCGGTTCGCACATGCGCCGGATGAACCCGCGCGACACCAGGCTGGCGCTCCTGACCGACGTCAACGTGCACCGCATAATCCGGCGCGGCACAACCTACGGGGCGCCCTATGACCCGAACGCGCTCTCGGAGCGAGACGATGAGACTCCCCGTGGGATCCACTTCATCTTCATCAGCGCAAAGGCGATGGCCACGATGGAGTTCCTTCAGCAGGAGTGGATCAACAACGGCAACTTCATGAGCCTCGGCGGCGAGCGCGATCCCAACGTGGGGCTGCAGGAGAAGGGAGCGACGTTCACGATCCCGCGCGTGCCCGTACGGCGTCGCATCCACGGCATCGAGACGTTCAACGTGCTGCGCGGAGGCGAGTACTTCTTCATGCCCTCGCTCTCGGCACTGAGATGGCTCGCAGGCCTCACCAACGACCGGGAGGAGCATTGAGACATGTCACCCGATTTCGTGCACTACAGCCCTGATATCGAGACGATCGATCCCCGCATCGACGAGCTGATGACGCAGATCATCGAGTTCTGGGAGAAGAAGGGCCGCGAATCGCCGACGACCGAGGGCACGGGCCGGGCCGTCCGCGGCGCCCATGCGAAGTCGCTCGGCGTGGCGAAGGCGGAGGTGGAGATCCTGCCGGATGTACCTGCCCCCTACGCTCAGGGCATCTACGCTAATCCGAGCCGGCACGGCGCGCTGATCCGGTTCTCCAGCGCCAGCAATCACCTTGGCCCGGACGCGCAGCTCGGGGCCGTCCTGGGTTTCGCGATCAAGATCTTCGCCATCGAGGGGACCAAGCTGGTCGACGACGAGCCGGATTGCACGACGTTCGACCTCGTGCTGAAGAACAACCCGTTCTTCGTTGCCAATACGGCCAGGCACTATCTCGTCCTCCAGGGAGTCGGCAACGACGCGGGCCAGTATCTGGCGCGCGGCAAGGCAGGCTTCCGCGACTTCCTGACGGATATCCTCACGGGCAAGGGCACGTTCGAGCAGGCGGACTGGGCCTGGGAAGAGATGTTCGCGTTCGTCAAGACGGCGACGCAGACGCCCGTAAACAATCCGCTCCTGACCCCGTACTGGTCGATGGGCGCGGTGCGTCATGGTGACCATGTCGCCAAGATCCGGGTCGCGCCGGCTCCAGAGAGCGCCGAGCACGCGATCCACACGAAGCTCGACCTGAAGAGCGCCCCGGATGTGTTCGGTCCCGCGCTGGCGGACGAGCTCGAGGCACGAGCGTTCGACTTCGATCTGCAGGTGCAGCTGTGTGCCGACCTCGAGCGGATGCCGATCAACGACACGACCGTCGAGTGGCCCGAGCAGCTGTCTCCTTTCGTGACCGTCGGGAGGGTGCACATTCCACGGCAGGACGTTTCCCGGTCATCCAATCTGGAGGCGGCTGACGCGCTTGCCTTCAACCAGTGGCGGGTGACGGCCGAGCACAGGCCGCTGGGCGAGATCATGCAGGTACGCCAGATCTACACCGCCTCGGCCAAAGTCCGGCGCGCGCTCAATCATCAGCCGCAGACCGAGCCCAAGAACGCGGACGAGGTGCTGCCGGGTCCCGCGATCTCGGGCACCGGCTCCGACGGTCACGACCGCCGCCCCGCGGAGAATCCGTTGATCGGGTAGCTGCGCACCTTCTGGGGGACGAGCCAGAGCCTGTCGCGCATCGCCCGAACGGGATGACAGGGCGATACCTGGAGCCCGGTATAAGGTCGTACCCGAAGCGCAAGGGGGATCTGCTTGGTGGCGGCGCCTCGTGGACGGCGATCCGAGTCCGAGTTCCTTGACACGGTGCTGGCGGACGCGCTCGCCGGCCGCAGCCGCGCTGTCGTGCTGCGCGGCGAAGCCGGGATCGGGAAGACGTCGCTACTCGATTACGTGGCCGACCGCGCTTCCGGCTGGCGCACGGCCACCGCGGTGGGAATCCAGTCGGAGATGGAGCTCCCGTACAGCGGGCTGCACCAGTTGTGCGCGCCCATGCTGGAGCAGCTGGATCGGCTGCCCAGCCCGCAGCGCAACGCACTCGCGACAGTGTTCGGGCACGAGACCGGACCGGTCCCTGAGCGATTCCTGGTCGGGCTCGCCACCCTGACGTTGGTGGCCGAGACCGCCGACCAGCAGCCGTTGCTGTGCGTGGTCGACGACGCCCAATGGCTGGACGACGCGTCGGCGCAGGTCATCCTGTTCGTCGGCCGCCGGCTCCTCGCGGAGCGCGTCGCCCTCGTATGCGCGGCGAGAACCGGCATCGGCGACAGCGCCCTCGCCGGCCTCCCGGTCTTGCCGCTTGCGGGCCTCGGCGACATGGATGCACGCGCGCTGCTCCTGGAGAGCCTGCGCGCGCCGCTTGACGCGGCCGTCTGCGAGCAACTGCTCACCGAGAGCCACGGCAACCCGCTCGCGCTCATCGAGCTGCCGCGAACGTGGAACGTGACAGATGTGGCCGGTGGGTTCGGCCTCCCGGCACGCCAGCCCGTCGCGAGCCGAATCGAGCACAGCTTCGCCAGGCGCCTCCTGCTGCTTCCGAGCGAGACGCAGTTGCTCGCCCTCATCGCCGCCGCCGAGCCGCTGGGCGATCCGCTCCTGCTGCACCGTGCCGCCGAGATCCTCGATCTCGGCATGGCTGCGTCGGCACCTGCGGTGGATGCGGGGCTGCTCGATGTCACCGGTCGCGTCAGGTTCGCGCACCCGCTCGTCCGCTCGGCCTCCTACCGCTCGGCGTCGACCGAGGATCGCCGCCGTGTGCACGGCGCTCTGGCCGAAGCGACCGATCCCGAGAGAGATCCTGACCGGCGCGTCTGGCATCGCGCCTGCTCGACCCAGGCGCCAGACGAAGACGTGGCTGCCGAGCTCGAACGCTCGGCCGGTCGTGCCCAGGCTCGTGGCGGCGTCGCTGCCGCCGCGGCCTTTCTCGAGCGCGCAGCCTCGTTGTCCCCCGATGATGAATCACAGGCACGGCGTTCGCTGGCAGCCGCGAAGGCCAAGCAGCTCGCCGGGGCGCCACAGACCGCTTCGACGCTCCTCGCGGCGGCGGTCGACGGACCGCTCGAGATGATCGATGGCGCGCTGGCCGAGCGCCTGAAGGGGCAGATCGCCCTCGACCTCCGCCGAGGCGGCGAGGCCCTACCGCTGCTGTTGGATGCAGCCGCTCGGCTCGAGGGACTCGAGCCGGCGATCGCACGCGAGACATACCTGGAGGCGCTGACGGCGGCGAGCTTCGTGAACGCGGAGGCCCTCCGCCGCGTGGCCGAGGCCGCTCGCAACGCGCTCGCCCCCGAGGACGCATCGAGCGCCGACGGCCTGATGCTCGCCGGCCTGGGTGTTCGGTTCACCCAGGACCATACGGCCGGCGCAGTCCTGCTCAAGCGGGCGCTCCAGGCCTATCGCGACGAGGACTCCAGCACCGCCACTGACGCTCGCTGGCCCGGGATTGCCCGGCGGGTCGCGCCCGACCTGTTCGATGACGACGCCTGGCGCGACCTCACGGGGCGCAGCGTGCAGCTGGCCCGTGACAGAGGCGCGCTCGGCGTGCTGCCGCTCGCGCTCAACAACCTCGCGGTGCTGCGCACCTTCGAGGGCGAGCTCGAGGCTGCTGCCGCTCTGGTTGAAGAGGCCGACGCGATCGCCGATGTGACGGGTGCCGGCCGTATCCCGTTCGGAAGGCTGATCCTCGCCGGCTTCCGGGGTAACGAGGCAGCCGTACTGACGCAGACCGAAGCCGACGCTGCGACCGCGATCGCCAGAGGTGAGGGGTTCCTGATCACCGTCGGTGCGCATGTCCGCGCACTGCTGTACAACGGACTTGGCCGGTACGACGATGCCGTCTCGGCGGCCGAAAGCGCAAGCGAATGGGACGCGCTGTGCACGACGGTGTGGTCGTTGACGGAACTCGTTGAAGCGGCCACCCGCGTCGGGGAGACCGGACGTGCGGCAGACGCGTTGGAACGCCTGACGGAACGAACGCAGGCTGCCGGCACCGAGTGGGCACTCGGCATCGAAACGCGTTCGAGAGCACTCGTCGCCCAGGATCCGGACGCGGATGAGCTGTATCTGGAAGCGATCGACCGGCTGGGTCGCTGCCGCATTGCACCCGAAGAGGCCCGCGCGCACCTGCTCTACGGCGAATGGCTCCGCCGTGAAGGACGACGGGTCGATGCCCGGGAGCAGTTGCGCGCCGCCCACGACATGCTCACCGCCATCGGCATGGAGGCATTCGCGGAGCGCGCTCGCCGCGAGCTCGCAGCGACGGGCGAGAAGGTACGCAGACGCGTGGCGGAGACCCGCGACGAGCTGACCGCCCAGGAGATGCAGATCGCCGAGCTCGCCCGCGACGGACACTCCAACCCCGAGATCGCAGCACAGCTGTTCCTCAGCGCACGCACCGTCGAATGGCACCTGCGCAAGGTGTTCACCAAGCTCGGGATCCGCTCCCGCAGGGAGCTCGAGACAGCGCTTCCGCAAACCCAGCCGGCATAGCCCGGTAGAGTCGCTCGCAGACCGAGGGGAGATCGGCTTGGCGGTGGGGCTTCGTGGACGGCGGTCTGAGTGCGAGTTCCTTGACGGGGTCCTGGCCGACGCGCTCGCCGGTCGGAGCCGAGCCGTCGTCCTGCGCGGCGAGGCCGGTGCCGGCAAGAGCTCGCTGCTCGACTTCGTCGCCGAACGTGGCTCCGATTGGCGTACGGCGACCGCCGTCGGTATCGAATCGGAGATGGAGCTCGCCTACAGCGGCCTGCACCAGCTGTGCGCGCCGATGCTGGATCACCTCGATCGGCTGCCCAGCCCCCAGCGCACGGCGCTGGCAACGGTATTCGGCTACGAGGGAGGATCGGCTCCCGACCGGTTCCTGGTCGGGCTTGCGGCGCTGACCCTGCTGGCCGAGACCGCCGATCAGCAGCCGCTCCTCTGCGTGATCGACGACGCGCAGTGGCTCGACAACGCTTCGGCGCAGATCGTCCTCTTCGTCGCCCGCCGACTGCTCGCGGAGCGGATCGCCCTCGTGTGCGCAGCGAGAACGGGGATCGGCGACGGCGTCCTCGGCGGGCTCCCGGCCCTGCCGGTCACCGGGCTCGGCGACAGTGATGCGCGCGCACTCCTGCTCGAGAACCTGCCAGGCCCGATCGACGCGGCCGTTTGCGAGCAACTCCTTCTCGAAAGTCACGGCAACCCACTTGCACTTCTCGAGCTGCCGCGAACATGGAACAGCGCGGATCTTGCCGGAGGATTCGGTCTTCCCGCACGGCAGCCAGTCGTCGGCAAGATCGAGCTGAGCTATGCAAAGCGGCTCCTGCAGCTCCCGGATGAGACGCAGCTGCTCGTCCTCACCGCGGCTGCGGAGCCGTTGGGCGATCCCCTGCTGCTCCACCGGGCCGCCGAGGTCCTCGCCCTCAACCCGGCGGCATCCGGCCCTGCGGCGGACGCAGGACTCCTCGAGGTGGCTGGTCGCGTCGAGTTCGCGCACCCGCTCGTTCGGTCGGCCGCCTACCGTTCGGCTGCGGCCGACGACCGTCACCGTGTGCACCACGCGCTGGCGGAGGCCACCGATCCCGAGCGGGACCCTGACCGTCGCGCCTGGCATCGCGCCCGCGCCACACCCGCGCCCGATGAGGACGTCGCCACCGAGCTCGAGCGCTCCGCCGGACGCGCCCAGGCTCGCGGCGGGGTCGCTGCTGCGGCGGCCTTCCTCGAGCGGGCGGCCGACCTGTCGCCGGATTTTGGGAAGCGAGCACGGCGCGCGCTCAGGGCCGCGGAGGCCAAGCAGCTGGCCGGAGCGCCCCAGGCCGCGTCGACACTCGTCGCCGCCGCGCTCGACGGGCCACTCGACGAGCGCGAAAGCGCGCTGGCGCAACGCCTCCGAGGCCAGATCGCACTCGGCCTGTGGCGCGGCCGCGAGGCGGTGCCGTTCCTCCTGGATGCAGCCAGGCTGCTCGAATCGATCGACCCCCCGCGCGCACGCGAGACGTACCTCGAGACGCTGCGAGCAGCCACCGTCAGCGGTCGCTTCGACACCGAGAACATGCTGCTGCGAACCGCGGAAGACGCCCGCCGCGCACCGCGCCCCGAGGGCACGCCCCGCGCCGCCGACCTGTTGCTCGACGGGCTCGCCATTCGGTTCACCGACGGCTACGCCGCGAGTGTCCCCGGGCTCCAGAGCGCACTGACAGCCGTTCGCGACGAGGGCGTCGGTCCGAACCACGACGTGCGCTGGCCGTGGATCGCTCGGATCGTCGCGCTCGACCTGTTCGATGGCGAAGCCGTGCGTGCGCTCGCCACACGCAGCGTGCAAATCGCGCGCGATGGGGGCGCTCTCGGAGTGCTCCCGCTCGCGCTCGGCGCTCTGGCGACGACGCATATGATCGAGGGCCGTTTCGATGCCGCGGAACGCGCGCTCGACGAGTCCGACGCGATCATGGATGTCATCGGCGAGACACGGGTCGGGTTCGGACGACTGTCCCTCGCCGGGCTACGCGGCGACGAGGCAGAGTTCTCCAGGCTCGCCGCGCGCGCCGAGGCTGAGGCGACCGAACGGGGCGAAGGCGCGGTGCTCACATTCGGCGAGCACGCCGGCGCCGTCCTCTACAACGGCCTGGGTCGATACGACGCGGCGGTGTCCGCGGCAGAGAGCGCCGTCGGGCGTGATGAGCTCGGCGCGTCGGTGCGATCGGTTCCCGAGCTCGTCGAGGCGGCCACGCGCTGTGGGCGGGATGAGTTGGCCGCCGATGCGCTCGGACGTCTCATCCACGCGACCCAGGCGGCGGGGACGGAGTGGGCCCGCGGCCTGGAGGCGCGCTCACGGGCACTCGTCGCCCAGGATCCGGACGCGGATGAGCTGTATCTGGAAGCGATCGACCGGCTGGGTCGCTGCCGCATTGCACCCGAAGAGGCCCGCGCGCACCTGCTCTACGGCGAATGGCTCCGCCGTGAAGGACGACGGGTCGATGCCCGGGAGCAGTTGCGCGCCGCCCACGACATGCTCACCGCCATCGGCATGGAGGCATTCGCGGAGCGCGCTCGCCGCGAGCTCGCAGCGACGGGCGAGAAGGTACGCAGACGCGTGGCGGAGACCCGCGACGAGCTGACCGCCCAGGAGATGCAGATCGCCGAGCTCGCCCGCGACGGACACTCCAACCCCGAGATCGCAGCACAGCTGTTCCTCAGCGCACGCACCGTCGAATGGCACCTGCGCAAGGTGTTCACCAAGCTCGGGATCCGCTCCCGCAGGGAGCTCGACGCCGCCCTCCCGGAACCGGGGCTCGTCTAACCGATGTGGGCCGCGCGGGTCACGGCTGGATGCGGTGGCGCCGTGCGACGAGCTTGCGCGCGGCCACGAACAGCACCGCAACCACCGCGAGCGCAACACCGGCGAAGAGCCCGTACCGGCTGACCGCCTCGGCGAGCGCCTTGCCGCCAAAGTAGGCCAGCAACCCGACCGCGGCCGCCCAGATGATCCCGCCGAGGGCGTTCCAGAACAGGAACCGCGGCCACGACATCCCGGCCAGGCCGGCGACCCATGCGATCGTCTCGCGGAAGACCGAGACGAAGCGACCAAGGAAAACCGCCCGTCCTCCGTACCGGCCGATCAGAGCCTCGGTTCGCGGAAGCACATGCCGGGTACGACGCTCCACCCACGGAGAGCGCGCGATCAACGCGTGGCCCCCGCGGCGGCCGATCAGCCAGAAACCGAGATTGTCGCCGACGATCGCGGCCGTGGCCGCAACTGCGATGACGATCGCGAGCGGGTAGTGCCCCTGCGACGCGAGGACGCCAAAGGCGATCAGCGCCGTCTCTCCTGGAACCGGGACCCCGAACGACTCGACCGCGACGGCAGCGAACAGAAGTGGCAGTCCGTGGTGTGTGAAGAACGACGTCACGGAGCGCCACCGTCAGCCCCGGCGGATCGGTCGCCCGGATTATCCGAACGTGAACACATACGCCTCGGCGCCACGCTCGGCGAACGTGATGCGGGCGGTGCGTTCGCGGATCTCGCCGTGCTGGCGCACGAGCTGGTAGAGGCGGCCGTCGTCGAGAACCCCGTTGCCCTGCTCGTCCGTGTCGTCACCTTGCGAACGGGCAGGCGCCTCGCCGTCCAGGAGGACCCGGAACGGGATGGGCTCGCCCCCAGTGCGCGAGAGCACGAGGTGCACGTCGCGAGCGTGGAACCGGAAGGCGATGCTCCCGCCGGGTCGGGCGAGCACGGCCTTCTCGGCTGTGGTCTTCCACTCGCAGGTAAGGCCCCACTCGTTGAGCTGCAGACGGTCGGGCGACGCCCTGCGCTCGCCGCGCTCGCCGCCGAGGTAGGTCTCGGGCGAGCGCAGGTTGTCCCAGTCTGCCTCCGCCTCGACGCCGGTTCCCTCGACCGAGACGAGGTCACGCTCGACGCCGAGCAGCCGCTGGATCGTCCGCTCGGACTTCTCGTAGCGTCCCTCGCCGAAGTGGTGGTCGCGGATGATTCCGTCCCGGTCTGCGAGGTACAGCGCCGGCCAGTAGTGGTTGGCGAAGGCGCTCCAGACCGCATAGTCGTTGTCGAGCGCGACCGGGTAGTCGATATCTCGCTTCTTTGCCGCCTCCCGCACCAGCCCGATGTCGTGCTCGAACGAGAACTCCGGCGTGTGGACGCCGACCACGACCAGACCGTCGTCCCGGTAGGCGTGCGACCAGGCCCGTGTATATGGCTCGGTGCGCAGCCAGTTGATGCACGTCAACGTCCAGAAGTGAACCAGGACGACGTTCCCGCGCAGGTCGTCCGGGGCGAGCGGCGGCGAGTTGAGCCAGCCGCTCGCCCCGCCGAAACCCGGGAGCCTGCCCTCTGCCACCAGGGGCGTGTGGGGGGCGCCGAAGATGCTCATCGCGCCGCACCGACGGTGATGATGGCGTCGGCGAACGCCTTCGGCGCCTCCTGTGGGAGGTTGTGTCCGATGCCGCCCTCGATCGTTCGATGCGAGTACGGGCCCGCGAACCGCTCGGCGTAGCTGCCCGGTTCGGGGTGCGGCGCACCGTTCGCATCGCCTTCGAGCGTGATGGTCGGGACGGAGATGGAGGGAGCCTCCGCCAGGCGTTGCTCCAGGTCGGCGTAGTCGGCCTCGCCGTCGGCGAGCCCGAGCCGCCACCGGTAGTTGTGGATCACGATGTCGACGTGATCGGGGTTGTCGAAGGCCGCCGCGCTGCGGTCGAACGTTGCCTCGTCGAACTCCCATCTCGGCGAGGCCGTGCGCCAGATCAGGTGTGCGAACTCGTGCCGGTACATTCCGTACCCGGCCCGGCCCCGCTCGGTGGCGAAGTAGTGCTGGTACCACCACTGCAGCTCGGCGGCGGGCGGCAGCGGCACCTTCCCCGCCGCCTGGCTGCCGATCAGGTAGCCGCTCACCGAGACGAGGCCGGTGCAGCGCTGCGGCCAGAGCGCCGCGATGACGTCGGCCGTGCGGGCGCCCCAGTCGAAGCCGGCCACGATCGCCCGATCGACGTCCAGGGCGTCCATCAACGCGATCGCGTCGACCGCGAGCACCGCCTGCTCCCCGTTGCGAAACGTGTCACCGGACAGGAAACGGGTCGTGCCGTAGCCGCGCAGGTGCGGGACGATCACGCGATAGCCGTTCGCCGCCAGCATCGGCGTGACCTCGGCGAAGCTGTGGATGTCGTACGGCCAGCCGTGGAGGAGCACCACCGCGGGGCCGTCGGCCGGGCCCTCTTCGACGTAGCCGACGTTGAGCAGGCCGGCCTCGACCTGCAGCACCGGTCCGAAGGTGCTCTGGCGTGCGTTCGACGACGCGGGCGATGTGTCGACGGACATGTCAGTCTCCGGCGATCCCGACCGGGGAACCGACGGTCGCGACGGCGTCGAGGATGACGTCGGTCACCGCCTCGGGCTGCGAGATCATGATCACGTGCGAGCCCTCGACCTCGGTGATCCTGGCGCCCGCCCGCTCCGCCATCGAGCGGACGACGTCCGTACCAGCCGCCCGGTCGCCTGTGGCGACGACGGCCCACGACGGCCGGTCCTTCCACGCCGGCGGGCCAGACCGCTCCGAGAATCCAACTTCCGCCACCGGTCGCTGAGTGGCCGCGATCAGCGCAGCCTGCCGGTCGGAGAGGTCGCCCGCGAACGCGTCGCGCGCCTTGGCGGGATCGATGAAGAACTCAGTCGCCGTGCCACCGTCCGCGTCCGGGTACTGCCGGGGAACGAGGGCGCTGTTCAGCACGCTGTCCTTCGATGCCGCCTCGACCTCCCCGAGAGCCTCGCCCTCGTCGGTTGCGAACGCCGCCACGTAGACGAGACCGACCACGTTCTCGGCACCCGCCGCGGCGTTTGTGATGACGGCGCCGCCGTAGGAGTGGCCGACGGCGATCACGGGCCCGTCGATCTGGCGGATGAACGACGCGAGGTAGGCGGAGTCCGCCGAGATGCCGCGCAACGGGTTCGGAGGCGCCGTCACGCGTATGCCCTTCGCCTGCAGCCGCTCGATCACGCCACTCCAGCTGGATGCATCTGCGAACGCGCCGTGCACCAGCACGACGGTGGCTGCATCGGTGTGGGATTCGTCAGTCATGGGATACCTCTCTTCGGTTCGTAGTGTGGTTGACTCGAGGTCACCGCAGCGGTCGGAATGCCGCACGCATCTCCTGCGCGAAAAGCTGCGGCTGCTCCCAAGCGGCGAAGTGGCCGCCGCGGTCGAGCTCGTTGAAATGGATCAGGTTGTCCGGGTACGCACGCTCCGCCCAGCTCCGGGGAGCCTGGTAGAGCTCATCCGGGAAGACGCTGATGGCGAACGGGATGGTGATGGGCTTGGCGTCGAAGAAGGCGGCCGAGTTCTCCCAGTAGAGGCGGGCCGCCGAGACGCCGGTGTTCGTCAGCCAGTAGAGGGTGATGTTGTCGAGGATGTCGTCCCGCGTCAGATCGCCCGCGAGCTCTCCCCGGACGATCCGTCCGACGAGCCCGGGCTGGCCGGTGCCGTCGCCGTGATCGATGGCAAAGGCCGCGAGATCGACCGGCGAATCCGCCAGGCCGTACATGGTCTGCGGGCGCGTGGCCATGATCTGGGCGTAGGCCACGTGCTTCGCGTAGAACGTGCTCAGCTGGTCGTAGGCGCGTCGCTCGTCGCTGGAAAGGCCGGGCGGCGGCGGGTCGCCATGCAGGATCGCGGTGTTGATCTCGGCCGGCGCGGTGCCCGGCATGTTGGAGTGGATGCCGGCGAGCTCCGGAGGCGCCTGGATCCCCATCGTCTGTGTGACCGCCGCGCCCCAGTCGCCGCCCTGGGCCACGAAACGGGTGTATCCGAGGCGCTTCATCAACGTCACCCAGGCCCGGGCGATGCGGGCGGGATCCCACCCGGTCGTGGTTGGCTTGGCGGAGAACCCGTGTCCCGGCAGTGACGGGATCACGAGATGGAAGGCGTCCGATGCGCTTGCGCCGTGCGCCGTGGGGTTCGTCAGCGGCTCGATGATCTTCAGCTGCTCGATGATGGAGCCGGGCCAGCCGTGGGTGACGATCAGCGGGAGCGCGTCCTCCTGCCCGGAGCGGATGTGGAGGAAGTGGATGTCGAGCCCGTCGATCTCGGTCATGAAGTTCGGCAGCCCGTTCAGCCTCGACTCGCACGGGCGCCAGTCATAGGCCGTCCCCCAGTGGCGGAGGATGTCCTGCATCGTCCGAAGCGGCACTCCCTGCGAGTCGTCGGCGACGGTCTCCTGCTCCGGCCACCTGGTCGCCGAGAGCCGGCGACGGAGGTCGTCGAGCGCTTCCTGCGGAAAGTCGATCCGGAACGGGCGAACGCTGGCGTCCGCGCCGGCCGCCGTCTGGGAGTCGTGTGTCGAAAGAGCCATACCGTCTCCTGACGTCGTGGGGCACGTGCTCTGCTGGAGGCACCCTGACGCGAGGCCGTCCACCTCGCCCCCGTAGACACCCTGGTCTTGCCGATCCAGTACCGCGAGTGCGGACGTCGACCCGCGTGCGCACCCGGGTCAACACTGGGGCGAACCATCGCCTGAACACCGAGCATCCGCGTTGTCTTGAAATGGTGTCGGAAAGGAGATGTCATGGGGAAGCACACGTCGGGGGCCGGCTCAGTCGCGGCCGCGCTGGATCCGCTCGCCACCACGTTCAGCAGCCTGATCCCGCACGACGGGATTGAGATCCGCGAGGGCTACGCCGACGTCGGCGACGTCAGGCTGCACTATGTCGAGGCCGGCGAGGGGCCGCTGGTCGTTCTGTTGCACGGCTTCCCGGAGTTCTGGTTCGGCTGGCGGCTGCAGATCGGGCAGCTCGCAGCCGCAGGATTTCGCGTCGTCGCGCCGGACACGCGCGGCGTCAACCTGTCGTCGAAGCCGGAGGGCTTCGAGGCCTACGGCGTCGACCTGCTGGCAGACGACATTCGGGGCCTCATCGAAGAGCTCGGTGCCGAGTCCGCGTTGCTGGTCGGTCACGACTGGGGCGGCAGCATCGCCTGGACGGTCGCGATGAACCACCCGGAGGTGGTCGACCGGCTCGCCATCCTCAACGCGGCCCATCCGCGGCGGCTCTCGGAGGGCCTGCACAACCCGAACCAGCTTCGGAAGTCCTGGTACTTCTTCTTCTTCGCGGTACCAGGCCTGCCCGAGGACGTCGTGCACGCCAGAGACTGGCACTTCTTCCGGCACTTCCTGGAGGACGCGAACCCGGCGTACACGCCGGAGGAGATCGAACGCTATGTCGAGGCGTGGTCGCAGCCGGGTGCAGCGGCCGGGATGATCAACTACTACCGCGCCTCCGTACGGCAGTCCCAGAAGGAGGCCGTCGCAAAGCTGCGCCCGCTCGCGGCGCCGACGCTGGTCATCTGGGGCGAGCGCGACTCCTACCTCGGCGCCGGACTCGCCGAGCCCGACCACGACGACGTGCCCAACCTCGACCGCGTCGAGCGCCTCCCCGACGCGTCGCACTGGGTTCATCACGACGAAGCCGACCGCGTGAACGACCTGCTGATCGACTTCTTCGCGAACCGGTAGCGGGAGGATCGCCGGGCGTGGCCCACCGTGGAGACACGATGACCACCGCAGTCATCGGCGCCACCGGCCGCGTCGGCAGCGAGGTAGTTCGCGGGATACTCGAGCGCGGCGATGCGGTCGCCGCGCTCGTCCGCGATCCCGACAAAGCCCGCCGCGCCTTCGGCGAGGCCGACGGGCTACACATCCGGCCTACGCGCCTGGACGACCCGCGCGACCTCGCCGAGGCGTTCGACGGGATCCGCACGGTGTTCATCGCGATGGGATCTCGTCGGGATCGAGGGCGTCTTGCAACGGATCGCGATCAACGCCGCCGCCGGAATCTCCGCCATCGAGCAGGTCATCCGCCTCTCGGTGCTCAACGCCTCGGCGGACTCGCTCGGAATCAACCAGCGCGCCCACCACAGCATCGACCGGTTCGCCGCCTCGACCGCGGTGCCGTACTCGACGATCCGGCCCGCGATCTTCTCGGCGTCACTGCTCGCAGCGGCGCCCGAGGTGCGCGTCTCGCGCACATGGACAGGCCTGGCCGGAAGCGGCCGCACGGCCCTGATCGACCACCGCGACGCGGCCACGGCCGGGCTGCGCGTGCTCACCGACCCGGCGCTCTGGGGCACCCACCACGACCTCACAGGCCCCGTCCCGATGTCCTGGCCGGAGGCGCTCGAGCTGCTTTCGGCGGAGCTCGGTGAGCCCGTCACGTTCATGGTCAGCGCCGAGCGGCAGTTCCTCGAGCGTCTCACCCGCGCAGGGGTACCGGCCGGGACGGCTCAGCTGCTCATCGCGCGCGAGTGGGCGATCCTCGCGGGCGAGAACGACTACACGACCGACACCTTCGGGCAGATCACCGGGCGCCGCGCGCTCTCGGTTGCCGCGTTCCTTCACGAGCACCGCGCGGAATTCGTCTGATGCCCGGGCGCGAGACCAGGGTGGACACGGGCGCTACGCGCGCACCCGGCGGGCGATCCTGATGCCATGACCAACATCCCCAACACACAAGCGACCGAGGGCGTTCCGACCTACCTGGGAAGGGGCGATCCCGCCGGCAGGTTCGCGGACTACTACCCGGCGTGGGTGGACAACCTGGCCGACGACGTCACCCTGGAGGGGTCGATGCTCGACGGCGCCGTGCAGGGCGCGGACGCCGTCCGCACCCTCGTTGGTGGCGCCCGCCGGCTGTACGACCGCCAGGACTTCAACTTCGCCGGCGCCTTCGGCGACAACGGCTTCATCGAGGACTACACCACCCAGGTTCGCGGCCGGCCGCTCGGGGCCGTCCACCTGGTCACCTTCAACGCGGACGGGCAGGCGCAGCACATCGCAGCCCACTACCGGCCGCTGAGCTCGGTGATGTTCTTCTCGCGCCTACTGCGCGAGATGTTCGCCGACACCCCCTACGCCGAGCACTTCCTCTCCGGAGAGGCGGAACAGACATGAGCGCGACATTACCCACCACCAGCAAGTACCTGACGGCTCCCAACCGAGTCGTCAGCGCCGAGAACGGGATCGAGTACGCATACCGCCAGGTCGGCGAAGGGACGCCGGCGCTGGTGCTGCTCCAGCACTTCCGCGGGAACCTCGACAACTGGGATCCCGCTCTGGTCGACGCGCTGGCGCACGACCGGCGGGTCACGACGTTCGACAACGCCGGGGTGGGCGGATCGACCGGTACCACGCCGAGCACGGTCGGACAGATGGCGCGCGACGCCATCGCGTTCCTCGAGGCACTTGAGCTCGGCCCGGTCGACCTGCTCGGCTTCTCGATCGGCAGCTTCGTCGCCCAGGAGATCGCGCTGATCAGGCCGGCAATCGTCCGGCGCCTGGTGCTCGCATCGTCAGCCCCGCGCGGCGCCGCCGGGATGCACGGATGGGCACCCGAGGTGATCGCAGCCGTGGGCGAGCCCAAGCCCAACCCCGACGGGTACCTCGACGTCTTCTTCACACACTCGGCCGCAAGCCGAGACTCGGGGATGAAGACGTTGGGGAGGCTGACAGCCCGCCGCGAAGATCGCGACGCGCAGACGACCTGGCGGACCCGGCAGGCTCAGTACGACGCCGTGTGCGACTGGGGCATCCCAGATCACGGCCAGCTGCAGCGGGTGAGCGCGATCGGCATGCCCGTATTCGTGGCCAACGGCGACGGCGACCCGATGATCGTGCCCCACTTCTCCCACCTGCTCGCCGGTCTCATCCCGCAGGCACGGGTGAAGATCTACCCGGATGCCGCACACGGGTTCCTGTTCCAGCACCACGCCGAGTTCGCCCGCGACGTCGACGCGTTCCTGACGGAGTGATAGCCGGGTGACCTCCACCCTCAGCCCGATGTGTCAGGCCCCTGCGTACTGGCGCGGTCGGTGGCGCCGACGTGTGAGGGTGGCCGACGGGTAGGCGGAAGTCCGAGCCCTCAGTCGATCGCGTGCCGCGCCGACCCTGTGAGCCTGGTGCCGCTCTCACGCGTCCACCCGCTTTACGCGGACGTCCGCTTCATCCACCACAACCGCGAGGGCATCTTCCGCCACGAGCGGGCGCGAAGCAGCTTCTGCGGCAAGGACACCTCGTCACGCATCAACGCCCCCGGCGTCGAAGCGCAACGCCTGCGCTGCTGGGCGGCACTTGTCCTCGACTGGTTCCGGGCCGTCCTCCGCCACGGCTACCTCGACGCTATCGGCATGGACGTCCAGACCAACCCCGACACGCCCGTCCGCCAGTCAAGCGTGATCGACCCGCGCACCCGCCTGATCAAGGTCGCCGGCGTAGGCGCCGCAGACCACGCCCGCCGCATCGACGCCCGGCGCGCAAACGACACCGATCTCCCCTTCCACACCGCATGAGCAAGACCGACCCGCCCCGAAACCAGCCCAGCTACCGCGGTCGGCTGCTCGCCACGGTACGGGCGGGCGTGGCGGCCGCGGTCGCCACGAGCGACTACGTCGATCTGCCGCCCGAGCTCGTGTCCCAGCGGACGTGGAACCAGGCCCGCCACACGATCAGCGACACCTTCGGAGCCCCCGCCCAAGCGCACGAGCTCCTTCGCCGGTACAACCGCCACACCAAGCAGCCCTGCACCTGGGAACGACTCATCGCCGACGCCCTTAGCACGAGAAGCGACTGATGGCGGCGTCTCCCCAGCGCTCCGCCAGCAGTCGCCGCGCCCGACGAGCCCAGCGCCGCCCCGACGGCCGCTTCGTACGCACCTACGACCGCCTTACGCTCTACCAGATCGCCCGAGACGTCGCCACGGTCGCCGCCCGTCGCCACAAGAAGCCACCCGAGACGCTCACGATCGCCGAGTGGAATGCCCACCGCAAGTACCTGAGACACCGGTGGGGCCGGATCCCACGAGCGCACGAGATCTGCCGCCAACTCGCCGACGCCCACGGGCGCCCACTGCCCTGGGACTCACTACGACGCGCCGTGTCGGATCCCAGCATCGACCTGACGATGTTCGACGCCGCGCAGCGGTCAGTGCCCGACCGGCCGATCTCGCAGCAGCGCGCCCGCAACGCCCTCCAACGGGTCGCCCGCTCCCGCGGCAGAGCAACGTTGACACCCCAAGGCTACGAAGACGGACGCCACGAACTCCTCACTATCGCAGCCGATCGCTCGCCCATCGAACACCAGGCGCTCGAAGACATCCTGCCCACCCTCTCCCAAATCCTGTGGCTCCACGGCCAAGACTGGGACGCCGCCCTCGCCGACGCCGGACTCGAACCACGTCCAGTCCCCACTCCCCCGAAGCGCAGCCACCCGCCGCACACCGAGTTGGAACTGCTGAACTGGATAGACGGGTACCTCGGGTGGTTGGACGGCCGCGCGTCATCCGACAACATGTGGCGCAGATTCGCGCGCGTCCACTCCGGCGCGCCCGCCGTCGGCGCCTTCAAGCTCCGAGGCGGCCTCGCCTTCTACCTGGCCGAATCGCGCCGCAAGGACCGAGCCAAGCGCGCGGCCAACCGCGACCATGAAGCCCGAGTGCGCGCCGCCGAGGCCAAGGCTCGCGGAGGCCGAACCCGCGCAAGCCGCCCGGGCCCACGCGGCCAAAACGTCCTCGAACTCCTCCGCGAGTCCGGGCCGCTCGGCACCCGAGAGCTCGCCACCAGCTGCGGGATCCACCGCGAGACCGTCCGCCTCACCCTCAACCGCCTCATCGCCTTCGGCCTCGTCGAGCCCGTCCAGACCCGCCGCAACGCCCAAGACCAGCGATACCGGGCCACGTGATCCAGCGACGCGACACCCGCGGTAACGGCGCCGCGGAAACCCAACCCGCCGCCCAGCGGTTCTGGGTCCGCCGAGACGCGGCACGCCAGATCGTCGCCCGCCACGGGGCGTACAAATAAGTCTCTCGGAGCCCGCTGGCTCTCGCCGCGTAGGACGATTCTTGCCGGCGTTTCGCTGCTTTCTTGCGCCGAAGCGTTAGAGCTTCGTCTGGCTGGCCGCGACACCATCACGGGCGTGCCTGCGCTTTGAGGCTCGTCCACGTAGATGGCCGCGCCGTCGACGCCATCAGATGTTCCCCCGTGTGGTCCCGGAGAGAACGCACCCACCGCTGTCAGCGGGGACGACGCTCGCCCACTGGATGAGTCGGTAATCACGACAGGTCTGTCGGGTGCGTCAAGTACCGTCGAGGAGATGATCCCGACTCCGTCGCACGCGTACATCCCGCCGCCGGCCGAGGCCGTTCAACTATCGGTCGACGACCTCGCGGTGCGGCTACTGGGGCTGATCCACGAGGCGGGCCAAGGCCATCTGCTCACCCGAGGAAATGTCGGGGTGCCTGGAAACTGGGAGCACCATGCCCCTGGAGCGGCCACGGATGAGTCCTTCTTGATGGCGGTCTCCGAGGCTTACGACTGGCTTGCTGTGAACGGTCTCGTCGCCGTGCGCCCCGGCAACGAGACCGGCTGGGGGTACGTGACCAAGCGCGGTCTCCGGATCCTCGCTGAAGCCGAGCCGGCGGCGACCGCGCGTGCCGAGTCAAGGCTCGGCGTCGATTTGCACCGATCGATCGGTGCCGAGGTTCGCCACCAGTTCCTCGTTGGCAACTACGACGTCGCGGTCTTCATCGCCTTCCGGGAGGTCGAGTCTCGGATCCGCGACCTCGCCGGCTTCGACAATGCTGATCATCGCCTGCCGATGATCACGAATGCGTTCAACCCGACGAAGCCAGGCCCTTTAGCCGACCCTGCGACGACTCGGTCCGAGCAGGTGGCGATGATGGAGTTCTTTCGAGGCCCGTTCGGCGTCTTCCGGAACGAGACCGGGCACCGACGCGTCGACTACGGGAGCGCCATCCTCGCCTCCGAGGTGGTAATGACGGCCGACCTTCAGCTCCGCATGCTCGACCGCATCGCCGGTCGTCTCGGCAAAGCGTAAGACCGCTGTATGGAGTTCGATCTCGCACGCTGACTGCCGAGAACCAGCTCCTGAATGCGCCGCGATACCAGAAAGAGCGTGGGTTCATCCTCGAGTGTCTGCGTCGGCTGCGGACGGCCCGGACAGCGAGCGATTACTTCCAGCTCCACCTCGACCTGCTCGCACGGTTCGGCGCCCATCAGACGCTCGTCGACGACGACCTCAAGCGCATGGACAGCGAGGCAACCGCGGAGATCCGCCGCCTCGTGCAGGAGCCGCCGAAGCCGATTGATCACATCAAGGCCGCAGGCGATCCTCGAGTACGCCAAGCGGGAACGGAAGGTGTCCAACGCCCTCCTACATGCATTTCGGGTGATCGGTGATGGGATCGCGTGGCGTGCCCTCGGGTATGACCGCGCAGCGCTCACCATCCTGGGGGAGGGCGTGCGAGTTGGACGCCTAGCGGCCGAGATCGGCCGCGATGAGGAGCTCGCCCAGCTCGAGGCGCTTTGGAAAAATGGTGTGTTTGGGATCCACAACGACATCACCAACCGCCTCCGCCACGGCGATCTCACGATCATTCAGCCAGGCAACGGGCATGTGCGCGTCAATCTGATGGAGGTGAAGCGCGCTGGCGGTCCGCGGGAGCACTCCGCCCAGCTGAAGCGGATGGACCGGGCGGTTCAGTTGTTGAACACGGGCGAGCACGTCGGAGCCGAGGGCGACCCCCTCGAGATCATCCGCGTGCCCGTCCCCTACCGCACCTATCTGGCGAATCTTCGCGACGCTGTCGCCGGATCCCGCGATCGCGGGATCGTGTGGACGCGGCCAGCTCCCTGTCTCGCAGTGCTCACGGTCGACTACGGCTCTCGACGGGTGGATCCCGAGCGGCTAGTGGAACAGGTGATGCGCGGCCGTGATCGGCTGGGCTGGTTCGACGACGTACAGCGCGTGCTGATCTGGTCGGAGTCGCAGAAGCGCCAGACCGCCGCTTGGCGAGGTGCGGTTCGTGACCCTCGGCCAAGATCCCTACCACGCCTCCGGCGAGGCGATGGCTGTCAGTCTGCTTGTTGAACATGAACAAAGTCGTGCGAAATGTCAGAGGCGCCTGCGCCGCGTGAGTGGGATGTCAGAACGAGAACTCGAGTGTCAGCCCGTGCAAGGCGTCTATCCGACCGGCGGTCGGCCGCGGCATCTGTGCATAGATGCCGATCTCCCACCTCTACACGACGATTCGATCTTCTCGTCCCAAAACGCCGCTTGTTTTGACAAGATCGTGAGATCTTGTCCCTCACGCCGGGTTCGTGTCCCTGACCTGTCCCCAGGCCGCCGTTGTTGTCCCCGAGCCCGCGGCTGGCATGGGAGTCGGACGTCCGTGCGCATACGGGTTAGGAGATAAGGGCTCCCGAAACCGGCCCCCCATCGCTGGCATGCGAGTCGAGCCTACGCGTCCGGTCGGGCTAGGGGCATCCCCGTGCTCGCGCTACAAACGTGTCCGACTGAGGAGACGATGTCCGTCGAGCTAAACTCGGTGTGGTGCCCGCTCCATCGCGATCGCAACCCGTCCGCACCACAACGGGGAATGGAGTGCTCGAGGTGGTGCCTGTCGTAGGTGGCGCGAGAAGGGGAGCAGTCGCACGCTCACAGCGTTCCTCAGCCTCGTGCGAATCGGGGTACGACGCCCGGTCGGCAGGGATCTTTGGCAGGAGGCAGGAATACACGATCAGCCGACGACGGGAAAACTGTCCCCAAAGACGCCTGAGACCACCGGAGGCTCCACGCACAACATCGTGATCGCGCCCAACGGCAAGAACGCTTACGTCATCGGCGTCACTAGCAGCGGGGTCTCGCAATACCGCATCAACCCGCGCACCGGCACGCTTAGCTCTGAGCCCGTATCAACCGCTGCCACCGTGGTGCACCCCGAGGCGATCGCGATCGCCCCCCAACGGCGAGAGCGCGTACGTCACCAGCGAAAACGACGGCAAAGTCGCGCAATACACGATCAACCCCACCACCGGCGGGATCAGGCCGATGTCGCCCGCCACAGTCGCAACCGCAAGTGGCTCGCTCGGCCTTGCGGTCACCCCTTGACGCGGGGACTGTCAGCTCACCGCCGGCTCGTCAACCCGACCGGCCCAACCGCCGTCGGCACTCGCGGGAGCGGGTTTCCCAGCCATACCGTCCCCAACAGCGGGTGGATTCGCTGGCAACCGGCGACGAGGCGCGATCCCTACACGGAATCACCGACGTCCTCACCGCCCCCGAGAGTGTTCAACGCGTTCGAGAGGGCGCCCGTCGGTTGTGGCAGGTTGAGGTCGGCGCGCCAGGCGGAGCCTGTTCGAGCATTCGCGAGGACGGCTCCGACGGCGGTCGGTTGCGCCCTACGGGCTCGAGCGAGGGCTTCGGTCCACGAGAGCAGCACGGTGACGTCCGCCGCGGAGAGGAGTGGCTCCGGTGGCGGGCCGGGGGCGGTGACACGGCTGGAGGTTGGGGCGGCGTGAAGTTGGACGACGTCGGCGAGGCGCAGGTCGGCGGCGTTGTGCTCGGGTGAGCGGCCGTCGGCGGCCCGTCGGATGGTGCGGCTGCCGTGGAGGCGGAGGAGGATGCCTTGAGCGCCGGGTTCGAGGCTGATCTCCTGTACGTGGCGAGCGCTGTCCTTCCACAATGCGACGGGGGTGGCTGGATCTTGGCCGGCGCGCCGGGCGCTGGCGGCTAAGCCGTGCGCGGTCAGGGTCAGCACGGCGGATCCTGGATCGTCGGCGAGCATCGACGCGTATCGAGCTGTCCACCGCGAGGCAAGTTGCGGCCCGTCCAAGAGCAGCGCGACCACGAGCGTCGGCCCGACGGCCCGCAGCAGGTGCACGACGTCGTCGAGTTGCGCGAGGTCTTCGCACACGAGCGACGCCACCGTGTGACCGTCATCCCGTTCGATGACCTGCAAGGAGCGGCGCTGGATCTCTATCGCCTCCCACCAGCGTACGCGCGGGTCGAGCACCGCGCCGAGGTGGTACTGCTCGATCTGGCTTCGGTTGAGCGACCAGCGGTGATGCTTGTTCTGGCGGGAATGCCACCACCGTCCGTCGACCAAGGCACCGAAGTGCACCCAGTTGGACATGAGATCGCGCGCGGCGCCGGCGCCGGCACCGTCTCGGACTCCGGCGACGAGCATCGTCACGCCGTGACGGGACAGCAGCGCCTCCAACCCGGCGATCGCCTCGCGGGGGACCGAGCTCTCCGGGGTAACGACGACGTCGACGCGATCCACATGCTCGCGCGCGGACACCAGCAGGCGATCGACCAGCGAGAGGTCGAACGGCTCGGCGGGCAGATAGCGAAAGAACCCGAAGGGCTCGGCGTCGCGCTCCTCGATCGAATCGGCCACGGGTTGAAAGTCGCCCGCCGAGAGGCGGAGCGGCCATGGCAGCAGCAGGACGTTGATGTCGTCGCTTGCTGATCCAGACCTCGGCGTCGCCACCCTCCGCACGCTGTACGTCACCCTCGACGGCGCGACCGCTGCGTAGCGCGAGATCGATCGCGACGTGATGCCTCCAGGGGCGGTGCGGTACTTCGGCAGGACCCGCAGTCGGGCGGGATCGATCCGCGCGATCGATCCCGTCCGTGCGAGGAGTTCAAGCATCCGCGCTCCCGACACGATCCAATGCTCATCCGGCCGTGACGTGCCTGCGGCGACGCCGGCGCACGCCTCGTCGGCGATCGCGTGCAGGGTGAGCAGCGCCTGGCACGCACGCCAAGCCTGGCCCGATGCCACCTCGTCGAGCGGCGTATCGAGTTCGCTGGCCAGCACTCGCCATTCCGCCTGCAGGAGTTCGGCCGGTGGTTGCGATCCGCCTGCGAGCCGCGTGGCCCAGCTTCGTGCGGCGGCGCTCACAAGGTCGCGCCACGCCGCGCCGCCCGAGGGCGGCCACGTGCGGTGGGCCGGAGGGGACACCACGAAGCGATACGCCTCGGTTCGATCGAGAATGACATCGGTAAAGGCGAACAGGTCGGGGGCCCACTCGAGCAGACGGTCCGTGGCGGGGCTTCCTGCCACCGCGAGCCAGGTCGAGCGGATCGTGTCCTCGAGGGGACGGACTCCCGCAGTCGTCACGGGAGTGAGGGGATGGGCAAGCGTCGTGTTCATGTGTCCTTCTCAGGTCGTGTGGCTGGGCAGAGCGTTCAAGACGAAGGCGTCGACTCGAGCCAACTTGCCTTTCACGACCAGCCCGGGCCGAGGTTCGACGACGGCGCGCTGGGGGAGCCGGCGGTAGGTACCAGAGCCGATGAGGACGCCGCCGACCGGCGCCTGGCTTTCGAGCCGGGCCCCGACGTTGACGATGTCGCCGACGACGGCGTAGGTCACGTACCCCCGGCCGCCGAGCTGGGTGACGAGCGCTTCCCCGCTGTTCACGCCCACCCGCAGCTTGGGCCACTCTGGATGGTCCGCCGTCAGGGTCGCCATCCGCCGCTGGAGCTCGAGCGCCGCACGGGCGGCGCGTGCGGCGTGGTCGGGTTGGTCACCCCGGGTGTTGAACGTCGCCATGATCGCGTCCCCCATGAACTTCTCGACATCACCGCCGAAGCCATCGCTGATGAGCGGCGTCGCCAGCCCGTAGTACTGGGCGAGCATCCCCGCGAGCTCCGCCGGCGATGCCTGCTCGACAAACGTTGTGAAACCGGCAAGATCGGCGAACAGCACGGTCACCTCCTGTGGGTGCTCCCGCGTGCTCGGGAGGTAGAGCTCGTGGAAACGCTCCTGCCGCCACTGAGTACGGGCCGCGTAGAGGACGATCACGTAGGCGGTCACGATCAGCGCGTGCCACTCCCACCAGCTCGCGTGCCACGTGCGCTCGCCCTCGAGCGCAGACCCCACGAGCGCCTCGCCGAGGAGCGTAAAGCAGCCGATAACGCTTGCGGGAAGCAGCGTCATCTTCCGTCGGTAGACGATCAGGTAGCGGCAGGCCGAGGCCGCGTAGACGAGTGCCCCGAAGGCGGCGAGTGCGCGCAGCGCCACGCCTCCGGCCTCTTGACTGGCGCCGCCCAGCGGCGGCAGCTCGGCCAGGGCCCACACCGACCACACCGCCATGGCCGCGATCACCGAGCGCCGCAGCGCGGCGCGGTGGCGCACCACAGCCGGCGCGACGCCGGGCCGGACGTCGACGAACGCGGATGCGCACGCGAAGAGCGCTGCAATCAGCAAGCCGACCGGAATGGCCACCGTGAAGCCGACGAGCTCGTTGTGAATGAGCACCCCCGGCGTCCCGATCGCATGCACGGCCAGAAACCCGCCCGTGACCAGAAACGCCAGCGAGAGCAGGAATACTCGGGCATCACCGCGACGGTCGGCGGCCTGTCCGGCGATGTAGGCGAGCGCGAAGGCGCCGCCGCCGACCGCCAGAAACAAGACGAAATGCAGGCTCGAGTCGTCCCACTTGGGATCGAACTGCCGGCGCAACAGCAGGGACACAAGGCCGACCAGTGGGAGCGTCAGGGCGACGATCCACGCCGCCGTGAGGATCATGCGCGAGGCACGTCCCTGACGCGGTATGGCTCGTCTCACGATTCGGTTCGGAGAAGTCATGCAGCGAGGATCGCGGCTGTCGGTTGACGCCGGGTGCACGCCTGGTGCATCGGCGGATGGCGGAGGCGCCGATGCAAGCGGGAAGAGGGCGCGGGATCTACGCTTCCGGTGTGGAGTTCCAGCTGCTCGGTCCGCTGGAGGTCGTCGATCAACATCGACCGATCGAGCTTCCCGCCGGGAAGCCGCGGGCACTGCTCGGGCTGCTGGCCCTGGAGGCGCCGCGGGTGGTTTCGGTCGAGCGTCTCGTCGATGGTCTGTGGGGGCACGCGTCCGCCGCCGACGGCCAGAAAGATCGTGCAGGCGTACGTCTCGCGGCTCCGCAAGCGGTTCCCCGACGGGACGCTGGAGACACGCAGCCCCGGTTACCGGCTGGCCGTCACCGAAGAGCAGACGGATCTGTGCCGTTTTCACCGCTTGCACGCCGCGGCCGACGCTGCGGCCCGAGCCGGACGGCTCGACGCGGCCGTTGCTCTGCTGCGTGAAGCCCTCGCCTTGTGGCGCGGCCCGCCGCTCGCGGATGTCGCAGAACAGCTCGACCTCGGCGGCGAGTTGGCCGGTCTCGAGGAAGAGCGCCTGAACGCCCTGGAGGAGCGGATCGAGGTCGAGCTGGCACTCGGGCAGGACGCGCGCCTGATCGGGGAGCTCGAGGCTCTGACGAGCGGTCCACTCCATGCGCGAACGCCCGCGCCGGCAGTTGATGGTCGCCCTGTACCGGGCGGGCAGGCAGGCCGAGGCGCTCGAGGGCTACCGCGACTGGAGGCGGCAGCTCGTCGACGACCTGGGTCTCGAGCCCAGTCGGGAGCTCCGCGACCTCGAACGTCGGATTCTCGACCGTGACCCGGCGCTCGCTGCGCGCCCCGCGTCGGTCGCTCCGGACACCGGAGACGGACGCACCGGCGGTCGAGTCTGATGTCTCTCTCCGGTTGAGGACCGCCGTGGCCACGCTCCCGCAGACGGAGCGCCGGAAGCTCGTAACCGTTCTCTGCTGCGACCTCAGCGGTTCGGTGCAGCTGGCTGCGACCACAGACCCCGAGGCTCAGCAGAGCCGACTCGACCTCTACGTCGAACGACTGCAGGCGGCGGTCGAGACCCACGGCGGTGTGGTCGAACCGTTCGCCGGCTACGCCATCACAGCGGTGTTCGGGCTCCACGCCGTCCGAGACGACGACGGCCTGCGAGCGCTGCGCGCGGCGCTCGAGACGCGGGACGCGTTGGCGGAGTTGGGTGCTGAGCCGCAGCTCGGGATTGCGGGCGGCGAGGTGGTGGTGGGGCCGGCCGGACGACCGGCGATAGGAGAGCCGGTGCGGCTCGCGGCGCGACTCGCGCGGGCGGCGCCGTTGCGTGGAGTCTTGCTGGACGAGACGACATTCCGAGTGACGCACGTCAGCATCGAGTCGGAGCCGTACGACGCCCTCGATTGGGAGGGTGCCCCGATGCGGCCCCGCCGCCTGCTGGCGGTTGACCCACGCCGGCCGCTGCGCCCCTTCGATTCGCCGTTCGTCGGCCGCCAGGCGGAACTGGATGTGCTCACGCGCGCCTGGGGGCGTGTGACGAGCAGGCGCTCCTGCGAGCTCGTCACGATCGTCGGCGCAGCGGGCGTCGGCAAGTCGCGGCTGGCCCAGGAGTTCCGCGAAAGCGTCGACGCACACGTCGTAGCCGGCCGCTGCCTGTCCTACGGCGAGGGAATCACCTACTGGCCGCTGCTGGAGGTGGTGGAGCAGTTGGAGCCGCTGCCGGCCATGCTCGCCGCGTCGGTGCGGGACCCGCTCGCCGTCCTTGCCGGCGAGGACGGCGTCACATCGACAGACGAGGTCGCCTGGGCGGCGCGCAAACTGCTCGAGGCGGCTGCCTCCGAGCGCCCATTGGTGGCGATCTTCGACGACATTCAGTGGGCTGAGGTCGTCTTCCTCGAGCTCATCGAGCACATCGCGCTGCTCTCGACCGGTGCGCCCATCCTTCTCGTGTGCCTGGCACGACCCGAGCTCCTCGAACACAGGCCCGGCTGGCCAGTGGTGCTCCCGCTCGAGCCTCTTCCGCCGCCCGAGGTCGAACGGGTGGTTGACGTCCGTCTTGCACTCGCCGGCCGGGGGGTCTCAGGAGCGGCTCGCAGGCGGATCGTCCACGCCGCCGACGGCAACCCACTCTTCGCCGAAGAACTCGTCGCAGCCACCCTGGCCGCCGACGGCGCCGAGATGAGTGTGACTCCCACGATCCAGGCCCTGCTTGCCGCACGCCTCGACCAACTCGCCGAGCCTGAGCGGCAACTGCTCGAGGCGGCCGCAGTCGAAGGCGAGGTCTTCCACCACGGCGTGCTGGCGGCGCTCGACCCCGACCAGGCACAGCTCACCTCGCTTCTGACAGGGCTCGCCCGCAAGGACATGATCCGCTCCGCGCACCAGCGCGAGACCGACGACGACAGTTTCCGCTTCCGCCACCTCCTTCTTCGAGACGCCGCCTACAACGCGACCCCCAAGCGCAGGCGCGCCGACCTGCACGAGCGGCTTGCGGACGTGCTCGAGCCGCGCACGGGTCGGTCGGGTGAGCCGGACGAGATCATCGCCTTCCACCTCGAGCAAGCACACAGCTACGAGGCCGAGCTGGCGCCGGACAGCGAACGCGCGCGGTCTCTCGGGCGGCGTGCGGCCACGCTTCTGACCACCGCCGGCCGGCGCGCCCTCACGCGCGCCGACGTGCTGGCAGCCACGAGTCTGCTGCAGCGAGCCGTCGAGCTCGACGACCGGCCGAACCGACCGATCGGCCCCGAGCTCGACCTTGCCGAAGCGCTCTACGCCAGCGGCAGCCTCGAAGATGCCAGGGCGGTGCTGACGCGCGCAGGCGAGCGCGCCACGGCTGCGGGAAACCGCGCCGACGAGCTGTCCGCCCTTCTGGCCCGCACGGTCCACGAGCTCGCAACCGAGACCGAGAGCGCCCTGGGAAGGCTCGAGAAGCTGGCGGGCGAGGCGCTCACCGAGTGCGGGGAGGCGAACAACGACACCGGCCTGACCCAGGCCTGGTTCGCGCTCGCGAACGTCGCACACGTGCGGGCGCGCTTCGCCACGCGCAACACTGCGCTCGAACATGCGCTCGCTCATGCCACCCGCTCCGGCGACCTCGCCAAGGCGAGGACGATCGAGGTCCTCCTGGCTGCCGGCCAGCTGTACGGTCCGGCACCCGTCAATGAAGGGCTGTCATGGATCGCTGCGCATCCGCACCTCGATCACGAACCGATCGTGATTGGAATCCACGCCGTGCTCGAGGCGATGTCCGGCAGGATCGCCGAGGCGCGTCTCCTGTGCCGTCAGGCAGCGTCACGTTCGCAGGAGCTCGGAACCCGTTACGAGCGCGGCGGGTGGTATCCCGAATACCACGTCGAGTTGCTCGCCGGTGACGCGGCCGCCGCCGCCGACTACGCCCGCGCCGGCTGCGCGCGGCTGGAGCGGATGGGCGAACGGTCGGTGCTCTCGACGCTGGCGGGCCAGCTCGGACAAGCGCTATGCGTCCTGCAGCGCTACGACGAGGCCACTGAATGGTCGCAGCTCGCGAAGGACCTCGGTGCCAGCCAGGACGTGTTGACCCAGCTGCTCTGGCGCCAGATCGACGCCAAGGTCCTTGCCCACGGCGGCAAGACCGAATCCGCCGAGAGGCTCGCCCGCGAAGCGGTCTCGATCGCGGAGCTCACCGACGCACTCGACGTGCACGCCGACGCTCTGCTCGATCTCGCCCAGGTGCTCGAGGTCGCCGGCGAGGCCGAACGTGCGGCGCAAGCCACGCGCGAGGCCCGCGCGCTCTACGAGCGCAAGGGCAACGTAGTCATGGCGAAGCGAACGACGCCGCCACGGCTTAGCCAGGCCGGGGCACGGCAGGAACACTGAGCGAACCAGGAACTTCAGCTCAGCAGCAGTGATGGGTCTCGTCGAGCTGGCGCCGACCAGCGACGCGGGCGCTCGTTCATGGGCCAACCCTAGCAGCACCTCCGCTCGACCCAACCTCTTCACCAGACCTTCTCCATCGCCGCCCACCTCGCCTTCATAGGAGACACTGCCTGCACCCCCAGACCACGCCGCTCGAAGGGCAGATCAACGCGTTCAACTTCCTGGTCTCAACGCAGGTCGCCCCCCTCGCCCACCCGCCCGGAGTCGACCCCACCAGGTTTCAGCTGATCGCCCCGTACGACCGAGTTCCCACCCGCTGGCTCGACCTCCCCTGGCAAGACCGTTACACCCGGCGGCACTTCGCGATCACGACCGCCGACGACGATCCGGATCTCGACGCCGTCAGAGTCCGCACCTACGCGGACACCCTCAACCGTTACCGCGTCCACCCCGAACCCAAAAGCCTCGACCCCGACGGCGCACCCTGCCGACCAACCACCACCGGTCTCCTCCTACGCCGTCCCGTTCGGCCACCGACGCATCCCGGGCTGCGGTCGGGCGGGTCGAAGGGGACGGAGTTCGTCGCCCCTGACGTGTGCTGAGGTGCCGCCATGGATGCCTACTCTCGCCGAGCCGGCAACGAACCGCAACGGCTTACCGGCTTGCAAAGGCGCGGGTCAGCCGCGGGTGAAGTGTATGACCGAAGGCCGGCGACCGGTGGTCTCCCATGCGCTCGAGCGGACCATCTCGTCCGCGCCGGCACGCTCCTCGCTGCCGCCACCGTCGGCGTCGAATTGCGCGAGACGCCGGGGCACGATCACCTCCTCGAACACGACCTGCAGCATCGCCGCGAACGGCACCGCGATCAGCGCTCCCTCCCATCCGAGCAGCGTGGTTCCGCACAGCACGGCGAGGAGGGTCAGCAGGGGGTCCATGTTGAGCGTTTTCGCCTCGACTCGCGGCCCGATCACGTCGGCTTTCAGCTCTTCGATGGCGGCCGAGGCGAGGAACGTCAGGCCGAGCGTCTCCCATCCCTGAAACGCCGCGATCGCCAGCAGCGGGATGCGCGCGATCCACACGCCGACCCTCGGTACCAGCTCGCCGAACGCCACGATCACTGACAGGGGCACCGCGAAAGGGACGCCGAGCAGCCGAAGCGCGGCGTACATCAGAACGCCGACGCACACCATGACCACCAGCTTGGCGCGGAGATAGGCGCCCAGGCGGATCCAGATCTTGTCCATCACGTCGTGTGCGCGGTCGCGCCGGTGGGGCGACACCAGGAGCAGCGCGGCGTCGAGCACGCGCTCGCGCCGGAGCGCGAGCAGCGTCGAGAGCACGTAGACCATCATCAGGTTGAACAGCATCTGCGCGGCGCTCAGCGGCAGGTCGACCAGCCGTCCGCCCACGCCGCTCGCCAGCCGTGCGGCCACGGCCGAAACCTGCGAATCGAACGTGCCCGCCTCGGGATACTGTCGTTTGATGGATGCATACTCGTGGCGGATTCGGTGGAACCTGGTGACGTAGCTCGGTGCGTCTTGCGCAAACAGGTGCAGCTGGCTGACGAGTGGCGGCACCACGATCCAGACGAGCGCGATCATGACCACCGTCGCGGCTAGCTGCACAAGAGCGACCGCGGCGCCGCGCGGCACACCACGGCGTTCCAGTGCGGCGGCCGGCCGGGAAAGCGCAGACGCAACGAGAACGGCCAGGAACACGAGGATGAGGACGTGCTCGAGCTGGACGAGGACGCGCAGACCGGCCACGGCGAGCACCGCCAGCATCAATCCCAGTGCGATCGGCTTCGCGCGATCGAACGTCGACTCGCCCGCGCCGCGTCCGCCGGCTGCCTCGCGCGTGTTCGGATATGTGTTGTGGCGATCTGACATCGTGGGCCTCCTGTGTGCGGGGAGCCGGAGGCCCCCCGCACATGTCGGGACGGATCTATGCGGTCGCCCCGGTAGAGGTGGTGAACTCGCGCTTCACGATGCGCGCCCCGCCGATCGCCACCACCAGCTCGGTGATGCCCTTGACGATCGAGAACGCTGCGATCAGCGCGAGTAGGACGAGCGCGCCGTCGCCCGGCTTCACGAACATGATGAAGCCGAACAGGACGGAGACGAGCCCGCTCAAGGACAGCAGCACGGAGTCTCCGCCTGTGATCGGAAGCCAGAATGCGCCTCCCATGGCGATCACGCCGAACGCGATCGCGTAGGCCGCGATCACGTACAGCAGCCCGAGAGCGGAGATGCTCGGCCACACCAGCACGGCCAGCCCGACGCCGATGCCGAGCACGCTCGACAGGGCCGTCCAGCCGCGACCCTCCTTGACGCGGGAGGCGTTCACAAGGCCGACGACGCCGCACGCCAGTGCATACGCGCCAAAAAGGATGGTGAGCGCGTACAGGCTGATGCCCGGCCAGGCGAGGATCATCGCGCCGAACACAATCGACAGTGCGCCGTTGATGCCGATCGTCCAGCGGATTTGCTTAGTTGTATGGGATATCGAGTTCATAGGTGTTTCCTCCTTTAGAAGAGTGATGCCGATAGGTCGTCCGCCATCTGTTCCAGCTCATCGCGCGCGGCGGTGACGCGCTCTTGGTGCTCCCTCCAGGTCTCGGTTGGAGCGTTACGCAGATCATCCAGGCGCTCCGTCACAGCCAGCCGGCGGCCGCGCAGCTCCCTGATGCCGGTTTCGGCTCTGTCGCGTGCGCTGCCGGTGTTGGCAGCGGCGGTGGCCTGCAGCCGCTCGGCGAACGTGTCCCAGCCGTGCAGCTCCGCCTCAACGGCGGCCGTGAAGTGCGAGCGATCCTCTGCCAGGTCGGCGTCGAGTGACAGCTCGGCCACGTGCAGCCGCGACCGCAGACGCGAGAGCCGCTCGCCGACCGGGTCGGGAGTGCGGCGAGCAGCCGCCTGAGCGTTCGCCCGCTCCTGCCGAAGCGCGTCGACGTGCCGGCGGACGCTCTGCCGCTGGTCGCCGCGCCGCAGGCGCATGCTGGCCTCCAGGTCATCGATGCGGCGATCGACCTCGGCCAGCCGCTCATCGATCGTCGTTGTCATTTGAACCTCCTTTCGTCTGGTGCTCCATCGCTGCCGAGAATGCTCGCGGGTGCCGCTGCCATGTCGCTGCCACGCGGCCGCGCGTTGCTGCCCTCCGTGGGAACGCGGCGGGTCGGTCAGGTGAGCGCGAGTCCGGCGCGCCGGCGGAGGTCTTCGGCCGCCGGTGCGTCCCCTTGCGCGTCCGCAAGGTCGGCCAGGCCGAGCAGCGCCGCGGTCGCGGGATCTCTGGCGAGGGCAATGAAGAGCGTCTCCCGCGCCTGGTGGGGACGCGGGGCGGTGGCCCAGTCAAGCACTGTCCGATACAGCCGTTCTGCGGTGGCGTCGTCTCCGCCGGCTGCGAGCACGCGGCCGAGTTCGACCCGCGCGTGCGCGGCGGCCCACGCTGCCCGGGCCGCTTCGGCGGCTGCCAGCGCCTGGCGAAGCAGCTGCTCGGCCCGGCGCGGGTCGCCGGCCGCCAGTGCAGACGAGCCGAGGCCGGCGAGTGCGAAGGCGGCGTGGTCGGCCAGGCCTGAGCGTTCGGCGCTGTCGAGTGTGCGTAGGTAGGCCTCCTCGGCGGCCGAGCGGTCACCTCGGACGGCGGCGACCCATCCCTGAAGCAGCGTCCCCGGGACCTGGAACGCGTCGTAGGCGATCGCGTCAGCGTGGGCGATGACGTCGGCCGCCATAGTGGCGACGGTCTCCACGTCCCCTGCGGCGGCAGCGCTCTGGGCACGTATGAGGCCGCTGGCGGCGGCCGTCCAGTCGTCATGCGCCGCCACCGCGCCCCGCCGAGCCGCCTCGGCCAAGGTGGCCGACCGTTCCAGGTCGCCCGACCGCGCCGCCGCGACCGCGAGCGTCATCTGCGCCATCGTCAGCGCCGCCGGCGCGGTCGAGGCTCTAGCGAGTTGGAGCGCCTGCTCGCCGGCCGCCGACGCCGCCTGCACATCGAGCTCCTCCGCAGCGAGATAGCACAGCGCCGCGAGCGCCTCGGCCCGCAGATCGACCGCCACGGCTTCATCCGCTACCTCCACGGCCAGCTCCAGGAACTTACGCCCCTCGGATATCCGTTCGGCCAGGGCGAAGTACCACCCCAGCGGCGCGGCCAGCCGCACCGCGATATACGCGTCGGGGGCGTCTCGCGCCCACGTCAGCGCCGCCCAGAAGTTGTCGTTCTCCAGCTCCAGTCGTCGCATCGAGGCCAACCAGCGCGATCCCCGCAGCTCCTCCCGTGCTCGCTCAGCGAGGGCCGCGAAGTATTCGGCGTGACTGCTCCGCGCGGCGGCTAGGCCGCCTGCTTCCTGCAGTCGATCGAGCGTGTAGTCCCGCACCGTGTCCAGCAGCGTGTAGCGCGCGTCGCCCTCCGGAAACGATACCGAGATGATCGACTTGTCGACCAGCGCTTCCAGCAGCAGGGTGACGGTCGCCTCGTCCAGCTGATGGCTCGCGCCCGCGGCGACCAGCGACGGGAGCGAGCCCCCGCCGCGGTGCACCGCGAGCTGATGCAGTAGCGTCTTCTCGTCGGCGTGTAAGAGGTCGTAGCTCCACTCGACGAGCGTACGCAGCGCCGCGCCGGCGTCGGAGGTGGGCTGCTCGTGAAACAGCGCCAGGCGCCGCTCGACCAAGGACAGCAACTCGGCGAGCCCGAGCACGTTCGCCCTCGCCGCGGCCAGCTCGATGGCAAGCGGCAACCCGTCGACGCTCCTGGCGATGGCAGCGACCAGGCGAGCCGTCTCCGTGTCGAGCTGAAACCCGGGCCGGGCGACGCGCGCACGCGCCAGGAAGAGTCCGACGGCCGGCGAGTCGGCATCGTCGTCGCTCTGCGGGCTCGTGAGCGGTAGCGGCTCCACGGTGACCCGAGCCTCCCCCGTGACGCGCAGCACCTCTCGGCTCGTTGCCACCACCCGCACGCCCGGACAGCCGCGAATGACCTCCTCGACCACGCGCCGTACCTCGGCGAGCAGGCGCTCGCAGGAATCGAACACCAGGATCGCTTCGGCGTCGCGCAGGCGCTCCACGACACGCTCGAGCTGGACGCCGCCGCGGGCGTCGATGGCGCGCGCCAGCAGACGCGTGACGTCGGCCGGCGCCGCCGCGCGCGCCAGGTCGATGAACCAGATGCCGTCCGAAATGGAATCCTCAAGCGGCCGGACGGCCTCCACCGCGGTCCGGCTCTTCCCGACCCCGGGCGGGCCGGCTAGGGTCACCACGCGGTGCTCGGCAAGCAGGCCGGCGACCTGGGCGAGCTCCGCCTCGCGGCCGAGGAACGAGGTGGAGGGCGCGGGCAGATTGCCCCGCCGGATCGACACGACCGGCACCGCCGCGATCGCGGGGTCCTGCCCCAGGATCGCCTCCTGCAGACTGCGAAGCTCCGGGCCTGGCTCGAGTCCCAGGCCGTCGGAGAGCACGCGCCGCGCCTCGAGGAAGGCATCGAGCGCGTCCGCCTGGCGGCCGCTGCGATACAGCGCCAGCATCAGCTGGCCCCACAGCCGCTCGCGGTAGGGGTGTTCGTCCAGGGCTGCGCGAAGCTCCGCGGCTACCTCGCGGTGCTCCCCCACCGCCAGCGCCGCTTCGAACCGCTCTTCCAGCGCGTCCAGCCGCAGCCCGTCCAGGCGACGCGCTTCTGCGCCGAACCAGGGTGCATCGGTGAGGCCCTGGAGCGCGGCGCCGCGCCACAGCGCGAGCGCGGCCGCAGCGTCCGCGGCTGCCGCATGTGGGTCGCCGTCGCGCCGCGCGGTCACGGCCGCGGCCAGCAGCTCCTCGAATGCGACCGCGTCGACGGTCGCGTGGTGCAGCGCGTAGCCGTCGCCGGACCCGGCAACGGCCTCGTGACCGAGCGCGGCGCGCAGCCGGGCGACATGGTGCTGGACGGCGTTTCGCGGAGCGGCGGGGAGGTCCGCACCCCACAGCTCGTCGATCAGGTCATCGACCGCGACGACGCGGCCGCACGCGAAGGCCAGCATTGCCAGCAGCGCCTGCCGTTTCGAGCCGGGTATGTCGACGCGCCGTCCGCCCGCAATGACCTCGAACGGACCCAGGAGCCGGATCTCCAGCCGATCGCTCATACGCACTCCGAGGAGACGTGGGCGAGGAGTGTCCCACGCCCCGACGGCGTCGTAAAGCGGCGTGACCCGAGTGGCAGCACCGTGCGCGGCCGTGGCAGTCGGATGGCAGCGGGCCACGCGACCGTTCGTCCTACATCCACGAGAGGAGTTGCAATGAGCATCATGGAGAACACACGCGGGGCATCTGTCCCGACGCGTTGGGCGGTCGATCCCGAGCAGAGCTCGGTCGAGTTCGCCGTCAAGACGTTCTGGGGCCTGGCAACCGTGCGCGGCCGCTTCGAGCGCTTCGACGGCTGGTACGACTTCGGCTCGGACCGCCGGAGCATCGAGTTGACGATCGACGCGGGCAGCCTCACCACGGAGCTCGGCAAGCGGGACGAACACCTGCGCTCGGCCGACTTCTTCCACATCGCCAACCACCCTCAGGTGCGATTCGTCTCGACCGATGTTCGCAACGCCGGCGACGGGATGCTGCATGTCCAGGGCGACCTTGAAGCGGCGGGCGTCGTCGTCCCGGTCGAGTTCGACGCCGTCGTGCGACAGGTTGGCGAGGAACTGGAGGTCGAGGCCAGGACCACCGTCGACCCGCGGCGCTTCGGCATGACCAGCGGCCACCTGGGCATGATCCGGTCGCCGGCGAGACTGCACGTGGCGGCACGCCTGAGCCTCACGACGGCGCAGACGGAGCCGGCTCCGGCCCACGAGCCGGCAGGGATCGCGGCGTAGGAGATGCGCCAGCCAAGACAACACCGGGTCGTGGTCATCGGGGGCGGCTTCGGCGGACTCGCCGCGGCAAAGGCGCTGCGGCGAGCGCCCGTCGAGGTGACCCTGGTCGATCGGCAAACGCACCATCTGTTCCAGCCGCTGCTCTACCACGTGGCGACCGGGGTCCTCTCCGAGGGCAACGTCTCGGCGCCCCTGCGGGACGTCCTTCGCCACCAGCGCAACGCGCAGGTGGTGCTCGCCGAGGTCAGCGGCGTCGACCTCAAGCACCGCACGGTCGCATGCACGCTGCTCGACCGGACGTGGGACATCGCCTATGACAGCCTGATCGTCGCCGCAGGCTCGGCGCAGTCGTACTTCGGCCACGACGAGTTCGCTCGCCACGCGCCGGGCATGAAGACGATCGACGACGCGCTCGAGGTGCGCGGCCGGATCTTCGGCGCGTTCGAGCTGGCCGAGCTCGAGGAGCATCCGTCCCGCCGCACGGCGTGTCTGACGTTCGTCATCGTCGGCGGCGGGCCGACCGGCGTGGAGATGGCCGGCCAGATCGCCGAGTTGTCGCGTTACAGCCTGCGCTCGAACTTCAAGCGGATCGACACAGCCGACGCGCGCATCGTCCTAGTGGACGGCGGCCCGAGGATCCTCCGGAGCTTCGACGAGCGCCTATCGCGAAAGGCGGCGACGAAGCTCGAGCGCATGGGCGTTGAGATCCGGACGGAGACGGTCGTGACGCGAATCGACGGGACGGGCGTCGAATTGAAGACCAGCGACGGCATCGAGCGACTCGCCGCGATGACGAAGGTCTGGTCGGCGGGCGTGCAGGCGTCGCCGCTCGGGGCCGTGCTGGCGGCGCAGGCAGGCCTGGAGCCGACGCGGTCGGGACGGGTCCCCGTCGGAGCCGATTGCACACTGCCAGGGCATCCCGAGGCGTTCGTCGTCGGTGATCTGATAGCGCTCGACGGCCTGCCCGGGCTGGCGGAGGCGGCGATCCAGTCGGGCCGGCACGCAGCGGCCGCGATCACGCGGCGCATTGACGGCGACGTCGGGCCGCGGCCGCTCCGCTACCGCGACCTCGGCAGCCTCGCTGCGGTGTCACGCTACTACGCCGTCGGCCAGCGCGGCCGCGCCCGGGTCTCGGGATTCCCCGGCTGGCTGGTCTGGCTGGTCGTCCACCTCACCTTCCTGACCGGCTTCAAGAACCGCGTCAGCGCGCTCTTCCATTGGATGATCAGCTTCTTCGGGCGGTCGCGGCCCGAACGCACGATCACCGCGCAGCAGATCTTCGCCCGCGAGGCGCTCGCGACGTCCGCGGACGGATTCGATGTGGAGGCGCGCCGGCTATCCGCTGAGCGCTCCGTTGAAACGCCCAGCGGATGATCCACCAGCCTCCGGCGTAATGGTGGGTTCGGCGCCCCGTCCGCCACAACACCGGGTGCGTCGGTTGCTAATGGCGGTACGTCGTCGGCGATCTTCCGGAAAACACGTACTCGGAGTTACGTGGATTCCCCGATGCGGCGTGGGGGCGCGGCGGGGAGCCTAGGAGGCTCGTTGTACAACAAGGGAGGTCGCGATGACTACGTCGGAGAAGCTCATGGACGCTTCGCAGAGGCTGGCGAAGCTCTCCGAGCGCGCGAAGGAGGCGGAGGATCACGCCGCTGCTGCGAGGAACCAGGCGAAGGCCGATGTCGAGAAGTCCGCCGACAAGGCGAGGGCTGCTGCAGAGGCGCACGCCCAGGAACTGCGGGAAACCGCCGCGGCCACCGGCGCCCAGATCTCGGCGTCGCGGAACGACATGCAAGAGTCGTTGGCCAATCATATGGCGCAGGTGCGTCAGAGCATCGACGAGAAGAAGGGCCAGCTTGACGCGAAGCGAGCCGAGAGTCGCGCCGACGACGCCGAGGCCGACGCACTGTTTGCGATCGACTACGCCTACGCGACGGTCGACGAAGCCGAATACGCAGTGCTCGATGCAATCTCGGCGCGAATGGAAGCCAACGATCTGGCAATGAGCACGTAGGTGTCGGCCCTATGAGCCGGCGAGACGGCTGACATCGTCGGGGCCTCCGACGAGCCTTGTGGTTGATCATGTCCACGAGCTCGAAGGAGGCCCCGATGATGGAGGGTTAGGCCACCGCTAAGACTGCGGGAATCGTCATTGCGCACCGCCGCGCGTTCGAGTCCTCGTCAGGGGAGCCGGCCCGACGGCGACACGCCCGGATGATGGGCGGAGATCCTGACGCGGAGCGCGCCGGGTCGGATCACGAACTCGAGCGAACCGGGGAGGTCGACCGCCTCGCCGTCGACGCCGGCATGAACCTGCGTTGCCGCGTTCACTTCGAGCCGGGTGGCGGTCCAGGCCCGGGCGGGAGGATCCGCGCCCGGGTGTGGCGCGTCGAGGACGACGATCCCCAGCCGGCCGCTATCGAGCCTCGGCCGAGTGCCGGTCGCGAGCGGGCGGCTGAGCGCGTAGGGGTTGTTCGACACCAACACGACGGCAGGATGCGGGTGTACGCGACCTAGGTCGTCGACGAGCTGGAGTTCTGGGACGGCCGCGCTCGGGCCGAGCACCTCGGCCGCGGTCTTCGCGAGTGTTCGTACCTTCGCGTTCCGGTACGCCGGTTGCTGGACCGCATCGCCGTAGATCCCGAGCGACACGTTGTTGAGAAAGACTCGGCCGTTCACCTCCGCGACGTCGATCGATCGCTCGACGCCATCCGTGAACGCATCGAGCGCGCCGACCAGGTCGTGTCGATCTATGCCAAGGTCGAGCGCGAGATGGTTCCGGGTGCCCGCTGGAACGCACACGAACGGCAGTCCGTGCGCCCGGGCCGCCGTGGCAACCGCCGCCAGTGAGCCGTCGCCGCCAGCGACGCCAAGCGCATCCGCTCCGCCCGCCACGGCTTCACCGACCACCGCCTCCAGGTTTTGGTGCGTCTGGAGGACGAGGACGTCGATCCCTCGTTCACGCGCCCGTTCGACCAGATTTGCATGCGCTGCCCTGCCGCCGCCGGACCGCGGATTGACGAACAGGACGGGTCGCCGCGGCGGGTCGACGGCCCGCCAGCCTTGTCGCGACAGATGTCGCATGATCGGCTGATCCTACGGAACACCGACCAGAGGCGCGAGGGTCCCGAGGAAATGCTCGATTTGAACGCGTGTCCGGTTTTCGCGTGGCCGCAGCTGCTCGCGTCGAGCGCCCAGCAAGCTCGCCCGCACACGTCTTGTGGGAGCGAGACGGGGCCAATCTGACCCGCTCCCACATCGCCAGCCGGCCACTTGCCGGTTGTGCGCTTGGCCGAGAAGTCGGCGGGAACCGCCGTCTGCGGCCGGGTGCCTGGCTAGGACTCGTGGCCGCGGGCAGGCAGGAGCCCGGTCGCGTAGTGCGGCACGGCGCCGGATCTTTTGCCGCACTAGTCCACGGCTTGACAAGACTTCTTTGCAAAGATATCTTGTCATCATGTCGGCGGTGAAGGATGACGTGGTTGCGGTGCGGGCGCTCGCGCACCCGCTTCGTCTGCGGCTCCTCGATTTGCTGCGCTTCGACGGGCCGGCGACAGCGACCCTATTGGCCGGACGCGTGGGTGAGTCGAGTGGTTCGACGAGCTACCACCTTCGGCAACTCGCACGCTACGGCTTCATCGAAGAAGCGCCGCCGCGGAGAGGCCGCGAGCGGTTCTGGCAGTATCGCGAGCGGCCGCTAACGCTCACCGGCGGTAACGACTCCAACGAGCGACGGCTCCTCGCCGAGCTCCTCGGCCGCGAGGCACATGCCCTCGACCGATTCCTCGCCGACACTGCACGCACGCCCGAATGGGACGACGCCTCGTTCTTCCGATCGGCGGCGGTTCGCCTCACAGCGGTCGAGCTCGACGAGATCCGCCGGAAGCTCGAGTCGTGGCTCGCCGACCTTCGCCGCGGCGACGCCACCGACGACGCACGTCCCGTTCGCATCCTCGCTTTCGGCTATCCGGTCCCTGTGGAGAAACAGTGAACCCGGCGATCGACGCGCAGAGCCTGGTCGAGCTGCTGATCGCGCAGCTAGACCAGGCCTACGTCTTCCCCGATCGCTCGGCCCGCGCCGCAGAGCTGCTACGCGCGCGGCTCGAGCAAGGCTCATACGGCAACGAGCTCGGCCCCGACCTGTGCGAGCGGATCTCCGGCGATCTACTCACGGCAAGTGAGGACAAACACCTGCGACTGCTCTGGCACGAATCAGCGGAAGCAAGCCGCGACGAAGGCGAACTCGTCGCCGCCCTGCGCGAACAGTTCCGCCTCGAGAACCAGGGCGTCCGCAAGATCGAGCGACTCCCGGGAAACGTCGGGTTGATCGAGTTGACGCTCATCCCCGAACTCGCCGAAGGCGGCGCAACACTCGCCGCCGCCCTCCAGCTCATGCACCACACCCACGCACTGATCCTCGACCTACGACCGACCCGCGGCGGAAGCCCCGACGGCGTCGCCTTCCTCGCAAGCTACCTCTTCCCGGACGGCGACATCCACCTCAGCGACATCCTCGACGGGCCCGAAGGAACACCACGCCAGTACTGGACCACCCCCTACCTCCCGAGCCCCCGCTACCTCGACAGGCCGGCCTACATTCTCACAAGCGCAGCCACCTTCTCGGGCGGCGAGGCCCTCGCCTACGACCTCCAAGCCCACGGCCGGGCAACGATCATTGGCGAACCCACACGCGGCGGCGCACACCCCTCGCAAGTCGTCTCGCTCGCCGAACACATCGAGCTCCGCCTCCCGGTCGCGCGCACCATCAGTCCCATCACCGGCAGCAACTGGGAAGGCGTCGGCGTCCAACCCGACCTGCCAACAGCAGCCGCCGCCGCACTCGACATCGCCTACCGGACCGCCCTCGAAACGATCGCCGACAACAACGACCTACCCGACCAGAGCCGGCTCGAGGCTCGACAACAACTGGGGCACCGGCGGTCGTCGACACCCTCGTCCCGACCGGGAAGGTGAATCACAACGTCTGGAGACGAGTCATTTCTCGAGAGCCACCGCCGGGAGATCACTGTGGTGTTCTGCGAGCTGCGCGGGTTCACGGGGTTCGCCGAAACCGTGGAGCCCGAGGAGGTCTCGGCCGTTCTGGCCGAATACCACCGCGCGCTGGGGGACATCATCCACCGGTTCGAGGGCCACTCGAGCACTTCGCCGGCGACGCCCTGATGATCTTCTTCAACGATCCCCTACCTTGCGATGACGCGCCAGAGCGCGCCGTTCGGATGGCCGTCGCGATGCAACACCATGTGTCTGAACTCGTCGAGCGATGGGCCAGCATGGGCACGGGCTCGGCTTCGGCGTCGGCATCTCGCCGGGATACGCCACGATCGGAGCCATCGGAATTGAGAGCCGGCTCGACTACGCCGCCATCGGCACCGTCACGAACCTGGCCGCTCGTCTGTGTGCGGAGGCCAGCCCGGGACAGACTCTCCTCAGCCAGCGGGTCTACGCGGCCACACGGGACATCCTCGTCGCAGAGTCAGTGGAGGAGCTCGCGCTTCGCGGCTTTGCAGACCCGTCCGGGCGTACAACGTGTCGGCGCTCAATGATTGGCGCACCGGCACCTAGGAAAAGGGGTTGTGGACGGCCCCGCCCTCCCGTAGGCGGCCGCCTGCGCATGAGATCGATACGGTGCGAGTCAGGAATGTCTAGCGCCCACTGAACGGCCGAATCAACGGTGAACACAGCCTCGTTGGAAACGGCTCAACCATACGGCGCAC
>CAVSVU010000016.1:0-438736 GCA_963731515.1 uncultured Actinomycetes bacterium | reverse complement strand
TGCGCGGGGTCGTCGCGCGGAGCCGGAGCACGTGGAGCCGAGAAGAGTGGTTCATCGCGGTGCGGGAGCGCTCGTCCGACGGTCGCATCACGGGCCCTCCGCGCCTCGTGCGGAATCCGCCCGGGCGCTATCTGTGCGACCCCTTCGCGTTCGAGGCCAGCGGCCGCCACCTCGTCTTCTGCGAGGACCTCGACCTTGCTACCGGGCGTGGGGCGATCTCGGCCTTCGAGCTCGGCCCGGACGGCGCGGTGTCGCGGCCGCAGCGGGTGCTCGAGCGCGACCACCACCTCTCCTACCCGTTCGTGTTCGCGCACGACGGCGCCGTCCACATGATCCCGGAGACCGGCGAGGCGGGCCGGATCGAGCTCCATACCGCGGTCGAGCTCCCCGCCCGCTGGCGGCTGGAGCGGGTACTGATCGACGGGCTCACCGCGCACGACGCAACCCTCCACGTCGGCGCAGACGGCACGCTGTGGCTGTTCGCGAGCGTCGTCGAGGGGCCGGCCGACCCCGGTGTGCTCCACCTCTACTCGGCGCCCGCGCTCGACGCCGCCTGGACGCCGCATCCGGCCAACCCGATCGTCACGGATCCAGGCCGGGCGCGGCCCGCCGGCCGCCTCTTCCACCACGGTGGCGACCTGATCCGCCCGGCCCAGGACGGCTCCCGCAGCTACGGCGGGGCCGTCGTCCTGCATCGGGTCGACTCGCTCTCCCCGGCGGCCTATGGCGAGACTCCGGTCGGGCGGATCGATCCCGACTGGATGCCCGGGCTCGTCGGCACGCACACTTACACGTTCGACTCCCGCTTCGAGGCCCTCGATGGCGGGCGCCGGGTGCGGAGGTGCTAGCTCTGGCCTCCGCGCATCTTCTGGATCGAGCGGAACACGGCCGCCTTGGCCCGGTCGGACGACGTGGACGACCCCAGCGTCTTCGGTGAGAAGCGCAGCTTGCGCAGCCGCGCGTTGATTCGCGTCACGCCCTCCGCCCGCTCCGTGTAGGCCGTGAAGAACGGGATCGAAAATGAGATCGAGATCCCCGCCTTCGTCTCGACCCAGTGCGGCACGTACGACGGCAGGTAGACGCCGACGCCCGGCCCCATCACGGTCATGGCGGCCTGCCGCTGCATCGTCTCGAAGTCGCACTCCTCGCCATCGAGATAGCGGTCGAGCTCGCGGTGGCGGGCGACGACGTCGTCGCCGTACGAGGCGACGCTCACGTGCTTGGTGCCCTTGACCTGGAGCAGGAAGCTGTGCTCCACGTCGAAGTGCATCGGTGTCGTCGACGCCGGGCACGAGATGAACAGGTAGCCCGCCCGGCGGGTCATGCCACCCTCGCGGTCCTCGACGAGACCGGCGACCTCATCGAGGCACTCGTTGATCACCTCGGCGTACTCCGGCGCCTGCTGGATGTCGCGCAGGGTGATCCGGTAGCCGTTCTCCTCGACGGTGCGGATGCTCTCCGAGGGCGGGCCCTGCCCGACCTCAACGTACCCGAAGCCCGCGTTCGCGAGCGGGAGGTCCCCGCGCTCCCGCCGGATCGACGACGTCGGCAGGCTGTCCGCCAGCTCCGCGATCGCGTCGATGGTGAAGAGCGGGTGGTCAGCCAGCTCGTGATGCACGGCCATGGACTTGCATGCGAACGCGTCCGCAAAGGCCGTAGCGTCGATGTTAAATGCCTGTGTCGCGCGCACGCCGCCCCCTTGCCTGCGTGTCGGCCGGGTCCCGCCCACGGGACCAGGCAAAAATGTACGAGGCTTCAGGGTAGCCGCGGGGTCCCGCGATCTGCAACACAGATTCCCTCGCGGGGCTGTGCTAATTTGGTCCGTCGGTGTGGCGGTCGCGCCCGCGGCCGTACGGGCACCGAAGTCCGATGGATCCAAACCTGCTCGCCCGCATGGGGATCCGTCGTGGGTCAGCGGCGGCCTTGGCCGCGGTCGCGCTGGGCGCGACCGCGTTCTGGTTCGCCGGGCCGTCCGACGGCAAATCGCCCCCACGGAGGGGCGCAGTGAGGGCTGCCACAGTATCGATCGGCAGCCCGTTCTTCCGGGCCGTGTACGGCTACGGCGGGACGCGGCTCACGGCGGCGCAGGAAGGCGCTCGGTATCGGGTCATGGTTCTGCAGGAATCGGACGCCTCGGTCATCCCTCGACTAAAGACGCGCAACCCCGGCTTGAAGGTGTACATGTACGTGGACATGATGAGCGGGGATCGGCGCGATGCCAACGGCACATCAGACTGGGCCGGGTATACCGACGCCGTCACGAACCACGCCGAGTGGTTCTTAAGAGATGCGAACGGAAGCCGCCTCGTGTTCAAGAATTACCCGTACGCGTTCGTGATGGACGTCGGTAACGTCGCCTACCAGAACTCGGGCGTAGCCCGCGTGGTCAGCCTTGCCAAGGCCGGCGGCTTTGACGGCGTGTTTCTCGACGACGCGAATGCGTCGCTTCGCTGGGTAATCTCGGGTGGGCCGGCCCGCTGCGTTACCTATCCGACGGACGCAGCGTGGCAGGGCGCGGTGTACTCGTTTCTTGCCAACGTGGCGCCGCAGCTGCACGAAGCCGGCCTGCTCGTCGTCGCGAACCTCGGTGGCTCCACCATTGCGCCCGGCCTTTGGGAGAAGTGGAACGGGCCGATCGACGGCGCGATGGAGGAGTCGTTCACGAACGGAGGAGCGGGACGCGACTCGACCACGAACGGTCAGTGGCTGCCCAAGCTCCAGCACACCGTGTGGTCGGAGACAAATGGAAAGATCAGTCTCGACCACGCGATAACCGCAACTCGAGGGGGGGCAAGATATGGTCTCGCGACGATGCTCCTCGCCGCGAGTGGAAAGAGCCTGTTTTATGCCTCGACAAACTCGACCGAGCTGTGGTGGCCCGAGTACCGGGCGAGTGCCGCGCTGGGACCGCCGCTCGGTCCATATCGCGTGTTACCTAACGGTGACTACCGGCGCAACTTCACGCATGGCGTGGTTCTGGTGAACCCTCACGCGCACGCAACGAGCGTCGTGCATCTCGGGGCGACGTACGTCGGCTCACAGCTCGGTCGTGTGCGTAACGTGAGGCTCCAGCGCACGAGCGGGGTCGTGCTCCTGCGCTCAGGATGAGCTGATGAGCTCGCGGTAGAGCTCGGTCGTCTTGCGGGCGGCCTCTTCCCACGAGAACCGCGCCCGGGCGTGGTCGAGCACCCGCGCCCGCACGTCGCCGTCGTCGTCCAGGTGGCGCAGGATCGCCTCCGCGAGCGCTTGGGCGTTGCCCGGCTCGGTGATGAACGACTGGTCACAGGCGAGTTCGGGGAGGGCGCCGAGAGCGCTCACGACGACTGGGACGCCCTCCGCGATCGCGAGGAGGCCGACGCCGCTCTGACTCGCCTGCGTGTACGGCAGCGCCACCAGCGACGCCTCCGCGAGTAAGGTTCCGACCTCGTCCTCTGGGATGTACCTTGGGATGAGCGAAATGCGCCGATCGTTCGGGACGAGCCGGGCCGACGGGCCGGCTCCCGCGATTACGAGCTTGACGTCGGGCCGGCGCTCCCACACCAGTCGCATGGCCTCGACGAGCACCTCGACGCCTTTGTACTGCTCCAGCCGGCCGAAGAGCAGCACGCTCGGCGACGGCGGAGGAGACAGCGGCTCGGAACGTGGCGACGTTCCGTGGGGGATCACGACGATCCGTCCGCGTCCGACGATCGGCGCAAGCTCTTCGACGAGCGCGTCCCCATGTACGATGAACCGCTCTGCGCGGCGAAACCACCTGTTGAAAACCCACGTCTCAGTACGCGTGAAGGCGCGCGCACCCGGATGCTCTCCCCCCGGATCATGCACAGTGAGAACAGTTCGATACCCGCTGGCGAGCGCCAGTAGCCGCGGGTCGTAGTTGTCGTGAACGTGAACGACCTGTGGTCGCCAATGACCCAGCTCTCGTCGGATCTCGACGAGTGTGGGCAGAGCAGAGATGGATCGGAAGCGGCCGGGGACGACAAAGAGCTGTATACCCTCGCGCTTGAGCGTCTCGAGGAGGTGGTTGCGCTCCACCGTCGACCCTCCGAACTCCAGGGCATGCGAGCGAAAAAGCATCGCGACGTCGTGGCCCACGTGAGCTAAGGATCGCGCCTGTTGCGATCCGTACTTGAAGAGAAAGTCACAAACGATCAGAACGCGCACGAGCGATCATGATATCCGCGGGTGTTCTGCGGCCGTCAGCGTGGATGCCGGCGTGTCGAGGGCAGCGTGGCTCTGCCGGGCGGACGCGATCCGGCAGACGGGCGCAGTCCCCCCGACGATCGCCTAGGCTGCCCCTGTACGGGCGGACGTTGCCGGTTGCGGGCTCCGTCCGGACAGCCCACCCATGACCCAAGTTCCGGCCCGATCACTCCCGTTTGTGGATCTTTCGCACGTGAACGCCCCGGTCGAGCAGGGCGTGCTGGCCGACGCAGCCGACATCATCCGAAGTGGCGCATTCACCAACGGGCCTGAGGTCGAACGGTTTGAGCGCGCGTACGCCGCGTATTGCGGTGCGCGGGAGTGCGTCGGCGTGTCAAGCGGCTTGGACGGGTTGCGACTGGCGTTGATGGCCGCCGGGGTGGAGGTTGGCGACGAGGTGATCGTCCCCGCCCAGACCTTCATCGCGACGTTCGAGGCGGTCAGTCAGGCGGGCGCCAGACCGGTGGTGGTCGACATCGGCGAGAATGACTACAACCTCAATCCTGACGCCGTCGAGGCCGTGATGAGCCCGCGCACCCGGTGCATCCTCCCTGTGCACCTCTACGGCCAGATGGCTGACATGCAGCGACTGCGGCAACTAGCCCACACCGGAGGGTTGCTGCTCATCGAGGATGCGTGCCAGGCCCACGGCGCGATCCGAGATGAGCTTCGCCCCGGGGAGGTCGCGGACGCGGCTGCCTTCAGCTTCTACCCCACCAAGAACCTCGGGGCGCTCGGGGACGCCGGCGCCCTCATCGCCGATGATTCCGCGCTCGCCGGACGTGCGCGCTCCCTCCGCCAGCACGGCGAGCGGGAAAGGTACGTTTCGGAGTGCATCGGCTACACGGCCCGGCTGGACACGCTGCAGGCGGCGGTGCTGCTGCGGAAGCTGCCGTTGCTGGACGAGTGGAACGGGCGGCGGCGGCAGGCCGCCGCCTTCTACTTGGCCGCGCTCGAGGGGATCGGCGACATCCGGTGCCTGCCGGTGCCGTCAGGCAGCCGGCCAGTCTGGCATCTGTTCCCGATCCGGACCTCATATGCGGAGTCGTTAAGCGCGTTTCTCGCCGAGCGAGGCATCGATACCGGACGCCACTACAGGCAGCCTCCCCACCTTTCTCCGGCATATGCGGAGCTCGGCCATCGCGGCGGGGAGTTCCCGGTCGCCGAGCGTGTGGCGGAGGAGTCGCTATCGCTGCCGATCTTCCCCGGCATCTCCGAGTGGCAGCTGGCCTGGCTGACGGATTCCGTGCAGGAGTTCTTTCATCGTGGCATCTGACCCGGCCAACGACGCTCCGTATCGACTGATCTCCGGTGTTGCGTTCGGCGAGAACGTGTTCGTTCACTCGTTCACGAACCTGTATGGCTGCCGGATCGGCGACCACACGCAGATAGGGCCATTCGTGGAGATTCAGCAGGGAGCCGTGATCGGTAGTCGCTGCAAGATCCAGAGCCACGCCTTCGTGTGCAGCGGTATCCTCATCGAGGATGAGGTATTCGTCGGCCACGGCGTGATGTTCATCAACGATCGGTACCCGCGAGCGACAACCGGTGCTGGTGAGATGAAGTCGCCGGCGGATTGGCGCATGGACGGCACCACCGTCGAGCGTGGTGCGGCCATCGGATCTGGTGCAGTTATCCTGGGTGGCCTACGGATCGGCGCCGCCGCGCTGGTCGGGGCCGGTGCGGTGGTTACTCGCGATGTCCCCGCAGGCGCGACCGTGTCCGGGAGTCCCGCGCGCGAGCACCTCGCCGGGCGGGACGCTGCCGGCTGAGCTTACGGCCTGTCGAGCATCCGTCGCAGGCCGAGCGAGCGCCCTCTCGCGGCCATCGCTGCTGAGAGAAGCAACCGTGCGGAGGAGCCGCGCGGCAGCCCGAACGTCACAAGTCCGGGGTCGTTCGTCGCGAATCGGTCCTTGTAGGCGGCGCCGCCCCGGAGGAGGCGGTACTCGGCCATCCCATCCGCAAGAGCCTCACGCACGGCGTGTGCGAGCAGCACGAACCCGACCGGCTCGTCTCGGAACGCGGGATCCCGGCCGGCCTGATACGCGGACTCACTACCGGCGAACCGAAAGCCATATAGCGCCGCGACAGGTCTGCGGTCGATCTCGAGGAACCACAGCCGGAGCCACCCTTGTTCGAGCGCCTTCGCCGCGAACTCACGATGAAACGGCGCCGCGAGAAGGAACGGTGTTGCCCCGCTCGCCCACCGCTGCCGGTGAAGATGAAACAGGGTGTCGAGATCTCGGTCGAGGTGCTCGGGGTTCGAGGCGAGGCGATACGATACCGCTCCCCGGTCCGACAGCTTGCGCGGAAAGCGGCGCACCTGCTGACGGAAGTTGCGGCGGCGCTCCTGCAGGAACTCATCCCACGTCGCGTGCTCGAAACGCAGCACCGGACTCGATTCTCGGTAGAGAGGTCGAGCGTCGGTGAGTTCCCCGAAGCCCTGGTCGCCCGCGATGTGCTCGGCGATCAGCACGAAGCGCCGCAACGGAACGCCGGCGATCGCCTCGGCGACGGCGGTGGCGGCTGTCGGCTCGGACAGCGGGGCGCAGATGGGGCCGAGCTGGTCGCTGGGACCGTGGCCGACGAAGCGCAGGACGGGAAGGCCGTGCCTCCACCAGACGTACTGCGGCACGATGGCAACTACATCGGCGTTCTTGCGGGCGAGCCCGATCAGCGCGCGACGCCCGCCGCCATAATGGCGCCACCATGTTAGGAGCCACTCTCGCGTGGAGAAGACGTGTCCGGAGCGCTCGGCAAGGCGTCGCCAGTCGGCGGCCTGCACGCGGTCGAGTGAGTTTGTGTACTCGACCTCCAGAGCTAGCTGCCCCCCGTGTGCTCCCTGTGGGGCCTCACCGGCGGGCGAGATCCCGCCGCAACGTGGCCGCGAGTGCGAGTACGCCGACGAGCGGCACTGTTGAGTCCGCCGGCGTGAGGTAGATCGCGACGTTCGAGCTCGCCGCCATCGCGACCAAGGACACCACCACCCCGGCACCGAGCCAGGCGTCGTCCGCCTCACGTCGTGCCCGACACCAGCGCGCGCCGTTCAGGATGCCGAGAGCAAGCATTGTGATCAGAGCGAGCAGGCCGATGATGCCCGCTCGCATCCAGATCCACAGGTATTGCTCGTGCATATACGAACGGGGCTGGCTCGAGAGGAATCCGTCGTCGTACGTCGCCAGCGTTGCCCCGTAGTCCGGACCCCAGCCGAGCCCGCCGAGAGGGTGAGCGCGGATCCTTTGAAGCGCGATGGCGTTCTCGTAATACCGGTCATCGAGCGACTGTGTGCGCAGTTCTGAGTAGTTTGTGATGCTTGCGACGCGTGACACGATCGGGTTGGATTCAACGGCGGAGCCCTGGACCACGAGGACGAAGCCCGACAGCAAAATCGCGAACGTTGCAACCATGACCACGAAGCGGTGCTTCTGTGGGACGATCAGCGCCGCGATGCCCAGCCCCAACGCGAGTCCAAGCAGCATGTTCCGGTTGAGGCTCATGACCACCCCGGTCACTGTAACCGTCGCCATTCCCCATCCGATCAGCCGATGCCGGGCCGGCCCCCAGATCACGCGGGCCACGGCGAAGGCGGCGACGATGTAGACCGTCGTGAGCCCGGGTGCACGCACTCGCAAGAATCCTGTCCCATCCACGGTGAGAGCCGACTGGACGTCCGAGGAGGCGATCACGAACAGGTGGACCGATGGGCCGACCAGAATCTGAATGATCTGGAGGATCACGACCACCACGACGCCGATGCATACGAGTCTGAACACCAGACCGCGACCGCGCGCGAGCGCCGCGAGCGCCGGCCAGAACGCTGCATAAAAGAGCATGTATCGCATGTCGAACACCGCGGTGTGCATGCTCGAACCGTTCTCGACCCCCACGGCGACGCCACCGACGACCGCGGCGAGGAAGACTGCCGTTGCGATGCTCTCTCGCCTGGACACCATGCTTCTCAGCACCCGCCGTACGTCGCCGGGGAGGAACGGCAGGCACACGAGGGAGATCCAGAGCAGGACCTCCGCCGGCTCGAACTGCAGCGAGGACACGCCTACCTCTGGCGGCGCCAGCATATCGACCACCGTCCCGACGCTCCACAGAATCCCGATGTACCCGGCAACGGGTACTCGCGCGATGAATGCGGTCAGCCCCGCGACGACGGGTAGCATCGCGTACTTGACGTCCCCCTTGGCGATCATCGCGCCGGCCGCCGCGGCCGCGGCGATTGTGCCCGCCAGCCACACCGGTGTCGATTGGACATCCGGCCAGGCGACCCTCGCCCGGAGTCCGCTGCGCCCCCAGTCGCTCTCGCCCTGCAACGCTACCTCCGTAGGTGCTGAGTCCGCGGCTCGCTCAGCCAAGGCGTCGCCGGCCGCGAGGCAACGGTCGTCGCATGGCAGGATACCCTGAGTACGGCATGATCGGGATTCCAGATTGCGACGGCGGGGAGGGGTGTGGCTCGCCACCGCCGAGGCGGATTGTGGCGATCATCCCCGGCGCGGCGAAACTCCGATACAGCGCGTTGACCCGAGCGTTGGAGGAGGCCTTCCCCGTTCGCTTCGTGGGGTCGAGCGCTAGCGACATCGACGCGGCGTACGCGGTCATCGTGTTCCCCGACGGGCGCCGGCCTGAGAGGCTTCGTGTGCCCTGCCTGGTGCTGAAGGGGCGCCGAGCCCACGAGAAGCGGGGGTCGACATTCACGGTGGAGATTTCCCGTTGTGCTCAGCTCGACCGCGCGTTGCATGGGCAAGCGCTGATAGAGCAGGACTGCCAGCCACCTACGTCGCTGGTAATGGAGAGGGGCTGCCGGGTACTTGCGGTTGCCGCGGGGAAGCCGGTGTGGACACAGAGTGCGCTCGGTGGCATCGACCGCGTGACTGCAAGCTCGGTACCCGCGGAGCTCGAGGATCACGCGTTCCTCCGAGACCACTTGACCTCAGGCAGATTTTGGTCGCTACTGCCGATCGTGCACTTCCTGAAGGGGATATCCCCGAGTCTGTCAGGGCCGTCGGAGGTCCGCCGGGCCTGCTTCGTGATCGACGATCCGAATCCACGGTTCTCGTCATACGGCTACATCACCTTTCCTGAGCTGGCAAGGGAGGCGCGAGAGGCCCGCTACCACGTCGCTATTGCGACGATTCCGCTTGATCTCCTGCTGCCCGGGCGCGCGGCGGTGAGGGTATTCCAGGAATTTCGGACGGAGCTCTCACTCGTGGTGCACGGGAATGACCACGTCCACCGTGAGTTGGAACGTCGTCGGAGCACGGCTGAGACTGACCGTTTGGTTCGATCCGCAGTCGCCCGCGTGGCGAGGTTCGAAGAGCGAGCCGGCATCCGCGTCGAACGGGTGATGTGCCCGCCGCACGGAGGGTGTAGCGGTGAGACGTTGGACGCACTGTTCAGGCACGGGTTCCTCGGGCTCGCCGCATCCCGGCCATTTCCATGGGACGGGTTCTCTCAGCAGCGGGATTGGCGCCTCGGTGGCTGGCTGCCGGCTCAGCTCACGGCGGGGGGATTCCCCGTGATTCCGCGAATACCAGTAACGAAGAATCTGGACGACCTGGTGTTCCGCGCGATGTTGGGGCTGCCCCTGGTCATGTACTGCCACCAGACAGATCTCAGTGCCGGCCTTGAGCCGTTCCGAGCAGCGGCCGCACGGGTGGCCGCGCTTGGCGACGTGGAATGGAGTTCCCTGGCATCCATCATCCGCGGAAACGCGTTATGCCATGAACAGGACGGAGCCGCGGTCGTCACGATCTATTCTCGCGATGTGCGGATCCAAATGCCTACGGCCCCTGTCGTCCGTGTGGAGATACCTCGTGTCTTCGACGATGCTGATGCGGTGCAGCTGGCAGTCAACGGCACAACTCAGCCCGTGACGCATCGCCGCGACGGAGGAGCATTCGTTACCCTCACAAATATGCCCACAGGTAAGGAGCTGCGGATCCAGCTGTTCCCACCAGGTCGGGTGGCGACTCCGACCATCCGAGACTGGCACCCCAGAGCATGGCCGATGGTCCGACGAGCGATGACCGAAACGCGCGACAGGGCGCGCCCAATGATCAGCGGCCTGCGGGGTTAGGAGCGCCACTGCCGGGTTCGCTGTGCCGCGACAGTCATCTCGGCTCTCGCATGTTCCACCGATCCCGCACGTACAACGCGACCCCCGCCGGAGCGGCGAGCACGTATAGGGTTTGCGATGGGGCGCGGAGGAACTGCACACGCGGCGGGATACCGGCATGGAGCGAGAACCTCATGTAGTTCGCCCCGCTCCTGACTGCTTCGATGGCGGGAAGGCGCCGCCTCATTTCGAGCCGCTGGGCATACACGAGAACCCACGGGTCTGGATTGGCGGACCTAGCCGTCGACGGGAGGTCGCTCAAGCCTCCGGCTTGATACTCGGTGTAGCCTACCACTTCGTTGACGAACCGCGATCGGTAGTGCTGCGCGATCCGATCCCACACGAGCGACTCGGGCACGTACGTACGCCGAAACTCCTCGGGAAACGGGTGTCTCCTCAAAACGACAGTTCGGTACATACCGCGTGTATCGCCGGGCCGTTCGCGAGCAAACCGGATCTCTAGATTGTCACTGTCGAACACGTCCTGTGGGAAACGGGATCCGACGAGCGTCCCGTCGGCAAACATGCAAAGGCACTCGACGTTGGCATACGTCGGACGCTCCTCGAGCGGCAGAGCCTCCCAGTGACCGACAAGTCGTTCGAGCGCCGTCGGGATATACCAGTCATCCGAATCGATGATCGAACAGAACTCGCCTCTCGCGAGGGCAACCCCGCGATTGTGTGCGATGTGCTTTCCGGCATTCGGCTGCCACTGGTATCGAATGTCAAAGCCCGGCCTCGAGCGACGCCAGCGCTCGACCGTCGCGGCCGTCCCATCGTCCGAGCCGTCGTCGACAATAAGCCACTCGAAGTCGCGGTAGGTCTGGGAGCGAAGGCTGTCGAAGACGCGTGCGAGGGTGTGACGGCGATTGTATGTCAGCGTGAGGACGGTTACTCTCGGGAGTCCGTCAGCCGGGTCGCCGTTGGTACGGGCCCGCTTCGTCTGCGTCATGGAATGCTGGGCCCGCACCATCGTTCAGGACGGGTGTACGGCGTGCCCGGTCATACGCACGCGGAGTCGATCACGAAGTTCCGCCCGCCGGCGCCGACCACGTGCGTGGCTCATCCTGAACGACCAAGCCAGACGGAGGGTGTCCGCGACGCAGAATGTGGCATGCAGGCCGAACGCCGTGACGGCACCGAAATGCCGCCTTGCGTAGAGGCGCTGGCTCTCGATCAGCAGGAGCGGCAAACGCTCGGACTGACCGGAGGAGCTCTCACCGCCCTCATGCGTTGCACAAACAGCCGGCTGGAACAGCGCCCTCCATCCCGCGGCATGGGCTCGCACAAGCCAGTCCGTCTCTTCCCAGTACAGGAAGAACCGCTCGTCGAACGGGCCGACCCGCATAAGTGCCTCGCGGCGGAGGAAGAGACAAGCGCCTGTGAGGCATTCGACGTACCTCGGTGACGAGTAATCCCAGTCGAGGAGTTTCGGTTGCCGAAGACGCCTCCACGCCGGAAATCGAGTCACGAGCGAAAGCTCCGACGACAGAACGTCGAGCGGGCGAGGAGCCGAGAGGTACGTTCGCAAGAGCTCCCCCGGGGGGACTCGAGACGAACGCCGACGGCGCCGAGCCTCGGATCCGACCGAAAGGCGTCTCGCACGGCGTTCACATCCCCACGTATGGCGGACACGTCAGGGTTCAGCAGAAAGACCACTTCGGCAGAGCCCGCGGCGATTCCTCGGTTGACCGCCGCGGCGAACCCACGGTTTCGATGGTTCGAGATCACCTCGAGATCAGGGCAAGTTGCGCGGGCGACGTCTGCCGCTCCGTCCCCCGGCGAGTTGTCGACGAGAAAGAATCTGGCCGAGGGGCCGAACGCCTCGCCGGCGGCCGCTAGGCTCTCCCGCAGCACCTCGGTGCTGTGGAAGTTGACGAGCACGATATCGAGCCAGGTGTCTCCCACGAAAGCACTCCCGAATATACCACCGGCAATCGGCCGTGCAACGTGGGCAGGCCCGCCACCTCTGCCCGCGTACGTGGCGGTGTCGTTCCTTCACGTCTCGCGGAGTCTGAAGTCGAATCGGCGCTCTGCCGAGCAGGAGATTCGAGTCACTCCCGTGGGCTCGAGCGGAGCCCTGCTATACCCACCGACGTCACCATTCAGCATCGCATTCGGAACACGATGACGGCACCGAATGGACGTGGTCCTCTCCTGGTAACAGGAGCTCATCGATCGGGAACGACGTGGGTTGGTGTAACACTTGCTGCATCGAACGGGGTCGCCTATCTCCCCGAGCCTTTCAATCTGGACCACCTTTCCCCCGGATTGTGCGCTGCGCGTTTCCCGCACTGGTTCATGCGCATCACCGAAGAAACGAGTTCTGAGTACCATGATGATATTGCGAAGATGCTCCGCTGGGGCTTCAGCTGGCGTGACGCTGCAGTTGCGTCGGCTCGGTCGGCGAGAGCGTGCGTTCGGGCTGTGCAAGTCGCTCGAACGTTCAGGACCGCGCGCAACCACCAGTGTCGGCCTCTTGTGAAGGATCCGATTGCCCTGTTCTCGGCAGAGTGGCTGGCGGATACGTTTGGCATGGATGTTGTCGTGCTCATACGCCATCCTGCCGCATTCGCGGCGAGTCTGTTACGGATTGGGTGGAGATTCGACTTCAACAACTTTCTGTCCCAACCTTCGCTGATGACTGGCGACCTGGCCCCGTTTGCAAGGGAGATCGAGCTTGCCGCTCGCCGCCCTCCCAGCCCCCTGGCCGAAGCGAGCCTCATGTGGAAGTCCCTCTATCGGACCGTCGACAGATACGTCGGCCAGCGCCCGGACTGGATGTTCGTGCGCCACGAGGACCTCTCTGCCGACCCGGCACGGGGGTTTGAAGCCCTCTGCGGTCAGACAGGTATCTCCTTTGCGGGTTCGGTCGCGGACACACTTCGTCGCAACTCCTCAGCCCAGAATCCGGTCGATGCCCCGACCGGCGTTGCGCATTCACTCCTGAGGGACAGCCAAGCGAACGCCACTAGTTGGCGGCGACGGTTGGATCCCCGCGACATCGCTGCAATTCGGGCGTCGGTTGAGGAGATCTCGTCCCGTTTTTACACGGATGCTGAATGGTCCGGCTGAGGCGATCGAGCACGAGTACGTCTCCCCCGGAGTCTGCACAGGTCTCGGGTGCCCCGCCGGCCGACGATATGGAGGTACATGAGGTCAAGCGACGCGCAGCTGCGGGCGCCGCCCTCATTGTCGTCCGCAGCGCCGCGACGCAGTTTCTTGCGCTCGCGGGCAACATCGTTCTCGCTCACCTTCTTCTGCCGCGAGACTTCGGGGCGATCGCCTTCGGCACGACGCTCGTCACGGTCGCCGGGGTGCTTTCGGACGGCGGCATTGGCGTCGCGCTGATTCGTAGGAGCGAGGATCCCAGCCTCGAAGACCTGCGGTCGTTGCTGGGGATTCAGCTGGTAGGCAGCTGCGCCCTGGCGGCTGTGACGATAGTTGTGGGGTCGTTCTTCGGAGGCGTTGGCTTGATCTCGGCGATGATGGCATTGTCGCTCCCGTTCCTTGCCGTCCGCGCACCGGCGTCGATCGTCCTCGAGCGGCGGTTGCTCTACCGACCGGTCGTTGTCGCCGAGTTCGTCGAGTCGTTCACGTTCTACGCGTGGTCGATTCCCGCAGTGCTCGCGGGATTCGGGGTGTGGGGGTTGGCCTCGGGGACAGTTATTCGAGCCATCATCGGCGCGATCGTCCTCAATCTTCTCTCGCCGGTTGGGTGGATCAGAGCCGAGTGGAACGTGGGAAGGCTACGGTCACTCTTGGCGTTCGGTGTCCTCTTTCAAGCCCGCGGCCTCGTCGCACTCGCGCGCGACGAAGGGCTCAACATCGGTATCGTCGCTATCGGCGGGCTTTCGACGTTGGGCATGTGGGCCCTCGCTTCCCGCGTGATGCAGATTCCCTTCTGGGTGTTCTCCGCGCTCTGGCGTGTGTCTTACCCTGCCATGGCGCGACTCAACCGGGCAGGCGCAGAACTGGGGGCGACGGTGGACAATCTCGCGGGCACGACGAGCCTTCTGGCCGTCGGGGTTCTCGCGCCTTTGAGTGGCGTCGCCGACCAACTCATCTCCGGGGTGTTCGGACAGAAGTGGGCACCAGCGGCCGAGATCATCCCCTGGGCGAGTGCCGGCTTGATTGTCAGCGGGCCGATATCTGTTGCCTGCTCCGGGTACCTGTATGCGACGAACGACTCGAGAACGCCCCTACGCGCGACGTTCGCGAACGCGGTGGTGTGGCTGTCGGCATCGTTCGCGATGATCAATACGGTCGGCCCGGCCGCGGTGGGGATCGGCTGGCTCCTCGGATCACTGTCGGAGGCGTTCGTATTCTCCCGGACTGTGAGGGCGCGCTCGACAGCGCGCCTATGGCCCGCGTGCATGCTTCCGTTATCCCTGGCTTTACCGACCGCCCTGGCGGGCCGTGCGGCCGAGATCGCAGTTGGTGGCGGCCTCGGAGGCGCGCTGGCCGGCGCCCTGTTCGCAGGCGCGTTCTACTCCGGCTTCATTCTCGTGTTTGCGCGCCCCCGCGTCGAACGGCTCGCAGCGACGTTACGTGCAAGTCGCGGGGCGCCCGCCGAAACCGCGTGACCCGGGACCCGCGCTGTCCGACCGGCGGTCTGTGCCGGCGACGCGCAGTCAAGCCGGCGGCGACGCTGCGGGCGTCAGTCGGATCTCGTTTTTCCCGACCAGTTCGAGTACGCGGTACGCATCGTGGGGGTCGACCGGGAGAACGTGTCTGCCCCACCATTCGGCCGGCTCCGGAGCCGAGGAGGGTTCTGCAAGCTCAGATCCCGCATACTCGTCCAGAGGGGGGTCGTAGACGAAGTAGACGTTGATCCGGCGCCGACGAAGCTCAAGGGCGACGGCGTCTCGATTCTCGATCAGCAGCGGGACCCGCAGCAACGGCAGGGGGGCACCCTCACGGGCTCCGGGAGCAACCGCATCGAGCTCTCGCAGTCGAAGCACGCCCGCGATCCGCTCCTCGCGGTCCCGGTCGAGGTCACGCAGAGCGGCAAGCGTTCGCTTCAGGACGCCCGATCCCTGCCGCATCCGGTAGTCCGGGTACGCAGTCTCGATCCAGTGATCGAACTGATCAAGACCGATGCTGGAAAGCGCGTGCTCGAGTCGAGGCGCTCCCAGCGGGACCCGCCAGGCGGAAGACCTGACGGGATGGACCGCCCGGCGAGCGCGGTTCGCCGCACGTCTGAGGCGGAGGGCATCCAGTGAGCTTCTGGCCGCGGATCTCGCGACGTCTGCCACTCGCCCGTTTCGCGACTTCGCGACCATCAGCTCACTTCGGAGTCGGGCGACCTCCAGGCGGCTGATCCCTGATTCCACCGATAGGACGCCTCCTCGCCCAGAGAAGTGCTTCGACAAGCTGAAGACGGAGACCGCACCGAAGGCCCCCACAGGACGTCCTTCGACCTCGGTCTCGAGGGCGTGGGCGGCATCCTCGATCAGCGGAACATCTAGCTGGTCACACCGCGACCTGAGCTCGATCACGCGGTCGGGGAGGCCGTAGATATTCGCCGTCAGGACCGCGGCGATGCTGGACCACGTGGCGTCGGGCACGGCTTCTGGGCGGATGTTCCCGTCATGCGCCGACACCGGCGCCATCACCGGGCGGAGTCCAGCCGCAAGGGCGCCGAAGAACACCGTGTCGTCCTCGAGCGGCGACATCAGGATGCGATCTCCGGGCGAGAGCAGGAGGCGGAAGGCGAGGTGAATGGCAAACCGACCGGACGGCATGAACAGACATCCGCGTCCAGTGCGGATCTCGAGTTCGGCTTCGATCGCACGCTCGAGGCGCTCGCTCACCAATCACCTTCCCGGCTCCGGCGCGCGGGACACGAGGGACGCGCTCCGGCAAACTGTCAATGCAGCCTAGTTGCTGGCTGGCGGCATGGGGAGGTTGAACGCGGCCGCCATATCGGCGGCGGTCGCCGCGTTGGCGAGCGGCGGAAGGCCGAGCAGCTCCTCGTCGAGGCGCAGCAGCGAGTAGTGGTCGAACCGCGCCGTCGCCGTCGTGCCGGCCGGGATGTCCGGGTTCACGAGGATCGTCGCGAGCAGGTTGCCGTTCGCGGCCGACTGGCTCGTGTCGGCCGTGATCGCGACCAGCAGGTGGCCGCTGCGGTAGTCGGGCGACGCCAGGATCGACGGCATCCAGGCGCCGACCGTGTCGTCCTGCTCGACGACGCGAGGGACGCCATTGCACGAGTCATGGCCGTCGTTACACAGGTTCGGGACGACGAGCGAGTAGCTCGGGAGCGTGCCGGCCGCCAGGTCGGATGCAAGTGCGCCGGCGGCCGGCGAGCCGGACGGGACGTCGAACCGGTTGCACGCGTCCAGGTCGCCGGGGTAGTAGACGGCCGGGTTGTGCCGCGCGACGTACTCGCCCACGTTCGCGTGCGTGCAGTTTTCCGGCATGCTCTCGGCGTAGGTCCGCCACGAGAGCGGCTGCGCCTGCCCGGCGGTCGCGCCGATCTGCGTGAAGATGCTCGGGTCGGTGCTCTGGCAGGTCGGTGACGGGAGGCAGTCGCGCCCCTTCACGCCGTCGCCTCCGATCGACGGCGGCACCTGGCCCGACGTGAGCGCGATGTAGTTCGGCAGGCTGGGGAACTGGATCCCGTGGTAGTCGCCCGCCAGGCCGCACGCGCTGATCAGGGCGTTCATGTTCGGCGCCTGGGGGGAGCCGGCGATCTGGTCGAGGTCGGTGTTCTCGACGATGATCGTGAGCACCTTCGTGACCGGCACCGGGCTCGCGGCCAGCGAGCCGCAGCCCGTCTGATCGACGGCGGCAGAGGCCGGCGCGGCCCCGGCCGAGCCGGAGCACCACGCGAGCAGCAACGCGATCGTGCAGAGGGTCGTCTTCATGGGATGCCCTGACCCGAGCCCCGCCCGGGTCGGCGGTATCTGTAGCACAGGCCGTGCGGCGCTACCATGGGAGTGGGGCCGCGGAGCGGCCGGCGCCACTCACACGGGGAGATCCACATGCACAGGTTCATCATCGCCACCGCCGCCTTTCTGATCTTCCCGGCGACCGCGCTCGCGGTGACCACCCAGCAGGCGCAGCCGCCCACGATCTCGCTCACCGGGGCGGGCGGCGCCTCCACCTGTACGAAGCTGCCCTACTTCATCCTGAGCGCCCGGCACAAGGTGATCCTGCGCATCAGCCGCACCGAGTCGGCGACGGCGCCGGCGATCAAGCACACGCGGCTGCGCGACGTGAAGGCCGGACACCACACGTTCGGGTGGTGCGGGAAGACCGACGCCGGCAAGGCGGTCAAGCCGGGCGAGTTCTTCTGGCGCGTCGGCGCGACCGCCAGGGCCGGCGCCCCCGTCGGCTGGAGCCAGTTCCGGCACGTGAACGTCACGGCCTGACGTGGCCGACGGCGGCAAGCGCGACAGGCTGCCGCGAAAGCGCTTCGAGAAGGAGCTTCTGAAGCTCCAGCGCCGGCTCGTGATCATGCAGGAGTTCGTGCGCGCGGAGGGACTGAAGGTCGTCGTCGTGTTCGAGGGCCGCGACGCCGCCGGCAAGGGCGGCGTCATCAAGCGCATCACCGAGCGCACCAACCCGCGCGCGCTGCGGGTCGTCGCGCTGCCGGCCCCGACCGAGCGCGAGCGCACGCAGTGGTATTTCCAGCGTTACGTCACCCACCTGCCCGCCGCGGGCGAGATCGTCCTCTTCGACCGCAGCTGGTACAACCGCGCCGGGGTCGAGCGGGTGATGGGCTTCTGCACCGACGCCGAGTACGACGAGTTCATGCGCACCTGCCCCGAGTTCGAGCGGATCCTCGTCCGCTCCGGGATCCTCCTCGTCAAGTACTGGTTCTCCGTCTCGGACGACGAGCAGGAGCGCCGCTTCCAGGCCCGCGTCGACGACCCGATGCGGCGGTGGAAGCTCTCGCCGATCGATCTCGAGTCGCGCGCGCGGTGGGTGGACTACTCGCGGGCGAAGGACGAGATGCTCCGGCTCACCGACATCGCCGAGGCGCCCTGGTGGGTCGTCGATGCCGACGAGAAGCGCCGGGCGCGGCTGAACTGCATCGCCCACCTGCTCTCGCTGATCGAGTACCGCGACCTGACCCCGCCCGCGCCGAAGCTCCCGCCCCGCGAGGAGGCGGACTACGAGCGCCCGCCGATGGACGCGCAGCGCTTCGTGCCCGAGGTGTACTAGCCGGCGACCGTCCCGCGTGACACGGTCCGCCACGACTGCCAGGTGATCCGCAGGATGAGGGCCGTGATGGCGAGGCCGATCAGGGGATCGGCGACGGCCGCTCCGAGCGCGACCAGCACCGCGCTCGCGACGACGCCGAGCGAGACGAGCCCATCGGCCCGGGCGTGCTGGCCGTCCGCGAGCAGCGCCGGGCTGCGCAGGCGCCGGCCGGCCGCGAGCCGGTAGCGGGCGGCGAGCTCGTTGCCGGCGAAGCCGATCACGCCCGCGAGAGCCAGCAGGCCGAGGTGCGTGAGGTGCTCGGGATGGACGAGCCGCTGCAGCGTCTCGTAGAGCGCCACGCAGGCCGAGACCGCGATCGCGAGCACGACCGCGAGACCGGCCCACCGTTCCCCGCGGGCGGACTGCAGGAAGAAGGCGACGCCCAGCGGGAGCGCCGTGAGCGCGTCACCGTAGTTGTGGATGACGTCCGCCAGGAGGGCGACGCTCCCCGACGCCGCGAATATGGCAGTCTGCGCGAGCGCGGCTGTCGCGAGCACCGCGAGGCTGACGGAGACCGCGCGAACGCCGTCGCGTGAGCGCGCGATCGCGGGGTCGACCATCCCGTGCGTGTGGCCGTGGCCGTGCGGATGGTCCCGGGCGTGACCATGTTTATGGATGTTCATATGCGCGGATGTGCATGCTAGCCTGCCTGCATGGGACACGGGGTGCAGGGGAGCGCCGCGCCGGCCACGATCGACGCGGCCACGGCGGCCGACATCGCCACGGCGATGCAGGCGCTGGCGGCGCCGAGCCGCGTGCTGATCCTCGGCCGGCTGCGGGCGGGCCCGTGGAGCGTCGGCGAGCTGGCCCGGGAGGTGGGGATGACGCAGCCGGCCGTCTCCCAGCAGCTGCGCGTCCTGCGTCACCTCGGCCTTGTCGTCGGCGTCCGCCGCGGGCGCAACGTCGTCTACGAGCTGCACGACGACCACGTGGCAGCGCTCGTCGACGAGGCCGTCCACCACGTCGAGCACCTCCGGCTCGGGTTCCGCGGCCGGTCGCAGCCGGCTGCGACCGGCGTCAGCGCCGCCGCCGCACCGGGTCGGTGAGGCTGGGCGCGACCCAGCCCGCGTCGGCAGGGTTCAGGTTCGTGCCCGGCGGGACGATCTCGTCGATCCGGTCGAGCACCGCCGCGTCGAGGTCGACATCGGCCGCTCCGAGCTGGCTCTCGAGCTGCGCCATCGTGCGGCAGCCGGCGATCGCCGCGGTCACCCCCGGGTGGTTGCAGACGAATGCGAGCGCCATGTGGATCGGCTCGATGCCCGCGTCGGCCGCGACCGCGGTCGAGCGACCGGGCCGCCTCGAGCTTGGCCTGGTTCGCGGCCAGGGTCATGTCGAACCGGGCCGGGATGCGCTCGGCGCGGTTGCTGCCCGGCTTCGTGAGGTCGTCGCGGCCGGAGAGCCACCCGCCGGCCAGCGGGCTCCAGCAGATCACGCCCATCCCGTGGCGCTCGCACACCGGCAGGACGTCGGCCTCGATGCCGCGCACGAGCATCGAGTAGGGCGGCTGCTCGCACACGAACCGCTCGCGGCCGCGCCGCTGCGCCGTCCACTGGGCGTCGACGATGGCGTGGGCCGGGAAGGTGGAGCTGCCCAGGTAGCGCACCTTGCCCGAGCGGACGAGGTCGGTGAGCGCCCCGAGCGTCTCGTCGATGTCGACGTCCGGCTCGGGCCGGTGCACCTGGTAGAGGTCGATCCAGTCGGTGCCGAGGCGGCGCAGGCTGTCCTCGACCGCGCGCACGATCCAGCGCCGTGACGCGCCCCGCCGGTTGCGGTCGTCGCCCATCGGCCCGTGGAACTTGGTGGCGAGCACGACGTCGTCGCGGCGGCCGCGCAGCGCCTTGCCGACGATCTGCTCGGACTCGCCGGCCGCGTACACGTCGGCCGTGTCGACGAAGTTGATGCCGGCGTCGAGGGCCCGGTGGATGATCCGGATCGAGTCCTCGTGGTCGGGGTTGCCCCAGGGGCCGAAGAGCATCGTGCCCAGGCACAGGGTGCTGACCTGGACGCCCGTGTGCCCCAGCTGCCGGTAGCGCATCGGCGCAGACTACCGCCGCCGTGGCGGCGTCATCGCCGCCACTTGACGGTGCAGCCGACGGGCTTCGTCAGCGGCTCGGCGACGGGCTCGCCGGCCAGCACGTCGTCGAGGGCGGCGCGCAGCCACGCGGCGTCGAGCGACTCGTCGCCGTGGTCGGCGTCCGGGGCGCCGCGGTAGGCGAGGCGCATCTCCCCGTCGACCACGAACACGTCCGGCGTCACCCGCGCACCCCACGCCCGGGCCACCTCCTGCGACCCGTCGTGCAGGTAGGGGCCGGCGAACTCCCCCGCCTCGACCCGCGCCCGCATCGCCTCCGGCGAGTCGTGCGGGTACCGCTCGGCGTCGTTGGAGCAGATCTGGAGCGTGCGGACGCCCCGGCCGGCGTAGTCGCGGGCGACGGCGTTGATGCGGGCGTGCCACGCGAGCGCGTACGGGCAGTGGTTGCAGGTGAACACGACGACCGTCGCCGCGGCGCCGTCGGCACGCAGCGGGACGGCGGCGGCGTCCGTGTCGGGCAGGGTGAAGTCGGGCACAGGGTCGCCCGGTTGCGGTGTCATGGCTGCCCCTCCTGGCCGGTTGCGATCAGGCGCCGGAGCCCGTCGCGCAGGAGCCCGGCGTCCGGGGTGGGAGAGTAGCGGCCGTCCGCCAGGCGATAGACGCGGCACGTGAGGCCGGTCGGCTCGCCCGGCGGCGGCGGCACCGGATCGGCCCCGTCCACCCGGATCGTCGGCGAGCCGCAGAACCCGAGATCGGCCGCCTCCGCCTCGGTCTCGACCTCGTGCAGGACGACCTCGGCGCCCGCGTGGCCGAGCTCGGCCAGGGCGTCGCGGAGCTCCGCCAGCGCCTGCGGGTGCGAGGGGCAGCCCTCCCAGTAGAGCAGCTCGATGGTCATTCGGGGGCGACGCGGGCGAGGAGCGCGTCCAGCGCCGCCAGGAAGTCCGTCACCGCTGGTCGTCGCCGAGTGCCGACAGCCGCCCGGCAATGCGGGCGAGGGCGGTCAGGTCGCCTTCCTGGCCCTCGAGCGCGGCCGCGGCGGTGCGGGCGCGGCGCAGCAGGGCGAGCGCCGCTGCGGCCTGGATGCCGAAGAGGCCGAGCAGGTCGACCTCCTCGACGCGGAAGCGGGCGTCGGCGGGGCGGTCGAGCACCTCGAGCACGCCGAGCGCATCCTCGCCGTGCAGGAGCGGGACGGCCATGATGCCCTTCGGGACGAACCCGGTCGACTGGGCGGTATCGGCCGAGAAGCGCGGGTCGGTCGTGACGTCGGCCAGGACGAGCGGCTGGCGGGTGCCGAGCACCCAGCCGGCGATGCCTGTCCCGGACGGGAAGCGGCGTCCGGCGAGGGTGTCCTCGCCCTCGCCGACGACGGCCTCGAACACGAGCTCGTCGGTGTCCTCGTCGAGCAGGAGCACGCTGGCCGCGCGGGCGTGGAAGATCGCCCGGGCCACCTGGACGATCGACTCGAGCAGGGCGCGGTGGGTGCCGTCGTCGGCGAGCGCCCCCGCGGCGACGGCGTCGCGCAGGCGGCGCTCGTCAGCCATCGGGCGGCTCCGCGTTCGCGGCGGTCAGCCCGAGCAGCGTCTTCACCTCGGCCGGGGTGAGGTGGGGGTGCTTGGCCCGGATGAGGGCGCACACGCCGGTGATGTGCGGTGTCGCGAAGCTGTTTCCGGTCGAGCGCATGCGGATCCCGCCCGTCCAGGCGACGCTGACGTCGACGCCGCGGGCGAAGAACTCCACCGGCGGGTCGGGGTTGCGGTAGTAGGCCAGCGGGTCGTCCAGCTCGTGGCTTGCGACCGAGATGACCGACGAGAACCGCCACGGGTAGCTCGCCACCGGCATGTTGTGGGCCGAGGCGACGACGATGCTGCGCTGGAAGTAGGCGGCGTCGGCGAGGTCGTGCAGCGCCTCGCAGAACTTCCGCTTCGTCGTCGAGAGGCTCATGTTGATGACGTCGTAGCCCTGGTCGATCGCCCAGCGCAGGCCCTCGACCAGCACCGGCCCGCTGCCGACGAATCCCTCGCCCAGGACGCGCACGCTGGCGAGCTCGCACTCGGGGGCGATCTCGCGGATGATCCCGGCGCAGGCGGTGCCGTGGCCGCACACGTCGCCGAGCGTGTCCGGCTCGATCACGACCTCGTCGTCCTCGATCGACACCGCGACGGCGGTGGCGACCTCGCCGACGGCGGGATGCCCGGCCTCGATGCCGCTGTCGACGATGCACACGCGGGCTCCGCGCCCGGTCGACCCGCCGAGCGCCCATTCGCGCGTCACCCGGGCCGGCCACGGCCGCGCGCCGGCCAGCGCCTGCACGGCAGTGCGGTCGACGGCGAAGGCGGGGAGATCCTCGGCGGGCTCGGTCACCTGCCCGCGATCGTATCGGACGGCCTGGGAGCGCCGCGCCGTGGCGCCGCCGAGGGCCGGCGGCGCCACGAAGGCTCCGCGGCCGCTACCTCATGCGGTGCGCCTCGACGTCGGGCGTGTCGTCCTTCGTGCCCTCGTCCTTGTGCCCTCGTCCTTCTCCGCTTCCTCCGGATGCAGCCTGGCCCGATGCGCCTCGACGTCCGGCTCGTCGTTCTGCCTCACGCGATCTCGCTCGTCTCCCACGATAGACCTCCTGTGCGACGGGGACGTGTTCCCCACTGGACGGCGCTGGGGGTAGGGATCTTCCCACACTCGGCCACATCCGGCCATTCCCGCTCCGGCCGATACAATCGCCCACCCCATGCGCGAGTCGCTCAAACCACTGCGCGACGTGGCCGCGAACCGCGCGCTGCGCCGCCTGCAGGTCGCGTGGGCCGCCTCGATGACGGGCTCGCTGGCGTTCCTGATCCCCCTGTCGGTGGTCTCCTACCACGACGGCGGCGGCGCGACCGGCGTCGGCATCGTCATGCTCCTGCGCACCGCGGCGTGCGCCGTCTTCGCCCCGTTCACCTCGATCCTCGCCGACCGCCGGTCGCCCCGGCGGGTGATGATGGTCGCCGACCTCGTCCGGGCGGCGCTCGTCCTCATCCTGGCGCTCGTCGTCCACGCCGGGGCGGGCATCGGGGCCGTCTACGGCCTGGCGGTCTGCGTCGCGATCGTGACGACCGTGTTCCGGCCCGCGCAGGCGGCGCTCATGCCCGCGCTCGCGCGCACGCCGGAGGAGCTGACGGCGTCCAATGCGGTGGCCGTCACGATCGAGAGCGCCGCGATCTTCGCCGGGCCCGGGATCGGCGGACTGCTGCTGGCCGTGTCGGGGAGCGACACGACCTTCGCCGTCTGCGCCCTCCTGCTCGTGCTCTCGGCGGGCCTGGTCGCGCTCGTGCCCGAGCCGGCGGCCGAGCCCGACACCTCGGCCGAGGAGGTACGAGGCGAGAGCGCACTTCGCATGGCGACGGCCGGCTTCCGCGAGCTCGCGTCGACCCCGCTGCTCGCAACGGTCGTCGGCGTGTACGCGCTGCAGGCGATGGTGGCCGGGGCGCTGGGCGTGTTCACCGTCGTCCTCGCGCTCGAGCAGCTGCACATCGGAAACGCCGGCGTCGGCTACCTCGACTCGGCGTTCGGCGTCGGCGGGATCATCGGCGGCGTGGGTGCCGCGGCCCTTGCCGGCGGGCGGAGGCTGGCGGTCGCGTTCGCGGGCGGCGTCATCGTCTGGGGCGTGGGCATCGCCCTCGTGGGCGTGGCGACGTCAACGGCGCTCGTCTGCGTGCTCCTCGCGGGTGTCGGGGCGGGCAACACCGTGGTGGACGTCTCCGCGATCACGCTGCTCCAGCGCTCGGCGCCGTCCGACGTCATCGGCCGGGTCTTCGGAGTGCTCGAGGCGATCATGCTGACCGCCCTCGGCGTGGGCTCGATCCTGGCTCCCGCCCTGATCTCGCTCCTCGGGGTGCGGACCGCGATCGTGGTCACGGGGCTCTCGCTGCCGGTCGCGGTCGCGCTCACCGGCCGCTGGCTGGTGCGGCTCGACACGCTGTCGCCGGCCCGGCGGGCGCACGTGCAGCTGCTGCGCGAGCTGACCGTCTTCGCGCCGCTCTCGCTGCCGGCGATCGAGCAGCTCGCCGCGCATCTCGAGAGCGTCGCCGTCGCGGCCGGGACGGCGGTCGTGCGCGAGGGCGAGCCCGGCGACGAGTTCTACATCGTCGAGGAGGGCGCGCTCGCGGTCACGGTCGGAGGCGAGGCGCGGACGCCGATCCACGCCGGCGGGTTCTTCGGCGAGATCGCGCTCCTGCGGGAGACGCCGCGCACGGCCACCGTCACGGCGACGACCGACTGCCGCCTGCTCACGGTCGAGCGCGAGCAGTTCCTGGCGGCCGTCACCGGCCACGCCGAGAGCGCGGCCGCGGCCGACCTGGTCGTGTCACGCCGGCTGGCCGCGCTGCGGCCCGCCGTGACGACGATCTAGCGCTGCTCGTCGGCTCGTCGGGCAGGCGGCGCATGATGTGCGCGACCACGCTCGGCGACAGGTCGTAGCCCTGCTCGCGCAGAGCCGACCCCGCGTCGGCGCGCAGCGCCTCGCGGAAGCCGTCGTCGCCGCGCGCCCGCGTCAGGATGTCGTCCAGCTCGGCCCCCAGGAAGGGCAGCTCCTGCGCAGCCCGCGTCCACTGGGCCGGGGCCGGCTGCAGGATCCCGATCAGCCGCCCGAGCTCATGCTCGTCCATGCTCACATCCCTCCAGACGCGGCGGCGGCGGGATCTCTTCCGCCGATCTCCTTCCGCAGCCGGTCGAGGCAGCGGCTGATCCGGCTCGCGATGGTGCCGGCCGGCAGGTCGAGCTCGGCCGAGATCGTGCGGTAGGACTGGTCGCGGCAGAAGAAGCGGTCGAGGATGTCGGCGCAGCCGGCGGGCAGCCGGACGAGCGCCTGGCGCACCGCGAGGGCCATGTCGAGGTCGGCCAGGCGGTCGTCGAGCTCCGTGACCGTCTCGTCGGACAGCTCCTCGGTGGGGTGGGCGCGGCGCAGGTGATCGGAGCACAGGTTGCGGGTCACCTGGGCGATCCAGCCCCGCAGCGCGTCGTCGTCGCGCAGCGTCTCCAGCCGCTCGAACACGCGCGCGAACACGTCCTGGAAGACGTCCTCGGCATCGCTCTCGGACAGGCGGTAGCCGCGCATGATGATCGCGTAGACGTAGCGCGAGTAGTCCTCGACCAGGTCGCGCCAGGCCTCGCGATCGCCATGCCGGCACCGCTCGACGAGCGATTGTGTGGCCACGGCGGAGCGCGAAGGTGTGTCCATTGATCCTCCGGGAGGGATCGTCCCCCTTCGGAACCGTCCGCGTCAAGCGGCGTCCGCGCCCGCGCCTGGTACCGTCACCCCGTGCGCGCAGTCGTCTTCCGCGATCCGGGCGGCCCCGTCGAGGTCACAGACGTCGAGCTGGATCCGCCCAAGGAGGGCGAGGTGCGCGTGCGCATCGCCGCCGCCGGCGTCTGCCACTCGGATCTGCACGTCCGCAAGGGGGACTGGGACGTGGCGGTGCCGCTCGTCATGGGCCACGAGGGCTCGGGGACGGTGGTCGCGGTCGGCCCGGGCGTCGGCTCGCTGCGCGAGGGCGACCGGGTGATCCTCTCGTGGGTGCCGAGCTGCGGCCGCTGCCGCTGGTGCCTCGCCGGCTACCCGGCCCGGTGCGAGCTGGTCGCCGACGTGCTGCTGCCGCAGGGGGTGCTCTACGACGGGACGACCCGCCTGCACCGCGGCGGCGAGCGCATCCACCACTACCTGTCGGTGTCGTCGTTCGCCGAGGAGGTGGTCGTCCCGGAGTCGGGCGCGATCGCCGTCCACGCCGACGCTCCGCTCGACGTGCTGGCGCTGGTCGGCTGCGGCGTCGCCACCGGCGTCGGGGCGGTCCAGCGCACGGCCGCGGTGCCCGAGGGCGCGTCGGTGGCCGTGATCGGCTGTGGCGGCGTCGGCCTCTCGGTCGTCCAGGGCGCGCGCCTTGCCCGCGCCGGGCGCATCATCGCCGTCGACCTCGATCCCGCCCGCGGGGAGCTCGCGCGCAGCTTCGGTGCGACGGACGCCGTGGCGGCGCGAGACGGCGACGCCGTCGAGCAGATTCGCGAGCTGACCGGCGGCGGCGTCGACTTCGCCTTCGACGCGATCGGCAAGATCGAGACCACGGAGCAGGCCGTGCACATGCTCGGCATCGGCGGCATGGCCGTCGTCGTCGGGCTGCCGCCGACCGGCGCGACCGCCCGGTTCGACCCGCTGACCCTGGCCGAGCGCGAGCAGCGCATCGTCGGCTCGAACTACGGCAGCACGATCCCGGCCGAGGACTTCCCGGCCCTCGTCGACAGGTACCTGGCCGGCGACCTCATGCTGGACGAGCTCGTGAGCGGTCGCCGCCCGCTCGAGGACGCCGAGGCGGCGCTCCAGGATCTGGCGGCCGGGCGCACGCTGCGCACGCTCCTCCTGCCGTCGCTCTAACCCGGACCGGGGTCTGACCCCGAACGGAAGCGCAACGGAAATGCAACGGCCGCCGTTCGGGGTCAGACCCCGGTTAGATGCTCCGGTGCGGCCGGCCGAGGCTTGCGCGCAGGCCCTCGACGGTCTCGTCCAGCGTCCGCAGCTCGCGCTCGAGCTCGGCCAGGCGGCCGTCGCTCGCCGCCGTCGGCCGGCTCGCGGCCTCCTCGCGCTCGCGGTATCGGCGCAGCACCTTGAGCTGGGAGCGGACGAAGAACCGCTCCCTGCGCGCCTCGAGCAGCCGCGCCTCCGGGTCGGCCTGCATCGCCCGATTATCGCCGAGGCGGGGCGGGCCTTCCCGATCCGGCCGATCGCGCTTAGCATGGGAGGCACGAGCACCGTCGCTGAAACCCGGGTCTGCCCCCACTGCCACCAGGCGACGCGTGTCGGCTGGCCGCTCTGCGACGGCTGCGCGCGCACCCTTCCGGCCGAGCGGCCGCTGCCCGACCTGCGCCTCGTCGCCGAGCTCGACCGCTGGGACCGGGCGAACCCGCGCCCGCGCGACGCGGCCGCGCTCACCCGCCGGGTGGTGAAGTGGCTCTGGGTCGCGGTGGTGGTGTTCTCGGCGCTCGACCTGCGCTACGGGCGCCACATCGGCACCGGCACCTCCGCGTGGGACACGCTGGCGGTGGGGACGATCGTGCTCGCCCTGCTCGCGACCCTGGTCGGGATGTTCGTGCTCGGCCTGCTCGCGGGCCGCGATCCCGGCGCCGCGTGGCGGCGCGAGCGGGCGCAGATCCGCCGCCGCCTGGGCGGCGGCTCCCCGGCCGACCCGTAGGACGTGAATAAACGGGGTCTGACCCCGTTTATTCATGCTCAGGTCCGGCGGCGCGGATACCGACGAGTGACCGGTAACCCCCAACGGTGAGGTCACCATGCAGAACCCCATCTCCGGCTCGGCGGCCTCGGTCGCCCAGTCCCTCGCAGGCGTCACGCCCCCGACCACCTCGACGACCACGCTGCTCTCCGGCGTCGCGAACCTGCTCGGGACGACCACCGACGACCTCGTCACGAGCCTCCAGGCCGGCGAGAGCCTGAGCGACCTCGCGTCCGCCAAGGGCGTCTCCCGCGACGACCTGCTGGCGACGATCAAGCAGGGCCTCCAGGCCAACCAGTCCGGCACCGGCCAGACCAACGACCTCGACGCGATGGCGGCGAAGCTCGCCGACCGCAAGGGCGTCGGGACGCACCGCCACCACCACGGCGGCGGCGGCATGCAGGCCGGCGGCGAGAGCATCCAGCAGCGGGTCGCGGACCTGAGCTCGGCGCTCGGCGTCTCCGACGACGACCTCGTCCAGGCGATCCAGACCGGCCTCGCCTCTTCCGGGTCGGGCGCGACGGCCGGCTACGGCGTGAGCGCGTCGCTCCTGCAGGGCCTGCAGGTCGACCAGCTCGCCTAGGCCTAGGCCTAGGCCGCGTCCGCGTCGCGCCCCTGGGCCAGCATCCGCGCGGGCATCGGCCGGGCGAACAGGTAGCCCTGGCCGCTCGAGACGCCCAGGTTGCGCAGGGCGGTGCGCTGGCCCTCGGTCTCGATGCCCTCGGCGACCACGGCGGCGTCGAGCGCGTCGGCGGTGGCGATGATCGCGCGCACGATCGCGTGCTCGCGAGGTGAGTCGCAGATCCCGGCGATCAGGCTGCGGTCGATCTTGAGCACGTCCACCGGGAGCTGTGCGACCCGGGCGAGCGACGAGTGGCCGCTGCCGAAGTCGTCGATCGCGATCCGGTAGCCCGCCGCGCGCAGCGACTCGAGATGGTCGAACAGGCGGCGGTCGTCCATCATCGCCGACTCGACCAGCTCGAGCGTGATCGCGCCGCGGCGAAGGCCGTGCTCGCCGGCGAGGCGCACGAGCCGGTCGCGCATGCGCCTGTCGAGCATCGCCGGCGGCACGTTGACGGAGACGTCGACGTCCATCCCCACCGCGCTCCAGCGGTCGAGCTGGCGGACGGCCTCGTCGACCACCCAGTGCGTGATCGGCGTCAGCAGGCCCGTGCGCTCGGCGGCCGGCAGGAACAGGCCCGGCGTGACGAGCTCGCCCCCGCGGTCCCAGCGCACGAGCGCCTCGACGCTCTGCATCGCGCCGGTGGCGAGGTCGACGATCGGCTGGTACTCGAGGACGAGCTGGCCGCGGGCGATGGCGTGGTGCAGCGCCGCCGCGAGCTCGAGGTCGCGGGCCGGGTCGTCGGAGCTGCGCTCGCGCACGCGCCGGCCCTGGCGGGCGGCCTTGGCGTGGTACATCTCGGCGTCGGCGTGGTGCAGCAGCTCCTCGGCGGTGCGGCCGTCGTGGGGGAAGACGCTCGTCCCCACCGAGACGCCGATCACGACCTCGTGCCCCTCGACCGAGAACGGCGAGGAGATGGCGTGCTCGATGCGGGCGGCGAGCGCCTCGGCGAGCTGGGCGACGTCGCCGCGGCTGCCGCGCGAGTCGCGCACGAGCACGAGGAACTCGTCGCCGGACTGGCGCGCGATCATGTCGGCCGACCGGGTGACGGCGCGCAGGCGGGTGGCGACGTGGCGCAGCAGCTCGTCGCCGGCGGCATGTCCGAGCGAGTCGTTCACGAGCTTGAACGCGTCGATGTCGCAGAAGAGGACGGCGATCTGGGCCTCGCCCCGTTCCGCCTCGGCGACCGTCGCCACCAGGTGATCGGCGAACGACATCCGGTTCGGCAGGCCGGTGAGGTCGTCGTGGTAGGCGAGGTGGGAGACGCGCTGCTCGGCATGGCGCCGCTCGGTCACGTCCTCGCCCAGCGAGATCTCGCCGCTGACCGCGCCGTCGGCGTCGTGGTGGACGATCGTCGACCAGGCGATCACGCGCCGCTCGCCGCTCGCGGTGACGATCTGGTTCTCGTGGTGGGGGCGCTGGAGCTCGCCGCGCATCGACTGGTCGAACGCCTCGCGCGTCCACGAGCGCTCCGGCGGCACGACATCCGTGAACCAGTCGAGGCCGGCGACGGCCTCGGCGGAGCGGCCGAGCAGCTCGGCCAGGTGCGGGTTGCAGTAGACGACCCGCCCGGCCGGGTCGAGCTGCACCGCCGCCAGCGCGACGTTCTCGAGCGTGTCGCGGAAGAGCTGCTCCTGCTCCGAGAGCCGCCGCTGGGCGCCGACCCGCTCGGAGATGTCCTGGGTGGTGATGACGAAGCCCGTGGCGCGGCCGCCGTCTGCGCGGATCGGGCCGGCCGTGGCCCGCACGTGGGCGGCGGTGCCGTCCGGGCGGGTGACCCGGAACTCGCCGTCGAAGCCGCCGCCCGCACCGAGCTCCGCGGCCCACCGCTCGAGGATGCCCGCGTGGTCGTCGCGGCGGAGGATCTCGAGCCAGCCGCTCCCGCGCACCTCGTCCTCGGAGCGGCCCGCGATCTCGCAGAAACGCCGGTTGGCGTACCAGCAGCTGCCGCCCTCGTCGGTCTGGACGATCCCGACCGGCGCGTGCTCGGAGAGCGCCCGGAACCGCTCCTCCGACTTGCGCAAAGCCTGCTCGCCCCGGTGGCGGGCCGTGATGTCGTGGGCCAGGCCGACGTGGCCGACGATCTCGCCCTGCTCGTCGCGGAGCGTCGTCACGGTGTGGGCGACGCGGACGTGCGAGCCGTCGCCGCGGACGAACGTCCACTCCCGCACCTCCGCGCCGCGGCCGGCGAGGGTCGTGAACACGGCCCGGCCCGGCTCGACGCCGAGCTCACGGGCGGCCGCTGCGATCTCCTCGGGCAGGTGCAGGTCGAGGCCCCGCATCCGGCCGACGACCTCTGCCGCCGTGTAGCCGAGCAGCCGCTCCGCGCCGCCGTTGAAGAACGTGATCACGCCGTCGGCGCCGGTGGTGAAGATGGCGTCGCCGGTCGCGGCGGCGAGGACGCGGGAGTAGTGGTCGCGCTCGGCCCGAAGCCGCGCGATGAGGAGCTCGTGCCCGGCCGCGGCCGGGTCCACGCGCGGCGTGCGGCCGCCGAGCAGCGCTCGGGCGACCCGCCTCATCCGCCCAACTCCGGGCATGGCGTCGCGACCACGTTCATGGTTCCACCCTGAACATCGGCGAGACCGAGCGCGCGGTTGAGCGGAACGTCAGCCGGCGGCGGCCGCGGCCACGACGCGCTCGCAGATCCGCCCGACCTCGCCGCGGTCGTCGGTGAACATCGACGGCTTGAAGCAGATCGAGGTGAAGCCGCGGGCGAGCTCGGCGGGGATGCCGGCGAGGGCCTCGTCGAGGTCGGCGACGGCGTCCGGACGGGCGAAGCGGCCGCGGATCCCGCCGACGAGCTCGAGCTCCGAGACGTCGCGGCCGGCGGCCTGCATCGCCTCCGCCAGCCGGGCCAGGTCGGCGTCGGTGGGCGCGCCGAACGGGTGGAAGCCGCTGCCGTAGCGGACGATCCGGCGCAGCACGGCGGGGTGGAGCGCCTGGCCGCCGAACCACATCCGCGGCCCGCCGGGGTGGAACGGCTTCGGCTCGCAGTACACGTCGCGAAACGCGAAGTGCTCCCCCGCGAACGCCGCGGGCGTCTGCGTCCACGCGGCGTGCATCGCCTCGAGCTGCTCGTCGAGGATCGCGCCGCGCTGCGCGAACGGCACCCCGAGCGCCGCGTACTCCTCCTCGGCCCAGCTCACCGTCGGCTGCACGACCAGCCTGCCCCCGGCCAGCAGGTCGAGCGTCGCAAGCTGCTTCGCCAGCAGGAGCGGGTGCCGCAGCGGCGCGATGATCGCCGCCAGCGCCACGCGCAGGTCGCGCGTCCGCGCGGCGATCGCCGCCGCGAGGACGACCGAGTCGGGCCAGGGCGTGGCGGGGTCCTGGTTTCCGGGCGCCGCATAGTCGCGCGGGTTCTCCATCCGCCCGGCCGCGCCGGCGGACGGGCCGAGGACGACGTGCTCGGAGAGCATCACCGTGTCCACTCCGGCCCGCTCCGCGACCACCGCCAGGTCGACCAGTGTGGGAAGATCGTCGGGCGAAGTGAGCGTCCAGTTCTCGGAGAGCACCATCACCACCCGCGCCATGCGCGGAATGTCCCTCAAGGAGGCCCTGCCATGCGCCGGTTCGTCGTTGCCGCTGTCGTCCTCGTCGCCCTCGCCGTTCCCACTGCCGCCAACGCGAAGACGGTCAGTCATGCGTTCACGCTCGCCAAGGGCCCCTCGTCCGGGCGCGTGTTCAAGCTCGACCTGGCCCACTCCGGCCGGATCCAGATCGTGCTGCGCTACTCGCGCATCCACAACCCGAAGGCCGACCTGCTCATCAACCTGCGCCAGCACGGCGACCCGGACGGGAACATCATCCTGGACACGGGCGGGCGGGGGATGGGCTGCACGAAGGCCGGCGACTCGTACGTCTGCTCGCTCTACCTGCCCGGGCTCGCCGCCGGCAACTGGTTCGTGACCGTGGCGAAGGAGACGACGGCGGCCGCGGCGGTCCATCTGCGCCTGTCCTGGCCCGCGACCTGAGCGCCGCACTCAGCGCGGCGCGTACGTCTCGCTGACGGCCTCGGCGATGTCCTGGAGCGTCTTCCCGGTGCGCTGCGCGGCCGCGCGCATGCGCCCGAAGGCCTCGGACTCGCTGAGGCCGTCGCGCTCCATCAGGAGCCCCTTGGCCCGCTCGATCGTCTTGCGCGCGGCCAGGGCGTCGCGCAGCGAGTCGGACTCGGCCCGCACCGCCAGGAGCTCGGCGTGGCGGGCGCGCGCCGTCTCGATCGCGGGGACGAGGTCGGCCTCCCGGAACGGCTTCACCAGGTAGCCGAAGACGCCCGCCTCGACGGCCCGGGCGACGACGTCGCGCTGCGAGTAGGCGGTGATCATGACGATCGGGATCGGCCGCTCCTCGAGCATCGCCCGGGCGGCGTCGATCCCGTCCATCCCGGGCATGCGCACGTCGAGCAGCGCCAGGTCGGGCGTGGATGCGCGCGCGAGCTCGACGGCCTCGGCGCCGTCGCGGGCCTCGGCGACGACCTCGAACCCGGCCCGCCCGAGCATCGCGGCCAGATCGAGCCGGATGATCGTCTCGTCCTCGGCGATCAGGACTCGGCCGGGAACCGGGCCACCGCCTTCCCGCCGCCGTCGGCCACGAGCGTGAGCGCCCCGGCGAGTTGGTCGCGCACGAGCGTCCGCGCGATCGTGAGGCCGAGGCCGTCGACCGCCTCCGGCGCCGGCCCGCGGCCCTCGTCCGTGACGACGAGCACGACGTCCGCCCCGTCGCGGCGCAGCTCCGCGCCGACCGCCCCCGCGCCGTGCTCGACGGCGTTCGAGTGCAGCTCGCAGAACACGAGCGCGAGCGCGGTGGCCCGGTCGCCCGAGAGCGGCACCGGCTCGAGCTCGGCCCGCACCGGCCGCTCCGGCGCGCCGGTGCCGAGCATCGCCTGGAGCCGGCCGACCAGGCCGGCGCAGTCCACGCCGTCCACCCGCGACGAGGTGAGCAGGTCGTGCACCTCGGCGATCGAGCAGATCCGGTTCACGCTCTCGCGCAGCGCCTTCTCGGCCTGGGGGTCGCCGGCCGAGCGCAGCTGCAGGCGCAGGAGCGATGCCACCGTCTGCAGGTTGTTCTTGACCCGGTGGTGGATCTCCTGGGCGAGCAGGCCGCGCAGCGCCGAGCGGGCCGACTCGACCGCGGCGGCACCCTGGTGGGCGACGGTGCGGAGCAGCGAGAGCTCCTCCGGCGCCCACGTGCGGGGCGTCTCGCAGGAGACGACGAGCGACCCGATCCGGCCCTGCTTCCACGACAGCGGCTCGGCGGCGGCCGTCTCGTCCGCGAACGGCGCCCGCGCCGCCATCGCGACCAGCTCGGCGTCGTCCCGGCCCGCGCCCGAGCGGTAGGCGACGGCGGGGCCGTCCTCGGAGTCGAGCACGACCGCGCACTCCTCCGCCCGCAGCGCCCGGCAGGTGCTGCGGGAGATGTCGCCCAGCACGTCGTCCAGGTAGAGCGAGGACGTCATGGAGCGCGAGATCTCGGCCAGCGCCTCCAGCTCGGCGACCCGGCGCTGGGAGCGCTCGTAGAGCTTCGCGTTCTCGATCGCCTGGCCGACCTGGCCGGCGATGGCCGAGAGCAGCGCGACCTCCTCGTCCGAGAACGTGCGCGGTCGCCGCGTGCGCACGTTGAGCGCGCCGGCCAGGTGGTCGCGCGCGAGCACCGGCACGGCCAGGATCGACTCGTACTCGTCCTCGGGCAGGTTCGGGAACGCGCGGAAGCGCGGGTCGAGATGGGCCTGGCTCGGGATCATCACCGGGTGGCGGAGCTCGGCGGCCGCGCCGGTGATGCCCTCGCCGGGCCGCATGCGCGGCCGGTGGGCGGGATCGTCGAAGCGCGTTCCGTGCGTGGCCCGCAGCTCGAGCATCCCGGCCGCCTCGTCGTAGAGGTAGAGGAAGCATGCGTCCGTCGCCATCGCGTCGGCGACGCGCGAGGCGATCCGCTCGAGCACCTCGGCCAGGTCGAGGCTCGAGCTGACCGCCGCGACCGTGTCGGTCAGGAGCTCGACGTGCCGGGTGGCGCGATCCGACGTCGTGCTCATGCCACGAGTGTAGTGAGCCCCCGCCCGGCGGGGCGGGGGCTCACCGGCGGCTACAGCGTCGGCAGGTACCGCTCGAGCTCCCACTCGCTCACCTGCACGCGGTAGGCGTCCCACTCCTCCCGCTTCAGGGCGATCAGGCGGTCGCGCAGCTCGAGGCCGAGCGCCTTCTCGACCAGGTCGGACTCCTCCGCCAGGTCGATCGCCTCGCCGAGCGACTCGGGCAGCGACTCGATCCCGAGCGCGTGCCGCTCCGGCTTGGTCAGCGTGTACAGGTTCGTCTCCATCGGGTCGGGCAGCTCGTAGCCCTGCTCGATCCCCTCGAGGCCCGCGTGCAGCAGCGCCGCGAACGCGAGGTAGGGGTTGCAGGCCGGGTCGGGGCAGCGGATCTCGGCCCGGGTCGCGGCGGCCTTGCCGGGGTGGTAGAGCGGCACCCGGATCAGCGCCGAGCGGTTGCGCTGCGACCAGGCGATGTAGACCGGCGCCTCGTAGCCGGGGACGAGCCGCTTGTAGCTGTTCGCCCACTGGGCGAAGAGGAGCGCGATCTCGCGCGCGTGCCGCAGCTGGCCGGCGATGAAGCTCTTCGCGATGTCGGACAGGTACCAGCCGTCGTCGCCGTCGAAGAACGCGTTCTCGCCGGCGGTGAAGAGCGACTGGTGGGTGTGCATGCCCGAGCCGTTCACGCCGTAGAGCGGCTTCGGCATGAACGTCGCGTACACGCCGTGGCGCTTGGCGACCTCCTTGACCACGCTGCGGTAGGTGATGCAGTGGTCGGCCATGTCGAGGCCGCCGGCGTAGCGCATGTCGATCTCGTGCTGGCTGGGGCCGACCTCGTGGTGGAGGTACTCGATCGGGATGCCCATCTGCTCGAGCGCGAGGACCGTGTGCTTGCGCAGGTCGACCGACGCGTCGAGCGTCGTCTCCTCGAAGTAGCCGCCCGCGTCCAGCGGGTGCGGCCGGCCGTTCTCGTCCAGCCGGAAGTAGAAGAACTCGAGCTCGGGGCCGACGTTGTACGCGTCGAAGCCGAGCGAGCGCATGCGCTCGAGCGCGCAGCGCAGGACGTGGCGGGAGTCGGCGAAGTAGGGGTCGCCCGCCGGCGTGCGGATGTCGCAGATCATCCGCGCCACCGACCGGTCGCCCGAGCTCCACGGCAGCACCCGGAACGATGACGGGTCGGGCATCGCGATCATGTCCGACTCCTCGATCGCGTTGAAGCCGGTCACCGAGGAGCCGTCGAAGCCCATCCCGTGCATGACGGCGTCCTCGAGCTCGCGCTGGGTGATGGCGAAGCTCTTCAGCCTCCCGACCAGGTCGGTGAACCAGAGCTGGACGAAGGTGATGTCCTCGTCCTTCACCCGCCTGATCACGTCGGCGCGCAGGTCGTCCGCCGCGGTTGGAATCGTTTCCATCTTGCTCCTTTCGTCGTTTCCGGGCATGAAAAAAGCCCCCGGCCGGACCGCGCAGGTCCTTGCCAGAGGCTCCGTCGCCTCCCGCGTCCCGCCGCCGTCGGCGGGACGCGGATCACTTCCCGGCGGACTCTAGCGAACGTTCCGGCGGACGCGGTCAGCCGGCGAGCGTCGCCTCGATTCCGCGCACGTCGCCGTCCTCGTCGGCGAGCAGCGAGACGTCGGCGAACCCCAGCCGGGCGAGGTCGTCCGCGAGCAGGTCGGCCTGGCCGCCGCCGAGCTCGAGCAGGATGGCACCGCCCGGGCGCAGGACGATCCGGCCCTCCGCGAGCACCCGGCGCAGGATCGCGGTGCCATCCGGGCCGCCGTCGTAGGCGAGCGGCGACTCGAACGCGAAGGTGTCGCGCTGGAGCGAGGAGAGCGCCGGCGTCGGCACGTACGGGACGACGGCGGTCACGACGTCGACGTGGCCCGGAAGCGCTGGCGGGAGCGGCGCGAAGAGGTCGCCCGCCCTGGCGTCGACGCCGTTCGCCCGCGCGCATGCCACGGCGCGCTCGTCCACGTCCGTCGCGAGGATGGTGCTGCCGGGCCGGCGATCGGCGAGCACCGCTGCGACCGCGCCCGAGCCGGTGCAGACGTCGACCGCCGTCCCCTCCGCCGGCAGGCGCTCGGCCGCGCGGCCTGCGAGCTGCTCGGTGTGCGGCCGGGGCACGTAGACGCCGGGGTCGACGCGCACGTCGAGGCCGCAGAACGAGACGCCGCCCACGATCCACGCCAGGGGCTCGCCGGCCAGCCGCCGCTCCACCAGCTCGGCCAGGCGGCGCTCGTCGACGCCGGCCTTCGCCCGCAGCTCCGCGGCCTCCTCGCGGGCGCTCACGAACCCGGCGGCGGCCAGCCGATCGGCGAGCTCCGGCATGCACGCGATCGTACATCGAGGTGGGTGGAATAGTGTCCCGCCGCGATGGCAGGCCTCTCGACCCCGCTCCTGGTCGTCGTGTTCCTGGCGGCCTCGGCGGCGACGTGGATCGCGGGCGTCGCCCTCTCGAGCACGACCGACGAGCTCGACAACCGGCTCGGCCTCGGCACGGCGCTCGGCGGGATGATCCTGCTCGCGATCGCCGGCAGCCTGCCCGAGATCGTCATCACGGTCACGGCGACGGCGCAGGGCCACCTCGGCCTGGCCGCCGGCAACCTGATCGGCGGGATCGCGATCCAGACGATGGTGCTCGTCGTGTGCGACGCCGCCGCGTCGGGCGTGCGGCCGCTCACCTTCCTGGTCGGGTCGCTCGTGCCGGTGGTCGAGGGGATGGCGGTCGTGTTCGTCGTCGGTGAGGTGCTGCTCGGCGCGCTGCTGCCCGCCCGCACCGCGATCGGGCCCTTCAGTCCGGCGTCGATCGCGATCGTGGTCACGTGGCTCGGCCTCCTGACGGTGCTGAACCACGTGCAGCGCAACCCGCGCTGGGACGTCGTCATGCCCGGCTCCGAGCCGGGCCGCCCCGACCGGTCGGTGCGCGAGGAGCAGCACCCCAAGCGCCACCAGAATCGCTCGCTCGCGGCCGTCGCTCGGCATCTTCACGGCCGGCTGCGTGGTGACGCTCATCGGCGGCGTCGTCCTCGAGAACGGCGGCAACCTGCTGGCCGACCGGGCCGGGATCAACGGCGTGATCTTCGGCGCGACCGTGCTCGCGCTCGCCACGGCCCTGCCCGAGATCTCGTCCGGCCTGGCCGCGGTCAGGGTCGGCGACCACCAGCTCGCGACCGGCGACATCTTCGGCGGCAACGCCTTCCAGGTGTGCCTCTTCCTGGTCGCCGACCTCATCGCCGGGCGCCCGGTGCTGCCCACCGCCGGCGTCCTGAACAGCTGGCTGGGCGGGCTCGGCATCATCCTCACCGTGATCTACGTGATCGGTGTCGTCGTGCGCCCGCGAAGGTGTTTTCTGCGGCTCGGGATCGACTCGATCCTGGTCGTGCTCGTGTTCGCCCTCGGTGTGATCGGGCTCTCCGCGCTGCCCAAGTGAGCACGCCGGCATGCGAATTTTCCGCCGTGCCGTAGGCCCGTTGGCCTATGATGTGCACGGAAGGAGTTTCCCGTGGTGATCGTCACCCTCTCGTGGCAGCTCGGGATCGACGGTGAGCGAGTCGGCGCCATGCTCGGCGAGCGGCTGGCGGTGCCGGTCGTCGACGGCGAGGTGGTCGACGCCGTGATGCTCGCCCTCCGCACCGGCCGGGCGGACGCGGCCGACATGGAGCGGTTCGTGCCGACGTGGGGCGCGAACCTGGCCGTCTCGCTGCTCGCGACCGCGGGGATGCCCGCCGCCCGCGCCGACGTGATCCGGGCCGAGTGCGCCCACACCGCCGTCGAGGCGGTCATCCGCGAGGCGGCCAGGCAGTCGTGCGTGATCATGGGCCGGGGCGGGTTCGCGCTCCTGGCCGACCATCCCGGCGCCTGCCACGTCCGCCTCACCGCGCCGGCCGACTGGCGGGCCGCCCGGCTGGCGGCGTGCGAGTGCCTCCCGGCCGAGCGGGCCGCGCGCCGGATCGAGACCGACGACCGCAACCGGGCCGCGTTCGTCCGCCACTACCACCACCGCCGTATCGACGATCCCGGCAACTTCCACCTCGTGCTCGCGGCCGAGCGCTTCCGGCCCGACGAGCTGGTCGAGGTGATCGCCGCCGCGGTCACGCGCGGGGCGGAAACGCCGGTCGCGAGTGCCGCCGCCCTGCCGGCCGTCCGTCTCCGAACCGGTCTAGCGGGTGGCGCGGCGCCCGCTGCTGAACATGCGGCTCCTTTCCCGGTGCGAGCTGCGTTCCTCGTGATCGCGATCAGGGCGTGCCTGCGGTCGTCGCCTCGGCGGCCGTGCCGTCGCCGTCGCCGTAGCTCCAGAAGGCGGGGAACAGCACGACGATCGGCACGAGGCCGAGGAGGCAGAGGATGCCGCCCGACACGACGGCAGCGCGGGTGCCGAACGCCGCGGCGACGGAGCCGGACTCGACGTCGCCGACGCGGGGGCCGCCGGCGACCACCAGGGTGAAGATCGACGACATCCGCCCGCGCATCGCGTCCGGCGTCGCCATGAGCATGATCGCGCTGCGGCAGACGGCGCTGACGCTGTCGGCGGCGCCGGCGATCGCGAGGCAGGCCATCGCCACGCCGAGGCTGTGGGTGAGCCCCGCCAGCGTCACCGCGACGCCCCAGGCGGCGATGGCGAAGACGACGATCCGGCCCAGGCGGCGGACGTGGCGCAGCCAGCCCGTCGCGAACGCCGCCACCGTTGCCCCGGCCGAGAGCGCGGCGTAGAGCAGCCCCACGCCCGTCGCGCCGGCGTGGTAGACCGTGAGCGCCAGGGCGGGGAAGAGCGCCCGCGGCATCCCGAACGTCATCGCCAGGAGGTCGGCCGCGAAGCTCCCCATGAGCTCCCCCCGGCGGACGGCGAAGTGCAGGCCTGCCCGCACCGCGGCGAGCACCGACTCGCCCTCCGTCCGCAGCGGCGGCGGCTGGCGGCGCATGAGGGCGACCGCGCCGACCATGGCGGCGAAGGTGGCCACGTCGAGCGCGTACGCCCAGTCGAGGCCGGCCGTCGCGATCACGATCCCGCCGAGCGCCGGCCCGATCACCATCGTCAGCTGGGCGAGGCCGTAGTTGAACGCGACCGCGGGCTGGATCTCGCCGGGCCCGACGAGGCCCGGGATCATCGCGGTGCGCGTCGGGCGGTCGACGCCCGACGCCGCCGCTGCGACGCCGGCGAGGATGTACAGCGCGGCCACCGGCGGGCTGCCGGTCGCCGCCCCCAGCGCGAGCAGCGACGACGTCGACAGCTGGACGAGCTGGGAGAGCTGGAGCAGCCGCCGCCGCTCGGTGCGGTCGGCCAGTGCCCCGCCGAGCAGCGACATCGCCGCCAGCGGCACGAGCTCGGCGAGCCCGATCATCCCGACCGCGAACGACGAGCCCGTGAGCACGTACATCTGGAACGGCAGCGCCACCAGCGTCACCTGCGTGCCCATCCCGGAGACGAACCCGCCCAGCGCGAGCAGGCGGTAGTCGCGCGAGTGCCGCAGCGGCCCGGTGTCGACCGCGATCGCGCGTAGCCAGCGCAGCCGCGGCCGGCGTGGGGAGACCTGCATCAGCGCACGCTATCGCCCTGCCGGCCGGGTGCTGCTCAGTCGCCCCGGGAGCGGCGCGTGAGCGCGGGCACGCGCACGACGCAGGCGGCGATGCCGACGATCAGGATCAGCACGAGGCCGGCCACGCCGGTGTCGCCGGACGCGACCGGCGTCCGCACGCTCGCCAGCGGGACGAGGACCGGCACGGGCTCGGCGGCGGGCCTCACGGCCGGGTCCCGGGACATGAAGAGGTGCGCGTCGAACCGCTCGCCGGCGGTCTCCACGCGGTGGACGGCGCGTGCGTCGGCGACCTGGGCCGCGTCGAGCCAGATCGGAGCCGGGTGCGCGAACCGGCGTGCGGCCAGCGCGACGCTGCGGGCGAGGCCGTTGCCGCGGCCGCCCCGGAGCAGCCGGCCGTAGCCGTCCCAGGGGACGGCCGAGAGCGGCTCGATCTGGACGTCGGCGCCGGTGTGCGGCGCGACGACGACGAGCCCGGCTCCCACGTAGAGGGCGACGTGGAACGGCGCCCGGGTGCGGGTGTAGAGGAAGGCGAGGTCGCCCGGCTGGAGGTGCCTGGGCCCCACGGCGGCCGACATCCGCCAGAGCACGGCCGCGGTCGGGCGGCCGGGGAGGGCCATGCCGGCGCGGGCGTATGCGTAGTCGACGAGGCCGGAGCAGTCGAACCCGCCCTCGGAGTGGTTGTCGCCGCCCCAGATGTACGGCCACCCGACCTGGTCGAGCGCGGCTGCGATCACGCGTGCGCGCCCGCCCGCCGCCGCGGTGATCAGCGCGTGCGCGGCGTGGGGGATGTGCCCGGCGGAGCCATGCGGCTTCGGCGGCGACGGCGCCGGGTGGTGGTGCCGCACCGGCTTCGGAGCGGGCTTCGGGGCCGGCTTCGGCTTGGGCTTCGGCTTGTGATTCTTCGGGGGCGGCGGCGCGCCGGATCCGCCGGGGGGCGGGGGCGGCGCCGGGAGGGTGAGGGTGGCGCTCGCCGATGCCAGGGTGATCGTCGTGCCGGCGGGGAGCCCGTCGTGGTCGTGGAGCAGGGTCAGCCGCAGGCCGGCGATCTCCTCGGTGACGCTCCTGCCGGCCTTCGTGCGCTGCGCCGGAACGACGTCGAGGGTGCCCCAGCCGTGCAGCCGAAGCTGCATGCCGGGGTGGGCGTGGACACGCCGGCCCAGCACGAAGAGGCCCGACACGCCGCCGGTGGTCTGATCGGTGACGGCCCCGTTGCCGTCGCCGAGCGCGATCGACGTCCACACCTCGCGTGCGCGCACGGCGCCGTGCAGGAGGCGCGCGTGGCGGACGATTGCGCTCGCGGTGGCCGAGGGTGCCGCGCCCGTCTTGCGGGCGGCATCGGCTCGCGCCCAGCTCGCCCCCACGGCCGCGCCGTCGTGGTACGGGCCGTTCTTGGCAGCGGTCCCGGGGACGGTCGTGAGACCGGTGCCCGCGGCGTCGGCGCCCGGCGCGAGCACGGACACCGCCTCCGCGGCAGCGCGGACCGGCGGCGCGCCGGCGGCGGCCGCCGAGCCGGCAGGGCCCGACACCGCGACGACGAACATCGCCGCACAGAGTCCGAACCACCAGCGACCCCACAATCGCACCGTCGCACCTCCCGTGCCGCCCTCAACCGGCATGATGCCACGTTTTCCCGCCCGGCCCGAGCGGTAACGTGTCATCCGCGGCGGCGCAAGGCCCATGCGGCGCTAGTGGAACCGCGACGCGGTCGAGCGCGTCCGCGGCAGCGGGATCTGCTTCCGCTGCCACAGCCCGACCTCGAAGGCGATGATTCCGAGGAGGCCGGCCGCGGCCCAGAAGAGCTCGGCGCGGAGCGGATGGTGGTGGTGCGGGCGCGTGCCGCAGACCGCCGCCACGCGGGTCGGGCAGGACGGGCGCGGCGTCGTCATCTGCCACGTCACGACGCCCGCGATCAGGAACGCGATCGCAAGTGCTCCGATCACCAGCGGCACCGCCAATCGGCGAGAACGTGTCACGTCAGGCACGGTACCACCTCCACCCTGGCCGTGGGCAGACGCGCCGGATCTCCGTCCCGCGGCTACGCGGCGGTGCGGCCCTGGGTGGCCAGATGGGCGGCGAAATCGGCCGCCGGCATCGGCCTGGCGAACAGGTATCCCTGGCCCAGCGGGCATCCGCGGTCGATGAGGAACGCGAGCTGTTCCTCGGTCTCGATCCCCTCGGCCAGGCACTGCAGGCCGAGGTTCCGGGCGAGGCCGATCATCGTCTCGATCAGGACCGCCGCGCCGCGGTCGCCGGGGACGTCGGCAGTGAAGCTGCGGTCGATCTTGAGCGTGTTGACCCGCAGCTGGTTCAGGCGCCCGAGCGACGAGTGGCCGAGGCCGAAGTCGTCGATCGCGAGGCGCAGGCCGCGGGCGTGCAGCTCGGCCAGCACCGGCTCGAGGTCGGCCACCCGCGCCATCACGGCGTCCTCGGTGATCTCCATCATCATGCGGTCGGCGTTCAGGCCGAACGCCTCGATGGTGGACATGACCTGGCGCATCGCCGTCGGCTGCCAGAACGCCGGCGGCAGGTTGACGGAGACGAACAGGTCGTGCCCGGCGTTGCGCCAGTCGCGGCTCTGGCGGCAGGCCTCGTCGACGACCCAGTCGGTGATCGGCCGGATCAGGCCGGTGCGCTCGGCGATCGGCAGGAACTCCGCCGGGGCGAGCAGGCCCCGGTCGGGGTCGTTCCAGCGGATCAGCGCCTCGGCGCCGACGGTGTGGCGGTCGGTGAGGCTCACCAGCGGCTGGTAGTGGAGCTCGAGCTCGTCGCGGCGGGCGGCGTGGCGCAGCCGTCCGGCCAGCGACAGCTCGCGGCCGGGGTCGCGGTCGCTGGGGCGGAAGAGCTGGTAGCCGTCGCGGCCGGCGTCCTTGGCGGCGTAGAGCGCGACGTCGGCGTGCTTCAGCAGCGCCTCGGCCGAGTCGGCGTCGTCCGGGTAGACGCTCGCGCCGATGCTGGCCGTGACGACGAGCTCGACGTCGCCGAGCATGAACGGCTCGAGCAGCGCGTCGCGCATCTTGGTCGCGATCCGCTCGGCGGCCGTCCGCATGTGGGCGTGGGCCTGGCTGCGGGGCGTGCGCGAGTCGCCGCGCCCGGCCACGAGGATGAGGAACTCGTCGCCGCCCTGCCGGGCGACCACGTCGCCGGCGCGGGTGACGCGGCGCAGGCGCCGGGCCACCTCCTGGAGCAGGTCGTCCCCGATCGTGTGGCCGAAGTTGTCGTTGATCAGCTTGAAGTCGTCCAGGTCGACGTAGAGAACGGCGGCCGCTCCGCGGTTGCGGTCGGCGGTCGCGATCGCCGTCGTCAGGTGCTCCTGGAACAGCGTGCGGTTGGGCAGGTCGGTGAGCGCGTCGTGGTAGGCCAGATAGGCCAGCCGCTCCTCGGCCCGTTTGCGGGCGGTCACGTCGAAGATCGCGCCGTCCAGGAACTCGACCCCGCCCGAGGCGTCGAAGATGCCGCGGCCGCGCTCGTACACCCACCGCACCGACCCGTCGGCGTGCATGATCCGGTACTCGAGGACGAACGCCTCGCCGCGCTCGAGCGCCTCGCCGACCCCGTGCTCCACCAGCTCGCGGTCGTCGGGATGGATCACGCTCGCGAACGTGCGGACGCTGCTGCCGACGAACTCCGCCGCCGGATAGCCCGTGATCGGCTCGATCTCGTCGCTCAGGAACTGCATGGCCCAGTCGCTCTCCGGCGAGCAGCGGTAGATGGCCCCGGGCACGTTGGAGATCAGTGCCTCGAGGCGGTGTGCGTCCCACATCGCGTCGCCGGTGAGGTCGGAGTCGGGCATCGCCCGGGTGTTCGACCGGGCCTCCGCAGGGCATACCACCCGAAAAGGGGATCGCCTACGGTGCCGGTTCTCAGCGTTTTTTCACGTGCGTCTCGGGTTCTCTTCAAACTGCTCCGGCATCATGCCGGTACTCATCGCAGAGACGCGGGCACGGATCACCGGTCCGCTCACAACTTCCGAAAGGTCGAATCACCATGAGAAGCGCCATCGTCGTCGCCGCATTGCTCGCGTCTGCCGGGGTCGGAGCCTCGGTGGCGGCGGTTGCCGTACACGAGTCCGACGGTGGCTCGAGCACCACCGTCATCCGCCGGCCGGCGGTGACCGTGAACGCCGCCCCGGCCGCCACCACGTCGCCGGCCGGCGGCATGAGCGTCAGCGAGATCTACCGCAAGTCCGTCACCGGCGTGGTCGAGGTGCTGGCGACCGGCCAGGCCAGCGGCGGCGGCGGGTTCTTCGGCGGCCAGACCGAGAGCGCCCAGGGCACCGGCTTCCAGGTCGACACCAAGGGCGACATCGTCACCAACTACCACGTCGTCGAGAACTCCGACGCCGTGCGCGTGCGCCTGAACGACGGCCACACCTTCCCCGGCCGCGTGATCGGCCGCGACCCCGGCAAGGACATCGCCGTGATCCGCATCAGCGCGCCCGCGGACGAGCTGACTCCGCTGCACTTCGCCGACTCCGCGGCCGTGCAGGTGGGTGACTCCGTGGTCGCGATCGGCGATCCCTACGGCCTGCGCAACACCGCCACGGCCGGCATCGTGAGCGCGCTCCATCGCACGATCGTCTCGCCCAGCAACGACAAGATCACGGGCATCATCCAGACCGACGCCGCCATCAACAGCGGCAACAGCGGCGGCCCGCTCCTGAACTCCCAGGGCCAGGTCATCGGCGTGAACAGCCAGATCGAGTCCGGGTCGCAGAGCGGCGGCGGCGGGGGCGGCAACATCGGCATCGGCTTCTCCATCCCGTCGAACACGGTCGCGAGCGTCGCCCGCAACCTGATCGAGAACGCGAAGTCGAAGCCGTACGTCGGCATCGTCCTCGTCACGGTGTCGCCCTCGATCGCGAACGCCACCGGCATGAGCGCCGGCGTCGAGATCGTCGCGGTCACCAAGGGCGCCCCCGGCGATCAGGCCGGCCTCGAGGGCGCGACCGGCACCAAGACGATCGAGGGAACGCAGTTCGAGACCGGCGGTGACGTGATCACGCACATCGACGGCACCGCGGTGCACACCTCCGAGGAGCTCATCGCGCAGATCTCCACCAAGAAGCCCGGCCAGCAGGTCCAGCTCCAGATCGTCCGGGACGGCCAGACGCGCACCGTGACGGTGACGCTCGGCAGCAACTAGCAGCAACCATCCCCGACACGGGGTGAACGGACGGCGGGTCGCCCTCGGGCCTGGGGGCGGCCCGCCGCGTGCGTTCAGGGTGGAGCAGCTCTGGGGACAGTCCCCGCCTCGCGGGGACTGTCCCCGCTCCTGGCCGACGAAGCCTTCTATGCTCCCGCCATGATCTCCGGCGAGGCTCGCGAACGCCCACGTGCCGAGGGCGACGCGGCCGGCCGGGTGCTCCCGCCGGGCCCGGGCGGCCCGGCGTGGGCCAACTTCACCCGCTACCTGCGCGACCCGCTGGGGACGATGGACCGGTTCGCGGCCGATCACGGCGGTGTCGCCTATGTGCGCTTCCCCGCAGGCCACAGCTTCTTCTTCGTGAGCGACGCCGACCTCGTCCGGCGGGTGCTGGTCGACGACAACGCCGCGTTCGTGAAGGGCCGGGCGCTGCGGGCGGCCAAGCGGCTCCTCGGCGAGGGCCTGCTCACGAGCGAGGGCGCCGACCACCTGCGCCGGCGGCGGTCGATCCAGCCGGTGTTCGGGGCCGACCGGATCGGCCGCTACGGCGACGCGATGATCGACGCCGCCGAGCACGTCTCGGCGGGCTGGGGCGACGGCGCCGAGGTCGACATCAACGCCGAGATGACCCGGGTCGCCCTGCGCGTCGTCGGCCGCACGATCTTCGACGCCGACGTCGAGTCGGAGGCGCCGGAGATCGGCGCGGTCCTCGACGCGGGCATGCGCGTGTTCCACCGCTTCCTGCTGCCGGGCGCCGAGCTCCTGTGGCGGCTGCCGCTGCCGGCGACGCGCGACTTCAACGCGGCCAAGCGCGACATCGACGACTTCCTCGGGCGGCTCGTCGCCGAGCGGGCGGCGGGCGAGGGGGGCGACGACCTGGTGGCGGTGCTGCGCGGGCTCCGGGACGAGTCGGGGAACCGTGCGCTGAGCGACGTGGAGATCCGGGACGAGGCGATCACGCTGATGCTGGCCGGCCATGAGACGACCGCCCAGGCGCTCACCTGGACGTGGTACCTGCTGCATCAGAACCCGGCCGCCCGGGAGGCGCTTCGGGCCGAGCTGGCCGCGCAGCTGGGGACGCGGCCGCCGACGCCGGGCGACTTCGCCCGGCTGCCGTACACCCAGGCGGTCTTCCGCGAGGCGCTGCGGCTGTACCCGCCGGTGTGGGCGCTCGCGCGGATCGCGACGCGGCCCTACGCGCTCGGTCGCTACGCCGTTCCCGAGGGCGGCACGATCGTCATGAGCCAGTGGGTCGTCCACCGCAGCGACCGCCACTTCCCCGACCCGCTGCGGTTTGCGCCCGAGCGCTGGATCGACGGGCCGGCGCCGCCGCCCGGCGCGTACTTCCCGTTCGCCGCAGGCCCGCGCATGTGCATCGGGGAGCGCTTCGCCATGCTCGAGGGCACGCTCGTGCTCGCCGCGATCGGGCGCGCATGGCGCATCGTCCCCGGCGCCCAGGCGCCGCGGATCGACGCCCGCTTCACCCTGCGCCCCCGGTACGGGCTCCCGGCAACGGTGCGAGCCGCGTGACGGCCGCGTCATCCGGGTTCGCCGCGCGCCTCGCGGCGCGCGAGTTCGTCGTCACGTCCGAGCTCGTGCCACCGCGGGAGGCCGACGCCGCCGCGGTGGAGCGGTCGGTGGAGCAGCTCTCCTTCGCGGACGGCCTCAACATCACCGACCTGCCCCGCGCCCGTCCGCGCGTCTCGGCCCTCGCCGCGGCCGCGATCGCGATCCGGGCCGGCGCGGAGCCGATCCTGCAGATGACGAGCCGCGACCGCAACCGCATCGCGCTCGCCTCCGACGCCCTCGGTGCGATCGCGCTCGGCGTCCGCGCCGTGCTCCCCCTGGGCGGTGACCCGCTGCCGGAGGGCGTCCCCGGGAAGGCGGTCGGCGACCTCGACGCCGGCGGGCTCGTGCAGCTGCTGGTCGACCTCGCCGGCGGGCTGCTCCCGGACGGCTCGCGGCTGGACGGCCCCCCGCCGCGCCTGCTGGTCGGGGCGGCGGCGTCGCCCAAGTTCACGCCGCCCGCCTCGCTCGCGGCCAAGATCGCCGCCGGGGCGGCGTTCGTGCAGACGCAGGTCGTCCTGGACGCCGACGCCTTCGGCGAGTGGGTCGAGGGCCTGCGGGCCGCGTCGGCGCTCGCCGACGCGCCGCTCCTGCCGAGCGTGGTCGTGCCGGCGTCGGCCCGGTCGGTCGAGCTCGTGGGCGGGTTCGGCGCGCAGGTGGCCCCCGGGGTCGCCGAGCGGGCCGAGGCGGGCGAGGGCGAGGAGGTCGCGCGCGAGATCGTCACCCGGCTGGTCGCGATGCCGGAGGTGCGCGGCGTGCACGTGCTCTCGATCGGATCGGACCCCGCCGCCGCGGCCCGCCTGGCGGCGTTCGCACGGGAGGCGGCCGCCGGCTGACGGTTCCCGATTGCCAGAAGAGTTAGACGCGTCTAAACTCAGAGTTGGCGATGGTCAGTGAATCGGCGCAGGACTACCTAAAGGCAATCTGGAAGCTCGAGCGCTCGGGCGACATGTCGACGAGCGCGCTGGCGGAGTCGCTCGGCGTCACGCCGGCGTCGGCGACCGCGATGCTGAAGAAGCTCGCGACGCTCGGCCTGGTCGTGCACGAGCGCTACCACGGCGCCACCCTGACCCCGGCCGGGGAGCGGATGGCGCTCGAGGTCGTGCGCCACCACCGGCTGCTCGAGCTCTACCTGATGGAGGCGCTCGGGCTCTCCTGGGATCAGGTGCACGAGGAGGCGGAGCGGCTCGAGCACCACCTCTCGGACGAGCTCGAGGCACGCATCGACCAGGCGCTCGGGTTTCCGACACGCGACCCCCACGGCGATCCGATCCCCTCACCGGAGCTGCGGCTCGCTCGCGACGAGCCCGTCTCGCTGAGCGACCTCGAAGCGGGCAGCATGACGGTCGTCCGGCGCGTCCCCGACGGCGATCCCGAGCTGCTGCGCTACCTGGCCACGCTGGGCCTGGTGCCGGCCGAGGCGGTCACGGTCGTCGACCGGGCGCCGTTCGACGGCCCGGTGACGGTCGAGGTGCGCGGCAGCCGGCACGCGATCGGCCGGTCGCTCGCAGCCCAGATCGAGGTGGGGGTGGAGCATGCCGCCACCGGCTGAGTCCGCAGCCCTGCAGATCTCGTCGCCGGCGGTCGCCCTTCCCGGCGAGCGACGCGTGCTCGAGGCCGCGGAGCGGTCGCTCAACGGCGAGCGCCGGGGACTGCGGGCGGTGTGGCCGTTCCTGGGCCCCGCCTTCATCGCCGCCGTCGCCTACGTCGATCCGGGCAACTTTGCCACCAACATCGCCGGCGGCGCCAAGTTCGGCTACCTGCTCCTGTGGGTGATCCTGGCCTCGAACCTGATGGCCATGCTGATCCAGACGATGAGCGCGAAGCTCGGCATCGCCACCGGCATGAACCTGCCGGAGGTGTGCCGGTCGCAGTTCCCGCGGCCGGTCACGATCGGGCTGTGGGTGCAGGCCGAGCTGATCGCCATGGCGACCGATCTGGCCGAGTTCATCGGCGCGGCCCTGGGCCTGAACCTGCTCTTCGGCATCCCGCTCGTCTGGGCCGGGCTGCTCACCGGCGTCTTCGCGTTCGCGATCCTGGCCCTGCAGACGCGGGGCGGCTTCCGGCACCTCGAGGCCGTCATCGTCGGCCTGGTCGGGCTGATCGTGGCCGGGTTCGCCTTCGAGGTGTTTCGCGCGGACACGAACCCGCACGGCATCGCCACCGGGCTGCTCATCCCCCGCTTCGACGGCTCCGAGAGCGTGCTCCTCGCCGCGGGCATCCTCGGGGCGACGGTCATGCCGCACGTGATCTACCTGCACTCCGCGCTGACGCAGCGGCGCGTGATCGGGGCGACGCCGGCCGCGCGGCGGCGGATCTTCCGCTTCGAGCTCGTCGACGTCATCATCGCGATGTCGATCGCGGGCGTCGTCAACATGTCGATGCTGATCACCGCCGCCGCCATCTTCCACGCGAACGGCTTCACCGGTGTGGACGGCATCGAGCAGGCCTCGCACATGCTCGGGCAGGTGGTGGGCTCCCACGCCGACACGATGTTCGGCATCGCGCTGCTCGCCTCCGGGCTCTCGTCGTCGTCGGTCGGCACCCTCGCCGGCCAGGTCGTCATGCAGGGGTTCGTGCGCCGCTCGATCCCGGTCTTCCTGCGCCGTGCGGTGACGATGACGCCCGCCATGATCGTGCTCGCGGTCGGGCTCGACCCGTCCAAGGCGCTCGTGCTGTCGCAGGTCGCGCTCTCGTTCGGCATCCCGTTCGCGCTCATCCCGCTCGTCCTCTTCTGCCGCAACCGCGACCTGATGGGGGATCTCACGAACCGGCGCATCACGACGGTCGCCGCGTTCGCCGTCGCGTCCGTGATCGTCTGCCTGAACGTCTTCCTGCTCGTGCAGACGTTCGCCGGGCTGTTCTAGCGGGCGTCGACGCGGGCGACCGCGGCGTCGATCCAGCTCGAGAGCGCGCGCGAGGCCGCGACGGCGAGGGCGGCGCCGGCGGGGGCGAGCAGGGCCGCGGCGATCGCGACTGTGCGGGTCGAGACGGCCGGGACAGCGATCGCGGCCGGGACGTCGAGCAGGAGCGCTCCGGCCAGGGCGGTGCGGACGGTCGTCATGTATCTGTCTTCGGTTCACCCGGGTGCGGAGTTGAGCGCGGCGACGAGCCCCGCATGCGCGACCCACTCGCCCAGACGGGGTCAGACCCGGCTCAGAGCGCGTGGGCCGCGGTCAGGAGCTCGTCGACGTCGGGAACCTCGTCGTCCCCGTACCGCCACGTGGCCCGGACGACGCCGTCCCCGTCCACGAGGAAGCAGCTGCGCACCGGCGTGTCCTCCAGCCCGTCCAGGTTCTGGCTGACGCCGAAGGCCCGCACGGCCGCGGCCGACCAGTCGGAGAGCAGGGGGTATGTGAGCCACTGCTGCTCGGCGTAGCGCTTGTGCGAGTAGGGGCTGTCGCGCGAGATCGCAAACAGGCGCACGCCCGCCTCCGTGAACTCCTCGCTCCTGTCACGCAGGAGCCGCAGCTGCGTCCGTCAGGTGCCGGTCCAGTCGTACAGGTAGAACGAGAGCAGGAACGGTCCGTCAGCCGCCAGGTCGGCGATGTCGAGCGGCCGGACTTCCTGGTCGAACACGACGGCGTTCGGGACGGGGGCTCCGGGCTGCACGCGGGCAGGCTACCAGCGGTCGCGGAAGGCCTGTCAATACTCAAGAACGGGGAGGGTGCGCCGATCCCTCCGGTGTGGTCAGCGCACCTCACCGGTCGGCTGCATCCGTCGCGGGCATGCTCGCGTGCATCGGCCTGCTCGCGCTCGCCGGTTGCGGCGGCGGCAGCGGCGCTCCCGCCGGAGTCAGGGTCGTCCGGATCACCGAGCAGGACTTCCACATCAATGCGCCGCGGCGGATCGCGCCCGGCCGCGTGCGGCTCGAGGTGTCGAACGACGGGCCCGACCTGCACGAGCTGATCGTGATTCGCGATCCGTCGCGCCGGCTGCCGATGCGCGCCGACGGAATGACCGTGGACGAGGACGCGCTCGACCCCGAGACGGTCGGGTCGCTCGAGCCCGGCGCGCCGGGGAGCGTCCGCGCGCTGACGGTGCGGTTGCGGCCCGGCCGCTACGAGATCTTCTGCAACATGGCCGGCCACTACATGAGCGGGATGCACGCCGTCCTCGTGGTGGGCTAGCCGGCAATGCGCGCGCCCGCCGCATTCAGGCCCTATGCGGCCCGGGGCCGGCGTCCGATCGCCGCCATCCTGCTCACCTTCGCGCTGTGCTCGACGGCGAGCATCGCCCTCTCGATCTGGGAGACCGCCCGCTCGGAGCATCGCGCAGACGTCCTGCGCGTCGCCGAGCGCCAGCAGACGCTCGCGTCCGACTACGTCCAGCAGGTGATGCTCGTCCACGCCGGCGACCGGGCCGACCCGGCCGCGACCGCGACCATCCTGCGCCAGAGCGCCGACGCCCTGCTCGACGGCGGCGAGGCGCCCGAGGTCCCCGGCAACGACGACGAGGCCGACCTGTCGCCGACCACAAACAGCACCGTGCGCGCGCAGCTGCACCAGGAGCTCCGCCTCGTGGACGACATGGCCCGCACCGGGGCGGCGTACCTCGCCCGCCGGCCGATCGCGGCCGTGCCGCTCACTGCTCACGAGCGCGTGACGGCGACCGATCCGCTCACCCGCCTGCGGGTCTTGGCGGTGCTGACGGGCGACGTCGCGCTGAACACCGCCCGCACCATCGCGGCCGAGAGCGACTCGAACATCGCGAACCTGATCGTCATGCAGGCGGTGCTGGGAGTGGCCGGCCTGCTGATCTCCCTCACGCTCGCCCTCGCCCTCGTCGCCGCCACCCGCCGCCAGACGGCCCACTTCCGCAGCATCGTCGACTCGTCCACCGACCTCGTCATCGTCCTCGGCGAGGGCGGCTGCCGTCACGTCAGCCGGTCCGTCACGGCGATGCTCGGTGTGCCGGAGTACGCCGTCCTCGGCAGCGGGCTCGCGCGGTTCCTGCACCCCGACGACCGGGCGCTGGTCCGCTCCGCGCAGACGAGCGGCCGGGCCGAGGAGATCGTCTTCCGGCTCGTGAACCAGTTCGGCGAGTGGCGCCACCTCGAGGCGCACGTCACCGACCTGCGCAGGGACCGCGGGATCCGCGGCGTGGTCCTGAACGCCCGCGACACCACCGAGCGGGTGCGGCTGCAGGACGAGCTCGTGCGCCAGGCCTACCACGACGGCCTCACCGGCCTCGCGAATCGCAGCCTGTTCCGCGACCGGCTCGAGCAGGCGCTCACGCGCTCGGCCCAGACCGGCGCCGCCGTGGCGGTGCTCATCCTCGACCTCGACGGATTCAAGCAGGTGAACGACACCCTCGGCCACGACGCCGGCGATCAGTTCCTGCGGATCGTCGGGGAGCGGCTGACCGAGACGGTCCGCCCGACCGACACGGTCGCCCGCTTCGGCGGCGACGAGTTCGCGGTGCTCCTCGACGAGGCGGACGAGACGCTCGCGGTGGCCGTTGCCCGGCGGGCGCTGGCACGGCTGACCGAGCCCGCCGTCGTCGCCGGCCGCGAGCTCCAGGTGGCGGCCAGCATCGGCATCGCGCTGCACGCGGGCGAGGGCGGCGGCGACGAGCTCGTCCGCGACGCCGACGTCGCCATGTATGCCGCCAAGGACGCCGGCCGCGGCCGCCACGAGGTCTTTCGCAGCGAGATGGCCCGCGACCCCGACGAGCTGCTCGGGCTCGACAACGACCTGCGCGCGGCGCTCGCGCGGCGCGAGTTCTCCGTCCACTACCAGCCCGAGGTGTCGCTCTCGGGCGGCGAGATCGTCGGCGTCGAGGCGCTCGTGCGCTGGACGTCGCCGACGCGCGGCCCCGTCGGCCCGGACGTGTTCATCCCCGTCGCCGAGTCCTCCGGCCTGATCGCCGCGCTCGGCGAGCTCGTGCTGCGCGAGGCCTGCACCCAGACCGCCGGCTGGCTGCGCGACGGCGTCGTCGGCCGCGACTTCGTCACCTGGGTCAACGTCTCCGGCAAGCAGCTCACGATGGGCGGCGTCCCGGCCGCGGTCGACCGCGCCCTCCGCTCCGCGGGCCTGCCGGCGCGCAACCTCGGGCTCGAGGTGACCGAGACGGCCATCGTCCCCGGCGGCGCCGCCGATCGCGCCCGTGCCGAGCTCCAGCAGCTGCACGACGCCGGCGTGGGCATCGCCATCGACGACTTCGGCACCGGCTTCTCCTCGCTCGCGCAGCTGCGCCACTTCCCGGTCGACATGATCAAGGTCGACCGCTCCTTCGTGCAGGGCGTCGAGCGCGACGCGAAGGACACGGCGATCACGACGAACGTCGTCGCGCTCGCCCACGCGCTCGGGCTGATCGCCGTCGCCGAGGGCATCGAGACCGAGGGCCAGCTCGCCCACATGCGCACGGTCGGCTGCGACGTCGGGCAGGGCTACCTGTTCTCGCGGCCCGCCCCCGGCGAGGAGATGACGGCGCTCCTGCGCGCCGCCCGCAACGAAGACGCCCGGGCCGCTTAGGCCTCACTCCGCACGAGCACGTCGCCGACCCGCTCGTCCTCCGCCGGCGCGCCGGCGTCGAGCGCCCGCATCGCCGGGATCAGGATCAGGGTCGCGACGGCGCATCCGGCGGCCGCGAGCACGTAGACGCCGCGCACCCCGATCAGGTGGAGCATGAAGCCCGCCGTCGGGAACGACAGCGCGAAGGCGCTCATGGCGGCGGCCTCGGTCGCCGCGGTCGCCCGCGAGCGCACGGCGTCCGGCGTGCGCCGCTGCAGGATCCCCTGCTCCGAGACCGTCACCGCGCCCTCGGCGAGGCCCGCCGAGGCCATGCCCGCGAGCGCGAAGGCGAACGCCGGCGCGGCGGCGACGGCCGCGAAGCCGGCGCCGATGACCGCGCAGCCGACGATCATGGTCGCGCGTTCGTTGCGCACGGCCAGCCGGCGGCCGAGGAACGACCCGGCGATCGCCCCGCCGCCCCAGCAGGCGGCCAGGAAGCCGTATCCCACCGAGCCGACGCCGAACGAGCGGGCCAGCGGCAGCTCGGCGACGAGGATCGGGCCGAGCAGGAAGAGGAGCACGACCCAGGCGAGCAGGATCAGGCGCAGGACGGGGTCGGCCAGCACGAAACGGAATCCGGCCCGGATGCCGGTGTGCTCCTCGGCGTCGGCCCGGTCGGGGTCGGCGAACGTCCCCCGCACCGACCACACCATCGCCGCGGACAGCGCGAAGCAGGCCGCGTTCGCGGCGAACACCGCGGTCGGCGAGACGAAGCCGGACACGACGCCGCCGAGCATCGGCCCGAGGAGGGCGCCGGCGTTGCGCCCGATCGAGATCGTGCTGTTCGCCCAGGCGACGTCGTGCGGCTCGACGAGGTTGGGCACGGCGGCCGTCGACGCCGACATGTAGGGCGATTGGGCGATCGCGCTCATGAGCGCGAGGACGACGAGCGCGATCGGGCTGCCCGCGACCGCCATCCCGGCGGCGACGACCGCCGCGGCCAGCTCCGAGGCGATCATCACCCGGCGCCGGTCGAAGCGGTCGCCGAGCGTGCCGAGGAGCGACGTCGCCGCCCCCTCCGCGCCGATCGCCGCGAACAGCGCGGCCGACATCCACGCCGTCGAGTGCGTGGCGGCGTAGATCGCGACCATGAGCGCGATCCAGGTCGCCTCCGTGCCGGTCACCGAGATGACGCGGGCGACAGCGAGGCGGCGGACGGCGATGCGGGGCGGGGTGAGCACGGACAGGGACTCCTGGACGGTCGACGGCGGGTTCGATGCGGCGCGCGGTGCGCCGCGCGCCGGTCAACTGGAGGGAGTCGGTGCCACGGCCGTAATCTAGCCGCTGTCGGGCGTCCCAGCCAGCAGGCGCCGCCGCAGCGGGTCGTCGCGGAGGATGTCGCCCATCGCCGGGACGGTCGCCGCGACCAGGGCGAGGCCGGCCGTGAACGACACGAGCGCGACCATCCGGGCCGCCGTCGCCGGCAGCGCCGAGAGCACGAATCCGCGCGTGAACGCCTCGATCTCCGGCAGGGTGAAGACCGCGGCCAGGGCGCCCACGATCCCGGCGACCGCCATGCGGGCGTTCCCGGACGCCGCGGCGACCGCGGCCGCGACCAGCAGGACGGTGACGGCCGCGTACGCCGCGGCCAGTGCCAGGACGAGGGCCGACGGCTGCCCGTAGAGCAGGATTCCGAGCCAGCCGGCCAGCCACGCGGCGACGGCGATCGGCAGGAGCGCGGCCGCGAGCGCACGGTGCAGCGGCCGGCGGCCGTACCGCGCCGCCGCGCAGACCGTTGCCAGGGGCAACAGCAGTGCCGCCAGCCACGGCAGGATCGGCGGGCCAGACGCGTACCACTCCCATCCGGTCAGCCGGGCCCGGCGGCCGTCGACGAGCAGCGGGATCGACCACTCCGCCACCCGCCGCGGTGTCGTCCCCCCGCCGCGGACGGAGGGGCGCGGGCGCAGGCGGTTCTCGTGCCAGGCGAAGGTGTGTCCCGACGTGACCGCTCGCCACACGGGGCGGTGGGCGGATTTGGCCGCGTTCGAGCTCGCGACGACGCCGGTCGACCACGCTGTCGGCGAGGCGGCGTTGACGGCGACGCCCGCCGGCGAGAAGCGCAGGAACGGCTCCCCGAGCAGCCCCAGCACGACCACCTCGCGGTCGCCGGAGACGGTCAGCTCGAGCTTCAGGTCGCCGCCGAGCACCCGGGCGCGCACGCCGGACGCCCGCGGCCGCAGGCCTGCGACGCGGGCCTCGAAGTCGGTGGCGATGCGCCCGCCGGTGTGCGCGTACGCCGTCCCCGGCGCCACGCAGGCGAGGATGACGGCAAGGAGCGCCGACCGGCGCAGGACGCGCGCGGTCGACCCCTTCCGGGACGGGCGTTCGTGTCCCACGATGCTCATGCGACTTCTACCACGCCGCGCCGTGGAGGGCCGTGGCGCTAGCCTGCATGCATGCCCGGAGCGTCTCCAAGGCGGGCCCGCGCGGCGGCCGAGGCAGCCGTGCTGGCGTTGGTCGTCGGCGGCATCGCGCTCGGCGTGCTCCTTGCACTGTCGCCGGACTCCAACGGCGCGGCCGCGGCCGGTTCGAACGGCGGCACGTCCGGGCCGGGCCTGCGCTGGACGCTCCACGACACGCCGGCGCCCGCGCTGCGGCTGCCGGACCAGGACGGGCGGATGACCAGCCTCGCCGCCCTGCGCGGGCACACGGTCCTGCTCACCTTCCTCGACTCGCGCTGCACGAACCTGTGCCCGATCGAGGGCACGCAGCTGGCCGCCGTCCAGCGGCGGCTGCCGCCGGCACAGCGGCCGCAGCTGGTCGTCGTGAGCGTCAACCCGGCCGACACCCGCGCGTCGGTCGCGAAGTTCGTGCGCCAGGCCGGCTGGACGCAGCCGTGGCGGTGGCTGCTGGGGTCGCGGACGACGCTCGCGCCGGTCTGGCGCGCGTTCCACATCGGCGTGCGCCTGAGCCACGGGCAGGCGATCCAGACCGGGCAGACGACGATCCGGGTCGCCGGCAGTGTCGTCCACACGATCGCGCTCTACGTGATCGACGCCAAAGGGCGGGAGCGGTACGGCTACCTGCCGCCCTTCCGGCCGGCTGCGGTGGCGTCGGCGATTTCCTCCGTCACGAACGCCTCCTGACCGCAACCTACGCCGTGCCGGCGGGGCCCTCCGCGGCGGGCTCGTCCGAGAGCAGTCGCATCAGCGCGAACGCGATCACGGTCAGCAGCACCAGGTTCGACTCGATCGCCATGGCGACGCCCGCGATCTGCTGGTCGGCGAGGGCGCTGATGTCGCCGAGCTTCGGAGTGTGCTCGTAGAAGCTGTAGAGCGGCGCGTTCGCCAGGTAGATGAACAGGCTGAGCGGGCTGATCGCGAGGAACGCGACGGCGAGGTACGACACCTTGCCCACCGGGGAGAGGTAGCCGGAAACGATTTCAGGCCACCAGAACACGAGACCCGAGATCACGAAGGCGAGGTGCTCGAAGCCCAGCGCCCACTCGTGGCGGAGCGCGTAGTCGTAGAAGGCGGGGATGTGGGTCGCATACCAGGTCACGAGCCACAGCCCGAGCGCGACCGGCGGGTTCGCCAGCACGGCCACCCACCGCCGCCGCGCCAGGTCGCGCGTCATCGCGACGCTCAGGCCGAGCAGGAAGAGCGGCGGCGCCCAGTCGCCCAGCATCACGTTCTGGAGCAGGTGGAAGCTCAGCATCGAGTGCAGCGCCAGGTGCTCGATCGGCGAGAACAGCGCGAGCGCCGTCACCGCGAGCCCGGCGGCGAACGCGCACCGGCGCACGAGCGGCACCGGGTGGCCGCGGCGCTCGTACGCGCGCACCACCACGACGTAGTCGACGGCGACGATGACGAGGCCCACGGCCCAGGCCGGGTCGAACACGAACTGCCAGGGGTGGACCACGGATGGACACTACCCTTCCCCCGATGGCCTTCAGGGTGCTCGCCCGCGCGGTGCTCGCGGTCTCGCTGGCCGCGGCGGCCTGCGCGGCGACGGCGGCTCCGGCGCTCGCCGACGGCGACCCGGCCAGCGACGTGCTGCTCTTTCAGCCGGCGTTCTTCCCCTACGCGGCACCGTCCTCCGGAGCCAAGGCGGAGCTGCTCGGCGCGATCGCGGCGGCGAAGAAGGCCGGGTTCCCGATCCGGGTGGCGGTGGTCCAGTCGCGCCGCGACCTCGGCGCCGACCCCGAGCTCTACGCCAAGCCGCAGCTCTACGCCAAGTTCCTCGACGCGGAGCTGCGCTCGGCCCGCTACTTCGGCCCTCTCGCCGTCGTGATGCCGCAGGGCTTCGGCGTGGCGGCCGGCGGCCGGCTGACGCACGGGGGCAAGCGCTTCGTCCCCCGTCCGCTGGGCCCGCTCCTGCGCGCCGTGAAGCCGCTCCACCCGCCACGCAGCACCGACCCGGACACGCTCACCGCCGCCGGCGTGACCGCCGTCAAGGCGATCTCGGCCGCGGCCGGCCACCCCATCGGCAAGATCACGAAGGTGGCCGCGCCGGGCTCGGGCTCGTCGGGATCGGGATCGTCGTTCACCTCGATCGGCCTCGCCGGCGGGCTGGGGCTGGCCGCGCTGGCGGCGATCGCTCTCATCGGCATCGGCATCCGCCGCGGGCGTCCGTCCGAGGCCGAGGACTAGCCAGGGTGGCATACTCCCTGCGATGCGCGTGAACTGGCTCGCACGGGGCCTTGCGGTCACCGGCCTCTCCGCGATCTCCGCGGTCGCGGCCCACGAGGGCCCGGCCGCCCTCGGCGCCGGGCGCCCGCTGCTCATGGCCCTGCTGGGAGCGGCCGTCACGGCGCTCGGCGTCGCCGCCCTGCTCGCCTCCGCCGTCTCGCGCTGCGCGCGCGCCGCCCGCGTCCGCCGCGGCGACCTGCTCGCCGCCCACCTCGATCCCGAGACGGCGCCCGGCGCGTCGGCGCTCGTCGCGGCCCTGCTGGTCTGCCAGGGCGGCGCCCATCTCAGCCTGACCCTCGCAGGCGTCGCCGCGCACGGCGGGCCGCCCGCGCCGATCGCCCTCCACGCGCTGTTCGCCCTCGCCGCTGCCGCGATCGTCCTGTGCGTCGAGCGGCTGCTCGGCTCGGCGGGCGCGACGCTGGCCGAGGCGATCACCGCTGCCGTGGAGCGGCTTGCGCGCCCCGCGCCGCCCGCCCTCGTCCCGCCCGCGTCGTTCCCGGTCGCGGCCCCGGCCGGCCGCGCCCACCGGGGCCGCGCGCCCCCGCTCGCCCCCGCGCTCGGAGGCTGAGCGTCCGGCGCCGCCGGGCGACGCTGCAGAACCGGCGTGGGCGTGGGCCGAGGCTCCGCCCGCAGGTGGGAGACGTTTGACATGCGACGCGTGCCGAGACCGGCACAGCATCAGGGATGACCGCGATCGCCGCCGCCCTGCGGCTGCTCGCCGCCGCGCTGCTCGGCGGCGTCGCGGCGCACCAGCCCGCGCCGGTGGCGACGCCGATCGGCCGCGGCGCGGCGTACGAGCTCGGGACCGGAGCCCGCGCCGACCGCGGTGCCCCGGTCGCCGGGATGCGCTGCACCGCCGCCGCAGGGCGCTGGGAGGAGGCGCACGTCGAGGTGTTCGCACGCGGCCGCGTTCTCATCCTCAGCCCGGGAGTCGGCGTCGCCCGGCCCCGGCGCGCCGTCGGCGCGGCGATCCGCGGCGGCCGCTGCTCCTACCCGGTGCGCACGACCGATCCCACCGGGGTCGTCCGCTACCGCCCCGGCCGGGGGCTGCGGCTCGGCGACGTCTTCGCCGTCTGGGGTCAGCCGCTCTCGCGCCACCGGGTGTGCGGCTTCCGTTCGCGGGCCGCCGTGCGCGTGTACGTGGGCGGGCGGCGGGTCAGCCTTGCTCCGGGCGCCGTCCGCCTGCGCCGCCACGCCGAGATCGTGGTCGAGATCGGCCGCTACGTCCCGCCGCACCGCTTCTACGTGTTCGCCGGCGGGAAGGCGGCGACGGCGTGAGGCGGGGGCTCGGGCTGGCGGTCCTGGCAATGACCCTGGCGGGGTGCGCCGGTGGCGGCGGCTCGCCGAGCGCCCCCGCGGTGGCGCCGGCGCGGGTCTACCACCTGCAGGGGTTCCAGCCCGCCGGGAGCGTCAAGGCGGGCGAGCCCGTCACGGTGTCGTTCACGGTCACCCAGCCGTCGGGGGCGCCGCTCGTCCACTACCGCACCGGCCCCGGCCCGCACACGGGCGTGCATCTGATCATCGTCCGCGACGACCTCTACTCGATCATCCACCGCCACCCGCCGATCGGCCCCGACGGCAAGATCAGCGAGCGGGTCGTCTTCCCCCACCCGGGGCCGTACCGGGTGCTCGTCGACGTCTACCCGCGCACGAAGGGGCCGGGCTACACGAACTTCCAGCTCTTCACGACGATCCACGTCTCGGGCGCCTACCACCCCGTGCCGCTCCCGCCGTACAACCCGGTCGTCACGACGGGCGGCTACCGGTTCACGATCAAGCGCCTGCCGGAGCTGCATCTCGCCCAGGCCGCCCTCATCGACGTCAGCGTCCGCGACGCCGCCGGCCGCCCGGCCCGGTTCACGCCCTGGTACGGGGCGATGGGGCACGCGATCTTCTTCCACGAGCACGACCTGGCCTACTTCCACACCCACATCTGCGCCCCGAACCAGGCGGGATGCGCCAGCATCGGCGGGCCGACGTCGATCACCGGCAGCTCGACGAGGCCCGGGGTGATGCACGTCGGCGTGCTCCTGCCGGAGACGGGGACGTGGCGGCTGTTCCTGCAGTGCAAGGTCGACGGGCAGATCCTGACCGCGCCCTTCACCCTGAAGGTCGCCGGATGAACAGGGCGCGGATCCTCGTCTGGACGCTGGCGGCGATCCTCGTGATCGCGATCTCGCGTCAGATCGCCTACGCGCTCGCGGGCGACGCCGTCGCCCAGCGGCTCGCCGGCCGCGGCGGCGGTGCCGACCCGATCTGGATCGCCGCCGTCGCCCTGGCGGCCTCGGCTGCGGTCGCCGTCGCGGGCGCGTGGCTGGTCGCGATCGGCGTGCGCGAGCGCTGCGCCCTCGATCTCGCCCGCTGGGCCGCGCCGGCGCCGCTGCGGCCGGCGCGGATCGCCGTGCGCGCGGCGGCGCTCGGGCTCGTCACGAACCTCGGGTTCGCCCTCGTCGAGTCGTCCATCCACTACCACGAGGGGCTCGGCTGGATGGGCCTGCGCTGCATCCGCGGCCCGGTGCACGCGGACGCCGCCCCGATCCTGGTCGGGCTCTCGCTGGTGGTGGCGGCGCTCGTCACGGCGGCCGACCACGTGCTGGCCGCCCTGCGCCGGGCCGCCGCCCGGCGCGCGCTCGCCCGCCGCCCGCGGCCGGTGGCCGCGCTCTCCCGTCCGCTGCTCGCGACGGCCGTCCGTGCTGCGGCCCGCGCATGCGGCGCGAACCTCTCCCGCGCGCCGCCCTGCTCCCACCCGGCCTAGGAAACCGAATCGCTCGGGGCCGAGTAGGCCCCGGGAAGGGAGCATCGATGACCTCATCAAGAGCCCGCCACGGTGCGCGCGCAGGGGCGGCCGGCCTGGTCGTTCTGGCCGCCCTCGTGTGGGCGCCGGCCGCGCTCGCACACGCCGCCATCAGCCCGCCCGTGGCGAAGACCGGCGTGCTGCAGCAATTCACGCTTGCGGTCCCGACCGAGAAGGAGGGAGCGACCACGACCCGGATCGAGCTCACGGTGCCGGACGGGGTGGCGATCGACTCGTTCGAGCCCGAGCCGGGCTGGACGCGGCACGTCAGCCAGACCGGGTCCGGCGAGTCGGCCGTCATCGAGCGGGTCACCTGGACCGGCGGCCGCGTGCCCACGGAGGACGACGCGGTCTTCCGCTTCCAGGCCACCCTCACCGGCGGGTCGAAGGACTACGTGTTCGAGGTGCGCCAGACCTACTCCGACGGGACCGTCGTCGACTGGAACGGGCCCGAGTCGGCCGACACGCCCAGCCCGGTCGTCGAGGGATCGTCGCTGAGCGGCGGCCCGAGCACGCTGCTCGTCATCGCCGCGCTCGTGGTCGGCGCGGTCGGCGTCCTGCTCGGCGCGATCGGGCTCGTGGCGGGGCGGAGGCCGCTGACGTGACCGCCCGGGTGCGCAGGACGGGCCTCGCCCTCGCCGTCGCGGCGTGCGCGCTCGCGCTGCCGCAGGCGGCCTGGGCGCACGCGGCACTCCTGCGCACCGACCCCCAGGCCAGCGGCACCGTGGCGTCGTCGCCGGCCCGGGTCAGCCTCACCTACGACGAGGCGGTCGCGCCCAAGTTCGCGGTGATCTCGGTGACGAACGCCCGCGGCGAGCAGCAGGCGGCCGGCTCGCCCGCGGCGCTGCCGTCGGACCCGGACACGATCGAGGTGCCCGTCCGCCACCTGCCCGAGGGCTGGTACCTCGTCTACTGGCGGGTGATCTCGGCCGACGGCCATCCGGTGCGCGGTGCGTTCACCTTCGCCGTCGGGCCCAACCCCGGGCCGGCGCCGCAGTTCGTCATCCCGTCGCTCTCGGAGTCGGCGACGACGCCGCAGCTGATCGTCACCCGCTGGCTCGTCTTCCTCAGCATGATGGTCGCCGTCGGCCTGTTCTCGCTGCGGGCGGTCATCGCCCGGCCGGCGGCCGGGATCGCCGCCGCGCCGCTGCGGTCGCTCTCGGTGGCGACGGCGGTCTCGCTCGCGGTCGCGCTGGTCGCGATCCCCCTCTATGTCCTCGTCGCGACGGCGGAGTTCGCCCAGCGGCCGTTCATCGACTTCGGCGCGACGGTGCCCGTCATCCGCGACTCCAACCTGGGCCGGTCGTTCACCGACCTCGAGGTCGTGCTCGTGCTGTTCGGGCTCGCGGCGTGGGCGCTCCTCTGGGTGGACGACGGCCGCCGCCGGCACCGGTCGGTGGCGGCGCTCCTCGCCCTGGCAGGCGCCCTCCTGGCCGCCGCGGCGGCGACGGCCGTCCCCGGCCTGGCCGGGCACGCGGCCCAGACCTCGCCGGCCGGGCTCTCGCTCGTGTTCGACTGGACACACGTCACCGCCGCCGCGATCTGGCTCGGCGGCCTCCTGGGGCTCGTGATCCTGGGCGTGCGCACGCCGCCCGGACGCCCGGGTCGAGCTGCTCGGCCTGGTCGTGCCGCGCTTCTCCCGCACGGCCCTCGTCTGCGTGCTCCTCGTGATCGCGAGCGGCGTCGGCGCGTCGATCATCCACCTGCCCACGCTGTCCTCGCTGTGGGGGACGAGCTACGGCCAGGCCATCCTGGTGAAGGTCGCGCTGCTCTCCTGCGCCCTCGTTGCCGGCGGCATCAACTACGCCCGCACGACCCCGCGGCTGGCGGCCGCCCGCGAGCGGGGCGACCGCGCTCTGGGCGAGTCGGGCGCGCGGCTCCTGCGCCGCACCGTCCGGGCCGAGGTCGTGCTCGTCTCCGCCACGGTGCTCGCGGCGATGGTGCTCTCGAGCCTGCCGCCGCCGGCGAAGGCGCTCGCCGAGGTGGGCCAGGCGAGCGCGCACGTCGGTCCCGGGTCCGTCGAGCGCGTGATCCACCACGGCCCCTACACGCTGCACGTGCGGGTCGACCCCAACCGCGCCGCCCAGCCGAGCACGTTCACGCTGGGGCTGACGCAGAACGGGCAGCCGGTGACGGGCGCCCGCGTCACGCTCCAGTTCGCCATGCTGGACATGGAGATGGGCACCCAGGCCTACACCATGCCGGAGCGGGCGCCGGGCACCTACGTGCGCACGACCCCCGCGCTCGTGATGGTCGGCCACTGGGGGGTCGGCTTCCAGGTGGAGCCGCGAGGCGGCCAGCCGTTCACCGTGATCGTCGTCGACCATGCGGAGGGATGACGTGACGCCTCGCTCGCCCGGCCTGATCCTGCTCGCCGCGTTCGCGGCGTTCGCGGCCGGCCTCGCGGCGATCGTCATCGTGCTCCTGCTCGGCAACTCGGTCCTGTGACGGCCGGTACCCTGGGGAGCGTGCTCGAGCTGCCTCCGCGGGTGCCGTCAGGGTGATCGGCCGCCGGTCGGCCGCGCTCGCGCTCGCGCTGGTCGCGGCCGCCGCGGCGCTCGACGGGGCGCGTCCGCCGGCGGCGCTGGCCGACGGCGATCCGGCCAGCGACGTGCTCGTCTACCAGCCGGTGTTCTTCCCGTACACGCCGGCGCCGCCCGCGCTCCAGCGGGAGCTCACCGGCCTCGTGCGCTCCGCCAACCAGCAGGGCTACCGGATCCGTGTGGCCGTCATCCAGTCCCCGCGCGACCTCGGCTCCGTGCCGATGCTGTTCGGGCATCCGTCCGTCTACGCGCGCTTCCTCAGCTCGGAGCTCTCGAGCATCTGGCGCAACCGCGTGCTGGTCGTGATGCCGTCCGGCTACGGGCTCGCCCAGGGAGCGCGGCTTGTCAGGCGCGGCGGCGTCGAGCACGTCGAGGAGAACACGCGCACGGGGCCCGACGAGGCCGTCCTGCGCCGGCTCCCGCCACCCCGGGGAGACACGCCGGCGGCGGTCGTCGCGGCGGCCTCACGCGCCGTGCGGGCGCTGGCGGCACGGCACGACATCGCGCTCGTGGCCGCCCCTCCGGCCGCGTCCGCAGGAGGGGGCGGATCGGATCGCGACACCGAGCTCGCCGTCGCGGTCGCCGCGACGGTCGGCCTCACCGCCGGGCTGCTCTGGTTCCTGTGGAGGACCAGGCCGCGGCGAACCACGGCCTGACGCGGACTACGGGCTGACGCCGGCCAGCTGCTCGTCGGCGAGGCGGACGGCCTCGTCCCACCGGCGCTTGCCGAACCGGCCCGACCGCTCCCGGCCCTGGAGCGCCAACGAGCGGATCATGGCCGCGCGGCGCTCGTCGTGGCATTCGCCGGCCGCCGTCGTCAACAGGTCGGCGGCGCGTTTGTCGTCGCCCTCGGCCAGCAGTCGCCTGGCCTCCTCGATCGTCTCGGTGAGCATGTCCATGGAAGCCTCCCTCGATCGTCATGACAGGGCCGCGAGGCGCCACCATAGCCCTGTGGATGCCTGCAAACCGGCCTCCAGAGCCAACTTGGGTGCTTTCACCCAGGCCGTTCGAGGAGTAGACTCGTACGGGCCAGTGAGCGCGACGACGCGGGACGACCACGGTCTGGCCCGGCCGGGCGGGACCCGCCGGCCGCGGTTCGGCGCGCCCGATCTCGGCCTGTACGCGCGCGTCCTGGCCGTCAACGCGTCCATCCTGGTCACGGCGTTCCTGCTGCTGGTCCTGACGCCCGTGCGAGTGAGCGCGACGGTGACGACGGGGCAGCTCGCGATCCTGCTCGCCGGCCTCGGCCTGATGCTGGCCTCGAACGCGCTCCTCCTGCGCCTGAGCATGGCGCCGCTCGACCGCCTCATGGGCCTCATGCGCAGCGCAGACGTGCTCCAGCCCGGCCGGCGCCTCGACGCCGGCGGCACGCCCGAGGTGGCCGAGGTGATCACGGCGTTCAACGCCACCCTGGAGCGGCTCGAGGACGAGCGCCGCGCCAGCATGCGGCGGGTGCTGTCGGCGCAGGAGGCCGAGCGGCGCCGGATCGCCCAGGAGCTGCACGACCAGATCGGCCAGAACCTGACCGCCGTCGTGCTCGAGCTGAAGCGGCTCCAGGGTCACGTCACCGAGGAGTGGGCGGAGACCCTCGCTGACGCGCAGGAGCTCGCCCGCGAGAGCCTCGATGAGCTGCGCCGGATCAGCTACGAGCTGCGGCCCGCGGTGCTCGACGACCTCGGTCTCGCCAGCGCGCTGGCGGCGCTGGCGGACGCGGTCGCGCGGCGGGCGCAGATCGACGTGACACACGAGGTGGCCTCCGGCCTGCCGCCGCTCGCGCCGGAAGTCGAGCTGGCCGTCTACCGGATCGCGCAGGAGGCCCTCACGAACGCCGTCCGTCACTCCGGCTGCACCCGCGTGCGGGTGCGGCTGGCCGAGGAGGACGGCGCCGTCTACCTGCGTGTCGCGGACGACGGCCGCGGGCTCGGCAGGCAGCCCCGCTCGGGCGGGGGAGTCCGGGGCATGCGCGAGCGCGCGCTCATGATCGGCGGGCGGCTCGTGCTCGGCGTCGCCGAGGAGGGCGGCGTGGAGGTCGAGCTCCGCATCCCGCCCGCGGCCCTGGAGGCGTAAGCTGCCGGCCGGGACGAGGCAGATCGGCATCCTGCTCGCCGACGACCACGCGGTCGTCCGCCGCGGCCTGCGGCTCGTCCTCGAGTCCGAGAGCGACATGCGCGTCGTGGCCGAGGCCGGCGACGGCGCCGAGGCCGTGCGGCGGGCGGTGCACGACGACGTCGATCTCGCCGTCCTCGACATCTCCATGCCCGGGATGACCGGCATCCAGGCGGCCCACGAGCTGTCCCGGCTGCGGCCGCGCCTGCGCACGCTGATCCTCTCGATGCACGACAGCGAGCAGTACTTCCTGGAGGCGATCCGGGCGGGGGCGAGCGGCTACGTCCTCAAGTCGGTCGCCGATCACGACCTGATCACCGCCTGCCGCGCGGCGATGCGAGGCGAGCCGTTCGTCTACCCGGCGGTCGAGCGGTCGCTGCTCGGCCGTGCGCTCGCCGACGACGAGTCGAGCGCCGTCCTGACCGGGCGCGAGTCGCAGATCCTGGCGCTGATCGCCGACGGCCACACCTCCCGCGAGATCGCCGAGATGCTGGTGATCAGCCCGCGCACGGTCGAGCGCCACCGCGAGAACCTGCGCCACAAGCTCGGGCTGCGAAACCGGGTCGACCTGACCCGCTACGCGATCCGCGCCGGCCTGATCTCCCCGTGAATACGCGGTGCCAGGCACCGGGTATGCATCAGCTGACCTTGACGGTGACGCCCGTCGTGAAGGTGGACGCGCCGGTGCCGGTCGTGCGCCGGAAGCGGCAGCGGAACTTGTACGTCCCGGTGCCCTTGTTGGGCACGAACGTCCCGGACGTGGCCGTCGTCGCCTTGAAGAGCGACGTCCACGACGTCGACCCCGGCGGGTCGACCTGGACGTCCTCCGAGTAGCCGGCCGGAGGCGCCGCCGCCGCCCACCTCAGGGTGAACGTGGTCGTCTTCGACCCGGTCGCGGGCGTGGCCGTCATCGGCACGTTCAGCTTGATCGTCTTGGCGGTGGCCGTGTCGGTGAACGTGTAGGCGCCGGCGGCCGGGAAGGTCGTCTGCCGGAACGCGACGGGGGCGACGAGGCCGGTGTCGGGGAAGATGCCGAGGCCGCTCGTCTTGTCGGTCGCGCTGTGCGAGCCCGGGCCGACGAAGCTCCACTGCAGGACGCCTCCCATGGCGAGCGCCGGCGACGCGGAGCCGAAGCCGAGGTTGGTGACGCCGACGTAGCTCGTGTTCGGAGCGGCGGTGACGTTCACGACCTTGCTGTTCGTCACCTGCGACGCCTGGTCGGACTGGGCCGCGGCGACGTTCACCGCGGTCGGCGGCAGTATGGGCGTCGCGTTCACGGTCACGGTGGCAGAGTCACCCGGTCCGAGCGTCCCCAGGTTGCACGTGATCGGCCCCTGGCCGGCGCAGCTCCCGCGCGACGGCGTGGCGGTGACGGACTGCGCGTTCGGCGGCGGGTTGTCGGTCACCGTGACATTGGTCTGGTCCGACGAGCCGGGTTCGTGACCGTGACCGTGTAGGCCGCGCTCGCGTCCGCCTGCACGGAGGACGGCGCCGTCTGGGAGATGCCGAGGCCCGGGGGCGGCGGGGTCGTGCCGTGGCAGGTCCCGGAGAACGTGTCCTTGACGGCGCCGCTCGAGGCGATGAACTGGGCGTCGTAGCCGGTCGGGTGGAGCACCATCCGCAGGTAGCCGAAGCCGCGGTAGACGGACAGCGGTGCGGGGGTGGCGTTCGCCGCGGTCGAGACCAGCGATTCGCCGCCCGTGCCCACGATCACCTCACGGATGCCGTTGGCCGGGTCGCTGGTGCCGCTCGGGTTGAGCGGGGCGAAGCGGGCGTAGGTGTGCACGTGCCCGTTCAGCACCACGTCGACGTGCGACGCGTAGAGCATGCTCCACCACGTCGAGTAGGCCGAGGCGTTCTTCCCCGTCGCCGTCCACTGCGGCTGGTGCCAGTACGCCAGCGTGCACGGCTGGGTGTTCGCCGCCAGGTCGCTCGCGAGCCACTGCGTCTGGGCGCTGCCGGTGCCGCAGCCGCCGACGTTCGTCTTCGAGCAGTTGGCGTTCAGCGAGATCAGATGCCACTTGCCGATGTTGAACGAGTACTCGCCGGCGGTCGCCGGGCGGGCCGGAGCGCCGAAGTAGGCGAAGTAGTCCTGCGCCGCGTTGTTCGGGTCGGGGCACGCGGCGCCGGTGGCCGAGTTCGTCGTCGTCGAGTACTCGTGGTTCCCGGCGGTCGGGTCGATCATGCTGTTGAAGACCCCCCACGTCGGCCCGTAGCTCTGGGCGTACTCCGCGAGCGTTCCGCAGCCGTACTGGTAGTCGCCGAGGCCGAGCAGCATGTCGATCGTCGGGTCCTTCTCCATCTGCGCGCTGTCGGCCGCCTCGCCGCAGTTGGAGGCGGTGCCGGCTCCGCCGTTGAAGTGGGAGTCGCCGGGCGCGCAGGCCATGTCGCCGACCGCGGCGATGACCGGATCGCCCGTCGAGGGATCGGTTGCGTGCGCCGTGCCGGCGCGGCCGCCGATGAGCGCGACCGCAAGGGCCACCGCCAGGATCCACGCTCGCCGCTTCATGTCCATCACTCCCGGGAGGACGTGCCACCGCCTCGGGCGCGTAGCCCACAATACCTGGACTGTACTCGCGCCTTCGGAACGTGTCTAGTAGACTCGCGCCAGGCATGTTCGGGTGGATCTGGAAGATCGGCTCGGCGGCGGCCCTGGTGACGGCGGCCGTCCTCGTTTTCGCGTCCACCGTCCCGGCCGCGACGAACCTGATCGCGAACGGCACGTTCGAGGGCAGCAGCGGCTCGGGCTCGCTGTCGGGATGGGCGGCCAGCGGCGGCTCCCTCTCGCTCGTGACCGGCAACGGCGGCGGTCACGCCGCCCGGGTCTCGGCTCAACGGGCGGGGTCGCAGGCGTACGCCTACACGACGTCCAAGCCGGTGAAGAGCGCGGCGGCCGGTGCGGCGTACACGCTCGACGGCACGGTCCGCTCGAGCACGGGCGGGACGGTGTGCCTGAAGGTGAAGGAGGTGCCGTCGGGCGGGTCGAGCACCGTCGGCTCGGCCCAGCAGTGCCTCGCCGCCACGTCGTCGTGGCAGGCGTTCCCCACGGTCTCCTACAAGGTCGCCAAGGCCGGCGACTCCCTGACCGTGAACGTGGTCGAGTCGGCGCCGGCGTCCGGCGCGACGTTCGACGTCGACAACCTGGTCCTCGCCACGGGCTCCTCCGGAGGCGACGGCTCGGCGCCGAGCGTGCCGGGGAACGTGCAAGCGTCTGCCTCGAGCTCGACGGCGGCGACGGTGACGTGGTCGGCGTCGAGCGACAACGTCGGCGTGACCGGCTACGACGTGTTCCGCGACGGGGCGAAGGTGAAGACGGTCGGCGGCACCACGACGACGTTCCAGGACACCGGCCTCGCGCCGAGCACGACCTACGTCTACACGATCGACGCCTTCGACGCCGCCGGGAACACCTCGAACCAATCGACCGGCGCGTCGGTGACGACGCCTGCGGGCGGCGGGGGCGGCGGCGGCAGCGGGCCGTGTGGCACGGCCGCGCCGAGCACGTCGCCCTACTCCCACATCGTGGTGATCATGGACGAGAACCTGACCGTGGCCGACTGGCAGGCGGCGACCAAGGACGCGGCGTTCACGCACATGCTCGCGACCGACTGCCGCTACGAGTCGAACGCGGCCGGCGAGACCCACCCGAGCTTTCCCAACTACCTGGCGGTGACGAGCGGCACGTTCAACACCTGCCTGGCCTGCTCGTCGAGCGCCGACAACATGTTCCACCAGCTCGGCGCCGCCGGGATGACGTGGAAGGACTACAACCAGTCCATGCCGGCGAACTGCTCGGGGAACGTCGGCTCGGTGCCCTACTACCGCGACGGGCACAACCCCGCCTTCTGGTACACCGACCTCGGCGCCACGTCGAAGGGCGGCGACGGGTCCTGTGCGAAGAACGACGTCCCCGCCGACCCCAACCTGTGGTCGGACATCGCCGCGGACGCGCTGCCCAGCTTCGCCTGGATCGCCCCGGACGACTGCCGCGACATGCACTGGATGAACGGCCCGTGTGAGACGGTGACCGGCCAGACGAAGGCGCAGCGAATCGCGATCGGCGACGCGTACATCGCGAAGATCGTGAACGCCATCGCCGCGACGCCCAGCTACCAGGCCGGCCAGACGCTCGTCGTCGTCACCTGGGACGAGTCGAACGAGGAGTCCACCCAGGCCAAGGGCAACTGGGGCATCGACTGCTCGAACCCGTCCGTGTACAACGCCAAGACGGCCACCTGCCAGGTGGTGACGATCCTCGTCTCGGCCCGCATCACCGCGGGATCGACGAGCACGTTCTACAGCCACTACAGCCTGACCGCGGCCTTCGAGCGCAACTTCGGGCTGCCGCTGCTCGCCGGTGCGAACGACTCCTGGGTCACACCCGCACCGATCTACTGACCCGTCGGGGGTAAAGTCCCGCGTCGATGGAAGAACCCGGCTTCGAGCTGGTCGCCGCCAGCCTGCGCGCCGACGCCACCGACCTGGCCGCGTTCGTCGAGGCGCTGGCGGTGAAGCTCGAGGGGGCACTTCCCGGCAGCGTGCGCGTCGAGCGCGGCGGCGGCGGGCTGTTCTCGCGTGAGAAGCGGGTGCGGCGCATCTCGGTCACCATGGACGAGACCCGCTACGACCTCGAGCGCGACGACGGATCGGTGCGGACGTCGCGCTGCAGCGAGGTGCGCGGGATCGTGATCAAGTCCGAGCCGCTCGACCTGGACGCATGGATCGAGGCGCTCAGCCGCGAGCTGAGCGAGCAGGCCCGCCAGAGCGAGCGGGCGCGGATCGCGCTCGAGCGGCTGCTGGAGGGGTAGGCGTGAGCTTCCGCAACCGCGGCGGCCCGCGCGAGGGCCGCGAGGAGCGGGCGCAGCGCGAGCAGCGCCAGCGCGAGGACGTCGAGCGGATCGCCGCCGGCGGCATCCCGGCCGCCGCCGAGGAGCGGCTGCGCACCCTCGGCGCCGAGGCCGGGCAGGCATTCACCTCCGATCTCTCCGTGCCCGAGTTCGTGCTCGTTCGCCGCGCCGGCCTCGAGCCGGTCACGCAGGTGCTCGGATCGTCGGTCTACCACGTCGGCTGGCAGTTCATGGGCGGGGGCTGGTACGGGTCGTCGCAGGAGCTGACGATCCTGAGCGACGCGTACAACGACTGCCGCCGGCGCGCCCTCGACCGGCTCCGCAGCGAGGCCGAGCTGGCGGGGGCCGACGCGGTCGTCGGCCTGCGTGTGACCGCGTCGCGGTACGAGTGGGGCAGGGACCTGATCGAGTTCCAGGCGATCGGCACGGCCGTGCGCGCGCCCGGCCTGCGCACGCCGTCCGGCCCGGCGCTCACGAACCTGAGCGGCCAGGAGTGCGCGCTGCTGCTCGAGGCCGGCCACCGGCCGTGCGGGGTCGTCGGCGCGACCTCCGTCTACTTCGGCACGCTCTACACGTGGACGCAGGCGATCCCGACGTCGTCGTGGGGCGGGTGGGCCAACGTCGAGATGGTCGGCGCCACCCAGACCTGGTACGCGGCCCGCCACCGCGTGCTGGAGGCGCTCACCGCCGACGCGGCGGCGCTCGGCGCGGAGGGCATCGTCGCCACCCGCTGGGGCCAGGAGGAGCGGCCCTACGAGACCGGCGACCGCCTCGCCGGCATCACCTACATCATCCACGCCCTCGCCACCGCCATCGGCACGGGCGAGGGCCGGCCCATCGCCGACATCGCCACCGTCCTCACGTTGTCCAAGGAGACCGGATGAGCTACGACCCCAACTCGCTCGAGGGCGTCCCCGCCGACGCCCGCGGCCGCCTCGCCCAGAACAAGGCGGGCCTCTTCACCTCCGACCTCTCGGTGCGGGAGTTCCTGCTCGTGAAGGAGGCCGGCTTCGACCCGCTCGGCCTGGTCGTCGGGAGCTCGATCTACCACATCGGGTTCCAGCAGTCGAACTGGAACCAGAACCAGGAGATGGGCGTCCTCACCCAGGCGATGTACCACGCCCGCGAGCTGGCGATGACGCGCATGGAGGAGGAGGCCGACCAGCTCGGCGCCGACGGGATCGTCGGGGTCCGCCTGGACGTCGGCCGCTACGAGTGGGGCGCCGACCTGGCCGAGTTCATCGCCATCGGCACCGCCGTCAAGCACCGCGGCGGCGAGCTGCACCGGGCGCCGAACGGGCGGCCGTTCACGAGCGACCTCTCCGGCCAGGACTTCTGGACGCTGCTGCGGGCCGGCTACCGCCCGGTCGGCATGTGCATGGGGAGCTGCGTCTACCACGTCTCCCACCAGGGCCTGCGCGGGTTCTTCTCCAAGATCGGCCAGAACGTCGAGATGGAGAACTACACCCAGGCGCTCTACGACGCCCGCGAGCTGGCGATGGAGCGGATGCAGGCCGAGGCCCAGCAGGTGCAGGCCGAGGGCATCGTCGGCGTGCAGATCCAGGAGCGCAGCCACGGCTGGGGCTCGCACGTGATCGAGTTCTTCGCCGTGGGGACGGCGGTCGTGCCGACCAAGGCCGACCACATCATCGAGCCGCCCAACATGATGCTGAGCATGGACGGGTGATCCGGTTCCGGTACGCTTGACGACATGTCGCTGACTCCGCGCCAGGCCAAGAAGCGCCAGATGGTCCGCACCGGCTACGTCGGCCTCGGGGTCGGTGCGCTGATCCTGCTCTACGCGCTCACCGCCGGCGCGATCGTGCTCGCCGTCATCGGCGTCGTGATCCTCGTGATCGCCGGCTGGGCGACGCGCACGCTGCGCAACCTGTAGCCGCCCAAGCGGGGTCAGACCCCGAACGACGGCCGTTGCATTCCTGTTGCACTTCCGTTCGGGGTCTGACCCCGGGGTTTCAGGCGACCAGCGGGATCAGCAGGCCGACGATGACTCCGATGGCGGCCGCGACCGCGTAGAACGCGAGCACGCGCGGCGCCGTGCCGGCGCGGCGGCCGCGGGCGCTCTCGGCGTCGTGCGGGCGGCCGGTCCAGCCGCGGCGGCGCCCGAGCACGATCAGGCCGATCACCGTGAGCGCCGTGGCCGACCCGGCCAGCGCGGCGGAGACGGTGCCCGGCCCCGATCCGCGCCGTGGCGGCCGCCGGATCGTCGCCGTCCGCCCTCCGGGCCCCCTTCGGCCTGGCTGCGATCGCGGGGTTCGCGGCCGGGGATGAGGACGCGGCGCAGACGCGTGCGCCAGCCGCGTGTGGCCGAGCGGGTAGGCGTGCCACAGCCGCCCGAGCGAGGGCCGCGTCGTCGCCGTCGCCGCAGGCGCGGCGGCGGCCAGCGCGACCAGGGCGATCAGCGCCAGCCGCCTCACTCGATCGTGACCGGCGTGCCCACCGGGAGCAGCCGCGCCAGCCGCAGGAGGTCGCGGTTGCGCATGCGGATGCAGCCGTGGGAGGGCCTGCCGGGGATGAGGCCGGGAGCGTTCGTGCCGTGGATGCCGATGAAGCCGCCGGCGGGCCACTCGGTCAGCACGGCCGAGCGCGCGCTCGTCCCGAACGCGATCGGCCCGTAGAACGCGCTCGCGTAGCCGCGCAGGCGGTCGCGGATGTAGAACTGCCCGCGCGGCGTCGGGGTGCCCGGCGCGCCGATCCCGACCGGCGCCCGGAAGATGGCCCGGCCTGCGCGGAAGAGCGTCATCCGCCGGCGGCGCAGGCTGACGACCAGGTGCGTGTCCACGAACGTGTAGCCGCTGAGCGCCGCCCGCGGCACCCAGCCCTGGGTGTCGTTCGGGAGCACCGGCAGCCGCACCCGCGCCCACAGGCGGCCGCGGTGCGTCGCGGTCTTCGTGACGAGCACGATGTTCACCGTGTGCTCCGGCGTGCGCGTGCGCAGGCGCGCGGCCACCTTGCCGCCCGGGCGACGGCGGGCGGCGACCGGCCGCAGCACCTGTGCCCAGCGCCACGTCTGCCGCGTCGCGAGCGGGAGCACCCTGGGCACGACCAGGCGCGGCTGCGATTCGCCGGGCGTGTAAGGATGGGTGGGCGTCCCCACCGGGACGGTCGCCGCGGGTGAGGGCGCCGTCGAGGCGACGGCGACCACGGTCACGGCCGCGACGACGATGGAGACCGCGACCGCGGTCGTCGCCCACATGCCCCGGCCGCGGCGGGGGCGTGGCGCAGGCACGGCCGGAACGGCAACGGGCGCCGGCCGAGTGTCGACCGTGACCGGCGCAGGCGGCTCCACGGCGACGGGCGTGCGCCGCCGGGTGGCGCGGGCGGTCGCGGCCGCGCCGACGACGCACCCCGCGGCGATGGCCGCGGCTGCCCAGGTGCGGCTGCCCCGGGTCATGTCAGCCCGTGAAGCCCGGCATCCCCGCCGCCTGGGTCGGCCCGACGATGAAGTGGGTCGAGTTCACGACCTGGCCGACGTGGGCCGCGGTCGCGGGCTGGTCGAACGCCGACTGCGCCGGCAGGATGCCGGCGATGCGGCGGATCCAGGCGGCGTGACGGGCCTCGGTCGCATGGATCGCGAGCGCGGCGTCGAGGTAGGTCGGCGACGCGATTCGCGGGGCCTGGCCCTTGTACGCGGCCACCCCCAGGTCCTCGAACGCGACGGCGGTGCGGACGAACGCGCTCTGCGAGTCCGTCGCGCCGTGGAAGTCGAAGCTCGGCGTGGCGACGGCCCGGGCGCCCAGCACCCCCTGGAGCAGGCGCACGTGGGCGCGCTCGTGGTCGCCGACGATCCGGGCCAGGTGGGCGGTCTCGCCGGTCAGCACGCCGATCCGCTCGGCCTCCGTGTAGAAGGCGGACTGCAGGTACTCGAGCGTGAGCGCGTAGTTCAGGATGGCGACGTCGCCCTGCGGCTCACCCTCGGCGTCGGCCGTCGCGGGCCCGGTGAGCGCCACGGCCGAGCCGACCAGGCCGGCGGCCGCGAGCGTGCGCAGGACGGTGCGGCGGGTGGCGGGCGCGAGCGGGCCGAGCGCGTCGGCCAGGGCGCCGTCACGGTCGAGGCGGCCGAGGTCGTCGCTCATGTGGCTCCCTTCACGTACCCGGTGCGGCGGATGGCCTCTTCCACGCGGGCGGCGCCCTCGGCCGGGTTGGCCGCGGTCGGCGCGGGCAGCTCGCCGAGCAGGTCGCGGATCCAGGCCGCGTGGCGGGCCTCCACCGACACGATCGTCGCGACGGCCGCCAGCGACGGCTTGGTCAGGTTGGCCGCCTGGCCGTCGAGCGCCGCGACGCCCAGATCCTCGAGCACCCGCGCGGCCGCGGCGAAGCGGTCGGCGTCGGTGACGTCCTCGCCGAAGTCGAACGCCGGCGCGGGCTTCGCGCGCGAGCCGAGCGTCTCGCGCAGGAACGCGACGTGTTCGCGCTCATGGCCGCCGACGACGCGGGCGTACTGCGCGAGCTCGCCGGTCAGGCCGGCGTGCTGGAGCGCCTGGTCGTACAGCGCCGCCTGGAGCTCCTCCATCTCGAGGGCGAAGTTCAGGATCTCGGCGTCGCCGACGCGCGAGCCCGGATCCGAGCGCCGGGGCGCCCACCCCGCCCACGAGGATCCCGCCCGCCACCAGGCTGGCCGCCGACAGCACCGCGCGGCGGCTGGCCGTGTGCTGCGCCGTCCCCGTCAGATTCGTCATTCACGTTGCACTCTCCGCATTTCCCGTATCGCTCACGGGCAAAACTGCCAGTCGCTTCGATGATAACCATCATCTTCCAATTTGAGAACCCGCGCGATCGCGACCGCCGGCTTCACGGCTCCGGCGTCGGCATCCGCTGGACGCGCACGAACACCGCGGCAGTCGTCGCGCAGATGACGGCCAGCAGCGCGTAGGCCGCCCGCGTCCCCTGCCAGGTGGCCAGCCGCGATCCGGCCAGCGGCCCGACGACCGCGCCGATCCCCCACATCAGGTTCACCACGCCGAGCACGACGCCGTGGCCGAGGTGGGCACGGTCGGCGCCGTCGGTGCTGAGCGGGTAGCCGACCGCGTACAGGATCGACTGCGCCGCCGAGCAGGCGATCACGAGCCCGACGAAGACGCCGATTCCGGCCGGGACGGCGAAGGCCGCCGTCAGCAGCGCCAGTGCCGCGCACGCGCCGGTCGCCAGCGGCACCCGCCCCACCCGATCGCCGACCCGGGCGGTGAGGACGACGGCGCCGCCGCCGAGCACGGCGCCGACCGAGTAGACGAGGCCGATCCCGGAGCGGTCGACGCCGAGGCTCGACAGGTGCAGCGGCACGAGCAGCTGGAGCGCGCCGCCGACGACCGCGACGACCAGGATCATGCCCACGCTCGCGGTGATCAGCGACTCGCCGAGGGAGATACGCAGCGCGCGGGCCATGCTCATCCGCCGGTGGGGCTTCGATGCGGGCGTCGGGCTCGAGCGCGATCAGGCCGAGGAGGAGCAGGAAGAGCGCCGTCATCCCCAGGAACGTCGGCCGGATCCCGAACGTCGTCGTCACGACGCCGCCGACGAACGGCCCGGTGATGACGCCCACCGTCGCCGCGACCTGGGCGTATCCGACCGCCTCTCCGCGCCGCTCGACCGGCGCCCGGGCGGCGACCCACGCGAGTCCCGGCGCCCCACACGGTGGCGTCGGCGGCGCCCTGGAGCAGGCGCGCGACGAGCAGCTCCGGGAACGAGCTCGCGAGCGCCAGTCCGGCCGTCGCGCCCGCCATCAGGAGCGTGCCGATCGCCGTGACGAGCCGGGCGCCCACGCGGTCGGCGAGGTGGCCGACGGGGACGGAGACGACGATGACGGCCAGGCTGAATGCGGCCAGCATCCACGCCGTCTGCAGCGTGCTCAGGCCGAGCTCGTGGCGGTAGTAGGGAAGGAGCGGGACGACCGCCGACCACAGCGTGAGATCGAACACGACGAGCACGCAGACGAGGGCGATCAGACGGCGCACGCGGGCATCGTAGGAGCCGTCCCCGAGGCCGCGGTAGCATGGCGTGCCCCAGCGACTCATTCCGGAGGTCGGCGCTGAACTGGGAGGTCTTCATCACGTGCGCGGTCACCGGCGCCGGCGATACCGCCGGCCGCAGCCCGCTGGTCCCGGTGGCGCCGGAGCAGATCGCGGAGGCGGCGGTCGAGGCGGCCCGGGCGGGCGCGGCGGTGGCGCACATCCATGTCCGTGATCCCGGGACCGGCAAGGGCGCCCGCGACCCGCGCCTCTACCGGGAGGTGGTCGACCGGGTGCGCGCGGCCGACGTCGACGTCGTGCTCAACCTGACCGCGGGCATGGGCGGCGACCTCGTGCTCGGCGGCGAGGACGATCCGCTCCCGCCCGATGCGGGCGGCACCGACCTGGCCGGGGCGGAGGAGCGCCTGCGCCACGTCGCGGAGCTGCGGCCGGAGATCTGCACGCTCGACTGCGGGACGATGAACTTCGCCGCGGGCGGCGACTACGTCATGGTGAACACGCCGGGGATGCTGCGGGCGATGGCGCGGCGGGTGCAGGAGCTCGGCGTGCGGCCGGAGCTCGAGGTGTTCGACACCGGCCACCTGGTCATGGTCAAGGAGCTGATCGCCGACGGCCTGATCGATCCGCCTCCGCTGATCCAGCTCTGCACGGGCATCCCCTACGGCGCCCCCGACGACCCGGGCACGCTGCTCGCGATGCGCGACCAGCTCCCCCCGGACGCGGTCTTCTCGGCGTTCTCGATCGGGCGCATGCAGCTCCCGTTCGTGGCGATGGCGGCGCTGGTCGGCGGCAACGTCCGCGTCGGCCTCGAGGACAACCTCATGCTCGAGCGGGGCGTGCCGGCGACGAACGCGCAGCTGGTCGAACGGGCGGTGCAGATCCTGCGGGCGATGAACGTCCGCATCCTCACCGCCGCCGACGTGCGGGCGAAGCTGGGGCTCGCGCGCGGTGGCTGAGCCGGGAGGCGGCCGGCCGCGGACGGTGGGCCTCCTCGGCGGCGGCGTCATCGGCGGGGGCTGGGCGGCCCGGTTCCTCCGAAACGGCGTCGACGTGCGCGTGTACGACCCCGACCCGCGGGCGGCCGAGAAGATCGCGGCCGTGCTCGAGAACGCCCGCCGCGCGTGGGATCGGCTGACGCTCGCGCCGCTTCCCGGCGAGGGCCGGCTCGAGGTCGTCGCCACGCTCGAGGAGGCCGTCGAGGGCGCCGACTTCGTGCAGGAGAACGCACCGGAGCGGGAGCCGCTGAAGCGGGAGCTGCTCGCGCGGGCCGACCGCGCCGCCACGGCGGACGCCGTCTTCTGCTCGTCGACGTCGGGCCTGCGGCCGTCGCTGCTCCAGGCCGACATGGAACGACCGGGCCGGTTCGCGGTCGGCCACCCCTTCAACCCCGTCTACCTGCTCCCGCTCGTCGAGGTGTGCGGCGGCGGTCGCACCGACCCGGAGACGCTCGCGCGGGCCGCCGCCGTGTACCGGTCGGTGGGGATGGAGCCGCTCGTGCTGCGGGCCGAGATCGACGGCTTCGTCGCCGACCGGCTGATGGAGGCGATGTGGCGCGAGGCGCTCTGGCTCGTCGCCGACGACGTCGCCACCGTCACCGAGATCGACGACGCGATCCGGCTCGGCGCCGGCCTGCGCTGGTCGTTCATGGGCTCGTTCCTGACCTACCGCGCCGCCGGCGGCGAGGAGGGGATGCGCCACTTCGTCGAGCAGTTCGGGCCGGCGCTCCAGTGGCCGTGGACGAAGCTCACCGACGTCCCCGAGCTCTCCGACGAGCTCGTCGAGAAGCTCGTGGCCCAGTCCGACGCCCAGGCCGAGGGCCGCTCGGTGCGCGAGCTGGAGCGGCTGCGCGACGACTGCCTCGTCTCGGTGCTCCAGGGCCTGCGCGCCAACCGCTACGGGGCCGGCGCCGTCCTCGAGCGGCACGAGCGCGAGCTCTTCGCGGCGGCCGCCGCGCCCGCGGACTCCGCGGTCGACACCTCGCGGCCGCTCGAGCTGCACGAGGCGACGGTGGCGCCGGAGTGGGTCGACTACAACGGCCACGCCCACGAGAGCCGCTACCTGCAGGTGTTCGGCGACACGACCGACGCCCTGCTGGGCCTGCTCGGGATCGACGCCGCCTACCTCGACGGCGTCGGCAGCTACTTCACCGTCGAGACGCACCTCTCGCACCTGCGCGAGACCGCGGCCGGCGACCGCCTGCGCACGACGACCCAGGTGCTCGGCTGCGACGAGAAGCGGCTCCACATCTTCCACTCGCTGTTCCACGGCGACGAGCTCGTGGCGACGGCGGAGCAGATGATGCTGCACGTCTCGGCGCAGACGGGCCGGGCCGGGCCGGCCGGGGACGAGGTGCTCGCCCGGGCGCGCGCGATCGCCGCCGGGCACGCGGCCCTGCCGCGGCCGGAGCGGGCCGGTCGCAGCGTGAGCATGGGGTAGCGCGAAACGCGGGACAGTCCCCATCCGGGGACTGTCCCCTTCAGCCTCGCCTCGCCCGCAGCTCGGCGAGCGGCGCCAGCGGGTCGAGGCCGTCGCGGGCCAGCAGCAGCATGCTGTGGAACCACAGGTCGGCCACCTCGGACACCAGGTGCTCGCTGCCGGGCTCGGCCAGGAGCACCTCGACCGCCTCCTCGCCGACCTTGCGCTGGGCCCGCTCGCGCGCGTCCCCGAGCACTCCGGCGACGTAGGAGCCCTCGCCCTCAGTCCCGGCTCGCTCGCCGATCACGTCCGCCAGCTCCCCCAGGAGCGGCGCGGCGTCGCCGAAGCAGGAGACGGACCCGGTGTGGCATGTCGGCCCGGCCGGGTGGGCCAGGTAGAGCAGGGCGTCCGCGTCGCAGTCGGCCCGGATCGCGACGACGCGCAGGACGTTCCCGGACGTCTCGCCCTTCTGCCAGAGCCGGTCGCGCGAGCGCGAGTGGAAGTGGGCCAGCCCGGTGCGCTCGGTCGCCTCGAGCGCCTCCGCGTCGACGTAGGCGAGCATCAGCACCGTTCCCGAGTCGGCGTCCTGGACGACGCAGGGCAGGAGGGCGCCGTCGGGGACGGTCACACGCGCGCCGGCAGGCCGCACGCCGCCACCTCCCGCTTGACGTCGTCGGGCGTCGTCTCGCCGTCGTGGAAGATCGATGCGGCCAGCGCCGCGTCGGCCCCGGCCCGCAGGGCGGCGACGATGTCGCCCGCGCCCCCCGCGCCGCCCGAGGCGATCAGCGGCACCCGCACCCGCTCCCGGATCCGGCCGATCAGCTCGAGGTCGTAGCCGCGCCGGCCGCCGTCGGAGTCGATGCTCGTCACGAGCAGCTCGCCGCTCCCGCGCCGGGCCGCCTCCTGCGCCCAGCCGACCGCCTCGACGCCCGTCGCCTCGCTGCCGCCGCGCGCGTACGTCCACCAGCCGTCCTCGCCCCGGGCCGCGTCGATGGCGACGACGACGCACTGGCTGCCGAGCCGCTCGGCCAGGTCGTCGATCAGCTCCGGCGTGCGCAGCGCGGCGGAGTTCACCGAGATCTTGTCCGCGCCGGCGAGCAGGAGCTCGCGCGCCCGCTCGGGCCGGTCGATGCCGCCGCCGACGCAGAGCGGCACGTCGACCCGCTCGGCCGCCCGCTCGACGGCCCGCAGGAGCTCCTGCCAGGCCTCGGCCTCGGCGTCGATGTTGAGCCAGACGATCTCGTCGGCGCCCGCCGCGGCGTAGCGCTCGGCGGCGTCGACGGGGTCGCCGCAGTCGCGCAGCTCGCGGAAGCGCACGCCCTTGACGAGCCGCCCGCCGCGGACGTCGAGGCAGGGGATGACGCGCCTACGCAGCACGGTCGCTCCACCGCAGGAACGCGCGCAGGAGCTCGCGCCCGGCCGGGCCGCTCTTCTCCGGGTGGAACTGCGTCCCGGCCACCCGGCCGGCGCCCGCGACCGACGCGAACGCGCGGCCGTCGAGCTCGGTCGTCCCCAGCACCGCCGCGGCCGAGGCCGGCTCAACCGCGTAGGAGTGAGCGAAGTAGCACACCGCCGGCAGTGCGCCCGCGAGCGGGTGGTCGGCCTGCGGCGTCACGTCGTTCCAGCCCATGTGCGGCAGGCGGTCGGCGAACGTCATCGCGACGGCCCGGCCGGGCAGGAGGCCGAGGCAGGGGACGTCGTCCTCGTCGCTTCGCTCGAACAGGAGCTGGAGGCCGAGGCAGATGCCGAACACGTAGGCGCCCGCCGCCGCCGCATCGCGGATCGCCGCCGCGAGGCCGCGCCGCTCGAGCGCCGCCATGGCCGCACCCGCCGCGCCGACGCCGGGCACGAGCACCCGATCCGCCGCAGCCACCCGGCCTGCGTCGTCGGTCACCGTGACATCGGCCCCCGCCCGTTCCAGGCCGGTGCGCAGGCTGCGCAGGTTGCCCGCGCCGTAGTCGACGACGCACACGCCGTGGTCACAGGCTCCCCTTCGTGCTCGGCACGGCGCCGGCGCGGCGCGGGTCCGGCTCCCAGGCCGCCCGCAGCGCCAGCGCGAGCGCCTTGAACGCCGCCTCGAGCAGGTGGTGGTCGTCCGCGCCCGTTCCCGTCAGGTGGATGGCCATGCGGCCGTGGCGGGAGAGGCTGTCGAACAGGTGGGGGACGAGCGAGGCGGGGATGCCGCCGACCCGCTCGCCCGCGAACGGCAGCTCGATCCGGGCGGCGCCGCGGCCGCCGAGGTCGACGACCGCGTGGACGGCCGCCTCGTCGAGCGGTGCCCGCGCGTCGCCGAAGCGGCGGATCCCGGCCCGCTCGCCGAGGGCGCGGTCGAGCGCCTGGCCGAGGACGATGGCCACGTCCTCGACGGTGTGGTGCTCGTCCACCCACAGGTCGCCCGCGCAGGTCAGGTCGAGGTCGATCAGGGAGTGCGCCGCGAGCGCCCCGAGCATGTGGTCGAGCATGCCGATGCCCGTCGCGACGGCCGCGCGCCCGGACCCCTCGAGCGCGACCCGGCAGCGGATGTCCGTCTCGTTCGTGCGCCGCTCGAGGGCCGCCGTGCGGGCCGGCTCGGGCGGCTCGCCCCGAGCCGGCGCCGCCGCCCCGAGCGCCTCGAGCAGGCGGTCGTCCTCGGCCGGCGTCGCCACGCTGTAGCGGATCGAGGTCTCGAGCAGCGGATCCGCGAAGGTGCGCACGACGAGGCCGCGCTCGAGCAGCTCGCGCGCGAACGGCTCGGCCGGCCGGCCGATGTCGACGAGCGCGAAGTTCGTGCACGACGGCGGCACCGCGTAGCCGGCTGCGCGGAGCGCCTGCGCCATCCGCTCGCGCTCGGCGCAGGTGGCGGCCGCCCGGGCGCGCATCCCGGCGACGTGGCCGGGCGCGAGCGCGATCTCGGCCAGCGCGGCCGCGTGGACGCCGATCGAGGCCGGCGGGCGCACGCCGTTCAGCCGCTCGGCGATCTCCGCCGGCGCGATGATGTAGCCGACCCGGATCCCGGCCAGGGCGAAGGCCTTCGAGAACGTCCGCACGCACACGGTGTTCTCGCGCTCCCGGACGAGGCCGGACAGGTCGGTGCCGCCGAACTCGAGATACGCCTGGTCGATCACGACCAGGCCCGCCCGCTCGGCCACGTCCTCGGCGGCGGCGTCCGCGCCGGTCGGGTTGTGCGGTGCGCAGATCCAGGTCAGGTCGACGTCGGCGTTCGGGTCGTGCACGAGCTCCGCGCCGGCGAGGCTGGTGACGACGCCGTAGTAGCCGTACGCGGGACGCCGCACGTACGCCCGCCGGCCGGGCGCGAGCGACAGCAGGCCGCACAGGAGCAGCGCCTCGTCGGCGCCCGCCGTCGGGACGATCTGCTCGACGGGGAAGCCGGCGTAGGCCGCGATCGCCTCGCGCAGGCGCATGTAGGTCGCATCCGGGTAGGACTCGGGGATGACCCGGGCGAGCCGGGCGAGCTCCCGCGTGTACCACTCCGGCGCGACCGCCGAGGTGTTCATGTCGAAGCGCATGAGCGGCGCGTCCGCGGGCAGCGTGTCCTGCCAGCGGTAGCCGACCAGCCCTCGCAGCTCGGGGCGGATGACGTCGATCGCGCTCACGGGATCAGGTGGTGGATCGGGAGCACGAGCAGCGACCGCGCGCCGGCCTGGCGCAGCGGCGCGAGCAGCTCCATCACCTGGCGCCGCTCGACGACCGCGTGGACGGAGTGCCACCCCGGCCGCGCCAGCGGGAGGACCGTCGGCGAGTCGAGGCCGGGCAGGAGGTCGACGATCGCGTCCAGCGAGTCGTCGGGCGCGTTCAGCATCAGGTAGCGGCGGCTGCGGGCGTCGATCACGCTGCGAACGACGGTCGCGATCTCGTCGGCGACGCGGCGCTGCTCGTCGTCCAGGTCGGGCCGCGCGACCAGCACCGCCTCGGACTCGAGCACGGTGGCGATCGGCCGCAGGCCGTTCTGGCGCAGCGTCTCGCCGCTCTGGACGAGGTCGCAGACGGCCTCGGCCGCATCGAGCCGCGGCGCCAGCTCGACGGAGCCGCGGACGGCCACCGTCTCGACCCGCATCCCCCGGCGCGAGAAGTAGTCGGCCGTGATGCGGGGGTGCGACGTCGCCACCCGGCCGCCGTCGAGCTCGGCCACCGTCTCGACGCCGTCCGTCGCCGGGACCGCCACCTGGAGCGAGCAGCGGCCGAATCCGAGCGGCACGAGCTCCTCCAGCTCGGCGCCGCCCTCGAGCACCTGGTCGCGCCCGGCGACGGCCGCCTCGACGGCGCCGTCGACGGCCCAGGCGGGCATGTCCTCGGCCCGGGTGAAGAGCACCTCGACGTCCCACTGCGAGCACTGGGCGTAGAGGGCGCGGCCGTTGCCCTCGAGCTCGAACCCGGCCGCGCGGACGAGGTCGAGCACGGGGTCGTGGAGGCGGCCCTTGGACGGCAGCGCGAGGCGGAATCGCCGGCTCATCGCCGCCGCGCCCTGCGGTCGAGGACGAGCCGGTAGCCGCCCTCGCCGTGGCGCAGCCAGTGCGCGACGCGGGTGACGGTGGTGGTCGAGCCGTGCACGCGCTGGGCGACCTGGGCGTAGGGGACGCCCTGGTCGAGCAGGCGGGCGGCGTGCCAGCGGTGCGAGAGCACCTCGAGCTCGTGCAGCGAGCAGACGTCGCGCAGGAACGCGGCCACCTCGTCGCGGGAGCGCAGGCCGAGCAGCGCGTCGCAGAGGTCGTCGACCTCGGGCGTGCGCCAGTCGGAGGCGGAGGGCGGGGCGCCGTTCGTCATCGTGGTACCATTTTAGCATGCTAACACGAGGACAGGGTGCGATCGACCTGCGCGAGGGCCGGGCCGTGCCCGCGGTCGACCTCCTCGACGGCCGGGTCGTGCGGCTGGAGCAGGGCCGCTACGACCGCGTGACCGCCTACCCGGACGAGCCTGCGGCGCTGGCCCGCGCATACGCCGAGGCGGGCGCGCCGTGGCTGCACGTGGTCGACCTCGACGCCGCCCGGTCGGGGACGCGCTCGCCCGCGCACGCCCGGCTGCTGCGCGAGCTGCGCGCCGTCCCCGGCCTGCGGATCCAGGTCGGCGGCGGCCTGCGCGGCGAGGCCGACGTCCGGGCCGCGCTCGCCGACGTCGCCGACCGTGTCATCGTCGGCACGCTCGCCGCCGCCGAGCCCGACCTGGTGGGCGGGCTGGCCGCCGAGACGGGCCGGATCGTCGTCGCGCTCGACTGCCGCGACGGCCGGGTGCGCACGCACGGGTGGCTCGAGGACGCCGGCGTCGACCCGGCGGCGTTCGTCGCCCGCCTGGCCGGCGCGGGCGCGCGCGACTTCCTCGTGACCGGGATCGACCGCGACGGCACCGGGCGGGGGCCGGACCTGGAGCTGATCGCGGCGGTGCGGCCGGGCGTCCCCGGCCTGCTGCTGGCGGCGGGCGGCGTCGGCTCGGCCGCGGACGTCGGGGCCGCCGTCGCGGCCGGCGCGGACGCGGTGGTCGTCGGCCGGGCGCTGCTCGACGGCTCGATCTCCTTTGCATGAACATCCGATCTTGTGTATGGTCATGCAATGCCCGATCGCCGCCGGCTCATCTCGTCGCTGCTCGACCGGTTTCCGGTCACGTCGCAGCCCCAGCTCGTCTCGCTCCTCGCCGACCAGGGTGTGCACGTGACCCAGGCGACCGTGTCGCGCGATCTCGAGCGGCTCGGCGCCGTGCGGGTGCGCAGGGACGGCCAGCTCGTCTACGCCCTGCCCGCCGAGGATGAGCCGGCCGATCCGATCGAGCGGCTGCGCGCGGCGCTGCTGCTCGTCCGGGCGATGGAGCCGTCGGGCAACCTGGCCGTCCTCAAGACCGCCCCCGCGAACGCGATGCCGGTCGCGCGGGCGTTCGACGTCGCCGACCTGCCGGAGGTGGCGGGGACCGTGGCGGGCGACGACGTCGTGCTCGTGGTCGCGCGGGAGCCCTACACCGGCGCGGACGTGCTCGAGCTGTGCGACCGGATCGGCACGGAGGCGGCACATGCTCACGCATGACCCCACCCTGGACTCGCCGCTCTCCGCTGCCGGCCTCAAGGGGCACGACTTCCTGCGCAGCGACGACCTGAACGGCGCCGCGATCGAGGCCGTCCTCGACCTGGCCGACCACCTGAAGGCGCTCCAGGCCCGGCGGCTGCCGCATTCGTGGCTGGCCGGCCGGACGCTGGGCATGATCTTCGAGAAGCCGTCCACCCGCACCCGGGTCTCGTTCGAGGTCGGGATGGTGCAGCTGGGCGGCCACGCCGTCCACCTGTCGGCGGGCGAGAGCCAGCTCGGGCGGGGCGAGCCGATCGCCGACACCGGCGCCGTGCTCTCGCGCTACCTCGACGCGATCGTGATCCGCACCCACGCCCACGCGCGGGTGGAGGAGCTGGCCGCGGCCGCGTCGGTGCCCGTCATCAACGGGCTGACCGACGAGCACCACCCCTGCCAGGCGCTGGCCGACCTGCAGGTGCTGCGCGAGCGGCTCGGCGACCTGACCGGCCGCCGGCTGGCGTGGGTGGGCGACGGCAGCTCGAACGTGTGCCATTCGCTGGCCGCGGCCGCGGTGGCGATGGGGATGGAGGTCGTCGTGGCGGCCCCCGACGGCTACGAGCCGTTCGCCGACGAGCTCGGGGCCGCGGCCGACGCCGTCGAGGTCGTCGACGACCCGGCCGTCGCCGTCGCGGGCGCCGACGCGGTCGTCACGGACACGTTCACGAGCATGGGCCAGGAGGACGAGCGCGACGCGCGCCTGGCCGCCCTCGGGCCGTACCAGGTGAACGCGCGGCTGCTGCGGCACGCCGCACCCGGGCATGTCGTCCTGCACTGCCTGCCGGCGCACTGCGGCGAGGAGATCACGGAGGACGTGCTCTGGGGGGAGAGCTCGGCGGTATGGGACGAGGCGGAGAACCGGCTGCACGCCCAGAAGGCGCTGCTGGCCATGATCGTGTAGACAGGAAGGACGGAGCTGTGGCTGAGAAGATCGTGCTCGCATATTCGGGAGGTCTCGACACGTCGGTGGCGCTGCGCTGGCTGGCCGACGAGTACGGCGCCGAGGTCGTGGCGCTGCTCGTCGACGTCGGGCAGGGCATCGACGCGGAGCAGGTCGACCGGCGTGCACGTGCGGCCGGCGCGAGCGAGGTCGTCATCGCCGACGCGCGGGACGAGTTCGCCGCCGAGTACGTCCTCCCGGTGCTGCAGGCGGGCGCGCTCTACGAGGGCCGCTACCCGCTCGTGTCCGCGCTCTCGCGGCCGCTGATCGCGCGCTGGCTGGTGCGCGTCGCCCGCGAGCACGGCGCCACCGCGGTCGCCCACGGCTGCACGGGCAAGGGCAACGACCAGGTGCGGTTCGAGACGGCGGTGGCCGCGCTCGCCCCCGACCTGGCGGTGCTCGCACCGGTGCGCGACTGGGGCATGACCCGCGAGCAGGAGATCGCCTACGCGCACGAGCACGGCATCGAGGTGCCGGTGAAGTCCGGCGCGGCGTACTCGATCGACCACAACCTGTGGGGCCGCTCGATCGAGGCCGGCCCGCTCGAGGACCCGTGGCTCGAGCCGCCCGAGGAGGCGTACGCGCTGACGATGGCGCCCGAGCGGGCGTTCGCCGCGCCGCACGAGGTGGAGGTCGAGTTCGAGGCCGGCATCCCGGTCGCGATCGACGGCGAGCGCCTCGGCCTCGTCGATCTGATCGCCCGGGCGGCGGCGCTGGCCGGGGCGCATGGGGTGGGCCGCATCGACATGATCGAGAACCGGCTGGTCGGCATCAAGAGCCGCGAGGTGTACGAGACGCCGGCGGCGGCGCTGCTCATGGCCGCGTACGCGGGCGTCGAGGAGCTGGTGTGCGAGCGCGACCTCGCCCACGCCAAGGCGGAGCTGGCCGGCCGGTACGCGACGCTCGTCTACAACGGCCTCTGGTTCTCGCCGCTGCGGGCGGCGATGGCCGCGTTCATGGACACGGCCGCGGGCGCGGTCAGCGGGACGGCCCGGGTGCGCCTGTACCGCGGCAGCTGCGCGGTGATCGGGCGCAAGGCGGGCTCGTCGCTCTACGACCACGGTCTGGCCACGTACGAGCAGGGCGACCGCTTCCAGCACGGGGCGGCCGCCGGCTTCATCCACGTGTGGTCGCTGCCCACCAAGACGTGGGCCGCCGCGACGGAGGCGGCCGGGCCGGTGAAGGAGACCGCGCCCGCGTGACCTCCGCGCTCTGGGCCGGACGGCTGGCCGGCGGAATCGACCCCGCCGTCCTGGCATTCACCGCCTCGCTCGAGGTCGACCGGCGGCTGCTGCCGTTCGACCTCGCGGCGTCGGCGGCGCATGCGCGCATGCTCGGGCGCCAGGGCCTGATCCCGGCCGAGAAGGCGGAGCAGATCTGCGCCGCGCTCGCGGCCGTCGAGATCGAGCCGGACGCGACGGACGAGGACGTCCACTCCGCCATCGAGCGGCTGCTGGGCGACCTCGGCCCCTGGGTGCACGCCGGCCGCAGCCGCAACGACCAGGTGCAGACCGCGATGCGGCTGTGGGCCAAGGACGCCTGCGACCGGCTGGCGGAGGGCGTGCGCGGGCTGGCCCTCGCGCTGCTGGACGTCGCCGACCGCGACGGCGAGGCGCTCATGCCCGGCTACACGCACGGGCAGCGGGCGCAGCCCGTCTGGCTCGGCCACCACCTGGCCGCGCATGTCTGGGCGCTGCGGCGCGATCTCGTCCGGCTGGCCGCGGTGCGGGCGAGCGCCGACACGAGCCCGGCGGGGGCCGGGGCGCTCGCGGGCTCGAGCCTGCCGATCGACCCGGCGTCCGTGGCCGAGGAGCTCGGCTTCGCCGCCGGGTTCGAGAACTCGATCGACGCCGTCGCCGACCGCGACTACTGCGCCGAGCTCGTCTTCGCCTGCGCCCTCTGCTTCGTGCACCTGTCCCGCTTCGCCGAGGAGCTCGTCCTGTGGACGTCGGCGGAGTTCGGGTTCGCGCAGCTCGACGACGCGGCCGCCACCGGGTCCTCGATCATGCCGCAGAAGAAGAACCCCGACCCGGCCGAGCTGGCGCGGGGCAAGGCCGGCACGGCCGTCGGGCGGCTGGCCGGGCTGCTGGCGACGCTCAAGGGCCTTCCGCTGGCGTACAACCGCGACCTGCAGGAGGACAAGCGGGCCTGCTTCGATCAGGTCGACGACCTGCTGGGGGCGCTCGCGGCGCTGCGCGTGTGCGTCGCCGGCCTCGCGTTCGACACCGAGCGGATGGCGGCCGCGGCCGGTGACGGGACGACGGTGGCAACCGATCTGGCCGAGCGGCTCGTACAGGAAGGTATGCCCTTCCGTCACGCCCACGCCGAGGTGGCCGGCCGCGTCGCCGCGGGCGAGCGGTTCGACTCGCCGACCGCGGCCGAGGCGGCCGCCGCGCGGCAGCCGCTGGAGGCCCTGCACGCGCAGCTCGCGCGGGCGCGCTCGGCGGTGTCCGGTGGCTGACCGGCGGCCCGGCCTGCGCCGGCTCGTCGTCGTCAAGGTCGGGTCGAGCACGCTCGTCGACGACGCCGGCCGGCCGCGCCTGCCGGCCTTCGCCCGGGTCGCGGGCGAGTGTGCCGAGCTGGTCGCATCGGGCACGCCGGTCGTCGTCGTCAGCTCGGGGGCGGTCGCGCTCGGGATCGGCGACCTCGGCAAGACCATCCGCCCCCGCGCGCTGGGCGACCTGCAGGCCGCCTCGGCGCTCGGGCAGACGCTGCTCCAGCTGCACTGGGAGCGCGCGTTCGGCGGCCTCGGCATCCGCACCGGCCAGGTGCTCCTGACCGAGGCCGACGTCCACCGCCGGGGCGCGTACGTGAACGCCCGCCGGGCGCTGCGGCGGCTGATGTCGTGGGGCGTCGTCCCGGTCGTGAACGAGAACGACTCGACCGCGACCGACGAGATCACCTTTGGCGACAACGACGCCCTGGCCGCCCACGTGGCGGTGATGCTGCAGGCGCGGCTGCTCGTGCTCCTGACCGACATCGACGGCGTGTACGACCGTGACCCAGCCCGGCCGGACGCGCGCCTGATCCCGGAGATCCTCGACCAGGCCCAGGTCGACGCCGTCGCCGAGGAGGCACCCGCGGAGGCGTCCGGGTGGGGATCGGGCGGGATCGGGGCCAAGCTGCGCTCGGCCCGGATGGCCAGCTCGGGCGGGGTCGAGGCCGTCATCGCCTCGGGCCTCGCGGCCGGCGCCGTCACGGCCGCCGCTGCGGGCGAGGCGTCCGGGACGCGGCTGCCGGCGGCGGACCAGCTGCCCTCGGCGTACAAGCTGTGGCTGCGGCACGGGACGCCGGTGCGCGGCCGCCTGGTCTGCGACGACGGGGCGCGGCAGGCCGTGGCCGAGCGGGGTACGAGCCTGCTGCCGGTAGGCTTGGTGGCCGTGGACGGCACCTTCAGCGCGGGCGACGCGGTCGAGCTGGTCGGCCCCGACGGCGGCGCGTTCGCGGTCGGGGTCAGCCGCTACGAGGCGGCGGAGCTGGCCCGGGCGGCCGGCCGCCGCGGGCTGCCGGAGGCCGTGCGCCGCGACGATCTGGTGCTGCTGTGAGCGTCGCCCCCGCGAAGCCCGACGTGCGCGGCGCCGCCCGCCGGCTGGCGGCGACGAGCGTCGCCGAGCGCGACGCGGCGCTCGAGCAGATCGCGCTCCGGATCGAGGGGCGGAGCGACGAGATCCTGGCGGCGAACGCGCTCGACGGCGAGGCCGCGGCGGGCGAGCGGCCGGCGATCCGCGACCGGCTCGCCCTCGACCCCGACCGGGTCGCGGCCCTGGCCGGCGCCGTCCGCGCCGTGGCCGCCCTGCCGAGCCCCGTCGGCGAGACCATCCGGGAGCTGCGGCCGCCGAGCGGCATCCGCATCCGCAAGCTGCGCGTGCCCCTGGGCGTGGTGCTGGTCGTCTACGAGGCCCGGCCCAACGTCACCGTCGACGCCGCGGCGCTGTGCCTGAAGTCCGCCAACGCCTGCATCCTGCGCGGCTCGCGGATGGCGGCGAACACGAACCGGGTGCTCACCGGCGTCGTCCGCGCCGGGCTCGCCGACGCGGGGCTGCCGGCCGACGCCGTGACGGCCGTCGAGGGCGGGCACGACGAGCTGGCCGCGCTGATCGCGGATCCGGCGACGGCCGACGTCGTCATCCCCCGCGGCGGCGAGGAGCTGAAGAAGATGCTGCTGCGCGAGTCGCGCATTCCGGTGCTGGCCGCCGCGGGCGGGAACTGCCACGTCTACGTCGACGCGGCGGCCGACGCCGACCGCGCCGTCGCCATCGCCCTGAACGCCAAGGTGCAGCGGCCGGGGGTGTGCAATGCGGCGGAGACGCTGCTCGTCCATCGCGACCGCCCCGAGCTGCTGCGGCGGATCTCGGCCGAGCTCGAGTCCGCCGGCGTCGAGCTGGCCGAGAGCGACGAGGCCTTCGCCACCGAGTTCCTCGACATGAAGATGGCCGTCGGCACGGTCGACTCGCTCGACGAGGCGATCGAGCACATCAACCGCTACGGCACCGGCCACTCCGAGGCGATCGTCACCGAGGACGAGGCCGCGGCGGCCCGGTTCTGCAGCGAGGTCGACGCCGCCGCGGTCTACGTGAACGCCTCCACCCGCTTCACGGACGGCGGCGAGTACGGCATGGGCGCCGAGATCGGCAACTCCACGAACCGGCTGCACGCGCGCGGCCCGGTCGGGCTGGAGGAGCTGACGACGACGAAGTACGTCGTGCACGGCGACGGCCACATTCGGGCCTAGCAGGTGCCTGGCACCGCGACGCGGTGCCAGGCACCGGTCACCGCGCGACCAGGAGTGCGGCCGGGAGATCTGCGAAGAGGGCGGCCGCGGTGAGGCCGACCGGTGCGTCCGTGAGGACGTCGTGCCATCGTCCCGGGGCGCGCTGCCGGGAGGACGAGGCGGGTATCGACCCAGCCGTCCAGCGCCGCGGTCAGGCGCGAGACCGCCGCGATCGCCCAGCGGCCCTCGTGGACGCGGGCGAACGCGATGACGCGCTCGGCATGGCGACCGGCGACCTCGATCGGCACGTAGGCGCCGTGGGCGAAGAGCTCCGGGGTCGCGCCGGCGGAGCGTCGAGGCCGGCCCTCGTGATCGCGACCTTGGGCTCGCTCCCCGGCTCGCGCGGCGCGGGCCGCGAAGTCGATCGGGCGGCGGTTGTCCGGATCGACGAGCGAGAGGTCCCAGTCCTCGTTGCCCCAGTAGATGTCGGGCACGCCCGGGGCGGCCAGCTTGAGCACGAGCAGGGCGAGCGAGCTGCGCGCCCCGATCTCGGCGCAGCGGGCCGCGAAGGCGGCCAGGTCGTCCGTGAACCCGGCCGACGCCAGGATCGCCTCCGCGAACGCCGCCACGTCCGCCTCGTACGCCTCGTCCGGCGCCGCCCAGCTCGTGTGCACCTTGGCCTCGCGAAGCGCCTTCAGGACGAACCGGTTCACGCGCTCGATGTCGATCGGCCAGGCGCCGGCGAGCGTCTGGTAGAGCATCCACTCCTCGTTCGCGTCCGGCGCCGTGTCCGGGCGCCGCCGCAGCGGTGCGTTGCGCTCGTGCCAGCGGGCGAACGCCTCCTCCCAGTCGGCCGCCAGCTCGGAGAGGGCGGAGATGCGCATGCGCACGTCCTCGCTGCGCTTCGTGTCGTGCGTCGAGGTCGCGTTCAGGGGGTGGCCGCCGGCGCGCTCGGCCAGCCGCCGGTGGAGCTCCCCGGCGCCGGTGAAGGGCCAGTCCGGCGCGCAGCCGGGCTCGTTGCGGGCGAGCAGGGCGGTGTCGACGTAGAGGGCGGTGTCCTCGACGCCCTTGGCCGCGACCGGGCCCGTCAGCTGCTGCCAGCGCTGGACGAACGGGCGCGCCTCGGGCGCCGGCCGCGCGATCGCGGCGGCCACGGCCGGCGCGCCGCCGCCCGCTCGCTCCCCGGCGGCCTGCAGGCGGGCCGCGTCGGCGGCGCCCGCATCGCCGTCGCGCACGTACGTGCGGTAGACGTCCAGGGCGACGGTCAGCTCGCGCAGCGCGCCCAGGTCGAGCCCGGGGGGCGCGGCCCGCTCCACGCGGGCGAGGTCGGGCGCGAGCATCCCGGCGAGCGCCGCCCGCTTCGCGGACGTCCGCGATGTCCCGAACCGGCCCGGCGCGCCGGTCAGCCGCCGGTGGGCGGCGTGCAGCCGCGCGGCCCCGTCGGGGTCGACGAAGAGGCCGCCGGCCAGGGCGAGGAAGTCGTAGCCGGTCGTCCCGGCGGTCGCCCACTCCGGCGGCAGCGACTCGTCCCGGGCCAGGATCTTCTCCACCACGACGTAGGCGCCGCCGGTCGCGTCGCGCAGACGCTCCAGGTACCCGGCGGGGTCGCGCAGGCCGTCGATGTGGTCGATGCGAAGGCCGGTGACGATCCCCGCGCGCACGAGCCGCACGATCTCGGCGTGCGTCGCGGCGAACACGTCCTCGTGCTCGACGGCGACGGCGGGGAGGTCGGCGATGTCGAAGAAGCGGCGGTAGTTGGGGACGCCTGTGCGCCAGTCCTCGAGCCGGTAGTGCTGGGCCGCGAGCGACCGCCTCGAGGGCGCCGGCCGAGTCCGTCCCCGCCGCGACCGGGTAGCGCGCGTCGAAGTAGGCGATCCGCGCCTCGCCGTCCTCGTGCACCAGGCGCAGCTCACCCCGCGCGATCGCGTCGGCGGGCGCGGAGCCCAGCAGCGGCAGCACCAGCCGGCCGTCGGCCCCGGGCGCGTCCCACTCGATGTCGAACGCGCGGGCGTGGGCCGACGCCCGCCCGCACAGCAGCACGTCCCACCACCACGGGTTGCGGTGGTCGGCGGCCATGTGGTTGGGGACGACGTCGACCATGAGCCCCATGTCGAGGCGGCCCAGCTCGCCGGACAGCCGCTCGAGCCCCTCGACGCCGCCCAGCTCCGGGCTCACCCGGGAGGGGTCGCAGACGTCGTAGCCGTGCGCGCTCCCCGGCCGGGCGGCCAGGATCGGGGAGAGATAGACATCGCCGACCCCCAGGTCGCGCAGGTAGGGGGCGGCCCGGCGGGCGTCGTCGAACGTGAACGCCGGCGAGAGCTGGAGGCGGTAGCAGGAGGCCGGGAGCCTCATGCCACGGCGGGCTGGCTCGTGCGCGTCGCGAGGATGAAGGAGCGTCCGACCAGGTTCACGGCGGAGCGGGAGATCACCCGCCGGCCCGGCCGGGCGGTGTTCACGAGCTCCTCCCACACGCCGGCCTGGCCCGATTCCGGCAGCACGAACCGGCGCGAGCCCTCCCCGCCGTTGAAGAGCAGCAGCACCGTGTGCCCCGACACCGGCCGGCCGCGCTCGTCGACCTCGTCGGTGGCCTCGCCGTCGATCAGCATCCCGACCGCCTTCTGGTCGCCGTCGTTCCAGTCGGCGGAGGTCATCTCCCGCCCGAGCGGGTGCAGCCAGGTGACGTCCTTGCTGCCGCCGCGCACGGGCCGTCCCGCGAAGAACCCGCGCCGGCGGAACACCGGGTTCTCACGGAAGATCCGCAGCGTCTCGCGGGTGAACTCGAGCAGCTCGCGCTCGTCGGCCTCCAGGTTCCAGTCCACCCACGAGACGTCGTTGTCCTGGCAGTAGGCGTTGTTGTTGCCGCGCTGGGTGCGGCCGAGCTCGTCCCCGCCGAGCAGCATCCGCACGCCCTGCGAGAACACGAGCGTGGCGATGAAGTTGCGCCGCATCCGCCGGCGCACGTCGTTCACGGCCGCGTCGTCGGTCGGCCCCTCGACGCCCCAGTTCTCGCTCAGGTTGGCGTCCGACCCGTCCCGGTTCCCCTCGCCGTTGGCCTCGTTGTGCTTCTCCCGGTAGGAGACGAGGTCGGTGAGGCAGAAGCCGTCGTGGGCGGTGACGAAGTTCACGCTCGCGTAGGTGCGCCGGCCGCTGGCCTGGTAGAGGTCGCTCGACCCGGAGACGCGCGAGGCGAGCTCCGCCAGCCGGCCGTTCTCCCCCCGCCAGAACCCGCGCACGCCGTCGCGGTAGACGCCGTTCCACTCCGCCCACCCGACCGGGAAGTTGCCGACCTGGTAGCCGCCCTCGCCCAGGTCCCACGGCTCGGCGATCAGCTTCACCTGGGAGAGCGCCGGGTCCTGCTGCATGATGTCGAAGAACGACGCCAGCCGGTCGACCTCGAAGAGCTCGCGGGCGAGCACGGGGGCGAGGTCGAAGCGGAAGCCGTCGACGTGCATGTCGCCCACCCAGTAGCGCAGGCTGTCGAAGATCAGCTGCACCGTGCGCGGGTGCTGGACGTTCAGGCTGTTGCCGGTGCCGGTGAAGTCGACGTGGTAGCGCCGGTTCTCCGGTGACAGGCGGTAGTAGGACACGTTGTCCACGCCGCGCAGCGAGAGCGTCGGCCCCAGGTGGTTGCCCTCGCCGGTGTGGTTGTAGACGACGTCCAGGATCACCTCGATGCCGGCCCGGTGGAACGCCTTGACCATCGACTTGAACTCGCTCACCTGGGTGCCGCGGGTGCCGCCGGCCGAGTAGCGCGCGTCGGGGGCGAGGAAGGCGATCGAGTTGTAGCCCCAGTAGTTCGTGAGCCCGCGGTCGACCAGGGCGCGGTCGTTGATGAACTGGTGCACGGGCATCAGCTCGACGGCCGTCACGCCCAGCGAGAGCAGGTGGTCGATGATCGCGTCGCTCGCCATCCCCAGGTAGGTGCCGCGCAGCTCCGGCGGGACGCCCGGGTGGAGCATGGTCAGGCCGCGGACGTGGCACTCGTAGATCACCGACCGGTTCCAGGGCACGGCCGGGCGGCGGTCGTCGCCCCAGGGGAAGGCGGGGTCGACGACGGCGCACTTGGGCATGCCGCCGGCGCTCGAGCGGGTGTCGAGCGAGAGGTCGGCGTCGGGGTGGCCGACCGTGTACCCGAACAGCGAGTCGTCCCAGCGCGGCTGGCCGGTGACCGCCTTCGCGTAGGGGTCGAGGACGAGCTTGTGCGGGTTGAAGCGGTGGCCCTGCTCCGGCTCGTACGGCCCGTGGACGCGGTAGCCGTAGAGCTGCCCCGGGCGGACGTCGGGGAGGTAGGCGTGCCAGATCAGGTCGGTGCGCTCGACGACCTCGATGCGATGCGCCTCCTCGGCGTCGGCGGGCGCGTCGAAGAGGCACAGCTCGACGCCGGTGGCATGCTCGGAGAACAGGGCGAAGTTCGTGCCCTCGCCGTCCCACGTCGCTCCGAGCGGGTACGGCGTCCCCGGCCAGACGCGCAGGCTAGTCATGCCGGCCGCCGAGGACGGCGAACGACTGCGGCTGGGCGGTGATCGCCCCGCCGGACGGCGCGACGGCGCCCGGGCCGCCGAAGCGGGCGTCCGCCGAGTCGAGCAGCACGTGCCGGCCGGCCGCGCCGAAGGGCACGTCCAGCAGGCGCGGCTCGGTCCCGAAGTGCAGGCACACGAGCACAGTCTCGCCCGCGGGGTCGCCGCGCTGCATCCACACGACGGGAGGATCGTCGCTGCGCGCCACCTCGGCCCGGTCGGGGTCGAGGTCGCGCAGCGGCGTGAGCTCGCGGCGCAGGCGCAGGAGCTCGCGGTAGAGGTCGAGCACCTGCGCGTGGACGCCCTCGCTCCGGGACTCCCAGCGCAGGGTGGCGCGCCGGAACGTCTCCTCCGCCTGCGGGTCGAGCGGCTCGCCCGCCCAGCGGAACGCGCGGAACTCCTCCGCACGGCCGCGGCGCACGGCCTCGATCAGCTCGGCGCCCGCGTGGCTCGTGAAGTACGGGAAGGGCGCGTCGTCGGCGTGCTCCTCGCCCATGAAGAGCAGCGGCACCTGGGGGGCGAGCAGGACCGCACCGGCCATCAGCTTGGCCGCCTCGAGGCCGGCCGTCTGCGCCAGCCGGTCGCCGAGCATGCGGTTCCCGACCTGGTCGTGCGTCTGGCCGAAGACGACGAACCGGCTGCCGTGGATGCCGGCGGCGGACGCGCCGTGGCGGCGGCCGCGGTAGCGCGACGGCTGGCCGGTGTAGGCGAAGCCCTCGCGGTACGCCCGCGCGGCCATCCGGGTGCCCCGCCCGGCGAAGTCGGCGTAGTAGCCGCCGTCCTCGCCGGTGAGCAGCGCGTGCAGGGCGTGGTGCAGGTCGCCGCTCCACTGCGCGTCCATGCCCAGCCCGCCGGCCGCTCGCGGCGTGATCATGCGCGGGTCGTTCAGGTCGCTCTCGGCGATCAGGTGCAGCGGCCGCCCGGCCCGGGCCGACGCCGCGGCGACCGCGTCGGCGAGCTCCGCCAGGAAGTGGGTCGCCGAGGCGTCGGCGATCTGGTCGACGGCGTCGAGCCGCAGCGCGTCGACGTGGAACTCCTCCAGCCAGCGCAGGGCGCTCCCGATCAGGAGGGCGCGCACGCCGTCGCTGCCGGGGCCGTCCATGTTGACGGCCGCGCCCCACGGCGTGCGGTAGCGGTCGGTGAAGACCGGGCCGAACCGGGGCAGCACGTTGCCCTCGGGCCCCAGGTGGTTGTACACACAGTCGAGGCACACCGCCAGGCCGGCGGCGTGGGCGGCGTCGACGAGCCGGCGCAGTCCGGCCGGGCCGCCGTAGGAGTCCTGCGCCGCGTAGGGGAACACGCCGTCGTAGCCCCAGTTACGCCCGCCCGGGAACTGCGCGACCGGCATGAGCTCGACGGCGGTCACGCCCAGCTCGCGCAGCTCCGCCAGCCGCGGCACGACGGCGTCGAACGTGCCCTCGGGCGTGAACGTGCCGACGTGCAGCTCGTACAGCACGAGGTCGTGCGAGCGGCACGCCGCGCCAGCCGTCGTCGGTCCAGTCGTGCCGGGGTGCGACCACCTCGGACGGTCCGGCGACGCCCTCGGGCTGGAACGACGAGGCCGGGTCGGGCAGCTCGTCGCCGCCGTCCAGGCGGTAGCGGTAGCGCCGCCCGGGGCCGGCATCCGCGGCGACGCCCGTGAAGATCCCCTCGTCGCCGGGTGCGAGGGCGAGGACGTCGTCCGGGTCGAGCAGCACGACGTCGACCCGGCCGGCGTTCGGCGCCCAGACGGCGAACCGCGTCTCCCTCCCGTCGGCGCTCGGCGTCGCCCCCAGGCGGGGGCGGCCCTGCGTCACGCCGTGTCCTCGGGCGCCAGCAGGAGGCACGAGAGCGGGCGGCAGGACGAGCGTCATCGAGTGCTCCCGGCCGTGGGCGGGCTCCGCCACCGCCTCGATCCGGCCCATGTTGCCGGCGCCGCTGCCCCCGTAGACGTCCGCGTCGCTGTTCAGCAGCTCGCGCCAGACTCCGGGCCGCGGCGCGCCGATGCGGTAGTGCGGGCGCAGCACCGGCGTCAGGTTGAACACGGCCAGCGCGGCGTCGGCGCCGCCTTTGGCCAGGCGCATGAACGCGAGCACGCTCGACTCGCTGTCGGACGCGTGCACCCACTCGAATCCGGCCGGGTCGCAGTCCAGCTCGTGCAGCGCCGGCCGCTCGCGGTAGGCCCGGTTCAGGTCGGCCACCCAGCGCCGGATGCCCTCGTGCTCCGGCCGCTCGAGCAAGTGCCAGTCGATGCTCGACTCGTGGTCCCACTCGTCCCACTGGCCGAGCTCGGCGCCCATGAAGAGGAGCTTCTTCCCCGGCACGGCGTACATGTAGCCGTAGAGGGTGCGCAGGTTGGCGCGCATCTGCCACTCGTTCCCGGGCATGCGCCCGATCAGCGACCGCTTCCCGTGCACCACCTCGTCGTGGGAGAGCGGCAGCACGTAGTTCTCGGTGAAGGCGTAGAGCCCCCGGAACGTCAGCTCGTGGTGGTGGAAGCGGCGGTGCACCGGGTCGTGGCCGAAGTAGACCAGCGTGTCGTGCATCCAGCCCATGTCCCACTTGAAGCCGAACCCGAGCCCGCCCAGGTAGGTCGGCCGCGACACCATCGGCCAGGCGGTCGACTCCTCGGCGTAGGTCTGCACGCCCGGGTGCTCGGCGTAGACCGCGCTGTTCAGCGCCCGCATGAGGTCGATCGCCTCGAGGTTCTCGCGCCCGCCGTGGCGGTTGGGGATCCACTCGCCCTCGCCCCGGGAGTAGTCGAGGTAGAGCATCGAGGCGACCGCGTCGACCCGCAGCCCGTCGGCGTGGTAGGCGTCGAGCCAGTGCATCGCGCTCGAGAGCAGGAAGCTGCGCACCTCGTTGCGGCCGTAGTTGAAGATGAAGCTGCCCCAGTCCGGGTGGAAGCCCTGGCGGGGATCCTCGTGCTCGTAGAGGTGCGTGCCGTCGAAGAGGGAGAGGCCGTGGGGGTCGGTGGCGAAGTGGGACGGCACCCAGTCGAGGATCACGCCGACGCCGGCCGCGTGGAGCGCGTCGATCAGCGCCATCAGGTCCTGCGGCGTGCCGTACCGGCTCGTGGGCGCGAAGTAGCCGGTCGTCTGGTACCCCCACGACCCGGTGTAGGGGTGCTCCATGATCGGGAGCAGCTCGACGTGGGTGAACCCGTTCTCGACCGCGTAGGCGGGCAGCTCCCCGGCCAGCTCGAGGTAGGTCAGCGGCCGGTTGCCGTCCTCGACCTTGCGCCGCCATGAGCCCAGGTGGAGCTCGTAGATCGCGATCGGCGCGTCCAGGGCGCTCCGCTCCGCCCGCGTCCGCATCCACTCGTCGTCGCCCCACTCGTAGGCGAGGTCCCAGACGATCGACGCCGTCTTCGGCGGCTGCTCGGCGAACCGCGCGAAGGGGTCGGCCTTCTCCAGGTCGCCGCCGTCCGTAGCGATCGCGTACTTGTAGGCGGCGCCGTGCCCGACGTCGGGCACGAACCCCTCCCAGATCCCGGATCCGCCCGTCGACGAGAGGGGATCGGCGCCGTGCGCCCATCCGTTCCAGTCGCCGATCACCGACACCGCCTTCGCGTTCGGCGCCCAGACGGCGAACTGCGTCCCCGTCCGCTTTCCGGCCGACGCAGCGTGGGCGCCCAGCTTCTCGGCGAGCCGGTAGTGCGTGCCCTCGTTGAAGAGGTGCATGTCGTCGGCGCGCAGGCGGCTCTTCGGCTGCCGCGGCGCGGGGCGCTTGCGGGTCCGGGGCTCGGTCATCGGGGGGACCTCCTCGCGTCGGCGATTCGGCGCAGCCGCGGCGCCAGGTCGGGAACGGCGTCGAGCTCGTCCGCACGGTAGCGGGCGAGCCGTCGCCAGTTCGGATGCTCGGTCGTCGTTCCGGGCACGTTCTGGCGCTCGCGCTCCCACCACATGTCCTCGAGGCCCACGAGCAGCGCGCGGGCATCCGAGCCGGCCAGCTCGACGAGGCAGGCGTCGAGCGCGGCCGGCCCGTCGGCGGCCGCGTGGCCGCGGCGGCGGAGCGCGGACCGCAGGGCCTCGCGGCGCCCGGCGGCGTCATCCTCGTCCCAGAATCCGGCGAACGTGGGCATGTCGTGGGTATTCATGCCCACCATCGCCGCAGAAGGCACGCGGTCGAACGGATCGGCGCCGTGGCCGAGCTCCGCCTGGACGGCGTAGGTGCGCAGCAGGCCGTGCGCCGCCATCGTCCGCCGCACGCCTCCGGGGACGGTGCCCATGTCCTCGCCGACGACGCGGGTGCGGCCGCGGTGGGACTCGATGCAGAGCACGGCATAGAGCTCCTCGAAGGGGTAGCGCACGTACACGCCCTCGGTCGCGGGCAGGCCGTGCGGGACCCAGAACGTGCGGTGCAGGCCCATGACGTGGTCGATGCGAGCGGCCGCCGCGTGCCGGCACAGGGCCCGGGCGCAGGCGATCGGGTAGGCGTGCCCGTCCTCGCGCAGACGGCCGGGGTGGAGCGGCGCCAGGCCCCAGTCCTGGCCGCCGAGGAAGAAGTCGTCCGGCGGGGCGCCGACGGACGCGCCCTCGGCGAAGAGCTCGCGGAACCGCCAGGTGTCGTAGCCGCCGGGATGCACGCCGAGCGGCATGTCCAGGTAGGGGCCCGCACCCCCCTCCCCGGCCCGGGCGAGCTGCTCCTCGCACAGCCACTGGGCGTAGGCGTGATACCGGGCAGCGGCCTCGTCTCCGGGCGCATCGGGGTCACGCCAGTCGCGCCACCCGGCCCGCTCGCGCTCGCAGCGGGCGCGGAAGCCGGCGTAGTCGGCCAGGTCGGGGTGCGCGCGCAGGTGGCGCTCGAAGGCGTCCACCCGCGACTCCGGCAGGTCGGCCAGGAGCGCCTCGAGCACGCGCCGCTTGGCGGCCATCGCCGCGCGGTAGTCGATCAGGCGGCCCTCCGGCGGGCGCACCTCCGCGGCCAGCTCGCGGGCGCGCCCGGACGCGGCCCACTCGGGCGCGGCCGCCGGATCGACGTAGAGCTCGTTCCAGTGCAGGCGGCTGACCGGCACGTACGGGCTCGGCTCGAAGGGCTCGTCCAGGAACGCGGCGTTGAGCGGCGTCGAGCCGACCAGGTCGCCGCCGAGGCCCGCCGTCCACTCCGCCAGCTCGCGCAGCCGGGTCAGGTCGCCCGGCCCGAACGGCCCCGGGAGCGCGTAGAGCGGCACGAACACGCCCCACGAGCGGGCCGGGCCGGCGTGCGCGCGCCGCGGCGCCTGCAGGACGGCGACGGTCTGCGTCCGCCCGCGGGCCTCGAGGTGCAGCCGGTGGCAGCCGTACGGCAGCCGGGGCAGCTCCAGCGTCCCGTCCCCGGCGGCCCCGTGCAGCTCGCCGCCGTCCTCGACCGCGAGCGTCCAGGCCGCGCGCTCCCGCCGCGTCAGCCGGATCCGCGCCCGCGCCCGCCCCCAGGCGACGGCGACCGGCTCCGCCAGCCGCTGCGCCCGGGCCGCCTCGGCCGCGCGCAGCGCCGCGGCGGCCCCGCGGCCGGACTCGTCCACGTCGTGCCCGAGCGCCCGCAGGGTCGCGGCGAGGGCCGCGGGCGACGCCCGCCGGCGGCGGCCGGTCGTCTCGGTGTACGACCGCAGCACGCCCTCGGCCGCGGCCAGCGCTCCCAGCGCGCCGCGGGCGCCGGGCGGTGTCACGCGCCCAGCAGCTCCTCGAGCCCGCGGGCGGGGATGACGACCCAGTCGGGCCGGTTGTCGAGCTCGTAGCCGAGCTCGTAGACCGCCTTCTCGAGCAGGTGCAGGTCGAGCAGGCGCGACAGCTCGTCGGGGTCCTCGGGCAGGATGCCGGCCGGGGCGACGGCCGCCAGGTAGGCCTTGAGGAAGGCGGCAGAGACCCAGGCCCGCCAGTGCTTCGCCCACGCCTCGGCCGCCCCGCCGACGGCGGCGTCGCGGCCGCTCTCGCGGAAGAGGGCGGCGTAGGCGGCGTAATGGAACGAGCGCAGCATGCCGGCCACGTCGTACGCGGGCGAGCGCTTCAGCCGCCGCTGGGCCAGCGGCCGGGCCGGCTCGCCCTCGAAGTCGATGATCACGACGTCGCGGCCGGTCCACAGCACCTGGCCGAGGTGGAAGTCGCCGTGCGCGCGGATGCGGCTGCCCTGGAGCAGGCCGTCGAGGAGCCCGCGGACGTGGGCGAGCGCGGCCTGGTCGCCGGGCGCGATCCACTCGAGCTCGGCGACGCCGTCGCCGGCCCGGCGCGCGGCCGCGAGCACCTGGCGGATGAGGTTTCGCAGCGACTGGTACTGGGCCCGCTGCTGGAGCGCCGTGAACGCCTCCGGCGCGAACTCCGGGTCGTCGTCCGCCGCCGCGAGCGCGACGTGCATCTGGGCGGTGCGCTCGCCCAGCAGGCGGGCGAACTCGACGTAGGAGCCGATCGAGTCGGCCACCTCGGCCGGGATCTCCTGGGCGGCCAGGTCGACGAGGCGCGCGTCGGGCACCACCGGCGGCGCGCGATCCTCCCGGGCGAGCGCGTCCTCGAGGTGGCGGGTGACCTCGTCCATCGTGTACTCCCAGGCGTCGCCCTCGTTCGTGACGAACCCCTGGAGGAGGGCGATCGTGACCGGCTGCCGGCGGCGGCGGTGGTACTCGATCGTCCCCGCCGCCGGCGAGACGTGCGCGAACCCGGCCCGCGTCAGCGCGCCCGTCACCTCGGCCTCCGGGTTGGGGCCGCGCTCGACCCGGCGGAAGAGCTTCAGGACCGCCCGCTGGCCGAAGGCGATCGAGCTGTTCGACTGCTCGGCCCCGAGCGGCTGCGGCTCGAGCCCGTCGCCGTCGCCGACGATCTTGCGCAGCTCGCGGGTGCGGGTCGTGGTGAGCGACCCCACCAGGCCGCCGACCCGCCGGCCGCGGCGCAGCATCTGCAGGAGCGCGGCGGCGAGCACCGGGTCGTCGGCGCCGTCGAGCAGCGCCAGCCGCCCCTCCTGCGTCTCGAGCATCGCGATCGTCGAGGCGCCGGGCGCGCGGCCGTTCTCGACCGGCGAGCGGGCGATCAGCGGCAGCACGTAGGTGTCGGGCTCGCCCTCGCGGTACTCGACCCGCATCAGGCACAGGTAGCCGGCCTCGCGCCGGGCCGGGCCGGGGACGCGCACGGCGTCGTCGAGCACGACCCGGCGGATGCCGCGCGACTTGCCGGCGAACCAGCGCCGCGACGGCAGGAACCGCGCGACCGCGTCGTCGAGCTGGCGGCGTGTGCGCCGCTCGAAGACGGCCGGCCAGCGGCCCGGCACGCGGATCTCCGGGCAGTCGCCGGCGGTCGCCGTCCTGTCCGGCGGGGCCGGGTGGAGGACGAAGAGGTAGAAGTCGTGCGGGCCCAGGGCGAGGGGGTACAGGCGGTCGCTGCGCACGGCCGGGAACGGGCTGTGGCCGAGCAGCTCCTCGGGGACGAAACCCTCGAAGCGGCGCAGGTCGAGCTCGACGTACTGGGCCCGCCGCGACAGGTTGCACACGACCAGGACGCGCTCCTCGCCGTACTCGCGCAGGTACGCGAGCACCTTGCGGTTCTCCGGGAGGAGGAACTCGAGCGATCCGCGCCCGAACGCCTGGTAGCGCTTGCGCAGGGCGAGCAGGCGCTTCATCCACCAGAGCAGCGAGTTCGGGTTGGCCTGCTGCGACTCGACGTTCACGGCGCCGTACTCCGGATCGGAGACGACCGGGAGGTAGAGCTGCTGCGGGTTCGCCCGCGAGAAGCCGCCGTTGCGGTCGAGGCTCCACTGCATCGGCGTGCGGACGCCGTTGCGGTCGCCCAGGTAGATGTTGTCGCCCATGCCCAGCTCGTCGCCGTAGTAGATGACCGGCGTGCCGGGGAGCGAGAGCAGGAGCGCGTTCACGAGCTCGATGACGCGGCGGTCGTTCCCGAGCAGCGGCGCCAGCCGGCGGCGGATGCCGAGGTTGATGCGCGCCTGCGGGTCGTCGGCGTACGCGCGGTACATGTAGTCGCGCTCCTCGTCGGTGACCATCTCGAGCGTCAGCTCGTCGTGGTTGCGCAGGAAGATCGCCCACTGGCACCCGTCCGGGATCGGCGGCGTCTGGGCGAGGATGTCGACCAGCGGATAGCGGTCCTCCATCCGCACCGCCATGAACATCCGCGGCATCAGCGGGAAGTGGTAGGCCATGTTGCACTCGTCGCCGCGCGCCGAAGTAGGCGACGGCGTCCTCGGGCCACTGGTTGGCCTCGGCCAGGAGCATCCGGTCGGGGAACTTCTGGTCGATGTGGCCGCGCAGCGCCCGCAGCGCCCCGTGGGTCTCGGGGAGGTTCTCGCAGTTCGTGCCCTCGCGCTCGAACAGGTACGGCACGGCGTCCAGCCGCAGGCCGTCGACGCCCATCGCGAGCCAGAAGTCGACCACGCCGAACATGGCCCGCCGCACCTCGGGGTTGTCCCAGTTCAGGTCGGGCTGGTGGGAGTAGAAGCGGTGCCAGTAGTAGGCGCCGGCGACCGGGTCCCACGACCAGTTCGAGCTCTCGAAGTCCTGGAAGATGATGCGCACGCCCCGGTAGCGGTCGGGGCTGTCGCTCCAGACGTAGAAGTTGCGGGCGCGGCTGCCGGGCGCGGCGCGGCGGGCCCGCTGGAACCACTCGTGCGCGTCCGACGTGTGGTTGAGGACGAGCTCGGTGATGACGCGCAGGCCGCGGGCGTGGGCGGCGCGCAGGAAGGCGCGGAAGTCGCGCATCGTGCCGTAGTCGGGGTGCACCTCGCGGTAGGAGGCGATGTCGTAGCCGTCGTCGCGCAGCGGGGACGGGTAGAACGGCAGCAGCCAGATCGTCGTGACGCCGAGGTCGTCGAGGTAGTCGAGCCGCTCGGTCAGCCCGCGGAAGTCGCCGATCCCGTCGCCGTCGGAGTCGGCGAACGCGCGCACGTGCAGCTCGTAGATGATCGCGTCCTCGTACCAGCGCCCGGCGGTGCCGGTCGCGGTGGGCGCGACGAGGGTGGCGGGTTTCGGGCCGGCGAGGGTCACGCGTAGTACTCGAAGTCGTGCTCGGTGCGCAGCCGCCGGCGCACGTGGAAGACGTGGGCGGCGGCGCGCTGGGGGTCGAGCTCCACGTAGTTGCGCCCACCCTGCCACGTGTAGGCCTCGCCGTCGAGCAGGTCGTGCACCTGGTAGGGGCCGTCGGCGTCGATGCCGAGGTGCTCCAGCGGCAGGTCGATCCAGCCCGACTGGGTGTGGTGGGGGTCGAGGTTGACGATGCAGAGCATGACGTCGCCGCGGTCCTCCGAGTGCTTCGTGTAGGCGACGAGCATGTCGTTGTCGACGTGGCGGAACTCCAGCCGCTCGTTCGTCTGCAGGGCGGGGTGGGCGTGGCGGGCCGCGTTCACGGCCGCGACCAGCGGCGCGAGCGACTCGGGGCTCGCGGCGTCCCAGTCGCGCAGCTGGTACTTCTCCGAGTCGAGGTACTCCTCGCTCCCGGGCCGCAGGCCGCGCCGCTCGACCAGCTCGAACGCCGGCCCGTAGATGCCGTAGCTGGGCGAGAGCGTCGCCGCCAGCACGAGCCGGGCGACGAAGGTCGGCCGGCCGCCGGTCTGCATCGGCTCGGTGAGGATGTCGGGCGTGTTGGGCCAGAAGTTGGGGCGGAAGTAGTCGCGCAGGTCGGTCTGCGTCAGCTCGCGCAGGTAGGCCTCGAGCTCGTGCTTGCCGTTCCGCCAGGCGAAGTACGTGTAGGACTGGGTGAAGCCCGCCTTCGCCAGCCGCTCCATCACCCGCGGCCGGGTGAAGGCCTCCGCCAGGAAGATCGTCTCGGGGTGGTCGCGCGTCACGTCGCCGATCAGCCACTCCCAGAACGCGAACGGCTTCGTGTGCGGGTTGTCGACCCGGAAGACCGAGACGCCCTGGCGGATCCAGAACCGGACCACCTCGGCGAGCGCCTGCCAGAGGCCGGCCCAGTCGCCGCTCTCGAAGTCGAGCGGGTAGATGTCCTCGTAGCGCTTCGGCGGGTTCTCGGCATACCGGATGGAGCCGTCCGGCCGGTGCCGGAACCACTCCGGGTGCTCGCGATACCCAGGGATGGTCGGGGGAACACTGGAAGGCGAGGTCGAGCGCGAGGGCGACACCGCGCTTGCTGCACGCCTCGGCCAGCCGGCGGACGTCGGCGATCGTGCCGAGGTCGGGGTGGACGGCCGTGTGGCCGCCCGCGCCGGCGCCGATCGCCCAGGGGCTGCCGACGTCGCCCGGCTCCGCGGCCGGCGCGTTGTTGCGGCCCTTGCGGTGGGTCTCGCCGATCGGGTGGATGGGGGGCAGGTAGAGCACGTCGAAGCCCATGCCGGCGCTCCGCTCGACCTCGCCGTGCACGTCGCGGAGCGTGCCGTGGCGGCCGCCGCCGAGCGAGCGCGGGAACAGCTCGTACCAGGCCGAGAACCGGGCCAGCGGGCGATCCACCCAGACGGGCACGGCAAGGTCGGAGTCGGTGGCGTGCGCGCGCGGGTCGTGGGTCGCCATCAGCTCCGCCAGGGCGGGGTCGAGCGCCGCCGCGGCGGCGGCCTCGGGGTCGTCCGCCGCGAGGCGGTCGCGCCACTTCCGAAGCCTCGTCGCCGGGGCCGCCGGGGCGCCTGCCGCCGCGGCGTCGACCAGCTCCGCGCCGGCGGCGAGCTCGACCCGCACGTCCTGGCCGGCCTCGACCCGGCGGGCGAGCTGGTCGCGCCAGGTGGCGAAGCGATCGATCCAGCCCCGCACCGAGTAGGAGTGGCGGCCGAGCACGTCGACGGGGAACGACGCCGCGAAGCGGTCGTTTCCGACCGCCTGCATGCGCACCTCGTGGAGGCGGCGCTCGCCCTCGCGGCGGTGGCGGACGACCGCGGCGACGACGTCGTGGCCGTCGGCGAAGACGTCGGCGGTGACGTCGACGCGGTCGCCGGCGACCCGCTTCACGCAGAAGCGGCCGGCGTCGACGCACGGGCGCAGGTTCTCGACCACGACCCTCCGCCTCCCGTCGACGTCCGGAACGGCGCTGCCCTCGAGTTGGCTGGCTGCCCTGGCCATGGGGGTTGGGACGCTAGACGATCGCGGCCTCTCCGGCGTCGGCGCGGGATGGTCGCCCGGGGCTCCCTCACAGCGGAGCCCCGGGCATTTTCCCCCTCCGGGGAACCTCGCAGCGGGCCCAGGCTTTGTCGCGGCGCGCCCGGGGGAGCGCGCCGCTGCGGTACGGCGGAGGCAGTTTCGTCGTCCCGCGGGCGCATTGGGTTACCGCCCGGAAAACCATTCGTAAACGTGCGGTGAATTCTCTTGTCCGCGATGGCCGTGCTAGCGTCAGCCGCCATGCGCCTGTGCCTGATGATCGAGGGCCAGGAGGACGTCACCTGGCCGCAGTGGATCGCGCTCGCCGAGACGTGCGAGCGGGTCGGGCTCGAGGGGCTCTTCCGCTCCGACCACTACGTCTCGGTGGACGAGGGCGCCACCCGCGGGTCGCTCGACGCCTGGACGACGCTCGCCGGGCTCGCCGCTCGTACCGAGCGGATCCGCCTGGGCACGATGGTCTCGCCGGCCACGTTCCGGCACCCGTCGGTGCTCGGCCGCGCGGCGACGACGGTCGACCACATCTCCGGCGGGCGAGTCGAGCTCGGCCTCGGCGCCGGCTGGTACGAGCGCGAGCACCGCGCCTTCGGCTTCCCCTTCCCGCCGCTCGGCGAGCGCATGGAGGTGTTCGAGGAGCAGGCCGAGGTGATCGTCGGCCAGTGGACGACGGAGTCGTTCTCCTACGCCGGCCGCCACTACCGGCTCGAGGACTGCGACGCGCTGCCGCGCCCGGTCCAGCGCCCGCACCCGCCCCTGATCGTGGGCGGCTCGGGCAAGCGCCGCACGGTCGAGGTGGCGGCGCGGCTGGGGCAGGAGTACAACGTCGTCGGCCCGACCGTCGAGGAGTGCCGCGCCCTGCGGAGGCGCATGGACGAGGCCTGCGCGCGGCACGGCCGCGACCCGTCGTCGCTCGTGCTCTCGGCGATGTGCATGGTGGTCGTCGGCGCCGACGCGGCCGAGGCGGAGGCCCGGGCGCAGCGCCTGGTCGACCTCGGCTTCGAGCAGGGCGACGGCGCCTCGGTCCTGGCCGAGAACCGCGACACATGGGTGTGCGGCACGGCCGCCGAGGCGGTCGCGCGGCTGCGTGAGCTGGCCGATGCCGGCGTCGAGCGGATGATGCTCCAGCACCTGCTGCACGACGACCTGGACGCGGTCGAGCTGTTCGGCCGCGAGCTCGTCCCGGCCGTCGGCTGAACCGCGGCGACGTCCTCAGTCCCTCTCTGCGAGACCACCTGGGAGCAGCGAGGTCATCACGCTGTCCCGACGGCCGTCGTTCGTTGACGTCCAGCCGTCCCGGAACGGGCAAACGAGGGTGAGCTACACCTTTCGGGCTGAAAGAGCTCCCCTGGGGGCGGAGACGTTTGAACCGGCAGTTGGCGGTGTTGGCATGTGTCATTTGCGGTTCCCCGACACATCTGCGACGCGTCGTCACCCACCTGTCACATCTCCGCGGTCACACTGATCGGTGCGATGTACGCCCTCCCCACCCTGTACAAGGCTCGCAACCTGCCGCTGAAACGCCCCGTGTGCGCGATCTGCGTCGACCGCACTCGGGGGCGCACCGAGGAGATTCGCCTCGGCTATCGCGTCGCGGTGTGGCTGTGCCCCGGCCACGCCGCCCAGGCGTTCCAGACCAGGCGCGGCGGCCGTGACTTCGTCCGCACCTTGATGGGGGTGTGGCAGGCCAACGGCTGCATGACGGCCGCTCGCCATCGTGCCCTGGATGCCCATCTGAACCAGCTCCGCGGCCCACCGCCTCGCCACAGGCCCGGCAGCTACGCCTGGCCCGACCTGCGTCGCCGTCTCGAAGCGCGCTACGCAAGAGGAGCGCCACCCCTCGACCATCAACCGCACGACGCGTGCCACGCCTGCACCGCCCACACCCCCAGCCACCGCACACTCCAGCGCTGGCACGCAGAGCGTCGCTGGCTCACCCGCCCGCCCTGACCCGGCTCTACGGGAAGCGGGCCCGCAGCCGCGGGATCACGTCGGCGGCGAAGCGGCGGATGAACCCGGCCTGGTCGGGGCCAGGCCCGTGGACGACCAGGTGGCGGAAGCCGAGCGCGACGTTTGCGCCGATCCGCTCGGCGACCTCGTCGGGGTCGGCCGAGACGATGAACCGGCTCTCCGGGTGGACGTCGTCGGCGTCGGCGAGCCGCTCCAGCTCGAGCGGGTCGTCGACGCCCTGCTTGGCCTCGGCCGGAAGCGCGAGCGGCGCCCAGTAGCGGCAGTCGGCGATCGCCGTCTCGACGTCGGCTGCATAGGACACCTTCACCTCCAGCAGGCGCTCGTAGGCGTCGGGGTCGCGCCCGGCCTTCGCGATGCCCTCGGCGACGGCCGGGAGCAGCGTGTCGCGGTAGAGCTCGTCCGGCTTTCCGCTCGTGGTGATGAACCCGTCGCCGACCCGGCCGGCGAACCGGGCGGCCCGCGGCCCGGCCGCCGCAACCAGGATCGGGATGGGCCGCTGCGGGCGGTCGTAGACGGTGGCGCGGGCGGTCCGGTACCAGCGGCCGTCGAAGCTGACCCGCTCCTCTGTCCACAGGCGCCGCATCAGCTCGACGGCCTCCTCCAGCCGCCCCAGCCGCTCCGAGAAGCCGGGCCACTCCATCGCGGTCGCCGGCACCTCGTTCACCGACTCGCCGGTGCCGACGCCGACGAACACGCGTCCCGGCGCCAGGTTCTCGATCGTCGCGAAGGCCTGCGCCAGCACCGACGGGTGGAAGCGCATGGTGGGCGTCGAGACGCTCGTGCCGATGCGGACCCGGGTCGTCGTCGCCGCCAGCGCCCCCAGCCACGGCAGGGCCGCCGGCGCGTGCCCGCCCGTGTGCCGGAACGGCTGGAAGTGGTCGGAGACGGCGACGCTCTCGAACCCGGCCTCCTCGGCCAGCCGGGCGTACGCGAGCAGCTCGGAGGCGGGGAATTGCTCCGCCGACGCCTTGTATCCGATCTCCAGCACGGGGGTGAGTCTAGATCGGCAATTCGACCACCCGTTCGGGTAGTCGTCGTGCCGGAGCGGGTAAGGTGCCCCCCGAACCCTAGAGGCAGAGGGAGGAACACTATGAGGCACGGACTCGGCAAGTCGCTGGCGGTTGCGGCCGTCCTATTTCTTGCCATGACTGCTTCCGCGTCGGCCGCGACACTGGCCGACTGGGAGATGAACGAGGGCCCGGGCGCCCATACGATGATCGACTCCAGCGGCCACGTGAACGGCACGATCGGGTCGGCCGTGCAGACGGGCGTGAGCATCTCGGGCGCGACTGCGTACCAGTGGCCGTTCGCCAGTCCCACGAACCCGCCGCCCAAGCCGGAGCGGATCGTGCAGGCGAACAGCAACTCGCTCAACCCGGGATCGGGGACGTACACCGTCTCGATCCGGTTCCGGACGAACCAGCACTTCGGCAACATCGTCCAGAAGGGTCAGGCCGGCGCGTCGGGCGGATACTTCAAGCTCGAGAACCCCAACGGCCGCATCAACTGCGTGTTCCGCGGCCGCAACGCGTCGGGGACGCTCGTGCGCAAGGCGGTGCAGGCGTCGCAGGTCACCAGCGACAATGCGTGGCATGTCGCCACGTGCACCCGCACGTCGACCGGGGTCACACTGACGATCGACGGAACCGTCGCCGGCACGGCGAAGGGCAACACGGGGTCGATCTCGAACACCCGGCCGATCTCCATCGGCGGCAAGCTGAACTGCGACCAGGTCAAGACGACCTGCGACTACTTCACCGGCGCTCTCGACTGGGTGAAGATCAGCAACTAGCGACGACGTGACGGGGACTGTCCCCGGTCAATCGGGGACAGTCCCCAGGCACGTACGATGCCGGGGTGGAGACGGACGTCCTCATCCCGCTGAAGCGGCTCGACGCGGCCAAGACACGGCTCGCGCCGGCGCTGACCGAGACGGAGCGCGGGCGGCTCATGGCGGGGATGCTCGCCCGGGTCGCCCGGGCGGCCGTCCGCGCCGGCGCCGGCCGGGTCGCCCTCGCGAGCTCCGACCCGTCCGCGCCGGAGCTCGCCCGCAGGCTGGGGGTGGGGTGCGTCTCCGACGGCGGTCTGCCCTGGAACGAGGGGCTGGTGCACGCCCGCTCGCTGCTCGAACGGCCGGCGGCGGCGGTGCTCTACCTGGCCGGCGACCTGCCCCTGGTCGACGCCGCCGACGTGGCCGCGCTGGTCGACGCCGGAGCGGCGGCGACCGCCGTCATCGGCCGCGCCCACGACGGCGGGACGAACGCGCTGTGGGTCTGTCCCGCGCCCGTTCTCGTGCCCGCCTTCGGCGCCGCCGGAAGCGCGTCCGTGCACGCCGCCCGTGCCCGCGAGCACGGGCTCGACGTGGTCGTCGCTCGACCGGCCGGGGATCGCGCGCGACGTCGACACGCCGGCCGACCTCGCCGCCGTCCGCCGCCTCTCGGCGGCGGCCTGCCTCACCTGAACAGGTCCTCGGCGGGGTCGCGGATCAGGTCGCGGCCGCTGCCCTCCCCGCGAGCCTCGAAGCCGCGGATGAGCGCCGCGGGCACCCGCTCGAGCTTGCCGAGGACGAGGTCGGCCGCCGAGGCCAGCTCGTCGGCGACGGCGACGGCGGTCGTGCGGAGCTCGTAGCCCGCCGGGTCGACCGTCCCGGCATAGCTGCGCAGCGCGTCGAGCCCGCTCGCGCCGATGGCGGTGCCGACGATCCCCCGCCGCAGCGCCCGCCCCATAGTGTCGGCGACCACCACCGCGAGCCGCACCGCGGCGCGGCGCTCGAGCTCCGCGCGCAGCCGGGCGGCGGAGGCGTCCGGGTCGACGGGGAGCAGCACGGCCCAGCCGGCCGCGGGGCCGTTCGAGCGGTCGATGCCTGCGCTCGCGCACACGAAGCCGTGGTGCGTCTCGGCGATCAGGAGGCCGGCGCGGCGGCGGACGATGCGGCGGCTCTCGCGCAGCACGAGCTCGGCCATGCGGGGATCGCCGCCCTCGGCCGAGAGCTCCAGCGCCCGCGCCGACGGCGTCACGGTCGCCAGGTCGACCATGCGGCCCTCGCTCTTCGAGACGGCCTTGTGGGCGACGACCACCACGTCGCCGTCGCGCAGCGGCGGCGCGGCCGCGAGCACCAGCGACTGCCAGGTCGGCGCCGGCCTCGATCTCGCCGGCCGCGGCCAGCGGTATCACCTCGATCCGGTCGGTCACGGAGCGAGCCCGCCGGCGGCGAGCGTCTGCGCCGCGAGGGCGCGGCTGGCGTCCAGGTTCGCCATGACGGTCGCCGTCACGCGGGCACGCAGCCCCAGCCGCTCGACCCGGGCTGCGGCCGGGGCGTCCTCGTCGTCGATCACGAGCGTCCCCGCCAGCGACCGGTAGAGCTCGGCCACGCCGACGACGGAGGTCTCGTGGCCGAGCGTCTCGAGCATCCCGGCCGCCGGCCCCCGCAGCGCCCGCCCGGCGACGATCGGGCTCACGGCGACGACGCGCTCGCGGCGGGCGGCGACGGCGGCGCGGATCCCGGGCACGGCCAGGATGGGGTCGATCGAGATGAACGGATTGGACGGCGCGATCACGACGACGTCCGCGGCGGCGATCGCCTCGAGCACGCCGGGGGCGGGCCGGGCCGCCTCGGCGCCGTCGAAGCGGATTCGCGAGACCGGGTCGGCGTGCGCGCGGCGGACATAGTACGTCTGGAAGTCGACCTCGCCGGCGGGGATCGTGACCATCGTCCGCAGCCGGTCGTCCGTCGCCGGGATCAGCGCCGCCTCGAGGCCCATCGCCGCCGCCAGCCGCGCGGTGACGGTGTGCAGCGGGAGGCCCGCCCGCAGCATCTCGGTGCGGGCCAGGTGCAGCCCCAGGTCGAGGTCGCCGAGCCAGAACCACGCCTCCGCCCCGAGCGCGCGGGCCTGCTCGAGCGCCCGCGGGGTGTCGCCGAGCACGCCCCAGCCCTTCTCCGGGTCGATGCGGCCCGTGAGGGTGTAGAGCACGGTGTCGAGGTCGGGCGAGACGTGCAGCCCGTAGGGCTCGAGGTCGTCGCCGACGTTGCCGACGATCGTGACCGCCGCAGGGTCCACGACCTCGAGGAGTCCCTGGAGGAACCGCGCCCCGCCGACGCCTCCGGCGAGCACCGTTACGCGACGTTCGGGCATGCGTGCGTATCATGGCCGCTCCGAGGGGCCGGATGCGACGGATGGGGGACACCGGGCTCGTGAACAGCAGGCGAGCGATCTTCACCGCGCCGGTGGCGAGCGTCGCGCTCGTCGCGATCGGCGCTGCGCTCTGGGGGACGGACGGCGCGTTCCGCCAGCCGCTCGTCTCGCCGGTCGTGCGCTGGTCGCCTTACACGATCGTGCTCTACGAGCACGTGATCCTGACCGCGATCGTGGCGCCGTTCCTGATCCGGCACCGGCACAGCCTGGGCCGGCTCGATCGGGGCGGATGGCTGGCGGCATTCGGTGTCGCGTGGGGTGGCTCGGCCCTGGCGACGCTCGCGTTCACCACGGCCTTCGAATACGGCAACCCCGACGTCGTCGTGCTCCTGCAGAAGACCCAGCCGCTGTGGGCGATCGCCGCCGCGGCGGTGGTGATGGGGGAGCGGCCGGTGCGCAGGCTGGGCTGGTACCTCGTACCGGCGCTCGTCGGCACCTACCTGCTCTCGTTCGGCACCATGGCCCCGGCCGAGGCGTTCACCGGGGCGCAGGGCCGGGCGGCCCTGCTGGCGCTCGTGGCGGCGGCGCTGTGGGGCGCCGCGACGGCATTCGGACGGCGCACGCTCGTCTCGCTCGAGCCGCAGCTCGTGACCGCGGTCCGCTTCACGCTGGCGCTGCCGCTGCTGGCCGTGATCGCCCTCTACGAGGGCGCCGTCGCGCCGCCGGCGTCCGCCGACGCCTCCGACTGGACGCGGCTGGTCGGGCTCGCGCTCGTCCCCGGCCTCTTCGCGCTCCTGCTCTACTACCGCGGCCTGGTCCACACCCCGGCGTCGGTGGCGACGTTCGCCGAGCTGGCCTTCCCGGCGACGGCGCTCGTCGTGAACTACTTCGTGCTCGACGCGTCCGTGAGCCCGACCCAGCTGGCCGGGTTCGCCGTCCTCTGGGCCACGATCGCCCTGCTCCACCGGCTGCCGGTCGAGCTTCCTGTCAGCGGTGAGAGTCTCGCCATTCGACCAGCTTCGGCAGCAGGCTGAGATCCCACTCCGGGCCGCTGATGCCCATGATCAGGTGGGTCACGCCGGCGTCGAGGTAGCCGTCGAGGTGGGGCAGCGAGGCCGGCCGGATGCCGCCGATGGAGCGCTCGATCTCGGCCGGGTCGCGGCCGACGCGCCGGCACCAGTCGTCGAGGACGGCGCACTTGTGCGCGGCCCGCTCGGGGTCGCCGAAGCCGTTCCAGATGTCGGCGTGCTGGGCGACGATGCGCAGCGTGACGCGCTCGCCCCCGCCGCCGATCATGATCGGCATCGGGTTTCGCACCGGCGGGGGCGTGAGCTTCGCCATGCGCGAGTTGATGCGGGGCATGGCGGCGTCGAGGTCGCGCAGCCGCGACGGCGCCGTCCCGAACTCGTAGCCGAACTCGTCGTAGTCGCGCTCGAACCAGCCTGATCCGATGCCCAGGATCAGCCGCCCGCCGGAGATGTGGTCGACCGTCCGCGCCATGTCGGTCAGGAGCTCCGGGTTGCGGTAGCCGTTGCAGGAGACGAGCGCGCCGATCTCCACCCGCTCCGTCGCCTCGGCCATCGCGCCGAGCCACGTCCAGCACTCGAAGTGGTTGCCGTCCGGGTCGCCGGACAGCGGATGGAAGTGGTCCCACGTGAAGACCGTGTCGGCGCCGAGCTCCTCGGCCCGCAGCCACGTGTCGCGCATCGCCCCGATCGTGCCGTGCTGGGGCTGCACCTGTACTCCGACCCGGATCGCGCGTGTCCCCGACACAGAGCGGAAAGCTAGCCGCTCGCCCCCCGGAAGGGGGACGATCCCGGCCCTCGCGGCGCCGATGCATGAGATGCAGGCAAAACCCCGCCTCCGCCTCGCCTGCGCATCTCGCTCCCTCCGTCCTCAAGAACTCGTGGCCACCGCCGATACCCCGCCTGTGAACTCCGATCGTCGCCGCATGCCAGAGCGCAGGCGGACCAGCGGTGAGGTCAAGTGGATTGACCGATGGCTGGCGGCCTGTGCAGATCTGGACGAGCTCAAGCGCTCGAACCCGATGACCGACGCCGTGATCGATGAGATCGACGGGCGGCGGATCCGCGTCGGCGACCAGTGGCTGGCCGACTTCGCCTCGTGCAACTACCTCGGGTTCGACCTCGACCGCGAGATCATGGACTCGATCCCGGCCCAGGTCGAGCGGTGGGGCACGCACCCGAGCTGGTCGCGCCTCCTGGGCAGCCCGACGCTCTTCGGCGACATCGAGGAGCGCCTGACCGAGCTGCTCGGCTGCGAGGACGCCCTCGTCCTGCCCACCATCACCCACATCCACATGGCCGTGATCCCGGTGCTCGCCGCCGGCGGCACGGTGTTCATGGACAGCCGCGCGCACAAGACGATCTACGACGGCTGCCAGTTCGCCGTCGCCCGCGGGGCCACGCTGAAGCGGTTCCGCTTCGAGGATCCCGACGACCTCGAGCGGCTGCTGATCGAGGACCGCTCCGACCACCGCCTCGTGTGCATGGACGGCGTGAACAGCATCACGGGGAACGCCCCCGACCTGGCCGCGTTCGCCCGCGTCACCCGCCGCCACGGCGCGCTCCTCTACGTCGACGACGCCCACGGCTTCGGCGTGATCGGCGAGCGCTCCCCCTCCGAGCTCTCCCCGTACGGGTCGCGCGGGAACAGCATCGTCCGCCACCTCGACGAGTCCTACGAGGGCCTCATCCTCGTCGGCGGCTTCTCGAAGGCCTACTCGTCCCTCGCCGCGTTCATCGCCTGCCCGACGCCGCTCAAGGAGATGCTGAAGACGGCCGCGCCGCCCTACCTGTACTCCGGCCCGCCGCCGGTGGCCTCGCTCGCGACCACGCTCGCCGGCTTCGACGTGAACGAGCGCCGCGGCGACGAGCTGCGCCGGACGCTCTACGAGCGCACCGGCCGCGTCCTCGAGGCCCTGCGCCGCATCGGCGTGCGCACGCTCAACCACTCCGGCTTCCCCATCATCGAGATCCCGCTCAGCGACCACCGCGACATCGGCGCGGTCGGGCGGTTCCTCTTCGACAACGGCATCTACGTCACCCTGGCCGCCTACCCGCTCGTCCCCAAGGACGAGGTCGGCTTCCGGATCCAGGTCACCGCCGCCAACGGCGACGACGAGATCGACGAGCTCATCGACGTCCTCGGCCGGCTCGCGCAGCGCTTCGAGCTGCAGCGCCCCGACGATCTCCGGGAGGCCGCGTGACCCGCCTGACCCAGTCCATCCGCGGGGCGCTCTGGCCGCTCTCGCCGCGCACCGTCTGGCTCTGGTACCTGCTGGCCGGCTCGTTCTTCACGTACCTCTACGCCGTCGTGCCGATCTTCCAGCGCGGCAGCGCCATCCACGGCCCGATCATCAACGCGCTCGGCTTCTCGGGCGTGGCCGCCATCCTCGCCGGCATGCGCATGCACCGCCCGAAGGCGGTCGTGGCCTGGAGCCTGCTCGCCCTCGGCCAGACGCTCTTCCTCGTCGGCGACTTCTACACGTACAGCCTGCCCAGCCTGTTCGGCCTGCAGGTCGGCTTCCCCTCGCCCGGCGACGGCCTCTACCTGACGGTGTACCCGGCCCTCATGGCCGGCCTGCTCCTGCTGGTGCGGCGGCGCAACCCGCGCACCGACCGGGCCGGCGCCATCGACTCGCTCATCCTCACCCTGGGCATCGCCCTGCTCTCGTGGGTGTTCCTGATCGCCCCGAACATCCAGCTCGGCGGCAACTGGCTGCCCGAGGCCGTGTCGATCGCCTATCCCGTCGGCGACATCCTCCTGCTCGCCGCGGCGATCCGCCTCGCGGTCGACCGCGGCGTCCGCGCCCCCGCCTTCTACCTGCTCGCCGGCAGCATCGTCTGCCTGCTCACGACCGACTCGGTCTACAACCGCATGCTCCTCGACGGCACCTACGACGGCCAGGTGATCCTCGATGTGGGCTGGATCTTCTACTACCTGCTCTGGGGCGCCGCCGCGCTGCATCCGTCGATGCGCACCCTCGAGCAGCCGGTCGAGGATCGCACCCGGCTGACGCCGCTGCGCCTCGCCTTCCTGTGCGTGGCCTGCCTGGTCGCGCCGGGCATCCGCTTCTACCAGGAGTGGGGCAACACCGACGTGCTCGTCGTGATCATCGCCTCGATGATCATGTTCCTGCTCGTGCTGGCGCGCATGTCCGGCCTGGTGCGCCAGGAGGAGCGGGCGGTCGCCCGCCAGCGCGCGCTGCGCCGCGCCGGCGCGGCACTCGTGGGCGCCGCCGACATCGACCAGATGGGCGCCGCCGCGACCGCCGCCGTGCGAGAGCTGGGCGGCGAGAGCGCCGACACGCGCCTCATCTCGCTGCACGAGGATCCCGCCGAGGATGTCGTGTCGCCCGCCGTGCGGGCGTGGCTGAGCGCGGCGGCCGGGACGGACAACGCCCGGGTCCGCTGGGTCTCCGTGCCCGGCGAGCTGCTCGACGAGCTCGGCCTGGCCCGCGACGCCGGATACGCCCTGATCGCCCTCGCCGGCCGCACCGCCAGCCGCACCTTCCTGCTCGCCGGCGTCCCCGGCACCCACGGCACCGAGCTCGCCGTCTCCCTCGAGACGCTGGCCGCGCCGATGTCGCTCGCCATCGACGGCGCGGTCATGGCCGAGGAGCTGCACCGCGGCCGCAGCGAGGCCCGCTTCCGCGCGCTGCTCGAGCACTCGAGCGACCTGATCGCGGTGCTCGACCGCAGCGGCACGATCGTCTACCAGAGCCCCGCCATCGAAGAGGTGCTCGGCTACGCGGTCGACGACGTCCTGGACACCCACTTCGACGTGCTCGTGCGCCCCAGCGACCGCGCCCGGCTGATGCAGGTCGTCGAGAGCGCCGAGACCGGCGCCGGCACCTCCGGCATGGTCGAGTGCAGCCTGCGCAGCCGCTCCGGCGAGTGGCTCCAGTTCGAGATCCACCACCGCAACCTGCTGGCCGAGGAGTCGGTGCAGGGCATCGTCCTCAACTGCCGCGACATCAGCGAGCGCAAGCTCTACGAGGACCAGCTCACGCACCAGGCCTTCCACGATCCCGTCACGGGCCTCGCCAACCGGGCCCTCTTCGCCGATCGCGTCGGCCACGCGCTCGCCCGCGCGACCCGCGAGGAGTCGACGGTCGGCGTCATCTTCATCGACCTCGACGACTTCAAGACGATCAACGACAGCCTCGGCCACGCGTCCGGCGACGCGGTGCTGCAGGAGGTCGCGCATCGCCTGCGCAACGCCGTCCGCCCGACCGACACCGTCGCCCGCTTCGGCGGCGACGAGTTCGCCGTCCTGGTCGAGGAGGTGCAGCGCTCGCAGGAGGCCGTCGACGTGGCCGAGCGGGTGCTCGAGGGCCTGAGCGAGCCGATCGACATGGGCGAGAAGGAGCTGGTCGTCAACGCGAGCATCGGCCTCTGCCTGACGAGCGACGGCACCGCCGACGCCGCCGACCTGCTGCGCAACGCCGACGTCGCCATGTACATGGCCAAGCGCGAGAGCAAGGGCAGCTACCGCGTCTTCGAGCCCGACATGCACCGCGAGGTGGTCGAGCGGCTCGAGATGCGCGCCGACCTCCAGCGCGCGCTCGAGACCGGCCAGCTCGAGGTGCACTACCAGCCGGTCATCCGCCTCAACGGCACGACCGTGTACGGCTTCGAGGCGCTGCTGCGCTGGCACCATCCCACCCGCGGCACCATCCCTCCGGCGCAGTTCATCCCGGTGGCCGAGAGCACGGGCCTGATCGTCCCGATCGGCCGCTGGACGCTCAACCAGGCCTGCCGCCAGGGCGCCGCCCTGCACGAGCGCTTCGGCGCCGCCGGCGAGCAGCTCACGATCAGCGTCAACCTGTCCGTGAAGCAGCTGCAGTCCGACACGATCGTCGACGACGTCCGCGACGCGCTCGCGACGTCCCGGTTCAACCCCGGCCACCTCGTGCTCGAGATCACCGAGACCGTGATGATGGCCGACATGGACCTCGCGGTCGACCGGCTGAACGCGCTCAAGGCGCTCGGCATCAAGCTGGCGATGGACGACTTCGGCACGGGCTACTCGTCGCTCAGCTACCTGAGCCGGCTGCCGGTCGACATCCTCAAGATGGATCGCTCGTTCCTCACGTCCGGCGACGCCATCTCGCCGCTGCCGCAGGCGATCGTCCGGATCGGCGAGACGCTCAACCTCGAGGTCGTGGCGGAGGGCATCGAGCAGCCGATGCAGGCGACGCATCTGCGCGAGCTCGGCTGCGAGCTCGGCCAGGGGTTCCTGTACGCCCACGCCATGGGGCCGCTCGACCTGCTGGAGTACCTGCACCGCGTGCGGGAATCGGCCGAGCCCGAGGCTCGAGCCGATGCAGCATAGTTACGACGGGCTCGACCGCCCAGGCGGGTTCACCCGGCTGAACCTGCTCGCGCCGCTGCGGCACCGCGACTTCCGGCTGCTGTGGTCGGGCATGACGGTGTCGCTGCTCGGCGACGGGATCTTCCTGGTCGCGATGGCCTGGCAGGTGTACGCCGTCTGGAACGCGCCGGCCGCGCTCTCGATGGTCGGGATCGCGATGACGGTGCCGACGATCGTGTGCCTGCTCCCCGGCGGCGTCGTCAGCGATCGCCTCAGCCGGCGCGCGATCATGCTCGCCGCCGATGCGCTGCGGGCGCTCGCGATCGCCGTCCTCGCCGCCCTCTCGATCACGGGCCGGGTCGAGATCTGGGAGATCGCGGCCCTGGCGATGGTGTACGGCGCCGGCACCGCGTTCTTCACGCCGGCGTTCGAGGCGCTCGTCCCCGACATCCTGCCCGCGTCCGACCTGCCGGCGGCCAACTCGCTCGACCAGTTCGTGCGCCCGATCGCCCTGCGGCTGGCCGGCCCCGCCGTCGGCGGCTGGCTCATCGCCGCGTTCGGGCCGGGGGTCGCCTTCGCCGCCGACGCCGCGTCGTTCGTTGCCGCCGGCGCCGCCGTCCTGGCGATGCGGCCCCTGCCCCGCCACGTCCCCGAGGGGCTCTCGGTGATGGCCGACATCCGCGGCGGACTGCGCTTCATCCGCGGCCGCACCTGGATCTGGGGGACGCTGGTCTCGGCCGCGTTCGCCTACCTGCTCTTCCTCGGCCCGACCGAGGTGCTCCTGCCGTACGTCGTCAAGAACGGGCTGCACGGATCGGCCGGGATGCTGGGGGCCGTGTTCGCCGCCGGCGGCATCGGCTCGATCTGCGCCGCCATCCTCATGGGCCAGCGCGAGCAGCCGCGCCGCCAGGTGACGTTCATCTACGTCGTCTGGACGCTGGCGACGCTGGCCGTGGCCGGCTACGGGCTCGCCACCGCCACCTGGCAGCTCGTGGTCGCCTGCCTGCTCTTCAACGCGCTCGAGACGGCCGGGACGATCGTGTGGGCGACGCTCAAGCAGCGGCACGTGCCCGCGTCGATGCTGGGCCGGGTCTCGAGCCTCGACTGGCTGATCTCGATCGGCCTGCTGCCGCTCTCGTTCGCGCTCACGGCACCGGTGACCGAGATGATCGGCGCGCGGCTGACGCTCGTCGGCGCCGGAGTCGGCGGCGGCGTGATCACGCTGGCCGCGCTCTTCCTGCCGGGGATGCGCGACGTCGAGCGCGAGCAGCCCGAGGCGGAGGTCGAGACGCCGGCAGACCTGCCGGTCGACGTCGTGATCGTCGCCACGGTGCTGCACCAGGTGCCCGCCGCCGCCGCACCGGTTGCGGCCGCCCGCCGCATCCATCCGTGATACCGTCGCCGCGATGGAGGGGAGATGGATGCTGGGCGCCGCAGCCCTGTTCGTCGTCGGCGCGGCAGCCGCGGGCAACTCGCTGAGCGTCGCCGTGGGCGTCTGGGCGATGGGAATCGCCTGGATCGTCGTCGGCGTGCTGCTCGGCGCGCGCCGCCACATGAGCTAGGCGGGGGCGCCGTCAGGCGTTTCGGCGCCGCAGCGCGATCCCGGTCAGGATCTCGCGCACGATCCGGTCGCCGACGAGCGCCGTGACGTCGGTCGAGCCGATCCGGCTCGGCAGCACCTCGACCACGTCCGCGCCGACGAGGTGCAGCCGCTCGGCGCCTCGTGCGGCACGCCCAGAGGAGGTCGGCGGGCGTCATCCCGCCCGGCTCGGGGGTGCCGGTGCCGGGCGCGAAGGCGGGGTCGAGCACGTCGACGTCGACCGACAGGAACGCCGGGCCGTCGCCGACGACGGCGAGCGCGCGCTCGAGCGCCGCCGCGATCCCCTGGGCGCGCACCTCGTGCATCGGGATCGCGGTGATGCCCTGCTCCGCCTGCCACGAGAACTCCTCGGGGCCGGGCCAGTACCCGCGCAGTCCGACCTGGGCGTAGCGGCGCGGGTCGACGTGCCCGTCGCGGACGAGGTGGTACATCGGCGTGCCGTGCGAGAGCTCCATGCCGTACACGCGCCGGGCCGTGTCGGTGTGGGTGTCGAAGTGGAGCAGGCCGAGGCGGCCGTGCCGCTCGGCGCAGGCGCGCACGTCCGGCTCGGCGATCGAGTGGTCGCCGCCGAGCACGATCGGGATCGTCCCCGCGTTCACCGCCTCGGCGACGGTGCGCAGGATCGCGGCATGCGACGCGGTCGGGTCGGCGGGGATCACGGGCGCGTCGCCGAAGTCGACCACCACGAGCTCGGCCATCGCGTCGACGCCCGTCTCCAGGTGGGGCCCGGGCAGCCCGCCGGCGGCGCGGATCGCCCGCGGCCCGTGCCGCGCCCCCGGCGACTCCGAAACCAGCTCGTCCATCGGCGCGCCGATGATGGCGACGTCGACGCCCGAGAGCTCGGCGGCGTCCTCGGTGTAGGGCATGCCGCCGAAGGTGAGCAGGCCGGCGTGGTCGGGCTTGTCGCCGCCGGGCCAGCGCGTGGTCGGGTCGATCACGCCGCGATCCTACCGATCGCCGCCCGGGCGCCGCCGCCGACGTGGCGTACGCTCACCGCCACGATGGCGATACCCGTCTCCCGTGGTGCGCTCGCGCCCCTACGCGAGCGCGAGTTCCGGCTGCTCTTTTGCGCCCAGGCCGTATCGCTGCTCGGCTCGTGGATGACGCCGCTCGCCCTGGCGTTCGCGGTCCTCGACCTGACCGGGTCGGCTTCCGACCTCGGCATCGTGCTGGGGGCGGAACTCGTCCCGTTCACGGTGCTCCTGGCCGTTGGCGGGGTGTGGGCCGACCGCATGCCGCGCGTGCGCCTGATGATCGTCTCCGACGTGGTGAGCGCGGTCGGCCAGGGCGTGCTGGCGGCGCTCCTGATCGGCGGGGTCGCTCGCATCTGGGAAATGGCGGCGCTGGCCGCGGTCGCAGGCGGCGCGGACGCCTTCCACACTCCGGCGTGGGCGGGTCTCCTGCCGCAGACGGTGCCGGTGTCGTTGCGCCGCCGGGCGAACGCGCTTCGCCTGCTGGAGTCGAACGTGCTGCGCGTGGCGGGGCCGCTGCTGGCGGGGGTGATCGTCGCGACTGCCGGCGCCGGCTGGGCGGTTGCCGCCGACTCGGCGTCGTTCCTGCTCGCCGCCGCCGTCCTGGTCCGCATGCGCGCCGGCCGGGAGCCCGCGCGGGGGGCGAGAGCCGCCCGGCGCGGCTTCGTCGCCGATCTCGCGGCCGGCGGCGGCGAGGTATGGCGTCGGCCGTGGCTGCTCGCGATGATCGTCGACACCGCCCTGTGGACGCTGGTGATCTGGGGCCCGTACCAGGTGTTGGGCCCGTACGTGGCCAAGCACCGCCTGAGCGGCGCCGGGGCGTGGGCGCTCATCTCGGCGGCCTACGGCCTCGGCACGGTGGTGGGCGGCCTGGCCGCGCTGCAGGTGCGCTCGCGCCGCCCGTTGATCGCGGCCCTGTCGGTGAACGTCGCCTTCGCACCGCTGCTCGTCCTGCTCGCCGTCTCGGGCCAGTCCTGGTGGATCGCGCTCGCCGCCCTCCCGGCCGGCGCCTCGACGTCGCTCTACCTTGTCCTCTGGAACACGGCGCTGCAGCAGGCGGTGCCGGAGCACCTGATGGGGAGGGTCACCGCGTTCGACCAGGCCGCCTTCAACGCTCCCGCTCCGGTGGGGATGGTGCTGGCAGGGGCGGCGGCGGCCGCCGTGGGCGCTCGCGACGCGCTTCTCGTCTCGGCCGCGTGGCTGCTCGTGTCCACCGTCTTCGTCCTCTCCGTGCCGGGGGTGCGCCGCTTCCAGGCGGCGGAGGAATGACGGGTCAGGATGTGCAGGCCGGCGTGTCGCTCGCCGCTGCGGCGGCGACGGCCGCGAGGGTCGGCTCGAACTCGACGGTGAGCTCCCCCGGCCGGGGCGACTCGATATGCGTCATGCCCGCCGCGGTCGGCCCGATGCACACGCCCGTCTGGTCGGTCGACCAGTACGGGCTGTAGCTCATGCGCAGGTCGTATCCGCCGGCCGCCGGCAGCCACAGCCGGATGCGGGAGTCGCCGAGCCGCATCACCCGCGCCCCCGGCACGTCCGCGTCGGCCGTGAGGATCGGCGTCGGGTGCGGCAGGGCGAACACCGTCCAGTGCGGCAGCCTCGTCACGAGACGCAGCCCCGAGCGGCCCGAGCGCAGCAGGCGGGCCTCGGCGACGGCGCTGTAGTCGAGCGGCGCGTGCGGCAGCAGCACGTAGCGGACGCCGACGCTGCGCAGCCACGCCCGGTACGCCGTCCCGCTGATCCGCTGCCGGTAGAGCACGGCGTTCTGGGGGAAGTCGTCCTGCCGGTACCAGCCGCGGGCGAGGGCGATCCCGCGCCGCGCCAGGTAGAAGGCCTCCCAGTGTCCGGCCGTGGCGACGACCTCCGTGCGGAACTCGGGGCTGCGGCGGGCGTCGAGAAACCCGAGGGCCGGGCGCCAGAACGGGGCGGCCGTGGCCGGGTCCGACCAGGCGGAGTAGGCGTTTCGCACCGCCGGCCCCAGCTGGAGCGCGAGGGCGAGGGCGAGCACGGGCGCGAGCACCGTCCACGATCGCCGCCGGCCGACGTTGCCCGCCAGCCACAGGAGCGGGACGCCGGCGATCGAGAAGAGCCGGGTCGAGTTCGACCCGACGGGGCCGTGCACGGCGAACGTGACCAGGTTGAGGACGAGGTAGGCGACGAACACCATCCGCAGGCCCCGAGCGCGGGGGCTCCTCGCGGTCAGGTAGAGCCCGGCGCCGGAGAAGGCCGCGATCACGAGCAGGTCGCTCGCGTGGTACGGGTACCAGCCGCCGGCCGGGAACGCGCGCTGGACGGCGATGCATGCGGCGCCGGTGAGGGCGAGCGCGGCCACCGCGAGCTTGTTGCGACGGGCGACGCCGAGGGGGTTGCGGCTCCCCAGGACAAAGCCTGCGAGGACGACGGCGGCAAGGCCGAACGCGAGCGGCGAGCAGCCGAGCGACACGGCCATCGCCACGCCGAACCCGATCCGCTGCCGGCGCTGGGCGCACGCGAGCGCGACCGCTGCGGCCGCGGCACCGGCCAGGAACGGGAACATCCCCGAGACGCAGCACGTGGCCGTCGCCGTGGCCGCCAGCGCCAGGCAGGGCGCGTTTGCCGCCCGGCCCCACTCGCGCCGCCCGACCGCGGCGACGGCTGCGGCCAGCACGGCGGCCGAGGCGACCGCCGTCGCGACCACGCCGGCCACCGAGGCGACCGGGTAGAAGACGAGGCTGTAGCCGACGAAGTCGTAGCGGCCGTCGTACCAGTAGCTGTTCCAGAGCCTGAAGCCGGCGTGCCGGAACGCCCAGGTCATGAAGAGATGCGCGGGCGTGTCGATGCCGGGCGGGCCGACGGTCAGGAGGACGGCCGCCAGCAGCCCGGCGGTGGCGCCGCAGGCGAGCGGAAGCGCGAGGCGGTCGCGGCTCGGCATCGGTCCCGGCCCAGGGTAGGCCGGTCAGATTGCGGTCCTCCAAGGCGCCTCGACGGCGCCTCGATCACGCGCCGGTCAGCCGGTGACGCCGAGCGTCCGGTACGTGTACGCGTGCGCCTCGGCGACGACCCGCGAGAAGGGCACGCCGAGCGCGGCCCGGAAGGCATGATCGACCTGGGCGGCCGTGAACGTCACCGGCCCGCCGTACCGCTGGAAGGCCGCTCCCAGGCGCGCCAGGGCGGGCACGCCGCCGTACTCGTCCATGACCACATGGGTCATCGCGAGGGCGTCCTCGTACCCGACCTGGATCTCGTTCACGTTCGGGAGGCCCCAGTCGGTCTGGCGCTGCTCCCAGATCCGCATGCTGGGGAAGTCGTGGTGGTAGTAGTAGGCGCCGACGTCGGCCAGCGACATCCCCGAGCCGTGCTCGCCCAGGTAGGCCGACTCCTCGTACATCGCGATCCCCTCGAGCAGGCTGTGGGGCGCACCGTCGAGCATGGGCCGGGTGACGACGTGGGTGAGCTCGTGCGCGACCATCGAGTCCTGCGCGATCTCCGGGAGCGTGCGCCACTCCGGGAGGTCGATGTAGGCGAACGAGCTGTACTGGAACCCCGCCGGCGTCCGCACCCTGCCCAGGTCGACGTGCGCCAGCCGCTCGGCCTGTTCGCGCTGGTCGACGAGGAAGATCACGGGACGCAGCCCGGCCCGGCCGCCGCCGTAGCGGTCGACAAGCCCGGGGATGACCGACTCGGCGGTGTCGAGGATCTGCTGCGCGGCGGTGACGTCGGCCGGCTTCGCGTAGACGACGGTCACCCGCTGCCCGTTGACGAAGTAGGGGTGGTGCAGCCAGGACACGCCGTACGCGGCCAGGTCGGAGCGGTGCACGACCGACACGTCGGCGCGCACGCGCCACGAGCCGCGCGCCCGCGTCAGCCGGAGCGTCTTCGGCCCGAGCGGCACCCAGGCGCTGTAGGGCTTCGGGCCGAAGCGGGCGAAGAGCGTCGCCTCCACCGTCACGCCGTCGCCGTCCGACCTGATCTCGGGGTCGGCGACCTGGATCGCCTGCGTGGGCATCGAGTCGAGCCACAGCCACAGCTGGTCGAGCGAGTGCTGCTGGGCGGTTGTGCAGGCGTGGGCGAACGTCTGCGCCTGGTCGTAGCGGTGATCGGCGAGCGCCTTCAGGTAGTCGACCGCGACCGGCCCCGCATCCGCTTCTGCGACAACCTCGGCACCGGGCGCCGGCGGCGTGCAGTGCGGCGGTCGCAGCGCCGCGGGGCCGCCGCCGAGGCAGCCGGCGCCGGCCACGGCGAGGGCGGTGAGAACGAGGGCGGCGAGGAGGGCGCGGAGGACCTGCGGACGAGACGGCATCCTCTTCCAGGTATCGGCACGGGTCCGGGAATGTGAACCCTCGAGCCCGGTGTAGGCTGCCGCCGCGATGGACGCGACGCACGAGGCGGTGTTCCGCACCCTGTCCGACCTGGTTTGCCTGCACTCGCCGAGCGGGGTCGAGACCGCCGTCGACGACTACCTCCTGGGCCGCCTGGCCGAGCACGGCGGTGCGACCCGGGACGGCGCCGGGAACATCGTGCTGCACATCGAGGGACGCGAGCCGGGCCCCCTGCGCTCGGTGCTCGCGCACAAGGACGAGATCGGCGCCCTGGTGAAGCGGATCGGCGATCGCGGGGATCTCGCCGTGAGCAAGCTCGGCGGCTCCTTCCCGTGGATCTGGGGCGAGGGGCCGGTCGACGTGCTCGGGCGCCACGCCACCATCCCGGGGGTGCTCTCGTTCGGCGCCCGGCACGTGTCGGACGAGTCCGACCACAAGCGCCAGCAGACCGAGGCGGGCGTGCGCTGGCGCGACGCGTGGGTCGAGACGAAGCTCGCGCCGGACGCGCTCGCCGAGGCGGGCGTCCGGCCCGGGTCGCGGGTCGTGCCGAGCGCCGCCCGCAAGCGGCCGATCCGGCTCGGCCCCGACGGCGAGTACGTGGCCTCCCATGCGATCGACGACAAGGGCTCGGTCGCCGGGCTGATCGAACTGGCCGCGCGGGTGAAGTCGCCGCCGGGCCCGGTCGAGCTCGTCTTCACCGCCCGCGAGGAGATCGGCTGCCACGGCGCCAAGTGGTACGCGAGCCGCACCGACGCCGAGGCCGCCGTCGCGTTCGAGGTGACGCCGGTCGCGAAGGAGTACCGCATCGACCCCGGGCCCGACCCGGTGCTCGTGGCCGCGGATGGCCTCGGGCCGCTCGAGGACACGCTGAACGCCGAGCTCGAGGACGCCGCCGCGGCGGCCGGCGTCACCCTGCGCCATGCCGCCCTGTCCGGCTTCGCCTCCGACGCGACCGCGGCGCTCTCCAACGGGATGATCGCGCGCACCGCCTGCCTCGCCTTCGCGACCGAGAACACCCACGGTTTCGAGATCGCGCACCTGGGCGGGATCGTCGGCTGCGTGGACGTGCTGGAGCGGTGGCTGGCCGGCTGACGGAGCCCGACGGCCTCGTCTAACATGCGGGCCGCGGCGGAGTAGCTCAGTCGGTTAGAGCAGCGGAATCATAATCCGCGTGTCGGGGGTTCGAGTCCCTCCTCCGCTATCCCGGTAGTTCTCTCTACTGGTCCCCGGTTCGGTCATGGAAGCGCCAGAACGGGGCTCCAGGCGGCCTACTGATTACCTGGTCGTGCTGTGCGATTCCCCGCGTGCAGCTCGCGGGCGACGTGGAGGAGCTTGTCGCGACCCACCACCGGCTGACCGGCCCACGTCGCGACGCGGCAACCCTCCCCCAGGCGCTCCAGGTCATCGAGGAGAGCCACATCGAGCGTCAGACGTCGCTGCTCGCCTGGGGTTCGAGATCACACCACCGCAGGGGGTCACGTTCGTGGTCAACAACCCGACCCTCCCGAACGCGATGGTGCTGTCGTCACGCATCGTCGACGCGTCGGGTCATCCGGCGACGGCCCAGCGTTTGCACACGTTCCTCGAAAGTCGATGTCCCACGATTGCGCATCCGCCCCCGCCGTCGGGCACCGGCGCTTCGCAGGTTGGGCCTGGAAACCAGGCTACGTTCAACCACTGCACCCAGCGTTTCGGCGGCACGTTCCACCTTGCCACGACCTACCAGCCGCCATCCCGCTACTGGCCGCTCCAATGGTCGGAGTTCAGCATCTTCATGGCCGCCGCGCTCATGCTCGCGGGCGTCTCCCTCTGGCGCATCCGACGCGCACAGAGCTAAAAGACCGAACGCCGCCCGCCAAGCCTCAGGGCCAGGTCGCCGACGTCGCGCACCACGCTCGAGCTGTCCTCGTCATTCGCCGAGCAAACCGGAGCCGCGCTCTACCAACGACGAGCCGAGCAGCACATCGCCGCGAGCACGCAGACGCAGACAGGCCAATCCGCGAGCAAATGCCCGGCGTTACAACTCGCACCTCGCTAGGCGGTCCCCACAGCCTTCCCGTCAACGAGGAGTGGGAGAGTAGATAGAGAGGGCGAAACGCCGCATCACCGGTGACGCCCTGGACGGCCTCGGGTCAGAGCTCCTAGGGGGAATCCTGACCGGCACTTCTGCGCGCATGCCGCTCGGGCCGTACATCTGCCAGAATGCGTGTGGAGCTACGATCGGGTGATGCGTGGCCGACACCGCGAGCGGCATCTCAGCGGTCGCAGCGGTTGGTTGCGGGCGGCGGTGCTGGGCGCCAACGACGGGATCGTCTCGGTGGCGGCGATAATCGTCGGCGTGGCAGCGGCGCCGCAGTCGACCCGTGCGGCGATTCTGACGGCGGGTGTGGCGGGCTGGGTGGCGGGCGCCGCGTCGATGGCAGCCGGCGAGTATGTCTCGGTCAGTACCCAGGCCGACGCCGAGCGAGCAGACCTGGAGCTAGAGCGACAGGAACTGGAGACCGGCCCAGAGGCTGAGCAGGCAGAGTTGGCTGCGATCTATCGGGCGCGAGGGATCTCCTCTCCGCTCGCCGACCAAGTGGCCGCCGAGCTCAGCGAGCGAGACGATCTGCTCGACGTGCACGCACGAGACGAGCTTGGCATGACCGAGTTATCGCACCCTCGACCGTTCCAAGCCGCAGGAACGTCGGCAGCGTCATTCACCTGCGGAGCGGCCCTGCCGCTGCTGGCGGTGTTCCTGGCACCGTCGTCCCAAAGGATCGCGGTGACGATTGCTGCGACGACCGTGGCGCTTGCAGTGACCGGCTACCTGGGGGCGCGGCTGGGCGGCGCGCCGCCCGGCCGAGGGATGTTGCGCGTCCTCGTTTGGGGCATCCTTGCGATGGCGCTAACGATGCTCATCGGCCGAATAGTCGGCACATCCCTCTGACGGCAGACATGGCGCTCGCTAACGGGGTTGTCCAGCACGCTTCTGCCGCGAAAAGCCATCCCCCCAAACCCTTTGCCAGGTCACTTTTGACGGAAACTCGTTTGGCTGACGATCCGCTGGTGCGGAGCGCCGCGGCTCGGGGTGGGCATCCTGAGCGCGGCGCTCCTGGTCAGCGGGGATCGGGCCGCCCTGCAGATGTGGGCTCCCGGGCGACCCGCTCGGCTGTCGGCGGCGACGGGTTGGTCCCCCTCCGTGCCGCCGATTCGGAATGCTACAGGTGTTGCTTTATACGGGTTGGGTCGCGTCCGGGAGGCGCGCCGACACTGGGCTCGGTGCGGTTGGTTCGGCGTGGCTGAGCGGGTTGATCGGACGAATGCGGAGCGGCAGCGGCGGTCGCGTGAGCGAAAACAGTTCGAGAAGACCCGCGTAACGCGCGGCGTAACGCTGTCGGCGCCTGCGGATGCTGCGGAGCGGGGGGCGATCGTCGAGCTCGGCTCGGACTATGAGCGGTACGCTCGGCGGTTCGGCGGTACGCGCTGGCGGTCGACGTGGCTGAGTGTGCGCCGCAGGCGTAGAAGCGGCTCGAGCGGCCTATGCGCGACACGTTCGCGAACGGGATGGCCGGCGTTCACCCGGTGTTGAAGGCGTACGACCAGGCCGAGGCGCAGGCAGCCAGGTTCGCCGACTCGCTCGGCCTAGTCGTAGTGGGCGGGCGAAACCGAACCCGTAGTAGGCGACCTCATCGCCTGCGCCGTTGTATCACTAATCACGAAGCCGGCGGGGGCCGGGAGCGCGCGGTCCGCCTGTCATCTCAGAGCAGGCCCGCCCCTCACCCTGAGACGGGAACTGGGCGGTGTGTAACATGACAACTTCAGGTATCATCGGTTACATGACGTGGCGTGCGGCCCTTCTCACGGCGGTTATCCTCACGGTGCAGGCCGTACCGGCGCAGGCCGCTGATTGGCCGCAGGCGGGCGGCGGGCCCGAGCATCAAAGCGTCGTCGTCGGGCCGGACGCAATCTCGGTCGCCACGGCCGGCCACCTGCACGTCGTGTGGAGCCGGTCGTTCGGCAGCGATCCGTTCCAGCCGCCGTACATCAGCGGCACGGTCGTCTCGCATGGACGGGTCTTCTTCACGGTCGAGGCTTCGCAGGCCCTGTGGGCGCTGCGCGCGTCCGACGGCGCGACCGTCTGGCACCGCGGTATCGGGACGAACCAGGGGCCGCTGCCCGTGGTCGCAGGGGGGACGGTGTACCTCCAGGGCGGTGGCTGGATCCGCGCGTTCGACGCAGCTACGGGCGCCCCTCGCTGGGCGCGGCAGGACGGCGGGTCGAGCGCGCCGGCGGTAGTGGCCGCCGGAACCGTCTACGTGACGAGCGCGGATGCCTGCTGCGCCGCCGGCCTCGCGGCCTACCGCGCGACCGACGGTCGCCTGCTCTGGGTCCGCCGTGTCCCGGGCGTTTCGAGCATGGCGGCGCCTGCGGTCGCGAACGGCGTGGTGTTCACGACGTCCGACGGCACGAGCTGCTGCGCGCATACGGATTTTGGGCTCTGGGCGCTGGACGGCAGCACCGGACGGCCGCTCTGGGTGCGCTATCCGCCCCTCAACGCGAGCACGTACCCCCCGGGCGTGCACGACACCCCGTCGGTCGCCGGCGGCGTCGTCTACGCCGGCGGGCAGGATGCCTACACAACCACCGGGCGCCGGGTATGGATCAATGACGCGCCCCACGGGACTGCCGACGCCTCACCGGCCGTCACCGCAGGTTCGGTCTACTACCCGCTGCAGGAGGGGGATGTCTCGAACGGCGGCGTCTGCCGGTACCGGCGTGCCGACGGGGCGCTGCTCTGGTGCGTCGGGAGCGACGAGGTGTACGACTCCCCGACCGTGGTGAACGGGGTGCTCCTCGTCGACATCGTCGGGAACTACCTGAACGCGTTCGATGCGAGCACGGGACGCCAGCTGTTCGGCGACGAGAACGATGTGATCAGCGGGCAGCCGGCGGTCGTCGGCGACACCATCTACACCGGCGGATACTGGAACGTGTTCGCGTTCAGTCCATAGCCTGACGTTTGGCCAGCCTACAGACGGTGGGTTCGGGGCGTCAAGCGAGGCCGCGACGCCGCTTACCGCAAGCGAGCGGCGGCGGCCCACGCGCCGCCTGCCCGAGCAGACGGCGCGTCCTGGGCGCCAGTTGCGCATCGGTTCCGTCGGCTAGTCAGCGAAGCGGCTGCCGTGAGCCACGCCGACGACGAGCCCGAACCCGGCGGCACGAGCCGCACCGACCCCGCCAATGCGTCGTGCTCACAACTGCGAACCACGGGAGACGTGCAGTGTGCGCGAGACATACATCATCAGAGCGGATGGTTCCGGCGTGCCGTGTCGGCCGGGTCGTTCGAATCGATTGCCGTCAAGCACTGCATCGAACGCATCGCGAAGCCCCGCCTCTTCTCCGCTGCGGGCATTGATGGCGGGTAACGGCGGGTGGTGGGATCAACACGCTGCCTCGTCGCGGCCGGATCGATGGCACAGTGTCAGGGTGATCGACCGTTCCGTGCAGAGGGGGTAGCGAAGGAATGCGCGCCACTGGTGATGTATGGCGCCGGCGACATCCGCGTAGAGGATGTCCCGGATGCGAAGCTGATCGAATCATCCGATGCGCTTGTCCGGGTGACCCGCGCTGCGATCTGCGGCAGTGATCTGTGGCCGTACAAGGCGATGGAGCAGACCGATTCGGGCCGTCGGATGGGTCATGAGCTGGTCGGCGTCGTCCACGCCGTCCGGCGATGTGGTCGTCTCGCCGTTCTTGTGCTCGGACGGAACGTGCGTGTTTTGCCGTGAGGGGCTGCAGAGCGCATGCCTTCATGGCGGGAGGTTTGGGTTCGGCGATGTGGACGGAGCGCAGGGTGAGGCGGTGCGCGTCCCACAGGCGGATGGCACGCTCGTCGTGCTCCCGGTCGGTGAGGACGATGCGCTGATGCCGTCGCTGCTTTCCCTGGCCGACGTGATGGGCACCGGGCATCACGCCGCGGTCGCGGCCCATGTCGGGGCCGGGAAGACGGTGGCCGTCGTCGGCGACGGCGCGGCTGAGCTGTGCGGGGTGATCGCCGCCAAGCGCCTGGGTGCCGAACAGACCATCCTGCTCGCAACAATCCTGAGCGGGTCGCGCTGGGGCAGCAGTTCGGCGCCACCGATGTCGTCGGCGAGCGCGGAGACGCGGGAGTCGAGCGCGTCCGCGAGCTGACCAGCGGGTTCGGAGCGCATTCGGTGCTCGAGTGCGTCGGCCTCGAACAGGCCGTGGACACGGCGCTTGAGATCGTACGTCCGGGCGGCGCGGTCGGTCGTGTCGGCATACCTGAGCACGACACGACACCGACCGGCGTCGCGTTTTGGAAGGACGCGAGCATCGGCGGTGGCCCCGCCCCAGTGCGCGCCTACATCGAGGAGTTACTCCCCGACGTGCTCGAAGGGCGCATCGAGCCTGGCCGGGTGTTTGACCGCACGGGCGCGCGCGACGAGGTACCGGACGGGTACCGGCTGATGAACGAGCGCGAAGTGCTGAAGTTCCAGGTCACCTTGTGAGGAGAACGCCGCCGGCACACCGAACACGGAGCCTTCGCGACCCCGAACCCCGTTCGAGCACACCCCAACCGGGCCCGTCGCGGTCACGAAGCAGTGGTCAGCTTTCGACGGTGGCCATGTCGCTTCTTCGTGGCGCTCGCCGGTGGCCGGGGTGAGATCGTCGAGCCGCCGGATCTGCTCCGCGCTCAGCTCGAGCGCGTCGGCGGAGGTGTTCTCTTCGACGCGCAAGACGCGCTTGGTGCCGGGGATGGGGGCGATGTCTGAGCCTTGGGCGAGCAGCCAGGCCAGGGCAACCTGGGCCGGTGTGGCGTCCAGTTCGGAGGCGACGGCTCGGACATCGTCGACGATCCGCAGGTTCTGCTCGAAGTTGCCCGGGGTGAAACCTGGATTGGTCTTGCGCCAGTCGTCGTCGGCGAGCTGTTCGGGGGAGCGGATCGTCCCGGTGAGGAAGCCGTGTCCGAGTGGTGAGTAGGGCACGAAGCCGATGCCCAGCTCGCGCAGTAGCGGTAGCAGCTCGGCCTCTGGGTCGCGCGTCCAGAGGGAGTACTCGGTCTGGAGCGCGGAGCGGGCCTACGCTCGTTTGCGTCGGCCGCTGCCTCGGCGCGGAGTGATCGGAACATCGAACGCTTCCGCGCGCTCAGCCACGACCAACATCTGCGCCGCCAACGTGATCGCGATCATCACCGGGATCGATGTGGGAGACGCTGCGAACCGCGCGCCGACAACCCCGGCGATCCCGATCAGCGCGATCCGCGTGAGTAGTAGACCGCCCCATCCGACACCGATCGTCCTCCATGACGCCTGCTCCCACAACTCGCCGTCGCGGACGAACAGGCTGATCGTCCGACCGCGATACCTGCCGAATCCAATTGATGCCAGGGCGCTCAGCCCAAGCAGGACGATCGAAGCCGCCGTGAGGCGATCGTGCCGCCACGTGCCGCGCAATAGGGCAAGCCCGTAGAGCCCCAGGGCGAGCGGCAAGATCAGCGACCGCTCTCGGTAGCGGTCGCTTCGCCTTTGGCGCACGACAAAAAACGCGATGATGGCAAGGCCGCCGAGCGCGTAGAGCGCCGTTCGCATAGCCCGCCCAGCTTACTACCCTCGTGCCGATCGACGCATGGAGATCCTCACTGACTGCGTCTGCGCCGGCCGTGCGACCCGCAGTTAGGACGACAGCATGTCGGCGAAGCGTGAAAACAGATCATCCACCACGCTCAGGTGGCAGGAGCGGTCAGTCAGCTCGTTGCCGGGCGATCCGTCTTCACGGCGAGACCTGGATCACCCGGCCCTTGCCGCGATCGGGCGGAAAGACGAAAGTGAACCCGATAGGCCGAGGCTTCATGTACCTGGCCGCGCTGTCCGGCTTCCTCGGCGCACATGGGAGATTTATCGACAGCCACCGCTAGGACGGCTGACCAATCCCGCACCCGCAGCTTCTGGCGCAGCGACTCGGCTGTCAGCAATTCGGGGTGGCCGGCGCGCTTGCGGGCTCGGTTCCATATCCCCTTCGAGACCAGTCGGGCCGCGTCCACATCGCCCTTCGCCGCGACCAGTGCCACCTCGCGGACAGCGTCCAGGAGGGCATTCGAGACGCCGTGAGTTCGGTTGAGCGGGGGAGAGGCCCGATCAGGCACGTCGGCGAAGGCAGCCACGGCCAGGCCGTCGGCAACGAGAATCTCCGCAAGATCTCCTCGCGCCAAGTCCGCTTGGGAACGTGCGCTCGATGCCAAGGTGGCCGTAGACATAGCACGAACAAGTGTTCGTGTCTACTGTCGCGCAACCTCCTGGCATTCGGCCGTGGGAGCCGAGAGCGCACCTACCGGCGGCCGACCGGTGAGGTGGTGCCGCATGTACTTCGCCGAGAGGACGTGATCGCTCGCGCCGCCGGGGTCAGCGGCTCCGGTCGAGCTGCACGCCGCCGCTGCCATCGCCAACACGATTGCAAGCGCGCCGCGCTTCACGCTCGAGGCGCTCAGACGGGGTTCCATCGCTCCTGATTGTCCGTGTCGCCGATAGCGCGGTGATCACCGCCAGGCCACGATTTGATAACAGCAGCCGAGCCCGCACATCGCGTTGGTCGTCGTAGCTACACGAACAACAGAGTGAACGTCTCCGCTACCGCCTCAGCAGCGTCGCGGCTTGTGGGGACGGCGCCCCGGTTGTGGCCGCTTTGTGGCCCGTCTGTTGTGTGTTGGTGATGTTCGGTCTGGAGCATGGGTCATGTCTCTGCTAGTGCCAACACAAGGAGGGCTGTTAGGTGAAGCATCTACGATTGGGAGCGGCTCTGGTTGTCGTGGTTGGGCTGTTGACAACGGCCTGCTCCTCTTCCGCCAGCCACGCGACGTCCTCGACGCGGGCCACGACATCGACCGAGCCGCCGTTGCTCTCGGGTTGGTCGACGGTGGATATCAACACGGGCTCTATCACGCGGCTTCCCGCCAAGACGGCAACGTCGGGGGACTTTTACGTCGTGTCTCCCGACCACACCAAGGTCGCGTTTAACCCATGCTGCAGCTGGGGCACTCCCGTCGTCATGGCGAACCTGAACGGTACACATGCCCACACGGTCTCAGCAGCCGGATGGGATGGCGTCGGGGAGCAGTGGTCCTCGGATAGCTCGCTGCTCGTGTATCAGCAGCGGGATGGCTCGACCAACCATCTCGGGAACCTGTTCCTCCAGAACCTCGCAACGGAGCAGCGGACGCGAGTCACGAACCTCGACCAGAAGCAGGATTGGGGTTGGTGGTTCATTTTCCCGAGCTTCTCGCCGGATGGTCGGTCGATCCTCTTCCAGCGACCGTTGGGCCGGCCAAACGACAACAACCGGAACTGGGACCTGTGGTCTGTGCCGGTCACCGGCGGGAAGCCGACCCTCGTCCAGCGGAATGCGGCGTGGGGAGGCTACTCGCCCAATGGTAAGTGGCTCGCGTACCTCTCACCGATCAGGCGCGATTTCACGGGCTCACGGCTCTTGATCAAGAGCGTCCACGGTGGGACGCCTCGGGTCCGGGTCCGCGGCGGGAGTCTCCGCTGGCTGCGGTGGTCCCCGGATGGGACGCGGATCGCCTACACGGACGGATCACAGATCTACGTAATGGACGCCGCCACCGGCTCGACCAAGAGGGTCGTCAACGGTGATCAACCCGAGTGGCTCAACGACCACACGTTGATCTTCGGGACGGGCTGATCGCCCCGTCTCGCCAAGGGGCCCGGTCCCGTGAGGTACCGGGCCCCTTGGCAGCGACCGGCTTTCGGTCGGCGATCGTTCGCACTCACTCCCACTTACCCCGCACCGTCACCCAGACCCCGCCGGCGTTCGCGGTGACTCCGGTTGGGAAGTACGGCATGTTGATCCGCTTCACGGCGTCGGTGCGGGGGTCGATCCGCCACAACGCGCCGCTGAACGGGGTGGTCGCCCAGACGTAACCGGCACCCACCGCGATGTTCCAAACCCCGGCGGAGTCGTTCGATCCCACGACGGGGGAACCGGGCCGGAACAGCCGGATGGTTCGCGGCCTGCGCGATCCCGTTATGTCGACGCCCACAACGCGAGGAGTCTCTCAGTCTCCAACCCACACCGTATCGCCGGCCATGGCGGGGAAGACAGGTTCGGACGCGACGATGCGGATGACCTCGGAGGATCTGTTCCTCGGCCCCACTCGCGTGAGGCTGCTCCAACCGAAGTTGTTGATCCAAAGGTCGCGCTGCGCAGCCGACCAGGCAAATGTCCCCGGGGGGCGCGGAACGGGGATCGACCGCTCCGCCCTCGTACGCGGATTGATCCGGATCACAGACCGTCCGTCGTTGGCCACCCCGTCCGTCCAGACCCATCCGCCCCCGGAGCCGACTCCCCGGAAGAAGTGGTGGCCGCCGGGGACCGGCCAGGATGTGAGCTTGAGCGTCTTCGCGTCGACGCGAGTGACGTTCGACGGCTCACCTGAGCTGAGCCGGAAGCAGTCGGCGACCAACACCGCATCGGGAGGGTCGGCCGAGATTCCGCAGGGCGCGAGTCCGCCGCCGACATCGCTCGCGTGGCCGGTCGCGGGGTCGACCCGCGTGAGTGTCCGATCACCGGTCTCGTCGATTCCCGAAAGCACGGCGCGGAGGATGTGGTGTGTGACCCAGAGGTAGCCGCCGGCATCGACGATGAGGTCGGGAGCGTCCCCGACCCGCACAACCTGGACCGGCTTCAGCGTCTTCGGATCGATACGAACGACGCTGTTCGGCACCACTTTCGGCAGCGGGACGACATCCTTCACGGTGCCGACGCCCACGGCGCCGCCCGACGCGCAGGCCGAAGCAAGTGCAGCGAGGATCGCGATCGGGAGAGCAACCTGTCTCATTGCCGTCCTCTTCGACTGGAGTCCATGTCACCCTCCGCGGCACCGGCCACGAGAGAATCACCGTCGGGTAACGATTCGGCCACAATCTACGTGCAGCGACGCAGGCTGGTCGGATGATGAGGGAGGATTGCGTCCACCCGAGGGACTGACCATGAGACGGATCGCGTTTTCCATCACCCTCCTCGCCCTGGTGACCGGCGCCTGCAGCCAGAGTGGCGCCGACAAGGCACCCCCTCCCAAGTCGACAGCCATCACCGAGGCGAGCGCCGCCGTCGGTGTTCCATATTGCGTCGGCTCTGACATGAGGATGGCGATAGAGGTTCGCCGTCCGTCGCTCCAGCAGGTCGAAAGCCCCATGTCGCCGATGCACCCGCAGCACCGGGTAGTGACCATCGTGCTGCGAAACGTCAGCGGTCACCTCTGCCGCTTCGAGTCGGCGTACGACCTGACGATCTACGATCGCGTCGGGAGGATCGTCGGCCAGTGGGATGACCCGCGCTGGTTCGGCGGGATCTACCGGTCGGGTGGGGTGGGGACGTTCTCGTTACCCGCGGTCTACCGCTGCGAGCGCCTGGGGCCATTCTGGGCGTTCGCGGCGGTGGGCCCATACTCCGCTCGTCGCCACGGCCTGCACCTCAGCGACATCACATGCCTCCACGGCGCGGACGGGAAGCAGTAGGCGACGCACGGCGGGAAGACGATGGGGCCCCGCCATCCCTCGGGCCACCATCGGGCAACAGTTCGGGAACACGTGCCGATCGCGGTTTGGAGGAGAGTAGGGTTGACGAGTGGACGCGAACGTGCTCTTCGTGGAGGACGACCGGTCGATTCGCGAGGTCACCACGCTGGAGTTGCGGCAGGCCGGCTTCCGGGTTACGGCATGCGGTGACGGCCGAGAGGGTCTGGACGCGTTCGCCCAGAACCAGTTCGACCTCGTCTTGCTGGACGTGATGCTCCCGGGTCTCGATGGGTTCGAGGTGTGCCGGGAAATCCGCCGGTCGCACCGTACGCCGATCATCATGCTGACGGCGCGAACGGACACGGTTGATGTGGTGGTGGGCCTCGAGCTTGGTGCGGACGACTACGTCTCCAAGCCGTTCCGGCCCGCCGAGCTGGTGGCTCGATTGCGTGCGGTGTTGCGCCGGGCTCAGGCGGCGGAAGGGGATGGCGTGCGGCGCGTGGGCGACATCACGATTGACGAGCCCGCGGTTCGTGCCACTCGGGCCGGCCGTGAACTGAGCCTGACAGCCACGGAGTTCCGGCTGCTTGCCGCGTTTGGGCGCCGACCCGGACAGGTGTACACGCGCGAGATGCTGCTCGAGCTGGTATGGGGCTACGAGTTCCTGGGCGACTCGAGGCTGGTGAACGTCGCGGTCCAGCGACTCCGGGCGAAGGTCGAGGTCGACCCGTCCCATCCAGTCTTGATTACGACCGTCCGGGGCGTCGGTTACCGGCTGGAGCCGCCGTGAGCCGCGGTGCGGTCGCGCCCACCCGGTTGCGGCGGCGGGTCGCGGTCGCCTTCGTCCTGGCTGTCGGCGTCGCGACAGGCGTACTCGCCGTCGGCTCCTACGTCGTGGTACGGAACGCGCGTCTCGATGATTCGGCCAGCAGGTTTGTGCATCAGACCGTGGTGAACCTGCGGTATGCGAAGACCCAGCCGGACGCCAGGGCGTTCTTCCGCGGACTTCCCGCCCGTGGCCAGTCCTCGTCGGCGGTGGTACTGACCAAGGGTGCGCCACCGCGCACGTCAGGCAGCATCGGCCCCGCCCAGATCTCTTCGGGGCTGCGGCGGCTCGTCGGCGAGGGACGACTCGCCCGCGAACGAGTCATCGTGGCCGGCAGGCACTATCTGGTCGTCGGCGGCGAGTTGCCGGAGACCCGGGCGCAGTACTACTTCTTCTACGACGAGCAACAGGTGTGGAATGACCTCACCGTCTTGCGCAACGTGCTCGCCCTTGGCTGGTTGGTGTTGGTCGTGCTCGCCGGGTTCGGTGGAACGCTGTTCGCCAGGCGCACGCTCGCACCTCTCGCCGACGCAAGCAACGCGGCTCGTGCACTCGCGGAAGGGCTGCTCGACACGCGACTGCACGTCGCGAGTGACGATGAGTTCGGCGCATGGGCTGCCGCGTTCAATGACATGGCCGCCGCCCTCGAGGCCAGGTTGGCGGAGCTGTCCGAGGCGCGGGAGCGCGAGCGGCGCTTCACGGCCAACGTCGCCCACGATCTGAGATCACCGCTGACGGCACTGATCGGCGAGGCGCGACAGTTGGCGTTACGGGCCCAGGGCCTCCCACCCGAGTTCAAGCGGCTGACCGAGATGCTGGTCGCGGACGTCGATCGCCTGTGTCGGCTCACCGAGAACCTCCTCGAGATCTCACGCCTCGACTCGAGGCAGGAGCCACCCGAGCTGGAGCCTGTCGACGTGGCGGCCCTCGTCAGGGGAGTCCTGCGAAGTCACTCCTGCGCGGACACCGTCGAGTTGGACGCGGACGATGTCGTTCTCATAACAGACCCGCGGCGCCTGGAACGAATCCTGGCCAACCTGATCGAGAACGCCATGACGCATGCAGGGGTGGGCATGCGCGTGTCCGTGACCCGCGAGCACGGTCAGGTGGTGATCGACGTGGCAGACGCAGGGCCCGGCATTCCCGAAACGGCGCTGCCGCATATCTTCGACCGCCAGTTCAAGGCCGACCGCAGCCGCAGTCGCCGTGGGAGCGGGCTCGGCCTGGCGATCGCACGGGAGAACGCGCGTCTGCTTGGCGGGGATATCACCGCCGCCAGCGCGCCGGGCAAGGGCTCGAACTTCACCGTGTGGCTCCCTGTGGTCGAATCGTTGCCCGACAGCAATCCGCTTGTCGCCGCTGCCGCAGAGGATGAGGGAGGCATGGACTCCCACCGGATAGGACGACCATGAGAAGGGTTGCGCTCCCCATCGTCATTCTCGCCGCACTCACTCCAGCCTGCGCCTCGGGCGGCGCGGTTGGCGTGGGCACCGTGACAGATGTGGTGCCGCCGCCCAAAGTGGTGCCGAACAGCGTCGTTCGTCTCAATCCGAAGACGCTGCAGGTCGTTCAGGTCGTGCCGGTCGGGGACGCTCCCGACCTCGTCGTCCACGCCGGGGGCTACCTCTGGGTCACGCACCACATCCTCCGCGACCTGTACCAGGGGAACATCGTAAACACCGGTGATCGGACACTCACGCGGATCGACCCCGCGACCGGCAAGGCTCGGGTGGTCGGCGGCGGACTGGCGCCCTGCGGGCTCTCGCCCGGTCCGCCCGGTGCGGTGTTGGTCGCCGACTGCTTCCCGCGCAGCTCGGGCGAGCCGTCGAACATCGTCCGCGTCGACGCGAAGACGCTGGATTTGAAGCCCTGGACGGTCCCGGGCGGCCATGCCTTCTTCCGGGGAGTCGGCTACGGGGGCGGGTGGATCTGGACGGACGGTTCGGCTGGCAACACCGTGATTTCGGGTAGCAACACCGTGATCCGGATCAATCCGCGTACAGACGCGACGCGGTCGATCCACGTTGCGCGCGACCCCGGGGCATTCGCCTGGTCCGCAAGGCACCGCGACCTTTGGATCAACAACACCTTCCCCGGCAGCTTCACACGACTCACCCCGAAGAACGGAGCATCCGCGGTATTCGACACCGCCGAATCCGAACCCGTCTTCCCGGTCGTGGCCGGCGACACGGTGTGGACGGGAGACTGGATGAGCCCCCACGTCGAGCGCCTCGACATGTGGGGATCGGGAGGGCCGCGAAGCATCCCGCTCCCCGCGCATAATCCGTATGCCGGGGTCTGGAACGTCGCGGCGGGGGCGGGCTACGTCTGGGCGACCACTCCGCGCGACGGCGCGCTGTGGCGGATCGATCCCCGCACCGACGCCGTGAGGCGCATCCCGATGGCGTATCTGCCAACCGGAGTGACGGCGACCGCCGGCGGGATCTGGGTCACGGTGCGGGGTGGGTGTGCAACACCCGATGTCTATCAGTCCGGCTGCTAGGCACAGGGGCTCGGTTCACGACGCGGGGAGCGCCGCTGAAAGGCGGTGCGCCAGCGCACGCCGCGCCCGATCGATACCGCGAATCCGCTTACAGGGCAGGTCAAGGAGCTCGTCGAGCATGACCGGCGAGCGCAGACGCGTCTGAACGAGCTTGAGAAGTGGCGCTCGGAGAAGACGGACGAAGGGGCACGGATGTGGTAGTGCGAGCGCTCGCCCACGATGCGGCCTACCGTCGTGGCGTGGGTTCGACCATGGAAAGTACGACCGGACGGCACTCGGCTCTGGCGCACGCGGCTGGTAAGCTCGACCGCTCCGACGGCCCGGCGATCGAGTACCGGAACGGCCGAAGAGCGTGGTACCGCCACGGCAAGCGACACCGCGAGGACGGGCCGGCGTTGGAGAGCCCGGGCGGCGAGCGAGCCTGGTGGATTGATGGTGAGCAGCTAACGCCTGAGCAGTTCGAGCTGTGGCGCGATCGCGCCTCTCGATGACTTGGCCGACATGCGGCGAGGGCGCCGCCCATGCTCAGCGTCGTTCCATCTCACGATGGCAACCCAGACGTGTCCATACCGCCGATGTAGACAGCCGACGGGGTGAGTCGTGGTTCGAGATCGTCGGCGCGAATGCTGGTGACGGGCCCTCATCCTGCGAGAGTGGGATGATCCGCAGTGATGGTCACTTGTCCTCGCTGCGGTACGGAGAATTCCTTGGGCGCAAGGTTCTGCAATGAGTGCGCAGCGCCTCTGGCGGCGCTGATCGGTGACCGCCGCGAGCGGCGAGTGGTTTCTGCCTTATTTGCCGATTTGGTGGGCTTCACAAGCCGGTCCGAACAGCTCGACGTGGAGGACGTGGAGGGCTTCTTGGGCCGGTACCATCGGTTGCTTCGCCGTGAGCTTGAACGGCATGGGGGCACCGTGGAGAAGTTCATTGGCGATGCCGTGATGGCGTTGTTCGGTGCGCCGGTCGCCCACGAGGACGACCCCGAGCGGGCGGTGCGGGCGGCGCTGTCGATCCAGGATGCGGTGGGCGAGTTGCGGGACCGGGACGGCATCGATCTGCATGTGCGGGTGGCGGTGACTACGGGGCAAGCGCTCGTCGCGTTGCGGGCGAGTCCCGAGGCGGGCGAGGGCCTGGCGACTGGGGATGTGGTGAATACGGCGGCCCGCTTGCAGTCGGCCGCGCCGGTTGATGGCGTCCTCGTGGACGAGACGACGTATCGAGCGACGGATCGAGCTATCCGCTATGCCCCTGCCGACCCGGTGCAGGCGAAAGGGAAGGCAGAGCCGATCGTGGTGTGGCAAGCGGTTGAGCCGCGCGCAACACGACCAGAACAATCGCGAGTGGACGATCTGCCCCTGGTCGGTCGGGAACGAGAAGTAGCCCAACTGGCGGCGACGATGGACCGGTCGCGCCATGAACCTTCAGCACAGCTCGTAACCGTCGTCGGCGCGCCGGGGATCGGGAAGACCAGGTTGGTGCAGGAGTTGCTCGCCGACGTGGAGCAGGCTCCCGAGATTGTCACCTGGCGGCGGGGCCGGTCGCTTGCGTATGGCGAGGGCGTCGCGTTCTGGGCGCTCGGGGAGATGGTCAAGGCGGAGGCCGGGGTGTTGGAGTCGGACTCGGCGGCGACCACCGCAGACAAGTTGGACGCCGCTGTCGCCGCCGTGATGGTCGAGCAGCGCGATCGGGATTGGGTCGGTCGTCACCTGCGGCCGCTCCTCGGCCTCGAGGCACCCACCTCGTCGTCGGCCGAGGGCGGCAGGGTGGAGGCCTTCGCGGCGTGGCGGCGATTCTTTGAGTCGTTGGCTGAATATCGCCCGACGGTGCTGGTGTTCGAGGATCTGCACTGGGCCGACGATGCTTTGCTGGACTTCATCGACCTGCTCGCCGATCGGGCGGGCGCGGTTCCTCTCCTGATCATCTGTACCGCTCGCCCCGAGCTTCTGGAACGCCGCTCCGGGTGGAGCGGCGGCAAGACCAACGCCCAGACCGTTCTGCTGCCGCCACTGACGCAAGAGGCCACTGCTCGCTTGGTCGGTGACTTGCTTGACCAATCGCTCTTGCCCGCTGAAACGCAACGGGCGCTCTTGGAGCGAGCCGAAGGGAACCCGCTTTACGCACAGGAGTACGTCCGCATGCTGACCGATCGTGGCCTTCTGGTGCGCGAGGGCGGCGGGTGGCGGCTGACCGGAGAGCCGGAGGGGTTACCCGAGTCCGTGCAAGGCATCATCGCTGCCCGCCTGGACACGCTGACCGAGCAAGAGAAGGGGTTGATCCAGGACGCGTCTGTGGTCGGAAAAACGGCGTGGATCGGCGCAGTATGCGCGATCTCGGACACGTCCGACTGGCAGGTCGAGGAGCTTCTGCACGGCCTGGAGCGCAAACAGCTGCTGCGTCGAGCGCGGCGATCAAGCGTTGCAGGGGAGGTCGAGTTCGGCTTCACCCACGCGCTCACCCAGGAGGTCGCCTACGGGCAGATCCGTCGGGTCGAGCGCGCGCACAAGCACGAGCGGGCAGCAGGGTGGATCGAGATGCTCTCCGGGGAGCGAGAAGACAAGGCGGAGCTCCTGGCATACCACTACTCGACCGCGCTTGGACTTCGAGTTCAGGCCGAGGAGCCGACCGACGAGGTCGCGACGAAGGCACGCGACGCGCTTGTCGAGGCGGGACGCCAGGCCGAGGCGGTCAACGCTCACCAAACCGCTGCACGCCACTTCGCTGCGGCGCTCAAGCTCTCCCGCGAGCATGACTCGCTGCATCGCCAGCTCATGTTTGGCTACGCATCCGCCTTGTTCCGTGCAAGCGCCGCTGACGAGGCGACGCTCCAGGCCGCCCTGGACGCGCAGCTCGCGGCCGAGGACTGGGAGGCGGCAGCGTCTGTGAGTCACGTGCTCGGCTACTGGTTCGACCGCGAAGCGGCCGAGGGTGACCGCGCGGACGCCGCCTACGCTGCTGGAGCCGACTACGCCGGTCGCATCCCCTACACGGCGGTGGCGAGCTTGATCGCCTACCGCCAAGCATTCCGCCTCGTGGTCACCGGCCGCCCCCACGAGGCGCTTGCGTTCACCGAGCACGCGATCAAACGCGCCGAACGAGCCGACGACACGCAAGGACGCGCGCTGCTCTTGATGTGGCACGCCGACGCGCGCATCAGCACGGGCGATGCGAGCGGAATCGATGAGATGCGAGAGGCCGTGCACACCCTCGCCAGCCACGCGCATCCCACCACCCCCACGGCTTACCACAACCTCGGTGAGAACCTCGTCGGCCTGGGCGACCTCCGCGGCGCCTCGGTAGCGCGAGGTCAAGCAACCATCTGGGCAGAGCGGTTCGCCGAGGCGCGAGTAATCGGCCTGGTCAGGGGCGGATGGGCCGACGCCGCCTACCACGCCGGGGACTGGGACGGCGCCCTAGAAGTGAGCATAAGAGTCACTCGTGACCCGGGCCCCTTTGTCGCCCAACAAGGACACATGACACGCGGGCGGATCGCGCTCGCCCAAGGCAACGCCGCCCTCGCACTCCAAGACGCCGAGGCGATCCTCGACTACGCCGCGAGCGGTCGAAACGACGAGTGGCTGTTGCAGGGACTGGCAATCGATGCGCTGGCGCGTCATCGATCCGGCGAGACCGACCAGGCCCGCGCCTGGGCGACGCGGTTCCTCGACCGCTGGCAGGAGATTGGCGGGATGCCTGCCGTGGCGCCCTTGCTCGCGGAGCTTGCTCGCCTACCCAACATGCACGACAGGATCCGCCGGGCAGCCGCGCTTCTCCCCGACGCTTCCAGATGGAAGGTCGCCCTGACCGCCATCGCGAACCATCGCTACACCGACGCCGCCACCATCTACCACGAGATGGGCAGCAAGCCGCTCGAAGCGCAAGCCCATCTCCTCGCCGCCCAGCGCCTCTCCGAGCAGGGCCGGCCGGTGGAAGCTGCGCGCTACGCGCAGCAGGCCCTCAGCTTCTACACCGACGTCGGTGCCACCCTCTTCGCCGAAGAGGCTACCGGCCTCCTGCGGGAAAGCGCATAGCGATCTATCAGCGCGGTGAAGTAGCCGAGGGTCAGGCGCGCGTCGAACGCCGGAATCGGGCGTGGCGGCGCCTTGCAAACCGCGCCGAGACGGTCGGCTTTCGTCCGTGATACGGTCGTATCGACCCGCACATGGAGGCGGGGATCTCGATGCGGAGGCGGGGACATGCGTCGGTTTATTGTCGTCAGCGTGCTGGCTGTTTCGATGGTCGGTACGGTCATGATGGGGACGGGAGAGGCGACGTTTCCGGGGCATGCCGGGCGGATCTCGATGGCCGTCTTCAGCGCCACGGGCATCAACATCGCGACGATCCAGCCGAGCGGCGAGAACATCCGGGTGCTCACCCATAACCCGACCAACTCGTCGTCTTTGGGGTCGGCGTGGTCGCCGAACGGACGCCTGCTTGCGTTTGACCGCTTCCCGCAGTCCGGTGGCGGCCAGGTGTGGCTGATGCGAGCCGACGGCTCGGGCAAGCGGATGGTGGTGGGTAGGCCGGGTGCGGTGCCAAGCGTCTTCGACGATTCCCCGGCGTGGTCGGCAAACGGCCGCTGGATCATCTTCGTCCATGCGGGTGGCGCGGGCCAGGAGCAGCTCTGGGCCGTTCGCCCCAACAGCACGGCCATGCATCGAGTGCTCGCAGTCGCCGGTCACAACCTGGAGAACCCGACCTTCTCACCCGACGGCAGGCACGTCGTCTTCACGGAGCAGCTCGGCCCGAACTCGTCGCGGTTGGCCACGATCAACGCCGACGGCACCAACTTCCGGCCGATCCCGAACACGAAGCGCCTGGAGGCGTTCGGGGATAGCTGGTCGCCCGACGGGCGATGGATCGCGTTTGCGAACCACCAGTTCACCGGTCTGTCGAGCATCTACGTGATCCACCCGAACGGTCACGGCCTGCGCCGCGTCACACGGCCGGGTAGGAACGCGTACAACGATCTGTTCCCGGTGTGGAGCCCAGAAGGTGACCAGATCGCATTTCAGCGCAGCAAATGCCCCAACTCGACGAACGGATGCCCGTTCAACGGCGTGGCGATCTGGGTCATCGGTGCGAACGGGAGTCATCCGCACACCATCACCCACAATCCCGCCAACAACTACCTCGACGCAGACTGGGGCAGCCACGCTTAGCGAGTCCGAGCGGCCAGTGGCCGTCGTCGCGAGTCACGGGTGGGCGTCTAGGACTCTCGGTTGACGTGCCTTGTTGAAAATGGCACACTCTTCCAATCCTTGGCAGAGCCGTGAGGGGGACCGCGTGAGCGGGTGGGGTTCAGGCAGGAGTGCGAGGTGGTCGCTGGCGTTGCTCGTCGTCGTGGTCTTCACGGTGGCGGCTGGTTCGGCTCGTGCAGGAACGGCAAGCATCCGACGGACCGGTTACATCGTGGTGTTGAGGCCGGGCACGACCATGGGGTCGGCGATGCCGAGCGGGGTTCGGCCGAAGTTCCGCTACTCGCAGGTTTTCTCCGGGTACGCGGCGGTGATGTCTTCGTCCGATGCGGCGGCACTTGCGGCCAATCCGGGTGTGGAGCTTGTCCAGCCGGATCGAGCGTTTCACGGAGTTGGGACGCGGAGCGCTGTGTCGTCTGCCCGTGTTCCGCTCGCGGGAACCGCTGCTTCGGCGAATTGTGATCAGACGATTCCATTCGCGGTGGAGCGCGTTGGTGCGCTGCGAAGCTCTGCGCAGATCAAGCCGAACTGCACGAGCAATAAGCGTGTCAATGCAGACGTGGCAGTGCTGGACACCGGCGTTGATGCGCACCATCCGGACATCAACTACGCAGGTGGCGTTAACTGTCTGGACGGCGCCAACCCACATCACGGGGCCGGTGTCGATCCGTTCGGCCACGGAACTGGCGTCGCCGGGATCGCCGGCGCAATTGACAACAAGATTGGAATGGTTGGTGTAGCGCCGGGTGTGCGGATCTGGTCGGTGCGCGTGCTCGACCAGAACGACAATGGGACTGATTCGTCCGTGCTGTGCGGTCTTGACTGGGTCGCAGCGCACGCAGATACGATCGACGTCGCAAACATGAGCCTCGGCGGAGAAGGCACCGACACGCCGAACTGCGGCGCGGGCAACCCTTCCGACGCGATCCACCTCGCCGTCTGCAACGTGGCGAAGCGGGGAGTAACTGAGATCGCAGCTGCCGGAAACACCTCCCAGGATGCGGCTGGATTTGTTCCGGCCGCCTATCCGGAGGTGATCACGGTCTCGGCAATAGCAGACTACGACGGGCTCCCAGGAGGCCACGCCCAACCCTTCACCGACTGCCCCTATGGTGCTGATGACGCCTTCGCCACGTTCTCGGACTTCGGCAAGGTTGTTGACATCGCCGGGCCGGGCACTTGCGTCGTCACGACCTTCCCGAACAACTCGTACACGTTCTGGTCCGGCACGAGCTTCTCCGCGCCGATCGTCGCGGGTGTCGCTGCGCTGTACATCTCCCACCACAAGCACGCCACCCCGACGCAGGTCCGGCGAGCAATCCTGAACGCTGCGACACCCGGCCCGATCCCCGGCGATCCCGACTCGTACCCCGAGGGTCTCGTCAACGCGGCGCCGTTCTGATCACTCGGCTCTCGTGCGCAGCGGGAAGCCGCCGCCGTCCCGTGTGAGCACGGCCACTCAGGAAAGCTGTGGGTGATCTGGCGGACTGCGGCATGGCGTCATCGCCGCCCTCACCGCGCGGGGAGCAGCGGCGCCTGTATCGTGACGCTCCTTGAGTCGCTAGGCGCGCGGGGCCCGCGAGGCCGCGGCTTCTCGACGACGGCTCGCGCTGCGCGCAGTTTTAGGGAAGCGTTGGTATGTGCGTCGGATACGCTACGCGTCGTGACATCCGGACCCGAGAGCGGCGATTTGGAGCGATCGGCAGAAGGTGCGGGCGATAACGGCTCGCCTGTTCGATGCGCTGGCCCGTACGGATGTTGAGGCGGCGCTGGCTCGTTGCTCGAAGATGGACGGGCTCACAGAGTGGGGAATCGACGAGGGAGAGTTCATCGACGATCCCTGACTTGCTGGCCCTATTCCAGGCTGGTCTTCGAGGAGGGCCACGTAGACACATGGGAGTTCGGGACCCGTCCTCGCGGTGGAGCTCGTCGTCCTGGTACCAGCCCTGAGACGAGTCCGCCCGGATCACGGCCGGACCGTCATCGCGGTGCACGCGTCCGTTTCGCCACCACTCGACATTTCCATTCCTATACATGAGTGAGCGCGCTGCAAAACGCGCGCCTGGTCGACTGACCCAAGCCGGCCTGGTCAATCTCGCACCGCTTCCCGGCCGGTGTAGGTCGTGGTGCCGAGCTGCTGAGTGGTGTGTGGTGGTATCTATGCGTCCCAACCTATGGGCGGCTGGGAGCCATGGCGTCAGGGGGTCCCTCGATCGAGCTTAGGCCCGAGCTTCCGTCAGGAGGCTACGATCGCTTGCGGATCAGAGATATCCGAAGGTCAGCTGTCGCCACAGGTCCGACGTGGTCACGCTGAACCCTTGCAGCTTTGAGTGTGCGAGTGCGAAGCTTAAGCGTCGTGCGGACGTATTCATCGGATCTACGACCGCGATAAAGGCGTCATGGCATTTGTGGGCATGAAGCGCACACTTCTCCTCGTCGCCAAGGAGACGAAACTCGGAATCGTACCTAGAGGCGTGCGTACCGTAAAGTCGCCTCAATTCCCGGTTTCGGGACGACCCGAGCGTCACGAGGGCGGCAGTCGTTCCAACACGGCCCCGCGACCGACTCGCTGACCACCTACGAGGTGCGTGAGCACGACGGGAAGATCCAGGTCAAGGTCTGACCGGGTGACAGTTGCGCTTCCACGGTGGCGGAGCTCCCGCGCAGCGTTCAACGCCAGGAACGCATTTCCCCGTCCTTGTCAGGTCGTGACCGGTTGTCCGACGCTGGGCAGACTGGCGGACACGCGCCAGCCGCCGGCGGGGGTGGGGCCGGCGGTGAGTGTCCCGCCGCACGCCGCAATGCGCTCGCTCATTCCGGCCAGTCCTCGGCCGCTGCCGGTGTGTTCGAGGCCGGATGGGTCCCGCCGGGTGCCGGCGGTCGTGACCTCGATGTCGATGTGGTGGGGTATCCCGCGGACGGTGATGTCGATTGCCGCGCCCGGCGCGTGTTTGATGGCGTTGGTGATGCTCTCCTGGACGACGCGGTAGGCGGCGTCGGATGCGGATGGGTGCAGCCGGTCGAGGTCGCCGGAGGGCCGGTAGCGCACGTCCAGGCCGGTGGCGGCGGCGCGGCGGGCGAGATCGTCGATCATCCGCAGGCCCCGGGCGGGGCCGCCACCGCCGGCTGCGTCGAGGTGGTCTGTCAGGAGGGTGATCTCGGAGTGGGCTTCCCGGGCGGCCTCGGCGATGGTGTCGAGGGCCTCGGTTGCCTCGTGGGGGTCGGCGGCGGCGAGGCGCTGTCCGGCGCCGGCCTGGACGACGATGACGCTGACGCTGTGGGCGACGATGTCGTGGAGCTCGCGCGCGATCCGGGCGCGCTCGTAGCGAACGGACTCGAACGTGAAGAGCGCCCGCTCGGCCTCGAGCTCGCGGTTGCGCGTCTCGATCTGCTGCGCCAGCCGTCGCCGGGAGTGCACGGCGCGACCGGCCAGCCAGGGCCCGAACGTGACCATCTCGAAGAGCGGGTTGAAGGCATCGCTGCCGGTCTGGAGCGCGAGGGCGAGCAGGACGACGCCCGCCAAACCCGCGGACCCCCCCGCCTCCGTGCCCAGTGTGTAGGCGACGAGCAGCGGGGTTGCGATCAGGATGTTGAGTGGGCTGGGGACCGCCTGCGTCTGGTTGAATCCCCCCACGAGGGCGAGTCCGGCGGCGGTGGCGAGGGCGGCTGCGAACGGCCACCGCCGCCGTTCGGCGATCGCGCCGCAGGACAGCGCCACGAAGACCGGCACGGTCCAGTCGCGCCTGGCGAGCGTGCCCAGGGTTGCCAGGTAGGCCAGCGACCCGGCGGCCAAAGCGACGGCCACGACGAGGTCGGTGCGCGGGGAGGACGCGATCCGCACGAGCCTTGTGGCGGAATCACGCATGGCTGGTGACGAGTGGGAGCCGGGCGATTGCATGCCACCGGCCGCCCGCCGCACGGCCGGTGAGCGTCCCGCCGTGCAGGGCGGCGCGCTCGCGGGCGGCCGCGAGTGCGGTGCCGAGCTCGGCACCGTTCGCGGGTGGGCCGGACATGTGCAGCTCGAACGCGTTCGACGCAAAACGGAGGCGCACGTCGATGTCGCATCGGTGGTGTCTCGAAGCGCCGTCAATAGGTGTTCGGCGATGCGGTATCCGGCCAGCTCCATCCCCGCCGGTAGGCGGCGGGGATTTCCCTCGACGGTCAGCCGGGTGTCGGCGGTCGTGGCTCCTGTCAGAAGCGCGTCGAGTTCGGCCAGCGATGGCTGTGGCGTGCTGGGGGCGCCCTGGTCGAGCGCCCCGACGATCTCCCGCATCTGCCGCAGCACCTCGCGGCCGTCGCGCTCGATGGTGACGAGCGCCTCGACCGCCGCCGCCGGGTCGGCCGCGAGCGCCTCGCGACCGCTCGCCGCCGTGGCGGCGATCTGCCCGATCCGGTCGCGCAGCAGCCGGTCGAGATCCGCCGACATCCGCGCCCGGTCGGCCATGACCGTCATGCGCGCCGTCTGTTCGCGCGTGCGGCGCAGTTCGGCCGTCCGCAGCTTGAGCGACTCGACCGCCGCCGTGCGGGCGCGCAGCACGCGGCCGAGGCCGGAGAACACGCACAGGATCGGCAGCATCAATGCCATCACCTCGGCCCCCAGCTGCGGATCGGAGACGGTCTGGACGGCGACGTTGACCGCGCACAGGCCCAACCCCAGAGCCGCCCGCGCCCGGTCGCTGCGGGCGGCGACGAAGAAGCCCACGATGAAGATCGCTGGCAGCGCCGGGCCGCAGCGGACCATCGACCCGAACACGACGGCGTTCAGCACCGCGCCGGCCGCCATGACCGCCGCCGCTCCGACCGGCGCGCGCCGGCACCAGGCCACCGGCAGGGTCATGGCGAGCACCCCGATCGAGGCGCCGACGCCGCCCGTCCGGTGGCCCGTCTGCACGAGGCCGCTCGTGAGGATGACCGCGTAGACGCTCAGGAACAGGGCCACCGCCATGTCCAGCACCGGCAGTCCGCCTGCCGTGACATTCGCCCATGACCGAACGCGCTTCATCGTGGCCACCGGAGATCTGCCTGCATCGCGATACATTATGCACCGGCGCGTGCGTCGATCGCCGGGCGCGCGAACCGCCGCCAGAGCGTCGCGCAGCCGAGACCGGCGCACACGACGAACAGCAGTGCGATGCCCAGCAGGCCCAGCAGTGGGGGCGAGCCGCTCGAGGTGTGGTGGATCACCGAGTTGCGCTCGAGCAGCACCCGGTCGAGCGTGTAGCCGCCGGCGACGACCGCCGCCGCCACGCAGTTGATGACGTATGCGCGCCTCGTGTCCGTCCCCGAACTGGGTTCTGCATGCGCGCCGCGAAACCGCAGTGCGCTGATCTGAAGCGCGATCCCGAGCGCCAGCGCCAGGATCAGCACCTGCACGAGGTAGTAGCCGATCGCGCTCGGAAACGAGTCGACCGTGCTCGGCGGGCTCACCGCGTCGCCGACGGCGATCCCCCAGGTCTGGACCACAAGCACCGCCAGGTAGGGCAGCACGACGACATTGACCACCTTGCGCCGATCAGCCACGAGCCACCCGGCGACCACCGCGAGGACAATCCCAACCGTCCCAGTCATGATGCAACCTCCTTCGCTCGGGCGGGCCCGTTCGGCCCGCGTCTCGACCAACGGTAAGGTGCTGCAACCGCCCCGTCGTCACGTCTGCGACGGGTCTTTGCGGCCGCACATCACTCCCAAGGACTACGCGTGAACAACGACGCCCGCGACCGCCCACCGATCACCGTCGTGCTCGCGGACGACCAGCAGATGGTGCGCCGCGGGCTGCGGGTCATCCTCGAGGCCGAGTCCGACATCACGGTCGTGGCCGAGGCCGGCGACGGCTGCGAGGCGGTAGAGCGCGTCCGCGAGCACGTCCCGATGGTGGCCCTGCTCGACATCCGCATGCCGGTCATGGACGGGCTCGAGGCCGCCCGCAATGTGATCGCCCAGACTCCCGAGACGCGCGTCCTGATCCTGACCACCTTCGACGCCGACGAGTACGTCTACGAAGCGCTGCGTGCCGGCGCCGGCGGCTTCCTGCTCAAGGATGCTCCGGCGGATCACCTGATCGCCGCGGTCCGCATCCTGGCGGCCGGCGACGCCCTGATCGATCCCTCGATCACCCGCCGGCTGATCTCACGATTCACGCTCGCCGCACGTGCGTCCGACGCCACCCCCGAATCCCTCGACGAGCTCACCCCGCGCGAACTCGATGTCCTCCGCCTAGTCGCCGCCGGCCTTTCCAACGCCGAGATTGCCGACCGACTGGTGATCGAGGAGAACACCGTCAAGACCCACGTCAGCCGCATCCTCATGAAGCTGCGCCTGCGCGACCGCGTCCAGGCCGTCGTGCTCGCCTACGAATCCGGATTCATCACCCCCGACCGTTCCTGAGCCGGCCGACATGCGCCTTCCGGTGCTCGGCCTATAGCGCAGAGTGTTACCGCCACCTCGTCGTGTCAAGTGACGCAAGCCCCGGCAAGACAGGGCGGTCGGGCGCTCCCCACGGGCTTGAGAGCGGAGATCGTGAAGGAGTATCGTCGGCGTCGTGGGGCAGGTGGGAACGAGTCGGTTCCCCAACCAAAGGAGCGGAGATGCCAAGCGAACGATCCGAGCATCGCGCCACACGCCAGGCACTGGGAGAGGTGCACGCCTACATCAGCCCTGGCACGAACGAGGGAATCTCCTTCCTCATCAGCCGGCTGACCGACGACATGTTCACCGACTCGTTCCTTGGCGGCGGAGACATTAGCCTCTTCACCGCCTCCGGGCCGCGAGGACTCATCAAGAGCAACGCCGGCACCGCGGCGCAGATGTTCGACTCCGGCGGCGGCGCACCGACCCGCTTCCCGATCGACCTGACCGTCGACCTCAACGACGGCGAGGCCACCGGCTCGTGGACGCTCCCGGGTGGGACGCACCAAACGCCCTCGTTAGGCCTCCAGCTCGTCAAGAAGACGACCCAGCAGGGCGGCGCGCTGTACCTCTTCTGCGGCGAGACCTCCAGCGACGACGCCGTCTACAGCCTCACCCTCCTGCTCATCTAGAGGCTTCGGCCAGAGGCGCGGACGTTTTCGTCTCGCCCATCGCCATACGAGTACGACGACGGCGGGGGGCGTTGACATGGTGTTGGAATCCGCTTAGGGTCGACCCGACCGATGCGACTTAGGAGGATGGATGGATCCCCTTTCGCTTACGGCTCTGGGCAGTGTCGCCCTCACTGAGGGCATCAAGTTCTTGTACGGCCAGGCAGGAGAGGTTCTCAAGAGGTGGTGGTCGCGGGGCGACCGCGCCGCTGGTCAGACCGAGGCTAGCGATGCCGGCCCGATCGAAGCGCCAACCGATGGCATCGTCGCCGGCGCGCTCCGCCCGCTTGAGCTGCACTATGGCGCGCTAGAGCGACTGGAAGGCGATCTCCAGACCCTCTGGGGCGCTCTGGCGCCCTACGCGCAGGGCATGCGAGCCGTCGACCCTGGCAATGAGCCCCTAATCAAGACGGCTGAGGGACTCCGGCGCGGGCTCGAGTCGGTCTTCCAGCAGCGGATCACGTTCCAGGGAGAGAATCGTCCACCGTCGGGCCCGATGGTTCGAGGGCAGGCCGAAGCGGACGTCGTGGCTGGTGAGCTCGCGGGTGTGATCGCAGAGACGATCGAAGGCGGCGCGATCGTCGAGGGCACTGCCAGGGCGAAGAGGGTGGAGTCGGGAGGCAGGGTCGCCGGGGTAGACGCGGGCCGGATCGGCCCCTAGGACATTGGTCGCCACCGCCGGGCTCGAGCTGCCCCCTGACGACCTCGTCGAACGGGCCGGGGAGTTTACGGGCCGCGAGTGGGCGCTCGACTCCCTCGATGCGTGGCTCGAGACGGATCAAAGGACGTTTCTCATCACCGGCACCGCCGGCACCGGCAAGTCGACGCTGGCCGCTCGGCTGGTGGGGATAGGTCGAGGCGAGGTAGCGGCGGCTGGTCGTCGGCACCTCTGTCCAGGCGTTCCCGTGTACGCGCATTTCTGCAGAGCCCGCGATGATCGGACGCTCGATCCGCTGCGGCTCATTGAAGGGCTCTCTACGCACCTGGCGCGCCGGCTGCCCGCCTACGCGCAAGCCGTGGCGTCCGATTCGAGTCCGGAGATCAGGATCGAAGGTAAGGCAACGGCCGAGCATGCCGAGGCCGGCGCCGCTGTTTCCGGCGTTGTCGTCGAGTCCCTGCACATCGGCAACTTGTCGACACGCCTCGCATTCGATCGCGTAATACGTCGGCCACTCGAGGTGGCACTCGCCGATGATCCCACCGACCAACCCCTCGTCCTTTTGATCGACGGCCTCGACGAGGCACTCACATATGGCGATGACAACATCGTCGATCTGATCGCGGCAGCGTGCGACACCTCGGCCGAACTTCCACCGACGGTTCGGCTCTTGCTGACCAGTCGCCCGGATGAGCGTGTCCTTCGGCCACTCGGACTTGTGCCGCTTGACCTTCTGGCCGATGCACCAGGCGACACCGACGATGTGCGCACGTATATCCGTCAGCGACTAGGCGACATCGATCCGGACACACGTGAAGTCGTCTCCGCGAAGGTCGCGGCGAGTGCAGACGGAAGCTTCCTTTACGCCCGGTACGTCGTCGACGACCTGCTCGCGGATCCCGGCAGGATGGAGCACCCTTCGGAGCTGAGCCTGCCGACAGGCCTGGCAGGGCATTACCACGAGTACCTGACGCGCGAGCTTGTCCGCCGCAGCGAGCGCTGGGAAGACCGCTACCGACCGCTACTAGGCCTGCTGGCGGTGGCACGCGGGGCTGGCATCCCTCGCAGCTTGCTGGTTGCCGCCACCGATCTCGAAGAGGATCGTGTTGATGATGCATTGCGTGTCATCGGCCAATACCTCAGTGGGCCTCCTCCCGAGGGCCCGTTCCGCCTGTACCACCAGTCGTTCCGGGACTTCCTGCTCACCGACAGCGATCACGCCATCTATCCCGAGCTGGCTAGTCGCAGGCTGGCCGAGGCCCTCCTCGACGGGCATCCCGGACGATGGTCGGCAGCGACCGACTCCGGCGCTGACCCGGCCGACGCGTATGCGATAGACAACGTAGTCGCGCACCTCACCGACGCTTTGGCCAGCACGAAGAACCGCGCCAAAGGCGACGATCTTCGCGCCTGCTTGACCGACGTTCTCACGACCTTCGCCTTCCTCGAAGCGCGAACGCACCGGAGTGTCTATGCGCTCCTATCCGACTTCGGATCGGCGCTCGGTCTGATGCCGGCTGAAGGCGAGGAGCGACGGCAACTTGCGCCGATCGAGGAGCTTCTGCGCTACGACAGCCACTTCCTCTCCCGACATCCGGCGGCGTTGCTGGACCGCTGTTGGTTTCGGGGCTGGTGGTTCGACGCACCGGCCACAACGTCGTTCTTCACCAACGACGAGTCGACGCCTGCCGGCGCGGCGGGCACCCGTCTAAGCGAGCTCGTCGAGCGCTGGCGCGCCGAGAAGGAGGCACGCAGTCCTGGATTCCGATGGCTCCGCGCGCTACGGCCACCGTCGGATCGCCTGGGAGGCCCCCAATTGGCAGTCCTGTCAGGGCACGATGATGAGCTCTCGACCGTCGACGTCTCACCGGACGGATTTCGCCTCGTGTCATCCGGCGAGGATGGAATCCGCCTCTGGGACGTAGCCGATGGGCAGCAGGTCGCCGTGCTCGAGGCTCCGGAGGACGCCTACCCTGCGGCTGCCTGCTTCAGCCCTCGCGGAGACGCCGTTGCCGCCGGGTTCAGCGACGGCACGATTTCCATCCTTCGTTCGTCCGACCTGCGCGAGCTTCGCCACGTCGCGCCTTCACCCGACGTCGTCGTCGAAGCAATGGCCTATACCCCCGACGGTTCGGCACTGGTGACAGCAGATTGGGATGGAACGATCCGTCTCTTAGAGACGGGCACGTTAGAAGAACACGACAGCCAGCCGACTGACCATCGCGTCGAGCACCTCCTCTTCTCCCCGGACGGCGGGCTCCTCGCCGTCGGTGCCGAGCCCCGGGGCGGACACGGCATCGTCCAGGTCTGGCGGCTCCCAGACAACCGGCTTGAACTGCATGTCGAGTTCTCATCCGAAGCATCGGTCGAGGATGTCGCATGGACGCCGGACGGGCAATGGCTGGCATGGGCCGCCTACGACGGCACAATCGAGCTGCGGAATATCCAAACGGGAGCAGCCGATAAGTTCACGGCCGTCGACGGAGACGCCGCCGGATGTCTCGCCTTCCTTCCCGACGGCGATCGGCTGATCTGCGGTAAGGGTGGCGCCTGGGGTGCCGCACCGATCACCATCTGGGATCTCAAGACGAAGTCCCCGGTGCGAACGCTGCACGGCCACACGGACAGCGTTGCCGCGCTGCGCGTGTTCGCCGAGGGGCATCGCCTGGTCTCCGCCGGTGACGCGACCCTCCGCATTTGGTCGCTCGACGACGATCGTCGAAACGACGTCGTCTCCCACGAGCCGACCGTCGACAGCATGCAGTTCTCCCCTGACGGAATCCTCGTCCTCACCGCCAGCGAGACGAGCGAGACCGCATGGGTGCGTCGCGTCGACACCGGCGAGGTCGTGGCGACACTCACCGGGCACACCGGCGGCGTGCATGAGCTTGCCGCCCGAGCCGGGCGATGGGGGTGCGGCAGCGGCGATGGTCTCGTGCGCGTTTGGGATACCAACTCTGACCAACCCCCGCTGGACCTCACGGGCCACACGGACACCGTTTCCGACCTCGTCTTCTCATCCGACGGCCAACTGCTGGCAACGGCCGCATACGACGGTACGGAACGCGTCTACAACCTCGACGACGGCCGCCAGCTTGCATCCTTCTCAGACCACCCCGGGGCGGCGTCTTCTGTCGCCCTGTCGCCCGACGGCCGGCGAGCGGCTTCAGCCGGCTACTACCCCCCCTTCATCCGGGTCTGGGGAGCTCGAGACGGCACCCTCCACAGCGCGGTCGACCTCCGGGGAGGCGGCCCCTTCGGTGCTCTTGCCTTCACAAACGACGGGCGGCACATCGTCGCCGACCACGGCGGAACGACGCGAGCGTGGGACGCGGACACCGGTACCAAGGTACCGGTCGATCACACACACCGCGACGCCCTTGCAGCCACAGAGAGCCAATACCAGGCGCGATTCCACTGGCGCGTAGAGCATCCGGAACTCGTGCTCTACTGCGCGACCACGAATGAACCCGTGGCGTGGCTGCCGATCCCGAGCGGCGCGATCCACGATCATCCCTCGGGCCGCATATGGGCGATCCACCGTGGGACGTGGTTGTTCATGGTCGAACTTGAATCGGCCGCGCCTTAGGCGCCCAGCTTCGCGTATCGCGCGCGTCCAGCACGACCCTGGGTGCTGCGGGCTCCGGAGCAGCGTCGGGCGACTAATGCGAGCCCGGCGACTAGACCGACCACCGCCCGGCCGCCGGCCAGAGCTTCGGCCCTGGTTGCACTCCGTGGCACGGAGGCGTAGCCTCACGCCCCTTCACTGCGAGCGGAGGATGGGCCATGACCTCTAGCTTCCCGGCACTTGACGTCGCCCTCGGGCTGGCGTTCGTATTCTTTCTTCTTAGTGTCCTTGTGACCGCGCTGACGGAAGCCGTCGCGTGGCTGTCGAAGCAGCGATCGAAGCGACTCGAGCAATGGTTGGTGAAGGCCCTCGCCAAACCCGCTGGCGCCAACGACACCGACTGGGCCGACGCGTTCAAGCAGTCGCCAGCCTATCGGGCGCTCGAGCTGTCCGCTGGCGGATCTCCCTCCTATCTCCCTTCAGCTCACTTCATCACCGGCGTTGGGCAAGTCATCTCTCCGATCGCGGTAGGCGTCGTCCCGGCAGTCCAAGACGCCTCGGCGGCCTGGACGACGCTCGGGACAGACCTTCAGAAGATCCACAGCACGCCGGTCGGAGGCGCGCTTATGGGCGTCTACCGACGCGCAAACGGCGACCTTGATCGCTTCCGCCATGAGGGCGAGGCCTGGTTCGACGATCAGATGGAACGACTCTCCGGCGAATATCGCCGCTGGGCGACATGGGTAAACGGGGCTCTCGGCTTAGCACTCATCATCGCCCTGAACGCGAACGCGATCCGGATCGCCCAGCTCCTATGGAGCGACCCGACGATCCGCTCGTCCGTCGTGGCCGGCGCCGGCTCTTCCGGCTCAGGACAGATCCCAGCTGACAAGGCGATCGAACAGCTCCAGAGCCTGCCTCTTCCGCTCGGTTGGAGCGGCGGCTGGGCCCACTCCGGATACCACGACGCGACGTCGCTCCTCTACGCACTCCTGGGGGCACTGCTGACTCTGGCAGCGATCTCGCTGGGCGCCCCGTTCTGGTTCGACACGCTCTCTAAGCTGGCCCGGATCCGGACCACGGGCGCTCCTCCGCCGGCGGCCGGAGCCCAACGACACGGTGAGGGCGATCAGAGCCGCGCCGGGCCAACAATGTAAGGGCAATCTTCCCGTTGCTGACGCCGCCTTGTGGTCGGCGTCAGGAGTGGGTCAGGTTTGTGGGTGCCGCAGCTGGCGCCGGCGCGGCGCGAGTGGGCCCCCGCGCCCCGGGTGCGGTGCGGCACCCGCGCTTGGACCGTGTCTCGAAGTGCCGGGCCTTCACGTTGGCGTGGTCCATGATTCGTTGAGTGGATGGTGAGCAGCCAGCTGGTGGGCGGACGCGGAGAAGTCCGGGCGATTTCGACGCGATGTACGCCGGGTCGCCGCCGTGGGATATCGGCCGCCCCCAGCCCGTCTTCCTGGAGTTGGCCGAGGCGGGCGCGCTGAAGGGCCGGGTGCTCGATGTGGGTTGCGGAACGGGAGAGCACGTGCTGATGGCGGCGGCGCATGGGCTCGACGCGACCGGGATCGATGCGGCGCCATCCGCGATCGCGATCGCCGAGGCCAAGGCGCGCGAACGCGGCCTGCCTGCTCGGTTCCTGGTCTGGGATGCGCTCGACCTGGGCTCGCTGGATGAGCGGTTCGACACGGTGCTCGACAGCGGGCTCTTCCACGTCTTCGGGGATGGCGACCGGGCGCGGCTCGTCGAGAGCCTCGCGGCTGTCACCGCGCCCGGCGCGCGCTACCACATGATGTGCTTCAGCGACCGCCAGCCGGGCGATTGGGGCCCGCGCCGGGTCTCGCAGGAGGAGATCCGCTCGAGCTTTGCACGCGGCTGGCGGGTGGACGAGATCGCGGCCGCGACCTTCGACGTCACCCTCGACCCTGCCGGCGTGCAGGCCTGGCGGGTAACGATCACCCGAACCTGAGCCTGGGGCGCGTGCCGTGGGGACACGGGCGCCGCAGACGTCGGACACAGGCGGTCGTGGTTGGAGGTCGGCGCGGCTCCCCAGGCACGAGGAGCCCGCTTACGCCGAAGCGGGGATGCGCCGCTGCGGGCGCCCTGCCGACCTTGAGGGAAGCATGATGACTACCAGGGTCGCAGCAACTGGCCGCCCGTTGTGATCCCCGCCCTGGTGATCGACGGCCGCTGTTCGGCGCCTGCTTTCGACCTTACCGCCTGTGGTCCGCTGATCGCGCTCCCAGGCCCAGACGACCCCACAGGAGAAGAAGATGAACGCAGCAAAGAAGCACTGGAAGGTGATCGCCATCGCGGTCGTCGCCTTCATCCTCGGCGGCGCGCTCGCCGCGGGCGGCAGCAGCAGCGGCAGCACCGTCAAGACGGTGGCCGGCCCGACCCGGACGGTCACGAACGACGTGCCCGGGCCGACCGTCACCCAGCCCGCGGTCACCGTGACCAAGACGAAGGTCAAGGTCGTGCACGCGAAGCCGAAGCCGAAGCCAAGCCCAAGGCGAAGGCCCGGCACACCGCGACCGGCAGCCCGACCGTTAGTCAGCAGAACGCCGTCCGCTCTGCGCAGGAGTACCTGCAGTCCCAGGCGTTCAGCCAGAAGGGCCTGATCAGCCAGCTGAAGTACGACGGGTTCTCGACCGCGGACGCCACGTACGCGGTGAGCGCCTTCTACGTCAACTGGAGCGACCAGGCGGCCAAGGCGGCCAAGGATTACCTCCAGTCGCAGGCGTTCTCGCGCAGCGGGCTGATCGGCCAGCTGGAGTACGACGGCTTCACCGCCGCGCAGGCCACGTTCGGCGTCAACAAGGTCGGCCTGTAGCGATAGTCCGAAGCGGTAGCAGCCACTCTGAGGGCCCGGCTTCGGCCGGGCCCTTGTGAATCGCTGCTCCTTCTCCACACTTTCACCGCGATTTCACCGCGTCGTACCCACGCGTACAGCCGCCCGGCGTCGACGCTCGGGCGTGGAGGGTGCACCGGGAGTCCCACTTTGGGGGTGGTGGCGGCAGTGCGAACGAGCTTTCTCGTCCAGCAGCGCGACGGGCGCTGCCGTTGGCGGACGGTGACCGCCGCGGCTACCGCGCCCCATCGCCACCATGCTGGCGCACGAGCTGCGGCGGGCGTTGATTGCGAGCTCGTACTCGCCGGCAGCGGAGGTGCGCGTCGTCAGCGACGTCGAGCTGGCGAGAGATGGACGCTGCGGCGTCGTCCGGTCCGGGGCGCCGGTCGCCGCGAGCCCGCTGGCGCCCCTCCTGCCCGTCGACCTGGCTGACTGAGGCGCGGCGACGACGCCGGCGCGACGGCGCAGGCTGCGCTGCGTCGGTCTGGCCAGAGGTGCAGCCACACAGGGCATACGGTCGGGCCCGTTCGAGGGATGCAAACCGGTTGGATCAGAACCGATAGAGAACCAAACGGAACGTCTCATGTCCATCACACACCAGTGAGAGGATCGGATGCGCCTTACCACAATGCTCGTACTGGCCTCGGCCGCCGTCGCGACCTTCGCGCCGGCCGCCTCGGCCGCCATCACCGCCCCGCCCGACTGGGATCAGGCGGGCCCTGACCCGTCGATGACCCACCAGGCCACGTTCGCGGGCGGGTGCTTCGCCGCAGCCCAGCGGCCGCATCGCTCGCAGTCGCGCAACCGGGGCGCCGTCGCCGCGGGCGGCGTCTGGTGTCTGCGCCGCGTGCGCAGCGTGAGCGTGCTCACCTGCACCGACATCTACGCGCCCAACGACGTGTGGTCGGTCAGCGGCCTCGTCGACGGATGGTCGTGGCGGCCGCTCTCGTGCACCTCCGCGCCCGACGCCACCGGCGTCCACGGTGCGGGTGCGCGCAACTTCGTGCCGGCCTGCTCCACCGCGTTCCAGTGGTGGCCCAGCGACCCGACGATCCGCACCGAGGTCGTCACCCAGTTCACGACCGCACGGGGCCAGACCTTCCAGACCGTCAACTACTCCCAGCCCGTGACGCTCACCTTCCGCGCCTGCTCGTCCGGGGGCGGAGGCGGCGGCGCGGTCTAGCGGCGCCGAAACACGAGCCGCCCGCACGCGGTGGGCCGGGCGATGTCCCCGCCCACCGCAGGGCGTGCGTTTCCGGACAGCTCATTCGACCCGGGCGATCTGCCGGTCTCTGGTCCACGTGCCGTCGGCGCCGAGGTCGATGGCGGCGGTGATGGCTGCCCGGCCGACGGCGTTGGCGTAGGTCGGGAACGAGAACGGGACCTGCGCGAGCTCGACCACGGTCATCCCGGCGGAGATGGCCGTCGCCGCGAGCTGGGTGAGCTCGACGGCTCGTTCGCCGACGATGTGGCAGCCGAGGATCGCGTGGCTCGCACGGTCGACGACGAGCTTGCAGAACCCGTACGGCCGTCCGTCGATGATGGGGCGGGGGAGCGTGTCGAAGTCGATCTTGACGACGAGCACGTCATGCCCTGCTCGGGCCGCCGCTTCCGTCAGGCCGACCGAGGCGTATTCCGGGTCGGTGAAGCTGCCGACGGGATTGACGTGCTCGGGGAGCGGCTCGCTGCGGTCGAGGGCGGCGTTGGTCGCCGCGATGTGGGCTTCCCGCACCGCCTCGTGGACGAGCATCGCGCGCCCGGTGATGTCTCCGGCGGCGAAGATGTGCGGAGCGCTGGTGCGCTGAGCCGTGTCGACGCGGATGTATCCGCGCTGGTCGGTGTCGATGCCGGCGGCGGGGAGGTCGAGCGCGGCGGTGTTTGCGGACCATCCGACCGCGACGACCGGGACGTCGGTGGTGATCGTCTGCGCGCCGTCCTCGGTCGTGTAGACCATCCGCACGCCGCGCGGCGCGGGCTCGAACCGCTCGACCGTGCCGGCGGCTTCGAGGACGGTGACGCCGTTGGCGCGGAGGGCGGTGCCGATCGCGCCCGCCACATCGGTGTCTTCGGTCGCCAGGATGTGCGGCGCTGCCTCGAACAGGGAGACGTGCGAGCCGAACGCGTTGAAGATCGACGCGACCTGCACTCCGGTCGCGCCCGCGCCGACCACGAGCATGGAGGCGGGGACCTCCGTGAGGTGCCATGCGTCGGTGTGGGTGGCGGTCAGCTCGGCGCCGGGGACGGGCAGTCCGCGCGAGATCCCGCCGGCGCAGATGATGAACCGTTCCGCCTGCAGGCGCACCCCGTGCCGGAGTCGCCAGCGTGTGGGGATCGCGAAATCCGACCTCCCCTGCGTCCTCGTGAATCATCGACGCCGGCCTGTTCGAGCTCGTCGCGGAGGAGCGAGTGGCGGTGGACGTCGTCGACGACCGCGCCGACGTGTGCCAGCAGGCGCGGATAGTCGATGGACATCGTCCCGATGTCGATGCCGTAGCGGTGAAGCTGGCGGGCCTCGCGGATGAGCCGGGCGGCGTGGGCGAGCGTGCGCACCGGCACCGGGCCGTCGTTGGCCGCCATGCCGCCGAAACGGTCGCGCGTGATCAGCGTCGTCCGCGCGCCCAGGCGCGCGGCCCGCAGCGCCGCCACGGTGCCCGCCGGACCGGCCCCGATGACGACGATGTCGCGGGTATCGGCGTGCGTCCTGGGCCATCACGCGATGATCGGTGGCCCGGCGCGTCTCAGCGTAGTCCAGGATGGATGATGGGCGCCCGGCGCTCACCCGCCACGATGGGTGGGTGCGCGCGATGACCGTCCTCCCGGGAACCCAGGGAACCGCCGGCGTGGAGGATGTGCCCGCCCCTGCGATCGAGGACGGCGGGCTCCTGGTGCGAGGCATGCTGGTCGGCGTGTGCGGCACCGATCACGAGATCGCCCACGGCGTGTACGGCTCGGCCCCCGAGGGGCACGACAGGCTGATCATCGGTCACGAGGGGTTCGGCGAGGTCGTGGAAGGCCCGGCCGGATCGGGATTCGAGCCCGGCGACCGCGTCGTGGGGATCGTCCGCCGGCCCGACCCGATCCCATGTCCCGCGTGCGCGGCCGGCGAGTGGGACATGTGCCGCAACGACCTCTTCACCGAGCGCGGGATCAACGGGCGCGACGGGTACGGCAGCGAGCTCTGGCGGGTCGAGCCCGACTTTGCCGTGCGCGTGCCCGTCGAGCTCGGCGACTGCGGAGTGCTCCTGGAGCCGGCGTCGGTCGTGGCCAAGGCCTGGGACCAGGTCGATCAGATCTCGGAACGGGCCTTCTTCGTCCGCGGCAGGGCGCTCGTCACGGGCGCGGGGCCGATCGGCCTGCTCGCGTGCCTGCTCGGCGTCCAGCGCGGGTACGAGATGCATGTCGTCGACCTGCAACTGGAGGGCCCGAAGCGTGACCTCGTCGAGGGGCTGGGCGCGCGCTACCACGCCTGCGACGCGGCGGACATCGGTGTCGACGTCGACGTCGTGCTCGAGTGCACCGGGCTGGGGGCGGTCGGGCGGTCCGCCGCCGGCAGGCTCGAGAGCGGCGGGATCATGTGCCTGACGGGCATCATGGACTCCGATCCCCACCTGGACACCGACGCGACGGCGCTCAACCGCGCGATGGTGCTGCACAACCAGCTCCTGTTCGGAAGCGTGAACGCCGGTCGACGCCATTGGGAGCAAGCCGTCGCGGCACTCGCCGCGGCAGACCACGCATGGCTCTCGAGTCTGATCACCCGAAGGGTGCCGCTGGCACGCTGGACGGAGGCGCTGGAGCGGCAGCCGGATGACATCAAGGTCGTGGTCGACCTCCGGGCTCGCTAGGCCGGCGCGAGCGCGCGCGTCTTCGCCGCGTGCCAGCCGAGCCCCATCGCCTCGAAGCGTTCGACCGCCTGTTCGGTCAGCGCGCGGTCGCTCCGCGCCAGACCGAGCGTGCGCAGCGCGAACGGCTCGAGATACGTCCCCGCCTGAAGAAGTGGGGTTGCGGCCTCCTCGGCCTCGCGCGTCCGGCCGAGCGCGATCAGGGCCTCGAGCTTCGTCGCCAGCCGCGTAGAGGCTGCCGTCGAGGGACCAATGCCACGTCGCGCCGGACGACTCGAGCAGGGCGTCGAGCCGTTCGAGGTCGCCTCGCAGCAGCGCCAGATGCGCCGGCGGCGGGTCGAGCCAGAACCCCATGCCCGCGTCCTGGAAGCCCTGCTCGACGGCGGCCTCCTCGAGTCGCTGCGCCTCGCCGTCGAGACCGAGCTCGCCGCACGCGACGGCACACGAGAAGAGCGTCCTCGGGTTGAGCACGCACGGCGTGCCCTGGTTGTCGGCGACGGCCCGCTCGACGCGGCGCTGGAGCCGGCGTACCTCGTCCCAGTTTCCGAGCGCCTCCTCGACGAAGAGGAGGACGCCGAGCGCGTGGACCTCGTGGTGCGTGCTCAGCCGTGAGGCGACGAGGTCGTGCTTGCGCACGAGCGTCTGTGCCTCGTCCGGCCGGCCGGCGGCGAGCGCGGCCGTGGCCCCGTAGAACTGGATGTGGGCGATCTTGTCCGGATCGGTCAGGCGATCGAGGAGCTCGAAGCGGCGTTGCGCCCAGCGGTCGGCCTCGTGGAAGTCGAAGCCGATGAACGCCGCTCCCGAGCGGGCCCAGTAGGCGTAGGACAGCAGGACCGGGTCATCGAGTCGCTCGGCGAGCGCGACCGCCTGCTCCGCCGCCTCGGCGTCGTCCTCCCACGTCGCCTTGGCGACGAGGCCCCTGGCCTGTGCGGCGCTCCCGGCATCGGCGAGCTCGAGCGATCGGGCGAGCCAGGTCTCGACCAGGTCGTGGTCGAGCGGACGCTTCCACATCCCGCCGCGCATGGTCGACTCGAACGTGAGCTCCGCGTACAGCTCCGCGAGCTCCTGGGCGCCCTCGGTCAGCTCGATCGCCCGCTCCATCGCCGGCCACATGGCCTCGCCGTCGAACTTCAGCGCGTTCACCCTGCCGATCGCATGCCACAGCTCGGCGTCGCCGGGCGCGAGCTCGGCGGCGCGGTGAAGCTGCAGGAGCGCGTCGTCGAGATCGAAGCGCGCCAGCGAGAGCTCGGCGGCGCGCCGCAGCCACCGCAGCGCCGCCGCGGTGAGCTGCCCGAGCTCTTCGTCGCGGTCGCGCCAGGCGAGGTCCGCGATGCCGGGAGCGACCGCCTCCGAGTAGTGGTGCGCCAGCACTCCGGCGCGGGGCGCGGCCGGGCCGTCCGCCTCGAGCCAGCGCGCGAAGGCGGCGTGCAGGCGCGCGCGGCTCGCCTTCGGCAGGCTGCCGTACGCGACGTCGCGGGTGAGCGCGTGCTTGAACACGAGCTCGGGTTGGGTGGGGCGGACGAAGCCGCGCTCCGCGAGGGTGCGCACCGCGGCGCTCGAACCGGTCAGCGCGGCCAGGCCTGCCGGAGTGAACGAGCGGCCGATGACCGAGGCCGCCTGGAGCGCCTCCTTCGCCTCGGCCGGCAGCAGGTCGATGCGGGCGGCGAGGACGCCCTGGACGGAGTCCGGGATGCCGAGATCGACCGCGCCGTCGCGCAGCGACCAGTCGCGATCTCCGCGCTCGAGCAGCCCTCTGTCGAGGAGGTCTGCGAGCACCTCCTCGACGAAGAACGGGTTTCCGTCCGCATGGCCGGCGACCAGCTCCAGCGCGCGCGGCTCGAGCGGCCCGGCGAGCGTGGCCTCGACGAGCTCGGTCACCTCCTCGTCGGCGAGGCGTTCCAGGCTGAGCACCTCCGCCGCCGGGCAATGCGGCCCGTTCGGGCCGCATGGTCGCGAGCACGAGCACCGGGCCCTCCGCGTCCGAGAGCACGCGCTCGAGCACCTCGACGAGCGGCTCGGCGGCCCAGTGCAGATCCTCGATGACGAGCACCGCGGGTCCGGCCCCGCCGAGCCGCGTGATCAGCTCCACCCACTCGTCCTGCAGCCGCAGAAGCGCTGCCCGCGGGTCGAGATCGCCGGCGACATCGAGACCGAGCGTCAGGCCGAGGATCTCGCGGCCGGCGAGCCGCTCCAACGCGTCCTCGGCCGAGTGCTCCAGCGGCAGGCCGAGCTCCTGTCGCAGCACGTCGGCGAGCGCGCTGTAGGTCACGCTGCGGCCGTAGGAGAGGCAGCGACCGAGCCGGAACGATGTCCCGGCCGGCAGCCGCTCCCAGAGCTCGCGGACGAGGCTCGTCTTGCCCATGCCCGGCTCGCCCACGACCGCGGCGAGTCGCGGGCGCCCTTCCGCCTGCGTGCGGGTGACCATGTCCTCGAGCCACGCGAGCTCGCGCTTCCGACCCACGAACCTCGATTCCGGCCCGTGCCCGCCGCGTGGCCGCCGCGGCGCGCGCATCCGCCCGAGCTCCCTGCAGGCGACGCCGCCCTCCTTGCCCTTCGCCGCGACCGTCCGCGGCTCGCCGAGCTCGAACGCGCCGCCGGCGAGCGACGCGGTGCGCTCCCCGACGAGCGTGTGGCCGGGCTCGGCCGCCTGTTCGAGGCGCGCGGCCACGTTCACCGCGTCGCCCGTCGCGAACGAGCTGCCCTCGCGAGGGCGGCCGACCACGACCTCGCCGGAGTTCACGCCGATCCTCAGAGACAGCCGGCCGGCGAAGAGCTCCTGCAGCCGCTCCTGCATCCAGAGGGCGACCTGCAGCGCCCGCTCGGCGTGGTCCTCCTGGGCCGCGGGCGCGCCGAACACCGCGACGACCGCGTCGCCGATGAACTTCTCGACCGTGCCGCCGCCGAGCGCGATCTCCGCCTCCATCGCGTCGTAGAAGCGGTCGAGCAGGTCGCGCGCGTGCTCCGGGTCGAGCGACGCGCCCAGCTCCGTCGAGCCGACGAGGTCGGCGAACAGGATGGTCGCCAGCTTGCGCTCCACCGGGCGAGTATAAGTCTCAACTCGCACAAGTTCACGTGCCGGCGCCTGCCGCCGCGTCTGCTCTGACGCGGTCGAGCGCCGCCGCTGCCTGACGGGCGAGCCCGGTCGCCTCGCGCTCGTCGCTGTCGTCGATCGCGCGGCGCAGCAGTGCCTCCGCGGCCTTCCAGTCGCCGGCCGCCCGGTACCCTTCGGCCGCGTCGAGGCGGGCGTGGAACTCGATCCCCGGGTAGTCGATGTCGGCCACGATCGCGACCATCTCGTCGGCGAGCGCCCGGGCGTCGACCGGCCGGGCCTGCGCCGCGCAGACGCGCACGGCGGCGCCGCGCCAGAGCAGCGCCGACCAGCGGTCGGACGGCGGCGACAGCGCTCGCGCCTCGGCGCTCCGGCGGGCCGCCTCATCCACGTCGCCCACCAGGGCGTGGGCGCGGGCGAGGAGCCCGATGATGGAGGAGGCCGAGCCGACGTCGCCCGCCTCACGCGCGGATGCCGCCGCGCGCCCGAGCGGCTCGATCGCCTCGACCGGGCGTCCCGCGTCGACCAGGACGGCGCCCTCCATCCACTGGGAGACGTACGCCTTGAACCCCAGCTCCTGCGCGATCGCGATCACGTCCGCGCTGGCGGCGACGGCGGCCCCGGCCTCCCCGCGCTGGGCGAGCAGCGCCGCGGCGTCGGCGAGGTAATCGCCGCGGACGGCCCGCCCGAACCCGGCCGCCGCCTGCTCGCCCGTCCGCAGGAGGTCGGGTATCCGCCCCCGCCCCCGCAGCAGGAACATCACGCTGCTCACGACCCCGAACGTCTCCAGCCAGGGCGATCCCGCCCGCCGCCCCAGCTCGAGCGTTCGCTCGGCCGCCTCGCGGCCCCTCGCGCAGCGAAGCAGCGTGTTCCCCTCCCAGATCGCCGTGAGGTACCAGAGCCGGGCCGCCTCGCCGACGCGGCCGGCGCGCTCGGTCTCCTCCGCGCCCGCCCGGGCATCGTCGAGCGCCGCCTGCTCCTCGCCCGGGCCGACGTTCGCCTTCGCGGAGATCTCGAGCATCCGCTCGAGGGCCTCGCAGACGAGCTGCGACGCCCTGTCACCGCTCGCACCTGCGGCCGCGCTGGCGGCCGCCGACAGCCCGGCGGCCACGTCGATGTGGCCGGCGGTGAACAGCCAGCCCGCGCAGTCGGCGATCGCGATCGAGCGGGCGGGGTCGTCGGCCGGCAGGAGCGCGGCGACCCGGCGGAGCAGGCGCGCTGCGGCCACGAAGTCCCCCTGTGCGGCGACGCGGTCGGCGACGTGCCGGAAGAGCGTTGCCGCCCGCCGGCCCAGCGCGCGCGTCTCCGCGCCGATGTCGCCGATCTCGAGCCGGTAGCGGGCCGCCTCGGCGAGATGGTGCCCGAGCAGATCCTCGTACTCGCCCGCCCGCTCGCCGGCGAGGGCTTCGAGCCAGTCGGCGAACCTCTCGTGCCAGCGCGCGCGGACCTCCTTCGCGACGCGCTCGTAGGCGGCCTCGCGGATCAGGATGTGGCGGAAGCGATAGGCGTCCTGGCCCGGCAGGGCCGCCTGGTCGACGCGGAAGAGCTGCTTGCGCTCCAGCGCCCGCACCGTGGGCAGGACCTCGTCGGGGGCGGCGCCGAGTGCCTCCAGCGCCCCCAGGTGGAACACCTGGCCTTCGATCGACGCCCGCTCGACCACGGCTCGCTCGGCGTCCGAGAGCCGATCGAGCCGGGCCGTCAGCAGTGCCTGGATCGTCGGTGGCAGCTCGACCCGGTCGATGGCTCCGGCGACCTCGACGCCTCCGTCGACGGGGCGCAGGTGGCCGTCGTCGAGGAGCACCCCGACCAGCTCCTCGACGAACAGCGGGTTGCCCTCGGCCGCCGCGACGATCCGGGCGGCGACCGCCTCGGGGAGGTCGGCGCCGAGCAGCCCGCGCACCAGCGCGTCGCCGTCGGCCTCCGAGAGCGGCTCCAGGAGCAGCGTGGTCGCGTTCAGCTTTCCGCCCGACCAGCCCGGCCGCTCGTCCAGAAGCTCGGGCCGGGCCATGCACAGGAGCATGATCGGCACGTCCGGGAGCCAGTCGGCGAGGTCGTCGATCAGGTCGAGCAGCGGCGGCTCGGCCCAGTGGATGTCGTCGAAGGCGACGACGAGCGGCCGCCGTGCCGCCACCGCCCCGAACAGGTGCCGCAGCGCCACCCGCGCGTCCTCGACCCGGGCGTTCGCGCCCGCCAGGCCGAGCAGTGATCCGACCCCGTCGGCCACCTCGCCGGCGATGCGGGGGTCGACCAGCGCCTCCAGCCGAGCGCGCACGTCCTCGGATGAGTCGCGCTCGTCGACACCCGCAAGCGCCTTCACCGCCTCGGCCAGCGCCCAGTAGGTCACGCCCTCGCCGTACGAGAGGCAGCGGCCCACGCAGACCGTGGCCGCCGGCTCGAGCCCCTCGAGGAACTCCGCGACCAGGCGCGACTTGCCCACGCCGGCGGTGCCGAGCAGGGTTACGAGCCGGCACGAGCGCTCCTCGCCCGTCCGGTCGAACGCGTCCTGGAGCATCCGCCGCTCGCGCCCGCGGCCGACGAGGGCCGCCGCGGCAGGACGGAGCCGCCGGGCGGGATCGTCGTCCACCGCGACCACGCGATACGCCGCGACCGGGCCGGCCTTCCCCTTCAGGTCGAGCGGCTCGACCTCGTCGGCGATGACCGACCCGCGCACGAGCCGGTGGGTGGCCGCGGCGATCAGGATCTCGCCCACCGGCGCGGCCTGCTGGAGCCGCGCGGCGGTGTTCATCGTGTCGCCGGTCGCGATCGTGTGGGCCGCCGGAGAGGCGCCGACGACCACCTCGCCCGTGGCGATGCCGATGCGGACGTCGAGCCGCACTCCGAGCCGCGAGTGGAGGTCGTCGCCGAGCACGCGGACGGCCTCGCGCGCCTCGACCGCGGCCCGGACGCAGCGGAGGGCATCGTCCTCGTGCGCCGCCGGCACGCCGAACAGCGCGACGACCGCGTCGCCGATGAACTTCTCGATGTGGCCGCCGTGGCGCTCGAGCGCCACCGACACCGCGCCGAAGTAGCGGTTCATCACCCCGCGCACGGCCTCGGCGTCGAGCTCCTCGCCGAGCTGCGTCGACCCGGCGACGTCCGAGAAGAACACGGTCACGACCCGCCGCGACGCCGCCGCCTCGTCCCGACGCCGCACCGGAGCCGCGCAGGCCGGGCAGAACCTCGCCCGGGCGGGCAGCGGCTCGCCGCACCTCGCGCACGTCGCGTCCACGCGGGCAGCATGGCCATCGCCGCAACCCGGTGTCAAGGAGCCCGCCGGTCGCCGCCGGCGGCACGCGGACGCGCGCTACCGGTCCGGGTCGATGACCTCGCCGACCGCTTCGCCGAGCCTGCGAGCGATGCTCGGGTCATCGTTGGGGTCGCGCTCGGTGATCTCGACGCTCACGATCGCATAGGGCGAGTACACCTTCGACCCGTCCGGGACACGGAACCACTGGCCGGAGACGATCACCCGGTGGAGCTCCTCCAGCACCTCATCCGGCGCCTTGTCGTCGGGCACGGGCCACTGCTGGTGGTGACCATCGGTGAAGCGGACGCGCACGAACTCGTTGGCTGGCACGATGATGCTGACCTCCAGGGGAGTGTGACGGGTGGGCACTGATCCGGCGTGGGCCCCTGTCAGCTACCCCGGAGGCGCCTGGAGGAATCGCCTGAACGCCGGCGGGCGGCCAGGCCGGCCGCCAGTATCGGCCAAGATCCAGACGACCGGCCCGGCGCGCGAGCACGCTACCGGGCGGCGGGTTTCGGTGTGGACTCGGATCGGTGAAGAGGTGGTGAACACCCGCGCCTTTCGCGGGGACACCGGGTCCGGCGCCAGGCGGGAGTGGTACGGTCGGCCCATGACTACACGACAACCGAGCGGCGCGGTACCTCGCCGGCACGAGCGCGAGGAGTTCGCCGCCACCGCCCTGACCGGGAGGTCGTTCGGGCGACTGCTGTTCCGGCACGAGCGCGAGGAGCTCGCGCGGCGATTGGCCACGCGGCGCGCGGAATCCAGGCACGAGGTCGCGACCCGGTAGCAGCCCGCGGTCCGCGAGCGCTGGCGGCGAACATCTCCCGCGGCGCAGGCTAGTGTGCCGCCCCGATGCCGGACACGACGATCACCCTCGGCGACACCGAGGTCAAGCGCATCGGGATGGGCTCGAACCGCCTCGAGAACACGCCGCAGAACGGCGAGTTCGTGCGCGCGGCGGTCGCGGCCGGCCTCACCCACATCGACACCGCCTACCTCTACACCTCGGGCGCGAGCGAGGCGACCGTCGGGTCGGCGCTCGACCTGCCCCGGTCCGGCCTCGTCGTGGCAACGAAGGGCGGCTACCGGGAGGGCGAGGGTAAGCCCGACGTCCTCCGGGGCCAGATCGAGGAGAGCCTGCGCCGCCTCCGGACCGAGGTCATCGACCTGTACTACCTGCATCGCGTCCACCCGGACACGCCGCTCGAGGAATCCATGGCCGTGATCGCCGAGTTCCACGCCGCCGGCAGGATCCGCCACGTCGGCATCTCCGAGGTCGGGGTCGACCAGATCGAGCGGGCCCGCGTCGTCGTCCCGATCACCGCCGTCCAGAACCGCTACAACCTGGCCGAGCGCGGGCACGACGCGGTCATCGACCACTGCGCCGCGGAGGGGATCGTGTTCGTCCCCTACTTCCCGCTGCGGGGCCAGGACGCCCCCGCCGTCACCGAGATCGCCGGGCGGCACGGGAAGACCGCAAGCCAGATCGCGCTGGCCTGGCTGCTGCACCGCTCGCCCGCGGTGCTGCCGATCCCGGGCACGCTCTCGCTCGACCACCTGCGCGAGAACCTGGCCTCGCTCGAGATCGAGCTCACGGACGCCGAGCTCGACGCGCTCGGCTCGGCCTAGGGCGCTTCGGCGCCCGCGCCGGTCCGGGCTGCGTCCATGGCGGCCGCGAGATCGTCGTGGACCGGCAGCGCGTCGCCCAGGTGGACGAGGTCTGCGATCCGCCGCGCCGCCGACCCGGGCGGCGCGACCGCGGACACGGGCGGCCCGTCCCCGACGCACTCGAGCAGCGCGCCGACGACGGTGCTGTCGACGAAGCCCGCCGGCGAGAGGTCGACGACGATCGGGCCGCCCGCGGCCCGCACATGGCGGAGCTGCTCGCGCAGGCTCGGCTGCGTGGCGACGTCGTGCTCCCCGTGCAGGGAGAGCACCCACACGCCGGCGCGGCTCTGGACGTCGATGCGGCTGTCCGTGAGATCGGGCACGCCGGGTTCGCTCATGGAGGCCATCCGTTCCCGTCCCCATCGCAGATGCACGTGGCGCAGGCGGCCCGCGAGACAGGTTGGTGACTGGACCTGGGCGGAGCCGGTGGCCGGGTTGAGCGTAGCAGCCGCGCCCCGGGTACGACCCGCGGCGACGGAGTAGGGTGGCGCACGATGGGCGGCGCCGACGCGATCGAGTGCAGGTTCCCCGGCTGCGAGCGGGCGGCCGTGGTGCCGGTCCTGCCCACGGGTGAGGAGGGCCTTGCCCTCTGCCCCGAGCATCGCGGGCTCCTGCTCGACGACCCGAGGAGTTTCGCCGCCTGTGGGGCGCGCTCGACCCGCGCCCGAGCGACCGGCGGGCGCCCTACCTGCAGCCGCCCGGCACCGAGTGATCGCCCGCCGCGGGTTTCGCGGCGCGCCTCCCCGGGAACGGCACAGGAATGGCATGTTGGGCAGACCCGAAATCCGGCGAGTTGCATGTTCGCCTCGACGCCGTCCCCGACAGCGTGCCCGAGGCGCGTCTCCAGGTGCGGACCTGGTGCGAGGACGCCTGCGTTGACGAAGATACGCGGAGCGATCTCCTGCTCGCCGTGAGCGAGGCGGCGGCCAACGTCGTCGTGCACGCCTACCCCGGCGGCCGCGGCGGGACGTTCTCGCTGGACGCCCGCATGGACGCCGACATCGTCGTGGTCTCGATCCGCGACGAGGGCGTCGGCCCCGCAGGCTCGCCCGGCTCGGAGGGCTGCGGGCTCGGCCTGGAGATCATCGCGCGGATGTTCCCGGGCTTCACGCTCGCCGAGGCAGAGCCCGGGACGCGGGTCACGATCCGTGCGTCCGCCGCCTGACTCCCGGCCGCCGAATTCGGCCAGGGTTGACGGTTTCTGCGATGATGCAGCCGTGGAGCAGGAACGCGAGCAGGAGCAGGAGCTGCGCCGCTGGGCCGTCGGCCTGGCCGGCGCCGGCGTGGCCGACCGGCGGGCGATGGGCCGGGCGATCCTGATGCTGCTCGACCGGATCGACTCGCTGCGCAGCGAGCTCGAGCGGCGGCCGCCCGAGGCCGTCGCCGCCGAGGCGCCCGAGCCGGTCGCCGAGCCCGAGCCGGCGCCCGTCGCGGACGCCGACCCGGACGCCGAGGACACGATGGTCGTCGGCCTGCGCGAGCGGCTGCGAGCCGTCACCCACCGCACTCGCGACTGAAGGATCCGTCGCCCTGGCGTGGGTTGAGATGGCAGCCCGGCGGGTGGTGATCCGATCTTGACAACATATCTTTGCAAAGCTATCTTGGTATGCGTCGATGGCAGATCTGACCCGCCGAGAGCTGGACGACCCGCGGGCGATGCGCGCCCTGGCACATCCGCTGCGGCTGCGGCTGCTCACGCTCCTCACCCGCGAGGGGACGCTGACGTCGACGCGTGCCGCCGAGCTGACCGGCGAGAGCACCGGCAGCTGCTCGTTCCACCTCCGGCAGCTCGCGAAGTACGGCTACGTCGAGCCGGCCCCGGGCGGCCGCGGGCGCGAGCGGCCGTGGAAGCCGGTGATCGCCGACCTCCGCTGGTCGGCCGTGCAGCCCGACGCGGAGGGTGAGGCTGCCGCGACGGAGCTCGTGCGGCAGATGGTCAACCGCGATCTCGCCGACCTCCGGGAGCACATGTCCCGGGGTGATTCCGAGCCGCCCGAGTGGCGCGACGCCGCACAGCTCAGCTCGGGGCTGCTGTTCCTGACCCGGGAGGAGCTGGAACAGTTCGGGGAGGACTACCTCGCGCTGGTCAATCGCTACGCCGACCGCATCGACGACCCGCGCCTCCGCCCGCCCGGGAGCCGGCCGGTGCGCAGGCTTGCCTTTGCGGTCCCCCTCGCCGACTCGGAGCAGCTCCCGTGACGGCGCTTCGCCGAAACCGCGACTACATGCTGCTCTGGGCCGGCCTCGCGGTGTCCACGCTCGGCACGCGAGCCTCGACGGCCGCCTACCCGCTGCTCGTGCTCGGCCTGACCGGCTCGCCGGCCGATGCCGGGATGGTGGGCTTCGCGGCCACCGTGCCCTACCTGCTCGTGCAGCTCCCGGCCGGCGTGCTCGTCGATCGCGTCGACCGCCGGAGGATGATGCTCGCCTGCGACGCGGGGCGCGCGCTGGCGCTCGCCAGCCTCGTCGCCGCGCTCCTCGCCGGGCAGCTGACCATCGCGCAGATCGCCGCAGTCGCATTCGTCGAGGGCTGCCTGTTCGTCTTCTTCAGCCTGGCCGAGCACGCCGCTGTGCCGCACGTCGTCGAGAACGATCAGCTGGCGGCCGCACTGGCGGGCAACGAGGCGCGCGGACGCGGTGCCGGGATGGTCGGCCCGCCGCTCGGGGCCGCAATGTTCGGACTCGGCCGGGCCGTGCCTTTCGTCTTCGACGCCCTCACCTACCTGGTCTCGATCGGGACGCTGCTCGGCGTGCAGCGCGATCTACAGGGCGACCGTTCGCGCGAGCCGCTGTCGCTGCGGCATGCGGCGGGCGAGATCCGCGAGGGCGTCGCGTGGCTCGTGCGCGAGCCGTTCCTCCGTGACTCGGCGCTGCTGGTTGCCGGCAGCAACTTCCTGTTCCAGGCGCTCGTCCTGATCCTGATCGTCATCGCACGGCAGGGCGGGGCGACGCCGGCCCAGATCGGGCTGATGCTGGCCGGCGCCGGTGTGGGCGGCCTGCTCGGGTCGCTGAGCGCGCCCTGGCTCGAGCGCAGCGTCCCCACCGGGGCGGTCGTGGTCGGGGCGAACTGGGTGTGGGCGGTGCTGATGGTGCCGGTGGCGTTCACCACCAACATCGCGGTGCTCGGCATCCTGTTCGGGCTGATGGCCTTCGTCGGCCCGGCCTGGAACGTCGTGGTCGGCTCCTACCAGCTTGCCGTCACGCCGGATCACCTCCGGGGACGGGTCGCGAGCGTCGAGACGCTGGTCGCGTTCGGCGCGATCCCGCTGGGGTCACTGGTGGCCGGCGTGACGCTCGAGGCCGTCGGCTCCAGGGCCTGCGTGTTCGCGCTTGCCGGGTGGATGATCCTGCTCGCCGCCGCCGCCACGGCCAGCCCGGCGGTGCGGCGGATGTCGGCCCGCGCGCCGGTCGCCCAGCCCTCGGGCTAGCCGGCCCTGACACGGCCGGCCCGGGCAGGTGGCTCCGAGCGACCCACGCGCCGCCCGGAGCCCGGTCGCGCCGAGTCGTCGCGTGGTCCTCCAGTGGCTCGGCTGCGCACCTGTCGAGCGAGCCCCCTCCGGCGGGCAACCGCGGCTCCCTCGACGAGGCCGATCCCGGCGTCCGGTTCTAACCCACCGGCCTAGATTCCACATGTGACCTCCGACCCGACGATCGTGTGCCTGGCCGGCGTCGGTGGCACGGCGTCGGAGTGGGACGCCGCCGCGCCGTTTCTCGCCCGCGCCGGCCGTGTCACGACGGCTCCGCCGGCCGCCGGCCCGGTCGTGCTCGTCGGGCACTCCCAGGGCGGGGTGCGCGCGCTCCGGCTCGCCATCCGTGAGCCGGAGCGGGTCGAGGCGCTCGTGCTCACGAACAGCTTCTTCCCGCCCGCGCGGGCCGGGCGCCCACTCGGGGTCGCGGCGCTCGACTTCGCCCGCCACCGCGCCCTCTACGTCCGCGACATGGCTGCGGGCGGCCGGTGGCCGACGCTCAGCCGGCGCGGCGCCAACCGGCTGCGGTCGCTCGTCCGGTTCGCCGTGCGGCCCGGTGCCTACCACGCCCTCGCGAGCGCGGTCCGCTGCCCCGTGCTGGTCGTTCACGGCGACGCCGACCACCTGGTGCCGGTCGCGTTCGCGCGCGCGGCCCGCGCCCGCCATCCCGGCTGGACGTACCGCGAGCTGCCGGGGGCAGGCCACCATCCCCATCGCGACCGGGCGGCGGAGTGGGCCGGGGTCGTCTGCGACTGGCTCGACGGCGTCCGGGCCGGGGACGCCCGGTAGGGTTGCCGGCATGACCGACTCGCATCGCATGCAGCCGAACCGCCCCGACGAGGCGAGCTACGCCGGGGTGGGGGTCACGTTCGGCCGGGTGCCGCTCGTGCTCGACCCGGCCGGGCTCGCCGGCGCCGACGTCGCCGTCCTGGGGGCGCCGTTCGACGAGGGCGTGTCCTACCGGCCGGGGACGCGGTTCGGCCCGCGGGCGATCCGGATGGCCGAGGACGTCGCCTTTCCCATCGCCCGCCCGCACATGGAGCTCGGCGTCGACCCGTACGCCGAGCTCGACGTCGTCGACTACGGCGACATCGAGGTGCGCTCCTCCGACCTCGCCCGGTCGCACACGCTGCTGCAGAAGGGCGTGTCCGAGATCCTGGCCGCCGGCGCGATCCCGGTGGTGCTCGGCGGCGACCACTCGCTCTCGATGCCCGTCCTCGCCGCGCTCGCCGGGCGCTTCGGGCGGGACGGCTTCTCGGTCATCCACTTCGACACGCACGCCGACACCGGCGACTACGAGGGCGAGGCGCCGCACGGCACCCCGTTCCACCACGCCGTCCGCGACGGCCACCTCGACGGGCACAACATCGTCCAGGTCGGGCTGCGGGGGGCGTGGCCGTTCCCGGAGGACTTCGAGTGGATGCGCAGCGCCGGCTTCCGCTGGCACACCATGGGCGAGGTGGTCGAGCGCGGCATCGCGGCCGTGACGAACGACGCGATCGCCCACGCCCGCTCGCGGGCGCCGCGCACCTACCTCACGGTCGACATCGACGTGCTCGACCCGGCGTTCGCGCCCGGCACCGGCACGGCCGAGCCCGGCGGCCTGATGACGCGCGAGCTGCTCTGGGCGGTGTGCACCGTGGCGTCGCAGGTCGACCTGTGCGCGATGGACATCGTCGAGGTGTCGCCGCCGTACGACCCCGCGGGCATCACCGCGCTCGCCGGCCACCGCGTCGTCCTCGAGGCGCTCTCGGGGATCGGGCTGCGGAAGAGCGGCCGCGAGCCACGGCCGGAACGGCCGTGATGTAGCCGGAGGCCCTCGACCTCGCCGTGATCGTCCGCAGCCTGAGCGTCTCCACCCGGTTCGAGGAGGCGCCGGACCACGCCCGCTCCGCCTTGGCGTTCGGAGACGACCAGAGTTGTGTGCGGTAGACTCGCGTCCGGGTCGAGAGGGGGTCGGGTCGTGGCGACGCGTCCAGTGGGCGGTTTCACAAGGCGGGAGCATCCGGTCAGCGGGATGCGCCCAGCGGTGCGGTTCGTCCTCGCCTGCATCCTGACGGCGTGCTGGGTCGGGTTCGCGGTTTGGGCGTCGGGGCCGTGGCGGGGTGAGCTCGACCAGGCAATCGGGCCGGTGATGGCATGGGTGATCCCGCTGCTCCTGGCGTATATCCCGGGGTTGGTGATCGGGTTCATGGCGGCGACGTTGATCGTGAGCCCGTATCACGGCCTTGGGCTCGACCCGCCCGCCGGCACCTGGCCGGCCGGCGAATGGCCACCGGTGACGGTCGTCGTCGCGGCGTGGAACGAGGAGGACGCGGTCGAGGCGACGCTGGAGCGGCTCGCCGCCACAACCTATCTAGGCGACATCGAGGTGGTGCTGGCGGACAACAACTCGACCGATCGCACCGCCGAGCTGGCCGAGGCGGCGGCGGCGCGGCTGAGTCTCGACTACCGGCGGGTGTTCGAGCCGGAGCCGGGGAAGTTCCACGCACTCAACAGGGTGCTCGCGACGATCGAGACGCCGCTGGTGGTCACCGTCGACGCCGACACCTACCTCTACCCCGACGCCCTCGAGTATCTCGTCGCCCGGGTGACCGAGGATCCCCAGGATCAGCACGTGTGCGCCTGCGCCGGTGCCATCGTCGTCGAGAACGAGGACACCAACTACCTGACCCGGATGCAGCAATGGGACTACCGGCTCGGCATCAACGGCGTCAAGCGGATGCAGGCCGCCTACAACAGCGCCCTCGTCGCCCAAGGCGCCTTCTCCGCCTACTGGACAAAGGACGTCCAGGCCGTCGGCGGCTGGCCGGACGCGATCGGCGAAGACATCGTCCTTACCTGGACGATGATGGACACCCGCGGCATCGTCCAATACGAACCGCTCGCACTCTCCTCGACCACCGTCCCCATCAGCCTTAGCCACTTCATGCGGAGCTCGCGACCTACGACGCCGGCGGCTGAGCGGCGGCCGCGGCGTGGCACTCGGCGTCGATGCACAGCCGGGTGCGGTCGCGGTCGAAGCACATGAGCCCGACGTAGGTGCGGCCGTCGTCGCCGAGGACGACCACCCGCCGGCCCGCGTCCTCGCCCAGGCCGGCGACGACGTCGCCGACGCGGTCGGAGGCGGCGGCGGTCGGGGGCTGCGCGGTCGCATGGTCGGCGATCGCCGCGTCGGCGTCTGCGCCCTCCAGATCGTCGCGGCCGACGGCGCCGGCGTACGCGTCGCCCTCGAGCAGAGGGATCAGCCGCACCGAGCCGGAGGCGAAGATCGCCCGGCCCTCCGCGACGGTGGCGTCGGCCCGCAGCTCCTTGCCGCGGACGGTGACGACCTCGCCCGCGCTGCGGTCGACGAGGTCTGCGAGGGTGACGTTGACGGTGCTGCTCACCGGGATCGTGTCCGGCGCCGGGTCGGCGCTAGCTGACCCGGATTGTACTGACCGGCGAGAAGCCTGACGCCTTCTTGACGGCCTTGTCGCGGAGCCGCGCGCGCAGCTTGAACGTCCCGGTGCGGGCGGGCGTGAAGGTCACGAACGTCGTGGTGACGTCGGTCTTGAGCCAGGCCCACCTGCGGCACGTTGCACATCCTCACCAGGGTCACGCCCTTCCGGGACGGGTCCGCGGTCGAGTGGTACGGGAACGAGCCCACCGACCAGAACGTGACCGCGTAGGTGCCCGCGCTCTTCGGCTGGAGGGCATGAGCGGAAGCCCGCCGGTCGAGGTGACCGAGGCGGTCGCCGGGTTCGCCCACTGCCAGTGGACCGTCGTCCCGGGCGTCTGGGGCGTCCGTGTTACCGGGGCGAAGCCGCCGCCCGTGATGAGGATGGTCGGGACGACCCGCGCCACGCACGGGGGCGGCACGACGGCCGGTCTGTCCAGCGCACGCCGAAGGCCCCCGCCCGGAGGCGAGGGCCGTTCGCGTGGGACGTCTACTGGACGATGCGCGAGGAGCCGCCGGCGAGGTCCGCCGCGATCCGCTGGAAGATGCCGGTCAGCGAGGTCGGGTTGGGGACGTCGTAGAAGTACGACGGGTCGGTCGCGATGTTCTGCAGGGCCTGTTCGGCACCCGGGTCGGGGCTCTCCTTGACCTTGCTGAAGTCCGCGTCCGTGAGCGTGTTGCCGCCCACCGTTGCGCCGGGCGAGGCGTAGCAGTCGTCGCCGTCGGCCGTGTATGCGATCGAGTAGATGAGCACGCCGGCCGCCTTGGCGACGCCCGCGCTGGTCACGCCCTGGCCGCACGGGTTCGTCAGGTAGGGCGACGTCCCGGGCAGGAAGCCCGGGCCGACGTTGGCCGCGCCGTCGGACAGGATCACGATCACCTTCTGCGCGTCCGGCCTGCCGTCGTCCTGGAGCTCCTTGTAGGCCGCGTCCAGCGCCTCGGCGTAGGCGGTGTTGCCGCCCGGCTGGACGCAGTTCACGGTCGAGACGAGCGGCGAGGAGGTGTTCAGGTTGCCGGTGCTGGAGGCGTAGGAGTTCGAGAGCGGTACCACGGTATACGCGGCGCCCGTCAGGTCGTAGGTGCCGCCGGGATCGCCGTTGAACCAGGGGTTGACGCTCGTGCATGCGCCCGCGACCGACGGTGCGGGCGGGAGCACCGCCAGGCCGACGTTGTCCACGGTCGGATCCATCGTCGAGAGGAACGCCATGATCCCGGCCTTCGCCTGCGGCATCTTGGAGCTCGCGCCCATCGACCCCGTCCGGTCGAGCACGATCATGACGTCGAGCGGCAGGCCGCCGCAGGGCGAGCACGCCTGGGCGTGCGCCTTGAGCGTGATCGTGTCGAATCCGAGCAGCTTCAGCAGATACGTCGGCACCTTGGCCGTCTCGTCGACCGTCACCGTGTTCGGCTGCCCGAGCGTGCAGTTGTACCCCGCCTGGGCCTGGCAGTCGACGTTCACGTTCTCGGTGACGTCCGACCCGGGCACGCCGGGGATCGGATTCTCGCCGCCGGACTGGGAGCCGTAGCGGGTGGCGGCGGCCGTCGCGTCGCCGACGTTGGCCGGGTAGTCCAGCGTCAGCTCGCCGGCGCCGCCCGCGGCGGCCGCGTCGGCGGAGGCCTGCAGGGCGCGCTGGACGCGGTACGCGTTGCCGAGGTCGATCACGAGGCCCGCGAAGATCAGGATGGTGAACATGAACACCACGACCAGCGGGAGCGTCTGGCCGAGCTGGCTCGACCGCGCGCCACGGGTGCCGGGGGCCACGGGTAGGCTGCGCCGCGCAGCCGAACTGCGTAGAGAGGGGGCCATCTGCTCGCCTTCGCTCCGGGGGGTGGATTGACCCCGCCCCGCGCCCCGGGGGAGGGGCGGTGGCGGGGTGGCTATACAGCGAGCGTCCGTGTCTCCCCCTGGGGCCTCAATCCCCCAAAGGCGTTATTTGTTGCCAGGATCTTCCAGCGTGGGGACTGCCCCCGTGCGGGGACAGTCCCCGTTGCGCGGGCGCTAGCCCGTCGGCGTCGGGGCCGACGCGTCGGTCTGCCAGAGGCCGAACTCGTTGCCGTGTGGATCCGTGCAGGTCGCGAACCAGCCCATCTGCGGGACCGGCATCCCCTCGCTGGCAGTGCCGCCGAGCTCCTTCACGCGGGCCGCGCCCGCGTTGATGTCGTCGACGCTGAAGTACGGCCGCGTCCCCCGCTTGCCGGGCTCCATGTTGGTGATCGCACCGCCGGTCTGGTCGCTGATGCGGGTCATGTGGTACTCCGACGGCCCGGGGAACGACTCGAACTGCCACCCGAACAGCGCGCCCCAGAACTCGCGGCTCGCGCCGGTGTCGTCGGCGGGGATCTCGATATGCACGATTTCGCCGGGCATCCCTCTCCTCTCGTCCGTGTCGGCGGGCATGGCGCCGCCGTGGTGGAGACTATGACCCCGGCGGATCAGAATTTTCATCGCAGGCGGTCGCGCATCCGCCGCCACAGCGACGGCGGCCGCGGCTGGGTCGCGAGCCACTCCTCGCGGAGCGGCAGCCGGCCCTGGTCGCGGGCGGCCAGCACGCACTCGGTGTGCGCGTGGCGGCGGCGGTCGGCGTCGCCCTCGGGCGCGATCAGCATGTGGTCGGCCATCGCGTGCAGCTGGTAGCCGCAGAGCGGGCAGCGGTAGGTGGCCGCCTTCCGGCTCCGCGCGGGCCGGACCGTCCACCAGCGGGCCTTGTCGAGCTTCGCCATGCCCGCATGATGGCCCACCGGGCGAGCTACCGTCCGCGTCGATGCCGCCGAAGCAGGACACCGCAGCGCTCGACGCCGAGGCCGACCGGCTCTACGGCCTCGACCCGGAGGAGTTCGTCGCCGCCCGCGACGCGGCCGCGAAGGCGCTGCGCGGCGACGGCCGGCGGGCCGAGGCGGCGACGGTGGCGAAGCTGCGCAAGCCGAGCGTGGCGGCCTGGGTCGTGAACCGGCTCGCCCGCGACGAGCCGGATCTGCTCGCGGCGCTGCTGGACGCCGGGGCGACGCTGCGCGAGGTGCAGCTTGCCGGCGCCGCCGTGGCCGACCTGCGCGCCGCCATCGAGGCCGAGGCGAAGGCGCTCGACGCGCTCATGCGCCCGGCGGGGCGCATCGCCGAGCGGGCCGGCTCCGGCCGCGACGCGGCGCTCGCACGCGCGCGCGACACCCTGCATGCCGCGGCGCTCGACCCCGATCTCGCCGAGGAGGCCCGGCGCGGCGTCGTCGTCCGCGAGCAGCAGGCGATCGGATTCCCGCTGGGGGCGGCCGTCCCGGAGCGTCCGGCCCGAGCGCCCGCGCGGAAGGCGACGGGGAAGGCGGCCGCGAAGGCGGAGCCGGAGCCCCGTCCCGTGCGCGACGAAGTCGCCGCCAAGCGGCTCGAGCGGGCCGCCGCCGCGGCGGCCGCGGCCGCGGAGAAGCTCGACCGGGCCGAGGAGGGGCTCGGGCGCGCGTCCGAGGAGCTGGCCGACGCGAAGGCCGAGCTCGCGCGGGCCCGCCGCGTCCTGAAGGCGGCCGAGACGCGGGTCGAGGGCGCGGAGCGTTCGGCCGCGGCCGCCGGGCGCGCCCGCGACGCCGCGCGCAGGAAGGCCGACGAGGCGACCGCCCGCCATCGCGAGCTGGGCGGCGGCTGATGGTCGTCCACCTCCTCGACGGGACGTACGAGCTCTTCCGCCAGTTCTACGGCCGCCGCCGCGGGCGCGGCGGCGGCGGGCGGTTCGGCGCCGCCGCGGGCGTCCTGCACTCGATCCTGCAGATGCTCGAGACGGGCACCACGCATGTCGGCGTCGCCACCGATCACGTGATCGAGTCGTTCCGCAACGACCTCTGGGCCGGGTACAAGACCGGGGACGGCGTCGACCCGGCGCTGAAGGCGCAGTTCGGGCCGCTCGAGGAGGGCCTCGCCGCGATGGGTGTCGCGGCCTGGCCGATGGTCGCGCTCGAGGCCGACGACGCCCTCGCCGCCGCCGCCCGCATCGCCGCGGACGACGACGACGTGGAGCAGGTGTGCATCTGGACTCCCGACAAGGACCTGGCCCAGTGCGTGCGCGGCAACCGGGTCGTGCAGGTCGACCGCCGCGCGGGCGCGATCCGCAACGTCGACGGCGTCCGGGAGAAGTTCGGGGTCGCGCCCGAGGGGATCCCCGACCTGCTCGCCCTCGTCGGCGACAGCGCGGACGGCTATCCCGGCATCCCCGGGATCGGCAAGGTGACGGCCGCGCGGCTCGTGAACGAGCACGGTCGCATCGAGGACTTCCCGGCGGAGGTGCTCGGCGGGCAGCGCGAGCTGGCGCTGCTCTTCAAGGACCTGGCGACGCTGCGCAGCGACGAGGACCTCTTCGGCCGGGCCGAGGAGCTGCGCTGGCGGGGGCCGCGGGACGACCTCGGGGAGTGGGCCGAGGGGATCGGCGACGAGCGCCTCGCCGAGCGGGCGGCGCAGGCCGCGGGCTGACAGAACACCTCCGCGTATGCGAACATATGTTCGATGGACGCGGCGACGATCCTGCACGCCGACCTGGACGCCTTCTACGCCTCGGTCGAGCAGCGCGACGACCCCCGCCTGCGCGGGCGGCCGGTCATCGTCGGCGCCGGCGTCGTCCTGGCGGCGAGCTACGAGGCCAAGGCGCACGGCATCCGCACGGCGATGGGCGGCCGGGTCGCGCGGCGGCTGTGCCCGCACGCCGTCGTCGTCCGGCCGCGGATGTCGGCCTACTCCGAGGCGAGCAAGGCCGTCTACCGCGTGTTCGACGACCACTGCCCGCTGGTCGAGGGGCTCTCGATCGACGAGGCCTTCCTGGACGTGCGCGGCATGGAGCGGATCGCGGGCTCACCCGTCGAGATCGCGGTGCGCCTGCGCCGGGCCGTGCGCGAGCGGGTGGGGTTGCCGATCACGGTCGGGGTCGCGCGGACGAAGTTCCTCGCCAAGGTCGCGAGCGGCGTCGCGAAACCGGACGGGCTCCTGGTGGTCCCGCCCGCGCGCGAGCTCGCGTTCCTGCACCCGCTCCCGGTCGAGGCGCTCTGGGGGGTGGGGCCGAAGACGGCGACCCGGCTGCGCGACCAGGGCATCGCGACGGTCGCCGAGGTGGCGGCGCTGGGGGAGGGGACGCTCGTCGAGATGCTGGGGCGGGCGTCCGGAAGGCAGCTGTACGCCCTCAGCCACAACCGCGACCCGCGGCCGGTGCAGGCGCGGCGGCGGCGGGGCTCGATCGGCTCCCAGCGGGCGCTGGGGCGGGCGCCCCGCTCGGCGGCGGCGATCGATGCGACCCTCGTCGGGCTGGTCGATCGCGTCACCCGCCGCATGCGGGCGGCGGGCCGGGTCGGGCGCACGGTCGTCCTGCGGCTCCGCTTCGGCGACTTCAGCCGCGTCACCCGGTCGCACACGCTCCCGCACGCGACCGCCGAGACGCAGCCGGTGCTCGTCACCGCCCGAGTCCTCCTGGCCGCCGCGATGCCGATGATCGAGGCCCGCGGGCTGACGCTCGTCGGCGTGGCCGTCGCCAACCTGTCCGACGACCGCGCCGTCCAGCTGCTGCTGCCGTTCGACCGCCGCAACGGCGGCGCGCTCGACGCCGCGATCGACGAGGTGCGGGAGCGCTACGGCTCGAAGGCGATCATGCGCGCCGTCCTGCTCGGCCGTGACCAGGGCCTCACGGTGCCGCTCCTGCCCGACTGATCGGCCGTCTACGACGGCCGCGGGTCGGTGTAGTAGCACTTGCAGTAGCCCCACAGGTCGGGCTGGAACCCGGTCCACCCTTCGCCGTGCGCGGTCAGCATGTCGGTGTTGACGAGCTGGATGTAGGGGCGCTGCTGGGCCAGGTAGGCCTCCATCTTCCACACGAGCGCCTGCCGCTGTTTGAAGTCGACGAGCTTGCCCTGCTGGTCGTACCAGCGGTCGTACTTGGGGTCGTCGAAGCCCGTGTCGCTGTTGTCGTACCACTGCTCCTTGGTGACGACCGAGAGGTTGAAGTTCGGGTCGATGTAGGGGTGCCAGTACCAGGTGAACATGTCGGCGGTCAGGTACTTCCCGCCGGGCGCCGTGATCATCGTGTAGGCCTGGGTGCCGTCGCCGCCGGAGATCTCGTGCACCTTCACGCCGATCTTGGCGTAGGCCGCGGCCAGGATCTGGAACTGGCGGTCGCCGTTGAAGTCGAGGTCGTCCGGGACGATGATCCCGTAGCTCATCGGGTGGGCGGGCTGCGGGTAGGCGCCCGTGGTCGCGGGAACCATGCGGACGCCGCCGGAGCCGCGCTTGTAGCCCAGCGAGTCGAGGATCTGGCCGGCCTTCTTCGGGTCATACGGCAGCGGCTTGACGGCCGGGTTGAGCCAGCCCGACGGGCCCGACCACGCCGACATGATGTTCGCCCACGGGTGCGCGTAGCCGCGGAAGACGACGTTCACGATCTGCTCGCGCGGCGTCGCGTACTCGAACGCGGCCTTCACGAGCGGGTTCAGGAGCTCGCGGTTCTTCGGCTTCTTCGGGTTGGAGTTGAAGCCGAGGTTCGTCACCTCGTCGCCCGGCTGCTCGTTCAGCGTGATCCCCTTCTGGCCCTTGAGCACGCTCCCGGCGGTGTAGGGCACGGCGTCGACGAAGTCGAGGTTGTGCGCCTGCAGGTCGGCCACCATCGACGTCGCGTTCGTGTAGTACGTCAGCGTGACCGCGGCCGCGTGCGACTTCGGCCCGTAGAAGTAGGGGTTGGGCTTGAAGACCGTCGTCCCCTTCTCCTGGAACTGGGAGATCGTGTAGGCGCCGCCCGACACCATCGGCAGGTGCTCCTCGGGCCGGTACGCCTTGAGGCCGCCGCCGTTCGTGCCCACCTGCTTCGCCCAGACGTGCTCGGGCAGGACGAAGAACTGCTCGAGGTTGGCGAGCGCCGGGGCGACCGGGTGCGTGTAGTGGAGCACGAGCGTGTTCGCGTTCGGCGCCGACGCCGACTTCACGCCGGTGAGGATGCCGGCCTCGTAGGAGGTGGCGCCGTTGCGGTAGCGCAGCTCCGTGTCGATCGTCCAGAGCGCATCCTTCGCCGTCAGCGGGACGCCGTCCGACCACTTCCCGCCGCCGCGCAGGTGGAACGTCCACACGAGCCCGTCGGGCGTGTGCGTCCAGCTCTTCGCCCAGTCGCCGACGAGCTTCAGGCCGGGGCCGTACTGGACGAGCTGCGGGAACACCATCCCGTAGGCGGTCGAGTCCTGCGTCTCGATCCCGACGAACGGGTTGAGCGTGTCGATGTAGTAGGTGGTCCCGATCCGGAGGATCTTCTTGCCGCCGCCGCCGGAGTCGGAGCCACCGCCGCATCCGGTCGCAAGCAGCGCGACCGTCCCCGCCAGGGCGACGGCGGTCCGCAGGGTTTTTGAGCGAAGACTCAAGGGCGCAGCCGGACCTATACCATGCGCCGTCCGGCGGCGTCAAGATCGTCTCCGCATGTTCACCTGCAGCGGATTTCGGCCGTTCGGAGGGTCTTGACCGATCGCGGCGGTCGGTGCTTGAATGCAGGCGATTCCTGTGTCGTCGCTGAAGAAACCCGGGACGGGCCGAAAGGGCGCCGCCATGCGCGCGGCGATCCTCGACGCCGCCTGCCGCGCGATCGTGGAGCGGGGCGTCGAGAGCGTGCGCATGCGCGACATCGCCGCGGCGGCGGGCGTGTCGCCGACCCTGCCGCACTACTACTTCAACACCCGCTCGGAGCTCCTGCGCGAGGCCTTCGTCCACGCCGAGGAGGCGATGGTCGGGCTCGAGCTCGAGGTCGCCGGCTCGCGCCCTCCCCGGGAACGGCTGGAGCGACTGCTGCTCGTGTACTTCGACGCCGACCCGCGCGTCTACGAGATCTGGATGCTCGCGCGCGAGATGACGACCCGCGCGATCCGCGAGGCCGGCCTGCGCGACTCGCACGAGGACGTGTACGCGTTCTGGTCGCGGACGATCGCCGACGTGATCCGTGACGGGCAGGCGGCCGGGGACGTCGACGCCGGCATCGACGCCGACCTGGCCGGCTGGCGCCTGACCGCGCTCGTCGAGGGGCTGGGGACGTGGCTCCTGACCGGCATGGCCACCCGGCGGCAGTGCCGCGAGCTCGTCCGCGACTCGGTCGCGCGCGAGCTGGGCGCGGGCTGAGCGGGACGCGCGTCGGCCGCCGCGCGTACGAGGTACATGCGCATGGGTTGCGGAGGAGGCGGTTTGTGGCGCTCGCCGGCGGGGCGGTCTTGCTCGCGGGCTGCGGCTCGGGAGTCGCGGCGACCGGGCAGCATCGCCCCGCGCAGGTCGTGCGCCGGGTTGAGCCTGCGGCGACGGTCGCCGAGCGCGGGCGCGTCGTCGTGCGCCTCGGCGCGGGTCGGGCGACCCGGGCGCTCTGGCTGCGCGAGCCTGCCGGGCAGATCCGGCTCTACCGGCTTCGCGCGCCCGCGGGCACGCGCGTGCGGGCGACCGTCCGCCTGCCCGGGCTGACCGTCCCGCTGGAGATCGCCACGCGCGACAACGGGGCCGCGGGCGCCTGCGCCCGCGGTGCCACCCAGGTGTTCTGCACCGTCTCGGAGGAGGGCTGCCCGATGCCGGCGGGCAGGTGGAGGGTGCGGATCTCCAAGCGCGCCGGTCCGGCCGGCGTGGTGACGCTCTGGTTCCGGGTCGGCGGCCGCCAGCAGTCGCGCCTGGCCTGAGTCGAGAGGCGCGAAGCGGGGTCTGACCCCGAACGTCGGCCGTCACGCGTGCGTTGCACTCCCGTTCGGGGTCAGACCCCGTTCCTTCGCCGGACGGGCGGGGAACTCCGCATAGGTGCCTGGCACCGGCACGGTGCCAGGCACCAGCGGAGAGTGGACAGGGCCGGCGATGAGTTCCGCGCCGGTGTTCGGTCTGAGTGACATGACCGTCCACACATCGTCGGCACGATCGCGCGCGGACCGCGATACCCTGGGAGGGCCGCGGCGGCGCGACCCGGAGGGTGTTCGGCGTTCGCACGCGGGTGTCTCGAACCATGGCTCGCATTCGACGCACAAGGAAGTGCTGCATCAATGACTGATCTCCAAACACCGAACCTGGACGAGGAACGCCGGCTCGCTCACACGGGCGCGCTGGCTCGCATGGCAAGTCACTTCGCCCACCACCCGTGGCGGGTGATCTTCAGCTGGATCGGGATCTTCGTCGTGCTGATCGGGCTGAACGCCGCATTCCACGGCAAGCTGATCAACGACTTCAACATCCCCGGCTCGGATGTCCAGAAGGCGACCGACCTGATCAACGCGAAGTTCGGCGGCCAGAAGGGCGCCGCGCTCCGCGTCGTCATCGCCGCCCCGCCCGGGGAGCGGCTGGACACCCCCGAGCGGCAGGCCGCCATCCAGCAGATGCTGGCAGCCGGGAAGGGCTCGCAGCAGACGCTCGACGAGGCCCAGAAGGACGTGAGCGCGATCACCGACCCGGTGGCGAGCGGCTCGCACCAGCTCTCGAAGGACGGCCGGATCGCATTCTTCGACGTGCAGTACGACCAGACCGGGTTCGAGCTGCCCCGCTCCGGCATCGTCAACATCGAGGACAAGATCCGCGCGATCGGCGACAAGGCCGGGATCGACGCCCAGTTCACCGGCGACGCGGAGAACGCGCCGCCGACCCAGGGGCTCTCCGACATCATCGGCCTCGTCGCGGCGTTCATCATCCTGATGATCCTGTTCCGGGCGCTCGTCCCGACCGCGATCCCGCTGATCTTCGCGATCACGGCCGTGGCCGGGGCCTTCCTGCTGCTCTTCCTGGCGGCGCGCCTGACCCACTTCAACACCGTCACCGAGATCCTGGTGCCGATGATCGGCCTCGGCGTCGGCATCGACTACACCCTGTTCATCGTCACCCGGTTCAGACAGTTCCTGCACGACGGGCTCGACCCGCGCGAGGCGGCCGCGGCCGCCGGGGCGACGGCCGGCCGGGCGGTGCTCTTCGCCGGGACGACCGTCGCGATCTCGATCACGGGCCTCGCCCTGATCGGCATCGACTTCATCACCAAGCTCGGCATCGGCAGCGCGCTGGGCGTGCTGACGGCCGTGCTCCTGGCGCAGTCGCTGCTCCCGGCGGTGCTATCCCTGCTCGGCCACAAGATCGACCGCGGCCGGCTCGGGATGCCGCTCACCGACGACTCCCGGGAGGGACAGACGAAGACGCCCGTCGCCCGCTGGGGACGGTTCGTGACCCGCAACGCCAAGATCGTCCTGCCGATCACGGTGGTCATCCTGCTGGTGGCCGCCGCGCCGGTGCTGAAGGCCCGGCTGGGCCTGGCCGACGCCGGCACGGCGCCGAAGGACCAGACGACCCGGAAGGCGTACGACCTGCTGACGACCGGCTTCGGCCCGGGGTTCACCGAGCCGATCCCGGTGGTGGTGGCCCTGAACTCCGACCACAACGCCGCCGTGAAGCTCGAGAACGCCTTCAAGCACATGCCCGGCATCTCGGAGGTCGTGAAGCCGATCTACAACGCCAAGACGCCTGACCAGGCGTCGGTGGCGATCATCAACACCTACTCGAAGTACAAGCCGCAGGACTCGCAGACCGACGACATCGTCTCGTCGCTGCGCAACCACGTGATCCCGGACGCGCTCAAGGGATCGACGGCAGTGGCCTACGTGTCGGGCTCGAATGCCGCGTTCACCGACATCGGCAACCGCATCTTCTCGCGGACGCCGTGGTTCCTGCTCTACATCATCGGGATCACGTTCCTGGTGATGGCGATGGCGTTCCGGTCGCTGGTCATCGCGATCAAGGCAGCCCTCACGACCCTCACATCGGCGATCGTCGGCTTCGGCGCGCTCACGGTGGTGGTGCAGCTCGGCCACGGCATGGGCCTGATCGGGCTGGATCGCACCGGCCCGATCGAGAGCTTCGTGCCCCCGATCGCGTTCGCGATCCTGTTCGGCCTCTCGATGGACTACGAGGTGTTCCTCATGAGCCGGATCCGGGAGGAGCACGTGCTGGGCAACGACACGTTCACGTCGGTGCGCAACGGGATGGCCGGCGTCGGCCGGGTGATCGTGGCCGCCGCGTTCATCATGTCGTCGGTGTTCTTCTCGTTCCTGCTCGCGCCGGATCGCGTGTCCAAGGAGTTCGGCCTGCTGCTCGGGGTCGCGATCCTGACGGACGCCCTGGTCGTGCGCATGACGCTCGTTCCGGCCCTGCTGACGGTGCTCGGCAAGCACTCGTGGACGATCCCGCGCTGGCTCGACCGGGCGCTTCCGAACATCACGATCGAGCCGCCGTCCGTGCGGGACGCGGCGGCGGAACGCCCCGGCCCGCGCGAGCCGGCCGAGACGGCCGCCACCTAGTCGGCGTAACAGGTGCCTGGCACCCCGGCGGGGTGCCAGGCACCGGACCGCGGTCCGGTCACTCCTTCACGTACGGGCGGCCGTCGGCGGCGGGCGGCCGCGACCGGCCGATCAGCCCGACCAGGGCGATCAGCGTCAGCACGTAGGGCAGCGTCGAGAGCAGGTTCACCGACACGTTTGCGCTCTGCTGGAGCCGGTCGGCCAGGCCGCTGGCGAAGCCGAAGAGCAGGCACGCGCCGAACGCGCCGTACGGGCGCCACTTGCCGAAGATCATCGCCGCGAGCGCGATGAAGCCGCGGCCCGCGGTCATGTTCTGGTCGAACGACCCGACGAACCCGATCGAGAGGTACGCGCCGCCGAGGGCGGCCAGCATCCCCGAGATGATCACCGACGCGTAGCGGACGCCGAAGACCGAGATGCCGACCGTGTCCGCCGCCCGCGGGTGCTCGCCGACCGAGCGGATGCGCAGGCCGATCGGCGTCCGGAACAGCACGACGTGGATGATGACGATGGCGGCGAACAGCATCCAGATCATCAGGTTCAGGCTGCCGAAGACGCCGATCACCCCGGGCAGGCTGCGGATGCCGGGGATGCTGACGTCCGGGACCATGGACACGCTCGCCGGCGTCCCCTGGTCGCCGTAGATGTCGATGAACATGTACCCCGTCACCCCCAGGGCGAGGAAGTTCATCGCCGTGCCGATCACGATCTGGTCTGCCCGCAGGTGGATCGTGAAGATCGCGTGGATCGCCGCCAGCGCGCCGCCGGCGAGGACGGCGACCAGCAGGCCGACGGTCCACGTGCCGCTCCACGCGGCCGCCCAGATGCCGAAGAACGCCCCCATCAGCATCATGCCCTCGAGGCCGATGTTGACGACGCCCGATCGCTCGGAGATGACGCCGCCGATGGCGGCCCAGCCGAGCGGCGTCGCGTACTGGAGCGTCGACGCCAGCAGGCCCGCGTTCACGATCGCGGCGAGCGTCGTCGTCGAACGGCCCTGCGCCCATGTGGCGATGAGGACGCCGACGATGGCCAGGGCGACGGCCCATCCTCCGGCCCGCCACTCCCGGGCCTGGAGCGCCCAGGCGCCGCAGCCGAGCCCGATCACCGCGAACGCGACCGGCGCGCCCTGCGCCCGCACCTCGAACGGGGGCAGGGCCAGCCACACCGCCAGGAATCCGAACGCGACCCCGACCAGGCCGACGGCGCGGGCGCCGGTCGGCACGCGCGAGCGCAGGGTCGCGGCGACAGCGGTCACAGCGCCTCCTCCCGCAGGCTCGTGTCCAGGCGCGGCGCCGGCCGCCCGCGCCGGGCCCGCCAGGCGTACACCAGCAGCAGCTCGGCGCCGACGAAGAGCACGATCAGGCCCTGGATGATCGTGGCCAGGTTGCCCGCCAGCTCGGGCGGGAACACCGTCGGATCGAGCGCGCGGGTGGACGTCCCCACCTGGAGCCCGCCGAAGAGCAGCGCCGCGAGGGCGATCCCGACGGGGCGGCCGCGCCCGAGCAGGGCGACGGCGATGCCGATGAACCCGATCTGGCTCACCTGGATGTCGTTCGTCGCGATCGAGAACTCCCAGCCGAGGATGTCCATCGCGCCGGCCAGGCCTGCGAACGCGCCCGAGATGGCCAGGGCGATGACGTACTTGCGCGAGACCGACATGCCGCCGTAGCGCGCGGCCTCCGGGTTGAACCCGACCGCCTTCACCTCGAACCCGAGCGTGGTGCGGTTGAGGACGAACCAGTAGACGACGAGCGCGGCCAGGGCGATGAAGATGCCGGCGTGGAGCGGCTGCAGGTTGCCCCAGATGGCGGGCAGCTGGGCCGAGGGCGCGATCGGGTTCGACTTCGGCACCGAGCGCTCGGAGCCCTGCAGCGGGCCGCCGAGCTCGAACAGGTACTGGCCGCCGTAGAACGCGATCCAGTTCAGCATGATCGTGGAGATCACCTCGTGGGCGCCGACCGCCGCCTTCAGCCCGCCGGCGATCCCGCCCCAGACCGCGCCGCCGGCAACGGCGGCGAGCATCGCCAGGAGGATGTGCAGCGGCCGCGACATCCCGGCGAAGTGGAGGCCGACCCAGAGCGAGCAGATCAGGCCGACGATGTACTGGCCCTGGCCGCCGATGTTGAACATGCCGCAGCGGAATGCGAACGCCACGGCGAGCGCGGTCAGGATCAGCGGCGTCGTCTCGATCAGCGTCTGCTGCAGGTTGATCGCGGCGAAGATCTTGTCGTTGCTCGACGTCCACGGCAGGACGTAGTTCAGGCCGGTGCCGTCGAAGATCGCCTTGTAGGCCGTCAGCGGGTTGTGTCCCGCGGTGATGACGACGAGGCCGCCGATGATGAACGCGAGCAGCGTCGTCCCGATCGGGAGCAGCACCCCCTCCGCGCGGGCGCTCAGCGCGCCGCCGACGCGGTCGAACGTGCCCCGATTCTCGGGCTCGCTCACGCCGCCGTCTCCCGGCCGCCGCCGGCCATCGCCACCCCGAGGTCGAGCTCCGACACGTCGGGCCCGTACTCACCCACGACCTGGCCGCGGTACATGACCAGGATCCGGTCGGAGAGCCCCAGGATCTCGTCGAGCTCGAAGCTGATGAGGAGGATCGCGCGGCCGCGGTCGCGCTCCTCGACCAGGCGGCGGTGGACGAACTCGATCGCGCCCACGTCCAGGCCGCGCGTCGGCTGCGCGGCGACCAGGAGGTCGGGGTTGTCGGAGACCTCGCGGGCGATCACGACCTTCTGCTGGTTCCCGCCGGACAGGGCGGACGCGAGCGTCTGCGGGTCGCCGCCGCGGACGTCGAACTCGGTCAGGAGGCCGCGCGCCTTCGCCACGATCCGCCGCGGCGAGAGGATGCCGAACCGCGAGACCGGCGCCCGGCGGTAGTCGCGCAGGGCGAGGTTCTCGGCCAGCGAGAACTCGAGCACGAGGCCGCGCCGCTGGCGGTCCTCGGGGATGTGGCCGATGCCCGCGTCGAGGCTGTCCCGGGCGTCGGCCCGGGTGAGGTCGCGGCCGGAGACGGTGATCGTGCCGGCGGTCGGGCGGCGCAGGCCGGTGATGGCCTCGACGAGCTCGGCCTGGCCGTTGCCGTCGACGCCGGCGATGCCGACGATCTCGCCGGCGCGGGCCTCGAGCGAGAGCCCCCGCACCGCCTCGAGGCCACGGTCGTCGGCCACGTGCAGGTCGCGCACCTCGAGCACCGGCTTCTCCGGATGGGCGGGCTCCTTCTGCACGCGCAGGAGCACCTCGCGCCCGACCATGAGCCGGGCCAGGCTCTCCTCGGTCGCGCCCTCGCGCGCGACCGTCTCGACCGCCTTGCCGCGGCGCAGGACGGTGATGCGGTCGGCCAGCTCGAGCACCTCGCCGAGCTTGTGGGTGATGAAGATGACCGACGTGCCCATGTCGCTGCGCAGCGTGCTCAGGATCCGGAAGAGGTCGGTCGCCTCCTGCGGCGTCAGCACCGCGGTGGGCTCGTCCAGGATCAGGATCCGGGCGTTGCGGTAGAGGGCCTTCACGATCTCGACCCGCTGCTGCATGCCGACCGAGATCTCCTCGACGCGCGCGTCCGGATCGACCGCGAGGCCGAGGCTGTTCGAGACGTCGAGCACGCGCTTGCGCGCCGCCGCGAGGTCGAGGAAGGGCCCGCTCGTCGGCTCGGAGGCGAGCACGACGTTCTCGGCGACGGTCATCACCGGGATCAGCATGAAGTGCTGGTGCACCATGCCGATGCCGGCCTCGATCGCATCCTTGGGGGAGGAGATCCGCACCGGCTTGCCGTCCATGCGGATCGTGCCCGCGTCGGGCTGGTAGAGCCCGTAGAGGACGTTCATCAGCGTCGACTTGCCGGCGCCGTTCTCGCCCAGCAGGGCGTGCACCTCTCCCGGGGCGAGCTCGAAGTCGATCGCGTCGTTGGCCACCAGGCTGCCGAAGCGCTTGGTGATCCCGCGCAGTTCCAGGACTGGGTGCTCGGCCATCTGCGTGATCGCCGGGGGCGGGCCGCGCGGGCCCGCCCCCGGCGCGCGGCTACTTGACCGTGTCGGGCGGTGTGATCTGGCCCGACGCGATCTTCGCCTCGATCGGCTTCAGCTTGTTGACGATGGCCGCCGGCACCTTCGGGCTGATCGCGCCGATGCCCGCGCCGTTGTTCTGGGCGGTGAAGAAGTCCGTCGTGCCGCCCTTGAACGTCCCGGCCTGGATCTGCTTGATCGTGTCGAACACGGCCACGTCGACCTTCTTGATCGCGCTCGTCAGGATGAAGTCGCCCAGGTAGGACTGGTCGGCGTCCACGCCGACGCCCCAGACGCCCTTCTCCTTCGCGGCGGAGAGAGCCCCGAGCCCGCAGCCGCCCGCGACCTGGAACACGACGTCGGATTTCTGCGCGATCTGGTTCAGCGCGAGCTCCTTGCACGCCGCCTGGTTGGTGAAGCTCTGCGAGTAGGCGTTCAGCGTCGTCACCTTCGGGTTGGACGCCTTGGCCCCGGCCTGGAAGCCCGCGATGTAGTGGTCGACCGGCGGGATCTTCTGGCCGCCCACGGTCGAGACGACGTTCGTCTTGGTGACGAGACCGGCCAGGTAGCCGGCGATGTAGCCGCCGTCCTGCTCGTGGAACAGCAGGCTCTTCAGGTTCGGGATCGGCTTCGCCGGGCCCGAGTCGATGATGGCGAAGCTGGTGTTCGGGAAGGCCTTGGCGACCTTCTCGACCGCGCTCTCCATGAGGAAGCCGACGGCGATCACGAGGTTGTCGCCGTGCGCGGCCGCGGTCTGCAGGTTCGGCACGTAGTCCGAGTCGGAGTTCGACTGGAGCACCTCACCCTGCACGCCCAGCTGCTTCTCGGCGTTCTGGAGGCCGACGTACGCCAGGTGGTTGAAGCTGCGGTCGTTCAGGCCACCGATGTCCGTGACGAGCCCGATCTTGACCTGCGGCGCCGATGACGACGGCGAGGAGCCTCCGGCGCTGCCCGAGCTGCCGCTCGAGCCGCTGCTCCCGCAGCCGGCGGCGACGGCGACGACCGCCAGTACGACGACCCCTGCCGGCCATCCAGGTCTGAACAAACGCTTCACGAGCCCTCCCTCGGTTGCCCTTTCGACGAGAAGCGATGCTACTCCCGCCGCCGCCGTTTCGCACGTGCGACCGGGAGACGCGGTCAGCCGGCGAGCTCTCCGACCGCCTCGGCGAACACGGCCGTGTGCCGGTCGACGTCGGCGGCGGTCGTCGCGGGCGACATCAGCGCCATGTTGTGGAACGGCGTCATCAGGACGCCGCGGTTGAGCGCGTAGAGGTGCATGAAGCGGTCGAGCTCGTGGTCCATCGACGCGGCCGCCTCGCCGCCGGTGCGGGGGCGCTCGCGCTGGAACCCGTACTCCGCCCGGCAGCCGAGCCGGGTGATGTACCAGTGCAGGCCGTGGCGGCCGATCGCGTCCTCGACGCCGTCGGTGAAGCGCTCGGCGAGCGGGATCATGCGCGCGTACGCCTCGTCGGTGAGGACGTGCGCGAGCGTGGCCCGCATCGCCCGCAGCGAGAGCGCGTTGCCCGCCAGCGTGCCGCCGATGCCGCCGACGTCCACCGGCCCGTCCGGGAGCGCGGCGACGACGCGGGCGGCGGTCTCCTCGCTCATCCCGTAGGCCGCCGCGGGGATGCCGCCCGCGAGCGGCTTGCCGACGGTGAGGAAGTCGGGATCGAGGTCGTGGGCGCGGGTGTAGCCGCCCGGGCCGGCGCAGAGCGTGTGCGTCTCGTCGATGACGAGGAACGCGCCGTAGCGGCGGGTCAGCTCGCGCACCGCCTCGTGGTAGCCCTCGTCCGGCAGCACGATGCCGATGTTCGTGAGCGCCGGCTCGAACAGGCAGCAGGCGACGTCGCCGTGGGCGAGCTCGCGTTCCAGGCCGTCCAGGTCGTTGATCTCGACGACGCGGGTCGTGTCCGGCACGGGCACCGCCGGGCCGATGTTGTACGGGCGCGTCTGCGGCCTGCCGTCGTCGCCGATGCTGATGAAGGTCTCGTCGACGGAGCCGTGATAGCACCAGTTGTGGACGAGGATCCTGGGCCGGCCGGTGGCCTGGCGGGCCAGCCGGATGGTGAACCGGTTGGCGTCGGTGGCCGTGAGCGCGAACTGCCAGTACGGCAGGCCGAACCGGCGGGCGAGCTCCTCGGCGCAGGCGATCGAGTCCTCGGTCGGGAGCATGAGCGTCGTGCCCCGGCGCACCTGGTCGGAGACGGCCTCGGCGGTCGCTTCGGGGGCGTGGCCGGTCATCGCGCCGGTGTCGCCCAGGCACAGGTCGACGTACTCGTGCCCGTCGACGTCGGTGAAGCGGGCGCCGGACGCCTCGGCGACGAACACGGGGAACGCGCTCGCCCACTCGACCATCCAGTGCATCGGCACGCCGGCGAGCATCGAGGCGCCGGCGCGGTCGAAGAGCTCCCTCGAGCGCGGATGCTCGCGGGCGAAACGCTCGTCCTCGCGGGCCTGGAGCCGGGCCAGCCGCTCGCGGTCGACGGTGGAGCCCGTCATCCGCGTGTGCTTTGGCGGTTCACGTTCCGTGTATCCTGCCTGATCGGCGCCGGTGGCGGTGCCGTGGATCGAGGAGTCTCCTGTGGCGAAGTCCGGTGTCCGCGTCCTGGTCACGCTTGCGTGCCAGGACTGCAAGCGACGCAACTACCAAACCAATAAGTCGAAGCGAAACTCGCCAGACCGGATCGAGTTCTCGAAGTACTGCCGCTGGTGCGGACACCACACGCCGCACAGGGAGACGCGCTAACCGCGATGGCACGATCGACGTCGCGAAGGGGGAGGCCCGCCGCCGGAGGCGGCAGCCGCCGGTCGGTGAGCGCGCCGCTCGCCGGCAAGCCGAAGAGCCAGTCGGGGGGTGAGGTCGATCGCCGCCGCGGACTGCGCGGCCTGGTCGGGTTCACCGGCGAGGTCCGCGCCGAGCTCGCCAAGGTGGATTTCCCCAACCGCCAGCAGACATGGCAGTCGACGATGGTCGTCATCGCCGCCTGCATCCTGGTCGGCGGCTACCTCTACGGCCTCGACCAGGCGTTCGCCCATCTCGCCACCAAGCTGATCGATCTGCAAAAGTAGGACGCATGTTCCGCTGGTATGTGATCAACACCTATTCCGGGCACGAGAACAAGGTCAAGGCCAACCTCGAGCACCGGGTCAAGTCGATGAGCCAGGAGCTCACCGTCCGCCGCGTCGTGGTCCCGACGGAGTCCGTCGTCGAGACCAAGGACGGGCAGAAGGTGCAGACCGAGCGGCGGCTGTGGCCGGGCTACGTGCTCGTCAACATGGATCTCACCGACGACGCCTGGACGCTCGTGAAGAACACCCCGGGCGTGACCGGGTTCGTCGGCTCCCAGAACAAGCCGGTGCCGCTGAGCCAGCCCGAGGTCGACCGGATGCTGCACACCGCGGTCGCCCAGGCCGAGCAGAAGACGAAGGCGAAGGCCGAGTTCTCGATGGGCGACAGCGTGAAGATCACGTCCGGCTACCTGGCGGACTTCGACGGCGAGATCGCCGAGATCAACGAGGACCAGGGCAAGCTCAAGGTGCTCGTGTCGATCTTCGAGCGCCAGGTCCCCGTCGAGCTCGAGTTCGACAAGGTCAAGAAGATCTAGGCCTCGACGGCCTAGATCTTCTTCCTGGGACAGCGCTCCGAACACCGCCACCGGGCTCTTTCCGTGCCGCTGCGCGCTGGGGTTCGGAGACCTGTCCCACCCCAGCCGCCCCGTCTCGAGAGCCCACCGGCCGCTGAGGGCGCGAACGGTCCGCCCCTGCCACGTCCGGACACCCGGGGTCTGACCCCGAACGGGAGCGCGACGGAAGTGTCACGGCCGACGTTCGGGGTCAGACCCCGCTGGTCGGGTGAATATCCGGTGCCAGGCACCTGGTATGCACCAGGCGGGGTCAGACCCCTTTTGGTGCACACGTGGGCGCCCGCGGGTGTGAGAGGGTCGCCGCCGTGCACATCGACCTCTCCGCGCTGGTCGTCATCACGGGCCTCGCGGCCGCCGCGCCGATCGTCGCCGATCTCGTGCCGCGGCCGACGCCGCCGCTCGTCGTCGTCGAGATCGTCCTCGGCATTCTCGTCGGCCCGGCCGTGCTCGGGCTCGCCCACGTAACGCCGCTCGTCGACCTGCTCTCGCAGTTCGGGCTTGCCTTCCTCTTCTTCCTGGCCGGGTTCGAGCTCGAGCCCGAGCGAGTGCGCGGCACCCCGGCCCGGCTGGCGATGGCCACGTGGCTCGTCTCGCTGGCGCTCGCCTTCGGCATCGCCGCCGGGCTCGAGGCGGCGGGCGTGATCGTGAACTACATGTTCGTCGGCTGCGCGCTGACGACGACCGCCCTCGGAACGATCACCCCGATCCTGCGCGACCGCGGCGACATCGAGGACGAGTTCGGGGCGTTCGTGATGGCGTCCGGCGCCGTGGGCGAGCTGGGCCCGATCGTCCTGATCGCGGTCCTGCTGACGAGCACGACCAGCCGCACCGACTCGGCGCTCCTGCTGGTCGCGTTCGCGCTGGTCGCCGTGGCGGCCGCGATCGCAGCCCCGCACGTGCGCCCGCACCGGGTCGTGGCCGTGATCGAGAGGACGATGGAGGCGACCGGCCAGCTCGCGGTGCGGCTGTCGGTGTTCCTGCTCGCCGCGCTGGTCTACCTGACGTCGCGGCTCGGCCTCGACGTCGTCCTGGGCGCGTTCTCGGCCGGCATGCTCGTCTCGATCGCCGCCGGCCCGGAGTCGCGCCGCCTGCTCCAGCCGAAGCTCGACGCGGTCGCGTTCGGCGTCTTCGTGCCCATCTTCTTCATCGCGACAGGGATGCGCTTCGACCTCGACGCCGTCATCGGCGCCGCGGACGGCGTCGCCAAGCTGCTGCTCTTCCTGGTCCTGATGCTCGTGGTGCGGGGGCTGCCGTCGTTGGTGCTCGCCCGCCGGGCCCTGCCGGTTCCCGAGCGGCGCGCGCTCGCGCTCTACGCGTCGACCGGCCTGCCGGTGATCGTCGCGGTCACGGCGCTCGGGATCGCAGCCGGGCAGATGCGCACGGACACCGCGGCCGGGCTGGTCGGCGCGGGCATGGTGTCGGTGCTCGTCTATCCCGTCCTGGCCGGGGCGGTGCGGCGGTCGTAGCTATGATCCGGCGTCGCTGATGGAAACCGTGGGAGCCCCGACCGGGCGCTTGCACCACACGAGAGGTGAGGTATGGCGAAGAAGGTCATCAAGGTCATCAAGCTGCAGATCCCGGCCGGTCAGGCCAACCCGGCGCCACCCGTGGGCCCGGCGCTCGGCCAGCACGGGGTCAACATCATGGAGTTCTGCAAGGCGTTCAACGCCGCGACGCAGGGCCCGAACCCGGGCCGGATCACGCCCGTCGAGATCAGCGTGTTCGAGGACCGCTCGTTCACGTTCATCACGAAGACGCCGCCTGCGGCGGTCCTGATCCGCGAGGCGATCGGGCTCGAGAAGGGCTCGGGCGAGCCGAACCGGACGAAGGTGGGGACGATCAGCCGCTCCCAGCTGCGCGAGATCGCCGAGACGAAGCTGCCCGACCTGAATGCGAACGACGTCGACGCCGCGATGCACATCATCGCCGGCACGGCCCGGTCGATGGGCGTTGAGGTGGGTGCCTGATGGCCGGCAAGCGCTACACGAACGCCCGCGCCCAGGTCGACCGCGAGCGCGCCTATCCGCCGCTCGACGCGGTGCGGACGCTGAAGTCGCTCGAGTCCGCCAAGTTCGACGAGACCGTCGAGGTGCACCTGCGCCTCGGGGTGAACGTCCGCCATGCCGACCAGCAGCTGCGCGGCACGCTCTTCCTGCCCCACGGCACCGGCCGCTCGGTGACGGTGGCCGTGTTCGCGCAGGGCGAGAAGGCGAAGGAGGCCGAGGACGCGGGCGCGGACGTCGTCGGCGCCGACGACCTCGCCGCCCGCGTGCAGGAGGGGTTCACCGACTTCGACGTCGCGATCGCGACGCCCGACATGATGGGCACCGTCGGCCGCCTCGGCCGGATCCTCGGCCCGCAGGGCAAGATGCCGAGCCCGAAGGCGGGCACGATCACGTTCGATATCTCCAAGGCCGTCTCCGACATCAAGGCCGGCAAGATCGAGTACCGCACCGACCGCACGGGGATCATCCACGTGGCGATCGGCAAGAAGTCGTTCGAGGAGCGCGCGCTGGTCGAGAACTACGGCGCCGTCCTCGACGAGATCCTGCGGGCCAAGCCGGCGGCCGCGAAGGGCCGCTACCTGCGCTCGATCACGATCACGTCGACGATGGGGCCCGGGGTGAAGATCGACACGGGCCGCGTGCGCGACCTGCTGGACGAGACGGCCGCCGTGTAGCGAGGTGGACCGGTGCCTGGCACCGCGCTGCGGTGCCAGGCACCTGCTTCGCGTGGCTATAGTTCCGCCGCCAATCTGTCCGCGCCAGAGACCGTCGGGGCCCGCGAGGGCTCAAAAGACCACCCGACCGAGGCCGGTGCCCGCGCACGTCATCCGCGTGCGCTCGCGTCGCCTCACGGCGGACGCGAGCTGCATGAAGGAGGTGAACCGTGCGTCTAGAGCAGAAGGAGCGGGTCGTCGAGCGCCTGGCCGAGCACATGCGGGAGGCGCCCGCGATGATCGTGACCGACTACCGCGGCCTGACCGTCACCCAGGTGGCGGAGGTGCGCCGATCGCTGCGCGAGGCCGGGGCGACGTTCCACGTGGCGAAGAACACGCTCGCCCGGATCGCGGCCAAGCAGGCCGACCGGCCTGACCTGATCGAGCTCCTCGAGGGGCCGACGGCGATCGCATTCGTCGCCGACGATCCGGCCGCGGCGGCGAAGAAGCTGTCCGAGATCGCCCGCCAGACGCGCATCCTCGAGGTGCGGGGAGCGCTGATGGAGGGTCAGACACTGTCGGCCGCCGACGTCCGCGCGCTGGGCGACCTGCCACCGAAGGACGTGCTCCAGGCCCAGGTGGTCGGCGCGATCGCCGGCCCCGTTCAGGGGGCCTACAACGTCTTCGCAGCACCGCTGCGGGAGTTCCTGGTCGTCCTCGACCAGTACATCGAGAAGCGACAGGCGGCAGAGGCCGCCTAGATCCAAGGAGAGAACATGCCAGTTACGCCAGAGCAGCTCGAGGAGATGTCGGTTCTCGAGCTCGTGGAGCTGAAGAAGGCGCTCGAGGAGCGCTGGGGCGTGTCGGCCGCCGCGGCCGCGCCCGTCATGGCCGCCCCTGCGGGCGGCGGTGGCGGCGACGGTGCCGCCGAGGAGGAGCAGACGGCGTTCGACGTCGTCCTCGAGTCGGCCGGCCAGAGCAAGATCCCGGTCATCAAGGTGATCCGCGAGCTGACCGGCCTCGGCCTGAAGGAGGCCAAGGCGGTCGCCGACGAGGCGCCGAAGGCCGTCAAGGAGGGCGTCGCCCGAGATGAGGCCGACCAGATGAAGGCCAAGCTCGAGGAGGCCGGCGCCACCGTCGAGATCAAGTAGCGCCTGCGGGGAGGGCGCCGGCGCCCGCGTCCGCGCCCTCCCCGTCACCTCGCGCCGCTTCGGAGGCGGCCGCCTCGATACAATGGTTGCGGTGGAACAGGCCTCCTGCACCCTTCCCTATACCGCGATCCGGAAGAAGCCCGCCGAGGGCTCCGAACAGGTGACCCAGGTGCTCTTCGGCGATCCCGTCGATGTCGCCTCAAGCGACGACGGCTGGGCCCAGGTGAAGATCGCCGACGGGCTCGGCGGCTGGATCCAGACCGAGGCGCTCGGAGAGCCGCTCCAGAAGGACCGCGCCCACGTGGTCGTCGTGCCCCAGGCCGCCGACCGCTACCTGGGGACGTGGCTGGTCGCGCCCGGCCTGCGCACCGAGCCGCTCGCGGCCGCGCGCCGCAAGGCCGGCGGCGACGCGATCGCCGAGACGGCGCTCATGTTCCTCGGCGCCCCGTACGAGTGGGGCGGCGTCACCGTCCACGGCCTCGACTGCTCCGGCCTCGTGCAGGCCGTCCACCGCCGCTTCGGGCTGCTCCTCCCGCACAATGCGGAGCAGCAGGAGAGCGCCGGCCGCGAGGTGTCGCTGCGCCAGGCCCAGCCCGGCGACCTGGTCTGCTACGGCGACCACATCGCGATCTGGGTCGGCGAGGGCCGCATCGTCCACGCCGCCAAGGACGCCGGCAAGGTCGTCGAGGAGCCGCATCCGGCCGACCTGAAGTCGCGGGTGCGCACCGTTCGCCGCCTCTACGAGTCCGAGGACTAGGCAGGGTCACAACAGGTGATCGCGGTCGCGGCCGTCGACGTTCGCAGCGGCCGCCGCCACGAGCGCGAAGCCCACGTGCCGCTGCCGGCGGCGAGCACGATCAAGGTGCTCGTCTCGGCGGCGCTCTGGAGCGGCGTCTGCGCCGGGCGGATCGATCCCGAGCGGCGCATGCGGGCCGGCGATGCGCCGGTCCCGGGCGGCGGCGGCCTGCTCGAGAGCATGCACCCGGCGACCGGGCTCACCCTGGCCGAGCTCGACCTGCTCATGCTCGCGATCTCCGACAACGCCGCCACGAACGCCGTCATCGACGCGGTCGGCATGGATGCCGTGAACGACCTGGCCGCCGCCCTCGGGCTCGAGCACACCCGCCTGCGACGGCGGATGATGGACGTCGCCGCTGCCGAGCGCGGCCACGACAACACGACGTGCGCCGCCGACATGACCGGGCTCCTGTGTGCGCTCGCCCGCGGCGACGGCATCCCCGTCCCTGCCTGCCGGAGGGTGCTGGCTGCGATGGCGCAGTCGCAGCACACCGACATCGTCCCCCGCTACCTGCCGGCGGCGCCGAGCCGCGTCGTGTCGTCGAAGCAGGGCGAGCTCGACTCCGTGCGCCACGACGTCGCGCTGATCGACGAGGGCGAGCGCCGGATCGCGATCGCCGTGCTGTCGGCCCCGGCGGCCGCGGCCGACGGTCTCGCCCGCGCGGCGGCCCTCGCGTATCGCCTTGTCGCTGCGCCCAGAACGCCCGAGGACTAACATCGGCCGCCTCCGAGGCGTCATAGAGCGCGCGGCGTCAACTTCCTAGGAGGGGTAATGGAGAAGCGATTCTGGCGGGGGCTGGTTGCGATGAGTGCCATCGCGGCGGTCGCGATTGCGGCCGGCTGCGGCGGCTCGGGAGGCGGCGGATCGAGCTCGGCGGGCGCGAGCTCCCCCGACACCTCCGTCGCCGCTCACAAGGGCGGGACGTTCACCATCCTGGCGAACTCCAGCTTCGGTGTCGCCGATCCGGCGCAGAACTACACGCTGCAGGAATGGCAGCTCCTCATCAACACGCATGACGGCCTCGTGCAGTTCAAGCGCGTGGGCGGCACGGCGGGCACGCAGATCGTCCCCGACCTCGCCACCTCGATCCCGACGCCCACCGACGGCGGCAAGACGTACACCTTCCAGCTCCACAAGGGCATCAAGTTCTCGAACGGCCAGGTGATGAAGCCGAGCGACTTCGTCACCACCTTCGAGCGCCAGTTCACCGTCCCCGGCCCGACGTCGTTCTACTCCGGCATCGTCGGCGCCTCGGCGTGCAAGCCGTCGCACTGCGACCTCTCCAAGGGCGTCGTCGCCGACGACTCGGCCTACACGCTCACGATCCACCTGACGGCCCCGGATCCCGAGTTCCTCGACAAGCTGGCGCTGCCGTTCGCGTACGTGGTGCCGGCGAACACGTCGAAGAAGCTGACGGGCAACAGCGTCCCGCCGGGCACCGGCCCGTACATGTGGAAGTCCTACAACCCGAACAAGGAAGCCGTCCTCGTCCGCAACCCGTTCTTCAAGGTCTGGAATCCCGCGGCGCAGCCCGCCGGGTACCCGGATGAGATCGTCGAGAAGTACGGCCTGCAGATCTCCGACGAGGTGACGCAGGTCGAGCGCGGAGCCGCCGACGAGGTCTTCGACGGCGACGTCATCCCCGCCGACCGGCTGAACGAGCTGAACAGCCCGCAGTACGCGAACCAGGTGCACGTGAACGCGCTGACCGCGGACTGGTACTTCGCGTTCAACACGACCACCCCGCCCTTCAACAACGTGAAGGCGCGCCAGGCGGTCAACTACGCGGCCGACCGAAGCGCCTACGTGAAGATCGGCGGCGGCGCCGCGCTCGCCGTGCCGACCTGCCAGATCCTGCCGCCGAACTTCCCGGGCTACAAGCCGTACTGCCCGTACACGAACGGCAGCGACACCACCAAGTGGACCGGCGTCGACCTGGCCAAGGCGAAGCAGCTGGTCAAGGAGTCCGGTACCGAGGGCGCCAAGGTCGTCGTCAACAGCGGCAACGACGAGACCTCGAAGGCGCTCGGTGAGCAGATGGTCTCCGACATGAACAAGATCGGGTACAAGGCGTCCGGTCAGTACCTGGCCGACGGCATCCAGTACCCGTATGTCCAGAACTCGAAGAACCACAGCAAGTGGAACATCGCGTGGTCGGCCTGGTACCAGGACTACCCGGCACCGTCCGACTTCCTGAACGTTCTGCTGGGCTGCGGATCCATCCACCCGAACAGCGACGCCAGCCCGAACATCGCGGCCTTCTGCGACAAGTCGATCCAGGCCAAGATGGATCAGGCCGAGCAGAAGGGCGTCACCAACCCCGACGCAGCGAACGAGATCTGGGCGCAGGTTGACCACGACATGACCGATCAGGCCCCGTGGGTCGACCTCTACAACCCGAAGCAGATCGACTTCCTGTCGAAGCGGGTAGGGAACTACCAGTGGAACCCGCAGTGGTACATCCTGATCGACCAGCTCTGGGTGAAGTAGGCCGGTCGAATCCGAGCCCGGGGGCGGTGCGGTTCTCCGGAACCGCCCGCCCCCGGTTGGTAAGGTGGGTGGTACATGGCTGAGGTCGCGGCCCTGGATCATGTCGAGCCGGCTGCCCCCGGTGGTCCCGAGGTTGCCGGCCGCAGCCCGTGGGCGCTCGCCGGGCGGCGCCTGGTGCGCAACCGCATCGCGATGGGAGGGCTCGTCATGTTCCTCCTGGTCGTGTTCGTGAGCTTCGCGGCGCCGCTCTACGCGAACCACATCGCCCACACGAACCCGTTCGAGAACAACCTGAACGGCACGACGATCGTGAACGGGAAGAAGGTGCCGCTGATGCAGCAGGGCGGCGGCCTTCTGCACCTCGGCGAGACGCCGATCGGCCCGACGTGGGACCTCCACCACTACTTCCTCGGCGCCGACCAGAACGGCCGCGACGTGGCGTCGCGTGTGCTCTACGGCGGCCGCAGCTCGCTCATAGTCGGGATCGGGTCGGCCGTCATCTGCTGCATCCTCGCCACGGTGCTCGCGCTCCTGGCGGGGTTCCACGGCGGCTGGCTCGACTCGCTCTTCTCACGCAGCATGGACGTGATCTGGGCGTTCCCGGTCATCCTGCTCGCGATCTGCGTCGCGACGGTGCTCCTGAACGCGCCGAACGGGGTCGGCATCGGCCCGGTGCGCGTCGAGGCCTCGAGCCTGTGGCTGCCGACGCTGATCATCGCGTTCATCTATCTGCCCTACGTGTACCGGCCGGTGCGCGGCCACGTGCTCTCGGTGTCCGAGAAGGAGTACGTGGAGGCCGCGATCGCGCAGGGCGCCTCGGGCTGGCGGCTCGTCTTCTCGGAGGTGCTCCCGAACGTGATCACGGTCGTGATCGTGCTCCTCCCGCTGATGATCGCCACCACGATCCTGACCGAGGCGACGCTCTCGTACCTCTCGATCGGCGTGCAGCCGCCCAATGCCAGCTGGGGCACGGTGATCAGCGACGGCCAGCAGCTGCTCTACACGCGGCCGTGGGTCGCGATCGCCCCGGGGATCATGATCGTCATCACCGTGCTCGCCCTGAACGTCTTCGGCGACGGCGTGCGCGACGCCCTCGATCCGCGGGCCAAGCTGCGGGTGGAGGGGTAGCAGCCGGTGACCGCGTTCATCGTCAGGCGCATCCTCTCGCTCGTCCTCGTCATGTTCGTGATCACCGTGGTCGTGTTCATGATCTTCTTCCACACGCCGGGGATCGACCCGACCCGCCAGATCGCCGGGCGCAACCCGTCGGCGGCCGCGGTGGCGCAGATCCGCCACCAGTTCGGCCTCGACCGGCCGCTGCCCGTGCAGTACGTGCTGATGATGAAGAAGATCTTCATCACCCGCGACCTGGTGTCGTACTCGAACCAGGGTCAGAAGATCGTGCCCGAGGTCGTCCAGGCGGCCCCGGCGACGCTGTCGCTCGTGTTCGGGGCCGCGGTGATCTGGCTCGTGGTGTCGATCACGATGGGGCTCGTCGCGGCGGTGTTCAAGGGCACCCTGATCGACCCGATCCTGATGATCCTGGCGCTGATCGGGATCTCGATGCCCGTGTTCTGGGTCGGTGAGCTCGCCAACCTGATCACCCAGAGCCGCTGGCACGACACGTTCCTCTTCCACTGGGTGCCGCCGCTCGGCTACACGCCGCTGACCCAGGATCCGGGTCTCTGGTTCAAGGGGCTCCTCATCCCCTGGATCACCCTGGCGATTCTCTACATCGGCTTCTACGCCCGCGTGCTGCGCGCGAGCCTGCTCGAGAACCAGACCGAGGACTACGTGCGCACGGCGCGGGCGAAGGGGCTCTCCGAGCGGCGGGTGCTCCTGCGGCATACGCTGCGCACCTCGATGATCACGTACGTCAGCCTCTTCGGTCTCGACTTCGGCGCGCTCGTGGCGGGATCCACGCTCGTGACCGAGGTCGTCTTCGGCATCCATGGCGTGGGCTTCCTCACCTACCAGTCGATCGGAAACCTCGACCTGCCCACGATCATGGTCACGGTCGTCTACGGCGCGTTCTTCATCGTCCTCGCAAACGCGGTCGTCGATGTCGCCTACGCCTGGCTCGATCCTCGGATCAGGCCGGCCTGATGGCGGACCACCTGCTCGAGGTCAAAAACCTCAAGGTCTCGTTCCGCACGGAGGACGGCGTGGTGCGCGCCGTCGACGGGATCTCGTTCACGCTCGACCCGGGTGAGGTGCTCGGGATCGTGGGCGAGTCCGGCTCCGGCAAGAGCGTCACCATGATGTCGGTGATGCGGCTGATCGTCGACCCGAACGCGGTGTTCGAGGGCGAGGTGATCTACAAGGGCCGCGACATCATGAAGCTCTCGCGCGACGAGATGCGCTCGGTGCGCGGGTCGGAGATCGCGATGATCTTCCAGGACCCGATGACGTCGCTGAACCCGGTGTACCGCGTCGGCTGGCAGATCGCCGAGCAGATCCGGGCGCACGAGCCGGCCTCGAAGGAGGCGGCGCACAGCCGCGCGGTCGAGCTCCTGGCCGCCGTCGGCATCCCCAACCCGCGCGTGCGCGTGAACGACTACCCGCACCAGTTCTCGGGCGGCATGCGCCAGCGCGTGATGATCGCGATGGCGCTCTCGTGCAACCCCGACCTGCTCATCGCCGACGAGCCGACCACCGCCCTCGACGTCACCATCCAGGCCCAGATCCTGGAGCTGATCGGAAAGCTCAAGGACGACTTCGGCTCGGCCGTCGTGATGATCACGCACGACATGGGCGTCGTCGCCGAGGTGGCGGATCGCGTCTGCGTCATGTACGCCGGCCGCGTGGTGGAGCAGGGCACGAAGCAGGATCTGTTCTACGACCCGCAGCATCCCTACACGTGGGGCCTGCTGGGGTCGATCGCGCGCCTCGACCGGCCCAAGCCCAAGCGGCTGACCGCCATCCCGGGCGTCCCGCCGTCGCTCATCAACCTGCCCCAGGGCTGCGCGTTCGGGCCCCGCTGCGCGCACCGCTTCGAGCGCTGTGCCGAGGTGCCCGAGCTGCGCGACCGCCTGGGCGACTCGAACCACCTCGACGCATGCCATCTCGAGCCCGCGGCCAAGGCGGCCCGGCGTGAGACGACGATCCATCCCGAGCTGATCGAGGACTCGGCGTGAGCTCGGAGAACGGCGGCGACCAGAACGGCAGCGGCGCGCTGCTGCAGGTGCGCGACGTCCGCAAGTACTTCCCGATCAAGAAGGGCATCCTGTTCCAGCGCGAGGTGGCGCGGGTGCACGCGGTGGACGGCGTCAGCCTCGAGGTGCAGGCGGGCGAGACCCTCGGCCTCGTGGGCGAATCGGGGTGCGGGAAGTCGACGCTCGGTCGCTGCATCGTGCGCCTGTACGAGCTCACCGACGGCACGATCAACTTCGAGGGTCGCGACATCTCCAAGCTCTCCCGCCGCGAGCTGCAGCCGATGCGGCGGCAGATGCAGATGGTGTTCCAGGACCCCTACGCGTCGCTCAACCCACGCAAGCGGGTGGGCACGATCATCTCCGACCCGCTGCGGATCCACGGGATGGGCGACCGGGCGGAGATCAAGCGGCAGGTGTCCGAGCTGCTCGAGCTGGTGGGCCTCTCGCCGGAGCACTTCAACCGCTACCCGCACGAGTTCTCCGGCGGGCAGCGGCAGCGCATCGGCGTCGCCCGCGCGCTCGCGCTGCACCCGAAGCTGATCATTGCCGACGAGCCGGTGTCCGCCCTGGACGTCTCCATCCAGGCCCAGGTCATCAACCTGCTCGACGACCTGCAGGACGAGCTCAGCCTGACCTACGTCTTCATCGCGCACGACCTCGGCGTCGTGCGCCACGTGTCCGACCGGATCGCGGTCATGTACCTCGGCAAGATCGTCGAGGTCTCGCCGGCCGAGGAGCTCTATCACCGGCCGATCCACCCCTACACCGAGGCGCTGCTCTCGGCCGTGCCGATCCCCGACCCTGACCTGTCGGCCCGGCGCGAGCGGATCGTGCTCGAGGGCGACGTGCCGAGCCCCATCACCCCGCCTTCGGGGTGCCGGTTCCATCCCCGCTGCCGCTATGCGACCGAGATCTGCGCGCAGGAGGAGCCGCCGCTCGTGGCCCACGGGGCGGCGGGACATGTGGCGGCGTGCCACCACCCGCTCGACGCGAACCCGATCCCCACGGCGGATGCGTCGCCGGGGCCCGCGCAGGCCTGACCCGCTCGTCCGGGCGGCCGCCCTCGTCGCGCTTGCGCTGCTCGCCTGCGCATGCGCGGGCTCGGGCGGCGGCGGCGCGACGTCGGCCGCGGGCTCGACGCATGCCCCCGCGCACGACCCGTTCGCCGGCGCGCATGCGGCGGCCGTCCGCTACCTGCGCCGGCTGGAGGCGCACGTCCATCCCTCCGGGCTGCGCGTCCACGTCGGGGTGCTCGGCCGGAGCCCGCGCCGGGGCACCGAGACCGTGCTCGCCACGGCCTGGGCCCGGTTCGGCCGTGGCCGCGGCACCGCCTGGATCGGGCTCAGCCAGCGGGCGCTCGTGCTGGCCGGGCGGGGCGGGCGGGTGCGCGTCGTCGCCGACGTCACGAACAGCGGCCGCTACGCGATCGTCCAGGACGGCATCGGTGCCATGCCGCGCGGGTCGCGGGTCGTCATCGGGCGGCGGTCGGTGGTGGTGACCGCTCCGGACGTGCCCGCGGCGGACGCGGCCGAGGTCGCCCGCGTCGCCGACGCGGCCATGCCGGGGCTGAACGCGCGCTACCGCCTGCCCGGGGGGCGGGTGCGACCGCCGCTGATCTTCATGGTCGACTCCTGGAGCACGGCCCAGCGCGTCTCCGGCGTGCACATGCCGCAGGAGGCCGTCGGCGCCGAGTATCACGGCGTCGTCTACCTGCGGGCGGGGGAGTGGGCCGGCGAGGACGGGGTGCAGCGCGACGCGCTGCTCGTCCACGAGCTGACGCACGTCGCCAGCGCGGGCCTCGTCGTGGGCGGGCCGCTCAGCCTGATCGAGGGCGTGGCCCGCTACGAGGAGCAGCGCTATGTGGAGGCCGCCGGCGTGCGCTGGCCGTACCGCTACATCGCGGCCGCGTACGAGCGGGGCTACCCGTCGATGCAGCGGTGGCGATGGACGTCGGGCCACTGGAACGTGCGCGGCACGCTCCCCACCTGGCTGGCCTACGAGGACGGCGCGGCGATCGTGGGCGCCGTGATCCGCGACGGCGGCGACGCGGGCCTGCGCCGGCTGGGCGCGGCGTTCCGCCGCGAAGGGGTCTCGGGCCGGTTCAGCCGAGGGCAGGTGAGGAGCGCGTTCCGGGCGGCGGTGGGGCGCTCGTTCGCGGCGGTGGCCGCGCAGGCCCGGGCCGCGACCATTGCCGCCGCACGCTGAGATACTCGTGACAATCACCACGAAGTTCGCTTGACCTGACCGGCCGACGCGGTATAGTGATTCGAGAGGCACGCCTCTGCAGGTGGAATTCCGCTCTGAGAATTCCCTGCAGGCGGCGGCGACCGCGTCCGCGTTTGCGGGGAACCTGTCGTGCTGATACCCTTCGTGGTTGCGCCGTTGGTCCGGTTCCACGCCCTCTGATTTTTCTCCACTAGCCCCTCGGGAGGCGACGCTTTGCCTGCAAGCACTCATGCGCCCAGAAGCCGTCGCACCTTCTCCAAGCTCGAGAAGGTGCTGGACGTCCCCAATCTGATCGATATCCAGAAGGCCTCCTTCCGGTGGTTCATGGGCGATCCCGCCGATGCCAAGTCGCTGGCCGCTTCCGGCCTGCGCGAGACGATCGACGACATCTCGCCGATCCGCGACTACTCGGAGCGGCTCGAGGTGCGTCTGGGCGAGTACACGATCGGCGACCCGGTCGTCTCGGAGCGCGAGTGCCGCGAGAAGGACCAGTCCTTCGAGGTGCCCGTGAACGTGAAGGTCTCGTTCACGAACCTCGACACGGGCGAGATCCGCGAGCAGACCGTGTTCCTGGGCAACTTCCCCTGGATGACCGAGCAGGGCACGTTCATCATCAACGGCACCGAGCGCGTCGTCGTGACGCAGCTGGTGCGCTCGCCGGGCGCCTACATCATGGAGCCGAAGGACGCGACCAAGCAGGTCTTCGTCGCCAACCTCATGCCCTCGCGCGGGTCGTGGCTGGAGATGGAGATCGACAAGAAGGGCATGGTCAACGTCCGCATCGACCGCAAGCGCAAGCTGCCGGTGACGACGCTCCTGCGCGCGCTCCCCGAGGTCGACGAGAACACGGGCTTCACGATCGACAAGAGCGACGAGGGCATCCTGGCGCTGTTCGAGGAGAACCCCTTCATCCGCATGACGCTCGAGAAGGACCCCGCCAAGCGCGAGGAGGAGGCGCTGATCGAGGTCTTCAAGAAGCAGCGCCCCGGCGAGCCGCCGACGCTCGAGAACTCGCGCAACCTCGTGCGCGCGCTCTTCTTCGACCCGAAGCGCTACGACCTGACCAGGGTCGGCCGCTACAAGCTCAACATGCGCCTCGGGATGGAGGTCTCGCCCGAGTGCCGCGTGCTCACGACGGGCGACATCGTCGAGCTGGTGCGGCGGCTGGTCACGCTGCCGGTCAAGCTGGGCGTGCCCGAGGACTCGAAGGACTTCGCCGCCGACGCGATCGTGATCCCGCGCGGCGAGGCCGAGCACGACCTCGACGAGTACGAGCACTTCGGCAACCGCCGCCTGCGCACGGTCGGCGAGCTGATCCAGGAGGCGTTCCGCATCGGCCTCTACCGCATGGAGCGGGTGGTGCGCGAGCGCCTGACCACCGAGGACGAGGACGCGATCACGCCGCAGACGATCGTGAACATCCGCCCGGTCGCGGCGGCGCTGAAGGAGTTCTTCGGCTCGTCGCAGCTGTCGCAGTTCATGGATCAGACGAACTCGCTCTCGGGCCTGACCCACCGCCGCCGCCTGTCGGCGCTCGGCGCCGGCGGCCTCACCCGCGAGCGCGCGCCGATCGAGGTGCGCGACGTGCACCCGACCCACTACGGCCGCATGTGCCCGATCGAGACCCCCGAGGGCCCGAACATCGGCCTGATGGGCTCGCTCGGCTCCTACGCCAAGGTCTCCGAGCACGGCTTCGTGCAGACGCCGTACCGCAAGGTCGTGGGCGGCAAGATCAGCGAGGACGTCGAGTACCTCGACGCGATCCAGGAGGAGAAGTTCACGATCGCCCAGGCGAACGCCGAGGTGGACAAGAACGGCAAGCTGGTCTCGCCGGTGCTGTGCCGCACGCGCGACGGCGTGCCCGTCCAGGTCGACGCGAAGCAGGTCGACTACATGGACGTCGACCCGGCCCAGATCGTGTCCGTGGCGACGGCGCTGATCCCGTTCCTCGAGCACAACGACGCCAACCGCGCCCTGATGGGCTCGAACATGCAGCGCCAGGCCGTGCCGCTGATGGTGCCCGAGGCGCCGCTCGTCGGCACCGGCCTCGAGTACCGCGCCGCCGTCGACACCGGCGACGTGACCGTGGCCAAGCGCGCCGGCAAGATCGCGTACGTCGACGCCGACCGCATCGTGGTCGCCGCGAAGGACGGAAACGACTCCTACGACCTCATCAAGTACCGCCGCTCGAACCAGGGCACGATCATCCACCAGAAGCCGATCGTGTTCGAGGGCCAGAAGATCGCCGCCGGCGAGGTGATGGCCGACGGCTCCTCGACCGACATGGGCGAGCTGGCCCTCGGCAAGAACCTGCTCGTCGCGTTCATGTCCTGGGAGGGCTACAACTTCGAGGACGCGATCATCCTGTCCGAGCGGATCGTGAAGGACGACGTCCTGACGTCGATCCACATCCACGAGTACGAGGTGGACGCCCGCTCGACGAAGCTCGGCGACGAGGAGATCACGCGCGACATCCCCAACCGCTCCGAGGAGTCGCTGCGCGACCTCGACGAGAACGGCATCGTGCGCATCGGCGCCGAGGTGGGGTCGGGCGACCTGCTGGTGGGCAAGGTCACGCCGAAGGGCGAGACCGAGCTGACCGCCGAGGAGAAGCTCATCCGCGCCATCTTCAAGGAGAAGGCGCGCGAGGTGCGCGACACGTCGCTCAAGGTGCCTCACGGCGAGGGCGGCAAGGTCATCGACGTGAAGACCTTCTCGCGCGCGAACGGCGACGACCTGTCGCCGGGCGTGAACGAGCTCGTGCGCGTGTACGTCGCCACGAAGCGCAAGATCGCCGAGGGCGACAAGCTGGCCGGCCGGCACGGCAACAAGGGCGTGATCTCCAAGATCGTGCCCGAGGAGGACATGCCGATGCTCGAGGACGGCACGCCGGTGGACATCATCCTGAACCCGCTCGGCGTCCCCTCGCGCATGAACATCGGCCAGGTGCTCGAGACGCACCTCGGCTGGGCGGCCATGCACGGCGGCGACAACGGCGACCGGCAGTGGATCGCGACACCGGTCTTCGACGGCGCCACGACGGACGAGGTCGACCGCGCCCTGATCGACTGGCAGGCCGACCACAAGTCGAGCCCGATCCGGTTCGACATCGACAAGAAGGCCCCCGAGGGCGCGCGCTGCAACGGCAAGGTGCGGCTCTTCAACGGGCGCACGGGCGATCCGTACGACCAGCCCGTCACCGTGGGCTACATGTACATCCTGAAGCTGCTGCACCTGGTCGACGACAAGATCCACGCGCGCTCGACCGGTCCCTACTCGCTCGTGACGCAGCAGCCGCTGGGCGGCAAGGCCCAGTTCGGCGGCCAGCGCTTCGGCGAGATGGAGGTGTGGGCGCTCGAGGCGTACGGCGCGGCCTACACGCTGCAGGAGATGCTCACCATCAAGTCCGACGACACGATCGGCCGCGTGAAGGCCTACGAGGCGGTCGTGAAGGGCGAGAACATCCCCGAGCCGTCCATCCCCGAGAGCTTCAAGGTGCTGCTGAAGGAGATGCAGTCGCTCGCGCTCGACGTCAAGGTCGTCTCGGTCGACGGCGGCGACGTCGCCGTCCGCGAGGAGGAGGACGAGCTGCTGCGCGCCGCGGAGGAGCTCGGCATCGACCTGCGGCCGGTCGCCGACCGGGCCGCGGCGGCCCGCGCGCCCGGGGCACAGGAGCTCGAGGAGGGCGCCGACCGCCAGGACGAGGACGGCGAGCTCACCGTCCCCAACGACGAGCTGCTCGGCGAGGAGCTGGTCGAGGACGACCTCGCGGTCTCGGGCGGCGACGACGACGAGGACGAGGACGAGTCCGAGTCCGAGTCCGACGGCGACGAGTTGCCGCTCGGCGAGCTCGACCTGGAGGAGGTCGAGGAGTGACACTGCATAACCGGTGCCAGGCACCCGCTATTCACGCTTCGCGTGCATATCCGGTGCCAGGCACCCGGCTTCGAATTTCCACCTGCGTTATTGAAGAGGAGCTGACGCGTTGATCGACATCAACGACTTCGATGCCATCAAGATCGGACTCGCTTCCCCGAAGCAGATCCGCGAATGGTCGTCGGGCGAGGTCACCAAGCCCGAGACGATCAACTACCGCACGCTGAAGCCCGAGAAGGACGGGCTCTTCTGCGAGCGCATCTTCGGTCCCACGAAGGACTGGGAGTGCTACTGCGGCAAGTACAAGCGCGTCCGCTACAAGGGCATCATCTGCGAGCGCTGCGGGGTCGAGGTGACCCGGCAGAAGGTGCGCCGCGAGCGCATGGGCCACATCGACCTGGCCGCCCCCGTGAGCCACATCTGGTTCTTCAAGGGCGTGCCGTCGCGGATCGGCTACCTGCTCGACATCGCGCCGAAGGAGCTCGAGAAGGTGCTCTACTTCGCCGCCTCGATCGTGACCTCGGTCGACAAGGAGGCGCGCGAGCGCGACGTCCCCGAGCTCGAGGGCAAGGTCGAGCAGGAGAAGGAGCGGCTGATGCTCGACCGCGAGGAGGCGCTCGCCGCCCTCGAGGAGCGCATGCAGCGCCGCCGCCAGTTCCTGATCGACGGCGCGGTGAAGGACTTCGACGAGGACGACGAGTACTGGTCGCGCACCCTCTCGAACTGGGCCGAGGAGGGCGGGATCCCCGTGCTCGAGGAGGCCCGCACGCTGGCCGGCGGCCTGCTTCCCGAGGTGGCGAAGCGGATCGGCGGCGAGGACCCGAAGAAGGTGCGCGAGCTCGTGCGCGAGTCGGCGGTCCGCGACGACCGCAAGCTCGCCCCCAAGGACCTCGACAACGTGGCCGCCTGGGGCGCCGCCGTCCGGACGCTGCTCGCCTCCGAGCTGACGGCGATCGAGGAGTCCAAGGGCCCCGAGAAGACCAAGGCGAAGAACGTCGTCAAGGCCCGCATGGCGTGGCTGGGCGGCGGCGAGGCCGAGCTCAAGGATCCCGACCGCGAGTGGGTCGAGAAGCTCGTCGAGGCCGGCCCCGGCAACGCGGCCGCGCTCGAGAAGACGCGCCAGGTCGGCGCGGGCATCCTGCGCGAGCTGATCGAGACCGGCGAGGGCACCGACCGGGCCGAGCTGCGCGAGCAGGCGAACGACCTCTGCCTGCGCACCGACGGCCGCATGTCCAAGGAGGACGTGAAGGCGATCGAGGCCTGGGCGCTGAAGGTGCGCGACACCTACAACGACATCCAGGCCCGCCGCCGCGACGTCGACGACCACGCCAAGGAGGCCGTCGACCGGCTCGACCGCACCTGGATCAAGTTCAAGGAGCTCGAGGTGCAGGAGGTGATCTCGGACGAGGCCCTCTTCCGCGAGCTGCGCGACCGCTTCGGCAGCTCGTGGGGCTTCGGCGAGTACTTCACCGGCGGCATGGGCGCGGAGTCGATCCGCGAGCTCCTGCGCAGCCGTGACCTCGACGCCGAGGCGGCGCAGCTGCGCGAGACGATCCGCACGTCCAAGGGCCAGAAGGAGGCCCGGGCGATCAAGCGGCTCAAGGTCGTGTCGGCGTTCACCAAGTCGGACAACAAGCCCGAGTGGATGATCCTCGAGACGATCCCGGTGATCCCGCCGGAGCTGCGCCCGATGGTGCAGCTGGACGGCGGCCGCTTCGCCACCTCCGACCTGAACGACCTCTACCGGCGCGTCATCAACCGCAACAACCGCCTGAAGCGGCTGCTCGACCTCGGCGCTCCCGAGATCATCGTGAACAACGAGAAGCGCATGCTCCAGGAGGCCGTCGACGCGCTGTTCGACAACGGCCGCCGCGGCCGCGCGGTGACGGGCCCGGGCAACCGGCCGCTGAAGTCGCTCTCCGACATGCTCAAGGGCAAGCAGGGGCGCTTCCGCCAGAACCTGCTCGGCAAGCGCGTCGACTACTCGGGCCGCTCGGTGATCGTGGCCGGGCCGTCGCTGCACCTGCACCAGTGCGGGCTGCCGAAGCTGATGGCGCTCGAGCTCTTCAAGCCGTTCATCATGAGCCGGCTCGTCGAGCGCAAGCTGGTCCAGAACATCAAGGCCGCCAAGAAGATGGTGGACACGATGGTGCCCGAGGTGTGGGACGTGCTCGAGGAGGTCATCGCCGAGCACCCGGTGCTGCTGAACCGGGCGCCGACGCTCCACCGCCTGGGCATCCAGGCGTTCGAGCCCGTGCTCGTCGAGGGCAAGGCGATCCAGGTGCACCCGCTGGTGTGCCACGCCTTCAACGCCGACTTCGACGGCGACCAGATGGCGGTGCATCTGCCGCTGTCGGCCGAGGCGCAGGCCGAGGCCCGCATCCTGATGCTGTCGTCGAACAACATCCTCTCGCCGGCCCACGGTAAGCCGCTCGCCACGCCCACACAGGACATGGTGCTCGGCACGTACTACCTGACCTACGCCGCCGAGGACCTGAGCAAGGTCTCGATCGCCGACGCCCGGGAGCGCAAGCTGCCGTACTTCGGCTCGCTGGACGAGGTCGAGACGTCGTACGACCAGAAGCAGCTCACCCTGCAGGCCCCGATCACGCTGCGCGAGCGCGGCGACTGGATCGTGACCACGGTCGGCCGGGCCATCTTCAACGACGAGGTCAGCCGGGCGCTGGGCCGCGCGGTCGGGGAGCGCTACGACCTGACCGAGTACGCCTACCAGAACCGCACGTTCACGAAGCGCGACATGACCGAGTTCATCTCCGACCTGGTCGACCGCTACGGCGCCACGGCCATCGCCGAGGTGCTGGACACGATCAAGGAGCTCGGGTTCACCTACGCCACCAAGTCCGGCGTGACGATCTCGAAGAACGACATCGTCATCCCGCCGGACAAGGAGGACATCCTCGGCCATGTCGAGGATGAGGTCGGCAAGGCCCAGCGCAGCTACGACCGCGGCCTCATCACCGAGGACGAGCGCCACGAGCAGGTGGTGTCGCTGTGGAACAAGGCCACCGACGACGTCGGCGAGGCCATGAACCGCAACCTCGACGAGCTGAACCCGGTGTACATGATGGCCAACTCCGGCGCCCGCGGATCGTTCAAGCAGATCCGCCAGCTGGCCGGCATGCGCGGCCTGATGGCGAATCCGAAGGGCGAGATCATCGAGCGGCCGATCAAGTCCAACTTCATGGAGGGCCTGTCGGTGCTGGAGTACTTCATCTCCACGCACGGTGCCCGCAAGGGCCTCGCCGACACCGCCCTGCGCACGGCCGACTCGGGGTACCTGACCCGGCGGCTCGTGGACGTGAGCCAGGACGTGATCATCCGCCGGCTCGACTGCGGCACCAGCGGCTCCATCCTGGTGCCGGCCCGGACGCCGGACGGCGCCCCCAACCGGTCGGGCCTGATCGGGCGCGTCGTCGCCGCCGAGACCAAGCTCGGCAGCTTCAAGGTGAAGAAGGGCGTCGAGATCAACGGCGCCCTCCTGCGCGACATCGCCGAGGCGGCCGGCGACGACAAGAGCGTCGTCATCCCGGTGCGCACGGTGCTCAAGTGCGAGGCCGAGATCGGCGTCTGCCGGGCCTGCTACGGCTGGTCGATGGCCACCGGCAAGATGAGCGAGATCGGCGACGCCGTCGGCACCATCGCGGCGCAGTCGATCGGCGAGCCGGGGACGCAGCTCACGATGCGCACGTTCCACACCGGCGGCGTTGCCGGCCTCGACATCACCCACGGCCTGCCGCGGGTGGTGGAGCTGTTCGAGGCCCGCAAGCCGAAGGCCGCGGCCACGCTCTCGGAGCTGGCCGGACGGATCGCCGTCGACGAGGGCGAGCGTGGCTACACGGTCACGGTCACCCCGACCGGCGACGGCGACGGGGACGCCAAGGAGTACGGCTTCCCCCGCCGCACCCGCCTGCGCGTCTCCGAGGGCGAGGTCATCGAGGTGGGCACCCCGCTCAACGAGGGCCCGCTGGCCCCCGTCGAGGTGCTCGACCTGCGCGACGACACCGAGACCGCCCGCTACCTCGTCGCCGAGGTGCAGGAGGTCTACAAGAGCCAGGGCGTGGAGATCCACGACAAGCACATCGAGCTGATCGTGCGTCAGATGCTGAAGAAGGTGCGGATCGACAACTCGGGCGAGTCCGACTACCTGCCGGGCGAGCTCGTCGACCGGCCGGAGCTCGAGCGCACGACGCGGCAGCTGAAGGCCTCCAAGAAGGAGCGGCCGACGCACACCCAGCTCATCCTCGGCATCACCAAGGCCTCCCTGGCGACGCAGAGCTTCCTCTCTGCGGCGTCGTTCCAGGAGACCACCAAGGTGCTCACCGATGCGGCGCTCGAGGGCAAGACCGACCATCTGGTCGGCCTGAAGGAGAACGTCATCATCGGCAAGCTGATCCCGGCCTCGACCGGGCTGCGCGAGTACCGCTCGGTCACGATCGAGCCGGCCGAGGACGCTCCCCGGTTCTACGTCGAGGACTTCGGCGAGCCGCCCGTGTACACGGACGCGCTCGTCGGAGGCGACGGTCAGTCGGGCGGCAACGGCGAGATCGACCTGACGCCCAAGCCGGGCGCCGAGCCGCCGTTCATCCCGCCGGTCCCGGACGAGGACTAGCGGGGGAGGGGACAGTCCCCGCACGGGGACTGTCCCCGCTTCTCTGCCGGCCGACAACCGGGGTCTGACCCCGAACGGTGGCCGTTGCAATTCCGTGACGGTTCGTGCTCGGGGACTGTCCCCGCTTTTCGTCAGCCTGCCGCGGTCGTCGTCCGGGGCAGCGCGGGCGGCGCGATCCGATCGAACGCAGGGGCGGCGCCGAGGCGCTCGAGGATCGCGCGCGCCTCGGCGAGCGACTCGTCGCGCTCGAACCCTGCCGCCGCCCGCTCCGCAAGGGCGATGGCGAGGTGCCACGGAGATCCCGCCGCGCGCGCGAGCTCGACCGCAGCCGTGTAGAGGTCGGCGGCGCCGGGGCCCTCGGCGAGCATCGCCCGCAGGAGGGCGCGATGGGCGGCCAGGCGCGGTGAGAGCCGGCCCAGCCGGTCCTGCTCGAGTCGCGCCAGCGTCGCCTCGGCCGGCGTCCGGTCGCCGCCGCGGAGCGCGCACCACGACTCGAGCACGGTCGACGCCTTCACGGCCGGATGGCCGATCCAGAGGGTCTCTGCCGCTGCCGCTCCGTGGCGGGCCGCGGCCGCTGCCTCGGTGTACCGGGACTCGGCGGCGAGCAGCTCGGCGCGGGCCGTCCAGAGCTGCGCCCGGTTCTGCTCGTCGCTCACGGACTCGTCGACCCCCGCCTCGGCGAGCGCCTCGCGTGCGGCGGGGATCGCGCCGCGGCGGGCGAGGACGATGGCGCGGGTGAGCATGATCGTGCGCGCGAAGGCGTCCGACTCGGCGCCGGGCGTGTCCGCCGACTCGCGCGTGATCCGCACCGCCTCGTCCCAGTCTCCCCGCTCCAGCGCGGCGTGCGACGTGTGCAGCTGGAAGCTGCGCTTCCACTGCTGGTCGCCCGCACGCTCGGCGAGCGCGAGGCCGGTCGTGTCGTAGTCGTGCGTGTAGTCGTCGACGCCCTCCCGCTCGAACGAGAGGTTGAAGTAGGCGCGCATGGCCGCCTGCGTCTCATCGTTCTCGAGCGCGACCCGGAGTGCGCCCAGGAGCAGCGAACGGGCCTCCTCGCGCCGGTTCGTGAACGCGAGCATCCACAGGCCCTTGGTGTTGAGCGCGTTCGAGAGCACGTCCGGCATGTCCAGGGTCTCGGCGATGTCGATCGCGCGCTCGAGCGCGGCGTGCCCCCGCTCCGATTCGCCGATCATCCCGGCCAGGCGGCCGAGCTGGGCGCCCAGATGGGCCAGCTCTGCGTCGCCCGGCCCGTCGGCGAGCACCGCGTAGGCGTCCTCCATCTCGGCCACGGCCTCCTCGGAGCGGCCGCGCAGGAAGAGCACGTCGCCGCGGCGTGCGCGCACGCGGGCCGCCGGCCGGATGTCCCCCGAGCGTTCGTGGATCTCGAGCGCCCGCGTGAACTCGACCTCGGCGTCGGCGACCTCGCCCTTCCGGAGCGCCAGCAGTCCCGCCCGCTCGTGCAGCAGCGCCTGCTCGGGGCCGGCGGGCACGAGCTCCAGGGCTTCCGTGACGAGCCGGTAGGCCTCCTCGGGAGCGGCCAGCGATGCGGCGCGGTCGGCCGCGCGCAGGATGTCCGACCGGGCGGTCTCGCGCAGCTCGGCGGCGTCGGGATCGTCCGGCAGGAGGCGGTAGGCGTCGACGCGGTGGGCGGCGACGACCTCGGCCAGCTCGTCGCCGCCGACCCGGGTGAGGTGATCCGCGGCGGCCAGGTGCAGGCGCTTTCGCTCGCGCCGGCCGAGCGTGTCGCGGGCGATGGTGCGCACCATGTCCTGCACGAAGCCGTACTGGCCGCGATCGGGGGAGCGCGGATCGGCCTGGACGGCGACGAGCTCCTTGCGGGCCAGCCCGGCGAGCGTCTCGGAGATCTGCCCGTGCGGGAGGCCGCTGACCGCGGCGAGGCCGTCGAGCGTGAACGTCTTGCCGAGCACGGCGGCCTGCTGCACGAGCCTGCGCTCGTCCTCGGACAGCCCGTCCAGACGGGCTGCGACCAGCGCGTGGAGCGTCTCGGGGATCTCGAGGTCGGCGATGGCGGCGGTCATGCGGTAGCCGCCGTCGCCGGCGCGCACGATCACGCCGCGGTCGAGCAGCATCCGCGCCGTCTCCACCGCGTAGAGCGGGACACCCTCCGCCGCGGCGCCGATCTGCGCGACGGCCTCGGCCGGCAGCCCGGGCACCATCCCCGCCACCAGCTCTGCCATCGCGTCGCGGACGAGCGGCTCGAGCGCGAGCGACATGAACGATCGCGGCGTCGAGCCCCAGCCGGGGCGGCGCTCGGCCAGCTCGGGCCGGGCCAGGCCCAGGACGAACAGACGGTGGTCGCGCGACCACTCGAGCAGGTACTCGATGAACGTGAGCAGCGACTGGTCGGCCCAGTGCATGTCCTCGAACACGAGCACCACGGGCAGCTGCTCGGCCATCGCCTCGAAGAACCGCCGCCACGCGGGAAAGAGCCGCTCGCGGTCGCCGTCGGCGATCGCCGCCAGCCCGAGCAGCTGGCGCAGAGGCGGCGTCACCCACTCACGGTCGCCCGGATCGGGGACCCACTCGTCCACCGCTGCCGCGAGCTTCCGCTCGGCCGTCTCGACCGGGTCGTCCTCGGCGATCTGGGCGCGCATGCGCACCATCTCGGCCAGCGCCCAGAACGCGACCCCCTCGCCGTAGGAGAGGCACCGGCCGCGATGCCAGAGCACCTCGCCGGCCAGGCCGTCGGCGTACTTCTCGAACTCCCAGGCGAGCCGCGACTTGCCGATGCCGGCGATCCCGGTGACCGTCACGAGATGCGCCCGGCCGTCCTCCGTGGCGTGAAACACGTCCTTCAGCAGGCGCAGCTCCCGGTCGCGGCCGACGAACGGCGGGTCGAGCCCGGCGCTGCGGCCGACACCGCGGCGCGCGGCCGACACGCGCACCGCCTGCCACAGCGCGACCGGCTCCGGCTTGCCCTTGAGGTCGAACGTGCCGGCCGCGTCGCACACGATCGCGGCCTCGGTCATCCGCCGGGTGGCGTCGTCGACGAGCACGGAACCCTGCTCGGCCGCCCCCTGGATGCGCGACGCCGTGTTCACGAGGTCGCCGGCCACGATGCCCTGGCCGACCGCCCCGACCGTCACCGCCGCCTCGCCGGTCGCGACCGCCGCCCGCGCGCTCAGCTCGATCCCGGTGCGCTCGCCGAGGGCGTGCACCGCGTCCACCAGCTCGAGGGCGACACGCACGGCCCGCTCGGCGTCGTCCTCCTGTGCGGTGGGGGCGCCCCACACCGCCATCACGGCATCGCCGATGAACTTCTCGACCGTGCCGCCGTGGCGCTCGACCGCGCTGCGGGCGGCGTCGAAGTATCCCGTCAGGAGCTCGCGCACCTCCTCGGGATCGCGCGCGCCCGCGAGGGCCGTGAAGCCGACCAGATCCGCGAACAGCACCGACACCATCCGCCGCTCGGTGGCCGCCGGCGGTGCGGCTACCGGCGCGGCCGCCTCGTCCATGGCCGTCCCGCAGGCGCCGCAGAAGCGGTCGCCGGGCTCGTTCGCGGCGCCGCACGCGGGGCAGGCGACGGACAGCTCCGCGCCGCACTGGCCGCAGTAGCGGCGCCCTTCGCGATTCTCGCTCCCGCAGGCGTTGCAGCGCATGAGCGGGAGCGTAGAGCACCGATTGCGCGCACGGAGCCCGGCCCCCGCCGGGGCGCGAGCCCTGTGCTAGTGTTCGCCGTCGCGGCCGCTTCCGGGTGGCCCTTCCCTGTCTGCCCTCGGACGCCGGGAGCTTCCACAGCGTATGCCTACGATCAATCAGCTCGTGCGACACCCTCGCCAGAAAGTGGTCGGCAAGACCAAGACGCCGGCCCTGCGCGGCGCACCGCAGAAGCGGGGCGTCTGCACGCGCGTGTACACGGTGACGCCGAAGAAGCCGAACTCGGCTCTGCGCAAGGTGGCCCGCGTGCGCCTGACGAACCAGATGGAGGTCACGGCCTACATCCCCGGCGTCGGCCACAACCTGCAGGAGCACTCGGTCGTCCTCATCCGCGGCGGCCGCGTCAAGGACCTGCCGGGCGTCCGCTACAAGGTCATCCGCGCCGCGCTCGACACCTCCGGTGTCAACGACCGCAAGCAGGCGCGCTCGAAGTACGGGGCCAAGAGGAGCTCCTAGTGCCGCGCCGTGCCGAGATCACCCCGCGGACGCTGCTCCGCGACCCCGTGTACGAGTCCGTCCTGGTGACGCAGGTCGTGAACCGCGTGATGCAGGACGGGAAGAAGTCCGTCGCCGAGAACATCGTCTACCGGGCGCTCGAGTCCGTCGGGCAGAAGACCGGCCAGAGCCCGGTCGAGGTGCTCGAGCGTGCCATCAAGTCGGTGACGCCGGTGCTCGAGGTGCGCTCGCGCCGCGTCGGCGGCGCGAACTACCAGGTGCCGATCGAGGTCCCGCAGCGGCGCGCCCGCACGCTCGCCGTGCGCTGGCTCGTCACCTTCTCCCGCCAGCGGCGCGAGAAGCAGGCCCACGAGAAGCTGGCCGGCGAGATCCTCGACGCAACGAACCAGCAGGGCGGCGCGTTCAAGCGCAAGGACGACATGTACCGGATGGCGCAGGCCAACAAGGCGTTCGCCCACTACCGGTGGTGAGGTTCTAGAAGATGTCTGTCACGGAGACGAAGCCCAGCACGCGCGTGCCCAGGATGGAGGAGCTCGACCGGGTGCGCAACATCGGCATCATGGCCCACATCGATGCCGGCAAGACCACCACGACCGAGCGCATCCTCTACTACACGGGCCGCACCCACAAGATGGGCGAGGTGCACGAGGGCGCCGCGACGATGGACTGGATGGTCCAGGAGCAGGAGCGGGGGATCACGATCACGTCCGCCGCCACGACCTGCTTCTGGCGTGATCACCGCATCAACATTCTCGACACGCCCGGGCACGTGGACTTTACGGTCGAGGTCGAGCGCAGCCTGCGCGTGCTCGACGGCGCCGTCGCCCTGTTCGACTCGGTCGCCGGCGTGCAGCCCCAGTCCGAGACCGTCTGGCGCCAGGCCGACAAGTACGGCGTCCCCCGGATCGCGTTCATCAACAAGATGGACCGCACCGGTGCCGACTTCTACGCGGCCGTCGAGACGATGGTCGACCGCCTCGGCGCCCGGCCCGTGCCGGTGCAGATCCCGATCGGCAGCGAGGACGCCTACATCGGCCACATCGACCTCCTGACCATGCGGGCGATCCGCTACGTCGACCCGCTGGGCCAGAAGTGGGAGGAGTCGGACGTCCCCGAGGACATGCGCGAGCAGGCCGAGACGTACCGCCACGACCTGGTCGAGGCGGTCGCCGACCACGACGAGGACATCATGATCGCGTTCCTCGAGGACCAGCCGGTCGAGGCCGACCAGCTGCGCGCGGCCATCCGCCGGGCGACGCTCGACATCTCGATCACGCCCGTGCTGCTCGGCTCCGCCTTCAAGAACAAGGGCGTCCAGCCGCTGCTCGAGGCGGTCATCGACTACCTGCCGTCGCCGATCGACGTGCCGTCGGTCACGGGCCTCGACCCCAAGACCGGCGAGGAGCTGGCGCGCCCGGCCGATCTCGACCAGCCGTTCGCGGCGCTCGCGTTCAAGGTCATGAGCGACCCGTTCGTCGGCAAGCTCACCTACTTCCGCGTCTACTCGGGCAAGCTCAACTCGGGCTCGTACGTCATGAACGCGTCGACCGGCCGCAAGGAGCGCGTCGGCCGGCTGCTCGAGATGCACGCGAACCACCGCGAGGACCTCCAGCAGATCGGCGCCGGCGCGATCGCCGCCGCCGTCGGCCTCAAGCAGACGACGACCGGCGACACGCTGTGCGACCCGGATCACCCGGTCGTGCTCGAGGCGATCGACTTCCCCGACCCGGTGATCGACGTCGCGGTCGAGCCGAAGACGAAGGCCGACCAGGACAAGCTGGCCCAGGCCCTCCAGCGGCTCGCCGAGGAAGACCCCACCTTCCGCGTCCGCACGAACGAGGAGACCGGCCAGACCATCATCGCCGGCATGGGCGAGTTGCACCTCGAGATCATCGTCGACCGGCTGATGCGCGAGTTCCGCGTCGACGCGAACGTCGGCCGGCCGCAGGTTGCGTATCGCGAGACGATCCGCAACGCCGTCCAGGGCATTCACGGCCGATTCGTGCGCCAGACCGGCGGCCGCGGCCAGTTCGGCCACGTCGTCATCGACATGGCCCCGAACGAGCCGGGCGTCGGCTACGTGTTCGAGAACAAGATCGTCGGCGGCGCCATCCCGCGCGAGTACATCTCATCGGTCGATGCCGGCATCCAGGAGGCGATGGAGGCGGGCATCCTGGCCGGCTTCCCGGTCGTCGACGTCGGCATCAAGCTCGTCGACGGCTCCTACCACGACGTCGACTCCTCGGAGATGGCGTTCAAGGTGGCCGGCTCGATGGCCTTCAAGGAGGCGTCGAAGCGGGCCAAGCCGGTGCTGCTCGAGCCCGTCATGGCCGTCGAGGTGGTGACACCCGAGGAGTACATGGGTGACGTCATCGGGAACATCAACTCACGCCGGGGGCAGATCGAGGGCATGGAGCCGCGCGGAAACGCACAGGTCATCCGCGCCCGCGTGCCGCTCGCCGAGATGTTCGGTTACGCAACGGATGTGCGCACGATGAGCCAGGGTCGCGCCACCTATACGATGCAGTTCCTTCACTACGCAGAAGTTCCGCATTCCATCGCAGAAAAGCTCACGGAGAGCCAGGGATAGGCCCCGAAAAGGAGACTGGGAGAAGACATGGCCAAGCAGAAGTTCGAGCGCAACAAGCCGCACCTCAACATCGGCACCATCGGTCACATCGACCATGGCAAGACGACGCTCACGGCTGCCATCACAAAGGTGCTGGCCGAGTCCGGCACGGGCTCGGAGTTCACGGACTTCGACAAGATCGACAAGGCTCCCGAGGAGCGCGAGCGCGGGATCACGATCAACTCCTCCCACGTCGAGTACGAGACGGCCAACCGTCACTACGCGCACGTCGACTGCCCGGGCCACGCCGACTACGTGAAGAACATGATCACGGGCGCCGCCCAGATGGACGGCGCGATCCTGGTCGTGTCCGCCGCCGACGGCCCGATGCCGCAGACGCGTGAGCACATCGTGCTCGCCCGCCAGGTCGGCGTGCCGTACATCGTCGTGTTCCTGAACAAGGCCGACACCGTCGACGACGAGGAGCTGCTCGACCTGGTCGAGCTCGAGGTGCGCGAGCTGCTCTCCAAGTACGACTTCCCCGGCGACGACCTCCCGGTCGTGCGCGGCTCGGCGCTGAAGGCGCTCGAGGGCGACGCCGAGTGGACGCCGAAGATCCTGGAGCTCATGGCGGCCGTCGACGAGTACGTGCCGGAGCCCCCGCGCGACATCGACAAGCCGTTCCTGATGCCCGTCGAGGACGTCTTCACGATCACCGGCCGCGGCACCGTCGCCACCGGCCGCGTGGAGCAGGGCCAGATCAAGACCGGCGAGGAGGTCGAGATCGTCGGCATCCACAAGGAGACCGCCAAGACGGTCGTGACCGGCGTCGAGATGTTCCGCAAGCTGCTCGACTCCGGCCAGGCGGGCGACAACATCGGCGCGCTCCTGCGCGGCGTGAAGCGCGAGGAGATCGAGCGCGGCCAGGTGCTCGCGAAGCCCGGCTCGATCACGCCGCACACGCAGTTCGAGGCCCAGGTGTACGTCCTCTCGAAGGACGAGGGCGGCCGCCACAAGCCGTTCTTCAAGGGCTATCGGCCCCAGTTCTACTTCCGCACGACGGACGTCACCGGCGTCGTCGAGCTGCAGGCCGACGTGGAGATGGTCATGCCCGGCGACAACGCCGAGATGTCCGTCGAGCTGATCCAGCCGATCGCCATGGACGAGGGCCTGCGCTTCGCAATCCGCGAGGGCGGCCGCACCATCGGGGCCGGCGCCGTCACCAAGATCCTCAAGTAGCCGACGGAGAGACGAGGGAACCAGACACCGTGGCGCAGCAGAAGATCCGCATCAGGCTCAAGGGGTACGACCACACGCTGGTCGACCTGTCCGCACGCTCGATCGTCGATACGGCTCAGCGTTCGGGCGCCACGGTGTCCGGGCCCGTCCCGCTCCCGACCGAGAAGAACGTCTACTGCGTCATCCGCGGTCCGTTCAAGGACAAGGACTCGCGGGAGCACTTCGAGATCCGCACGCACAAGCGGCTGATCGACATCCACCAGCCCACGCCGAAGACGGTCGACTCGCTCATGCGGCTCGACCTCCCCGCCGGCGTCGACATCGAGATCAAGCTGTAGTGGCCAAGGGAATCATCGGAACCAAGCTCGGCATGACCCAGCTCTTCGACGAGGAGTCGGGCCGGGTCACGCCCGTGACGGTGATCGAGGCGGGCCCGTGCCCGGTCGTCGCCGTGCGCACGCCCGAGGCCGACGGCTACGCGGCCGTCCAGCTCGCGTTCGGCCCGGTCAAGGAGAAGAAGCTCACCCGCCCGCGGGCCGGCCATCTGAAGGCGGCCGGCGTCGCTCCGCACCGCACCCTGATCGAGTTCCGCGACGCCGAGGGCTGGAACGCCGGCGACACGGTCACGGTCGAGGCGTTCGAGCAGGGCGAGCGGGTGAAGGTGAGCGGGGTCTCCCGCGGCAAGGGCTTCGCCGGCACGATCAAGCGGCACCGCTTCTCCCGCGGGCCGGTGTCGCACGGGTCGCACAACGTCCGCGCCCCGGGCTCGATCGGCGCGTCGGCGACGCCGTCGCACGTCTACAAGGGCACGCGCATGGCCGGCCAGATGGGCTCGGAGCGCGTCACCCAGCGCGGCCTGCATGTCGTCGAGGTGGACGCCGAGAAGAACCTCCTGCTCGTCCGCGGCGCCGTCCCCGGCGCGGTGGGCGGCGTGGTCGAGATCCGGAGCGATTCGTAGTGGCCGCCCCGACCGCAACCGTGCTCACCGGCGGCGCCAAGGCCAAGCTCGACGAGGCCGTGTTCGGCCTCGAGCGGAACGACGCGCTCGTGCACGAGGTCGTGAAGGCCGAGCTGGCCGCGCGCCGTCAGGGCACGTCGTCGACGAAGACCCGCGGGCTCGTCTCCGGCGGCCGCGCCAAGCCGTGGCGGCAGAAGGGCACCGGCCGTGCCCGCGCCGGCACGACTCGGGCGGCGCAGTGGACCGGCGGCGGCGTCGTGTTCGGCCCCCAGCCGCGCAACTACACCGGCAAGGTGAACCGCAAGGCCCGCCTGAAGGCGCTGCGGATCGCGCTCTCGGCCCACGCCGGGGCGGGATCGCTGCACGCCGTCGACGGTGCCGCGTTCGACGAGCCCAAGACCTCCCGCGCGGCCGAGATCTTCACCACCGCCGAGCTGCGCACGCCGCTGGTGGTCGTTGTCACGGACGACGACGCCAACCTCGCGAAGTCGGCCCGCAACCTCCATCGCACCCACGTCGTCCCGGTCGGCGAGCTCGAGGTCGCCGACATCGTCTGGGCGCGCAACCTCGTCGTCTCCAAGGCCGCGCTTCAGACGCTCGAGGGCGGTGAGAGCTCGTGAACGGCGACCCGCGCTCGGTGCTGATCGCCCCCGTCGTGTCGGAGAAGAGCTACGGCCAGATCGCCGACCGGCGCAAGTACACGTTCCGGGTGCATTCGAGCGCCCACAAGACGCAGGTGCGCCAGGCCGTCGAGGAGATCTTCGACGTCAGCGTCACCCACGTGAACATCTCGAAGGTGCCGCCGAAGCCGAAGCGGCGCGGCGTCCACGCCGGCCAGCGGCCGGGGTGGAAGAAGGCGGTCGTGACGATCGCCGAGGGACAGTCCATCGAGGCCTTCGGGCCGGGAGTCTGAGCATGGCAGTTCGCAAATTCAAGCCCACGTCCGAAGGCCGCCGGTTCATGACCGTGTCGGACTTCGAGGAGCTCACCGCCTCCGAGCCGGAGCGGACGCTGCTCGCGCCGCTGCACAAGACCGGCGGCCGCAACGTGAACGGCCGCATCACGACCCGCCACCGCGGCGGCGGCCACAAGCGCCGCTACCGCCTGGTCGACTTCAAGCGGACCAAGGACGGCGTGCCGGCGAAGGTGCAGTCGATCGAGTACGACCCCAACCGGTCGGCCCGGATCGCGCTCCTGCACTACACCGACGGCGAGAAGCGCTACATCCTCGCGCCGGTGCGGCTGCGCGCCGGCCAGATGGTCGAGTCGGGCCAGGCCGTCGACATCCGGCCGGGCAACGCGATGCCGCTCCGGTCGATGCCGACCGGCACCACGGTGCACAACATCGAGCTGCGCCCGGGCCAGGGCGGCAAGATGGCCCGCTCGGCCGGCTCGTCCGCCCAGCTCGTCGCCAAGGAGGGCGGGAAGGCGCTGCTGCGGCTGCCGTCCGGCGAGATGCGGCGCGTGCCCGAGGAGTGCCGGGCGACGGTCGGCCAGCTCGGCAACGTCACCCACGAGATCGAGTCCGGCGGCAAGGCCGGCCGCAGCCGCTGGAAGGGCAAGCGCCCGACCGTGCGCGGCACCGTCATGAACCCCGTCGACCACCCGCACGGCGGCGGCGAGGGCAAGAACAAGGGCAGCCACCCGGTCACGCCGTGGGGCAAGCCGACCCTGGGCTTCCGCACCAGGGACAAGAAGAAGGCGAGCGGCAAGGACATCGTCCGCGCCCGCCGGAGGGGCAAGGGGAGGCGATGAGCCGATCGAGCAAGAAGGGCCCGTTCGTGGAGCCGAAGCTGATGAAGCGCGTCGAGCAGATGAACGAGACGCGACAGAAGCGGATGCTGAAGACGTGGTCGCGCACGTCGACGATCTTCCCGGAGTTCGTCGGCCACACGATCGCCGTGCACGACGGCCGCAAGCACGTCCCGGTGTTCATCTCGGAGTCCATGGTCGGACACAAGCTGGGCGAGTTCGCGCCCACCCGCACCTACCGCGGGCACGGCAACGACCGCACCTCGAGGATGAAGGGGCGCTAGACCGTGGCCGTCGCCGTCCAGGATCGCGACACCGTGCGGGCGCAGGCCCGCTACGTGCGCTGCTCGGCCCGCAAGGCCCGGCTCGTGCTCGAGCACATCCGCGGCAAGCAGGCCGTCGAGGCGACGGCGATCCTCTCCTTCCAGCCGCGGGCCGCCGCCCGCGACGCCGGCAAGGTGCTGGCGTCGGCGATCGCGAACGCCGAGAACAACAACGGCTACGACGCGGACGACCTGATCGTGGTGGCCGCCTACGCCGACGAGGGCCCGACGCTCAAGCGCTGGCGGCCCCGCGCGCGCGGGCGCGTGAACCGGATCCGCAAGCGCACCTGCCACATCACGATCCAGCTCGCGGTCGCCGAGCCGGGCGAGATCAAGAAGCCCGTGCGGCGGCGCCCGGCGGCGCCCCGAGGCGCAGCCGGCGCCCGAGCCCGAGGTCGAGGAAACGACGCCCGAGACCGTCGCGGCCGACGAGGCCCCGGCGGAGGAGCCCCAGGCCGAGGAGAAGCCGAAGCCGAAGCGCGCCCGCAAGCCGCGCGCGAAGAAGACCGAGACACCCGAGGCCACGGCCGAGGCGGTCGACGAGCCCGCCGCGGACGACGCCTCCGAGGAGGAGAAGTAGTTGGGACACAAGGTCCATCCAGGCGGCCTGCGGGTCGGCGTCATCCACACGTGGAAGTCGAACTGGTTCGTTCCGGCGAAGGAGTTTCCGGACGCGCTGATGGAGGACGTGAAGATCCGCGACCACATCTACGGCAAGCTCTCGCATGCGGGCCTGTCCGACATCCACATCCGCAAGGACAAGCAGCGGATCACGGTCGACATCTACACGGCCCGCCCCGGCATCGTGATCGGCAAGTCGGGCTCCGAGGTCGACGCGCTGCGGCGTGAGCTGCACGCGATGACGACGAAGAACGTCCAGGTGAACATCACCGAGATCAAGCGCCCGGAGCTCGACGCGAAGCTGGTGGCCCAGTCGATCGCCGAGCAGCTCCAGAACCGGGTGTCGTTCCGGCGGGCGATGAAGCGCTCGCTGTCCTCGTCGATCCGCTCGGGCGCCCAGGGCGTGAAGATCCGCTGCGGCGGCCGCCTGGGCGGCTCGGAGATGTCGCGCTCGGAGCAGTACAGCGAGGGCCGCGTGCCGCTGCACACGCTGCGCGCCGACATCGACTACGGGTTCGCCGAGGCGAAGACGACCTTCGGCCGCATCGGCGTGAAGGTGTGGATCAACAAGGGCGAGATCATGCCCGAGGGCTTCGAGCACGAGGGCGCGTCGACCCGCCTCGGCGAGGTCGACAGCCGTCGCCGGCGGCGCGGGGCGCTGCCCGGCGAGATGGAGCAGCTCGGCCCGACGCGGCCCGGCAGGCGCGGCGACGGCCCGGGCGGCCGGCGCCGGCCGCGGCCCGGCGGCGGTCGTGGCGGCGAGGGTGGCGGTTCCGGCGGCCAGGGCGGAGGCCCCGGCGGCGGGCGGCGTCCGCGGTCGCGTCCGCGCCCCGCCCAGTCCGACGCCGCCCCGGCGGCCGAGGCGCCGACAGCAGCTCCGGCCGAGGCGCCGGCACAGACGCCCGCCCAGACCCCGACCCCGCCCGAAGGAAGGCGAGTGATCACCCGCGACCACCACCGGCCCCAGCCGGCTGCAAAGCGGCGCGATGCGGCGTCCTCGGACGACGCCGTGCGAAGCACTGCCGTCGTCCTGCGTCCTCGCCTCGCTTGCTTTTCGCTCGTCTGTGTCTCGGCGAGGTCCGGGGGTGACCGCTAGTGCTCCTCCCGAAGCGCACCAAGTACCGTCGCGTGCATCGCGGCCGCCGCCGCGGCGACGCGAAGGGCGGGACGCGGGTCATGTTCGGCGAGTACGGGCTCAAGTCGCTCGAGGCCGGCTGGGTGACCAACCGCCAGATCGAGGCCGCTCGTATCGCGATGACGCGCAAGATCAAGCGCGGCGGGAAGGTCTGGATCACGATCTTCCCGGACAAGTCGGTGACCCAGAAGCCGGCCGAGACGCGCATGGGCTCGGGCAAGGGCTCGCCGGAGCACTGGGTCGCGGTCGTGAAGCCCGGCCGGGTGATGTTCGAGCTGGCCGGCGTCCCCGAGCCGCTCGCGCGCGAGGCGATCCGGCTGGCCGCGATGAAGCTGCCGGTGAAAGCGAAGTTCGTGTCCCGGGAGGGTGATCTGTTTGAAGGCCAGTGAGATCCGCGAGCTGACCGCAGACGAGCTCGAGCGCAAGCTGGCCGAGACGCGCCAGGAGCTGTTCAACCTGCGCTTCCAGCATGCGACCGGCGCGCTCGACAACACCGCCGCGCTCATCCGCGTCAAGCGCGACATCGCCCGGCTGCTGACGCTGGCCGGCGAGGGCGCACGGACCGGGAGCGCGTCGTGAGCGCCGCCGAGCCGAAGCCGCGCGGCCGCCGCAAGGAGCGCCGCGGCGTGGTCGTCTCGGACGCGATGGACAAGACCGTCGTCGTCCGCGTCGACGTCGTGAAGCCGCACCCCAAGTACCAGAAGATGCTGCGCCGCTCGATCCGGCTGCACGCGCACGACGAGGCCAACAGCTCCAAGGTCGGCGACATCGTCCGCCTGGTGGAGACCCGCCCGCTGTCGCGCACGAAGCGCTGGCGGGTCGCCGAGATCGTCGAGGTGGCGAAGTGATCCAGGTGGAGACCCGGCTGCGCGTCGCCGACAACACCGGCGCCCGCGAGCTGCTCTGCATCCGCATCAAGGGAGGCAGCCGGCGTCGCTATGCCGGGGTCGGGGATATCATCGTCGGCACCGTCAAGCAGGCCACCCCCAACGGCGCCGTCAAGAAGGGCGAGGTGGTGACGGCGGTGGTGGTGAGGACGACCAAGCAGCACCACCGGGACGACGGCACATACATCGCGTTCGACGAGAACGCGGCGGTGATCATCGACGCCCAGCGCAACCCGCGCGGCACGCGCATCTTCGGGCCCGTTGCGCGCGAGCTGCGCGAGCGCAATTTCATGAAGATCGTCTCCCTCGCTCCAGAGGTTCTCTAACGTGGCAACCAAGCTCAAGATCAAGACAGGTGACTCGGTGCAGGTGCTGACCGGCAAGGACGCCGGCAAGCGCGGCACCGTCACGCGCGTGCTCCCGGAGCAGCGCCGGATCGTGGTCGAGAAGGTGAACATGATCAAGCGGCACACCAAGCCGCGGCCGGCGCCGCGCCAGTCGGGCAGCCAGCAGATCATCCCCGGCGGCGTGCTCGAGCGGGAGGCGCCGCTCCAGATCTCGAACGTGGCCCTCGTGTGCCCGGCGTGCGGGAAGCCGAGCCGGGTCGGCTACCGGATCAACGAGAAGGACGGCAACAAGGTGCGCGTCTGCCGCAACTGCGGGAAGGACGTCGACAAGTGAGCACGGTCGAGATCCCCACGCCACGGCTGAAGGAGCGCTACGACTCCGAGGTGCGCGCACAGCTGCAGGAGCAGCTCGGGCTGTCGACGCCGATGGCCGTGCCGCGGCTCGAGAAGATCACGCTCAACATGGGCGTCGGCGAGGCCAAGGTCAACTCGAAGGCCCTCGACGACGCGAGCGAGCAGCTGGCGATCATCTCCGGCCAGCGCCCGGTGGTGACGCGGGCCAAGAAGTCGATCGCCGGGTTCAAGATCCGCGACGGGATGCCCATCGGGTGCAAGGTGACGCTGCGCGGCGCCCGCATGTACGAGTTCCTCGACCGCCTCACGACGATCGCGTTCCCGCGCATCCGCGACTTCCGCGGGATCAACCCCGGCTCGTTCGACGGCCGCGGCAACTTCTCGGTGGGCGTGCGCGAGCAGATCATCTTCCCGGAGATCAACTACGACGACGTCTCCGAGGTGCGCGGCCTGAACATCACGATCACGACGACTGCGGCCGACGACGAGGGCGCGCGTGAGCTGCTGCGCGCCCTGGGGATGCCGTTCGCGGGCTGAGCCCGCAGGAAGAAGGACGAGACCAGGTATGGCGAAGGAATCACTGAGGGTCAAGCAGGCGAGGGGCGCGAAGTTCCAGACGCGCTCGTATCACCGCTGCTCGCGCTGCGGGCGCTCGCGGGCGTACTTCCGCAAGTTCGGGGTGTGCCGCATCTGCCTGCGCGAGCTCGCCCACCAGGGCGTGATCCCGGGAATGACGAAGTCGAGCTGGTGAGGAGGGGTCATGGTCACTGATCCGATCGGCGACATGCTCACCCGCATCCGCAACGCCAACACGGCGCTGCACGAGTCGGTGGCGATGCCCATGTCGGGGATGAAGCGCGAGATCGCGCGCATCCTCAAGGAGGAGGGCTACATCGACGACTGGAGCATCTCCAAGGGCGAGACCCACGACACGCTCACGGTCATGCTGCGCTACGGCCCCAGCCGCGAGCGCGTGATCTCGGGCCTGAAGCGGGTGTCCAAGCCGGGGCGGCGCGTGTACGCGAAGAAGGACCGGCCGCACCGCGTGCTGGGCGGCATGGGCCTCGCGATCCTGTCGACGTCCAGCGGCGTCGTGACCGGCCGCCAGGCGCAGGAGCAGGGCGTCGGCGGAGAGGTGCTGTGCTATGTGTGGTGAGCGATGAGCAGAATCGGACGCATGCCGATCCCGGTCCCCGACGGGGTCTCGGTCGAGATCGCGCCCGGCCGCGTGTCGGTCACGGGCCCGCGCGGCGAGCTCTCGGAGCGGATCTCGCCCGAGATGACCGTCGTGGAGGAGGACGGCCGCCTCGTCGTGACGCGGCCGACCGACCGTAACGCCCACCGCGCGCTGCACGGCCTCACCCGGACGCTGGTCGCGAACATGGTCACCGGCGTCACCGCCGGATTCTCCAAGCGGCTCGAGATCCAGGGCGTCGGCTACCGCGCCGCGCTGCGCGGCTCCGACCTCGAGATGCAGCTCGGCTTCAGCCATCCCGTCACGGTGAAGGCGCCGCAGGGGATCACCTTCGAGGTGCCCCAGCCGACCCAGATCGTCGTCAGCGGCTCGAGCAAGCAGCAGGTCGGCGAGATCGCGGCCCAGATCCGCAAGTGGCGCCCGCCGGAGCCCTACAAGGGCAAGGGCGTCCGCTACGCCGGCGAGCACGTCATCCGCAAGGTCGGAAAGAGGGCGTAAGGGCATGGCCGTCAAGACCAAGCAGCAGGCCCGTCTGCGCCGGCACCGGCGCGTGCGCGCGAAGGTGGTAGGCACCGCCGCGCGGCCCCGCCTGGCCGTCTACCGCTCCAACCGCGGCATCGCCGCCCAGCTGATCGACGACGACACCGGCCGGACGCTGGCGGCCGCCTCGAGCCAGGACAAGTCGCTCGCGAAGACGAAGCGGGCCGACGCCCCCGCGGCGGTCGGCAAGCTCGTCGCCGAGCGGGCCAGGGAGGCGAGCATCGCCACGGTGGTTTTCGACCGCGGCGGCTACCTTTACCACGGACGCGTGAAGGCCCTGGCCGACGCCGCCCGCGAAAATGGATTGGAGTTTTAGTGCCCCTCCCCGCAACATCTGAGCCGATCTGGCGGCTGCAAACCGTCGCGCTGACGCGTCCTCGGACGGCGTCGTGCGAAGCACTGCCGCCGTCCTTCGTCCTTTCATCGCTCGGTTTTCGCTCGCCATCTCCAACTCGACGTCACGGGGAGGGGCACTGGTGGCTGTAACGCCCAGACCGGGATCGCGCAATCCCGCCGCCCGCGGCTCGGAGGTCGCCGGCCGCGACCTGCAGGAGCGGGTCGTGAAGATCAACCGCGTCGCCAAGGTCGTCAAGGGCGGACGCCGGTTCTCGTTCACGGCGCTCGTGGTCGTCGGCGACGAGGTCGACCACGTCGGCGTCGGCTACGGCAAGGCGAACGAGGTGCCGTCGGCCATCGCCAAGGCGGTCGAGGACGCGAAGAAGAACCTCTTCCAGATCCCGAAGTACAAGAACACGATCACGCACCAGGTGACCGGCCGCTACGGCGCCGGGCGGGTGCTGCTGAAGCCCGCCTCCGAGGGCACCGGCGTCATCGCCGGCGCCGGCGTGCGGGCCGTGCTCGAGCTGGGCGGGGTGCGCGACATCCTGGCCAAGTCGCTCGGCACCGCGAACCCGATCAACCTGCTGATGGCGACCGTGCAGGGCCTGAAGTCGCTGAAGCGGCCCGAGGACGTGGCCAAGCTGCGCGGCCTGCGGATCCGCGACGTGATCAAGCCGCACTCCGAGGTCGTCGCCGAGGCGCAGGCCAAGCGCCGACGCCGCCGTTGCGGTCGCGGAGCCGCCGGCGCCCGTCGCGCCGCCGGAGCCGGCCAAGCCCAAGGCCGCCCCGAAGCCGAAGGCGGCCGCGAAGCCCAAGGCGGCTCCCAAGCCGAAGGCCGAGCCCAAGGCGGAGCCGAAGGACGACGCGCCCGAGCCGGGCGAGGCGGAGGCCGCGGCCGAGCCTGCCCCCGAGGCGGAGGCCGCGCCGGCCGAGGCCGCCGAGGCGAAGCCCAGGCGGGCCCCGCGCAAGCGCGCCCCCAAGGCCGACGCCGACACGGCGGGCGATGCCGGGAAGTCCGAGGGCGGTGACGACGCCTGATGGCGAAGCTCAGGATCACGCAGGTGCGCGGCACCGTCCGCACCCGGCCCGAGCACCGCGGCACGCTGCGGGCGCTCGGCCTGCGCAGGATCAACGCCGAGACCGTCCGCGAGGACTCCCCGGTGCTGCAGGGCATGCTGCGGCGGGTGAGCGCGCTCGTGAAGGTGGAGGAGATCGATGGCTGACGAGACGACCGCCGCCCCCGGGCTGCACGAGCTGCGCCCGGCCGAGGGCAGCCGCCGCGACCGCAAGCGGGTCGGCCGGGGCGAGGGCTCGGGCAACGGCAAGACGTCCGGCCGCGGCCAGAAGGGCCAGAAGTCGCGCTCGGGCAGCCACCGCATGCGGGCCGGGTTCGAGGGCGGCCAGATGCCGCTCTACATGCGGCTCGGCAAGCTGCGCGGCCCCAACCACAGGAAGTCCATGCCGATGGGCCCGTTCCGCACGCACACCACCCCGGTGAACGTGCGCGACCTGGAGCGGTTCGACGCGGGCGTCGAGGTCACCCCCGACCTGCTGAAGGCGGCCGGCGTCGTCGGCACGCTGCGCCATCCGGTGAAGATCCTGGGCGACGGCGAGCTCTCGCGCGGGCTGACCGTGCATGCGCATGCGTTCTCGCGCCGCGCCGCCGAGCTGATCGAGTCCGCGGGCGGCAAGGCCGTGGTGATCGGCGGCGGCCCGGTCGTGCCCGAGCCGGCGAAGCCGAAGAAGCGCGCGAAGCCCAGGGCCGCGCCCGCCGAGGAGCCGGCTGCCGAGGCGCAGGACGACGCGCCCGAGGCGGATGCCGAGCCCGAGACGGAGACCGAAACCGACGAGTAGGCGGGAGCCGACGTGCTGCAGAACCTGATCAACGCTTGGCGGACTCCGGATCTGCGCAACAAGCTGCTCTTCACGGCGGCGATGCTGGCGATCTACCGGTTCGGGTCGTACGTGCCGGCGCCGGGCGTGAACTCGGACGCGCTCTCGAGCGCCCTCTCGAGCCAGGGCGGCATCTTCGGCCTCCTCTCGGTGTTCTCCGGCGGCGGCCTCGCCCGGCTGGGCGTGTTCGCGCTCGGGATCATGCCGTACATCACGGCCTCGATCATCCTGCAGGTGATGACGCCCGTCTTCCCCACCCTCCAGGCTCTGCAGAAGGAGGGCGAGCTGGGGCAGCGCCGCATCACCCAGTACACGCGCTACCTGACCGTCGCGCTGGCAGGGCTGCAGGCGCTCGGCTACACGTACGCCTTCCACTCGAACGCGCTCGGCGTCACCACGACCGGCAGCCTGATCACCTGGTCGCTCGGGAACGTCATCCTGATCGTGATCACGCTCACCGCGGGCGCGACGCTGCTCATGTGGATCGGCGAGCTGATCACGCAGCGCGGCGTCGGGAACGGCATGTCGCTCCTGATCTTCGCGTCCATCCTGACGTCGGCCCCGGCAGGCATCTCCGCCTGGTGGAACGGCTCGACGTTCGAGAAGCTCTCGCTGCCGATCGTCGTCTTCGGCGTGATCGTCGCCGTCGTCTACGTGCAGGAGGGGATCCGCAAGATCCCGATCCAGTACGCGAAGCGGATGGTGGGGCGGCGGATGACGACGGGCGGCTCGACCTACCTGCCGCTGCGCGTGAACATGGCCGGCGTGATCCCGGTGATCTTCGCCGCGGCGATCATGGCCTTCCCGCCGACGGTCGGGCAGCTCGTCCCATGGCAATTCGCCCACGACCTGGCCCGGTTCCTGCAGCCGGGCGGGTGGCCGTTCCTGATCGGCGAGGCGGTGCTGATCTTCGGGTTCACGTTCTTCTACGTGGCCGTGATCTTCAACTCCATCGAGCAGGCGGACAACCTGAAGAAGAACGGCGGGTTCGTCCCCGGCGTGCGCCCCGGGCGGCCGACCGCCCAGTATCTCGAGCGCGTGCTGGTGCGGCTGACGGTGGCGGGCGGCCTCTTCCTGGCCGCCGTCGCGGTGCTGCCGTCGCTCTTCATCAAGTACGGCGGGTTCTCGCAGGCGACCGCGCGGGCGCTCGGCGGCACGTCCGTGCTGATCGTCGTGGGCGTTGCCATCGACACGATGCGGCAGATCGAGTCGCAGCTCTCGATGCGCGCCTACAAGGGCTTCCTGAAGTAGCCGGATGGCCCTCGACCTGATCTTGATGGGCCCTCCGGGCGCGGGCAAGGGTACCCAGGCGGGCCGGATCGCCGCCGAGCGCGGGCTCGCCCACATCGCCACGGGCGACATGCTGCGCGCGGCCGTGCGCGACGGCACGCCGCTCGGGCTCGAGGCGAAGGCGGTGATGGCCCGCGGCGACCTCGTCTCCGACGACCTCATCATCGCGATGTTCCGCGAGCGCCTCGGCGGTGACGACACCAGCGCCGGCGTGCTCCTCGACGGCTTCCCCCGCACCGAGGCGCAGGCCGTCGCCCTCGACGAGATGCTGGTCGGGCTCGATCGCTCGATCGCCGCGGTGATCGTGTTCGACATCGACGAGGAGACCGTCGTCCGGCGCCTGTCCGGGCGGCGCATGTGCCGGGCGAACGACCACGTCTACCACGTCGAGTCGAACCCGCCCGCGGCCGACTCGGTGTGCGACATCGACGGCTCGGAGCTGTACCAGCGCGACGACGACAGGCCCGACGTCATCCGCACCCGGTTCCGGAAGCAGTGGGTCGAGGCGGCGGCGCCGGTGATCGAGTACTACCGCGGCCACGGGGTCGTCTCGAACATCGACGCCGCGCAGCCGCGCGAGCGGGTGTCGGCGGAGCTCGACGCGCTGCTCGACGGGCTCGGGGCGGCGGTCGTGATCGTCCGCAAGACCGACGCCGAGGTCGAGACCATGGCCCGTGCGGGCCGCGTCGTTGCCGCCACCCTCGACCTGGTCGAGGAGCGGGCCGCGCCGGGCGTGACGCTGGCCGAGCTCGACCACATCGCCGAGGCCTTCATCGAGTCGCGTGGCGGCCGGCCGACGTTCAAGGGCTACCGCGGCTACCCGGGGTCGATCTGCGCGTCGCCGAACGCGATGGTCGTGCACGGCATCCCCGGCCCGTACGCGCTCGCCGCGGGCGACCTGCTCTCGGTCGACGTCGGCGTCACCCTGGACGGCTACGTGGCCGACTCGGCGATCACGTTCACGATCGGCGAGCCGTCTCCGCAGGCCGCCGAGCTGATCGCCGCCTGCTACGAGGGCCTCGAGGCCGCGATCGCCCAGTGCCAGGCCGGCAACCGGCTGGGCGACGTGTCGCACGCGGTGCAGACGGCCGTCGAGGCGCACGGCTTCGGCGTCGTCCGCAGCCTGGTCGGCCACGGCGTCGGCCGCAACATGCACGAGGACCCGCAGATCCCCAACTACGGCCCGCCCGGCCGTGGGCCCAAGCTGGCGCCGGGGATGGTGCTCGCGATCGAGCCGATGATCACCGCGGGGTCGTACGACGTCGAGAGCGGCGACGACGGCTGGGCCGTCTACACCCGCGACGGCAGCCTGGCCGCGCACTGCGAGCACACGGTCGCGATCACCGGCAACGGGCCGCGCGTGCTCACGCGCCGCGACCCGCGGCAGGAGGCGGGGGAGCGGTGATACACTTCTGGGCCGCTCGCGGCAGCGTGCTTGTCCCTGCCTGCCGAGCGCCGTATCGCCCCCCTGGAGGTTCCCCGTTGAAGGTGCGTCCCAGCGTCCGACCGATGTGCGAGAAGTGCCGCGTCATCCGGCGCCACGGCAACGTGCTCGTGATCTGTACCAACCCGCGCCACAAGCAGCGGCAGGGCTAGAGGAAGGGTGGTCTGATGGCACGCATCGCAGGCGTCAACCTCCCCCGCGAGAAGCGGGTCGAGATCGGGCTCACCTACATCTTCGGCATCGGCCGTTCCACGTCGAACGCGGTGCTCTCGGAGCTCGGCATCTCGAGCGATACGAAGGTGCGCGACCTGACCGACGAGGAAGTGACCCGGCTGCGGACGCACATCGACTCCCTGACGGTCGAGGGCGACCTGCGCCGCGAGCGGTCCCAGAACATCAAGCGGCTGATGGAGATCGGCTGCTACCGCGGCCTGCGCCACCGCCGCGGGCTGCCGGTGAACGGCCAGCGCACGCGCACCAATGCCCGCACGCGCAAGGGGCCCAAGAAGACCGTCGGCAAGCAGCGCAAGAAGTAGCTGATCGAGATCGCGCACGGAAAGGACTGAATGCCTCCTGCACCACGTAGAGGCGGCACGCGTGGCCGCGTCCGCCGCAAGGCCCGCAAGAACATCGCCATCGGCCAGGCGCACATCAAGACGTCGTTCAACAACACGCTCGTCGCGCTGACCGACAAGGACGGCGGCGTGATCGTGTGGAAGAGCGCCGGTGCGGTGGGCTTCAAGGGGTCGCGCAAGTCGACGCCGTTCGCGGCCCAGGTGACCGCCGACGCGGCCGCGCGCGAGGGCATGGAGCACGGCTTGCAGAAGGTCGAGGTGTTCGTCAAGGGCCCCGGCTCGGGCCGGGAGACGGCGATCCGGTCGCTTCAGGCGGCGGGCCTCGAGATCCTCGGGGTCAAGGACGTGAGCCCGCAGGCCCACAACGGGGTACGCCCGCGGAAGCGGAGGCGTGTCTGATGGCGCGCATGCTCGGGCCCAAGTGCAAGCAGTGCCGGCGGGAGAACATGAAGCTCTTCCTGAAGGGCGAGCGCTGCCTCACCGAGAAGTGCGCCATCGAGCGGCGCGCGTACCCGCCCGGCGAGCACGGCCGCGGCCGCATCAAGCAGTCCGAGTACCTGCTGCAGCTGCGCGAGAAGCAGAAGATGCGCCGCTACTACGGCGTGCTCGAGTCGCAGTTCCACAGCTACTACGCCAAGGCCAGCCGGCGCAGCGGCATCACCGGCGAGAACTTCCTGCGCATGCTCGAGCTGCGGCTCGACAACGTCGTCTACCGGCTCGGCTTCGCGGCCTCGCGGTCGCAGGGACGCCAGCTGGTGCGGCACAACCACTTCACGGTCAACGGCAAGAAGGTGAACATCCCGTCCTACCAGGTGTCCGCCGGTGACGTCATCTCGATGCGCGAAGGGTCGGGGGCCAAGGCCGTCGTCACCGACGCGACCGACCTGACGGCGTCGGTGTCGCCCTGGCTCCAGGCCGACCACGACAACCTGACGGGAACGGTGCTGCGCCTCCCCGACCGGGTCGACATCGACACGCCGGTCCAGGAGCAGCTGATCGTGGAGTTCTACTCCAAGTAAGCAGAAGTCACGGCGGGGACAGTCCCCGCTTGCAGGGGGACAGTCCCCATCCAGAGATAAGAAGAGGCGAGACAATTGCTTGAGATCATCCCGAAGATCACGTCCGAGGACGTCGGCGACACGCTTGGCACGTTCGTGGTCGAGCCGCTCGACCGAGGGTTCGGGTACACGTTCGGCAACAGCCTGAGGCGGGTGCTGCTCTCCTCGCTCGAGGGCGCCGCCGTCACCTCGGTCAAGATCGAGGGCGTGGCCCACGAGTTCACGTCCGTGCCGGGCGTGCGCGAGGACGTGACCGACATCATCCTGAACCTGAAGGGCCTCATCTGCCGGCTCCACGGCGAGTCCGGCGAGGTCGAGGTGCAGGTGCAGAAGGACGGGCCGGGGACGGTCACGGCGGCCGACATCGAGGCGCCGGCCGACCTCGAGGTGCTGAACCCCGACCTGGTCGTCTGCCACCTGGCCGAGAAGGCCCGGTTCGAGATGACGCTGACGATCGCCCGCGGCCGCGGCTACGTCGCCGCCGAGGGCAACAAGGGCCCCGAGACGACGATCGGCGTCATCCCCGTCGACTCGATCTTCTCCCCCGTGCGCCGCGTCGCCTACGACGTCGACGCCGCCCGCGTCGGCCAGCGCACCGACTTCGACAAGCTGAAGCTCGAGGTGACCACCAACGGCTCGATGACGCCGAAGGACGCGGTCAAGGACGCTGCCGAGATCCTGATCCGGTACCTGTCGATCTTCACCGACATCGACGCCGCCGACCTGGCTCTGCGGCCCGACGGCGCCGCCGTCGAGGCGGCCGCGCCGAGTGCCCACGGGATGGAGAACATCCTGATCGAGGAGCTCGAGCTGGGCGTGCGCTCCTACAACTGCCTGAAGCGGGTCGGCATCGAGACGATCGGCGACCTGATCTCCAAGAGCGAGGCCGAGCTGGCCGCGATCCCGAACTTCGGCAAGAAGTCGATCGAGGAGGTCAAGGAGACGCTGGCGGCCCACGCCCTCAACCTCAAGGGCGCCGAGTGAGGCACAGGCGCAAGGGCCGCAAGCTGGGGCGCGACGCGTCCCATCGCAAGGCGCTCTACGGCAACATGTGCGGGGCGCTCTTCGAGCACGGCCGCATCGAGACGACCGAGGCCAAGGCCAAGGAGCTGCGCCCGATCGCCGAGAAGCTGATCACGCTCGCGCGCAAGGATCCGATGGACGTCGCCGCCCAGCGCCAGGCGGTGGCGTTCCTGCGCAGCAAGGACTCGGTGCACAACCTCTTCCACACCGTCGGGCCGCGGTTCACCGAGCGGCCCGGCGGCTACACGCGCATCATCAAGCTCGGTCCGCGGCTGGGCGACGCCGCCCCCATGGCCTACATCGAGCTCGTCGACCACGAACCGGCGCGCTAGCCGGGCCCCAAGCCGGTGCCGATCTACCGGCTGACGATCGCCTACGACGGCAGCGACTTCCACGGGTGGGCGCCGCAGCCGGGGCTGCGCACGGTCGCGGGTCACCTGGCCGCCGCTCTCGCCGTGGAGGCGGGCGCGCTCACGGTCGCGGGGCGCACCGATGCCGGGGTGCACGCCGAGGCGAACGTCGTCTCGCTCGCCGCGCCGCGGCTGGCGCCCGTGCGGGCGGTGAACCGCCGCCTGTCCGACGACATCGCCGTGCTCGACGCCGAGCGGGCCGACGGCTTCGACGCCCGCGCGGACGCGCGCTCGCGCAGCTACGTCTATCGGCTCCTCGTGGCCGGGCAGCCCGATCCGTTCCGGGCCCGCTACGAGCTCCACCACCCGCGCCCGCCGGACGAGGCCGCGCTCGAGGCGTGCGCGGCCGTCATCGTCGGGCAGCACGACTTCCGCGCGTTCACCCCGACCGAGACGGAGCACGTCTTCTTCGACCGCACCGTGCTCGCGGCCGGGTGGCGGCGCGACGGCGACCGGCTCGAGTTCCACGTGACGGCCGACGCGTTCCTGCGCCACATGGCGCGGATCCTGGTGGGGACGATGCTCGAACGGCCCGATCCGGCGTATCTGGCGGAGCTCTGCGCCGGCGCGCCCCGCTCCGCCGCGGGCCGCACGGCGCCGCCGCACGGCCTCACGCTCGTCTCCGTCGCCTACTGACCCCACGCAACGCTAGGGGTATCCCTGACGCCGCGTCCGCCCGGCCGCGGCAGGCTTGGATTGGTGGTGGGGACTGTCCCCGTCAGCGGGGACAGTCCCCGGTTCCCTGCGATCGTGAGGCGGTAAGGCCATGGAAGACCAGACACTGCGCATCGACGTCCAGCGCCTGACGCGGCGGGTCGAGCAGCTCGAGCGGTCGGTCGTCGAGCTGCGGGGCGACGCCGTCGCCGGAGCCACCGCCTACGCGCGACCTGTGGGCCGACATCAACGCCGCCGCATGTCCCGACCCCCGTCGCTTCGCGTCCGGCGGCCCCCGGCCGGCCGTCCCTGCCGCCTCCGCCTCCGCCCCGGCGCACCGACTGGGGCGCGCTGGCCGGGCGCGTGTTCACCGCGCGCACGCTGGCGTGGGCCGGCGGTGTCGCCACGGTGCTCGGCATCGTCCTGCTCTTCGTGATGGCCGCGAGCCGCGGCTGGGTGACGCCGCCGATGCGGGTCGGGCTCGGAGTCGCGGTCTCGATCGTGCTGCTCGCGGCCGCGCTCGAGTTCGACCGTCGCTCGTGGCGGGCCGACGCGATCCTGGCCGCCGCAGGTGCCGGCGTGGCCGGCCTCTACGCCAGCCTGTGGGCGGCGACCTGGCTCTACCATCTGCTCTCGGGCGCGGCCGCCTCGCCGCTCGCGGCGCTGATCGCCGCCGCCGCCGTCGCCGTCGCGATCCGGATCCGGCAGGAGCCGCTGGCCGTGTTCGGCGTCTCATGCGCGATGGTCGCACCCGTCCTCGTCAGCCTCGAGGTGACCGCCGCCGGCCTGCTCTTCGCCGCGGCGATGATGGCCGCGGTGCTGCCGCTGTATGCGTATCTGCGCTGGTCGTGGCTCGTGATGGCCGCGTCCGTGATCGGATTCGCCGAGGCGCTCGCCCTGCTCGACGTGTCGGCGATCCATCCCGGGTTCGGCCCTGCGGTCGTCGCGGTCGCCGCCGTCGCCGCCCTGCTGGCCGCAACCGCGCTCCTGGTCGAGCTCCTGCCCGCCGGCGGGCGCCGGCTGACGTGGCTCGGCGGCCAGATCGTCTCGGCCGCGTTCACGCTCTCGATGGCCGACGCCTTCCTCTTCGCCGGGTCGCGCACGGTCGGCGGCCACTCGCTCGCCGGGCTCACGCTGATCGGCGTGGCGCTCGTCTGGGCGCTGCTCGCCTGCGTGCCCGCCATCGTGCGCCGGCCGCATGCCGACCTGGCCGACCTCCTGGCGGCGTTCGCGCTCGCGGCCGCCGCGACCGCCACCGGACTCCTCGCGGGCGGCCCGGCGCTCGTGTGCGCGTGGGCGGCCGAGTCGGCGGCCCTCGTCGGCCTCGCCGAGCGGGTCGCCCGCCGAAGCGGCGTGCGCCGGCGGCGCCTGACGGCGTCGGCGGGGATCTACCTCGGGCTGGCAGCGATCGCCGCCTCCATCCAGGTGCAGCCGACGCCGGAGCACCTGCCGCACATCGGCGCCGGCTCCTGGCAGGGCTCGGTCGCCCTGGCGGCGGTCGCCGTGGCGGGCATCGTCTTCTGCTTCGGCCTGCGCTGGCTGGAGCGGCCCGAGCGCGACGCGGCCTGGGCCGTCCCGGCGCTCGCGATCGGGTACCTGCCCGCGTGGGCGCTGCCTGCCGAGTGGGCGGTCGCCGCGTACGCCGGGCTGGCCGCGGCGCTCTTCCTCTACCGGCGATCGCCGGCGATGGTCGCATGGCTGGGCGACGACGCCGCGGCCGTCATCGCCGCCGGCTGGTGGCTCGCGGGCGCCGGCGTGGCGCTGACGCTGACCGCCCCCGCCGGCGAGCTCGCGCGCGCCGGCTGGGACGGGCTCGGCGCCCGGAACGGGCTCGCCGACCTGGCCGCTCTCGGCCTCTCGGCCGCCGTGCTGGCGTGGTCGGTGCGGCGCCCGCGGCGCCCGCACGTCGACCTGGCCGCCCTGCTCCCGGTGACGGTCGCCGCCTACCTCGTCGCCGAGGCGCTGGCCGTCCCGTACGCGATGTGGGCGTGGCTCGGCCTTGCGGGCCTGCTCGCCGCGGTCGTGCACGTGCCGCCGGTGCGGCGCCGCGTCGGCCCTCCGGCACTCACGCTCGGGAGCGCGGGCCTGCTGGCCCTCGGTCTCGTGGCGGCATGGGCGCACGACGAGTCCCTGCGCGCCCTCGCGGCCCACGGCACGACGGCCGGCTGGGAGAGCATCGCGATCGCATCGGCCGCGGCGCTCCTGCTGGCCACGGCGCTGCTCGACGAGCGCCGGCGCACGCTCGCGCTCGTCCTGCCCCTGCTCCTGTCGGACAGCTGGCGGCGATGCTCCTCCCCGGCCAGTACCCGGTCGTGGCCGTCGCCGCGCTGGCGGCGCTCGTCGAGACTGCCGCGGTCGTCTGGCGGCGGCCGCTCGAGGGCCGGCTCGACCGCACGATCCTCGGCCGGATCGGCATCGCCGGCGCGCTCGCGACGGCGACAGTCGTCGTGCTGGGCTACGAGACGCCGCGGATGCTGTTCGACACCTCGCACGCCCCGGCCTCCGGCCTGGCGGCCGCCGCGGCCGCCTCGGTCGCGCTCGTCCTGGCCGCGCTCGTGGCGCGGGCCGTTCCCGCCCCGGCGGTGCGCGGCGTCGACGCGCGGGCGGCCCTCACCTACCTGGCGGGCGCGGCGGTGCTGTGGACGCTTGCCGCGGCGATCCTGGGCGCCTTCCAGCTCCGCGTCGACGGCGCCGTGGCGACGGCCGTGCACGACGGCTTCCAGCAGGGGCACGTGGCCGTGTCGGTGGCGTGGGTGATGGTCGGCCTCGGCCTGGTCGTGGCGTCGCTCCGCAGCCGCCACCGGGGGCTGCTCCGGGCCGGCGGGATCGCGCTGCTGTTCGTCGCGCTGGCCAAGCTGTTCCTGTACGACCTGGCGTTCCTGACCGCGATGGCGCGGGCGATCTCGTTCATCGTCACCGGCTCCGTGCTGCTGCTGGCCGCCCTGCTCCTGCAGCGGTTCGGCTACAGCACGCGGGCGCCGGCGTCGTCGTAGGCCTGGAGGGTGGCGGTCGCGGGAGGCGAGCCCCGATATGCGGTGCGGAGCATGCGGAACACGAGATGGCCGTTGCCGTCGAGGCCGTCGGCCAGCTCGTAGCCGAGCCGGCGGGGGATGGCCGCGCTGCGGACGTTGGCCGGGTCGCAGTGGATCTCCATCCGGTCGACGCCGTCCACCTCGAACGCGACCCGGGTGAGCGCGGCCGACGACTCGCTCGCCAGGCCGCGGCCGGTCGCGTCGGCGCGGATCCAGTAGCCGATCTCGCGCGCGTACCCGTCCAGGCGCGGGTGCAGGCCGGTGCTGCCGACGACCCGGCCCTCGTCCGGCTCGAAGATCCCGTAGACGGCGTCGTCGCCGCGGGCGAAGTCTTCCGCGAAGCGTGCGAGCAGCTGCCGCTTCTGCTCCAGGGTGCTCGGCTCCGCCTCGGCCCACGGCATCCACGGGCGCAGGTGGTCGAGGCTCGAATCGACGGCGTCCTTCATAAGCCGTGCGTCGTCCGCGTCCCAGCAGCGGATCACGAGCCGCGGGGTCTCGATCCGGAACGCCCTGCTGCCGCCGTTCTGCATCCCTTCAGGCTATCGGCCCGTCGGTTCTAGGCTTCCAGTCGCCGGTATGCGCATCCTGCTCACGAACGACGACGGTGTCACCTCCCGCGGTCTCCTGGCCGCGAAGCGCGCGCTCGACCGGGTCGGGACCGTGTTGGTGATCGCACCCGACTCGAACCGCAGCGCCGTCGGCCGGGGAATCACCATCGACCGGCCTCTGACCCTCGAGGAGCGGACGCTGCGCGACGGCTCCAGGGCCCACGCCACCGACGGCACGCCGGTCGACTGCGTCCGGTTCGCCGCCCTCGGCCTGCTCGGCGATCCGCCCGACCTGATCGTCGCCGGGATCAACTACGGCGTGAACCTGGGCGACGACGTCACCTACTCGGGCACCGTCGCGGCCGCGTTCGAGGGGATCGTGCTCGGCATCCCCGCGATCGCGGTCTCGCAGCAGAGCACGGAGGCGGGCACCCACTTCCGCCGCCAGTCGGGCTACGACTTCTCGCCCGCGGCGGAGTTCCTGCCCGGGCTGGTCGCGATGATCGGCGAGCGCGGCCTGCCGCCGCGCACGATCCTGAACGTGAACGCCCCGCCGCCGCCCGTCGCCGGGGTCTCCGTCGTCCGCCTCGGGCGGCGCATCTACCGCGACCGGCTGGAGCTCGAGTCCGACGAGCAGGGCCGCCGCCGGTACCACATCTACGGGGACGATCCGTCCTACCACGACGAGCCCGACACCGACTTCCATGCGATCGCGAAGGGCCGGATCGCGGTCACGCCCGTGCACCTCGACCTGACGAGCGGCGCCGGCCTCGACGAGGTCGGATCGTGGCCGCTGGCGGCGGGCGGCTAGCCGGACTCGGCGGCCGCGAGCAGGCCGGGCAGGTCGAGCGGATCGGTGACCATCGCGACCGACCCGTCCGGCTGCAGCGGCCAGTCCTCGCGCGGCCGGTCCCAGTAGAGCTCGATGCCGTTCCCGTCCGGATCGTGCAGGTAGAGCGCCTCGGAGACGCCGTGGTCGGATGCGCCGTCCAGGCTGACGCCGTGCTCCAGGAGCCGGCGCAGCGCCCGGCCCAGGTCGGCCCGCGTGGGGTAGAGGATGGCGAGGTGGTAGAGGCCGGTCGTGCCCCGCGCCGGGGGCGGCCCGCCGGAGCTCTCCCACGTGTTCAGGCCGATGTGGTGGTGGTAGCCGTCGGCGGCCAGGAAGGCCGCCTGGTTGCCGTAGCGCTGGCGCAGCTCGAACCCGAGCACGTCGCCGTAGAAGGCGACGGCGCGGTCGAGATCCGACACCTTCAGGTGCACGTGGCCGATGCCGGCGCCGGCGGGGATCCGGTACTCGTCGTCCATACACGTCAGCGTAGCGACCCGGCCCGCCAGCCGGGGTCTGTGGCAGGGGACAGTCCCCTGTCCGGGGACTGTCCCCGCCCCGGCGCGGAGGGCAGGGTACCGCGCTCGGTCGCCGGCTTACCCGACGGTGAGCTTCGTATCCATTCCCAGGGCCCGGTGCCCGGGGACGGAGCAGAACAGGTCGTAGGTGCCGTTCTTCAGGGTGACGGTCAGGTTCTTCGTGCCCGGCCCGAACGTGGGCGTGGCCTGGTCCGACACGCCGGGGCCGTTGATCGTGAGGTTGTGGCTCGACGGGCCCTGGTTTGTCACGACAAACGTGTAGGTGCCCGCCTTCACCGTCGACCCGCCGGCGACCGTGATCGAGAAGTCCTTCAACGTGACGTCGATCTTCTTCCCGGAGGCTGCGGGCTGCGCGGTGCTCCCGCCGCTGCTGCTGGCGGAGGAACCGCTGCTGCCGCAGGCGGCCAGGACGAGGGTGAGGGCGGCGGCGGCGGCCGCAAGGCGTAGGGTTCTCATGTGGCGTTGTACGCTCCCGTGCGCAGACTGGATTCTCCGGTGTGACTCGCGTTACGAGCCCCGGCGGGGGATCTCCGGCGACATGGTTGTTCGACTTCGACGGCACGCTCGTGGATTCGGTGGAGCTGATCATGGACTCGCTACGCCACGCGACCCGGACGGTGCTCGGTCGCGTCGTCCCCGACGACGTCCTCCGGGCCCGGGTCGGCAGGCCGTTGCACGACCACATGCGTGAGCTCGACGCCGACCGGGCCGAGGATCTCGCGGCCGTCTACCGCGAGCACAACCTGCGTCGCCACGGCGACCTGCTGCGGCCGTACCCGGGCGTCGCGGAGATGCTGGCGGGCCTGCGCGGCCGCCGCGCCCGGATCGGCATCGTCACCTCGAAGATGCGCCCGGCGGTCGACGCCGGCATGCGGCTCGTCCCGCTGGGCGAGTTCGACGCGATCGTGACCTGCGAGGACACCGACCGGCACAAGCCCGACCCGGCTCCGGTGCTGCACGGGCTGGCCCTGCTCGACGCCGACCCGGGGACGACCGTCTACGTGGGCGACTCGCCCTACGACGTCCGCGCCGGGCGGGCCGCCGGGGTCAGGACGGCGGCCGCGCTCTGGGGCGCGTTCCCGGCGGCGGCGCTCCGCGCCGAGCGGCCCGACCGCGAGCTCGCCCGTCCCGAGGAGGCGCTCGCGTGGTGAAGGTCGAGACGCGCGCGGCCGAGCTGCGCCGGCTGATCTCCGAGGCCAACCACCGCTACCACGTGCTCGACGCGCCGACCGTCTCGGACGGCGAGTACGACGGCTGGGTGCGCGAGCTGCAGGCGATCGAGGCCGAGCACCCGGAGCTCGTCACCGCGGACTCGCCGACGCAGCGCGTGGGCGCGCAGCCGTCGAGCCAGTTCGTCCAGGTCGAGCACCCCCAGCCGATGCTCTCGCTCGCGAACGCGCGCACCGACGACGAGTTCTGGGCCTGGGTCGAGCGCCTGCGCCGCCTGCTCGACGGCGAGCCGTTCCAGCTCGTGACCGAGCCCAAGATCGACGGGCTCGCGATCTCGCTGCTCTACGAGCGGGGCAGCTTCGCCCGCGGGGCGACGCGGGGTGACGGGGTGATCGGCGAGGACGTGACCGCCAACCTGCGCACGGTGCGCTCCATCCCGCTCTCGCTGCCCGACGACGCCGGCCCGCTCCCCGAGCTCGTGGAGGTGCGCGGCGAGGTGTACCTGCCGCTGCAGGGGTTCGCGCGCGTGAACGAGGAGCAGGTCGCGGCCGGCGCGAAGCCGTTCATGAACCCGCGCAACTCGGCGGCCGGGTCGCTGCGGCAGAAGGACCCGGCGGTGACGGCGCGGCGGCCGCTGGCCCTGTGGGCGTACGCCATCGGGGCGAGCGAGGGGCTCGAGCTCGAGTCACACTGGGACGCGCTCGCGTGGCTGCGCGAGCACCGCTTCCCGGTCAGCCCCGACGTGCGCCTGCACGACGACCCGGCCGAGGCCCTGGCCGCCTGCCACGGGTGGGAGGGGCGCCGGGCCGACCTGGGGTTCGACGTCGACGGCGCCGTGGTCAAGGTGTCGTCGTTCGCGCAGCAGCGGCGGCTGGGGGCGGTCGGCCGCGACCCGCGCTGGGCGGTCGCGTTCAAGTTCCCGCCGACGACGGCGCTGACGACGCTCGAGCGGATCGGCCTGAACGTCGGCCGCACCGGGGCGATGAACCCCTACGCCGTGCTCGAGCCGGTGAACGTCGGCGGCGTGACCGTGTCGATGGCGACTCTCCACAACGAGGACGACATCCGCCGCAAGGACATCCGCGAGGGCGACCGCGTCATCATCCAGCGCGCCGGCGACGTGATCCCGCAGGTGGTCGGCCCGGCGCCCGAGCAGCCCGGCAAGCGCGGCCGGCCGTGGTCGATGCCCGACCGCTGCCCGGTGTGCGACCACCCGGTCGTGCGCGCCGAGGGCGAGGCCCGCCACTACTGCTCGAACCGGGCCTGCCCCTCGCGCGGCTACGAGGGCCTACGCCACTTCGTCTCGCGCAGCGCGATGGACGTCGACGGCATCGGCGAGAAGCTGGTGCGCAGGCTGATGGAGGTCGGCCTCGTCGCCCAGCCGCAGGACTACTACAAGCTCACGGTCGACGACCTGCTGGCGCTCGACGGCTTCCAGCAGCGCTCCGCCGAGAAGGCGATCGCGGCGATCGAGACGTCCAAGCGGCAGCCGTTCGGGCGGGTGCTCTTCGCCCTCGGCATCCCGCACGTCGGGTCGGTGACCGCCCAGGCCCTGGCCGACGGCTTCGGGTCGATGGAAGCGCTGCGGGCGGCGACGGCCGAGGAGATCGCGGAGGTCGAGGGCGTCGGCCCCGTGATCGCCGAGCAGGTGGCGGGATGGTTCGTCGACGAGGAGCACTCGGCGATCGTCGACGCGCTGACCGAGGCCGGCCTCGTGATGACCGGCCCGAGGCGATCGCAGGCGCCGGCCGGACCGCTGGCGGGGAAGACGTTCGTGGTCACGGGGACGCTCGACGGCTTCTCCCGCGACGGGATCGCCGAGCATCTGACCGGGCTGGGCGCCAAGGTGACGAACAGCATCTCGGCCAGCACCGACTACCTGCTCGCGGGCGCGGGCGGCGGGTCGAAGCGGGCCAGGGCGGAGAAGCTGGGCGTGCCCGTGATCTCGGAGGCCGAGCTGGCCGACCTCGTCGCGGCCGGCGACGGCTGACGCCGGGTCAGGGAGCCGACGCGGCCAGCAGCTGCACGATCCGGTCCTGCAGCCGGTGCGCGGCCGGGATGTCGATGTCGTGGCGGTTCATCACGATCGAGAACGCGAGGTGATGGCCGTTGCGGGCCGTGACGAAGCCCGAGAGCGCCGAGGCGCCGTTCAGGGTCCCGGTCTTTGCAAGCGCGTTCCGGAACGCCGGGCCCGACCGCATCCGGTCGGTGAGCGTGCCGCTCACGCCCGCCAGGGGCAGGGCGTGGCGGTAGAACCAGCCGTAGGGCTCGTTCGCCGCGCGGCGCAGGACGCCGAGGAGCTGGCGGGCCGAGATCCGGTCGCCCTTCGAGAGCCCCGAGCCGTCCCAGATCCGCGCCCCGGCCAGGTCGACGCCGAGGTTGTGGACGTAGCGGTGCGTGATGCTCGTGCCCGCCCTGGTGCTGCCGCGCTGCCCGGCCGCGACCGCGAGGTCCTTCGTGAGCGTCTCGGCGTAGAAGTTGTCCGAGACCTGGTCCATCTCGAACACGAGCCGGTGGATCGTCGGTGAGGGCTCGGCCGCGAGCCGGCGGGCCGACGCCGGGTGGGTGCCCGTATGGGCCCGATGGCCGACGGCGATCCCCTGGCGCTGGAGGGCCAGCGTGAACTGCTGAGCCGCGCGCAGCGCGGGCGACGGTGCCGCCCCGAACCCGCCGAACTGCAGCAGGTCCTCGTTCACCGTGAGCGCCGAGAGCGGCGCGCAGTCCATCCACGAGTCGCTCTTCCAGTCCGGCCCCCGCCGGACCGTGTCGAAGGCGCTCTCGTCGCCCACCACCGCGCCGGTGATGCGCTGCACGCCGGCCGTCCGCAGGCGCGCCGCCAGGTCGTGCACGAGCCCGGACGCGCCGCCGAAGGCGAGGCGGGAGAACGGCACGGTCGAGAAGGACGGATCGCCGCCACCGACCAGGTACAGGTTGCCGTGCAGCGTGCCGCCGGTGAGCGCGCCGGTCGCCATCGCCCGGGTCGAGAGCCTGTTCGCGAAGCCGAGCCGGCCGAGCACCGCGGCGCTCGTCATGAGCTTCATGTTCGACGCGGGCCGAAGCTCGACCCGGCCGTGGTAGACGGCCAGGAGGCGGCCCGTGCCGCGGTCGAAGATCGCGACGCCGGTGTGGCTGCCCGCGAACTGCGAGCCTGCGACCATCCCGTCGACCTTGCGGTCGAGCGCGGACGCGCCGAGCGCCGGTGGAGCGGAGACCAGGAGAAGCGCGCAGGCGGCGACCAGGAGTCGTGGCGCCGTCACGATGCGGCGGAGCTGCAGACGCGGGCCCGCCCTGCTAGCGGGCGAGCGTGAGCTCCTCGCGGACGGCCTGGAAGAGGCTCTTGTCGATCTTGCCGTGGTAGATCGGGACGGCCTGCTCGTGGCAGAGGCGGATGACATCTTCGCGCTTCATGCCGTACTCCTTGGAAAGCTCGTCCGGCGTCAGGTGGTTCGCCATGCACTGCCCCCTTGATGGTCTTCGAAAAGAGAAAAACCCACCGGACGGAATCCTCGGTGGGCTCAGCGATGCTGCTCCTCGTGTGTGCGCGCCTCGGGCAATTCAGGCGCGCTCCTCGCAGACATCCATGCCCACACTTTAGCGACGTCTCCGGACGCCGTCAATCGTCGCGCAGGGCCGGTTCAGATGGGGTTCGGGAGGTCGATGAAGACGTGCTCGACCCCGAAGCGGCCGGCGATCAGGTCGCCCAGCACGCGCACGCCGAAGACCTCGGTCGCGTAGTGGCCGGCCGCGACGAAGTGGATCCCCGCCTCGCGCGCGGCGGCCATGACCGGCTCGCGCGGCTCGCCCGTGATGAAGCAGTCCGCGCCGGCGTCGGCGGCGGCCTCGAGCTCGCCTGCCGCGGCGCCGCTGATGATCGCCACCCGGGCGACGGCGTCGGGCCCGTCGGCGAAGACAAGCGGCTCCGGCGTCACCTCCTTGCGCACGCGCGAGACGAGCTCGGCGAGCGTGATCGGCGGCTCGGCCCGGCCGATGAAGCCGATCGTGCGCTCGCCGATCCGGCCGAACTCCTCCAGGTCGTCCAGGCCCAGCAGGCGGCACAGGAGGGCGTTGTTGCCGACGTCCGGATGCGCGTCGAGTGCGAGGTGGTACGCCACGAGCGAGAGGTGCGCGTCGAACAGCGCCTTCAGCCGGTCGCGCTCGCGCGGCCCGATCCGGCGCGGGTCGGACTTCCAGAAGAGGCCGTGGTGGACGATCAGCATCTGCGCGCCGGCGTCGGCCGCCCGCCGGAAGAGCTCGAGCGAGGCGCTCACCCCGGTGGCGATCCGGGTGCACCTCCTCGGCGCCGGCCACCTGGAGGCCGATCGGGAGCGCGTCCGGGTAGGCGTCCGCCTGCAGCAATCCGTCTGCGAAGGCGACGATCTCGTCTCGGCCGGCCACGCGCGTACGCTACCGCCCGAACGGGTGGTCCCACCACCCCACCCGTTGCGCGAGGCGGTGCGCCTGCGCCATGCTTCCCGGCATGGAGGAGCGCGTCTCGCTGCAGAAGCGTCTGGAGGGACACCTGCCGCCGCCCGCGCGGCCCCTGCGGCGGGAGGCGTTCGCGCGCCCCGCGGGCGGCGGCCTGCGCGTGCGGATCCTGGCCCAGATCGACCGCGCCGTGGAGATCTTCGAGGTCGACCGGCTGCTGTACGACATCGAGGTCGAGGCCCAGCATCGCTGGCTGCGGCGGATGATGGCGTTCGACGCCTACTGCGCCCGCCGCGACGCCGCTGCCCGCGGGAGCGGGCGGCCGGGCCCGCCGCCTGTGCGATAATCCGGCGTCCCCCGGGGCGTGGCGCAGCCTGGTAGCGCGCACCGTTCGGGTCGGTGAGGTCCCGAGTTCGAATCTCGGCGCCCCGATAGCTGCGAGGCCGCGAGCGGTGCGGCCTCGCCGCGTTTGAGAGGTGCAACCGTTCGGTTGCGTATACTCGCCCGATGCGGATACTCGTCCTCGGTGGCACGTCGTTCGCGGGCCGGCATCTGGTGGAGCTCGCCCTTGCGCGCGACCACGAGCTCGTCCTCTTCAACCGCGGCCGCACCGGCGCCGACCTCCATCCCGGGGTCGAGCGGGTCGTCGGCGACCGCGCCGGGAACCTCGACGGCCTCCGCGGCCGCACCTTCGACGTCGTCGTCGACATGTGTGGCTACTTCCCGCCCGATGTCGAGCGCTCGGCGGGGCTGCTCGCGGATGCGGCCGGGTGCTACCTGTTCGTCTCCAGCCGCAGCGTGTACGCCGACCACTCCCGTCCGGGCGCGAACGAGGACTCCGCCGTTGCCGAGCTGCCGCCGGGCGCGCCGGAGGACGAGATCACCGAGGAGAGCTACGGGCCGCTCAAGGTCGGGTGCGAGCGGGCCGCCCGGGCCGCGTTCGGCGACCGTGCCCTGATCCTGCGGCCGGGCCTGATCGTCGGGCCGTACGACCCCACCGGCCGGTTCACCTACTGGCCCTGCCGCGTCGCCGAGGGCGGCGACGTGCTCGTGCCGGCCCCGCCGGATCAGCCGATCCAGGTCGTCGACGCCCGCGATCTGGCGGCGTTCGCCCTCGACCTGCTGGAACGCGAGGTCGCCGGCACGTTCGACGTCGTCTCGCCCGACGGGATGCTCACGCTCGGCGGGGTCATCGACGCCTGTCGCGAGGCGGCCGGGAGCGACGCCCGGCCCGTCTGGGTGGGCGAGGACTTCCTGCTCGACCGCGGGGTCGAGCCGTGGACCGAGCTGCCGCTGTGGACGCCCGGCGACGACATGGCCGGGTTCCAGCGCTCGGACGTCTCCCGGGCGCTCGCGGCCGGCCTCGCGATCCGGCCGATCGCCGAGACGGCGGCCGACACGCTGCGCTGGGCGCAGGAGGCGGAGCCCGACCACGGGCCGGCGATGACCCGCGAGCGCGAGGCGGCGCTGCTGCTCGGAGTGGTCTTTGATCTAGTCTGGCGCCGTGACGCGCTCCCAGGATGCCGACGCCCTCGTGATCTTCGGGATCACCGGCGACCTGGCGCGGAAGATGACGTTCCAGGCCCTCTACCTGCTCTCGCGCCGGCACGGGCTCTCGTGCCCGGTGGTGGGCGTCGCCATGGACGACATCTCCGACGACGAGCTGCGCGACCGCGCCCGCCGGGCGATCACGGACGCGGGCACGAAGGTGGACGACGACGAGTTCGCCGCCTTCGCGAAGCGCCTGCGCTACGTCCGCGGGGATTTCGGGGACGACGCGACCTATGCGGCGGTCGCGAAGGCGATCGAGGGCGCGGCGGCGCCCGCCTTCTACCTGGAGGTGCCGCCGTCGCTCTTCGCCACGGTCGTGAAGGGCCTCGCCGGAGCCGGGCTCACCGAGAACGGCCGGGTGGTGGTCGAGAAGCCGTTCGGCCACGACCTCGAGTCGGCCCGCAAGCTCGCCGCGGACCTGCACGAGGTGATCGACGAGTCGCAGCTCTTCCGGATCGACCACTTCCTGGGCAAGATGCCGGTGGAGGACATCCTCTACCTGCGCTTTGCGAACTCGCTGCTCGAGCCGGTGTGGAACCGCAACCACATCGCGTACGTCGAGATGACGATGGCCGAGGACTTCGGCGTCGAGGACCGTGGCCGGTTCTACGACGCCGTCGGGACGCTGCGCGACGTCGTCCAGAACCACATGCTGCAGGTGCTCTCGCTGATCGCGATGGAGCCGCCCGCGCGCAGAGGCCTCGAGGCGATCGACGACCGTAAGCACGACGTCTTCACGGCGATGCCCGACCTCGACCCCGATCGGATCGTGCGCGGTCAGTACGCGGGCTACCGCGACGTCGACGGCGTGCGCAAGCGGTCGGACACCGAGACGTACGTCGCCCTGCGCGCCGAGATCGAGAACTGGCGCTGGGCCGGCGTGCCGTTCTGCATCCGGGCCGGCAAGGCGCTCGCGGCCCGGGCGACGGAGGTGCGGGTGATCTTCAAGCGCCCGCCCAAGCTCGGGTTCCTGGCCGGCGGCCAGCGCCCGGCCCCGAACCACTTCGTCCTGCGCATCGACCCGCATCCGGGCACGACGCTCCAGCTCCAGTCGCTGCGGGCGGGCGAGCCCGGCATCCACACCGTCGACCTCGACCTCGAGCTCGACTCCGGCGGGAAGGGGGCGCCGACCGCCTACGAGGAGCTGCTGGCGGCGGCGCTGCGCGGCGACCGCAGCCACTTCACCCGCCAGGACGCCGTCGAGGAGACCTGGCGGATCGTGCAGCCGGCGCTGGACGCCCCGCCGCCGGTGCAGGTGTACGAGCGCGGCTCGTGGGGCCCCGCCGAGGCCGACCGGATCACGGCCGGCCACGGCGGCTGGCACACGCCCTGGTCCGGCCGCGACAGGTAGCGGGGACTGTCCCCGAGACCGGGGACAGTCCCCGATTCTCGGGCCTACTCCGCCTCGATGCGGCGGCCCACCTCGCGCACGATGTCGACGAGCGCCTGGGCGTCGTCCTCGGTCGTGCGGTAGTTGACCATGCACGGCCGCAGGCACCAGCGCCCGTCGACGACCGCGCCGGTCACGTAGACGCGGCCGTCGCGCTGCAGCTCGCCCACCAGGCGGCGGTTGTGTGCGTCGACGTCGCCCTGGGCCGGCACGCGCCGGAACGGCACGATCGAGAGCGACGGCTCGGTCATGAGCTCGAGGTCGTCGGCGGCGCGGACGAGGTCGGCGACGAGCCGGGCCAGCGCGAGGTCGTGCTCGATGGCCTCGCGGAACGCCTCGGCGCCGTGCGCCCGCAGCGCCAGCCACAGCTTGAGCGCGCGGAACGGGCGCGAGTACTCGAGCGTCCACTCGACCGGGTGCTCGCCGAACTCGATCTCGGGGATGTACGGCGCGTCGTGCGAGAAGGCCGCCTCGAGGTCGGCCCGGCTGCGCACCAGGAGCACGCCGCAGGCCTTGGGCACGAAGAGCCACTTGTGGCCGTCGAGCGCGGCCGAGTCGGCCAGCTCGAGCCCGTCGAACAGGTGCCGCGCCGATGCGGTTGCCGCCGCGGGCAGGCCGTAGGCGCCGTCGACGTGCAGCCACACGCCGTGGGCGGTGCACACCTCGGCCACCGCCCGGATCGGGTCGACCGCGCCGGTGAGCGTCGTCCCGGCCGTGGCGACGACGGCGACCGGGCGCAGGCCGTCGGCGACGTCGCGCTCGACCGCCGCCCGGAGCGCCTCGGGGCGCATGCGCCGGGCGGAGTCGATCTCGATCGTCCGCAGGGCCCGGCGCCCCAGCCCCAGCACCTCGACCGCCCGCTCGACGCTCGAGTGCGCCTCGGCGCTCGTGTAGACGACGCCGCGGCCGTCGCAGCCGTCGATCCGGCTGCCGGGCTGGGCGCGCTCACGGGCGGCCGCGAGGGCCGTCAGGTTGGAGAGCATCCCGCCGCTCGTGAACGTCCCCCACGCGGCCGGGTAGCCGACCAGGTCGCCGACCCAGCTCAGCGTCTGCCGCTCGACGAGGTCGGCTGCCGCCGCGCTCGCCGCCAGGTTGATGTCGTGCGAGCCGGCCAATGCGTCTGCGAGGACGCCCAGCTCGAGCCCGGAGGAGCCGACGTAGCCGAAGAAGCGCGGCCGCGAGTGGGCCAGGCTCTCGTCGAGGATCTCGGACACCTCGTCCAGCGCGGCGTGCGGGCCGATGCCCGCCTCCGGCAGGCCCTCCCCGAGCAGCCTGCGGATGTGCTCGGCGATCGGGGGCTGGTAGGAGCGGGCGCGGTCGAACCCGCGCCACGACTCGAGGATGAGCGCGAGGCCGTGCTCGAGCGTCTCCGTGCGGGCCTCGCCGAGTGCGAGCGGCGTGTCGTTCATGCCCGCATCATCGTCGATCTATCATCACGCGAGAGACGCGCGTGATCCGGCTGCGAAAGATCGACCATGTCTGCCTGCGGGTCGGCGACGTCGCCGAGGCCGCGCCGCGCTACGCGATCCAGTTCGGCCTCACGATCCGCGACCTCGCCTCCGACCGGGCCACGCTTGCCTGCGACTACGAGCCGTACTCGCTCGAGCTCGTGGCCGCCGGGCCGGGCGAGGAGCTCGGGTACGCCCACTGCGCCTGGCAGCTGCGCCGCAGCGTCCCGCTCGAGGCGGCCCGCGACTGGCTGGCCTCGACGTGGGGGGCGTGGCAGGACCGGGGCGACCACCTCGTCGTCGCCGACCCGGAGGGGTTCGAGCACCACCTCGTCCCCTACCTGGACGAGGACGACCGCCGCCCGGCCGTCGCCCGCCGGACGACCGACCTGCCGGCGCTGCGGCCGCGCAAGCTCGGCCACATCAACCGGCTCACGGCCGACATGGAGGCGGTGACGCGCTTCCACACGGACGTGCTGGGGATGGAGGTGTCGGACTACCTGGGCGACGCCGGGACGTGGCTCCACGTCAGCTCCGAGCACCACCAGATGGCGCTCGTCAGCTCGCGCGGCGCCCACTTCCACCACCTCGCGCTCGACTACGTCGACCTGGGCGCCCTGCGCTCCCTCTTCGACAACCTCGGCCAGCACGGCCGCTGGCTCTCGTGGGGCCCGGTGCGGCACGGCATCGCCCAGAACATGTGCGGGTATGTCCGCATCACCGAGGAGCCGCTGCACGTCGAGTGCTACTGCGACATGGAGCAGCTCGAGCCGGAGCACGAGCCGCGCACCTTCCCCGACGACCGCTTCTCGTCGAACACGTGGGGGCCGCTGCCGCCGCGGTCGTACTTCCGCTTCGACCCGGCCGCGATCGAGTCCGAGCGCGAGAGCCTCGAGACGCTGGGCACGCCGCTCCCGCCCGCCGTCTAATCCCGCCGGCGGGCCGCGATCCACATGTCGACGATGCGCAGGTCGGCCTCGTCGTAGCGGCGGAACTCGGGCGCCGGCCGCACGGCGGCGAAGTGCGCGTCCGCGCCGTTGTACGAGTCCTCGGCGACGAGCTCGAACCCGCACTCGTCGACGATGCCCAGGTAGTCGGGGCGGCGCAACCGGTTCTGGGGCTCCATGCGGCTGTTCAGGTAGCTCCACTGCCGGGAGGAGAAGCGCAGCGAGTTGTAGACGCCCACCTTGCGGTCGAACTTGGCGTAGTGGTCGCGCAGGTCGATGTGGTGGCTGACCAGGGCGCCGGGCGCGCCGGTGCGATGGGCCTCGCCCAGGAGCGCGCGGATGCCGTCGGCCGGCACGTGCTCGAACACGTTGTTCGTGACGAAGAGGCCGGCGCTGCCCTCCCCGAGGCCCGACCGGGACGCGTCGCCGACGTGGTAGGAGATGCCCATCTCGGCGAGCAGCGCGTCCAGGTCGAGCGGGGGGTCGGCGGCGATGGCGCGGACGCGGTCGAGCCGCTCCGGCAGCACCCACGGGCACTCGCGCTCCGAGCGCGCCGGAATCGGCTGCCGCGACCAGCTGCGCCAGCATGTCGATCGTCCGGGCGGCGTTCGTCAGCCGGACGATGTCGAACGTGTGCACGGCCCGCGCACCCGCCAGGTGCAGCCCCACCGGGAGCAGCGGTGCGAACCCGGTGCCGATCTCGACCACCTCCGTCTCGGCCAGGGGCCGCGCGCCGAAGCGGCGCTGGTGGTCGACGTGGCGGCCGCCGACGCGGGCGAGCTTGCCGACGACCCGCTCCGGCGTCATCACGACCGAGCGGGTGCCGTAGCGCTGCAGGAGCCCGTTCACCTCCACACCCCTGGGAAGCACCGAGATCGTGTTCTGCAGAGCAGCCTTGGCGAGCCAGCGCACGCCCCGATGGTAATGATTCCGGGATGCACGAGCCCGAGCTCACCGACGTCCTCGCCGCCCGCGCCCGCATCGCGCCGCATCTGCCCCGCACCGCGTTCCGGCCCTATCCGGCCCTGGCGGAGGCCGTCGGCGCCGACGTGTGGGTGAAGCACGAGAACCACAATCCCACCGCCGCGTTCAAGGTGCGGGGCGGGATCAACCTGGTCTCGCAGCTCACGCCGGAGGAGCGCGGCCGCGGCCTGGTCACCGCGTCGACCGGGAACCACGGCCAGTCGATCGCCTACGCCGCGCGCCTGCACGGCGTCCGCGCGACGATCTGCGTGCCCGAGGGCGCGAACGCGTCGAAGGTCGCCGCCATCCGGGCTCTGGGTGCGGAGATCGTCGCGCACGGCCCGGACTTCGACGCGGCCCGCGAGCACTGCGAGCAGCTGGCGGCCCGCGACGGCCTCCGCTACGTGCATTCCGGCAACGAGCCCGACCTGATCGCGGGCGTCGCCACCGCCACGTTCGAGATGCTCGAGGACGTCCCGGACGTCGAGGTGATCGTCGTCCCCATCGGCGGCGGCAGCGGCGCGGCCGGCGCGTGCATCGCCGCCAAGGCGATCCGTCCCGAGACCGAGGTGATCGGCGTCCAGTCGGCGGCCGCCCCGGCGGCGCACAGCTCGTGGCAGGCGCGCGAGCTCGTGACCGGCGGGATGGCGACGTTCGCCGAGGGGCTTGCGACCCGGACGGCCTTCGAGCTGCCGCAGCGGATCCTGTGGCGGCTGCTGGACGACTTCGTCCTCGTCTCGGACGACGACCTGCGGGCTGCGACGGCGCGCATGATCGCCGCGACGAGCAGCCTGGTCGAGCCGGCCGGCGCCGCGGCCCTCGCCGGCGCGCTGGCCCTCCGCGACCGGCTCGCCGGCCGCCGGGTGGCGCTGATCGCGAGCGGCGGCAACATCACCCTCGGCCAGCTGCGCGCGCTGCTGGACGACGTCGATGCCGGCTGACCTGCCGCTGCTCGACCTCCCCGACCGGTCGGCCTGGGCGGCGTGGATCGCCGAGCACGGCGAGTCGTCCCCGGGCGTGTGGCTGAAGCTCGCGCGCAAGGACGGCGGCGGCCGCTCGGTGACCTACGCCGAGGCGCTCGACGTCGCCCTCTGCCACGGCTGGATCGACGGCCAGAAGGGCGCGATCGACGAGCGCCACTGGCGGCAGCGGTTCACGCCGCGGACGCCGCGCAGCCGCTGGTCGAAGCGGAACCGCCGGAGGGCGGAGGAGCTGCTCGCGCGCGGCGAGATGGCGCCCGCCGGCGTGCGCGAGATCGAGGCCGCCCGCGCGGACGGCCGCTGGGAGGCCGCCTACGACTCGCCCGCGACGGCCGCCGTCCCGGCCGACCTGCAGGCCGCGCTCGACCGCGACCCGGCCGCCGCCGCGTTCTTCGCCGGGCTCGACAGCGCCAACCGCTACGCGATCCTCTACCGGCTGCAGGAGGCGCGCCGGCCGGAGACGAGGGCCCGCCGGCTCGAGAAGTTCCTGGTCATGCTGCGCGAGGGCCGGCGCATCCACGAGTAGCCCGAGGCGCGACGTCATGCGCCGCCGCGGACGACGCGCGGCGCGGCGCTCAGGGCCACGAGCGTGGCGGCGGCGACCACGGCCAGCGGCCGCGACGCCTGTCCGGCCACGACGAGCAGCACGGCGTCGAGCAGGGCGAGCCCCGAGGTCGCCGCGTAGGCCCGCCGCAGCGGCAGGAGGTCGGCGGCCAGGCAGCCCGCGGCGACGACGAACGCCACGATCCCGAGCGCGGCGAGCGGGAAGAGCACGGCGGGCCGGCCGATCAGCAGCCCGGCCGCGACTCCGGCGGCCCCGAGGATGCCGAGGGTCACGCGCAGCCCGGTCATCCGGACGTGTAGCGGTCGAGGACGCGGCCGCGCTCGTCGATGAACTGGTAGCCGATCCCGGTCGCGGTCACCGAGACGCGCAGCGACCCGAAGTTCAGGAGCGAGACGATCGCATCGGGGCTGGGCTTCGTGAACTCCGCCGCGCCCGGCCCCTCTCCGCCCGTGCCCACGACGAACTCGGGGATGCCGCCGACCACCCGGCGCTCGTACCGGTGCAGGTGGCCGGCGATCACCGCCGCGACGTGCCGCCGGCGCAGGAGCGGCAGGATGCTGTCGCCCGGCTGCACCGGCCGGTGCAGCACGACGAAGCGCACCCGCGGACCCGGCTGCGCCAGCGCGCGGCGGGCGAACGCCACCTCGGCCGGGCCGTCGTCGAGCCCGAGCAGGACGATCTGGACGGCGCCGTAGTCGACCACGTAGCGGCCGGCGTCGTTCGGCAGGTGCAGCGCGTCGGCGACCCCGGCGCCGTTGCTGTAGAAGAGGTCGTGTTCGCCCATGGTGGCGTACAGCGGCGCCTCCAGCATCACGTCGTGGAGCGGCCGGAAGATGTTGCGGTCGAGCAGCACCGGCGCGCCCACCAGGTAGCTGTTGTCGCCGGCGGTCACGACGAAGTCGGGCTTCTCCGCCGCGAGCGTGCGTCCGACCGCCCACTCGTGGTCGGTGCCCGAGCCGTAGTCGCCGATGGCGGCGAACGTGACCGGAGCCTGCGGATCGGTCGGTGCCGTCCGGAACGACCCCGCCGCCCGGCCGACGCCGCCGACCGACGCCGTCCACAGGTAGCGCACGCCCGCCTCGAGCCCCGCGAAGCGGCCGCCGTGGGCGACGGCCGTCGTCCCGTCGGGAGCCGTCGCGACGAGCTCGACCCGGCGATCCCCCGGCAGCGTCCAGGCGAGCTCGGCCGAGGTCTGGCCGAGCCTCACCACGAACGGGCCGCGGCTGAACGGGTCGGCGCTGGGCGAGAGCAGGTAGAGCTTCCAGTAGACGAGCACGCCGGCGACGACGAGCACGAGGACGGCGCAGAGCATCGCGAGTGCGACGACGACGCGCCGCAGCCGGCGTTCGAGCGGCGTCCGGTCGGCCATTCCGAGAGCGTACCGAGGCGGTCTCTATGCTCCCGCGATGGCCCGCACGTCTGACCGGTTCGTCGCGGCGCTCAGCGAGCGGCTGTCGACGACCACCGACCGGGCGATCCGCACGGTCGTGAAGCATCGCGGCTCCGCCGCGGCCGCGGCCGGCGAATCGCTGCGGGCGGAGTTTCCCGGCGCCGACCCGGCCCGGCTCGTGCACACCGCGTTCGCACGCCGGTCGTGGCACCTCGCGGGCACGGGCGCGGCCAGCGCGGTCCCCGCGATCGTGCCGGGCCCGGGCACGGTCGCCGAGATCAGCGCGGCGCTCGGCGACGTGGCCCTCCTCACCGCCGCCCAGGTCGAGCTGATCCTGGTCGCCGCGCACCTGTTCGGCCGGCCGCTCGCCGACCAGGACGGGCGGCTGCTGGATGTGATGCTCGTGCTCGGGATGGACGTCGGCGCCGTCAGGCTGCGGCGGGGTGGCGTCGTCGAGACGATGGGCACCCGGTACCGGGCCGACGAGCTGCGGAACGCGCGGGCCGACACGCTCTCGGCCGGCGTCTCCGGGCGGCTGGCCCTGCAGGTGACCGGGCGGCTCGCCCGCCGGCGGGCGCACATCATCCTCGGCCGCGAGATCCCGCTGCTCGGCATCGGGCTCGCCGCCGGCTACAACCTGCGCTCGACGCGCGGGCTCGGCGGCGAGGCGGCCCGCTTCTTCCGCCACATCGCATAGCCACCAAAGCGGGGTCTGACCCCGAACGTCGGCCGTGACACTCCTGTTGCGCTTTCGTTCGGGGTCAGACCCCGGTTCAGCCGCGGACGTGCACGAAGGCCATCACGCGCTGGTCTGCGCGGCGGTCGAGCTGCGCGATCCGGCCGCCGTTCGGCTCGCCGGAGCTGGTGACGTTGCCCTCGATCGTGCAGAACGTGGTGCCGGGCTGGCCCGTCCAGTCGTCGAACATGGCCACGTGGTCGGCGACGCCGTCGCCGTCCAGGTCGAACACCGGCAGGTCGCCCGGAAGCGGCCGGCGGGTGATCGAGAGCTGGTTCTCGCCCCGCTGGGCGTCCCAGAGGATGTGCGGTACGTACGCGTAGCGGGCGCCGGCGGCGAACGCCGTCGAGCCGGCCCGGGCGTAGCACCACGACACGAAGATCGCCGACCACGGCGCCGGCACGCCGTACCAGTCCGTGCACTCGATCCGGCGCGACCCGGCGGGGGTCTCCCGCTCGCCGACGTTCGAGATCGCGATGTCGTACGCCGTGTTCCACAGGCCGACGTCCTGCGCCCGCCGCAGCCGGCGCGTGTGGGTCGCCTTGAACCCGGGCGGCTGGGCGACGCCGGCCGCGAGCATCGCCACCATGTCGGGCGAGGCGATCTCGTCGATCTGCTTCTCGGGGTAGCCGAGCCAGTACTTCGCCCGCCGCACGGCGGCCGCGGTGCGCTCGCCGTAGACGCCGTCGATCGGCCCCGGGTCGAACGTGCCGAACGGGTTGTGCAGCAGCAGCCGCTGCGCCTGGGCGACGTCGCCGCCCTCCATCGGAGGGGAGCTGAGGTGGAGCGGGACGGCGGTGGTCGTGGTCGCCATGGGCCGCGGAGATATTAGCCCGGCACCAGCTCGGCACCGGAAGGGACCTCAGTTCAGGCCGGGATCCTCGGGCATCCGGGCCACGAGCCGGTACTCGCCCCCCTTGCGCTCGAGCACGTGGCTCCAGAGCGCGTCGGCCTCGGCGCTGAACACGTCGCCGGGGAGCGCCGGCTCCACGAACCAGGCGTCCTCCTCGAGCTCGCCCTCGAGCTGGCCCTCGCCCCAGCCCGAGTAGCCGGCGTACACGCGCACACGGGTCACCTCGTCGCCGAGCGAGTCCATGTCCGCCTCGACGCCGATCGGGGCGATCGGGCCGCACACCGCGCCGTCCGGCGGCGGTCCGGCGTACTCCGCGAGCGCGATCACCGCCTCGGGCTGCACCGGCCCGCCGGCGAACACGCATCCGTCGTCGAGCTCCGCCAGGTCCGGCACCGCGTCGGCGACCGGGAGCTCGGTCGGGCGGTTGAGGACGACGCCCAGGGCGCCCTCGGCGGAGTGCTCGAGCACGAGCACCACGGTGCGGTGGAAGTTGGGGTCGACCAGGAGAGGGGCCGCGATCAGCAGCTGGCCCTTGAGGGACGCCTCGGCCACGCCCCGCAGTCTACGGTCGCGCCACCAGCGCGGACGCGTCCGGCTTCGACTTCAGCAGGCCGGAGCGGTACATCCAGTCGCCGAACCGCTGCCAGGCGGCGGCGTCGAGCGGCCCCGTGCGCAGCAGCCTGAGCGTGGCGGGGACGCTGGCGCGGATCGTGCCCCGGTAGTCGCGGTAGGCGTGCCCGACCATCACCTGCACGGCCGCGGCGGGATGCGCCTGCGCCCACCGCGTCGCCGCGGCCAGCGCCGTCACGAACCGGCTCACGGTGCGCCGGTAGGCCGGGTCGTCGTGGAGCTTGCCGCTGTTCGCGACCACGACCAGCTCGTCGTAGCCGGGGACGCCGTAGCGGTCGTACGGGAAGACCACCGGGTGCAGCCCCTCCTTGGCGAACTGGATCCCCTCGATGTTCTGGAACACGCCGGCGACGGCGTCCACCCGGCCCTGGAGCAGGGCCGGCACCTGGTTGAAGTGGATGTTCTCGAGGTGCACGTCGGACGGATCGACGCCCGAGTGGCGCAGCACCGTCTCGACGAACGCCGTCGTCGAGCTCGAGCCGTCGACGCCGATCGTCTTGCCGCGCAGTCCGGCCGGGGAGGTGACGCCGCTCGCGCCGGATGCGATGATCGAGCTCAGCGCCTCCGGCGCGATGGAGGCCACGGCGACGACCGGGATGTGCTCCTGCTGGGCGTAGAACAGCTCCGGCTCGTAGTCGATGCCGACGCCGGCCGTCCCGGCCGCCACCAGCCGGATCGGGTCGGAGACGTCCGACGGTGCGTGCGGCGTCACGTCCAGCCCGGCGCGGCGGAAGAAGCCCCGGTCGATGGCGGTGTAGACGCCCACGTGGTCGGCGTTCGGGTACCAGTCGAGCGCGAGGCTGACCGCCGTCGTGTGGCCGGACGTCGTGGCGGCGCCGGAGCTGCCGCCGCAGCCGGCGAGCACGAGGACGGCGAGGAGGGCGAATCGGTGGCGCATGGCTTGCATCCCTTCGCTGGCATGACCCAGATCAGGTTCGCGGGTCGGCGCACCTGCGCCCTCTCAGCCCCGTTCGGGACTCCCCGGCAAACGGTTTCCGGCCCTCACTCTAGCCGCCGCGCCCACGGGATCGTCAGCCGCTCGATCAGCGTCACGGCTCCGAACAGCGCCAGCGCCAGGCCTGCCAGCACCACGACCGCCGCGCCCACGAGCGGGGCGTCGTACTGGGCGGTGCCCTCGCGCATCGCGTCGCCGAGTCCGGAGCCCGAGCCGGCGTACTCGGCGAAGAGCGCCGCGACGGCCGCGTAGGAGGCGGCGACGCGCATGCCGGTGAAGATCGAGGGCAGCGCCCAGGGCAGCTCCACCCGGCGGAAGATGCCCGTCCGCGATGCCCGCAGCGTGCGCATCACCCGGACGTGCTCGGGGTCGACCGAGCGGAACCCGTCCAGGGCGGCGACCGTGACCGGGAAGAAGCACACCAGCGCGACGATCACGAGCTTCGGGGCGAGCCCGAAGCCGAGGTAGATCACGAGGATCGGCGCGATGGCGACGACGGGCACGCTCTGCGACGCCACGAGCAGCGGATAGACCGCCCGCCGCACTGTCGGCGAGGCGTGGAGGGCGACCGCCGCGGCCAGCCCGAAGGCGAGCGCCAGCGCGAACCCCGCCAGCATCTCGCGGGCGGTGACGCCCGCCGCCGAGGCGAGCGGCCCGCGCTCGTCCCACAGCGTCCGGGCGACATCCGTCGGCGCCGGGAGCACGTACTGGGGCACCCCGCGCAGGCGCACGTAGGCCTGCCACGCCGCGACCAGCGCCGCGAGCACGACCATCCAGGCGAGCTGCGACCGGAGGCGGCTCACCGCAGCGCCTCGAGCGCCCGGCCACGTGCCTCCAGGAATGCCCCCGACGCGATCGTCTCGGCCCGCTCGCCGCCGCCGAAGCCGGCGGCGAGCTCGAGCACGACCCGGCCCGGGCGGGCCGACATGACGGCGACGCGGTCGCACACGAGCAGGGCCTCCTCGACGTCGTGGGTGACGAGCACGGTCGTGCGCGGCTCGGCCCGCAGGGCCTCGCCCAGCCACTCCTGCAGCTCGGCCCGGGTGATGGCGTCGAGCGCCCCGAACGGCTCGTCCAGCAGGAGCACGTCCTTGCCCGCGAGGAGCGTCCGGGCGAACGCGACGCGCTGGCGCATGCCGCCGGAGAGCTCCCACGTGCGCCGGCGCTCGAACCCGTCCAGGCCGAGCCGCGCGAACAGCGGAGCGGCCTCGGCCCGGGCGCGGCGGCGGCCGCCGCCCGCATTCTCGAGCGCGACGCTCGCGTTTCCGAGCGCGTCGCGCCAGGGCAGCAGCAGGTCGCTCTGGGGCATGAGCGCGCATCGCTCCAATCGCGTCGCCGCATCGGCGGCGCCCTCGACCGCCACCGTGCCGGCCGTGGCCTGCTCGAGCCCGGCCACGATCTCGAGGAGGGTGGACTTCCCGCACCCGCTCGGCCCGACGATGCCGGTCACCCCGCCGGCGGGCACGCGCAGCGAGACGCCGTCCAGCGCGATCAGGTCGCCGAACCGCTTGGTCACTCCCGAGAGCTCGATGCCCCCGGGGGCCGCACTCGCCATGGCTTGCATCCCTTCGCTGGCATGACCCAGATCAGGTTCGCGGGTCGGCGCGCACGCGCGCCCTCTCAGCCTCCGCGGAGGCTCCCCGGCAAACGTTCCGCCGGAACTCTACGCGCTCGTACACTCCCGGCCTATGGCGCGCACCCTGCAACGCCTCGGCACCGAGCCGCTGGTCTCCGACGGGGGCATGGGATCGCTGCTCCAGACGGCGGTCGTCCGCGCCCGCTGCCCGGAGGAGGCGAACCTGATCGCGCCCGAGCAGGTCGTGGCGCTGCACGTCGCGTTCATCCGCGCGGGGTCCGACGTGATCCTGACGAACACCTACGGGGCGAACCCGGTGAAGCTCGCCCCGCACAAGCTCGACGACCGCTTCGAGGCCATGAACCAGGCCGGCGTCAAGCTGGCCCGCGAGGCCCGCGAGGTGGCCGGCCGCGACGTGCTCGTGGGCGGCTCGATCGGGCCGCTCGGGGCGGCGCCCGGCCGGCTCTCGCCGGAGGAGATGGCCGAGGCGTTCTCGGCCCAGGCGGCCGCGCTCGAGGGCCGGGGAGTCGACCTGTTCGTGCTCGAGACGTTCACCTCGCTCGAGGAGCTCGGGATCGCCGCGCGCGCCGCGCGCGCCGTCGCCGGCCTGCCGCTGATCGCGCAGGTGACCGTGGGCGACGACGCCGAGACCGCGGCCGGAGTCGCCGCCGCGGACGTCCCGGCGGCGCTCGCGGAGCTCGATCCGGTCGCGGTGGGCGTGAACTGCAGCCTGGGGCCGCAGACCGTCCTCGCGGGCCTCGAGCGGATGCGGGCGGCGACCGACCTGCCGCTGACGGCGCAGGCGAACGCCGGGATGCCGAACGTCTCGACGGGGCGGCTGGTCTACCCGAACGCGAGCCCCGAGTACTTCGGCGAGTACGCCGCGCACGCCCTCGCCCTCGGCGCCGTCGTGATCGGCGGCTGCTGCGGCACGACGCCGGAGCACGTGGCCGCCATCCGCCGGGCGGTGAGCGAGCGGCGGCCGCCGGCCGTGGCCCTGCAGCTGGTCGAGCGCGAGCTCCCGATCCGGGCCGAGTCGGAGGCGCGCGAGACGCTGCTCGAGGGCAAGCTGCGCCGGGGGGAGTTCGTCGTCTCGGTCGAGCTCGACCCGCCCAAGGGCGGGAACGTGGAGCGCCTGATCGCCTCGGCGCGCAGCCTGGCGGCCGCGGGCGGCGTCGACGTGTTCGACGTGAACGACAACCCGCTCGCCCGGGCGCGGATGAACGCGCTCATCGCCTCGGCGCTGATCGAGCAGCAGGTGGGCACGGAGACCATCCCGCACGTGACGCCGCGCGACGCCAGCGTGCGCGGGATCGAGTCGATGCTCCTGGGCGCGCACGCCGTCGGGATCCGCAACGTCCTCGCGGTGACCGGCGATCCGCCCCCGTCGGGCGACCCGCACGGCTCCGAGGCCGTCTACGAGGTGGACGCGATCGGCCTCACGCGGCTGATCACGGCGCTCAACTCCGGCGTCGACTACGCCGGCAAGGCGATCGACGACGCCACCAGCTTCCATGTGGGCGTCGCGGTGAACCCGGTCGCGGACGACCCCGGCTGGGAGATCGAGCGCTTCGCCCGAAAGATCGAGGCCGGCGCCCGCTTCGCGATGACCCAGGTGCTCTTCGACGCCGCCCAGCTGGAGCGCTTCCTGGAGCGGCTCGGCGGCCCGCCGGCCGTGCCCCTGATCGTGGGCGTGTGGCCGGTGCGCAGCCACGCGCTCGCCTTCCGGCTCCACAACGAGGTGCCGGGCATCAGCGTCCCCGCCGACGTGCTCGACCGGCTCGACCGGGCCGGGGCGGACGCGGCCCGCGAGGGGATGGCCGTCGCCCGCGACCTGCTCGCGGCGGTGCGCGACCTCGCCGCCGGGGCCTACCTCGTGCCGCCGTTCAAGGAGCCCGAGGCGGTGCTCGAGCTGCTCACGGGCGGCTGACGCCGTCCGGCGGGCGCTCTTCCGGGCGCCACGCGGGATGGTGGTGGGCGGCCCACTCGGCGTCGACGCGGCCGGTGACGATGCCGCCGAGGGCGCCGCGGGTACCCGGATTCAAGACGGCCATGTAGAGGTGGCCGCAGACGAGCACGATGATTGCGACCGCGGCCACATTGTGCACCGCGCCGTCCACGTTCGAGTTCGCGACGATGCCGTGCAGCCGTGCCCACCAGTACAGCCCGGAGGCGGTCACCGCGAGCAGCAGCAGGCCCACGAGGATCGCGTTCGCCTTCTGGCCGCCGTTGAAGCGCCCGACGGGCGGAGGGTCGCCTCCGCGGTGCACGGCCGCCCGCGGCGCCCAGGCCAGCCACCGGCGGTCGTCGCCGTCCAGCGTGCGGAGCTCGCGCGCCGAGGCGCGCAGGCGCCGCCGGTCGCCGCCGGCGGCGACGGCCGCGATACCGCCGGCGAGGACGAACACGCTGCCCACGTGCACCGGGAAGACGGCGTCGTGGGCGACGTTCACCGCGAGCCCGAGCCCGGTCGCGATCATGGCGAGCACGGCGGCCGCGAGCACCCAGTGGGCGGCGAGCTCCGAGCGGGTGAACCGGCGGACGAGCATGAGACCACGCTACGGCCGTCGGATGAGAGCCGCCTGAGGGGGCGGTCAGCTGTCGAGCTGCTCCAGCGCGCACTCCTCGGCCCGCTTGTCGTCGCGGAAGCGCAGCAGCCGCGCGCCGTGGCGGATGCGGTGGCCGCTGCGGTGGTCGAAGCTGACCTCGGCGACCAGGTCGGGGCGCAGGCCGCGCCACTCGCGGTCGCGGTCGGCGCTCCACCGGTTCGGCTCCGAGGCGCCGTGCTCGCCCGTCTCGTGCGGCGTGACGATTCCGACCAGCTCCCGCGCGTACCTGGCGGTGAACCCGGACGTGTGCCCGACGACGTGAGAGCTTCCCGCCGGCGTCGTAGAGCCCCAGGATCAGCGAGCCGACCGTGCCCTCGGCCTTGCCCGGGCGCCAGCCGACGACGGCGCAGTCGATCGTGCGCACGCGCTTCACCTTGACCATCCCCACCCGCTCGCCGGGCTTGTACGGCGCGTCGGCGCGCTTGGCGATCACGCCCTCGGCCGTCTGCAGCCACGGCTCGGCCTCGGCGCGGTCGGCGGTCGACGGGATCAGCTCCACCGGCTCGCCGGCGACGTCCTCCAGGGTCGCGCGGCGCTCGGTCAGCGGGGCGTCGAGCAGGGACCGGTCGTCGAGGGCGAGGATGTCGAACGCCACGAACGTCGCCGGCCGCTCCTCGGCCAGGCGGTTGACCCGCGAGGCCGCCGGGTGGATGCGCTCCTGCAGCGCCTCGAAGTCCTCGCCGCCGCCGTCGGCGCGGATGACGAGCTCGCCGTCGAGCACGTAGCGGCCCTCGGGGAAGCGCAGCTCGGGGAAGTAGCGGCCGAGCGGCTTGCCGTTGCGCGACTGGACGAAGAGCTCGGAGCCGTCGACGAACGCGACCGCCCGAAAGCCGTCCAGCTTCGGCTCGTAGAGCCAGCCCTCGCCGTCGGGAAGCTCGCCGGACGAGCGCGCCAGCTGGGGCATCACGGGCGGTTCGAGCGGCAGCGCCATCGCGCCGCGATCGTACCAGCCGCCCGTCGGGAGGTTACCCGCGAGTCGTTTCGGGAATCAGCCTGATTCGCAAGGAGGTGCAGCATGTTCCGCAGGTTCCGACCCGCTTCCCAGGATGCCCTCGCGCCCGCCCCGCCGGTCGTGGAGACGAGCGCATGGACACGCGCCGTGCTCGTCCCTGCCGTGCTCCTGATGGCGCTCGGCGCATGGGTGATCCTGGTCCCGCTCGCGGGGCCGTACTTCAGCTTCGGGTTCGATACGTCGACCCGCTGGCGCTTCTCCGAGGCGCACTGGACGCTGAGCCTGGCGCCCGGCATCGCGCTCTTCTGCGCCGGTCTCCTGATGACGCGGCGCAGCCGCGCGATCGGCTGGCTGGCCGGTCTCGTCGCCGTCGCCGCAGGCGTCTGGCTCCTCATCGGACCGAGCCTGCATCCGACCTGGTCGTCGAGCGGCTTTGCGCCGTTGCCGGGCACCGACGCGAAGACCGCCGCCCGCTGGATCGCCGGCTTCTACGGCGCGGGCGCGCTCGCGATCTACCTCGGCGCCCAGGCCCAGGGCCTGCTGGAGCGCCGGGCGCCGGCCCGGGCACCTGCGGCGTCGCGTGCTCCGCATGCCGCTCCGTGCCGGAGGACGAGCGCGACGCGGAGCAGGAGACGGTGGTCTCAGGCCCCGCGTCGTAGAGCCGCATGAGCCGGTGATTGCGAGGTCAGCAGTGAGGCGCGCCGAGGGCGCGGCAGATCGAGACGAGGGCGTTCACCTGTCGCGTCGTCAGAGCGTCGAGGAACTGCCTGTCGAGGGCGCCTGCGAGTGTCTGCTCCATTGCGGCCAGCGTCGTGCGGCCTGTGTCGGTGAGGCGCACGAGCGAGAGCCGGCCGTCCTGGTGTGAGACTGCCCGTTCGAGCCAGCCGCGGACGACGAACTCGTCGGCGAGCCGGGAGACGCGGCTCGGGCTCACGACGACCTGACCGGCGAGGTAGCTGACCGAGGCGCCGTCGGGGTGCAGCCGCGCCAGCCGCGCCAGGAGCTCGAAGCCGCTCAGGCCGGTTGCGTGCGCGTGGTCGAGAGCGTCGTCGATCGCGCGCACGACATGGGTCTGGATGTACAGGAGCCCGAAGAGCGCCTCGGTGCCCGCCTCGAGGCCGGCCGGAGCGCCCGTCTGCGGAGAAGCGTTCATGGTGGCTAGACTACCGTCGCGAGAAGGTTGTGTACGCACGCATTTCTGCGTGCGCACGATTCGGTTCACGATTCGGAGGTGTCTGGGATGAGGGAGAGCAGGGCAGATGCGCGCCCCGTCGTGGCGGTGATCGGCGGCGGCTACGGCGGCTTCGCCGCCGCCAGGGCGCTCGATGAGTTCGCCGACGTGATCCTGGTCGAGCCGCGCGACGCGTTCGTGCACAACGTCGCCGCCCTTCGGGCGCTGGTCGAGCCCGACTGGCTTCCGACGATCTTTCTGCCCTACGACCACCTGCTCGGCAACGGGCGCGTCGTCCGGGAGCGGGCGACCGAGGTCGAGGCCGGTCGAGTCCTGCTCGCGTCGGGGGCAGAGCTCAGGCCGGACATCGTCGTACTGGCGACGGGCTCGACGTACCCCTACCCGGCCAAGACGGGCACGGACGACACCGCCACTGCGATCAGCCGCTACGGGCAGAGCCACGCAGAGCTCGCGCGTGCCGGGCGGGTGCTGATCGCCGGTGCGGGGCCGACCGGGCTCGAGCTCGCCGGTGAGATCAGCGAGCGCTGGCCCCGCAAGTCGATCACGATCCTCGAGCCCGCGCCGGACATCCTTGCCGGCCCGTACAGGCAGGACCTCCGCGACGAGGTGCGCCGCCAGCTGGTCGGGCGAGGAGTCGAGCTGATTCTGGGTGAAGCGCTCAGCGGGGAGCCGGAGAGCCCTCCGGTCACGTTCGGCCGGTTCGCGGTGCAGACGACCGCGGGTCGCACGATCGAGGCCGACATCTGGTTTCGCTGCCACGGGCTCAGGCCGGTCAGTGACTACCTGAGCGGTGGGCTCGGCGCAACCAGGCGACCGGACGGATCGGTGGGGGTGACGCCGACGCTCCAGCTCGAGGGACAGAGCAGGGTGTTCGCGATCGGCGACGTGGCCGCGATCGACCTGAAGACGGCGAGCCGCGCCGGACGTCAGGCCGAGGTCGTCGTCGCCAACATCCGCGCCCTGACCGGCGGCGGCGAGCTGCAACGGTACGAGCCCCCTCCCCCGGCGATCGTGATCCCGCTCGGCCCTTCAGGCGGAGCCTCGGAGCTCCCGGGGCAGGAAGGCATTGCCGGCGCCGAGGCCACGGCGGCCATCAAGGGCAGCCACATGTTCGTCGAGCGCTACCGGGAGCTCTTCGGGCTCGAACAGCCCGCCGCGGCACCCTGAGCGACCACGTCACCCGAACGCCCCCATCCTCTCTTCGGGAGAGGACGGGGGCGACTGGATGGTTCTCAGCGCCGCGCCTGCATGAGCAGGATCGCGAGCTGCCAGATCGCGGCCAGCGTGGCCACGACGTAGGTCAGCGCGGCGGCCGTCAGCACCTTGCGGGCGACCGGCGTCTGGGCCTGGCTGATCACGCCCTGGTTCGTCAGCATGACCATCGCCTTGCGGCTGGCGCCGAACTCGACCGGCAGGGTCGCGAGCTGGAAGAGCACGATCGCCGCGAACAGCGCGACGCCGAGCAGCGCCAGGTTCGTGACCCCCGCGAAGAGGCCGATCAGGAAGATCGGGAACCAGGCCTGGGACGCGAAACCCGTCGCCGGGACGAGCGCGCCGCGGAACCGGAACCCGGCCTCGTGGTGGGCGTCCTGGAAGGCGTGGCCGGTCTCGTGGGCCGCGACGGCCACGGCCGCGACCGAGCTGGAGCCGCCGACGGGCGGCGAGAGCCGCATCGTCTGCGTGCGCGGGTCGTAGTGGTCGGAGAGCTCGCCGGAGATGCCCTCGACGGTGACGTTCGTGAGGCCGCCCCCGTCGAGCATGCGCCGGCTCACCTCCGCGCCCGTGAGGCCGGAAATGGCGGGGATCTTGGAGGCTTCGGTGAAGGTGCGCCGCACCCACGCCTGGGCCAGCAGGCCGGCGACGAGCGGCGGGACAGCGAGCAGGATGTAGTAGAAGTACATGGTGCGCCCTCCTCGAGGCGCGTTTGTCGGAACTGCCTCAAAGGATAGGCAACCAGGCTAAGAGTTGGGTGAGCAGTTGGCCCGCGGAGGCTAATCTCCACCTGTATGCAGTTGACCGATCAAGTGCGCGAGCTGCTCGAGGGTGCGTTCCCCGGCGGCGACGTCGAGGTCTCGACGTTCTCCGGCAGCGACCACCTGTCGGCGCGCGTCCGCTCCGACCGGTTCGAGGGCAAGTCGCTGATCGAGCAGCACAAGCTGGTGTACGCGCCGGTGCAGCACCTGATCTCGGACGGCACCATCCACGCGTTGCAGATCACAACGGAGGTCAGATGATCATCACCGAAGACCAGATCCGCGAGGAGATCGCCGAGACGATCCGGCGCAACCGGATCATGCTGTTCATGAAGGGCACGCCGGACATGCCCCGGTGCGGGTTCTCGGCTCGCACCGTCCAGTGCCTCGATGCGACCGGCGCCGACTACGCGGCGATGGACATCCTGCCCGACCCGCGCATCCGCCAGCAGCTCTCGGCCCAGTCGGGCTGGCCGACCATCCCGCAGCTCTTCATCGACGGCGAGCTCGTGGGCGGCGCAGACATCGTGACCGAGCTCTACCAGTCGGGCGAGCTCGCGAAGATGGTGGCGCCGGCTGCCTGACCGGGCGGCGGTGGTCGGGGCCGGCGTGATCGGCCTCTCGGTCGCCCGCGCGCTGCGCGAGGACGGCTTCGCCGTCACGGTCTACGAGCGTGACCGGATCGGCTCGCGGCGGGGCTCCTCGCCCGGCCGCTCGCGCATCTACCGGCGCAGCTACCGGCACGCCGACTACGTCCGCCTGGCCCGGCGTGCCATCGAGGAGTGGCAGCGGCTCGATCCGGCCGTGCTGCGCAAAACGGGCCTGCTGGAGTACGGCTCCGGCGTCGAGCTGCACGCGGCGGCGATGGACGCCTGCGGTGAGGCCTATCGCTGGCTCGAGCCGTCCGAGGCGGCCGCCCTCTTCCCCGAGGCCCGCTTCGAGGGGCCGGTGCTCCACGACGAGGAGGCCGGCGCGATCATGGCCGACGACGCGCTCAGGGCGCTTGCCCGCGGGCTCGACGTGCGCGAGGGGCACGCTGTCGCCGATCCCCGCGAGCTCGAGGCGGACGTCGTTTGCGCCTGCCCCGGCTCGTGGCTGGGGCCCATGTTCGGGCTGCCGCTCTCCCCGCGCATCGAGCAGGTGACCTACTTCGCCGGCGCGCCGGACACGCGCCCGTCGGTGATCGACCACGGGGCGCCCGACCGGCGCCTCCACTACGGCGTGATCGCTCCCGGCGTCGGCTACAAGGTCGGCGAGGACGGCGCCCGCCCCGACGCCTGGGACCCCGACCGCGACGACCGCCCGGTCGACCCCGGCCTGCTGGAGCGCCTGAGCGAGCACGTCCGCCGCGCCTTCCCGGGGCTCGACCCGGCGCCGGTCCACTCGGAGGCCTGCCTCTACACCATGTCCCCCGACGGGGACTTCGTCCTCGATAGGATCGACGGTGTGATCGTTTGCGGCGGGGACAGCGGGCATGCGTTCAAGTTCGGGCCACTCCTGGGCCGGCTGATGGCCGACATGGCCTCCGGCCGGCCCCTGCCGCCCGAGGCCGGCCGCTTCCGCGCCGACCGGCTCTCGGCGGCGAGCGCGTGAACGGCCTCCTCGACGCGCCGGGCTGGGAGATCTCCCGCGCCGTCCGCGCCCGCCAGGTGTCGGCGACAGAGGTCGCGAAGGACGCCCTCGAGCGCGTCGGCGCCGACTCCTGGGGCGCCGTCTGGCTCGTGACCGAGGAGCGGGCGTTGCGCGAGGCGGCCGCGATCGACGCGGCGCTCGCGGCCGGAAACGCGCCCGACGAGCGGGGGCTGCTGGGCGTCCCGGTGGGGTGGAAGGACCTGATCGACACCGCCGGCGACCGCACGACCTACGGCAGCGCGCTCTACCGCGACCACGTCCCCGACCGCGACGCCGAGGCGGTCGAGCGGCTGGCGGCCGCGGGCGCGATCACGGTCGCGAAGCTCGCGACGCACGAGCTCGCCTGGGGGACGACCACCCAGAACCCGCACTTCGGCTCGTGCCGCAACCCGCACGACCCGTCCCGGGTGCCCGGCGGCTCGAGCGGCGGCTCCGGCGTCGCGCTCGCGACCGCGATGGTGGCGGCCGCGCCGGGCACGGACACGGGCGGGTCGATCCGCTGCCCCGCCTCCTGCTGCGGCATCGTCGGCCTCAAGCCGACGTACGGGCGGGTCAGCCTGGCGGGGGTGCGCCCGCTGTGCACGACGCTCGACCACTGCGGGCCGATGGCGCGCAGCGTGCGCGACTGCGCCCTCCAGCTCGAGGCCATGGCCGGCGGCCCGGCGCGCGACGCGCGCGTCCCCGGCGTTCCCGTTGACCGCTGGAGCGAGGGGCTCTCCGGCGACCTCGCGGGGATGCGGGTCGGCCTGGCCGAGCGCTACTTCTTCGAGCACACGTCGGCGGACATCGTCGCCCGCGTGCGCCGGGCCGTCGACGCGCTCGCCCACGCCGGCGCGGAGATCGTCGAGATCGACCTCGAGTGGCCCACGCCGATGGGCGAGGGCGACCCGTTCATCCCCGAGGGGGCGGCGACGCTGCAGGAGTTCTGGCCGGCCCGCCGGGACGAGCTCGGGCCCGACGTCGCCCGCGACGTCGCCCTCTCCGACGGGATGGCCGCGGTCCCGTTCGCGGCGGTCAACCAGTACCGGCTCGAGTACGCCGGGCGGATGCTCGAGAAGGTGCGCGCCGCCGGGATCGACGTGATCGCGTCGCCGGCGCAGGCCCAGACGCCGCCCCTGATCGGCGCGCTCACGATCCCGTACGCCGGCGACCCGGACATGGACGTCACCTATGCGATGTGCGGGCTCACGCTGGTCTTCAACATGCTCGGCTGGCCGGCCGCCAGCGTGCCCTGCGGCCGCGACGACGCCGGCCTACCGGTGGGGATCCAGCTTGCGGCCCTTCCCTGGCGCGAGGATCACTGCTTCGCGGCTGCCGCGGCCGTCGAGGCCGCCGCCCTCTGACAGGGGCCGCCGGCCGACACGCGCAGCTCGGCCCGGGCCGGCTCGACGACAATCGTCGCAAGCGTCGTCCAGCGATCGCCGAAGACGGCGCCCTGGGCGGGGTGGCAGCAGATCGCGCCGGCGCCGCCGCGGTGGCTGTCCATCGCCTCCAGCACGTCCTCGGTCTCGATCGGCCCCTCGATGGCGGCGACGCGGCGGCGGGCATGGTCGAGCCGCAGCAGCGTGTCCGGCGACTGGAGCACCATCGTGTCGTACTGGCGGCCGGGGTCGGCCAGGAAGTGGTTCGTGTGGGTGAGGACGCCGCGCTCGTCCGGCATGACGAAGCCGGGGCCGGCCGGTGACAGCTCGACCGTGCACGCCACGCCCCCGTCGGCGTCGTCGGCGACGATCGTGACGGCCGACGATGCGGACATCGTCGCGCTCGCGGCCATCGTGAGGGCGGCGACGGCGCCGTCGGCCTCGTCGAGCACCCGCCGGCACAGCGCGTGCACGGGCACGGCGACGGGCGGCCGGTCGTCGCCGTGGCCGAGGATGTTCAGCAGGACGCCCACGCCGGAGGCGTTCACGCCGATCTTGCCGACGATGCCCGCCTCCGTGACCGTCTCGACGCGGCGGCCGTCGGCGTGGTCGATCGTCCAGACGAGCCAGCCCTCGCGCAGCTCCTCGTGCCAGTCCCAGGTCTGGACGCCGAACGCGTTCCCCGACGCGGTGGCGGTGCCCAGGCAGGCGATCGTCGAGCACTCTCCGGCCGCTGCCGCCAGCAGCTCGGTGCGCGCGTTCAGCGCGCCGATCAGCTCGACCTCGAAGCCGCTCCCGTGGGCGATGCCGTCGATCTCCTCGAGCAGCGCGGGCGACCAGGCCGCGATGCGGTCGAGCGCCTGCGAGCCGAGCCGGCGCAGGTCGTCGCCGGTGAGGCCGGCGTTGACGGCGAAGAGGCGCCGGTACACGTTCATGACGAGCGCGATCCGCTCCTTCTGGGCGCGCCCGAAGGTGACTCCCCGCGCTCCCGGTGTGCGTTCGGCGGAGTGGTGGCGGGCGACGTCCATCGGCGCAGCATAATGGTGGCGGGCACCAGTCGCTCGGGAGCGGGCGGTGGCAGCGCGTATCCTCTCCCGGGCATGCGCGCGATCGTGGGAGTCGACGTGGGCGGCACGTTCACGGACGTCGCCCTGATCGCCGGGGGACGGCTCGTCACGGCCAAGGTCGCGACCACGCCCGCCGACCACGCCCTGGGCGTCATCGAGGGCGTGCGGCTCGCCCTCGAGCGGGCGGGCGTGGACGCCCGGGACGTGTCCCACCTCGGCCACGGCACGACGGTCGCGACCAACGCGATGCTCGAGCGGCGCGGCGCCCGCACCGCCTATGTCGCCACACGCGGCTTCGCCGACGTGCCGGCGCTCGGCCGCCAGGCCCGCCCGCACCTGTACCGGCCCGAGATCGCGCCGCCCGCGCCGCTGGCCGACGTCACGGCCGAGGTGGTGGAGCGGATGGGCCCGGACGGGGTCATCGCGCCGCTCGACCCGCGCTCCGTGTCCGCCGCGGCCCGCCGGCTGCGTCGCGAGCGGGTCGAGGCGGCCGCCGTCTGCCTGCTGCACGCCTATGCCGACCCGGCCCACGAGCGGGCGGTGGCCGACGGGCTGCGCGCCGCGCTCCCCGACGTCCACGTCGTCGCGTCCCACGAGATCGCGGCCGAATTCCGCGAGTTCGAGCGCGCCTCGACGACGATCGCCGACGCCTATCTCGGGCCGGTCGCCGGCCGCTACCTGCGCCGCCTGGCGGCGACCGCGGCGGAAGAGGGCCTGCCGGCGCCGGCCGTCATGCAGTCGAACGGCGGCGTGTGCGATCTGGACGAGGCCGCTGCGCATCCCGCCCGGCTGCTCCTCTCCGGCCCCGCGGGTGGGGTCGCCGCCGTCGTCGCCTCCGGCGTCCGCGACGCCATCAGCTTCGACATGGGCGGCACCTCCACGGACGTGTGCCTGATCCGCGACGGCGTGGCCGGCCGCAGCGCCGAGCGCCGGGTCGGCGGCCTGCCGCTGCGGCTGCCGCAGCTCGACATCCACACCGTCGGCGCCGGCGGCGGAAGCATCGCCTGGATCGATCCCGGCGGGGCGCTACGGGTCGGGCCGCAGAGCGCCGGGGCCGACCCTGGCCCGGCCTGCTACGGCCGCGGCGGCGACCGGCCGACGGTGACCGATGCCAACCTGATCCTCGGCCGGCTCGACCCCGGCGTGCCCCTCGCCGGCGGCCTGCGCCTCGACGTCGCCGCAGCAGGCGCCGCCATGGAGGCCGTGGCGGGGCCCTTCGCCGACGTCCGCGCGGCCGCCGAGGGCGTCGTCGCGGTCGCGAACGCCGAGATGGTGCGCGCGATCGGCGTCGTCAGCGTCGAGCAGGGCCACGACCCGCGCGAGCTGGAGCTGGTGGCGTTCGGCGGGGCCGGCCCGCTGCACGCCTGCGACGTGGCGGACAGCCTGGGCATGCGGGCGGTGGTGGTGCCGGCGGCCGGCGGCGTGCTCTCGGCGCTCGGGATCGCCGCCGGCGAGCGCCGCCGCTCGACGGTCGAGAGCGTCATGGCGCCGCTCGAGCGGTTCGTGGAGGAGTTCCCAGAGCCGCCCCGCGCGCCCCGGGGAGGCGCCGTCGAGGTCGAGTGCGAGCTGCGCTACCGCGGCCAGGCCCACGAGCTGACCGTCGCGCTGCGGCCGCGGTCGACGCTCGCCCGCCGCTTCCATGCCCGCCACCGCGAGCGCTACGGGTTCGACGACCCGGCCGCGGAGGTCGAGGTCACGAGCGTGCGCACCTCGGTCGCCGCGCCCGCCGCCGGCTACGAGCTCGACCGCGCCAAGCCCGTGCCCGCGGTGCGCGGCCCGGCGTCCGTGCCGCTCGAGGGGGCGACGCTGTGGGTCGCCGCCGGGTGGACGGCCCGCCGCGGCGGGGACGGCTCCTGGAGGGCCACGCGGTGACCGACCCGGCCACCCTCCAGGTGCTGGCCGCGGCGCTGCGCGGAGTCGCCGAGGAGATGGGCGCGGCGCTCGTCCGCTCCGCCCACTCCGCCAACATCAAGGAGCGGCGCGACTGCTCGACGGCGCTCTTCGACCCGGACGGGCGCATGATCGCGCAGGCCGAGCACATGCCCGTCCATCTGGGGGCGATGCCGGACGCGGTCGCGGCGGTGCGCGCACTCGATCCCCGCCCGGGCGCCGTCTACGTCCTGAACGACCCGTACACCGGCGGCACCCACCTTCCCGATATCACGCTCGTCTCGGTGGTCGACGACCTCGGGCTCGTGTGCTCGCGCGCCCACCACGCCGACGTCGGCGGCATGCAGCCGGCGAGCATGCCGGCGGGGGCGACCGAGCTGATCCAGGAGGGGGTCGTCATCCCGCCGGTCGAGCTGACCGCCGACGTGCGCCGCGTGCTGGTCGCCAACATGCGCAAGCCGGCCGAGCGGCTGGCCGACCTGCGCGCCCAGGAGGCATGCATGCTGGTCGGGGCCGAGCGGCTGCGGGAGCTGGCCGGCCGGCTCGGCCGCTCGCCGGCTGGCCGGGGGCATGGACGAGCTCTACCGCTACAGCGAGCGCCGCACCCGGGCCGCGATCGCGGAGCTGCCGGACGGGAGCTTCCGCGCCCGCGACGTGATCGAGGGCGACGGGATCGGCACCGGCGACATCCCGATCGAGGTCGAGGTGCGGATCGCGGGGGACGAGCTCACGGCCGACTTCACCGGCACCGCTCCGCAGCCGCCGGGCAACGTGAACTGCCCCCTGTCGGTCACCCGCTCGGCCGTCTACTACGTCGTCCGTGTGGTGTGCGACCCGGACATCCCGGCGTCCGGCGGCGCGTTCGCCCCGGTCACCGTGCTCGCGCCGGAGGGGTGCCTGGTGAACGCGCTCCCGCCGGGCGCAGTGGTCGCCGGCAACACGGAGACGTCGAGCCGGATCGTCGACGTCGTCATGTCCGCGATGGGCGGCGCGGTGGACGTGCCCGCCCACGGCCAGGGGACGATGAACAACGTCACCTTCGGCACTCCGGCGTTCACCTACTACGAGACGCTCGGCGGCGGCCAGGGCGGCTCGCCCGCCGGGCCGGGGCCGAGCGGCGTCCACGTGGCCATGTCGAACACGCTGAACACGCCGATCGAGGCGCTCGAGCGCGAGTACCCGCTGCGGATCGAGCGCTACGCCCGCCGCCCGCGCACCGGCGGGGCCGGCCGCCATCCCGGCGGCGACGGCGTGGTGCGGGTCTACCGCGTGCTCGCCGACTGCCGCCTCGGGATCATGAGCGAGCGTCGCCGTCACGGCCCCCACGGCGCCGCGGGCGGTGGCGACGGCTCGCCGGGCCGCAACACCCTGAACGGCCGCCGGCTGCCGGCCAAGTGCAGCCTCGACCTCCACGCCGGCGACGTGCTCGAGATCCGCACGCCGGGCGGCGGCGGCTGGGGCCGAGGAACCGGTGCCAGGCACCGGTTATTCACAGACGAATAAACGGGGTCTGACCCCGTCTATTCACGCGACTGGCCGCGGGGTACCATGCGCGTATGGCGACGACGGTGGCACCGCCTGTCCGCAAGGCGAAGCCGCGCCGCTCCGGGCCGGGGTCGGGCGCCGGCAGGCCGTGGCTCGTGATCGTCCGCAACGACGATCACAACACGTTCGACGGGGTCGCGTTCGCGCTCGCCCGCACCATCCCCGGCGTCACGTTCGAGCGCGGGCAGGCGATGGCGAGCACGATCCACAACACGGGCAAGGCGGTCGTGTGGACCGGCGAGAAGGAGCGGGCCGAGCTCTACTGGGAGCAGCTGGCGGGCTTCGGCCTGACCATGGCGCCGCTCACCCCCGCGGGCTGAGCGGCAGCCGATGGTCGACCCCTGGCGGATCCAGGCCGACCCCGAGTGGGCCGTGGCCATCGCGATCGTCGCCGTCGACTACGCCGTCGTCGTGCGCGCCGGGCGCCGCCGCGGGACCGAGACGCCGGCGTCTGCGCATCGCGGCCTTCGCGGCCGGGCTCGCGCTGATCGCCGTCGCGCTGCTCTCGCCGCTCGAGCACATCGCCCTCACCTCGCTCCTCTCCGTCCACCTGCTCCAGAACGTGATCCTGGCCGACTGGGCGCCGCCGCTGCTCGTGCTCGGCCTCACGCCCGCGATGGTCGTGGCGTGTGAGCGCCGCCGCCCGATCCGCCTGCTCACGTCGCCGGCGTTCGCGCTCGGCTACTGGCTGGCCGCGTGGTACGTGCTCCACGTCCCGGCCGTGTACGGCTACGCGCTCACTCACCGCTGGGCGCTGGGCGTCGAGCATCTCGTCTTCCTGACGGCGGGGATCGCGTTCTGGTGGCCGGTGCTCGCGCCCGGCCGGATGCAGTCCGGCCCGAAGCTCGTCTACCTGTTCGGCGCGTTCATCGCCGCCGCCCCCGTGGCGCTCGCGCTCGCGCTGACCCACCCGCAGTACAGCTTCTACGTGCACGCGCCGCGGCTGTGGGGGATCTCGCCGCTCGAGGACCAGCAGCTGGGGGCGATCGCGATGGCCATCGAGCAGGCCGCCATCCTGTTCGCCGCCTGCTCGGTCGTCTTCTTCCGGCTTCTGGCGGAGGACGAGGCCGGCGACGCCGGGGTAGGCTTCGAGGCGTGAGAGCCGCCTGCATCCAGTTCCAGGCCAGAGCGGAGAAGGCCCGGAACCTCGAGGACATGGCCCCGCTCGTGGCCGAGGCCGCCGCCCGCGGAGCCGACGTCGTGCTCCTGCCGGAGAAGTGGAACGCCTGGCTCGACGGGCCGGGCCTGCGCGATCAGGCCGAGCGCCTCGACGCCGGGCCGACGGTCGAGCTCATGTCCGACTGGGCCCGCACCCACCGCGTGAACCTGATCGGGGGCAGCATCGCCATCCTCGGCGACGGCGACCGCGTGGGCAACGTCTCGATCGCGTACGACCGCGACGGCAGGCAGATCGCCGCCTACACCAAGATCCACCTCTTCGACGTCGACGTCGGCGGGATCAGCTACCGCGAGTCCGACGGCACCGAGCCCGGCTCCCAGCCCGTCGTCGCCGACATCGACGGCGTCCGCTTCGGGCTCACGGTCTGCTACGACCTGCGTTTCCCCGAGCTCTACCGCACGCTCACCCTGGAGGGCGGCGCGACGGTGCTCACCGTCCCGTCCAACTTCACCCTGCTGACCGGCATGGCCCACTGGGAGCTGCTGCTGCGGGCGCGGGCCGTCGAGAACCAGGCGTTCGTGCTCGCGACCGGCCAGCACGGCTACCCGGGTGGCCTGCGCAAGCCGAGCTACGGGCACAGCATGATCGTCGACCCGTGGGGGATGGTGCTCGCCCAGGCGCCCGACGGCGACGGCGTCATCGTCGCCGACCTGGACATGGCGGCCCTGGCCGACATCCGCGAGCGTCTTCCTGCGCTGCGCCACCGCCGACCGGACGCCTACGGACTAGAAGAACAGCGCCTCGCTGCCGATCGGCTCGAAGCCCGCCCGTAGGAACGCCCGCAGCGACGCGGCGTTGCCCGGGGCGACCTGGGCGAAGACGACGGCGTTCGGGCCGACGAGCCTCCTCGCCTCGACCAGCGCCTGCGATGCGAGCCCGCGGCCGCGCGCGTCCGGGTCGACCTCGACCGACACCTCCGTCCGGAGGGCGAGCCCTCGGCCGAGCGTGACGACCGCGCCGCCGCCCTCGGCCGTGTAGGCGCGCACGATCCTCGCGGTGTGCGTGCGCCCGCACGAACCGCGACTGGACCGCAGCATCCGTCTCGACGAGGGCGGGCCGCCCGTCCCGCCCGCCCGCCGCCAGCAGCACGTCGACACCGTCGTCGCGCCGGCCGAGCCGCGCGCCGAGCGCGGCCAGGAAGCGCGGGCTGAGCGGCGCAAGCAGATCGTCTTCGGGCAGCATCTCCCGCACCCATTGCTCCGGCACGTCGGCGGCGATGACGTGATGGGCGGTGAAGGCGACCACGGCCATCGCGCGGCCCGGAGGTGGAGCCAGCACCTCGACGCGCCCGTCCGGCCTGCGAACGTCCCGCGTGCCGCCGCCTCGAGCAGCGCGGCGAGCCGGTGCGACGTCAAGGAGCGGAGTCCGGAGGCGGGGCGGTCGGGTCGGGCAGGACGCCCTGGCGGATGAACCACCACCGCACGGCGTCGATGTAGGCCTTGGGCTGCTCGATGTAGGCCATGTGGGCCGCCTTCTCGATCACGATGAGCTCCGAGCCCTCCACCTCGTTGTGGATCTCCTCCGACCGGGCCAGCGTGCACGTGCGGTCGTAGCGGCCGACCACGACCAGCATCGGCCGGCGGATCCAGCGCAGGTGGTCGAGCCACTCGAAGCCGCCGTAGCCCTGGGCGGCGAAGTGGGCCATCACCTCGGGCGCGTAGACGGTCTCGTCGGCCTGCATGAACCGGCTGTAGGCGTCGCCCATCTCCCAGAAGTGGAACGGCATCTGGGCCGCCGTGTTCTCGCGCGCCTGCGAGACGGTCTCGAGCCGCGCCTCCTCGGCCCACGAGCGCCGGATCTGGTCACGCATCGCCGCCGGCTCGAACCGGTCGATCTCGCGCTCGACGTCGGCCATGAGGGCCTCGCTCGACGCGGCGCCCGCGGAGATCACGTAGTGGCTGGCGCTGCCGCGCTCGAGCGCGTGGGAGAGGGCGATGATCGCGCCGAACGAGTGGCCGAGCACGGCGTACTCGTCGAGCTCGAGCGCCGCCGCCAGGCGGTCGATGTCCTGCGCGAACCCGCGCACGGAGAGCGTCTCCGGGTCGACGCGCGGCGACTGGCCCTGGCCGCGCTCGTCGACGTAGATCAGGCGCAGCCCCATGTCCCCGAGCGGGTCGAGCCAGGGCCGGAGCTCGTGGTGGTCGAGGCCCGGGCCTCCGTGCAGGAGCATCACCGGATAGCCGGAGCCACGTTCGACGATGAAGAGCTCGCCGCCGTCGTCGAGGGGGACGAGCCGCCCGTCGTCAGCCATTCATCTTCCGGTAGCCGAGGGCGTGCTCGGCCTGCATCATCTTGTGGATCTGGGTCGTGCCCTCGTAGATGATGGGCGCGCGGGAGTTGCGGAAGTAGCGCTCGACCGGGTACTCGGCCGAGTAGCCGTAGGCGCCGTGCACCTGGATCGCGAGGTTCGCGGCCTTGAACGCGCTCTCGGTCGCGTGCCACTTGGCGAGCGACGTCTCCCGGGTGTTGCGGACGCCGCGATCCTTCGCCTCGGCGGCCTGCATGACCAGCAGGCGGGACGTCTCGTAGCCCAGCACCATGTCGGCGATCATGTCCTGCACGAACTGGTGCTTGCCGATCTGCTTGCCGAACGTCTGGCGCTCGTTGGCGTACTTCACCGACGCCTCCAGGCACGCCCGGATCACGCCGACGGCGCCGGCGGCGACGGTGAACCGGCCCTGGTCGAGCGAGTGCATCGCGATCTTGAAGCCCTCGCCCTCCTGGCCGACCAGGTTCTCGGCCGGCACCTGCACGTCGGAGAAGAAGAGCTCGCCGGTCGACCCGGCCCAGATGCCCAGCTTGTTCGGGATCCGGCGGGCCTCGACGCCCTTCCACTCCCGCTCGACGATGAAGGCCGAGATGCCCTTGTGGCCGGCGTCCGGGTCGGTCTTCGCGAAGACGAGCTCGTAGTCGGCCTCGGTCGCGTAGGAGATCCAGTTCTTCTGGCCGTTCAGGAGGTAGGTGCCGTCCGGCTGGCGGATCGCCGTCGTCAGCATCGCGGAGACGTCCGAGCCGGCGGCGGGCTCCGTCAGGCCGAAGCAGCCGAGCTTCTCGCCCTTCGCCATCGGCTCCAGGTAGCGGCGCTTCTGCTCGTCCGTGCCGAACCGCAGCAGCGAGAGCGAGTTCAGGCCGACGTGCACCGAGATCAGCGTCCGGAACGCCGACTCGCCCCGCTCGATCTCCTCGCAGATCAGCGCCTCGCACACGTAGTCGAGGCCGGCCCCGCCGTGCTCGACGGGGATCGGCGCGCCGAGCAGGCCGAGCTCGGCCATCCCCTCGATGATCCCCATGTCGAGGTGATGGTTGATGTCGTTCTCCTGGGCGACCGGCAGCACGCGCCGGTCGACGAACTCGCGCACGGTCTCCTGGATCGCGCGCTGCTCGTCGGTCAACTGTAGGTCCACACCCGCTCCTCGCCGCCGGATACTCGGCGAGTGATCCTATCGGGGTGCCCCGGGCGAGGGAGGCGGTTGGCTAGCATCGACCGCGTGGACGAGACGGCGGTCGAGCGGCTGCTCTCCGAGCAGCGCCGCTACTACAGCGCTCGCGCTGCGGAGTACGACGACTGGTGGTTCCGGCGGGCGCGCTACACCCTCGACGCCGATGCACGGGAGGGGTGGTTCGCGGACGTGGCGGAGCTCGAGGCCGAGCTGGACCGCTTCGGGCCGGCCGGCGACGTGCTCGAGCTCGCGGCCGGCACGGGGATCTGGACGCGCCGCCTCGAGCGGTACGCCGGTCGGGTCACCGCCGTCGACGCGGCCCCCGAGGTGCTCGAGCGCAACCGCGCCAGGGTGGGCGCGACCGTCGACCACGTGGTCGCGGACATCTTCGGCTGGGACCCGCCCCGCGCGTTCGACGTCTGCTTCTTCGCGTTCTGGCTCTCCCACGTTCCGAGCGTGCGCCTCGCGGACTTCTGGCAGCTCGTCGGGCGGGCGCTGAAACCGGACGGCCGGGTGTTCCTCATCGACAACGCACGCACCGGCGATCCGCGCCACACCGTCGGCACGAGCGGCGAGGTCATGCGTCGGAGCCTCTCGGACGGTCGCGAGTTCGAGATCGTGAAGCGGTTCTGGGCCCCGGCCGAGCTCGAGCGCGAGGCCGCGGCGCTCGGCTGGCGGCTGCGGGCGGGCGAGACGCCGAACGGCCACTTCCTCGTCGCCTCCGGGCCTCCGGCGCAGGAATCTAGCTGGCGCGGGGGAGGGCGAAGCCCTCGCCGGGCCGCTTGGCGGCGTACATGGCGGCGTCCGCGGCGCGGAAGAGGGCCTCGGGCGTCGTGCCGTCGGCGGGGCACACGGCGACGCCGAAGCTCGCGCCGAGCCCGGCCATGTTGCCCGTGAAGGCCGCGGTCATCGCGATCGAGACACGCCCGGCCACGCCGCCGGCGTCCTCGGCGGAGGTCTCGGGCAGGATGAGCGCGAACTCGTCGCCGCCGATGCGGTAGGCGGCGTCCACCCGGCGCAGGCCGCCGCGCAGCACCGCCCCGATCTGTTCCAGGGCGGCGTCGCCGGCGGCGTGCCCGTGGGCGTCGTTCAGCGCCTTGAAGCCGTTCAGGTCGCACAGGACGAGTGACATCGGGCTGCCGTAGCGGGCCGCCCGGGCCGACTCGCGCTCGAGCCGGTCGCTGAACGCCCGGCGGTTGTAGAGCCGGGTGAGCGGGTCGTGCTCGGCCAGGAACTGCATCTCCTCGTACTGGGCGGCGGTGTCGAGCGCCGTCGTCGCCTGGTTCGCGAACACGCGCAGCGCCTGCAGCTTCGCGTCGGCGGGGATCATGCGGTCGACCGGGTCGTCCACCCAGATCACGCCCATGAGGCCGCCGCTGCGGCTCCAGAGCGGCACGAGCAGCCAGTGGTTGCGCCACGCCTGCTGCCCGGTGCCGTTGATGCGCGAGCGGTACGTGTCGTGATGGGGGGCGAGCATCTGCATCGCCCGGTCGTGCTCGAGCAGGTAGCAGCCCTCGATCTCGTACTCCGGCTGCAGCAGCCGCTCCAGCTCGGGGCGGCTCATCGGCACCGCCACGGCCTCGTCGGACATGGCCCAGCCGTAGGCCGCCCGCGCCCGGAACACGCCGGTGTCGGGCTCGGGCAGATCGATGCACACGTTCTCGAACTCGAGCGCCGTGTTGATCGCGCCGCAGACCGACTGCAGGATCGCGTCGATCGAGAAGGTCTCCGTGAGCCGCGACGACACCGCCAGGAGCTGCTCGAGCGCGGCCCGGTGGCGGGCGGCGGCCGATGCCTCCTGGGCGCTCTGAATCGCGATCGCCGCGTGGTCGGCCATTGCGACGAGCACCTCCAGCTCCTCGCTGCGCGGCGTCATCCCCGTACTCGGGCTCGTCGACCGAGAGGATCCCGATCAGGTGGCCGTCGGAGTGGCGCAGCGGGACGAACAGCGCGTCCTCGGGATGCCACGCGCCGTCGTCGCCGCCCGGCTCGGTGTCGGGGACGTACGACCCGGGCGCGTAGGTGGCCCAGTCGAACTCGCCGTGCGGGATCAGGTAGGCGCCGGCGGCCTCGAAGCGCCCGTCCAGAAGCGGCTCCCACATGGTGGCCGGGCGGGTGTCGCCCATCAGCTGCTCGCGGGCCGCCTCGCCGCCGTGGACGGTCGTGACGACGAAGTCGTCCCAGGCGGGGCGGTGGAGGTGCACGACGACGGTGGCGTAGCCGAGCGACGTCGAGATCGCGCGGGCGATGGCCGCGAGGAGGTCGTCGAGCTCGTCCTCGCCGCGGACCAGGCGCGTGACCTCGAGGAAGCCTCGCAGGCGGGAGAGCTGCTGCAGGTGTGGTGTCGGCATATGTGAAGCAGGCAGGGACTCGGGGGCGTCCCGGGCTCAGTGTGGCGGGCCGCCCGGGGCCCGTCTAGACCTATTCGGGGGAAACGGCGGCGCCCTACGCGGCCAGGCGGACGCGCTCGCCGGAGCGCTTGGCGGCGTACATCGCCGCGTCGGCGGCGCGCAGGAGCGCCTCGGGGTCGTGCACGTCGCCGCCGAACACGGCCACGCCGAAGCTGGCGGTGACCGGATGGCCCTCGGCGGCGCACACCTGCTCGAGGTGGGCGGCGATGCGGCGCACGGCCGGGTCGGCCGCCGCCTGGTCGAGCTCGGGCAGGATGAGCGCGAACTCGTCGCCGCCGATCCGGAACGCCGCGTCCGCGGCACGCAGCCGGTGACCCAGCAGGTCGGCGACCCGGGCCAGGGCGGCATCGCCGGCCAGGTGGCCGTGGACGTCGTTGATGCCCTTGAAGCCGTCGACGTCCAGCACCACGAGCGCGAACGGGGTGCCGTACCGGCGGGCGCGGGAGGCCTCCACCCGCAGCCGGTGGTTGAACGCGCGCCGGTTGTAGAGCCGGGTGAGCGGGTCGTGCTCGGCCAGGAACTGCATCTCCTCGAAGCGCGCGGCCGAGTCGAGCGCGGCGGTGGCCTGGTTCGCGAACACGCGCAGGGCCTGGAGGAGCTCGGTCGACGGCAGCAGGCGGTTGCGGGGGTCGTCGGCCCAGATCAGCCCGATCACCTCGCCGTCGCGGTCGTACATCGGCACCGTCAGCCAGTGCCGGTTCCAGGCGTGCGGCCCGTGCCCGTTCATCTCCGAGCGGCGCATCTCGAGGGCGCCGGGCAGGCGCGCCATCGCGTCCTCGAGCGAGAGCAGGAAGCAGCCCTGGCGCTCGAACGGCGGATCGAGCAGCGGGGCCAGCTCCCAGAGCGTCATCGGCGTGTTCCGGCGCATGTCGTCGAGCGTCCAGCCGGTCGCGGCCCGCGACGTGAAGACGCCGGTGACGGGGTCGGGCAGGTCGATGCAGACCTTGTCGAAGCCGAGCGCCTCCGAGATGCCCTCGCAGACGGACTGCAGGATCGCGCCCGCCGAGAGCGTCTCGGTCAGGCGCGACGACACCTGCAGGAGCTGGCGCAGCGCCGCCCGGTGGAAGGCGGCGGCGGCCGCCTCCTGGGCGCTCTGCAGGGCCAGCGCCGCATGGTCGGCCACGGCGACGAGGCCGGCGACGTCGTGCGCCGAAGGGCGCGTGCCCGAGCGGGGCTCGCCGACGGAGATGATCCCGAGCAGGTGGCCGTCGGTGTGGCGCATCGGCACGAAGAGCTCGTCGTCGGGGTGCCAGGCGTCGGGGCTCGCGCTCGGCTCCCAGTCGGGGATGTAGCGGCGGCCGATGTCGTCGCCCCAGTCGAACGTGCCGTGCGGGATCATGTACGCGCCGCCGAGCGCGAAGCGCCCGTCCAGCAGCGGCTCCCACGCGTCCCACGGCAGCGCGTCGCCGAGCAGCGCCCGCTTGGCCTCGTCGCTGCCGTACACCGTCGTCACCTCGAAGTCGTTCCAGGCGGGCCGGTACGTGTTCACGACGACCGTGCGAAATCCGAGCGACGTCGCGATCGAGTCGGCGATCGCCTCGAGGATCGTGTTCGGATCGGTCTCGGCGCGCACGAGCCTGGTCACGTCCAGGAGGGCGCGCAGGCGGGCGATGGCTGAAGGGTCAGGTGGGGCCACGACGGGGTCTGGCCGGCCGCCGCCGGCCGAGGTCGTCGACCTGGCGCGCACGGGCGTGCCGTCCTCTAGTTTTGTCGGGTGAATGACCGGATCGGTTAAGCGGTTTCGCGCGTTTGCGCTGATCGGAGCCCTCCTGGTGGCCGGGTGCACCCCCCGGTCGGGGGAGCCGTCGGTGACCATGCCCGCGACCGCGTCGGGCCTCGCGATCGCCCCCGACTTCTCCGGCACGATCTGGGCGGCGACCGGCAAGCGCATCTACCGCTCGCACGACGGCGGCCACTCCTGGCGGGTCGTCCCGGGCCGCGGCGGGGCGACCGGTGTCGCGTTCCTCTCCACCCGGGTCGTCGCCGTGGGCCCGCACGGCGTCCAGACCGGCGGGTTCGGCGCCGCGTCGCTGCGCGCGCCGCGCCCGGTCGCTGCGCCGCTCGTGGCCGTCGCCTCGCCGTACTACCGCACCAACCGGCTCTACGCGCTCGACCCGCAGGGCGGGCTGTGGGTCTCGGTGCGGAACGCCGCCCGCTGGGCGCGCCTGCGCGCGGCCGGGCTCCCGGCCGGCGCGGTGGCGATCGCGGCGATCCGCGACGACGTCCACAAGCCCGACACGATCTACGTCGCCTGCGGCGCCAACGGCCTGTGGCGCTCGCGCGACTTCGGTGCCACGTTCCAGCGCGTCGCCGCCGCCGGGCCGGCGACGGCGGTGGCGGCGACGACCGACGACCAGCGCCTGCTGCTCGTGGCCTCGCCGCGCGGCATGGAGCTCTCGCGCGACCGTGGCCACACGTTCATCCACGCCTCGAGCGTCGGCGGCGTGCGGGCGATCGCGTTCGACCTGCGCAACTGGCGGCTGGCCTACGCCGCCACGTCCGGGAGGCGGCTGCTGCGCTCGGACGACGGCGGCCGCACGTGGACCACCGGATAGCTACTCGCTGTCGCGGACTGCCTGCACGAGCCACTCGGGCACGCGGACGGCTCGCATCCGCGCCCGGTCGACGCAGGCGTGCCGGGTCTCGCCGCGCGTGCAGACGCCCTCGCCGTCGTGCAGCTCGTAGCCGAAGGTGAAGCTCGCGCCGCGGATGCCGGCGCACTCGCACTCGATCGTGAACTCGGTGTCGAACGTGAGCGGCCGCAGGTAGGAGATGCGGGCCTCGACGACCACCATGTCCATCCCGCCCGAGTGCACCTCGGCGTAGCTGTGGCCGAGCTCGCGCAGGTACTCGATGCGGCCCACCTCGAACCAGGCCAGGTAGGCGCCGTTGTTGGCGACGCCCATGGCGTCGGTCTCGGAGAACCGCACCCGCATGGGCACGGACGTGCGGTGGCCCACGTCACCTCCGCGCAGCGTGCGCCGCAGCAGCCGGAGGCCGTCGTCGGCGGCCTGGCGGGCGGCCGGGAGCGCCGGGTGGTCGCCGAGCCGCGGGCGGCCGATGCCGCGCTCCGCCGCCTGGATGGAGAGCCAGTCGCCGGCGACGCTCCCCAGCTCGCGGGCGACGCCGCGGCGGCGGGAGTCGAGCATCCAGATCCCGGTCGCGAGCATCGTCTGGCGGGCGAACGGGCGCTTGCCCAGCGGCAGCTTCGTCAGCGCCACCTCGGCGATCAGGAGCTGGCCGACCTCGGTCTGGGCCATGTCGCCCAGGGCGGACACCGCCGTCCGGAACCGGCGTCCGGTGTGGTGGCGGCGGGCGCGCTGGGCGGCGTCGAGCTCGCTCGCGCCGTCGACGAACTCGCCCGCGCCGGCCGACGAGTCGGCGGCGGTGACCCACGCCCGCCAGCCTCCCTCGCCCCACGGCTGCAGCGAAAGCTCGAGCCCACGCTGCTCGAACCAGCGGCGGATCACCTCGAGCTCGGCGGCGCTGTCGTTCCAGGTCACACCCGAACGATACGCGACGGGGATGCCGCGTCCGGGGGTGGCGGTCCAGCCGACGCCGTTGGTACCGTTAGGGGGAACCCTGGAAGAGGTTAGGGAGGGTCCTTCGAATGGACGACCGCAAGAGCATCATCGACCGGGTGTTGGAGGCGCGCGACGCGACCGTGAACCGCGTGCAGCAGGGTGTCCAGAGCCCCGGCGTGTCCGCCACCAAGGAGCGTGCCCTGGCAGCCGGCCAGCGCGCCCACACCGCCGCGCTGTCGCAGCTGCATCTGGCCACGCGTGAGGACGTCGCCCGCGTGCAGGCGTCGCTCGACCGGATCGAGGCAGCGGTGAACGATCTGGCCAAGCGCCTCCCCGAGGCGAAGCCCGCCCGGCCGCGCGCGACCCGCGCGAAGCCCCAGGCGCCGAGCGCCTAGATCTCCGCCGGCACGCGGAGCCGGATCGCCGCCGGGACGATCTCGAAGGTCGCCGGCGTCACGCCGGGCTGCTCGCCGTCGGCCTCGATCGGCAGCGGGGCCTCCGGCTCGACGACCACGCGCACGGCGCGGCTGAAATCGCCCTTGGGGTGGTTCACGTGCGTGCCCCGGTAGAGCCTGTGCAGGTTCATCGCCAGGTCGAGCTTGCCGACGTCGCCCCAGACGAGCACGTCGAGCATGCCGTCGTCGGGCTCCGCCATCGGCAGGATCTTCATCCCGCCGGCGAAGTAGCGGCAGTTGCCGACGATGACGTTGTTCGAGACCTGGTCGATCTCGCGCTCGTCGATCCGCACGCGGAAGCGGGTGTTGCGGTGCCCGAAGAAGGCGGCAACCGCCCCCCAGGCGAAGGCGACGGTCGCGCCGAGCGGCTTGCCCGACCGGTTCACCCGCTCGGCCACCTCACCGGTGAGGCCCGCGCTCGAGATGTTGCAGAAGAGGCGCGTCTCCTCGCCGCCGGTGTGGGCCGTGTAGGTGACCCGGCCGAGGTCGACGGTGCGCGTCGCCCCCTTCGTCGCGACGGCGAGCGCCGCGTCGGTGCGCTTGGGTATGCGGAAGGTGCGGGCGAAGTCGCATCCGCTGCCGCGCGAGATGACGGCAAGCTCCGCGGTGGCTCGAGATCGGCTCGCCGCCGTCGAAGAAGCCGTTCACGGCCTCCGACACGGTGCCGTCGCCGCCCACCGTCACGATCAGGTCGGCGCCCTCGCGCAGGGCCGTCCGCGTGAGCTCGGTGGCGTGGCCGGGGGCCTCGGTCAGGCGCGGGTCGACGTCGAGCCCGTGGGCGCGCGCCCGCGCGGCGATCTCGGGCCAGCCCCGGGCCGTGCGCCCGCTGTCGGACGCCGGGTTCACGATCATGACGGCCCGCATCCGGCGGGTCAGCGCTCGTCCACGGCGGCGCGCAGCGCGAGTCGCGTCATCCGCTCGACCGCGGCCGCGAGCTCCTCGTCCGAGATGCGGGTGAAGTCGTCGCCCGAGATGATGTCGGACACCGTCAGGAGGCACGCGCCCTCGACGCCGCGGATGGCGGCGATCGTGAACAGCACCGCCGCCTCCATCTCGACGGCGAGCACGCCCCGCTCGGCCCAGCGCTTGTGCCGGCCCGGATCGGGGTCGTAGAACGTGTCCGAGCTCGCGATCGCGCCCACGTGAGGCCGCAGCTCCAGGCCCTTGGCCGCGTGGATCAATCCGTGGGTGACGCCGAAGTGCGCGGTGGGCGCGTGCGCCTCGCCGCCCGTGTAGCGCAGCGCGGTCGAGTCGCCGGGCACGGCCGAGAGGGCCACGACGAGGTCGCCCAGGCGCAGCTCGGGCTGCAGCCCGCCGCAGGTGCCGACGCGGATCAGGCGGCGCGCGCCGAGCTGGATCAGCTCCTCGATCACGATCGCGGCGCTGGGGCAGCCCATGCCCGTGGACTGCACCGAGACCGGCCGGCCCTCGAAGCTGCCCGTGTAGCCGAGCATGCCCCGCTCGCCGTTCACCTGGCGGGCGTCGTCCAGGAACTCGCGCGCGATCCGCTCGGCTCGCAGCGGGTCGCCAGGCAGAAGCACCGCCGGTGCGTAGTCGCCCTCGTTCGCGCGCAGGTGGATCGGCACGGCCGCAGAGCTTACCGTGATCGCCCGGGTCAGGCCTCGTCCGGCACGGCGGCGGCGACGCCGAGCGCGAGGCCCGGCAGCCGGTAGCCCTCGCCGTCGCGGTAGCGCGCGATCGCCGCCCGCACCGCGCCGGCCAGGTCGGCCCGCTCGGCGTCGGACAGCGTCGGCAGGAGCCGTGTCAGGCTGCCGTTCATCGCCGCGGCGGTGCGCCAGTAGTCGTCGAAGTCGGCGTAGCGCCACTCGACCGGGATCTCCTCGAGCGCCCGCGGCTCGATGCCCGCCCGGACGAGGATGTCCTCGACGCCGCCGCGGTCGGCGAGGGCGAACATGCCCGGCCCGCCCGGGCGGGCCGGGGGCAGCGGCGTGTAGCTCTCGAGCACGTCCCAGAGCGTCGTCGCCCAGTCGTTGTGGTCGCGGCCGGCCCAGACGGCGAAGGCGACCCGCCCGCCGGGGCGCAGCACTCGCCGCGTCTCGCGGAAGGCGGCGTCGCGGTCGGGCACGAGCATGTAGGCGAACCGGCACACGATCCGGTCGACGCTCGCGTCGGGGAGGTCGAGCGACTCGGCGTCGAGCACCCGCAGCTCGACGCCCGGCGCGCCCCGCTCGGCGGCCCAGCGCCCCGCCGACTCCACCATCGCGGCCGCGCGGTCGGAGACGATCACCCGGCCGCTTCCGGCGAGGGCCTCGGCGACCGTGATCCCGACGTCGCCGGTGCCGGCGGCGAGCTCGAGAACGGTGAGGCCGGGGCGCAGCTCCAGGTGGTCGACGAGCCAGGCCGTGACGGGCGTCGAGAGCGCGCGCATCCGGTCGCGCTCGGACTCCCAGCCGGCGGCCGCGCTCTCCCAGTTCAGCGTGCTGCGGTGACGGTACTCGGCGTCCGCGGCGGCGCTGGTAGCGTCCTCGGAGTGCATGAGCGGACATTGGCCGTCGGCGGCCGGCGTGTCAAACTGACCGAATGGGGGCGGGGGCCTGCGGTCGTGCTGCTGCACGGGCTGACCGGCTCGCGGGCCTACCTGGAGTCCTACGCCGAGGCGCTCGCGCGGACGCACCACGTCGTGGCGATCGACCTCCCCGGCCACGGCGGATCGGACATGATCGAGCCGTTCTCGTTTTCGGAGGCGGTGCGGACCATGGCCGACGCGGCCGCGACGATCGGTGCCGAGCGGCCGGTCGTGTTCGGCCACTCGTTCGGGGCGCCGCTGGCGGTCGCCTGGGCGGCGGAGCGCCCGGTCGCCGGGGTCGTCGCCTGCTCGCCGGTGGGCATGATGCCTCTGATGCTGCGCCGCGCCCGGTGGGTGCTGCCGTTCCACCGCGCGCTGACCCTGACCGAGCCGGCCTGGGGCGCCGCCGCCGCGTCGTGGGCGCCGTCGCGCCGGGTCATCTTCGGCTGGTTCGTCGGCATGGCCGGGCTGGACGGCCTCGACCCGGCGCTCGGCCGCCGGATGCTCCGCGACTCGGGCCGGGCTGCACCGGTCGTGCGGCCGGTGCTTCCGGCGCTCGCGGGGCTCGACCTCGCCGCCGTCGCCGGAGCCGTCTCCGCGCCCGCGCTCGTGCTCTGGGGCGACCTCGACGTGAGCGGGTGGGAGAGCGGGCCGCCGCTGGCGGCGGCGCTGCGGGGGAGCGAGGAGGTGCTGCCCGGCGTGGGGCACATGCCGATGCTCGAGGCGCCGTACGCCTTCACGGCGGCGATGCGCCGGTTCCTGTCGGCTGGATGATTGATCTAGGGTGCCCGCATGATCCCGGCCGCCCGCTCCGACCCGTGGCGGTGCCGCGCCTGCGGGACGGTGTACGAGCTTGCGACGCGCTCGCTCGAGGTCGGGCTCGTGCGCCTGGCCGTCGACGGCGAGGCCGGCTTCCGGCTCGGCAGCGACGGCATCGACTCGCACCTCGAGCCCCTGCTCGCCCCGTGCGCCTGCGGCGGCCGCCTCACCCGGGGTCTGACCCCGAACGAAAGCGCAACAGAAATGCAACAGCCGGCGTTCGGGGTCAGACCCCGATTCGAGGCCGGAGGCATTGCGGCCGCTCGCGGAGCGGGGCTGGGCCGTGCTCGAGGCGAGCGCGGATCCGCGGCTCGCGCGGCTGGCGGCGCTGTGGCGCTCGCGCGCGCTCGCTCCTGCTCGGCCGCGAGGACGAGCTCACCCGCGAGCAGCAGCTCGAGCTGCGCCTCGAGGGCCGCCTGGCGGGGCTGCAGGACGAGATCGAGCGCGCCCGCGAGGCCGGCGACGAGGACGCCGCCCAGGCCGCCCATGCCCGCTACATCGAGCTCGGCACCACGTTCGTGCGCCGGTTCGTGCTCGATCACTGAGGATGGCCGACCCGGAACCGCTGGCCAGCCGGGTCGCCGCCTACATCGCCGAGCACGCGCTGCTCGAGCCCGGCCAGGCGGTGCTCACTCTCGTGTCCGGCGGCGCCGACTCGGCCTGCGCCTGGGGGCTGATGCGCGAGCTCGGCTACGACGTGGAGGCCCTGCACGTCGAGCACGGCCTGCGCGGGGCGGAGGGGCTTGCCGACGCTGCCCACTGCGCCGGCCTCGGCGCCACGGTGGTCGCCGTCGACGTGGCGGACGGCCCGAACCTCGAGGCCCGCGCCCGTGAGGCCCGCTACGCCGCCGCCCGCGAGCACGCCGGCGAGCGCCCGATCGTGACCGGGCACACGCTGTCCGACCAGGCCGAGACCGTGCTCTACCGGCTCGTCTCGTCGTCCGGCGCCCGGGCGATCCGGGCGATGCGCCCCGCCGCCGGCGGCATCGTCCGCCCGCTGCTCTGCGCCACCGCCGAGGACACGCGGGCGTGGTGCGCCGCCAACGGCATCGAGCCGCGGGACGATCGCACCAACGCCGACGAGCGCCTGCGCCGGAACCTGATCCGGCGCGAGGTGATGCCCGCGCTCCTGCGCGTCCACCCCGGGGCCGAGCGCAACCTGGCCCGCTCGGCCGAGCTGCTCGGCGAGCTGGACGAGCTCCTGCGCGAGCTGGCCGGCGAGCACATCGAGCCGCGGATCGCGCTCGCCGACCTGGACGAGATGCCGCGTGCCCTGCGCGTGCTCGTCCTGCGCGAGGCGGCCGAGCGCGCCGCCGGGCGGCCGCTGCGGCTGCCGCGCGCGCTCACCGCCAAGCTGGAGGCGATGGCCGCCCGCCGGAAGGGGGTCGAGCGGCTCTCGCTCGGCCGCGACATCGAGGCCGTCCGCGACCGCGGCACACTCGCCTTCGTCCCGCCCGGAACCCGGTATCCTCCGCCGGGATGAACGTCGAGCAGTCCGGCCTCGCGCACGATCCCCTGATCGCCGAGACGCTGGTCGAGGCCGACGCCGTCCGGGCGCGGGTGGACGAGCTCGGCGACGAGCTCTCCCGCGACTATGCCGGGCTCGACCCGCTGCTCGTCTGCGTCCTCAAGGGCGCGGTGTTCTTCCTCGCCGACCTGGTGCGCCGGATCACCGTCCCGTGCGAGATCGACTTCATGGCCGTCTCGAGCTACGGCAACAGCACCGACTCCTCCGGCGTCGTGCGGATCCTGAAGGATCTGGAGGCGAACATCGAGGGCCGGCACGTGATCGTGATCGAGGACATCGTCGACTCCGGACTCACCCTCTCCTACCTGCTGCGCAACCTGCGCGCGCGGCGGCCGGCATCCGTCGAGGTGTGCGCGCTCCTGACGAAGCCGGCCCGGCGCAAGGCGGACATCGTCTGCCGCTACGTCGGCTTCGAGATCCCCAACCGGTTCGCCATCGGCTACGGGCTCGACTACGGCGAGCGCTACCGCGGCCTGCCGTACGTCGCGGCGCTCGATGAATCCAAGTTGCCCGACGAATTCGAATAACTGGGAGTGAGGCCCAGACCGTCGCCGACTTCAGGAGTCTCCGATCCCTGCCGATACCGGGGCTTGCGAGACCTCCGTGGTATCGTTCGGACCGGTAATCCGGCTCCCGGCGACCGCGGGCAGGGCCGTCCGATTCTATACCCGGGGGAAGTAGGCAACACGTCGTGAACAGACTTTTCAAGAGCGCACTCTTTCCGATTCTCGTCGTGCTGGTGCTCGCGTTCTTCGCGCTGAAGATCGTCAACTCGTCGAACAGCGCGGCTCCCGTGGTCTGGTCGAATCTCGTCAGCTCCACGCAGAAGGGCGAGGTCCAGAAGCTCAAGTCCGATCCGACCGGGAACAGCGTCACCTACACGCTGAACGACAGCGCCAACACGACGCACAGCGTCGGCGTGCCTTCGGTGCAGCTCCTGAACACCGAGCTCCGTCTCGCGGACTCCAAGGGCGTCCTGATCGACGGCGCCAAGGCCGGCGGCTCGCCGTGGTGGAGCGCGCTGATCACGATCCTGCCCTTCCTGCTCTTCTTCGTCTTCTGGATCTTCCTGATGAACCAGATGCAGGGCGGCGGCTCCAAGGTGATGAGCTTCGGCAAGAGCCGGGCCAAGCGGATGTCCGTCGACTCGCCCAAGATCACGTTCAAGGACGTGGCCGGCGTCGACGAGGCCGTCGAGGAGCTGCAGGAGATCAAGGAGTTCCTCGAGAACCCGAAGAAGTTCCAGGCGCTCGGCGCGCGCATCCCCAAGGGCGTGCTCCTGTTCGGGCCTCCGGGCACCGGCAAGACGCTGCTCGCCCGGGCCGTCGCCGGCGAGGCCGGCGTGCCGTTCTTCTCCATCTCCGGCTCCGACTTCGTCGAGATGTTCGTCGGCGTCGGCGCGAGCCGCGTCCGCGACCTCTTCGAGCAGGCCAAGCAGAACTCGCCGTGCATCATCTTCATGGACGAGATCGACGCCGTCGGCCGCCACCGCGGCGCCGGCATGGGCGGCGGCCACGACGAGCGCGAGCAGACGCTGAACCAGCTGCTCGTCGAGATGGACGGGTTCGAGATGAAGGACAACGTCATCCTGATCGCGGCCACGAACCGGCCCGACATCCTCGACCCGGCCCTGCTGCGCCCGGGCCGCTTCGACCGCCAGGTCGTCGTCGACCGCCCCGACCGGGTCGGCCGCAAGAAGATCCTCGAGGTGCACAGCCGCGGCAAGCCGATGTCGCAGGTCGTCGACATCGAGGCGCTCGCAGGGCAGACGCCGGGCTTCACCGGCGCCGACCTCGCCAACCTCGTGAACGAGGCCGCGCTGCTCGCCGCCCGCAAGGGCAAGAAGCAGATCGAGAACCTCGAGCTCGAAGAGGGCATCATGCGGGTCATCGCCGGGCCCGAGAAGAAGACCCGGCTGCTCTCGCCCAAGGAGCGCGAGATCACCGCGGTGCACGAGATGGGCCACGCCCTCGTCGGCCACTTCCTCGAGCACAACGACCCGGTGCACAAGATCTCGATCGTCGGCCGCGGCATGGCGCTCGGCTACGTCGTCACGCTGCCGTCCGAGGACAAGTTCATGCGCTCGCGCGCCGAGCTCCTGGACGGCCTGGCGAAGAACCTGGGCGGCCGCACCGCCGAGGAGCTCGTGTTCGGCGAGGTCACGACCGGCGCCGAGGACGACCTGAACAAGACGACCGACACGGCCAAGCGCATGGTCACGCGCTGGGGCATGTCCGAGAAGCTCGGCCCGCGCACGTTCGGCCGCGACTCGAGCCAGCCCTTCCTGGGCCGCGACTTCGGCCACGAGGCGGACTACTCCGAGGAGATCGCGCGCGAGATCGACGACGAGATCCGGCGCATCGTCGAGCAGGCCCACGAGCGCGCCCGCGAGGTGCTGGGCCGGAACATCGACGAGCTCAACCGGATGTCGAAGATCCTGATCCAGTACGAGACCTTCGACGCGAGCCAGTTCCAGCGCCTGCTCGCCGGAGAGGCCCCCGAGGACGTCTTCAAGGATCAGGAGCCGAAGGCGACCGAGACGCCGACGGAGCAGCCGCGCAAGGAGTCGGCGCGGCCCCGTGGGATCGGTCTCCCGCTCCCGGGCAACATCGCCTCCGGCCAGCCGCCGGAGTCGCCGCAGCCCTCCTGAGCTCATCCCGCGCCGACGCCGAATCCCCGGAAAGGGGGTGACGGTTGACCCGTGAGCGTCGATCACGTGGTCAGCCGTTCGTCCACCGTCTCCGAGGGGTCCTGCCTTGCGCGTCGCCCGGGTCACACTCTCACTTGCCGTCGGCATCGCCGGCGCCCTCGTCTCGGCGCAGCAGGCGCTCGCCACGACGCCGCACATCCGCGGGCCGATCGTCTCGTACAGGTGCCCGCCGGCACCGCTCTTCTGCACGCGCACGCTGAAGCCGGGCGTCACGCTGACCCACTGGCGGGCGAAGATGCACAGCGGCCCGAGCCAGGACATCTACAAGCTCTCGTGGAAGCTCGGCGACCCGCACGTCCAGCTGTTCGCCGAGGCGCTGAGCCACCCGACGGCCACCGGCAGCATCCGGCTGAACACGATCTCGAACTGGGCCCGCTCCGGCGCACCGGCCGGCTTCCTCGGCGCGATCAACGCCGACTTCTTCGGCCAGAACAACAACTGGGCCTACGGCGAGCCGAGCGGGATGCTCGTGCAGGGGCGTCACATCGTCGACTTCGGCACCGGCGGCTCCGCCGTCGGCTATCAGGCGAACGGGCGCATGGTCATGGGCTCCCCGCTTGCCCGGGCCGTCAAGATCACGCTGCTCGAGGGCCACACGGCCACGATCGCCGCGTTCAACCCGACCTCGGCCGGCCTGGACAAGATCAAGGGCGACCAGGTCGCGATCAAGACCGGCTCGACGGCGCGCGTCCCGGCGCACTGGGTCGGCTTCGTCGTCACGAACGCCAGCCCGAACTTCTTCGCCCACATGCTCCAGGGCAGCGAGCAGGTGAACAACTCGACCGGCCTGAAGACCGGCGAGACGGTGCGCGGATTCCGCTTCGGCGAGGGCACGGGCACGACCACGACGACCCAGCTCCAGGTCATCAACTCGGTGACGTGCGGCGGCTACGTCTGCCGGGGCCAGATCGACGTGCCGCTCACGGCGGGCCAGGCGCTCATGATCACGAAGGCCGGGCGCTTCGCCGACGCCGACCTCGAGCACAAGGCCAACTCCGCGGCGCACGCCTTCACGATCTCGACCGACACCCCCCGCTGGGCCGGCGTGTCGGATGTGATGGGCGGGAAGCCGCGCCTGGTGAAGGACGGCAAGGTGCAGTACCCGTTCGCGCGCGTGAACCCGCCGATGATGTCGAGCGACGGCTGGCAGTGGGACTACCCGCACTGGCGCCCCGCCGTGGCCGAGACGGCGACGCGCGGCTGGCTCATCATCACGGGCGGCGTCCACTACGGCGACGGCGTCACGGGCTGGAACTGGGGCAAGATGCTCGTCCAGCTGGGCGCGCAGAACGCGATCGGCTTCGACAACAACTCGTCCACCGAGATGTTCGTGCCGGGCAAGGGCACCTGGACGTTCTCCCCGGGCTGGCAGCGCCAGATCACCGAGGCGACCGCGCTCGCGTACCGCTGATCTAGGCTGCGCAGCGTGCTGCCGCTGCGCGAGAGGTTCCCGGCTCCGGCCGTGATGGGCGTGGTGAACGTGACCCCCGACTCCTTCTCGGACGGGGGCGCGTTCCTCGACCCGGCCGCCGCGATCGCCCACGGCCTGGAGCTCGCCGCCGAGGGCGCGGACGTGCTCGACGTCGGCGGCGAGTCGACCCGCCCGGGGTCGGACCCCGTTCCGCTCGAGGTGGAGCTCGAGCGCGTGCTGCCCGTGATCCACGGCCTGGCCCGCGAGACCGAGGTGCCGGTCTCGATCGACACGGTGAAGGCCGAGGTGGCAGACCAGGCGATCCGGGCCGGCGCCGTGCTCGTGAACGACGTGACCGCCCTGCGCCACGACCCGGCCATGGCCGAGGTGGTCGCCGCCGCCGGCGTGCCCGTGTGCCTGATGCACATGCTGGGCGAGCCGAAGACGATGCAGGACGATCCCCGCTACGACGACGTCGTCGCCGACGTGTCGGCGTTCCTGGCGGAGCGGATTGCGTTCGCCCGGGCGGCCGGGATCGATTCCGACCAGATCTGCGTCGACCCCGGAATCGGGTTCGGCAAGACCGTCGACCACAACCTCGCGCTCCTGCGCCACCTCGACCGCATCGCCGCGATCGGCCCGCCCGTGCTTCTGGGCGCCTCGCGCAAGTCGTTCCTGGGCGTGCTCACCGGCGAGCCTCTCGAGGCCCGCGACGTCGCCACCGTGGCCGTCAACCTGGCCGCGGTGCGGCGGGGCGCCTGGATGCTGCGCGTGCACGCGGTGAAGCCGACGCGCGACGCGCTGACCGTCTCTGCGGCGATCGAGGCGGTCGCGTGACCGGGGCGCTCGTCGAGATTCGCGGCCTGCGCGTGTACGCCCACCACGGCGTGCGCGACTTCGAGCGGGAGCGAGGGCAGCCGTTCGTCATCGACGTCTGGCTGCGCTGCGCGCCGTCGGCGGCCGCCGAGAGCGACGACCTGGCCGACGCGGTCAACTACTCGGCCGTGTGCGACCGGGTGGCCGAGCTCGCCACGCGGCGGGCCCTACCAGCTGCTCGAGCGGCTCGCCGCCGTGATCGCCGACGATCTCGCCGCCCGCTACCCCGTCGCGGGCGTGCGCGTGCGCGTCGCCAAGCCCCACGCCCCGGTGAAGCACGACGTGGCCGAGGTGGCGGTCACGGTCGAGCGCGGACTTGACCGATCAACCATCGCGCCTATCGGCGGCCCGGAAGCACCCGTATAACGGAATCATGGACGGCATGCGCATCGTGGTGGTCGAGGACCAGCCACTGTTCCGGCGCGGCCTGATCGACCTGCTCGCCGCGGAGGGGTTCCGGGTGGAGGGGTCGGCCGGGACGGTGGGCGAGGCGATGGACGTGATCGCCGCGCGGATGCCGGACATCGTGCTGATGGACTTCCAGCTCGCCGACGGCAGCGGCATCGACGCCACCCGGCGGCTGTTCGAGCTCCACGGCGACCGCGTCCGCGTCGTGATGCTGAGCGAGTCGCGCGACCCCACCGACATGATCGCCGCCGTGCGGGCCGGCGCCGTCGGCTACCTCACCAAGGACCAGGCCCCGGAGCGGCTGGCCGAGGCCCTGCGTGGTGTCCTGCGCGGCGAGGCGGCGCTGTCGCGGCGGATGGCGGCGCACCTGATCGCCGACGTCCGCGACACGCAGCGGCGGATGGTGCTCGCCACGAAGCTTCCCCACCGCGAGCGCCTGACCCCGCGCCAGCTCGAGATCCTGCAGCTGATCGCCGCCGGCGAGACGACCACCGAGATCGCCCGGCGCCTGTTCCTCTCGCCCGAGACCGTGCGCTGGCACGTCAAGGCGATCCTGCGCAAGCTGAAGGCGCGCACCCGCGCGGAGGCCGCGGCGGCCCTGCGCGAGGTGATGGCCGAAGCCGTCTAGAGCCGACCGTGCGCTTGGCGGCCGGGACGCGGCGTGCGCTTTCGGCCGTCGCGGTGCTCTCGTCGCTGCTCACCGCCTGCGGCGGCGGCGATCAGGCAAGGAGCCCGCTCTCGGCCAGCCTGCGCGCCAAGGCGGTCGCATACGCCAGGCTGAAGCTCGAGCTCCCCGGGGTGTACGCCGTGCGAGACATCCACGACACCACCGGATGCGCGATGGTGGAGGTCGCCACCCCCGCGGGGAGGCGACGAGTCGTCTTCGAGAAGCAGGGGCCGCCCGGCGATCCGTGGGAGGCTCTCATCGTCTCGCGATCGTTCGCGTGGAGCGACTTCGTCTACGGCGGCGAGGATGCGCTGTGCGGGATCTTCGCTTCGGGTCTCTTCTCCGAGGCCGACCTGCCCCGCACGGGGCACGCGACTTCCTGAGCCGGGGTCAGCCGTCGGTGCGGATCGCCTCGGCGGCGTGGCGCACGATCCAGACCGACACGGTCAGGCAGTAGGTGATCACGGCGCAGGCGGCGGCGATGGCGGCCGCCTGGCCGGCGGCGCCGGACACGAGCTCGGCGATGCCGACGAGCAGCGGCCGCATGAGGACGAAGGCGAGCAGCCCACCGATGCCCAGGTGCACGGTCGTGCGCCGGAGCCCCTGCGGGCGGAGGTTGGGATAGCGGGCATCGGCCCAGATCGCGAGCGCCGCGGGGCAGAGTACGAGCACGACGGCAAGTTCCATGAGGGTCGACATGGCACCATCCTGTGGGTGGTTCGGAGCGGGAGCGATCGGCCGGCCCAACGCGAGCCTTCCACTCCAATCCATCGGCAATTGTGAACAAATCGTAAGGGTGATCCGTGCAAAGTGCCCCCGGAGGGGTGATCCCGGCGTATGTCGCGTTCGGCGCCAACCTCGGTGAGCCGGTCGAGACGCTGCGATCGGCCGCCGTCGCGCTCGGCGCCCGCCCGGGGATCGAGCTGGTGGCGGGCTCGCCCATCTACCGCACCCGCCCGATCGGGCCGCCCGGCCAGCCCGACTTCGCCAACGCCGTCGCCCGCGTCGAGACGACGCTCGGCGCGGATGCGCTGCTGGACGTGCTGCTCGCCGTCGAGGCGGGGTTCGGCCGCGTGCGCGACGTCCGCTGGGGGCCGCGGACGCTCGACGTCGACCTGATCTGGTACCGGGGCGACGAGCGCTCGGACGCGCGCCTCGTGCTGCCGCACCCGCGCGCGCACGAGCGCGAGTTCGTGCTCCGGCCGCTCGCGGATGTCGCCCCCGGGCTCGTGCTGCGCGGCAGACCGGTGGCGGACTGGCTGGCGAGCCTCGACCCGCAGGGCGTCGAGCCGACCGGGGTCACGCTCATGTAGACGGGGGCCGCCGCCGATGACCCTGGTATGACCGACATCGCGGCCACCCCGATCGCCCGCGTCTCCGACCTCTTCACCCTCGTCGGCTCGCGCCTCATCCCGACGCTGCTCTTCACGACGATGGCGACGGTGTCGATCCTCGGCGTCGGCAGCGCGCCCAGCCCGAGCGCCGCGATCTTCCACGCCCTCTCCGCGACCCTGTGGGGGCTCTTCATCGTCCTCATCAACATCCGGCCGGCGCCGCTTCGGCGCAACCGTTCGCCCGTCGGCGTGATCGTCGCCCTCGTCTCCCAGCTGGCCGTCATCGCCGTCGGCCTCTTCGGCGCCCGCACGGACGGCGGCGCCGCGGTGATCGCCTCGGACGTGCTCCTGATCGCCGGCCTCGGGTTCGCCATCGGGTCCGTCGCCGTGCTCGGGCGCTGTTTCGGCATCCTCCCCGACGTCCGCGGCCTCGTCACCCACGGCCCCTACCGGCTGGTGCGCCACCCGCTCTACCTGGGCGAGCTGACCGCCGTGTTCGGGATCGTGCTCGGATCGCACAACCCGCTCTGGGCCGGGCTCACCTGGCTCGTCTGCGTCGGCCTCCAGCTCGCCCGCACCGGCTACGAGGAGCGCAACATCCGGGCCGAGTTCCCCCAGTACGACGAGTACGCCGCCCGCACCAAGCGGCTCATTCCCGGCGTCCTCTGATCCGGTGGGCACCGGGCACGAGATGGTCGATCGGTAACTCCGCGCGCGCCTGGACGTCAGGCTGCTGGCGGGGGTTCGGGTCGTTGGTGGGGCTGCGGCTGCGAACTGTCGCATCGCGGCGTCCTCGGTCGCGCCCATATTTCGATCCAATATGAACGCTCCCTGCGTCCTTGCGCTGCTCGGTTCGTAGCCGCCCAGACATCACGGGAGTCACCGATCAACCATCTAGACTGCCCGCATGTCCTACATCGAAGACCTGGAGGAGTTCGACGCCGAGCTCGAGCTGCGGCTCAAGCGCGAGTACGCGACGGTGTTCGGGCTCTTCCGCTACTGCGTGCTGACGGCCGAGGCCACGTACCTGTGCAACCGGCTGGAAATGGAGACGGCGAACTCCCCCGCCTATCCGCTCGTGCACCTGACCATGGAGGACGTCTGGGTGTGGGACAAGAACCGGCCCAGCCGGATCATCCCGCGGGCCGAGGTGCACACGACGCAGGACGTCACGGTCGAGGAGCTCAAGCCCGAGAGCGAGATCGAGACGACGTTCCCGCCCGGGTTCGAGCTCAGCGATGAGTGATGCTGCTCGCGCTCGACGTCGGTAACACGCAGACCGTCGTCGGGATGTACGACGGCGAGGCGCTTCGCGAGCACTGGCGGACGACCACCGTCCGGACGCACACCGGCGACGAGCTGGCGCTGCTGCTGGTCGGCCTGCTCGAGCTGCGCAAGCACACGCTCGCCTCGATCGACGCCATGGTCGTCGCCTCGAGCGTCCCCCAGCTGGCCGTGGAGTACGCGACCATGAGCCGCGAGCACCTCGGCGGCGAGGCGCTCATCGTGGGGCCGGGCGTCCGCACCGGCGTCGCGCTCAAGGTCGACAACCCGCTCGAGGTCGGTCCCGACCGGGTCGCGAACTGCGTGGCCGCCTACGCCCTCCACGGTGGGCCGTGCATCGTGGTCGACTTCGGCACGGCGATCAACTTCGACACCGTCTCGGCCGGGGGCGACTTCGTCGGCGGCGCGATCGCGCCGGGGCTGCAGGTCGCGCTCGACGCGCTCGGCGACCGCGCCGCCCGGCTGCAGAAGGTCGAGCTGGTCGCGCCGGCCCGCGCCATCGGCACGAACACGGACACGAACGTCCAGTCCGGTGCCGTGTTCGGCTGGGCCGGCCTGGTGGACGGGCTCGTGCGCCGGTTCCGGGCCGAGCTCCACGCCGAGGCGACGACGATCGCGACGGGCGGCCTGGCCGCCCTGGTCGCCCCCCACTGCGAGACGATCCAGCACGTCGAGCCGTGGCTGACGCTCGAGGGCCTGCGGATGATCTGGGAGCGCAACGCCCGAGCGTGAATAAACGGGGTCAGACCCCTTTTATTCAGGCCAGGCGGGCGGTGACGGTGCCCGCGGCGTCGACCGCCACGGCGGTGGGGACGATGCCGATCCCGTACTTGCGGGCCAGGTCGGGGCGCATGCGCACGTCGACCGTGACCACGTCGCGGCCGGCCTCCCGCAGCTGCCGCTCGAGCGTCAGGCACTCCGAGCACAGGGGATGGGTGAACTGGACGACGGCGCCGTCGGCTCCGCCGGCGAGGCCGACGTCCGCCGGATCGACCCGCCGCAGGTCGCCGTGGCCGATGCCGCGCAGGCGCGCGCCCGAGCCGGTAGATCTCGCAGCCCGTGCAGAACCCGGTGACCGCCGCGAGCAGGGCGAGCGCGCTCACCAGCACGGCCAGCGCCGCGCCGAGCGTGTGCAGCCCGGCGGCGTACGCGGCGGTCGCGGCGGTGAGGACGGCGAAGCCGATCATGTTCGCGAAGCGCGGCGCCCGGGCGTCCTCGAGCTCGCCCTCGCCGATGCGCGGCTGGACGAGCTCGAAGTAGGCGACGCACGGCAGGCACCAGCGCCGCCCGAGCGTCAGGCCGAGCGCGAACTGGAGCGCGAGCAGCCCGAGCAGCGGCCACCAGCCGGTGACGACGGCGACCAGCGCGAGCGTCCCGATGGCCGCCTGGTTGAACCGCGGTGCCCGCGCATCGATCACGTCCAGGTCGCGGTAGGGGTGTGCGCGTCGCTCCCTCACTTTGGATCCAAACTCTAGCGGGTGGCGGCGTTCTTGACATATATATCGATACTCGGTATATATCGCATATGCAGCCCATGCGAGAGCCGACGTACTTCGCCCTGGCCGCCCTGCTCGACGGCCCCCTCCACGGGTACGCCATCGCGAAGCGGGCGGAGTCGGTCTCGGACGGCCGCGTGCGCCTGACGGCGGGCACGCTCTACTCGGCGCTCGACCGCCTGCTGGGCGAGGGGCTCGTCGCGGTCGACGGCGAGGAGGTCGTCGACGGCCGCGCCCGCCGGTACTACCGGCTGACCCCGTCCGGGCGAGGCGCGCTCGAGGCCGAGGCGGCGCGGCTCGCCGACGCCGCGGCGGTCGTCGTCTCGCGCATGTCCGCGGCGCCGGAGCCGGCCGCATGACGGCGGCCGAGCGCCTCTACCGGCTCGCGCTGCGGGCCTATCCGCGGGGCTACCGGCGCGAGCGCGGGCCCGAGATCCTGGCGACGCTCGCCGAGATGCAGGGCGGGCGGGCCGCGCCCGATCTCCGCCAGCTGGCCGGACTGCTCGCTGCGGGCGTTCGCCGGCGGGGCGCGGAGGCCACCGGCGCCACCCGGGCGGGCGTCTGGCTGGAGGGCTGCCGCCTGGCGGCGCTCGCGCTGCTCCTGCTCTCGGCGACGGCCAGCCTGCACCCGATCGCGCTCGACACGTGGGGCTCACGGCCGATGGCTCCGGGCGGGCTCGCGCGCTGGGTGGTGGCGGCGCTCCTGCCGCTCGCCGCGGCCGCCGCGATCTGCCGCCGCCGCGACGCGATCGCCGTCGCCTGCTCCGTGCTCGCGGCCGGGCTCTTCCTCGCCGGCCAGATCGGCACCGGCCTGCTCGAAGGCGTCGGCTTCCCCGCCGGCCAGGACTGGCTCGGAAGCGCGTACCGCGTGGGTGCCGCGATCGTCCTGGCGGCGCCCGCGGCGCTCCTGCTGACCGGCCTCGGGCGCGGCCGGGCGCCGGCGCGGCGCTCGCTCGGCTGGCTCGCAATCCCGTTCATCGTCGCGGCGCTCAGCATCGGCTTCTATCTGACGACGCTCACGTTCTGGCCGCTCGGTGCGCTCGTCGTGTTCTGGTTCCTGGCCGGACGGCTCGCGCCCCACCTCGCCGTGGCGACCTTCGCGCTGCTCGTCCCGGCGGTCGCCTACGTGCTGCCGACGGCGATCGGCTCGGCCGGGACGTACGAGTACGCGACCGCGGTGGTCGCCGGGGCGGCGGTGCTCGCGCTCGCGTCGCTCACCTCGGCGCTCGCGTCCGACGCGGACGCCGAGCTCGACCGCCCGGCTGTGTAAGCATCCCGGTGTGACCACGCACCGGTTCGAGGCCGTCCTGGGCGAAGACGCGGGTGACCGGCCCGCCGTGGTGCTCCCGGCAGACGTCGCGGCGGGGCTGGGCGGCCGGGCCCGGATTCCGGTCGCCGGGACGATCAACGGCGTCCCGTTCCGCGGCTCGACGATGCCGATGGGCGACGGCCGCCACTGCGTCGGGTTCCGCAAGGAGACTCGCGCCCGCGCCGGCGGCGTGGAGGTGGGCGACTCCGTCGCGATCGAGATCGGCCGCGACGACGCGCCCCGCACCGTGGAGGTGCCGGACGACCTGGCCGCGGCGCTCGCGGCCGAGCCCGGCGTGCGCGCCGCCTTCGACGCGATGTCCTACACGCACCGGCGGGAGTGGGCCGAGGCGGTGGACGGGGCGAAGCGCCCCGAGACGCGCGCTCGCCGCATCGCCCAGGCGGTGGACGCCGCCCGCGCCCGCATCGCCTGAATATCCGGTGCCAGGCACCGGGATCATTCACCTAGGATCGGCCCATGGCAGCCGACCTCCGCGTCGCCGGCCCCGGCGACCTCGACGACCTCACCGCCATCATGGCGACGGCCTTCCGGCGCGACCCGGTCTGGGGCGAGTACTCGTTCCCGGGCTCGCGCGACCGGCTCGACACGGCGACCGCGTTCTGGCGCGCCTACCTGGGCGCGATGATCCGCCACGGCTGGTCGTTTCTCTCGCCGGGGTCCGAGTCGGCCGCGGTCTGGGTGCCGCCCGGCGAGCGCGAGCTCACAGACGCCCAGGAGCGCGAGCTGGAAGCGCTCCTGCACGAGCTGCTCGGCGACGCCCAGGCGGAGGTTGTCGTCGACGTCTTCGAGCGCCTCGACGCCGCCCACCCCCACCACGAGCCACACCACCAGCTGAGCCTGTTCGGCACCCACGAGGCCCACCGCGGCCGCGGGACCGGGATGGCCCTGCTCGACGCCTGCCTGGAGCGGGTCGACGCGGCCGGGTCGGCGGCCTACCTCGAGTCGACGAACGCGGCCAACGAGCCCCGCTACATGAGCCGGGGCTTCGAGCCGTTCGGGCGCGTCGACCTGGCCGGCGGCCCCGGCGTCACGACGATGTGGCGGCCGGCGCGGGGAGCGGCTCAGCCGCCGCCGTAGATCGAGATCGGCAGCTCCAGCAGCCGGTCGGTCTCGGAATCGGGGAGCAGCTCGAGCTCGGCCTCGTGCGCGGCGACGAGCGCGCCGGCCTCGGGGCAGAACTCGAGCAGCTCGCGCTCGGCGTCCGCGACGGTCGGGCAGGTGACGAGCGCGCCGCGGATCGCCTTCGCGCCCGGCGTGCCCCGCAGGTACCAGCCGTAGAACTTGCGCAGGAAGCCGACGGCGCGGTCGTCCATCTCCCGCTCGACCTCGCGCATGAACCGGACGAGCTCGGCGACCACCTCCGCCGCGTCGGCATCGGCGTCGCCCTCGCCGGCCATCTCGCGCAGCGCCCAGGGCCGTCCCTGGGCGCCGCGGCCGACCATCACGGCCGCTGCGCCGGTGGCGTCGATCACGCGCTCGGCGGTGGTGCGGTCGCCGATGTCGCCCGAGGCGATCACCGGGATCCCCACCCGGTCGACGAGCTCGGCCGTCAGCGTGTGGTCGGCGGTGCCGGTGTACATCTGCTGGGCGGAGCGGGGGTGGAGCGTCAGCGACGCCACGCCCCGGGCCTCGAGCTTCGGGCCCAGGTCGAGCGCCGTCCGCGAGCCGTTCCTGAGGCCGCGGCGCATCTTCACGGTGACCGGCACGTCGACCGCGTCGACGACCGCCCCGGCGAGGGCGCAGGCCAGGTCGTGGTCCTCGAGGGCGCTCGCGCCGGCGCCGGTCTTCGTGACCTTGCGCACCGGGCAGCCGAAGTTGATGTCGACGATGTCCGCGCCGGCGGCGACGACCATCCGGGCCGCCTCGGCCATCGGGCCGGGGTCGGAGCCGAAGATCTGCACGGCGAGCGGGTGCTCGTCGGCAGCGATCCGCAGGTAGCCGAGCGTGCGCTCGTTGCGGTGCTGGAGCCCGCACGACGACACCATCTCGCTGCAGACGAGGCCGGCCCCGAACCGGCGTCCCTGGCGCCGGAACGCCTGCACCGAGACGCCCGCCATGGGCGCGAGGACGATCCGCGAGGGGATCTCGACGTCGCCGATCGACCAGGGCGCGGTCATGTCTGTCATGCCCCGGATGGTACCGGCGCGGGCCGCCTGCCCAGGCGGGCGCAGATTGACCGATTCCGAGTGTTGACGCTCGGCGACGACTTGACCTATAATCCGCCGTCGCTCGGTGCCCGCCGCGAAATGCGCTGCAAATTGCGCAGTCCCGGCCGACACCGATTTTCCGTTTACGCACCCCGAAGGGCGATGGGAGCAGTGGAGAAAGACGTCATCCTCACCAGCGAGGGCTACGAGAAGCTCAAGCAGCAGATCGAGGACCTCGAGACGAACAAGCGTCGCGAGGTCGCCGACCGCATCCGCGAGGCGCGCGAGTTCGGCGACATCAGCGAGAACTCGGAGTACGACGACGCGAAGAACGAGCAGGCGCTGCTCGAGCACCGCATCGCGCGGCTGAAGGAACAGCTGCGCTCGGCCCGCGTCATCGATCCGAAGGACGTCCCCAAGGACGTCGTGTCCGTGGGCACGCGCGTGAGGGTGAAGGACGTCGACCACGGCGACGTCGACACCTACGAGATCGTCGGCTCGGCCGAGGCCGATCCGGCCAACAGCCGGCTCTCGAACGAGTCGCCCGGTCGGCCGCGCGCTGCTCGGGCACAAGAAGGGCGAGACGGTCGAGGTGGCCGCGCCGGCGGGAGCGATCCGCCTGAAGATCATGGACATCAAGCCGTCCTGATCGCCCCCGAGGGGCGCGCCGCATATCCTTGGACGCTCGTGTCGAGCGACGTCGAGCAGGGGATCCGGGACGACCGGGCCGCGAAGGTGGAGGCCATGCGCCGCGCCGGGATCGAGCCCTACCCTGCGCGCACGCCGCCGCGGGCCGAGGTGGCGCAGGTGCGGGCCGAGCACGGCGGGCTCGAGGCGGGGGCCGAGTCGGGCCAGTCGCTGTGGGTCGCGGGCCGCATCACCGGCCGCCGCGGCCACGGCAAGGCGATCTTCCTCGACCTCGCCGACCGCACCGGGCAGCTCCAGCTGCTCGCCACGCTCGACGTGCTGGGCGAGGACGGGCTCGCGGCGGTGTCGGACTGCGACCTGGGCGATGTCGTCGCCGTCCACGGCGAGGTGTTCTGCAGCCGCCGCGGCGAGCTCAGCCTGCGCGTGCGCGAGTGGCGGCCGCTGGCCAAGTGCCTGCGGCCGCTGCCGGAGAAGCACCACGGGCTCGCGGACGTCGAGCAGCGCTACCGCCAGCGCTACCTCGACCTGCTCGTGAACGACGAGGCGCTCCGGATCGCGCTCGCCCGGACGGCGATCGTGACGGCGGTGCGCGGCGTGCTCGACGGCGACGGCTTCTACGAGGTCGAGACGCCGGCCCTCCAGCCCATCTACGGCGGCGGCGCCGCCCGGCCGTTCGTCACGTTCTACAGCGAGTTCGAGCGCGACTTCTACCTGCGCATCGCCGACGAGCTCTACCTGAAGCGGCTGATCGTGGGCGGCCTCGAGCGCGTCTACGAGATCGCGAAGGACTTCCGCAACGAGGGCGTCTCGTTCAAGCGCAACCCGGAGTTCACGATGCTCGAGTGGTACGAGGCGTACGCGGACTACGAGGTGGCGATGGAGCGCACCGAGCGGGTGGTCGCCGCGGCGGGCGTGGCCGCGGGGTCGGAGATCGACCTGACCCCGCCGTGGCCGCGGATCCCGCTGCGCGAGGCGATCCACGAGCGGGCCGGGATCGACCCGATGGCCGACCGTGACCGCGACCGGCTGGTCGGGTTCATGCGCGACCGCGACATCGACACCTCCGGCGACGCGACCTGGGCGCAGGCCGTCGACCACCTGCTGTCGCACTTCGTCGAGCCGGCCCTCGAGCGGCCGACGTTCCTGGTGGACTACCCGGTGGAGCTCTCACCGTTCGCGAAGGCGTCGCCGTCGAGCCCGGGTCTCGTCGAGCGCTTCGAGGCGTTCTGCGGCGGCATGGAGTTCGCGAACGGCTACTCGGAGCTGAACGACCCCGCCGAGCAGCGTGCCCGGTTCGAGGAGGCGCGCGCGGCCGCCGCCGCCGGCGACGAGGAGGCGCACCCGATGGACGAGGACTTCCTGCTCGCGCTCGAGTACGGGATGCCGCCGACGGCGGGCGTCGGGATCGGCATCGACCGGCTCACGATGGCGCTGACCGGCGTGCGCTCCATTCGCGAGGTCATCCTCTTCCCGACCCTCCGCCCCCGCTGACGCGGGATGGGGACTGTCCCGCTCGCGGGGACTGTCCCGTTGGCGGGTGACCTACGCCGGCTCGGCGGCCGTCGACGAGACCCTCACGGCCTCGTCCTCGCCCGCCACGCCGTACAGCCCCTGGCCGGGGTTGTACGAGACGACGTCCGCCTCGAGCACCTCCGCGTCGCCGGAGAGGGCGATGGCGGCGGCGGTCGTCTCGTCGTGGGCGTCGACCTCGTCCACGTCGCCCGTCGGGACGTACACGACTCCCAGAGGAGAGCCCTCGTCGTCGATGGCGCGGAAGTGCTCCACGGTGTAGCGCACGGCCGCATGGTCGCGCATTTGGGCGTCGCTGTCCACCCGTCACAATTGAGGCTCAAGTCCCGGCCCGGGAGCGCCGATGGGTGGGCAACGCCAAGGCCGACGGCGACACAGGAAGGGCGGGGTGCCGGTGCTATAGTCCTGACCGTCCACTCCCACACCGGGTCGTCATCTAGGAGTTCCTATTTGACGCTCCGGCCAGAGCCATTGATCCAGACTTATTCACGACCGGCAGAAAGGGGGCACGAGCATGTTTGAGAGGTTTACCGAACGTGCCCGCCAGGTGGTGGTGCTGGCCCAGGATGAGGCCCGCACCCTCAAGCACAACTACATCGGCACCGAGCACATCCTGCTCGGCCTGCTGCGCGAGGAGGAGGGCCTTGCCGCCCGCGTCCTCGACACCCTCGACATCACCGTCGAGGAGGTGCGCGCGCAGGTCGCCCGGATCGTCGGCCAGGGTGACGAGGTCACCACGGGCCAGATCCCGTTCACGCCCCGGGCCAAGAAGGTGCTCGAGCTGGCGCTGCGGGAGGCGCTCTCGCTCGGCCACAACTACATCGGCACCGAGCACATCCTGCTCGGCCTCGTGCGTGAGAACGAGGGCGTCGCGGCGCGCATCCTGCTCGACTTCGACGCCGACGCCGAGAAGATCCGCAACGAGATCATCCGGATGCTGTCCGGCCCCGGCCGGCGCACGGCCGCAGGTGCCGGCGCCGCCGAGAAGGGCCAGAAGAGCTCCAAGCTGCTCGACCAGTTCGGCCGCAACCTGACGAAGCTCGCCACCGAGGGCAAGCTCGACCCGGTCGTCGGCCGCATGAACGAGATCGAGCGCGTGATGCAGATCCTCAGCCGCCGCACCAAGAACAACCCGGTGCTGATCGGCGAGCCGGGCGTCGGCAAGACGGCCGTCGTCGAGGGCCTCGCCCAGCGGATCTCGTCGAACCAGGTGCCGGAGCTGCTGAAGAACAAGCAGATCTACACCCTCGACCTGGCCGCCCTGGTGGCCGGCTCGAAGTACCGCGGCGAGTTCGAGGAGCGGCTGAAGAAGGTCATGAAGGAGATCGGCCAGCGCGGCGACATCATCCTGTTCATCGACGAGCTGCACAATCTCGTCGGTGCGGGCGCCGCCGAGGGCGCGATCGACGCCGCCTCGATCCTGAAGCCTGCGCTCGCCCGCGGCGAGCTGCAGACGATCGGCGCGACCACGCTCGACGAGTACCGCAAGTACCTCGAGCGCGACTCCGCCCTCGAGCGCCGCTTCCAGCAGATCAAGGTGGACGAGCCCTCGATCGAGGACACCGTCCAGATCCTGCGCGGGCTGCGCGACCGCTACGAGGCCCATCACCGGGTCGCGATCACCGACGAGGCCCTCCAGGCCGCGGCGGAGCTGTCGAGCCGCTACATCCAGGAGCGGCACCTGCCCGACAAGGCGATCGACCTCATCGACGAGGCCGCCTCGCGCATGCGCATCAAGCTGATGACCGCCCCTCCGGTGCACAAGGAGCTCGACGACGAGATCGAGACGGTGCGCAAGGAGAAGGAGGCCGCGATCGAGGCGCAGGAGTTCGAGAAGGCCGCCAACCTCCGCGACAAGGAGCGCAAGCTGTCGCTCAAGAAGCGCGAGATGGAGGAGAACTGGAAGTCCTCCGGCGAGGCCGACCAGGCCGAGATCGGCGAGGAGGAGATCGCCGACATCGTCTCGATGTGGACGGGCATCCCCGTCTTCAAGCTGACCGAGGCGGAGTCGCAGAAGCTGATCCGCATGGAGGAGGAGCTCCACAAGCGGATGATCGGCCAGGACGTCGCCATCCAGGCGGTCTCGAAGGCCATCCGTCGCGCCCGCGCCGGGATCAAGGATCCCAAGCGGCCGACCGGCTCGTTCATCTTCCTGGGCCCCTCGGGCGTCGGCAAGACGGAGCTCGCGCGCACGCTGGCCGAGTTCCTGTTCGGCGACGAGGACGCCATGATCCAGGTCGACATGTCCGAGTACATGGAGAAGCACGCGGTGTCGCGGCTGGTGGGCTCGCCTCCGGGCTACATCGGGTACGACGAGGGCGGCCAGCTGACCGAGGCCGTCCGCCGCAAGCCGTACTCGGTCGTGCTGCTGGACGAGATCGAGAAGGCGCACCCGGACGTGTTCAACATCCTCCTGCAGATGCTGGAGGAAGGTCGCCTGACCGACGCCCAGGGCCGCCACGTCGACTTCCGGAACACCATCGTGATCATGACCTCGAACATCGGGGCCGCCTCGATCGCGAAGAACACGTCGCTCGGGTTCAGCGTGGAGGAGTCGGAGACGGGTGTCTCCTACGAGGACATGAAGAACCGCATCATGGGCGACGTCAAGAAGATGTTCCGGCCGGAGCTCCTGAACCGGATCGACGAGATCATCGTGTTCCAGAAGCTGACGAAGGACGAGATCAAGCAGATCGTGGATCTGCTGATGAAGCGCCTCCGCGAGCAGATGAAGGTGCACGAGGTGGCGATCGAGCTCACCGACAAGGCGAAGGACTTCATGGTCGACAAGGGCTACGACCCGACCATGGGGGCCCGGCCCCTGCGGCGCGCGATCCAGCGCTACATCGAGGATCCCCTGGCCGACTTCGTGCTCGGCCGGTCGCTGCAGCCGGGATCGACCGTGCTGGTCGACCACCTCGACGGCGACGAGGAGATCTCGCTGCAGCTCATCGAGCCGGTCGAGGTGCCCGACGCGCCTCCGGCCGACCTCGTGCCCGCCGAGGGCCCGTCCGAGGACGCGACGTCCGGCGACGACGGCGACGACGGCGACGCCTCATCGGAGAGCTCCGACAAGTAGCCCTCCGTCGAGAGACCGAGTGAACCCCGAGGGGCGCCCGTTGCGGCGCCCCTCGGGCGTTCCGAGCGGTCTAGCTGACGGTGAGCGTGCCCTTCATGCCGGCCTGCTCGTGGCCGGGCACGGAGCAGTAGAACGTGTACGTCCCGGGCTTCAGGTCGGCGGTCACCGTGGAGACGCCGCCGCTCGAGACCAGGTTGCCGTGCTCGTCGACGCCGTTCCCCTTGATCGAGATGTCGTGCGAGACCGACTGGGGATTCATCGACCGCAGCTCGACGTTGCCGGCCTTGGCCGTCGCGGTCGAGGTCGTGAAGGCGAAGCCGCTCTGGGCGACGTCGATCTCGACGACCTGCGCGTTGGCGGGCGCCGACGCCGCCGAGGATGAGCCGCCCCCGCCGGACGACCCGCCGCAGCCGGCGGCGAGCACGGCCGCGACGGCAACCGCCGCGGTGAAATGGAGGATGGGGGTTCGCATGGCAGCCAACCTACCACCGCCTGCACCAGGCGGGGTCAGACCCCTTTTGGTGCGCGCCCGGTGACGGCCGACCCGGCTGCGACAATTGTCCGTCCGTGGCACGCTCGGCAACCACCTTCGTCTGCTCCGACTGCGGGCACCAGAGCCCCAAGTGGCTGGGCCGCTGCCCGGGCTGCGGCGTGTGGAACTCGCTCCACGAGGAGGCGGTGCGCGCGCCGTCGCCACGCGCCCGGCGGGCGGTCGGCGCGCCGGCGGTGGGCCTGCTCGGCGACGTCGACGTGCTCGCCGCAGCCCGGCTCCCGACCGGCGTCGGCGAGCTCGACCGCGTGCTCGGCGGCGGCCTCGTCCCGGGGTCGCTCGTCCTGATCGGCGGCGAGCCGGGCGTCGGCAAGAGCTCGCTCCTGCTCCAGGCGCTCGCCGCCGTTGCGTCCGCGGGCGGCCGCACGCTGCTCGTCTGCGGCGAGGAGTCGCCTGCGCAGGTGCGGCTGCGGGCACAGCGGCTGGGCGCGGGCGATGCGATCCGCGTGCTCGCCGACACCGACCTCGACGCGGTGTGCGAGGCGATCGCCGCCGAGGCCCCGGCGGTGTGCGTGGTCGACTCGGTGCAGACGCTGCGGAGCGCCGACCTCCAGTCGGCCCCGGGCAGCGTCGCCCAGGTGCGCGAGTCCGCCGAGCGGCTCCTGCGCGTGGCCAAGCGCGGATCGACGGCGATCGTGCTCGTCGGGCACGTGACCAAGGACGGCGCCGTCGCCGGGCCGCGCGTGCTCGAGCACCTCGTCGACGCGGTGCTCCAGTTCGAGGGCGACCGCTACCGCCACCTGCGCGTGCTCCGCGCCGTCAAGAACCGGTTCGGCTCGACGGACGAGATCGGGATCTTCGAGATGACCGACGCCGGCCTCGAGCCCGTCGCCGACCCCTCCGCGGCGCTGGCCGAGCCGGAGCCGGCCGGGCCGGGATCGGTGCTCCTGCCCGCGATCGAGGGCACGCGGCCGATCGTGCTCGAGGTGCAGGCGCTGGTCGCGCCGAGCGACCTGGCGATGCCGCGCCGCCAGGCGACCGGGTTCGACCGCAACCGGCTCTCGATGATCGTGGCCGTGCTCGGGCGCCACGCCGGCGTCGCGCTGGGCTCGTCGGACGTCTTCGTGAACGTGGCCGGGGGCGTGCGCGTCGACGAGCCGGCGGCCGACCTCGCCGTCGCGCTCGCCATCGTCTCCTCCGCGCACGGGCGGGCGGCGCCCGAGCGGCTCGCGTGCTTCGGCGAGCTCGGCCTGACCGGCCGGGTGCGCCCCGTGTCGCACACCGCACCGCGCCTGGCCGAGGCCGTCAAGCTGGGCGTGGCCGGACTGGTCTGCCCGCCCGGGACGAACGCCCCTGCGGGTGGGCCGCCGCTGCGTTGCGCTGGTACCCTGGAGGAAGCGATTGCGCTGGCATTCGGCCGGCCGGCTGTTCCCGAGGGGCGGGCATGACCGAGCTTCTTCCCGACGTTCGCAAGGATCCCAAGATGCTCGACGCGCTGCGGCGGATCTCGCCCGGCACGACGATGCGCCAGGGGCTGAACGACATCCTCCGCGCGCGCCTCGGAGCGCTGATCGTGATCGGCGAGCCGGCGGAGCTCTCGTTCATGTTCTCGGGCGGGATCCGGCTCGATCAGGCCTACTCGCCGTACCTGCTCTACGAGCTCGCCAAGATGGACGGCGCGATCATCCTGAACGCGGTCGCGACCCGGATCGTCTACGCGAACGTGCAGCTGATGCCCGACCCGACGATCCCGTCGGCCGAGACCGGCACCCGCCACCGCACCGCCGAGCGCGTGGCCAAGCAGACCGGGGCGCTCGTCATCTCGATCAGCCAGCAGCGCGACGTCGTCACGACCTACGTGGGCGACGTCCGCTACCAGCTCGAGGACATCTCCGACATCCTGGCCAAGACCAACCAGGCGGTGACGACGCTCGAGACCTACCGCACCCGCTTCGAGCAGGTCTCGACCCGCCTGACGGCGCTGGAATTCCAGGGCGCGGTGATGCTCGACGACGTCCTGGTGGCGCTGCAGCGGGCGGAGATGACGTCGCGGATGCGCGACGAGATCGAGCGCAACATCGCCGAGCTCGGCGTCGAGGGCCGGCTGATCAAGATCCAGCTGGACGAGATGTCCGAGTGGGTGCCGGGCGACGAGGTGGCGATGGTGCGCGACTACGAGCTGCCCGAGGTGACCGGCGGCTACCGGCGGGCGCTCGACCAGCTGCGGACGATGCCCGACACCCAGCTCCTGGAGCTGGAGCAGCTGGCCGAGGTGCTGGGCTACCCGCGCAGCGTGTCGCCGGTCGACTACGCCGTCACGCCGCGCGGCCACCGCGTGCTCTCGAAGATCCCGCGCCTGCCGGAGAGCGTGATCGCCCACGTCGTCGAGCACTTCGAGGGGCTCGAGGCGTTCGTGCGGGCCTCGCAGGCGGAGCTCGAGGAGGTCGAGGGCGTCGGATCGGTGCGTGCGCGCGAGATCCGCGAGGGCCTGCGCCGGCTGCAGGAGCAGAACCTCGTCGACCGCTACCTGAATCTGTAAGCGGTGGCGTCCGCGGCCCGCCGTCGCGAGACTCTGAATCGGACTTCGGCCGTGTCTGCCGAAATTCGTTTGCGATGTCTACAGAATGCTGTGATCCGTTCGCCTCAAGGTGTCAGATCTGATAGAATCTACGCCTCAGGCGCGAGGGGTTTCGCGGGCGTGCAGGCGCATTTTTGTCGAGGAGGTCGAGCGACTTTTGTATGAGGTTGGCGACAAGGTCGTGTACCCCCACCATGGGGCTGGGACGATCACAAGCAGGGACATGCGCGTAGTCGGGGATCAGGATCGTGAGTACCTGACGATCCAGATCCTGCACAACGACATGACCGTGACGATTCCGCTGGACAGCGCGGAGCGCGTCGGTCTGCGCAAGGTGATCGGAGAGGAGACCGTCGAGGAGGTCCTCACCGTGCTCCAGGGCGACGGCACGAAGATGCCGAAGAACTGGAACCGCCGCTTCAAGCACAACCGCGACAAGATGAAGACCGGCGACATCTTCGAGATGGCCGAGGTCGTCCGCAACCTCGCCCAGCGCGACCAGGAGAAGGGTCTCTCGACGGGTGAGAAGCAGATGTTCTCGAAGGCGAAGCGCATCCTCGCCAGCGAGCTGATGTACGCGAAGAACATGGACGAGGACGAGGCGCGCGAGTTCCTGGAGGAGGTGCTCGAGGAGATCGGCGAGGCTCGCAAGGCGCGGGCCTAGCCAAGCATCACGCAAGCGCCCCCGCCGGGCGGCGGTCTCTCCGCCCATCCGGCGTGGGCTGCGACGGGCTAGAGAGGAGCAGACGATGGTGTTCTCAACACGGATCGTCTTGTCCCTCTTGGGCGTCCTGGGTGCCATCCAGGCGGGGTTTTCTCTTAATCTCGAGGACCGTTATCCGGCTTCATACGCGTACCCCGCTTTCGCCGTCGTCGTCCTCCTCGTGTTCGCCGTCGGGTGGATGGTGGGAGGCCTGGTCGGCAAGGCGCTGGTACGCGGGTTCAAGAGGGTCGAGCGGGCCGTCCAGACCCGCAGCGCGGGCGAGTTGACCGTTGCCGCGATCGGCTTGCTGGTCGGGCTGCTCGTATCCGCGCTCCTGTGGTTCCCGGTTCACACGCTGCCGTACATCGGCAAGTGGGTGATCCTGCCGCTGTTCCTGATCGTGGGCTACCTGTTCGCGGTGACGGCGGCGAAGAAGCACCGCGGCATCCTGCGCCTGGTCGGCGTGCATCCGATCGCCGAGCCGGGCACCGAGCCCGACCAGGGCTTCGTCACGCTCGTGGACACGAGCGCGATCATCGACGGGCGCATCGCGGACATCGTCCGCACCGGCTTCCTCAAGGACGAGCTGGTCGTGCCCGAGTTCGTGCTGCGCGAGCTGCAGCACGTGGCCGACTCGGGCGACTCGCTCAAGCGCGCCCGCGGGCGCCGTGGGCTCGAGGTCGTGCAGGGACTCCGGTCCGAGGTGACGGTGACCACGCCCGACGTCGATTTCCCCGACCTCGACGACGTCGACGCCAAGCTGCTCAAGCTCGCCAAGGAGCGCGGGCTTCGCATCCTGACGACCGACTTCAACCTGAACCGCCTCGCCCGGATCCAGGACGTGGTCGTGCTGAACGTGAACGAGCTCGCGAACGCGCTCAAGCCGGCCGTGCTGCCGGGCGAGTCGTTCGACGTGCGCGTGATCCGCGAGGGCAAGGAGCACGACCAGGGCGTCGGCTACCTCGACGACGGCACCATGGTGGTGGTCGAGGGCGGCCGGCGGCTGCTGGGCGAGACGGCCGCGGTGGAGGTGACGTCGGTGCTGCAGTCGCCCTCGGGCAAGATGATCTTCACCAAGGTGAGCTCGAGCCCGGACGCGGAATGAGCCCGACCTGGGCGATCGTGGTCGCCGGGGGAGACGGCGCGCGTCTGGGCGCCGACCGGCCGAAGGCGTTCGTGCGGCTCGGCGGCCGGCCGCTGCTGGCCCACTCGATCGACCTCTTCGAGGATCACCCCGCGGTCGACCGGATCGTGCTGGTGGTGCCGGCCGAGTGGGAGGAGCCGGCGACGCTCCTGGCCGACGAGCTCGCGGCGGGGAAGGTGGCCGCGGCCGTCCCCGGCGGCGAGACGCGGGCGCTCTCGGTCGCCGCCGGCCTGGGCGAGGTGGCGGCCACGGCGGAGGCGATCCTGGTGCACGACGCGGCCCGGCCGTTCGCCTCGCCGGAGCTGGTCGACCGGGTGCTGGCCGCGCTCGAGAGCCACGACGGCGCCGTCCCGGCGCTGCCGGTCACCGACACGGTGAAGCGCGTGCGCGAGGGCGTCGTCGCCGAGACGCTCGACCGCGGCGAGCTGCGCTCGGTGCAGACGCCGCAGGGCTTCCGGGCGGCGGCGCTGCGGCAGGCGTTCTCGGCTCCGGCGGACGCCGTTCGCGACGCCACCGACTGTGCGTCGCTGGTCGAGGCGGCCGGCTTCGCCGTCGCCGCGGTCGCCGGCGAGCCGGAGAACGCGAAGATCACCGCCCCCGACGACCTGGCCCGGGCCGAGGCGCGGCTCTCGTGACGGGCGCGGACGACCTGCGGGTCGGGATCGGGTTCGACGCGCATGCGTTCGCCGCGGGCCGGGCGCTGGTGCTCGCCGGCGTCACGATCCCGGCGGAGCGCGGCCTCGCGGGCCACTCCGACGCCGACCTCGTCAGCCACGCGGTCACCGACGCGCTCCTGGGCGCCGCGGGCATGGAGGACATCGGCCACCTGTTCCCGTCCGACGACCCGGCCCTCGCGGGCGCGTCCAGCATCGGGCTGCTCGGCCAGGCGTGGGGGCGGGTGCGCGCCGCCGGCTGGGCGCTCGTGAACGTCGACGCGATCGTGATCATGCAGGCGCCGCGCCTGGCGCCGCACCGCAACGCGATGCGGGAGAGCCTGGCGGCCGCCCTCGGCGTCGACCGTTCGCGGGTGACCGTGCGCGCGTCGACGACCGACCACCTCGGCTTCGCGGGCCGCGGCGAGGGCGCGGCCTGCCACGCCGTCGCCCTGCTGCGGAAGGCGGCATGACCGCGGCGGTCGTCTCGTTCGACCTCGACGAGACGCTGTGGGCGTTCATGCCGATGATGGACGGCTCGCTCGCCGCGGCCATCGCCGCGCTCGAGAAGCGCCATCCCGAGCTGGCCGGGCGGATCACGGTGGAGCGGCTGCACGACGAGCGCCGGCGGGTCGCCGAGGAGCGCGAGGGCTCCTACCTCGAGCTGCGCCTGGAGTCGTTCCGGCGGGTGCTGGCCGCGCACGACGTCCACGATCCCGACCTGCCGGCGTGGATGGTCGACGCCTGGATGGCGGCCCGGCCGGAGACGGTGCGCCTCCACGACGACGTCGAGCCGGAGCTGGATGCGCTGGTCGCGTCGGGCCGGGTGCTGGGCGCGATCACGAACGGCAACTTCCCCTTCGCCGAGCTCGCGGTGGCGCGCCGGTTCGCCTTCATCGTCCATGCCGAGCAGCTGGGCGAGATGAAGCCCGCGGCGGCGCCGTTCCGGCATGCGGTGGAGCTCTCCGGCGGCGATCCGGCCCGGTGGGTGCACGTCGGCGACGGCCTCGACACCGACATCGCCGGCGCCCAGGCGTGCGGCATGAAGGCGGTGTGGATCAACCGCGCCGGCATCCCGCTGCCCGACGGCTACGCCCCGGACGCCGAGCTGCCGTCGCTGACCGGCCTGGACGCGCTGGTCACCAACCTCCTCGCTTGAGGTGCCTGGCACCGGAACGGTGCCAGGCACCTGTCAGTGCGGGAGCCGCGCCTGGCCGCCGGACACCTCGGCCAGGCCGTCGCGGACGAGCGAGACCAGCGCCTCGGCGTCGGCCTCGGCGTCGGGCAGCGAGCCGGCCGAGGCGATCGCGCGCAGCAGCTCGGCCCGGCGCTGCCGGAACGAGCCCTCGAACGGCGACTGCTTCCGCAGCGGCGCGTACGTCCGCCCACGCGACGGGCATCCGGAGGCGAGCGGGCAGATCTCGCAGCGGGGCCTGCGGGCGATGCAGACCTCGCGGCCGAGGTCGAAGAGGGCCTGGTTCCACTCGTAGGCCCGGCCCGGGGGAGGGGCGAGGCCGGGATCGCCGAAGGCCCGCTCGAGCACGCGCCTGGCGTTCGTGTCCGGGGCCGCGATCTGGGCGCCGAACGCGAAGCACGCGATCGCGGCCGCCGTGTAGGGCCCGACGCCGGGTAGCTGTCGAAGCTCCGCGGGCTCGCGGGGGAAGCCGCCCATCTCGGTCACGGCCATGGCGCAGCGGTGCAGGAGCACGGCACGGCGGTTGTAGCCCATGCCGCTCCATTCGGTGATGACCTCTGCCGGCGTGGCCGCCGCGAGCGCCTCGACCGTCGGCCAGCGCTCGAGCCAGGCCCGATAGCGGGGGACGACGCGCGAGACCTGGGTCTGCTGCAGCATCACCTCCGAGACGAGGATCGCGTACGGATCCCGGGTCCTTCGCCAGGGAAAATCGCGCCCGTTTTGGCTGTACCAGCGGAGAAGCAGCTCGTGCATCCGGTGGAGGCTATCGCCGTTCTGTGGACGGCTCAGGGCCATGCGAAGAGGGCGTCGACGGGGAGGGCACAGGCGTACACTTGTGCGCCCATGAGTACACCGTATGCGGCGCGTAGGACGGTGACGGCGGTCTTCTGTGATGTCGTCGGGTCGACGTCGTTGGGTGCGAGGCTGGATCCGGAGACGCTTCATGGCGTCATGACGCCGTACTACGACGTGATGCGGGGCGTACTCGAGAGGCATGGCGGGCGGGTGGAGAAGTTCATCGGCGATGCGGTGGTCGGGGTATTCGGCGCGGAGCGGGTCGTCGAGGACGATGCGCTTCGCGCGGTTCGAGCGGCCGACGAGATGCGGGCCGGGCTGGTCGGGCTGAACAGCTCCCTGCGGTCCGAGTTCGCGGTCGAGTTGCGGGCCCGGATCGGCATCTCGACCGGAGAGGTGGTCGTGCACGACGGCGACGCCGTGGTGCTCGGCGATGTCGGTAACACCGCCGCGCGGTTGCAGCAGGCCGCCGCGGCCGGCGAGGTGCTCGCGGCCGAGGCGACCTATCAGCTCGTTCGCGATGCCGCCCCGGCCGAGCGCCTCGAGCTGGCGCTCAAGGGGAAGCCCACGCCCACCGTTGCGTATCGGATCCTGAGCGTCGGCGTGGCCGACGCCCTCGCGCGGAGGCTCGACGCGCGGATGGTAGGCCGCCACCTGGAGCGTGCGCTGCTCGCGGAGACGGTCGAGCGGGCGTGCGAGACCCCAGCGTCGCACGTCGTCACCGTCGCGGGCGAGGCGGGGATCGGGAAGTCCAGACTGGTGGCCCAGCACGTGGACGACGTGCGCGGTCGCGCCGCCGTCGCGACCGGTCGCTGCCCGTCACAGGGCGAGGGGATCACCCTGCGCCCTATGGTCGAGATCCTCCGCGGGCTGGTCGGCAGCGATCTCGATCGCGGCCTTCGCAGTCTGCTGGGCGCGAATGGGGAAGGCGCGCGGGCCACGGAGACGATCCTCGCCGCCACCGGCATTGCGCCGGTCGGGCTGAACGGCCTCGAGACGCGGTCGGCGTTTCGCAGCGTCCTTGCGGCGGTTGCCCGCGACACGCCGGTCGTGCTGGTTCTCGAGGATGCCCACTGGGCGGAGCCGGCGCTGCTCGACCTGATCGACTACCTCGTCGACCAGTTGCACGCCGCGCCGCTGGTCTTCATCTGTGTCGCGCGACCGGAGCTGCTCGAAGAACGGCCCGGCCTGGTCGTCGGCTCCTCGCGGACAGTGCTGCGCCTGTCCGCCCTCTCGGCGGAGGAGTCGGTCGAGCTCGTCGACGAGCTCGACCTCGGCGGCCTCGGTGACGAGGCGCGGAGCCGCATCGTCACCGCCTCCCGGGGCAACCCGCTCTTTCTCGAGCAGATGGCCGCGCTCGCCGAGGACGCCGACGGTTCGGCGCTCGCCGTACCGCCGATCCTGAGCGCACTTCTCGGCCGCCCGGCTCGACCGGCTCAACCCGCAGGAGCGGCAGGTGCTCGGCGGCGCGGCGGTCGAGGGCGACGTGTTCCACCGCTCGAGCGTCGCCGCCATGACGGAGCTTGAGGATCCGCGCCGGCTCGACGCACCGCTCGATCGCCTCGTCCGCCTCGAGCTGATCGACCCGGCCGTCTCGGAGTTCCCCGGCGAGACCGCGTTTGGCTTCCGTCATGCGCTGATCCGAGACGCGGCCTACGCGGGCGTCACCAAGCGCCTCCGATCGAGGCTGCACCAGCGCCACGCCTACTGGCTCACCCGCACCGCAGCCGATCGTGGCGGCGAGTTCGACGAGATCGTCGGCCACCATCTGGAGCGGGCGTTCCGCCTCCTGGAGGAGCTCGGCCCTACGGGCCCCGATCAGACGCGGATCGCCGAAGCGGGGGCGACGCGACTCGCCGCCGCAGGCGAGCGGGCGTTCGCGCGCGGAGACATGGACGCGGCGGCGAACCTCCTCTCCCGCGCGACGCTCCTCCTCGACGCCGACGACCTCCGCAGGCTGCAGTGGACGTGCGATCTCGAGTACGCCGCGTTCTACACGGAGGGGGATTGGACTGCGACGGACTTGCGGCTGGGAGACGTCATCGATCGTGCCGATCGCCTTGGGCTGGAGACGCTCCGATGGCGGGCGACGGTGCAGCGCGGACGCGTCCGGCTTTTCGTCGACCCGGATACCGACACGGAGGCGCTGCTGCGCGACGCGGACGAGGCGACGCGCGTGTTCGAGCGGGCCGGTGACGAGCTCGGCCTGGCCCGAGCGTGTGGCCTGATCGCCCACACTCGCCTCACCCGTGGGGAAACGGCGATCGCTGCGGCGGCGAGCGAGAACGCCGCGGCGCACGCGATCCGTGCCGGCAGCCGCCAGGAGGAACTCACCGAGTACGCCGAGCATGCCTGGGTGGTGGCCCTGAGCCCGTGGTCGGTCGAGGAGGACCGCGACCGGTGCGCGCGACTCGTCGGCAGGAGCAGCGACGCCGTGCGCGCGGGACAGATGCTGCTCCCGGCCACGGCATACCTGGAGGCGTTGGTGGGCAGGTTCGCCCTGGCGCGCGAGTGTCTCGAGCGGTTTCGCGCCGCCACGCTCGAATTGGGGTGGAACTATCACGCGTTCAACCTGGCCGCGTTCCGCGGATACGTCGAGCGGCTCGCGGGCCGTCAGGCCGATGCCGAGCAGGCGTTCCTCGAGGCCGCCCGCATCGCCGCCAGCTACGGGAACCGACTGACGGCGGCGGTGATGACCGCCGAAGCGGCCCGGTCGGCCTACGACGGGGCGCAGCCGGCTCGCGCCCGAAAGGTGTTCGCCGAGATCGGAGCGATCGGCCCCTGGGTGGACGCTGGGCTGCACGGCCTGCTCCTGGCGGATAACGGCGAGTGGACGGCCGGCGACGAGGCCACCCGTGAAGCCGTACGCGACAGTGACGAGGGGGACAGCCTGGAGCTGCGCGGCCAGGCGCTGCTCGACCGATCCCGCTTCCTGGCGATGCGCGGAGACCGGAACGAGGCGCTGGTGGCGGCGCAACGGGCGCGGGAGCCGTTTGAGATGCGCCAGAGCCCCGTGCTCACGCGGCGCGCGACCGATCTCATGGACCGGCTCACCCACGCCGTTTCCTGGCTCATGTGATGGAAGAACGGCAGCCTTCGGCTCGTCCTTTGTCGTACGATACGGGCTCAGCAGGGGAGGTGTTGACGGTGGCACAGTCATTGCCTGGCGACTTGAGGAAGCTCACGTTGGCCGATCCGATCATGACCGGCGCCGACGTCAAGGCGGCTCAGCAGGTGCTTCACGAGAACCGCTTCGGGATCAACTTCCATCCCGGGAAAGCCGACCAGCAGTACGGCCAGAAGACGGCGGATGCCACTCGCCTGGCCAAGTTCCTCCTGGGCTACCCCGCTGCCGAGGTAAACGGCGAGTTCGGCCCGAACGTGTACGGCTACCTGGTGCGCAAGGGCGCGCCCGGCTACAAGCAGCGCCCAAGCACGTTCGTCGCCCCCAGCGCCCATCGGCGGCGCCTGTTCAAGGCGAATAGCAGCGTCCGCGAGCGGATGGTGAACTGGTGCCTGTGGGCGGTCGAGAACACGAGCCAGATCCACTACGCCCAGAAGCGGCCGATCCCGGTCAACGACCTCCCCGGGACGCTGCCGCTCACGACGGACTGCTCCGGGTCGACCACCCTGTTTGCGCGCTGGGCCGAGGCCCCGGATCCCAACGGCCTCGGCTACACCGGCGCCGGCAGCACGATGACGATGCTCGCGCACCTCAAGCCGATCACCGCCGGGAAGGCCCAGCCCGGCGACCTGATCGTCTTTGGCGGCGACCCCGCTCGAGCAGCACGTCGTGGTCATCGTCCAGCCCGGTCCCGACCCCACGGTAATCAGCCACGGCAGCGAGAAGGCGCCGTTCAAGCTCAGCCTCTCCGAAGTCTCCTCCGCCCATCAAGGCCAGCCGATCACCTACCTGGCGCTCATCTAGCAGTCTCTCCGCCAATTCTGCCTACTGAAGGGGATGCGTCATGACCATCGCGATCACTTCGGTCACGGGCGTGGGCGGCTCCCCGCCGACGTCGCTGGTCGTTTCGGGAACCGTGTCGACATGCGAGCAGGTCGAGGTGACGACCAGCTGCTCCGCATCGCCCGTCATTGTCGCCATCCCGACGGGCGGCCCGAACGTGTGGGACGCCGTCCTGCCGAACGACAAGAGATGCCCGTGCGGGCACACGGTCGAAGTGGCCGCCAGGTGCACGATCGGCGAGCAGGACGCCGTCCGGGGCACGTTCACGATCGTCTGCACCGCCCCCGGCTCCTGCTTCGACAACCCCGACGACATCCTTCGCTCGGACATCTGCGTCGGGTCCCTCTCGAAGGACGTCCGCGGTGAAACCGTCTTGGAGTCAAGCAGCACGCACAGGTGCGAGAAGCAGCGGTGCGTCACCCTGCGGACGGCCGGCGTCCTCAAGGTCGCGCTTTCGAGCCACGCCCCCTGCGACCACCACCTCGGACAGCTGCTCTCGGGCTCACTCGTCGTTCAGCCACTCGCGACGGTCTACGAGGACGACGGCCTCGGACGCGGCGTGCACGCGGGCGACTTCCGCTGGATCACGGCCCAGCACGACGAGATCGACGGCAGGATGTCAGGGATCACGAACGGCGGCCTCGTCCGCGAAGCGCCGTTTCACCCCGCGGTCGAGAAATGCATCTCGGAGGGCATCCTCGTCGGGAGGCTGTGCGGACGAGTTGCGAAGACCGCCGACCCACGGCTCAAACAGGCACAGGTCGTCGCGACGTACCGGCTCCACGCAGCCCCGACCGCGAAGGGCGAGAACGGAGCGGTCAGGGGAACGCTCGAGGGGGTCGTGGTCACCCCCTGCTGAGACCGCACCGGACCGCGACGGGCGGGTGTGGCCGGAACGGCCGTCCGGCGTGCCCCTGGCCGATCAGCTGCGGGCGAACAGCGGATCGTTGACGGCCGGGATGACCTGCTCGCCGAAGGCGGCCAGCGTCGCGTCCTGGGCGTCGTGCTGGAGGTAGAGGCCGAAGTGGTCGACGCCGAGGGCGGCGAGCTCCCTGAGCCGCTCGACGTGCGCGGAGGCGGGCCCGATCAGGCAGAACCGCTCGACGATCTCGTCCGGCACGAAGTCGGCGTGGGTGTTCCCGGCTCGGCCGTGCTCGTTGTAGTCGTAGCCGCGGCGGCCGGTGATGTAGTCGGTGAGCGCGCGGGGAACCGCCGTGCCCTCGCCGCCGTAGCGGTGGACGATGTCGGCCACGTGGTTTCCGACCATCCCCCCGAACCACCGGCACTGATCGAGGGCGTGGGCGCGGCCGGCCTCGGACCCGTCGGTGATGTACGCCGGAGCGGCGACGCACATCGTGATCGTGCTCGGGTCGCGGCCGGCCGCGGCTGCGGCCTCGCGGACGGTGGCGATGCTCCAGGCGGCGATGTCCGGGTCGGCGAGCTGGAGGATGAAGCCGTCGCCGACCTCGCCGGCCAGTGCGAGCGCCTTCGGCCCGTACGCCGCGACCCAGACCTCGAGCCGGCTGTCCGGGTTCCAGGGGAAGCGGACGGTCGTGCCCTTGTACTCGACGCTGCGGCCGTTGGCCAGGCCGCGGATGACCTCGATCGAGGCGCGCAGGTCGGCCAGCTTCACGGGCCGGCCGTTGATCACGCGCACCGCCGAGTCTCCCCGGCCGATGCCGCAGACCGTGCGGTTGCCGTACATCTCGTTCAGGGTCGCGAAGAGCGACGCGATCACCGTCCAGTCGCGCGTGGCGGGGTTGGTGACCATCGGGCCGACGGTCAGCCTGTGGGTGCAGTCGAGGATCCGGCTGTAGATCACGAACGGCTCCTCCCACAGCAGGTGGGAGTCGAACGTCCATGCGTGGCTGAACCCGTAGGTCTCGGCCCGGCGCGCCAGCTCGACGACGCGCGCGGCGGGAGGGTTGGTCTGGAGGACGACGCCGAAGTTCACCGCCGCACCCCCTGCGAGCACCTTCTCGACCGTGCGCCCGTAGGCGTCGATCGCGACCGCAAGCGCGGGCTCGGGGGAATCCTCGATCGCGGCGTGCGAGATCGGGGGATCGGACTGGGCGAAGATCATGGCGGTGGGCACGACCCGCCCGATCTCGGTTGCGTCGTGCAGCGGCCCGCTCGGGATCGGTTCGCCGTCGCCACCGCCGGCATCGCCGACGGCGGCCCGGGCGAGTGCCACCAGGTCGGGATCGAACACGGTCGGCGTGGCGCTGAAGACCTTCCGGATCGCGAGCTCGCAGCCGAACGCCTCAGCGGCGGAACGGCAGCTCGCCTCGGCCTCGCTCAGCATCTGCGCCAGCGCGTCGGCGTCGAGGTGGCGCTGGTCGAGCTGCATCTCGGTCCGGCCGGCGACCGCGGTGATCACCCCCGGCTCCGAGTGCATCCGGCCGACGGTGGCGACTCCCTCCAGCCTGATGGCGCTCTCGCGGATCTCGAGCGCCGCCCGGGCCGCGGCCGCAAGCGTGTCGTGCCGCATCAGCATCGGCGTCGACCCGGCGTGCGCGGCCTGGCCGGTGAAGGTCATCAGGTGCCGCTCGACGCCGACGGTTCCGGAGACGGCCGATGCCACCCGGCCGGTCTCGAGCAGGACCGGGCCCTGCTCGATGTGGAGCTCGAGGTAGGCGACCGCGCCGGCCAGCGACGCGGTCGCCGCGCCGGTGCGGTCGAGATCGACTCCGCAGCCGGCGAGCGCGTCGCCGAGCATCACGCCGTCGGCGTCGGCGAGCGTCCGCACGTCGTCGGGCCGGAGGGTGCCGGCGCACGCCGAGGAGCCGATCAGGCTGCGTCCGAAGCGGGCGCCCTCCTCGTCGGCCCAGTCGACGAACCGGACGCCGATCGGCGGGCGAGCCCCCGAGCGCGCCAGCTCGCGAACCGTCTCGAGCGCGGTCAGCAGGCCGAGCACGCCGTCGAGCCAGCCGCCGCTGGGAACGGCGTCGATGTGCGAGCCGACGATGAGGAACGGGTCGGACTCACCCGCAACCTCGGCCCACAGGTTGCCGGCGGCATCCCGCCTGGGCTCGAGTCCGATCTCGCCGAGCTTGCCTTCCAGCCACTCACGGGCTGCGAGCCACTGGGGTGTCCATGCCAGCCGTTTGGCGCCGGCGAAGCGGCCGCCGCTCTGGGCGGCCAGCTCGTCGAGGTCGGCGATGACGTTGGCCGGGTTGAGCCGGACGGCCGTCATCGGCTCACGGCGACGGTGGCCCGCAGCGAGCGCCGGACGAACCGCCCGTGACCGGGCTCGGTCAGGATCTGGCCCGCGGTCGTAGACGAGCGTGCCGCGCGAGTAGGTGTGGCGCACGCTCGCGGTTGCCGTCTGCCCCTCGTAGAGGTCGTAGTCGACGTTCATGAACGAGTTGTCCACGCCGTAGGCGCGGGGGGCGTTGGGGTCGAGCACGACGACGTCGGCGTCGTAGCCCGGCAGCAGCGCGCCCTTGCGGTCGAGGCCGAACCGCCGCGCGATCGTCGTCGCCGTGCGGGCGACGAGCTCGGGTCGGGTGATCCGGCCCCGGTTGACGCCCTCGTCCCACAGCTTGGGGAGGCGATGCTGGATCAGCGCGAGGCCGTTCGGCACCAGGCTGAAGTTGTCGAGCCCGCGGGCCTTCTGCGTGTCCGTGAACGGGCAGTGGTCGGTCGAGATGCTCTCGAGCACGCCGCGCTTCACGTATGCCCAGAGCGGTTCGTGGTTGGCGGCGTCTCGCAGCGGAGGCGAGCAGATGTAGCGGCACCCCTCGACGCCCGGGCCGGGCCAGGTCGTTGACGTCGTGCACGAGGTACTGGAAGCAGGTCTCGCCCGTCACCTGCGCGCCGCGCCGCTGGGCAGCCTCGATCTCGGCCGCGGCGGGGGCGCAGGTGACGTGGACGACGAACAGCGGCGCCCCGACGCTCTCGGCGATCCTGGCGGCGCGGTGGGTGGCCTCGGCCTCCACGAACTCCGGACGGGTCTTGGCGTGGTTGACGGCGGACGTCTGCCCGGTCGCCAGCGCCCGCTTCACGTAGAGGTCGATCAGATCGCCGTTCTCGGCGTGCACCATCGTCAGCGCATCGAGATCGCGGGCCTGCTCCATGCACGCGGCGAGGTCGTCGTCCCGCGCCATCAGCTCGCCCTTGTAGGCCATGAACAGCTTGAACGAGCAGATCCCCGACTCGACCATCGCCTTCATGTCCTCGAGCACCGCGTCGTTCGCGTTGGTGATCGCCATGTGGAACCCGTAGTCGACGTGGGCCGCGCCGTCGGCACGACCGGACCACTCCTCGAGCGCCGACTGGAGGTTGTCCGGCTCGCGCTGGATCGCGAAGTCGACCAGGCAGGTCACGCCGCCGGCCGCCGCAGCCTGCGTGCCGGTGTCGTAGTCGTCGGCGGACATCATGCCCATGAACGGCATGGACAGGTGGGTGTGGTTGTCGATCAGCCCCGGAAGGACGAAGCACCCGTCGGCATCGACGATCTCGGCCTCCGGCGGGGCGACGACCCGGCCGACCGCCGCGATCGTCTCCCCCTCGATCAGGACGTCGCCCGCGAACTCTCCGTCTGCCGTGACGACGGTTCCGTTGGCGATCACTGTGGACTCTGGCATCGCTCGGCTCCTCTCATCCGATCCCCGCGGTGTGAGAATACTGCTCGCGGCTGCCCCGGCCGAACCGGCTCGAGATCAGGGCCGGGTCTCCGTCCCTCGCTCTGCGCCGACCTCGGGCGCGATCAGCGCGGCGGCTGCGAGGATCGCGAACCCGAACCACGCCGCGACGCCGATCGCGTGCGCCCAGCCGGCGTCGGCGATCGTGAGGAAGCCGATGCCGACGACCAGGCAGGCGATCGCGGCCCGCACCACGGTGCTGCCGCCGCCGGCGGGCGGCCGGGCCTCGCCGGGGGCGTCGACGGCTCGCCTCCCCCGGCGAGAGGTGGCCCGCGAGCGTGAGCCGGAACAGGACCGCCAGCGCCGGGAACAGGATGATGCCGCCGGCGATCACGGCGACGATGAGCGCGATCATCGTGTCGTGCCCCGCCGCGGCCTCGTGGATGGTGTAGCCGGGCAGCAGATAGGGCTCCTGCGCGAGCGCCCAGCCGGCGACGACGGCCGCCACGGCGAGCGCCCCGGTGTAGCGGGCCGGCTCGTACCGGCGCCGGCGCACCAGTCCGAGCGTGGCCAGACCGGCGACGACCGAGACGGCGAGCGCGGGCAGTCCCCGGCCGAACACGAGCTCGTGGTAGAGGCGGGGCGCGTCGCTGCGCAGCGCGACGAGGCCGGCGACGGCGGCCACGCCCGCGACCGTGCCGGAGACGAGCGCCCGCGCCCGGAAGCGCTCCGCCAGGCCGGCCTCGCCGCGGCGGACGGCGTCCGCGCTCAGGAACACGGCCGCGAGGTACGCGCTGAAGGCCACCGAGATCAGCCCGATCGTGACCGAGAGCGGGTTCAGCCAGCTGGTCACGAGGTCGCCGGCGGCGTTCCCGACCGGCACGCGCCCGCCCGCGATCGCCCCCACGATCATCCCCAGCGCGAGCGGCGTCAGGATCGACGAGACGGACAGCACCGTCTCGACCATCCGCACCTCGCGGCCCGTGCGCGTCCCCGATCGCAGGGCGTAGGCGCCGCCCCGCAGGATGATCCCGATCGCCGCGACGAAGAACGGGATCGAGAGGGTCGACGCGATCGACGCGAACACCTGCGGGTAGCCCGTCCACAGGACGGTGATCACGAAGATCAGCCAGACGTGGTTCGCCTCCCAGACCGGTCCCATGGCGTGGTGGGCGTGGTCGCGGATCCGCGTCGCCGGGGCTCCCCTCCCGGCCAGGAGCTGCCACAGGCCCGCGCCGAAGTCCGCGCCGGCGAGGACGACGTAGAAGACGAGCCCGGCGAGCACGAAGACGATCGGCAGCGTGTCGAGCACCGTCAGCCGTCCTCCATGGGGCGGAGGGAGAGGCGCACGAGCACCCAGCCGACGGCGACCGCAAGCGCGACGTAGACCGCGGCGAGCGTGGCGTACCCGACCGGGATGCCGCTCGCGCCGGTGACCGCCTGCGACGTGCGCATGACCCGGTAGACGACCCACGGCTGCCGGCCCACCTCGGTCGTCACCCAGCCGGCGATCAGCGCGACGACCGAGAGCGGCCCGGCCAGCACGACCGCCCGGTAGAACCAGGGCGACTCGGGCAGGCGGCGGCGGCGCACGCGGACGTAGACGAACGCGATCGCGAGCGCGAAGAGCAGCGTGCCGATGCCGACCATCGTCTGGAACGCGAACCGCACCACGTTCACGGGCGGGCGGTCGGCGGGCGGCACCGTGTCGAGGCCGCGCACGACCGCGTTCGGGTCGTGGAACGCGAGCAGCGAGAGCATGTCGGGCAGCGGGATCCCGGCCTTCACGGCGCCGTCCTGGTAGTAGCCCAGGATGTGCACGGGCGCATGCCGCGTCGTCTGGCCGAGGCCCTCGAACGCGGCCAGCTTGACCGGCTGGTTCTCGGCGACGACGCGGCCGGCCCAGTCGCCCACCGGCGCCTGCACGATCGAGGCGACGACGGCGATCGAGAGCGAGATCGCGAGGGCCGTCCGCTCGTACCGGCCGAAGCTCCCCCGCAGCCGCCGGACGGCGTAGCAGGCGGCGACCAGGAAGCCCGTCACCATGTAGCCGGCGATGTACATGTGCACCAGCTCATGCCAGAAGTTCGAGTTCAGGAAGAGCGCCCGCACAGGATCGACGTCGACCGCGCGGCCGTGCACGAGCCGGAAGCCTTCGGGATGGTTCATCCAGCCGTTCACCGAGATCACCATCAGCGAGCCCGTGAACCCGGCGATCACGATCGGGATGCCGCTCGCCAGGTGGAGCCGCGGCGGCAGCCGGTCCCACCCGTAGGCGTAGATCCCGATGAAGATCGCCTCCATGAAGAACGAGAAGCCCTCGACCGCGAAGCCCAGGCCGAACACGCCCCCGAACACGGCCGTGAACTGCGGCCACAGGAGGCCCATCTCGAACGAGAGCACCGTGCCGGTGACCACGCCCGCCGCGAAGAGGGCCAGCATGACCCGGCTCCACCGCCGTGCCAGCGTCCGGTAGACCGGATCCCCGGTGCGCAGGTGCAGCCATTCGGCCAGCAGCACCATGATCGGGAACGCGATGCCGAAGCAGACGAGCGGGATGTGCACGGCGAACGAGAGCGCCTGCATCTGCCGTGCCTCCAGCAGGTAGCGCTGCACCTCCGCTCCTGTGGCGAGCTCGATCACGCCTGGCGGAGTTGTAGCCACCGCGCCGCCTGGACGTCGCCGCCATCGTCGGCGGCCGGTGTACGCTGGGCCACATGGCCGGATACGCGATCGTCAATGCCTCGGTGCGCACGCTCGACGAGGCCCGGCCCGAGGCGGCGGCCGTCGCCGTCCGCGACGGCGTGATCGTTGCTGTCGGTTCCGCCGCCGAGGCGCGCGAGGCGGCCGGGTCGGCCGAGGTCGTCGACGCCGGCGGCGGGACGGTCGTCCCCGGGCTCGTCGACGCCCATATCCACCCGTTCGCGCCCGACCTGGTGATGGGCGCCGACCTGACCCGCTGCGGCACCCTCGCCGAGGTGCAGGCCGCGCTCGAGGCGGAGCGGCGCCGCGGTGGGCCCGACGACTGGGTGCTCGGCTGGGGGGTGAGCTACGAGGCCTTCCACGGCAGCGAGATCGGGTCGAGCCTGATCGAGGATGCGGTCGGCGGCGCCCCGGCGATGATCCGCTTCATGGACCAGCACACCGCGCTTGCGAACGGGCGCGCGCTGGCCCTGGCCGGCGTCACCGGACCGGTCGGGTTCACGGAGGGCGCCGAGGTTGTCCTCCGCGAGGGGATCCCGACCGGGGAGCTGCGCGAGTCGGCGGCGATGGAGCTCGTCGAGGCCGCCGTCCCGGAGCTGACCGACCGCAGGCGCCACGCGCGGATCGTGGAGACGATCCGGACGCTCAACGCCTGCGGTGTCACCGGCGTGCACGTCATGGACGGCTCGCCGGCGACGTTCGGCCTCATGCGCGAGCTGGAGGCCGCCGGCGATCTCACCGTCCGCGCGCTCGTGCCGGTGTGGCAGAAGCCTGAGACTTCGTTCGACGAGATGCGCGACCGGCTCCGTTTCGTCGGCGAGCACGGCCGGCTGTGGCGGGGCGGTGTGGCCAAGTTCTTCATCGACGGCGTGATCGACACCGGCACCGGATGGCTGTACGAGCCGGACACCTGCGGCGACGGCCTCGAGCCGTTCTGGCCCGACCCCGGCCGCTACGCCGAGGCGGTGCGGCTCTTCGCCGGGGCCGGCTTCCAGTGCGTCACGCACGCGACCGGTGAGCGCGGCGTGCGCGCTGCGCTCGACGCCTATCTCGCGGCGGGCGCGGCCGACGGCGTACGCCATCGCATCGAGCACATCGAGACGGTGACCGATGTCGATCTGGCCCGGTTCCCGCGCGAGAACGTGATCGCCTCGATGCAGCCGCTCCACATGCAGTGGCGCCGGGACGACGACTCGGACTCCTGGGCGGCGCGCCTGGGCCCGGAGCGGGCGGGCCGCGCCTGGCGGACGGCCGACCTCCTGCGGGCCGGCGTCACGCTGGCGCTCGGGTCGGACTGGCCGGTGGCGCAGAACGATCCCCGCATCGGGATGGCGTGGGCGCGGCTGCGGCGGGAGCCGGGGGCGGCCGACCGGCGGACGTTCGAGCCCGGCCAGCGGCTCTCCGGGCTCGAGGCGCTGGAGGGGTACACGACCGGCGCGGCGGCGACGGTCGGCGAGGCCGCCCTGGGCGGGCGGATCGCTCCGGGCCTGCGGGCCGACCTGACGATCTTCGCCGCCGACCCGGTCGCCGTGGCGGCCGACGACCTGCCCGAGCTGCCGGTGCGGGCGACCATCGTCGCCGGCGAGATCGTCCACTCCGCCGACGCCTGATCCGGGCGGCGATACTGCGGGGGTGCGATCGACGACGACGGTCCCGACCCCGGAGGCGAGCGTCCACCTGAAGCAGCACGCGGTCGGCGACCGGCTGCTCGAGCGGGCCGCCGAGCTGGCGGTGCTGGGCGACGCGCTCGCCGCGGTGCGCGCATCCGGCGACGGGCGGCTCGTGCTCGTCGCCGGCGAGGCGGGCATCGGCAAGACATCGCTCCTGCGCAGCTTTCGCGCCGCCCACGACGACGTCTCCACGTTCTGGGGCGGCTGCGATCCGCTGTTCACGCCGCGGCCGCTGGCGCCGTTCCTCGAGCTCGCCGACGCCGCCGGCGGGCGCCTGGCAGCGCGGCTGGCGCGCGGGCGGATGCCGGGCGACGTGCTCGCGGCGCTGGTCGAGGAGCTGCCGCGGCGGCGGCCGGCCCTGCTCGTGATCGAGGACCTGCACTGGGCCGACGAGGCCACCCTCGACGTCGTCCGGCTGCTCGGCCGGCGGCTCGAGGCGCTGCCGCTCCTCGTCGTGCTCAGCTACCGGGACGAGCGCCTCGACAGGGCCCATCCCCTGCGCATCGTGCTCGGCGACCTGTCGGCCCCGGGAACGGTGCGCCTCGCGCTCGGGCCGCTCTCCGCCGATGCCGTCGCCGCGCTTGCGGCCGACGAGACGGTGGATGCCGGCGCGCTGGCACGGCGGACCGGTGGCAACCCGTTCTTCGTGACCGAGGTGCTCGCGGCCGGCGGCGCGGAGATGCCGGCGACGGTGCGCGACGCCGTGCTCGGGCGCGCCGCCCGGCTCGGCCCAGAGGCCCGGCGCATCCTGGACGCCGTCTCGATCGTCCCGCCCCGCGCGGAGCTCGGCCTGCTCGAGGCCTGCGTGCCGGGCTATCCGGACGGGCTGGACGAGTGCCTGGCGTCGGGAATGCTGCACCCGGAAGGTGCGGCGGTCGCCTTCCGGCACGAGATCGCCCGCGTCGCCCTCGACGGTGCGCTGCCCCCGCACGACCGGTTCGGGCTGCACCGGGCGGCGCTGCGCACGCTCGCGCGGGCGCTGCCGCCCGACCCGGCCCGGCTGGCCTACCACGCGGAGGGCGCGGGCGACCGCGAGGCCGTGCTGCGCTGGGCGCCCGCGGCGGCGGAGCGGGCGGCCGCGCTGGGCGCCCACCGCGAGGCGGCGAAGCAGTACGCGCGGGCGCTGCGGGAGGCCGACGGCCTCGCCCCGGAACGGCGGGCGGAGCTGTACGAGCGCCGCTCGTACGAGTGCTACCTGACCGACCAGATGCCGGAGGCGCTCGAGGCCCGGCTCCGGGCGCTGGCGGAACATCGCCGCTCCGGTGACCGCCTGCGCGAGGGCGACGCCCATCGCTGGGTCTCACGGCTGCGCTGGTTCCTGGGCGAGAACGAGGCGGCGGAGCGCGAGGCCCGGGCGGCGCTCGACGTGCTCGAGGGCCTGCCGCCCGGGCCCGAGCTGGCGATGGCCTACAGCAACATGTCGCAGCTGCGGATGCTGGCCCGCGGCTCGGAGGACGCGATCGGCTGGGGCCGACGTGCGATCGCGCTCGCCGAGCGGCTCGGCGAGGACGAGATCCTCGTCCACGCCCTGAACAACGTCGGCTCGGCCCAGTACCAGCACGGCTCCCCGGACGGGCAGGCGACGCTCGAGCGCAGCCTCGACCTGGCGCTCCGAGCCGGGCTCGAGGAGCATGCGGCCCGCGCCTACACGAACCTCGCGGCGCAGGCGGTCGAGAACCGCGACTACGCCTCCGGCGACGACTACCTCGAGCGCGGGATCGAGTACTGCCGCGAGCACGACGTCGACTCGTGGCGGCTCTACATGACGGGCTGGCTGGCCCGCTCGCACCTCGACCAGGGTCGCTGGGACCGAGGCGGCCGACGCGGCCACCGTCGTGCTGCGCTACCCCAACCCGGCCGCGCCCAGCCGGATCAAGCCGCTCACCGTGATCGGGCGGCTGCGCGCCCGCCGCGGCGACCCGGGAGCCTGGCAGCAGCTCGACGAGGCGCTGCGCCTGGCCGAGGGAATGGCCGAGCTGCAGCGGCTGGCGCCGGTCGCCGTCGCCCGGGCCGAGGCCCGCTGGCTCGGTGGCGAGCTCGACCTGGTCGCGGCGGAGACCGAGGAGACGCTTGCGGTCGCGCTGCGCAGCCGCGACCCGTGGGCGGCGGGCGAGCTGGCCGTCTGGCGCCGGCGGGCGGGCGTCCGCGAGGAGCTCGGCGGGGCCGCGCTGGCGGCGCCGTGGGCGCTCGAGCTGGCCGGCGACGGCGAGGCGGCCGCTGCGCGCTGGTCGGACATCGGCTGCCCCTACGAGGCGGCGCTCGCGCGCACCGTCGCCGGCGGCGAGGAGCCGCTGCGGCGGAGCCTGGCGGAGCTGGAGCGACTCGGCGCCACGCGGACGGCGGCCTGCGTCGCCCGCATGCTGCGCAGCCGCCACGGCGTGCGCGGCCTGGCTGTCGGGCCGCGGGCGGCGACGCGGGCGAACCCGGGCGGGCTCACCGGCCGCGAGCTCGATGTGCTCGAGCTGGTGAGCGAGGGGCTGCGGAACCGCGAGATCGCCGCCCGGCTGTACCTGTCCGAGAAGACCGTCCACCACCACGTGTCGGCCATCCTGCGCAAGCTCGAGGTGCCGACGCGGGGACAGGCGGCGGCGGAGGCGGCCCGTCTGGGGATCGGGAAAAGATAGGCAGACCTCCCGATGTACGGCCCGGCGGCCGGGCGTAGCGTGGTGTCCAGGAACGATCCACGAACGGAGGAGGCTCCATGAACCTGTACGTGATCCTGCGCCGCAGCGGCTGGTCGTCGCCGGCGGAGCTGGGGGAGGCCGCCGAGCGCTCGACGCGCGTCGGCGAGCAGATGCCCGACGATGTCCGCTGGATCCGCAGCTACGTGCTGGACGAGGGCGCCGGGTCGGTGGGCACGGTGTGCGTCTACGAGGCGGAGAGCCCGGAGGCGATCCGCAAGCACGCGAGCCGGGCCGACCTGCCGGTCGACGAGATCATCCCGGTCGCCGACACCGTGATCGTGCGGCCCGATCCACAGCCCGCCGCCACGGAATAGCGCCTCACGTATGGGATCGCCGGGGGCCGGCCACAGCCGGCCCCGCGGCGGCGGGAACCCGTGGCGCCGGTGGGCCGTCCAATGCGCATGTGGACACGATCGACTTCGCTCGTTATCGCCGCGGCGCTGGCGGCCGGCTGTGGCAGCCACACGTCAGACCGTTCCGACCCGCCCCCGCCGGTGCGGGCCGGTGTGCTCCACCTCGAGCCCGGCCGCTACACCTTCCATTTGGCCCGCGACGTCCACGTCGGCGAGCGCATCCGCTGCGTCACCCGGAGCGGCGCTCCGGCGGGCGGCGGCGGCGTCATGCCGCGCGGGCATGGCGTCGCGTCGTCCACCGGCTTCGACGCAGTCACGTCGCCGGACGGCCGGGTGCGGGTCACGTGCCCCGCGCACCCCGGGAACGCCTGACCGCCTGCGATTGCGCGTACGCGTGGGTGGCCGGTACGATCGGCGCCCCACGGAAGGCCCGCTTGTCTGCACTCCCCACCGGAACCGTCACGCTGCTCTTCACGGATCTCGAGGGATCGACCGGCCTCATTCGCGAGCTCGGCGATCGCTACGGCGACCTCCTGAACGACCATCGCCGGCTGCTGCGCGACGTGGTCGCGCGGCACGGTGGCTCCGAGGTCGACACGGCCGGCGACGGCAGCTTCGTCGCATTCCCGACCGCGCGGGACGGCGTCGCGGCGGCGGTCGCGGCGCAGCGGGCGATGGCCGACCACCCCTGGCCCGCGGAGGCCGCCGTGCGGATGCGGATGGCGCTCCACACCGGCGAGCCGCGGCTCGCCGAGCAGGGCTACCACGGCCTCGGCGTCCACCTGGCGGCACGTCTGTGCCAGTCGGGCCGGGGAGGCCAGATCCTGCTCTCGGAGGCCACCCGGGCCGTGATCGTCGACGACCTGCCCGCCGGGGTATCGGTCGTCGGCCTGGGCGAGCGCGAGCTGAAGGACTTCGACCGGCCCCAGCCGGTGTACGAGGTGGTGGCCGAGGGTGCCCGCGAGGCGGCCGCTCCCGGGCCGGCCGCGCTGCGGATCGTGCTGGCGGACGACTCGGTGCTCCTGCGCGAGGCGATCGCCCGGCTGCTCGAGAGCGAGGGGTTCGACGTGGTCGGCCAGGTGGACAACGCGGACGACCTCGTGCGCCGGGTCGGGTTCGCGAAGCCGGACGTGGCCATCGTCGACATCCGCATGCCGCCGACGCACACGGACGAGGGCCTGCAGGCGGCGCGGCGGATCCGCGAGCGCCATCCCGGCGTGGGCGTGCTCGTGCTCTCGCAGTACGTCGAGGCCGAGTACGCGACCGGCCTGCTCAGCGAGCAGACCGAGGGCACGGGCTATCTCCTCAAGGACCGGGTCGCGAAGGTGGACGACTTCACGGACGCGGTGCGCAGGGTCGCCGCGGGCGGCTCGGCGCTCGATCCCGCGGTGGTCGCCCAGCTCGTCGGCCGCCGCCGCGTCGACGACCCGCTGGCCGCCCTGACCGCGCGCGAGCGCGAGGTGCTCGAGCTGATGGCGGAAGGCCTCTCGAACCACGGCATCGCCACCCGGCTCGTCGTCACCGAGCGCGCCGTCGAGAAGCACGTCACGAACATCTTCGCCAAGCTCGGCCTTTCGGCGACGCCCGCGGACCACCGCCGCGTCCGGGCCGTGCTCACGCTGCTCCAGGGCTGAAACGCGAAGCGGCCCGCCGGGGGCGGGCCGCTTCGGTGCGTCTGGGAGGTGTCGAGTGGGGGCTCAGTCGCCGGCAGCCTCCACGGTGGGCTCGGGGTCGGCCTGCGGCAGCCACCGCAGCGGCTGGGGCAGGTACCAGTTCCAGTCGCCCAGCATCTTCATGGTCGCCGGCAGGAGGACGCCGCGGATGATGGTCGCGTCGATCAGGATCGCCGAGGCCAGGCCGACACCGAACTCCTTGAAGTCGACCAGGCTCAGGGTGATGAAGATCGAGAACACGCCCACCATGACCACGGCGGCGCTGGTGACGACGCCCGCCGTCGACTTGATCCCCTGGGCGACGGCCTCGTCGGTGCGCATGCCGCCGTCGACGAGCTCCTTCACCCGGCTCAGGATGAACACGTGGTAGTCCATCGAGAGCCCGAACAGGATCACGAACAGGAACAGCGGCAGCCACGGGGCCACGCCGCCGGTGGGGGCGAAGCCGAGCAGCGACGAGCCGTGCCCGTCCTGGAACACGGTCACGAGGACGCCGTAGGCGGCCGCGACCGAGAGCAGGTTGAGGACGATCGCCTTGATCGGGATCACGATCGACCGGAACGTGACCAGCAGCAGCAGGAACGCCAGGCCGAGCACGAACCCGAACACGAGCGGGGTGTTGCGCGCCAGCATCGACGTCTGGTCGTGGTCGATGGCGGTCTCGCCGGTGACGTTCGCCGTGACGCCCTGCACCTGGCCGAGCGTGCTCGGGATGAGGCCGTCGCGGAGCTGGGTCAGCGCGTCGTTCGATGTCCGGTCGGTGCCGTTGCCGACGAGCGGCAGGGCGACCGTCGTGACGGTGTGCGCCGAGTTGCTGTCGGTGCTGATCGGCTCGTGGGCGACGCCTGCGGCGATCGCCTTGCGGTCGAGGGTCGCGATGGCGCTGCGGACCTCGGGGGCGTTCGTGTCGCTGGCCTGGACGACCACGATGGCGGGCATCTCGGAGTCGGGGAACGCCTTCTCCAGGTGGTGGTAGACGGTGATGCCCGGCAGGTTCGGGGGCAGGTCGTTGGGGCCGGTGGTGTGGATCTTCAGGTGCAGCGCCGGCGAGGCGATCGCGAGCAGGACGACCACGGAGCCGATCGCCGAGAGCCCGGGCCGGGCGAGCACCCGGTCGAGGATGAACGACCACACGCGCGACTCGTTGCGGACGGTCCGGCGGCGCCGGAACGGGATGCGGATGCGACCCTTGTCGACGTGCCGGCCGAGCAGCGCCAGCATCGCGGGCAGGGCGGTCAGCGAGCCCAGCATCGCCACGGCGACGACCATGATCGTGCCGACGGCGAACGACGCGGAGCTCTTGTCGCCGGTCAGGAACTGCCCCGCCATGGCGACCATGACGGTGAGGCCGGAGATGAGGATCGCCCGTCCGGAGGTCGCCGAGGCAACCTCGACCGCGGCGGTCTCGTCGCGGCCGGCGCGGCGCTCCTCGCGCTCCCGCTTCAGATAGAAGAGCGAGTAGTCGACGCCGACGGCCATGCCGATCAGCGTGATCACGATCGAGGTGTTGTCGTCGATCGGGAAGATGTGGCTGGGGATGGCGACGAGGCCGATGGTGGCGATGACGGCCGAGACGGCCAGCAGCACCGGGACGCCGGCGGCGATCAGCGCGCCGAAGGCGAACACGAGGATCAGGAGCGTCACGGGCAGGGACAGCGTCTCGGCCCGCTTCAGGTCGTTGTTCAGGAACTTGTCGATCGCGGCGCCGACGCTGGCGTCGCCGAACTCCTCGATCCGCAGCTCGGGGTGCGCCCGCTGGGCGGCGATGATCGCCTTCTGCACCGGGGCGACACGGTCGCCGGCGGTCGAGGCGTCGCCCTTGATGTCGAACTGGACGAGCGCCGAGTGGCCGTCCTTCGAGACGAGGTTGCCCCCGCTCGGATCGGTCGCCGCCTTGATGTTGCGGACGACGGCGACCTGCGCCACGCGGGCGCGGACGTCACGGATCGCGGCGGCGAACGCCGGATCCGAGGCCTTGAGAGTCGGGCTCGAGATGAGCGCCTCCTCCTGGGCCGGCTTGGGGAAGTGCTGCTCGAGCGTCTTCTCCGCGCTGCCGGACTGGCCGGTGTACTGGTCGGCCTGCGTCAGCTTGCTCGTTCCGACCGCGCCGCCGATGACGACGGACGCGATGACGAACACGAGCCAGCCGGCGAGCACCGACTTCTTGTGCCGCGCGCTCCAGCTGCCGACGCGGGCGGCGATTCCTCGCTTGTTTCCTGCACGCACCATCGTGATGACTCCTTCGAGAGATCGGAAGACCGGGACGGCGCCCCGGTGTCGTGGAGGGAGCCTCGGCGACCGGCGCCGGCGCGCGCGGTGGGGCGGGCAGGTGGACGGTGGGTGGCCACCTCTGCAGCGCACGTGGGGTTACCCACACCCCCGCCGGCCGGGTGATCCGCGTCCGAATTCGGGTTTGCTCCACCGCGCCCGGGCTGTTCTCCCGTCAGGCTTCCGGGAGCTTCACATCCGCTCATCCCGAATCCTGGAGCAGACCATGACGACCATCGCCGACATCACCACCAGCAGATCCAGCCGGCGCGAGCTGGCCCATCGCCGCAGCTGCGGAATCGACGTGCGCCTGATGTGGGACCCCGCATGTGACGACCTCACCGTCGAGGTCCGCGACGAGCGACGCCCCGGCCGCGCTCGTCGTGCCCGTCGGCGGACGGCGGCCGCTCGACGTCTTCCGCCATCCGTACGCCTACGCCGCGGCATGACCACCCTCGCCGAAAAGGGTGTGGCTACCCGTATCGCCTGGAAACACGGCGTATGGGACGATGATCGCATGCCCCTCCGCGTGCTGATCGTCGACGATCACCCCGGTTTCCGCGCCCGGGCGCGGGCGCTGCTCGAGTCGGAGGGTTTCGAGGTCGTCGGCGAGGCGGGAAACGGCGCCGAGGGCGTGCGCGCCGCCCACGAGCTCGCGCCTGACGTCGTCCTGCTCGACGTGCAGCTTCCCGACACCGACGGGTTCGCGGTGGCGACGGCCGTCACCGCGGACGGCGGCGATGCTCAGGTCGTGCTCACGTCGAGCCGCGACGGCAGCGACTTCGGCGCGCTCGTGGGCTCGTGCGGCGCGTGCGGGTTCATCGCCAAGGCCGAGCTCTCCGGCGCGCGGGTGGCCGCGCTGCTTCGGTGACAGGTCGGCGGCTCACCGTCGCCGTCCTCGCGGCGCTCGTCCTGGCGACCGTCGCCATCGCCCAGGTCGAGGCGACCACCCGGATCCATCTGCAACGGCGACATGTACCTGGGCTTCGGACTGCCCGTGGTGTGGTCGTTCGCGATCGCCGGCCTGATCGCCGTGCGCCGCCGCCCCGGCAACCGCACCGGCCTGCTCATGATCGCGATCGGCTTCGGCTGGCTCTGCTCGGCGCTCACGGATTCCCGCAACGACGTCGTCTTCACGCTCGGCATGCTGCTCTCGAACATCTGGCCCGGGCTGCTGCTCCACCTGCTGCTCTCCTACCCGAGCGGCACCCTCGACCGCCGCTCCCGGATCATCGTGACCGCCGGCTACATCGACACGCTCGGCGTCTCGCTGCTGCTCATCCCGTTCTCACAGCCGCGCAGCGACGGCCAGGGGGCGAGCACCCACTCGGCCGACAACCTCCTGCTGGTCTCGCACCAGACCGGACTGATCGCGGTCGTCCAGGTGATCGCGTTCGTGGTCGCGCTGGTCGTGCTCGCCGCGGCCCTGGTCGTCGTGTGGCAGCGCTGGCGGGCGGCCTCGCCGGCGACGCGGCGGGTGCTCGCGCCGATGTACGTGACCGGCGCTGCCGCGATCGGCACGCTGCTCCTGGTCGTCACCGTGCTCGAGGTCGCGGGCGTCGTCGGCAACGTGCTGACCTTCTACGCGTTCTGCATCTCCTTCACGGCGATCCCGATCGGCTACCTGTTCGGGATCCTGCGCACCCGGCTCGACCGCGGCAGCGCCGTCCAGACGCTCGTCACGACCCTGCGCGACCAGCGCACGACCGGCGGCCTGCGCGACGCGCTGCGGGTGGCGCTCAGCGACCCCACGCTCGAGGTGGCCTACCGCCGCGCCGGGACCGACGAGTACCTGGACGCGAACGGCGTGCACGTCGAGCTCCCTGTCGCGGACGCCGGCCGGGAGACGACGCCGATCGAGCACGACGGCGAAGTCGTCGCCGTCCTCGTGCACGCACCGGTTCCGCCGGACGAGACGGGCCTGATCGACGCCGTGTGCGGGCCGGTCGCGATGGCGATCGAGACCGAGCGCCTCCAGGCCGACCTGCGCGCCCAGGTCCAGGAGCTGAGCGCGTCGGAGCGGCGATTGCGCGACGTGCTCGAGAACGTCCACCTGCTGGCCGTGACCCTCGACCTGGACGGCCGCATCACGTTCGCGAACCAGCACCTGGCCGACGTCACCGGCTGGAGCCGCGAGGAGCTCGTGGGGAGCACCTGGCTGGAGCGGTTCCCGACCGGCGATCGGCACTACCTCGACCGTGTGCGGGCCGAGGAGATCCTCGTCCACGACGAGATGCCGCTCCTCACCCGCGCCGGCGAGGAGCGGTCGATCTCGTGGAGCAACACCCTCGATCGCGACGCCGCCGGGCGCGTGGTCGGCTCGACCAGCATCGGCGAGGACGTCACCGACCGCAACCGCGGCGTCCGCCAGGAGGAGGCCCTGCGCACGCTCGCGACGATGGTCGCCGGCGCCGCCCACCCCGAGGAGATCTTCGCCGCCGTCTGCGAGGAGGTGGCGCGGCTCCTGGGTGGGCAGACGAGCAGCCTCGTCCGCTTCGGCGACAGCACGAGCGCCGGCACGGTCGTCGCCGGGTGGAGCGATGCGTCGGCGATCCCGATGCCGATCGGATCGGAGGTGGCGTTCGACGGTCCCACCGCGATCACCGCGGTGGTCCGCACCGGCCGGCCCGCCCGGGTGGATGACTACACGCACGCCGAGGGCGATCTGGCCGAGCGGCTGCGCGAGCTGGGCCTGCGCTCGTCGGTGGCGGCGCCGGTCGCCGCGGACGGCCGTCTGTGGGGTGCGATCATCGTCTCGACGACCGGCGACGCGACCCTGGCCCGCGACGCCGAGACCCGCATCGGCCAGTTCGCCGAGGTGGTTGCGCTGTGCCTGTCGAGCACCGACGCCCGTGAGCAGCTGGCCGCCTCGCGGGCCCGGATCGTCGCCGCCGGCGATGCCGAGCGGCGGCGGCTCGAGCGCAACCTCCACGACGGCGCCCAGCAGCGGCTGGTCGCGCTCTCGCTGGCGCTGCGGATGGCCCGGGCCACGGTCGCCGCCGACCACCCGGCCGCCGAGCTGCTCGACTCGGCCGGCGACGAGCTGATGCGGGCGCTCGAGGAGCTGCGCGAGCTGGCCCGCGGCATCCACCCGGCCGTGCTCAGCGACCAGGGGCTGCGGGCGGCGCTCGGCGCCCTCACCGGCCGCTCGCCCGTGCCCGTGCGGCTGGACGTCGAGATCGCTGGGGAGCTGCCGCCGCCCGTCGAGGCGGCGGCCTACTACGTGGTCGCCGAGTCGCTCACGAACGTCGCCAAGTACGCCGCGGCGTCCGTGGTCGACGTCGTCGTCCGCAGCGACGGCGAGGGTGCCCGCGTCGAGGTGCACGACGACGGGGTCGGCGGGGCCGATCCCGCCACGGGGACCGGGCTGCGCGGGCTGGCCGACCGGGTCGACGCCCTGGGCGGCGTCCTGCGCGTCGCGAGCCCCGCCGGCGCGGGCACGACGGTGACCGCGGAGCTCCCGCTCGCCGCCGCCGGCCCCGAGCCCTCGCTGGCGAACGCGCTCAGCGTGGCCGACTAGATGGTGTTGGTGTGGTTGGCTGCTGGGGGTTGCGGCTGCGAACCGTCGCATCGGCCCCTGGCGAGGTGCGCGAGGTTTCGCAGCGCCCCTACCCGGCGGGCAGGCGGTAGCCTTCCGCCGTGATGGCCGGCCGGATGCTTACCGGGCGATGCGAATGTGGCGCGGTCGAGTACGCGGTTGCGGACGAGTTTCTCTACGCGGCGAACTGTCACTGCTCGCGCTGCCGGGCGGCGACCGGCTCGGCGTTCAAGGCGTTCGCCGGGATCGAACGCGGGAAGCTCGAGCTTCGCCGCGGCGCGGACGGGCTCTTCGTTTACGGCACCGACACGCTGCACGACACGCGCTGCGGCGTCTGCGGATCGCTGCTCTTTTCGATCGTCCGAGACGGCGAGTACGTACACGTGGCACTGGGCTCGCTGGTCGACGCGCCGACCGTGCGCCCGTCGGAGCACATCTTCGCGACCTCCAGGGCGCCCTGGTTCGAAATCACCGACGGCCTCCCGCAGCACGAGAAGTACGGCTAGGTCGCTCCCGGCACGCAGACGCCGAGGGCGGCGCTGAACCAACCATCAGTCGATCGTCGAGGGCTTCGCCGCCCGCACGTCCGGGCGGGTACGCAGCGCCTCGAGCGCGGCCTCGAGGTTCCCGGCCCGCTCCTCCACGCGCGAGAGCGTCTCGTAGGCGCGGGCGATGTAGGGGGGCGCGGCCCGGTCGGTCATGAGCCGTATGCCCTCCTGACACAGGAAGCGGGCGTCGTCGAGCCGGCCCTCGGCGAGCGCCACCTCGGCCAGGACGGCGTACGCCATCCCGGCGGAGCCGGGCTCGGTGGCCTCGATGCGCTTCACCGAGGCCTCGGCGTGGTTCTTCGCGGCGGCGAGGTCGCCCGAGGCAAGGGCGGCGCGGGCGCGCTCGTAGCTGAGGAGGGCGAGCTCGGCCGGCGCCTCCTCGGTCATGAGGGCGGCCGCCTGGTCGAGATGCCCCGCGGCCTCCGCGGCCTGGCCCTGATCGAGCAGGACGCCGGCGATCAGGAGGTGCGCCCGCCCCTGCGCCCGGAGCTCCTCGCCCCGCTCCATCCGGGTGAGCACGCGGTTGGCGTACATCTCGGCGATACGCGACTGGCCCTGCTCGGCGTAGGTGCGGGCGAGCGCCCAGTCGAGCCGGATCAGGTTGGCGCCGTCGATCTCGCGCTCGTGCCGCAGCACCCTGCGCAGCACCTGCTCGGCGTCCGCGAAGCGGCCGCGATCGGTGTACGCGTTCGCGAGATACGAGCCGAACTGCACCATGAGCGCGGCGTCGACGGGCTTGCCGGCCACCTCGTCGAAGGCCGTCTGCAGCACGGCGGCGGCCTGAATCAGGTCGCCGGTGCCGGCGTGCGCCCGGCCGAGGGCGCGGTAGAGCGCCGGCCGCTCGCGTGCCGTGGGCATCGGCCCGCAGGCGCGCGCCTGCTCGAGCAGCTCGACGGCGCGGGCGTCGTCGTGGGCGTCGAGGGCGATCAGGCCCAGGTACTCGAGCACGCGGCTCTCGGCCCGCTGGTCGCCGAGTGACCGTGCGCCGGCGAGCAGGGATTCGAGGTCGGCCTGGGCGCGCGGATCGCCCAGCCGCGCGGCCACCTCGGCGGCGGCCAGGTCGGCCTCGCTGACCCGTCCGTCCAGCGACCGGCCGAGCAATTCCTCGATCGACGTGTCCAGCCGGCGGGCGAGCTCGGCCAGGATCGTGAGCGACGCGACCCGGTCGCCCGACTCGACCCGCGACAGGTACGACGGCGAGCACCCGGGGAACGAGATCTGGCGCAGCGACAGGCCCCGGCGCTCGCGCAGCGTGCGCAACCGGGCGCCCAGTGCTTTCGGATCTGGCACATGAGTAGGCCGCGCTCGCCCCATTCGCCAGAGCATAACGACCATTTTGTCATGCGGCAACGCACCTAATCCAATTGGTATACCTTGTCTATCGTAAACTGGTCAGACCGCAATAATTGTCGCGCCGCGGACACTGAGGGTGCGGATTCCGCAGGATTCTAGAGGTGGTGGCGAGCGCGGTCGAGATGCGCGAGCAGCTGCTCGCGCTCGGCGCGGACGGCCGCGAGCGCCGCCATGAGGCGCTCCTCGCCGGCCGGCTGGAGCCGGACGAGCACCGTTCGCGCGTCCGAATTTCCGGCCGCCCGGGCGACGAGCCCGGCCGCCTCGGCCCGGTCGACGAGCTCGGTGACCGAGCTCTGGGCGAGCTGGAGGTCGTCGCTCAGCCGGCCGATCGAACGGGTCTCGGAGCCATCGGGAGCGCCCTTCACCGCCAGCAGGAGCAGGTAGCGCTGCGGGGTGAGGCCGGCCCGGCGCACGCCGGCGTCGCCGTGGGCGAGGAACCGCCGCAGCAGGCGCCGGAACTCGGCCGCCTGGAGCACCTCAGCCTGCGTGATCGGGCCGGAGTCCGGCATGCGCCAATCCTACGGCGTCACTTGCCGATCGTAAAGCATCGTACTACGATATATAGGTGTACGATGGAGACGAATGGAGGCACGATGCCACGCCACACCATGTTCGAGCTCCGTCTGGGATCGTTCGCCGACGGCCAGACGGAGGAGCCGCCCGATACTGCCCTCGTGGGCCGGTTCTGCACCGGCCAGGAGCATCCGGGCGGCGAGGCCGACCAGGCCCGGCCGGCGCCGGACGACCGCGCCGCACGCCGCTTCCTGGCGGAGGTGGGGCCGCGCTAGCGCACCGGGGCGCGGGCGGCGGTTGACCGCGGTCACACTCCGGCCGTGATGGGCCGCAACGACTGTTCGGCGCCGTCCGCCTAGCCTGGTCACGCGTCGGGGCGGGCTCGCGATCTTCGCCGGTCAGCCCTCACGTTGGACCCCGGAAAGGCGAGGGGTCGGCGACGGCCGGCCCCTCGTCCCGATCTACGGCTTGCCTCCGGCGGCGACGACGTCGGCTCCCAGCGCCGGCCGGCCGGCGAGCAGCGCCGGGGTGGCGACGATGCGGCCGCGGGCGAGCCTGACCGCGCCCCGCTCCTGCTCCTGCTTGAGGACGCGGTTGACCGTCTCGCGCGTCGTCCCCGAGAGCCCGGCGAGGTGCTCCTGGCTGAGCGGGATCGTCACCTCCGCGGCCGCCAGGTCGCCGTAGAGCGCGGCGAGCTGGATCAGGTGGGCGCGGACACGGACGGCGACCGGCGTGTACAGCGCCTCCACCAGCCGGTCGGTGGTGGCGGCCACCTGCATCACCAGCACCTGCTCGACGGCGTCGCGCACCTCCGGGTGCGAGGCGCGCAGCTGCAGGAACGCCGAGCGGGGGATGGCGAGCGTCTCGGCCTGCTCGAGGGCCACCACGGTGGCCGTGCGGCGGCCCTGCGGGCTCAGCACGGCGAGCAGCCCGAACACGTCGCCCGGGCCGTGCAGCGACACCGTCGCGGCATCGCCCAGCGGCGTGATGACACGGGCGGCGAACCGCCCCGACTCGACCCGGTGCAGGCTGTCGCCGGGATCGTCGCGATGGAAGACGACCTCACCTCGATCGAACCGCCTGCGCCGCCCCGCTTGCCGCAGCTCCTGCTCGGGAACCGCCCCGAAGACGTCTGGACCCACATGCCGACTCTACTTCATCGTGTGACCATTGTCACTGATGCTGGGGAATTTTGGTCAACGACCGGACGCCGTCGATGGCCTAGCTTGATGCCATGAGCATCACTCGAACCGACCGCGAGCGGCTGGAGCGCCTGGAGGGAGCGCTGCAGGCCCGCTATCAGCTGGCCTGGATCCTGCTCGTCCTCGCCGCCGCGTGCGCCGTCGCGGCAGGGCTCGAGCCGCCCCTGGGGTCGTTCTGGGCCTGGGCCGCCGTGATCGCGACGTGCGCCTCCGCGCTCGCCGGGGTCGCCGCGCTGGGCACCCGCCGAGGGCGCGAGGTTGTGCTCGACTCGATGCTGATCGCCGCCCCCACCGCCCCCGGCGACGGGCCGGCGGCAGTGCGGGCGCGGCGGATCGGCTCGCCACGCGCGCGGGCGCAGGCCGCCGCTCGGCTGGATGCGCTCGTCGTCCGCGCCGGCCGCGGCGGCCGGGGCGAGTGCTTCCAGACGGGCCTCGTTCGCGTGCACGCCGCGCGCATGCGTGCGATCGCCGGGCGCCTGCGCGCGGGCGACGCGCCCGTCTCGGCCCTGGCACGCATCCACCGGCTCCTGGGAGACCCCGGCAGCCCGCTTGTTGGACGGGATGCAGACATCGAGCGGTTCGCCGCGTGGCTGCGCCAGATCGAGATCGACCTCGGCACCCCGGTGCCGGTATCATCACGCCGTGCCCTCGACCGATCCCAAGCTCGATCTGATCGCGGCGGTGCCGCTCTTCTCCGGACTGAACCGGCGCGAGGTCGAGTTCCTGGGCAAGCTGATGGACGAGGTCGACGTCTCCGACGGGAAGGTGCTGACGCGGGAGGGCGCCACCGGCGGTGAGTTCTTCATCGTGCTCGAGGGGTCGGTGCGGATCGAGCGCGACGGAAGCGAGATCAACCGGCTCGGCGAGGGCGACTTCCTCGGCGAGATCGCGCTGATCGACCAGGGCAAGCGGACGGCGACCGCGACCGCCGACGGCCCTGTCCGCCTGATGGTGCTGACGACGGCCGGGTTCGCGTCGATGCTGAGCCAGAACCCCGGCGTCGAGTCCAAGATCCTGCGCGTGCTCGCCCGGCGGGTGCGCGATCTGCAGCCGACGGCGCCCGACTGACGGATGCCGTGTCCGTCCGCGTCCGCTTCGCCCCCAGCCCCACCGGGTCGCTCCACCTCGGCAGCGCGCTGACAGCTCTCGCCAACCGCCTGTTCGCGAGCAGGCACGGCGGGACGCTCCTCCTTCGGATCGACGACACCGACTCCGAGCGCTCGAGCACCGGCCTCGAGGCGGGGATCGTGCGCGACCTGCGCTGGCTCGGCATCGCCTGGGACGAGGGCCCCGTCCGCCAGAGCGATCGCTTCGACCGCTACCGCGAGGCCGCCTCGGCGCGCGGTCGGCGTCGAGATCCGCGACGGCGCCTGCTGGCTGCGCGGCCCGGGGTCGGCGCCGTTCGTGATCCTGCGCGGCGACGGCCGGGCGACCTACAACTGGGCGACGGCGGTCGACGACCACGACGAGCGCATCACGGACGTCATCCGCGGCAACGACCACCTCTCGAACACGCCGCTGCAGGAGGCGGCGATCCGCGCCATCGGCGGCGAGCCGCCCCGCTACCTGCATCACGCCGTCATCACCGGCGCCGCCGGCAAGCTCTCCAAGCGCGAGGGCGCGGGATCGATCGCCGACCTGCGCATCGAGGGGTACCCGCCCGAGGCGGTCGTGAACTACCTGGGGCTTGATCGCGACCTCGGGGCCGGGCGACGTGCTCACGCTGGACGAGCTGGTCGACCGCTTCGACGAGGCCAGGCTCGCCCGGGGCACCGTCAAGGTCGATCTGGCCCGGCTGCGCGCGCTCTCGACCCGCCACCTCGCGGCGCTGCCCGCCGACGACCTCGTGACGCGGGTGCTCGACCGGTGCCCGCCCGGCACGCCGGCCGAGGCCGTTCGGGCGCTCGAGCCGGCCCTGCGCGGCGTCCACACGCTGGCCGAGGCGGTCGAGCTGGTCGAGTGCGTGCTCGTGCCGCCCGAGCCACGAGCCGCTGCCGGAGCTGGCCGCGATCCGGGCCCGCTACCCCGAGCGGCTGACCCAGGAGCAGGCCCGCGCGCTCGTCGAGGAGCTGCGCCGGGCGGACGTGCCGCTGCGGCGGGCGCGGCGTGCCCTCACCGGCCGCGACCGCGGCCCGGAGCTCTGGGCCGTCTTCGCCGCGCTGCCGCGCGACGAGGCGATCCGGAGGGCGGCATGAGGCTGCGCGACTCCCGCACCGGCGAGCTCGTCCTGCTCGAGCCGGGCCCCGACGGCGCGATCGGGATCTACGCCTGCGGCCCGACGGTGTACGGGCGCATCCATGTCGGCAACGCCCGCCCGTTCGTCGTCTTCGTGCTGATGAAGCGCTATCTGGAGTGGCGCGGCCGGCGGGTGACGCTGGTCGAGAACATCACCGACATCAACGACAAGATCTACGTCGCCGCGTCCCACGCCGGGGTGCGCTCGGACGACCTCGCCCGGGAGATGGCGGCGGCCTACATCGCCGACACCGACCGGCTGGGCATCGGCCGTCCCGACCGGGAGCCGCTCGCGTCCGAGACGCTGCCGGAGATCGTCGGGCTGATCGAGGAGCTCGTCGCAGGCGGCCACGCGTACGAGGCGGGCGGCGACGTCAACTTCGCGGTGCGCAGCTTTCCGGCGTACGGCGAGCTCTCGGGGCAGCGTCCGGACGAGCTGCGGGCGGGGCAGCGGGTCGAGCCGGGCGAGCACAAGCGCGACCCGGTCGACTTCGCGCTGTGGAAGGCGGCGAAGCCCGGGGAGGACACCTCATGGCCGTCGCCGTGGGGCGAGGGCCGCCCGGGCTGGCACATCGAGTGCTCGGCGATGGCCGAGAAGCTGCTCGGCCGCCGCTTCGCCGTGCACGGGGGCGGCCGCGATCTGATCTTCCCCCACCACGAGAACGAGGTCGCCCAGTCGGTGGCCGCCGGCCGTCCCTTCGCCTCGGTGTGGGCGCACAACGGGATGCTGCGCCTGTCGGGCGAGAAGATGTCGAAGTCGGAGGGCAACATCGACCTGCTGTCCGACGCGCTCGACCGGTGGGGGGCGGAGACGTTCATCATGTTCCTGCTCCAGGCCCACTACGCCAGCCCGGTCGACTACGACGACGCCGCGCTCGAGCAGGCCCGGGCGGCCTGCATGACGCTGCGGAACAGGCTGCGGGCCGGGTCGGGGACGGACGAGGGGCTCAGGGCGGCCGTGATCGCCGCGCTCGACGACGACTTCGGGACGCCCGAGGCGCTGGCGCTGCTCTTCACCGCGCCCCCGGAGGCGCGCGACACCGTCGCCGAGGTGCTGGAGGTGCTCGGCCTGGGCGGCCTCGCCCACGACGAGCCGCCGCCGCCGGACGTCGTCGCGCTGGCCGAGGAGCGGCGGGCCGCGCGCGCACGACGCGACTTCGCCGAGTCCGACCGGCTGCGCGACGAGCTGGCCGGTCGCGGGTGGGAGGTGCGCGATGGCGGCGACGGGTTCGAGCTCTACCCGCGCGATGGCTGACGTCGTCTACGGGCGCCGGGCCGTGCGCGAGGCGTTGCGGGGCCGCCGCGAGGTGGGGAAGGTGTGGTGCGCCCCAGGCCTCCAGGGGACGATCGACTGGCTGCCGCGCGGGGCGCGCGAGGCGACGCCGGCGGCGCTCGCGGAGCGGGCCGGGAGCCCCGACCACCAGGGCGTCGTCGCCGAGGTCTCCGACTACCCCTACGCGGATCCGGACCAGCTGCTCGCCGGCGACCGGCCGCTGCTCGTCGCGCTCGACGAGGTCACCGATCCGCACAACCTGGGCGCCGTCGCCCGGGTGGCCGAGTGCGCGGGCGCCGACGGGCTCGTGATCACGTCCCGCCGCTCCGCCCGGGTGACGCCGGCCGTGTGCCGCGTCTCCGCGGGCGCGGTCGAGCACCTGGCCATCGCCCGGGTCGAGAACCTGGCCGACCTGCTGCTCGCCGCCCGCCGGCCCGGCCTGTGGACGTACGCGGCCGCTCCCGGCGCGGCCCCTCACGACCGCTCCGACTACCGCGACGGCGCCGTCTTCGTGCTCGGGGCCGAGGGGCGGGGTCTGCGCCCCCGGGTGCGCGCGGCCTGCGACGCGGCGGTGGCCATCCCGATGCGGGGGCGGGTGGAGTCGCTGAACGTGTCGACGGCGGCGGCCGTCCTGCTCTTCGAGGCCGTCAGGCAGCGCGGTGGCGGCTGAGCTCTACATCGTCGACGGCGACAACGTCTGCCACCTGCGCGGACCGGGCGAGGACTACGCACGCGCCCGCGAGCTTCTCGTCGCCGAGATCGCCGGCTACATGGCCCAGACCGGCATCGACGCGGTCGTCGTCCTCGACGGGCATGGCCAGAACACCTCGATCGGGCGCACGAGGGTGACATATTCCGGCCGAGAGACCGCCGACACGATCATCGAGCGGCTCGCCCATCGCAGCGCCGACGGCCGCGAGGTGACCGTGGTCTCGTCCGACGCCGTCCTGCGGCACGTCGCCCAGCGCAGCGGCGTCCACGCGATGAGCGCGCGCGAGTTCTCGGATCGGCTGGCCGCGGCCCCGCGGGAACGTTTCCAGCCCGACAAGGGGACGTCGCGGCGGCTCCTGGGCGACGCGCTCGACCCGGCGGTGCGCGCCGCGCTCGAGCGGATGCGCCGCGGCGGCTGAGCAACTCGCCCCGGCCAATTTGACACGGGCGGAACTTGCGGTAGAGTTCCGCCCGTCCCTAAAGCTGAGGTTGAAGGTCAGATTGACACTGATCGAGACTTCCGGCTTTCCCCTTTCCCCCGGAGGTAGGCGGTGCCCAGGTCGAGTGCTGCGGTGCAGCTCCAGCGGCGCGTCCTGCGAGAGCCCACAGAGCTGTCCCTGATCGCGGCTGCGCGGAACGGGGACGAGCGGGCGATGGACGACATCATCCGCCGCTACCAGGGATTCGTGCGGCTGAAGGCGAGCTCGTACTTCCTGGCCGGCGGCGACTCGCACGACCTCGTCCAGGAGGGGCAGATCGGCCTGTTCAAGGCCGTTCGCGACTTCCGGCCCGACAAGGAGACGTCGTTCCGGTCGTTCGCCGAGCTGTGCATCACCCGCCAGATCATCACGGCGATCAAGACCGCCACCCGCTACAAGCACGCGCCGCTGAACACCTACGTCTCGTTCAGCCACACGCCTGCGGGCCAGGAGTCGGACGCCGACTGCACGCTCGGCGACGCTCTTCCCGGGCCGGCCGTCGACGACCCGGCCACGTGCGTGATCTCGAGCGAGGAGCTCAAGAGCCTGCTCACCTGCCTCGGGTCGGCGCTCTCGTCGCTCGAGTCGCAGGTGCTCACCGGCTACCTCGAGGGCCGCAGCTACGAGTCGATCGGCGAGGCCCTGGGCTGCGACCCCAAGACGGTCGACAACGCCCTGCAGCGGGTCAAGCGCAAGGTGCTCGCGCATCTGCAGGCGCGCCGCGCGCTGGGCTGAGCCCGCCCGGCGGTAAAATCCAGGCATTGAACCGGGGACTGTCCCCGGAATGGGGACAGTCCCCAAATCCGCCCCGATAGGGGAATGCCGGGGTAGCTCAGCTGGCAGAGCACCGCTCTTGTAAAGCGGATGTCGCGGGTTCGAATCCCGCTCCCGGCTTTTCCGGTGGACTCACCGGTCTAACGATGGAGGGGAGGCCGGGTCAAGCCTCCAGCGACCACGGCAAGATCCGCCTGCGGAGCGTTCCCGGGCGCCCTCGATCGCGATAGTCACGCCGTCGGTGAACGTGATGACACGTGAGCCGAGGTGTCGAGAGACGATCGTCCAGAACACCTCGCGGTGACTTAACCTCGTGGCAGGCGCCGCCGACATCGGTGACGTGTAACTGTGTGGAATCGGCGGTCCGCCGGATCCGCGCGCTCGTGGTGGCCGCGACAACTGCAGCGTGTGCCCGGACTGTCGCTCGCGGGACAGCCTCCGGCGGGTCTCAACATCGTGCGAACTGTAGCGTAACGATCAAAACGTCATCTCGCGGAGCGGCGTACCCCCGAAGGAGCGCAGTAGCCGGACGCTGGCGTTTTGCGTCACGAATGCGCCTTGACCAGCGCGTTCACGTGATCCGTCGCGTTGATGTAGCCGACAGCCCAGAGCCGGCCGTTCGCAGGGTTCTCGGCGATCGAGAAGAAGATGCTCGGCCCGGCCGAGGACTCCGTCCACTTGCTGCCGTCCCAGTGCTCGACCACGGCGTGGGTGTTGCTCGTCGTGATCGTCGAGCCGCCGTAGCCGACCGCCCACACGTCCTTTGCGCCCCGGGCGAGGATGCCGTACAACGGGTCGCCACCCGTGTCGGGCGAGGGGGCGCTGACGCGATGCCACGCCGTGCCGTCCCAGTGCAGGATGAGCGACCGGTACGGCTCGTCCGCGTCCTCGTTCCCGACCATGCCGACCGCCCACGCGTTGGTCTTCGAGAGGGCGGTGACGCTGTGAAGCTCGTTCACGTCCTCGTCCTGCGTGTTCAGCGGATTCGGCGTGGGGGTGCGCACCCAGGCGCCGTTCACGCGGTGCTCGGCGAACGTCTTCGTCACGCCCGTGTTCGCGTCGAAGGACGACCCGACCGCCCAGACGACGCCGTGCGCCGCCGTGGCGACGCCGCTCAGGTACTCGGATCCGGGAGCGCCCGCGACCGTGCTCCACGTGCTGCCGTTCCAGTGCTCGAGCAGCCCGGTATCGTTCACCCCGCCGGCCGCCCAGGCATCGGCCGTGCTGCGGGCCGCGACCGACTGGAGCACGCCGGCGCCGGTCAGGGGAAACGCCGGCGTCGGGATGAGCTTCCACGAGGAGCCGTTCCAGTGCATCGCGAACGTCTCGTAGGCGTCGTTCACGAGGTCCCCCGTGGTGCCGACCGCCCATACGTTGTTCGGCGCCGAGCTCGCCATCCCCTCGATCTCGGTGTCGGGGCCCAGCGTCTTCGGCGTCGCGTGGACGCTCCAGGTCGTGCCGTTCCAGTGCTCCAGGAGGATCTGGTTCCGGTCGGGATTCGGAAAGTTGATCTTGTATCCGCCGGCCCAGCCATCGTTCGTCCCGGGGCGCGTGACGGCGTTGAAGACGTTCCAGTCGGACGGCCCGGTCACCGGATTGACCGTCGGAAGCTTCGTCCAGGTAGCCGCGGACGCGACCCCGGTCAGGCAGGTCGCTCCGGCGAGCACGCCCACGAGGCCCGCCAGGATGACTCGATGCATTCTGAACATCACGACCCTTTCTCGTCAGTGTTGGCTCGCGCACCGTACGGCGGCAGGAGAACGCGGTCTGTGCGCCGCTGCACACGCCGGATGTGACGGCCGCCAATCACCGCCACCTCGAACATGTTACGTAACGAGTTAGTGATATTGACGAAGGACGAGCGTTGCCTTTCGAGCAGTGAGCGCGACGGTGCCGGTGTCGAATCCCGCAGTGAGCGCGTTCGGGTTCGGAACGAGTTGTCCCACGTAACGCAACGTCGTGAAATGCTGCGTCTTGCCCGAGGCGACGCACTTGTGGCCGCCCGTGACGACGGGCGCGCGCGTCGAGGTGAAGACAGCGCCCCCGGACACGAACGGATCGCCGGCCGAGAACACCTTGGCGGTGGCGCCGTGCGCGTTGTGTGTCGGCAACGGCAGGTCGTAGGCGGGGGTCGCGGCGATGATCGCGTGCGACTCCGAGTCGACGGGTTGGGTGTTCGGATCGGTGCCGGTGCCGACGAACTGCGTCGTCGCCTGTTTGCCGTAGACCTTCTCGAAGTCCCAGGCCGCGGTGGCCGTCGCCGTCCCCAGGCTCTCCCGTCCTGCGCACGGGTGGGCCTGCCGCGCGGCGCGCGGAGCCGAGAGCGTGTGCGGAGCGACCAGGCGAATTACGATCTCGCCCTTGCAGCCGGGATCGAACGCCTCGCCCGCCTGCACCGGGCCCGTGGTCAGTGTGCCGAAGAAGGGGGACGTCGGCGTCGCGATGCTGAAGGCGGTGTAGCTCATCGTCCCGGTCGCCTGGCGCAGGTATCCGTGCCCTCCGGTGATAAGGGTGCACCGCCGCTTGGCGATCGGGCTGGCCGGGGTGAACGTCGCCGCGAGCTGGCTGGGCGCGATCGTCGCGCCCATGTCGAGCGACGTGTCCATCGTGTCGCGCTGGAAGGTGAACGTCGTGCCCGACTGGGGCGAAAAGGCGTACTCGTGGAGCTGGAACGCGGACGGATGGCTGCGCGGCGTCGATCGCTGGAGATCGATCGCGGCGAACGGTGGCTGTCCCGAACCTCCGCCCGGCGTCGCGAAGGCGGTCATGGCCATCTCGTAGCGCTTCCCCGCGATGGCGACCTCGCGCGGCCCTGCGAACATGATCACCGTCGCAAAGGCCGTGAAGGAAGGGTTGCCCGCGGCATGTGCGCGGCTCCACCGTTGCCACATGGCCAGCGGCCGCTGCGGCGGTGACGCGGCGGATGCGGTCGTTGCCGCAGCCAGCGAGGCCGCCAGCACGGCGGCGGCGATCGAGGCCCGTTCGAACAGTGCCAAGCGACCGCGCATGCTGACTCCTTAACGTCGTTCCTGCCGCGACCACTCTACCGCGGGGCGTTGCCAACGGGAAGCCCCCGCTCCGCGGCGGCACAACGTGTAGCCTCGCGTCGAGTCGAGCATGTTTTCCCATGAAGCACAAGAGCGCATCGAGGACGAGCCGTGAGCGGTCAGCCACGGCACCGCTCGCTCTGGCTCGTCGAGGCGCTCGGCGGTGAGACGGACGGCGACGCACCGCCGGCCGAGGGCGCGCAGCGCGCCGACGTCGTCATCGTCGGCGGCGGCTACACGGGCCTGTGGACGGCGCTTCACCTGAAGGAGCGCGAGCCGGATCTCGACGTCGTCATCGTCGAGGCCGACATCTGCGGCGGCGGCGCCAGCGGCCGCAACGGCGGCTTCGTGCTCTCGTGGTGGCCGAAGCTCGAGACGCTGATCGAGATGTTCGGTGAGCGCGAGGGCATCCGCCTCGCCTGGGCGAGCGACGAGGCCGTGAAGGAGGTCGGCGCGTTCTGCGACGCCAACGGGATCGACGCCCACTACACCCACGCCGGCTGGCTGTGGGTGGCGACGTCGCGGGCCCAGGACGGCGCCTGGGAGGGGTCGGTGCGGACGTGCGAGGAGCACGGGATCGACGCGTTCGAACGGGTGCCGCCGGATCGGATTCAGGCCCGCGCCGGGTCGCCGGTGACGATCAGCGGGGTGTTCGAGCCGAACGCCGCGACCGTGCAGCCGGGGCTCCTGGCCCGGGGCCTTCGCCGCGTGGCGCTCGAGCGCGGCGTGCGCATCCACGAAGGCTCGCCGATGGTCGCGCTCGACCGCGGTGCGCCGCCCGTCGTGCGCACGCCGCGCAGCGCGATCAGCGCCGGCGCGGTCGTGATCGCCACGAACGCCTGGGCGGCGCGGATCCGCGAGCTGCGGCGGCTGATCGTCCCGCTCGGCAGCGACATCGCCGCGACCGAGCCGATCCCGGGGCGCCTGGCCGAGATCGGGTGGACCGGCGGCGAGGCGATCTCGGACTCGCACCTGATGGTCAACTACTACCGCACGACCCGCGACGGGCGCATCGCCTGGGGAAAGGGCGGCGGCCGCCTGACTCCGGCCGGGCGCGTGAATCCGTTCGACCTCGACCGCCGCCACACCGCCGAGGCCGCCCGGCGGATGCGGACGATCTACCCCATGCTCGCCGACGTCCCGATCGCGGCCGAGTGGAGCGGCTGGGTCGACCGCAGCGTCACCGGCCTGCCCGTCTTCGGCCGTCTGCGCGGGAACAGGCGCGTCGTCTACGGCATCGGCTTCTCGGGCAACGGCGTCGGGCCGACCCGCCTCGGGGGCCGCATCCTGGCGTCGCTCGCCCGCGGCGTGGACGACGAGTGGTCGACGTGCGGCCTCGTCTCGGACCGCCACGACAAATTCCCGCCGGAGCCGGCCCGCTACGCCGGCAGCATCGCCGTGCGCTCGGCCGTCGCCCGCAAGGAGCGGGCCGACGACGCCGGCCGCCGCCCCGACCGCGTCTCCCGGTGGCTGGCCGGGTTCGCGCCGTCGGGCTATTTCAAGATCTCCGCGCCGCCCGAATGACCGCGAACCGGGGACTGTCCCCGGTTCGCGGGGACAGTCCCCTGCCGTGCCGCCCGATGCATAACGGGGTCCGATCCCGGCCCGATCACGTCTCGCAGGTTTGATCCGTCACATGCCCGGCTGCTAAGGTCGTGCTCTGCCCACGATGACGGAGGCCGATATGGAAACTGGGCCCGATTCGCCTTCCACCTCGCCCGGCACCGACGTGACGACGTACGACTCGAAGCACAACGTCGCCGCTCAGGGGTCACATAACGGACGCCTCTCCCCGGAGGAGCCTCCCGCAGCATCCACCGCCGTGACGCCCGCGAGCGTCAGCGACATCGTGGCCGCCCCGATGCGCGACGACGACGAGCCGGCCCCGGGCACGGGTCTGGGCGAGCGCCTCGTGGTGCTCGGGTGCCACGTCCGGTACGCGGTCGAGTGGGCGCTGCGCTGGAACAAGCGGAAGCGTCAGAAGGCCGCGATCGAGACGCTCTGGCGGATGCGCACCACCAAGAAGATCTATGCCTTCCTGAACAGCAAGGGCTCGAGCGGGAAGACGGCCGGCTCGACGACGACGGGCGTTCTCTACGCCGACGTCATCAGGCGCGACTGCGTCGCCGTGGACATGAACGACTCGCCGGGCGGCACCGCCCGGAGGCTCGGGATCCGGCGCACCGACACCCTGAACCTGCGCGACTACCTGCGCAAGTACCGGGGCGAGGAGCATCCGACCGCCGAGAAGATCGGCCGCGAGCTCGAATGGACGCGTGAGGCCGGGCTCTTCGTCATCTCGTCTGAATCGGTCGCGAACACGACGGACGATCCCGGTGGGCGAGACCGGGTGAAGGAGGGCCTCGAGCAGCTCGCCGAGAGCGTGCACAGCGTCTTCTGCGACCTGGGCAACAGCATCAAGAGCCAGGGCAACTGGTCGGCCGTCGAGATCGCCGACACGCTCGTCTTCATGGGTAACGTGAACGCCGCCGACTCCGTCGTCGACTTCGGGAAGGACGATCCCACCGGCGAGGGCGACGACCTGATGAGCACCATGGAGGCCTACCGCGGGATGGGGATGCCGACGAAGGTGCGCGAGGGCATCATCGTCATCCTCGGCGCCAAGCAGAACATGCGGAGACGCTACGCCGACCACTATCACGTCGGCATCGACCAGGTGTACATCATCCCGAACAACCGCTACATGCGGCGCGGGAACGTCGTGCGCAAGAATCGCCTCCCGCTGTCGGTGCGCGTCGTCGTGTACGAGATCCTGGTCGCGATGGTGAAGGCGAAGCGCCCGCCCGAGAGCGAGATCATGCGCCCGAAGCGGTCGATCTACGAGCGCGAGGGGCGCGCCGATGCTCGCGGGGCCGGATACAACCCGACGGTCGAGGGCGACACCGAGAGCATCCCGCGGATCGGCCCGGCGCCGCCGCCCGAAGTCCCGTAACGTCACCTCGCATGTCCGCCGGGACCGCGCCGGTTGGGTGTTTCCACCCATTGAGCCGGCGCAGCGCCGTCGCGTAGATTGGCCCGATCCCCCGGCTGCGACCTCAGCCGGGTGGTTGACGCCAGAGGGCCGCCGGACGCAGGGGGCTGCGAACGCTCTCCGGCGGCCCTTCGCGCGCTCAGGAGCCCGACCGACGTGAACGAGTCCCACGAATCCCCCTCGCGCCAGATCGAGTACGCGCGCCTCTCGGTCGCGCTGCTGAGCGGCGGCGTCGTGGTCGTGAGCGTCGGACTGGCGACGGCGCACCTCGCGGTGACGGTGGTCGGCGTCCTCCTCATCGTGGCCGGCTGGCTGGCGGCGAGCGGCCTCGCCGTCACCCCCAGGCGCCGCCCACGCTGACCCGCTCGCCGCCGCGGCGCTCGACAACGTCCGCAGGATGACGTATTCTCGGCGCGTGAGACGACTGCGTCTGGCAGGTGTGTTGCTCGTCTCGGTGCTCTCGATCGCCCTGATCGCCCTCGCGGGGGCCGCGCAGGCGGTGACCACCGGTACCGTGTCGTCCTTCGGGAACGACCAGTACGGGCAGCTCGGGAACGGGGCCGGCGGGAGCAGCACGACGCCGGTCGCCGTCGCCGGGCTCACGAACGTCGTCCAGATCGACGGCGGCCGCGAGCACGCGGTCGCCCTGCGCAGCGACGGCACCGTCTGGGCGTGGGGCCGCAACCAGTACGGCGAGGTCGGCGACGGGACGAAGACCAACCGCCAGTCGCCCGTCCAGGTGTCGGGCCTCACGGGCGTCACCGCCGTCGAGACGGGCCACTACTACTCGATGGCGCTGCAGAGCGACGGCACCGTCTGGATGTGGGGCTGGAACAAGTTCGGCACGCTCGGCGACGGCACGACCGTGAACCGGCTGACGCCGGTCAAGGTGACCGGCATCGCCAACGTGATCGCGATCGCGGGCGCCCGCGACCACACGCTCGCCCTCGAGGCCGACGGCACCGTGTGGGCGTGGGGCGACAACGAGTTCGGGAACCTCGGCATCGGCAACACGACCAACCACACGACGCCGGTGCAGGTGCACAACGTCGCGAACGTCGTCGCCATCGCCGGCGGCCGCGACCACAGCCTCGCGATCGAGTCCAACGGCACCGTGTGGGCGTGGGGCTGGAACCAGTACGGCCAGGTCGGCGACGGCACGAAGGGCGCGAACAAGCTCCTGCCGGTGCAGGTCAAGGGCCTGACGGGCGTCACCATGGTCAGCGCCGGCGCCGATCACTCGATGGCGCTCCGGAGCGACGGCACCGTCTGGACGTGGGGCCAGAACAACGACGGCCAGCTCGGCGACGGGACGAAGACGAACCGCTCGACGCCCGTGCAGGTCAAGGGCATCGCGAACGTCGTCGACATCGGCAACGGCCGCCTCCAGAGCCTCGCCGTCGAGAGCGACGGCTCCGCATGGGCCTGGGGCCTGAACACCGACGGCCAGCTCGGCGACGGCACCAAGACGAACCGGTCGACGCCCATCCACATCCCCGGGATCACCGGCGCGTTCGGCGTCGGCGGCGGCGTCAACTACAGCATCGTCCTGCACACGTAGCCGGCGGCACTCACTGCCCGCGGGGCAGCAGCCGCCAGCCGAACGCGAAGTAGTCGTGGTACCAGCCGGAGCCGGGGCTCATCCGGTCGATCGTGACGCCGTCGCCGAGGCCGTGGCTGTCGATCGCCCAGCCGTTGCCGAGGTAGATCCCCGTGTGGAAGATGTGCTCCCAATGAGTGCTCACGCCGTGCGGCTTCTTGTCGCTCCAGAAGAGCACGTCGCCGGGCCTGAGCCTGGAGTAGGGGAGCCGTCGTGAGACCGGGAGGGCCCGGGCCATCGTGTACGTCGTGCGCCCGGCGATGACCGCGCTCCACGCGCGGCCGTTGGCGAGCCGGTAGCGGTGCAGCTTCAGCACCCACCAGACGAAGCCGGAGCAGTCGAACCCTCCGGCGGCCGGGTGGCCGAAGAGCATCTGCGGGCGGTTGGACGTGCCGCCCCAGACGTACGGCGCGCCCGCGAAGCGGATGGCGTAGCCGAGCACCTGGCGCTGGAGCGGCGTCCAGTTCGGCAGCCCATCGGCCACGGCCGCCTGTGACGTCGCCCAGCCGGGCGCCCACGACGGCAGGTGCCCCAGCTGGTAGGCCTCGATCGCGAGCTCGGCGCGCACGAGACGATCCTGGGGCCACCATTCCCACGTGTCGTCGCCGGCGGGGGCGTTCACGCGCACGCCGAGGTGGCGGACGAGCTGCTCGGCGCCGAATCCCAGCGGCAGGCGCACCTTCCGGCCGTTGGCCTGGTGCAGACTTCCGTACCGGGCCGCGGCGGCCTGCATCCCGAGCATGTTCACGATGCCGCTGTCGAACCCGTGCTGGGTCATGGTGCCCGTCGGGCCGCTGCCGGCGCCGATCCATCCGAGCTTGACCGCCTGCTGGTACGGATCCGACCAGACCGCCGTGCCCGTCCACCGCTGGTAGGCGAGGGCCAGCACCTTCGCGGCGCCGAGGCGGTGCACGAGCGTCGAGGGGCCGAAGTTTCGGGGCCCCGCCTTCGTGACCCATCCGTTCGCGACGGCCCACTGCACCTGTGGCCGGGCCCAGAACGACGCGGCCAGGCCCGCCGTCGCGGGCGTCCGGGCGGTGGCGAGTGGCGCGGCGCGGATGACGGGCACCCCCTGCCAGAACGTCCCCCGTTCGGGCGGCGGCGTCCGCGCGGCCGCGGCTGCGGTGCCGGCCGCGCCAACGGTGACGGCCAGCGCCGCCAGGACTACCACCCGTGAAGCACGCACACCCAACTCTCAAGACCCCGAGAGGGATAGTGCACCATCGCCGCGCGGGTGTCTAGCGCGCGGTGGGCTCGGGCGCCGCCATCGGCATGCCGCAGCGCAGGCAGCGGTACACGACCTCGTCGTGCGGCAGCGGGCGGTGCGGGCGGGGATCGTGCCCATGGCGCGCGCACTGGAGCCGGCGCAGGAGGCCGGGTCGCGGCACCGGGGCGGGCGCCGGCACCGTCGCCCGCACGACCTGTCGCGGCCGGATCGGGACGACGGGTGCGAGTGGGGCGTCCGGCTCGGCCGGCGCGGACGACGGCTCGACAGGTGGGGTCGCGGCGCCGGGCCACTCGTAGAGCACCGCCAGGAGCTCCTCGGTCGACATCATGAGCGTCGTTCCTCTTGAATGTACGCATGTCGAAGCGGCCTCCCGCCCTGTCCTCACCACGTTCGGTCGTCCAATCCGTCACGAGGGAGGGCAACGCTACCGCCCCTGAGCGAATTGTCAACTTCTGGATGTCCAGTTATGACTGGCGGCGTGCTCTCAGCGGTGGAGCGGGCCGCGGACGAACACGTCTCGCACGGCGTTCGTGTCGCCGGCGACGAGGTTGCTCGCGGGTGACCCGAAGACCGCCCAGCGGCCGTCGAGCGACAGTGCGGCGAACCGTACGGGCATGTTCGCCTCCGCCGCGGACGAGACGTTGACGCGGATCGTGCGGCCGTGCACCCGGTCGCGAAGGAAGAGGTCGGCTGCGCCGTTGCGGTCGCCTCGAACCAGATCGTTCGCCTTCGACTCGAACAGGGCGAAGCGGCCGCGGCTCGAGATCCCGACGCCGACGCTGGCGCGGTTTCCCTGCCGGCCGCCGGACGAGACGCTGATGCGATGGGTGACGCCCGTCTGCAGGTCACGCACGAACACGTCGCGGACATGGTTCGTGTCGCCGGGGACGAGCTTGCGGGCCTTGCTCGAGAACAGGACGAACCGGCCCTGAGGCGAGATGCCGTTCGCGAGGTCGAAGGGGTGCGTCGTCACGACGCGTGTCCGATGGGCGCGGACGTCGCGCACGAATACGCCGCCGGCCAGCATTGTCGTCGGGTTCGGCGCCTCGTTGAACCCGCCCTTGTTGAACTCGACGAAGCGGCCGCCGGACGAGATCCCGCCGAGGAAGGAGTTGGCGTCGACCTCGTCGACAATGACCGTCGGCGGCAGCACCGAGACGATCACGCAGCGCCGGTTGCTGCGGCGGCAGCGGACGACATCGCCCTGGCCGTCGGTGTCGTAGGCGAAGAAGTGCGCGCCGGCGGTGAGCTGCATGTGCGCCGGCATCGGGCCTCCCGCGAACGGCACCAACATCCGGGTCGTGTGCATGCGGCGGTCGCGGATGTAGACGTCCGGGCAGGGCTCGGGCGCACAGATCGAATCGTCGTTGCCGGGCGCCAGGTTCGTGGCGGACGACGTGAAGGTGACGAATCGGCCCGAGGGCGATATGGCCAGCGCCTCGGCGTCACTCGCATCGTCGGCCTGCGTTCCACCCGACGAGACACTGACGCGCACGGTGGTGTGCGACCGCAGGTCGCGAACAAAGACGTCGGCGACGCCGTTTGTGTCTCCGGCGACAAGGTTCGACGCGTCGGAGACGAATGCGACGAAGCGGCCGTCGGCGGAGACGGCGACGCCGCCCTGGCCACTGCCGGCGTTCCCCTGTGCGCCCGCAGACGAGACGCTGGCACGGACCGTGTGCGCCGTCGCGCCGAATGCGCCGGTCGTCAGGAGGGCGAGTCCGCACACTGCGACGGCCACACCCGCGACGCTTCGTCGTGCACCGCTGCGCATTTCGGCCGACCCCTCTCGGTGGCGGACGCCCACAATACGTCACGATCGCCACGATTACAACCGGGGCGAGGTCGATAGTCTGCAGAAATGGACGATCGTGGATTGATGGCACGGCTGCGCGACGGCGTCGTTCTCGGCGCCGAGGGCTACCTGTTCGAGCTCGAGCGGCGCGGATATCTGAAGAGCGGCCCGTACGTGCCCGAGGTCGTGCTCGACCGGCCCGAGGCGGTCGCGGAGCTCCACCGCGAGTTCCTGCGCGCGGGGGCCGAGGTCATGGTCGCGTTCACCTACTACGGCCACGAGGAGAAGCTGCGCGCGGTCGGCCGCGCCGGCGACGTCGAGGCGCTCAACCGGCAGGCGCTGCGGCTGGCCCGCGAGGCGGCCGCCGAGGGCGACGCGCTGGTGGCCGGGAACATCTGCAACACGTGGGCGTACGACCCCGCCGACCCGGCCGGCAAGCGGCGAGCGCGTGCGCCGCATGTACCGCGACCAGGTGCGGTGGGCGGCCGAGGAGGGCGCCGACTTCATCCTGTCCGAGACGAACGACTACGTCGGCGAGGCCCTGATCGGCCTCGAGGTGATCCGCGAGCACGGCCTGCCGGCGGTGGTCACGTTCGCCTCGTCCGAGGACGCGACCATCGACGGCCACTCGTTCGAGGATGCGTGCAGACGGCTGGAGGACGCCGGCGCAGAGGTGGTCGGCCTCAACTGCTCGCGCGGGCCGGCGACGCTGCTGCCGCTGCTCGCGCGCGTGCGTGCGGCCGTCTCCTGCCCCGTGGCCGCCCAGCCCGTGCCCTACCGCACGACCCCGGAACAGCCGACGTTCCAGTCCCTCCGGGACACCCGGGGGCGGCGTGCCTTCCCGATCGCGCTCGACCCGTTCACGTGCACCCGCTTCGAGATGGCCGACTTCGCAACCGCTGCCCGCGACCTGGGCGTCGGCTACGTCGGCGTCTGCTGCGGCGGCGCGCCCCATCACGTGCGGGCGATGGCCGAGGCGCTCGGCCGCACCGTGCCGGCGAGCCGCTACTCGCCCGATCTCTCGCTGCACCCGGTCCTCGGCGATGCCGTCGAGGCCACCGCCGGCCGCTACGGCAGCTGGCGCGACGACGACGTCTAGCTGAGGCAGACGGTCGTCGTCACCCAGGCGGTGGCGTTGCCGACCGCGTCGACCGCGCGCAGCTTGACGGCGAACGAGCCGTGGCCCGAGACCACGACGTTCGCGCCCTGGACGACCGAGCCGCCGTTCACGGTCGATTCGTAGTGGTCGAGGCCCGACAACGTGTCGCTCGACCCGGTCGCCGTCAGCGTGACCGGCCCGGCCGCGCAGCCGCTCGGAGCGCCCAGAACGGTGAGCGGCGTCGGCGCCGTCCGGTCGAGCATGACCGTGTCCGTCGCGCCGGGCGTGGCCGGCGTCCATGCCGACGTGTTGCCGGCCGCGTCCACCGACCGGAACTGGACGACCGTCGTGCCCTGCGCGGACACCGCGACCGACGCGCCCGATCCCGTGGCCGACCAGCTCGACCCCCCGTTCGTCGAGGTGCGGTACTGGTAGCTCGAGAACCCCGACACGAAGGCGCTCGTCCCGTCGGTCGAGCCGCTCGCGGTCACGGTGACCGACGGCGCCGCCGACCAGGTGAGCGACCCGCCGGCGACGGCCGGCACCGACGCGGGCGTGCGGTCGAGCTTCACGATGTTGCCCGGGTAGGCCGCGAACGGCTCCCAGTCCGACATGTTGCCGGCGTTGTCCACCGAGCGGAACTGCACGATCGTGAGGCCCTCGGCGGAGATCGTCACCTGCGAGCCGTCGGACGGGCTCGACCAGATGTTCGAGAGGTTGAACTCCGACCGGTACTGGTAGCCCTCGAGGCCCGAGCCGCCGGTGTCCGTCGCGCCGTTCGCCGTGAGCGTCGTCGAGGCGGTGTTCCGGTACGCGTTCGAGCCGCCGGTGATGGTGGGGACGGTGGGATCGGTCTGGTCGAGCTTCGCCGTCCCGCCGGCGGAGGCCGCCGACCACGGGGACAGGAGGCCGACGCCGTCGACGGCCCGGAACTCGACCAGCGTCGTGCCCTGCGCCGTCACGCTCACGGTGCCGCCCGCGGCCGCCGCCGACCAGCTCGACCCGCCGTTCACCGACGTGCGGTGCTGGTAGGAGGCGACGCCGCTTCCGCCGGCGTCGGTCGAGCCGCCGGCCGAGATCGCGAGCGAGCCGGCGTTCTGCCACGCCGACGAGCCGCCGCTCGCCGTCGGCGTCGTCGGCGCCGTGCGGTCGAGCCGCACCGTGCCGCCCGCGGCGACCGGCGCCGGCGTCCACGCCGAGGCGTTGCCGACGGCGTCGACGCTGCGGAACTCCACCAGCGTCTCGCCCTCGGTCGAGACCGGCAGCGACGTCCCCGCGACGGGCGTCGACCAGGTGCCGCCGCCGTCCGTCGAGATCCGGTGCTCGTAGCCGGCGAGGCCGGAGCCGGCATCGGCCGACGCCGACGCCGTGACCGTCCGCGAGGCCGCCGTGCTCCAGCCGAGCGCGCCGCCCGCGACCGCCGGCAGCGACGGGGCGGTGCGGTCGAGCTGGACGCTCGTCTGCGTCCAGGCCGACGTCCGGCCGGCGTTGTCGAGCGCCTGGAACCGTACGAGGGTCGTGCCCTCGGCGGCGATCGAGGTCGAGGCGCCGGGGGCGGGCGACGACCACGTGCTGCCGCCGTCGGTCGAGGTCTCGTGCTGGTATCCGGCGACGCCCGAGCCGGGGGAGTCCGTCGAGCCGGAGGCGGTGACGAGCGCCGACGCCGCCGTCGACCAGCCGCCCGTCCCGCCCGCGACGGCGGGGGCGGTCGGCGGCGTCGTGTCGAGCTTCACGGTGTTGCCGGCACCCGCCGACGCCGGCGCCCATGACGAGGTGTTGCCCGCGGCGTCGACGGCGCGCATCTGCACGATCGTGACGCCCTCGGTCGCGATCGCCGCCGGCCCGGGGCTCGCGCCCGACCAGGTGCTGCCGCCGTCCGTCGAGGTGCGGTACTGGTAGCCGGACAGGCCGGCGCCGCCCGAGTCCGTCGCCCCGGACGCCGAGATCGTCACGGGCGCGGTCAGCTGCCAGGACAGGGAGCCGCCCGAGACCGCCGTCGGCGCCGCCGGGACCGTGCGGTCGAGCTGGACGGTGCCGCCGGCGGTGATGCCCGACCACGACGACGCGATGTTCGCGTTGTCGGTGGCCCGGAACTGGACGAGGGTCGTGCCGGCGGCCGAGACGGTCACCGATGACCCGGTCGTTGCGCCCGTCCACGTGTTGCCGCCGTCCGTCGAGGTCTGGTACTGGTAGCTCTTCACGCCGCTGCCGGCGTCCGTCGAGCTCGCGATGACGGTGATCGAGGCCGCATTCGACCAGCCCGACGAGCCGCCCGTCGCGACCGGGATCGAGGGCGCCGTGCGGTCGAGGCGCACGGTCGCGCCGGCGGTCTGGGACGCCGGCGTCCAGGCGGACGCGTTCCCGGCCGTGTCGACGCTGCGGAACTGCACCCACGTGTCGGCCTCGGCGGTCACGGTGTCGGTTGCGCCGGCCGTCGCCCCCGTCCACGTCACGCCGCCGTTCGCCGAGCTGCGGTACTGATAGCCGGAGAGGCCGGAGCCGCCCGTGTCCGTCGAGCCGCTCGCCGTCACGGCACCGGACGCCGCGGTCGCCCACGTGGACGACCCGCCGCTCACCGTCGGCGCTGACGGGAGCCGTCAGGTCGAGCTTGACGGTCGCCTGCGTCCAGGCCGATGCGAGGCCGACGCCGTCGGTGGCCGCGAATCGCACGAGCGTCGTGCCCTGGGTCGAGACGAGGGCGCTCGCCGCGGTCGTCGGCCCGGACCAGGTGCTGCCGCCGTTCGTCGAGGTCTCGTACTCGTATCCGGCCAGGCCCGAGGCCGCGTCGGTCGATCCGCTCGCCGACACCGTCACGGTCGGCCCGGCCTGCCACGACGTCGACCCGCCCGACAGCGCCGGGGCCGACGGCGCCGTTCGGTCGAGCATCACCTGGGCGGGCGCCGTCCAGGCCGAGGCGTTGCCGAGGGCGTCGAGCGACCGGAACTCGACCTCCGTGATTCCCTCGGCCGTGACGGCCGCGGTCGCGCCGGCGACCGGCTGCGACCACGTCGCGCCGGCGTCGGTCGACGAGCGGTACTCGTACCCGGCGAACCCCGAGCCCACGTCCGTCGGCGTGCCCGTGGGCTGCACCGTCGCGGACGCCGCGTTCGCCCACGCGCTCGAGCCGCCGGTGAGCGCCGGGAGCGAGGGGCCGGTGGTGTCGACCATCGCCGTCGCGGCCGGGGCGGGTGCCGCGGGTGCCCATGGCGAGGCGATTCCCGGCCCTGTCGAGCGCCCGGAACTGGACGAAGGTCGTCCCGTCGGTGCTCACCTTTACGCTCGCGCCGGCGGCCGGCGCGCCGAACGACGCGCCGCCGTTGGCCGAGCTGCGGTGCTGGTAGGAGGCGACGCCGCTGCCGCCGGCGTCGCTCGCGCCGGTCGCCGAGAGTGTGACGGGGACTGCCGACCATGCGCCCGTTCCGCCGCTCACGACCGGAGCGGCCGGCGCCGTCGTGTCGACCCGCCACCGGTAGGTCGCCGTGCGGGTCGCGCCGCCGGTGACGCGCACGGTGAAGGTGTGCATCCCCTGCGTGAGGTGCGAGTAGGTGTGCGACGTACGGCAGGCGGCGTAGGCGCCCGCGTCGAGCCGGCAGCGGACTGTGAGCCCGCTCCCCGTGGTCTTCCACGCGAGCTTCGCGGTCGCGCTCGCGGCAGCGGCCGGCGGGTGCGTGGTGATCTTGACCGTCGCCGCCTTGCTTGCGAAGGGGCGCAGCACGTAGGCGCCGGCGGGTGACGCCAGGAGCGCGCACGCGGCGGCGGCAATCGCGAGCGATCGCAGGAGCGCAGCGGTCGATGGGATCGGCACCTGGCCGCCGTCGGTCACAGGAGCACCTCGAAAGATGGAGGGTGCAGCGCAGCTCTTTCTGTATCGGAATCCTTTGCAAAAAGGTTGATATGCAAACGTGTTAGAGCGTCATAAAACGGGGACTGTCCCCGCCCGCGGGGACAGTCCCCGGTGTTCGGTCTGCCGCCCGCGGTGGGCGGGTAACCTGCGCGCAGCGTGAAGGAACGCGAGGAGGCGGGATCCGGCACGGTCGCGGGCGCGCTGTCGCGCCGTGCGGCGGCGTGGGCGCATGAGCATCTGCGCATGCTGCTGGGCTGCGTCGTGATCTTCGGGATCGGGATCGGGTTCGGGATCGCGTTCGCCGCCGCCGACTCCGGGCACGCCCCTCAGTCGACGACGATCGTGACCGTCGACGGCGGCACGACCGTCGGCATCGGCGGCGGCTCGTCGCAGCCGTGACGATCTGCCTGCATCTCCCCAATATGGGGGGTGTCCCGGCCGCGCCGCCCGTCTACCGTTGGGCCCATGTCCGAGCTGATGCTCCCGCGCCTGATCGAGCGGGCCGCCACCGACGTCGACGGCAGCCTCACGGGCGTCGTCCGCAGCCTGATCGCCGACCCGGCAACCGACGCCGAGCGGGCCGGTGAGCGGCTGCTCGTGTTCGGCGCGCCGACCGGCGGAGAGCTGGCGTCGCGCCGCTTCCGCATCGTCGGCGAGCGGTCGGGGCGCGAGTACCTCTCGTTCACCCTCGCGCTCGAGGACGGCCCGGAGTCGCTGCTCGAGGCGTTCGGCCTCCAGCTCCAGATCGCCCTGAACGGCATGGACGAGAGCTCCTGCGAGGAGCTCGACTGCTTCCGCGAGCTGCTCGCCGCGGCCCGCGCCGGCGCGTAGCCGCCCGGAACCCCTCCTCCTCCGCGCCCGCCCGGTGGTGGACGTCCATCCAGGCGGGCGCATGTCAGGGAGGCATCCCCATCGCGGCGCGCGTGAGGATGTACTCCACTCTGAACCTGTGGTGACCCTTCGGCAACCCCTGTGATGGAGGGTCGGCGGGGGGTGTTTTGCCCCCCATCGGCGAGCCGCCGGCGCGGGTCGGGTTAAATGCCCGGATGCGGGTCGTCACCGAGTTTCCGCGGCGGGTGCGGACGATCGAGACGGAGTGGATCGCCATGGCCGACGGGACGCGCCTGGCGGCCCGGATCTGGCTGCCCGAGGACGCCGTCGAGCGCCCCGTGCCGGCCATCTTCGAGTTCCTGCCCTACCGCCTGAACGACGGCACGGCGGTGCGCGACTCCCACCACTTCCCCTACCTGGCGGGGCACGGGTACGCGTGCGTGCGGGCCGACATCCGCGGCACCGGCGAGTCCGACGGGATCCTCGACGACGAGTACCTGCCGCAGGAGCAATCCGACGCGTGCGAGGTGATCGCGTGGATCGCGGCCCAGCCCTGGTGCACCGGCGCGGTCGGCATGATCGGGATCTCGTGGAGCGGGTTCAACTCGCTCCAGGTGGCCGCCCGCCGCCCGCCGGCGCTCAGGGCGATCGTGACGCTGTGCTCGACCGACGACCGCTACGCGGACGACGTCCACTACGACGGCGGCTGCGTCGGCTCGGACATGCTCCAGTGGGCGTCGTCGATGCTGGGCTGGAACGGGTGGCCGCCCGACCCCGCCATCGTCGGCGACCGGTGGCGGGAGATGTGGCTCGAGCGGCTGCGCTCGGCCCCGCCGATGATCGAGCCGTGGCTGGCCCACCAGCGCCGCGACGCCTACTGGAAGCAGGGCTCGGTGTGCGAGGACTTCTCCGCGATCGAGGCGGCCGTCTACGCGGTCGGCGGCTGGTCGGACGGGTACACGAACGCGATCCCGCGCCTGCTCGAGGGGCTGCCCGGGCCGCGCAAGGGCCTGATCGGGCCGTGGTCGCACGCCTGGCCGCAGGCGGGCCCGCCCGGCCCCACCATCGGGTTCCTGCAGGAGATGCGGCGCTGGTTCGACCACTGGCTGGGCGGGGTCGAAACGGGGATCATGGCCGAGCCGATGCTGCGGGCGTGGATCCACGACTCGTTCCGTCCCCGCGTCTGCTACGCGGAGCGGCCGGGCCGGTGGGCCGCCGAGCCGGGCTGGCCGCCCCCCGGGGCGACGCCGCGGCGGCTCCACCTGAACGCGGACGGACTGGGGGAGGCGGCCGGCGACGAGGCCGAGCTCGACGTCGTCGGCGTCCAGACCGCCGGGCTCGACGCCGGCTCCTGGTGCCCGTACGGCGAGCCCGCCGACTGGCCCGGCGACCAGCGCGAGATGGACGGGATGAGCCTCACGTTCACGTCGGAGCCGCTGCCCGAGCCGCTCGAGATCCTGGGCTTCCCCGACGTCGAGCTCACGCTCGCCTCGGATCGGCGAAACGCGCTCGCCTGCGTGCGCCTGTGCGAGGTGTTCGCCGACGGGACGTCCGCGCTCGTCACGCGCGCGCTCCAGAACCTGACCCACCGCGAGAGCGACGAGCACCCGGAGGCGCTCGTGCCCGGCGAGCGCTTCCGGGCGACGGTGCGGCTCGACGCGACGGGGCACGCGTTCGCGGCCGGGAGCCGCATCCGGGTGGGCATCTCGCCGACGTACTGGCCGTGGGCGTGGCCGTCGCCCGAGCCGGTGACCCTCACCGTGGTCGCGGGGGCGAGCGCGCTCGTCCTGCCTGTGCGCGCGCCCCGGGCGGGCGACGCCGAGCTGCCGGAGTTCGGCGAGCCCGAGGAGTCGGCGCCGCTCCCGGTCGAGGTCGTCCACGGCGCACCGGCGGGGCGCACGATCAGCCGCGATCTCTCGACCGGCCGGGTCGACCTCGTCTACGACTGGGACGTGGGCGGCCGCACCCGGCTGCCGAACGGCCTCGAGGTGGAGGACTCGAACCGCACCACCTTCTCGATCGTCGAGGGCGATCCGCTGTCGGCCCGCGTCCACTGCCGCACCGTCGGCTCGGTCGGGCGGGGCGAATGGCGGGCGCGGTGCGAGACGGACAGCGTCATGACCTGCGACGCCGAGACGTTCCACGTCACCGTGGTCGTGCGCGCCTACGAGGGCGAGGCGTGCGCGTTTGCGGACACCTGGACATACGCGTTCCCGCGCGATCTGGTGTGACCTTGCCGGATGCAAACATCTCGCAAGGGGTGTTCTTCATCTAAACGAGTCTAAACTTGGCACGTGCGGATCCTGCTAGTGAGCAACATGTACCCGAGCCCCGAGCGGCCCGAGTACGGCGTGTTCGTCGCCCGGCTGGCCGACGCGCTGCGGCAGCGCGGCAACGATGTCCGCGACGTCGTCCTGCACGCCGGCGACCGCGGCCCGGTCTCGACGCCGCGGGCATACGCCGGACTGGCCCGCCAGGCGCGTGCTGCCGCCGCCGAGCACCGGCCGGACGTCGTCTACGCGCACTTCCTGGTGCCGACGGGCCTCGTGGCGATCGCGACGCGCGTCCCGTACGTCATCACCGCCCACGGCGCCGACGTGCGCAACATGCGCCGGAGCCCGATCGTGGCGGCGCTGACGAAGCCGGTGCTGCGGCGCGCGGCGGCCGTCATCTGCGTGTCGGAGTACGTCGCCAGGCAGCTGTCCGCCCCGGCCGGCGTGACGGTCGAGGTGATCGACTGCGGCGTCGACACCGAGCGCCTGCGCCCGGCCCCGCGGGCGAAGAGCACGCACGGGAACGGGCCGCGGTTCCTCTACGTCGGCTCGCTCACGCACCGCAAGAACGTCGAGCGGCTCCAGCAGGCCTTTGCGAAGCTGGGCGGCGGGACGCTCACGATCGTGGGCGGCGGCCCGCTCGAGGGGCGGCTGCGGGAGACGGCGCCCGTCGGGACGCGGTTCGCCGGCCGGCTGTCGTCCGACGGCGTCGCCGCCGAGATCGCGAAGGCCGACGTCGTCTGCCTGCCCAGCCTGGAGGAGCCGCAGGGCCAGGCGATGCTCGAGGCGCTCGCCCGCGGCCGCCCGGTCGTCGCCACCCGCGTCGGTGGCCCGGCCGAGGTGCTGACCCCGCGCATCGGCGCGCTGGTCGACCCGCTCGACGTCGACTCGATCGCGGCCGGGATGCTGGCCGCAGCGGCGCTCCCGGTGCCGTCGCGCGAGGCGGTGCGGGCCGCGGCCGAGCACGCCCTCCCGCTCCAGGCCGCGAAGGTCGAGGCCGTCCTTGCCCGGGCGGCGAACGGCCGCCGACCCCGGCCGGCCGGAACCGGGGTCAGACCCCGAAGCGGCGCCGGGGTCGATCCGTAACCGGTTTGTGACACCCCGGAGCCTCGCTCCACGCCCGTGGGCGGCTATGGTGTCGGGGTGATCGAGGAGTGGCTGGTGCTTGTCGGGGGATGCGCCGGCGTCGCCGGTGCCGTCCGGGCCGTCTCCACACGCAGGCGGCGGAGGACGATCGCCATGCTGCCCGATCGGATCACCCCCGGCCAGGTCGGCCTCGACCGCTTCCCGCCGGGCGGTGCGTTCGTGCAGTTCTCGACCCCGTACTCGACGTCGTCACGGGTGTCCCTGAACCGGCTCGCGGCAGCGGCCGCCCATAGCCGTGGGCGGGTGACCGTGATCGAGATCGGCGGCGGCCCCGCCCACTCGCGCCTGGGGATGCGGGCGACGCCGATGGTGCTCTACGTCGATCCGTCCGGCGTCGTGCGCCGGCGCTGGTCGGCGCCGCCCGAGCGGCACGAGCTGGCCGACCTCTTCGCTGCGCTCGAGCCCCGGGCGCCTCAGGCGCCGGTGGTCGCCGCGGCGACGGCGAAGTCGCTCGCGTAGAGCGCCGCGACACGATCGAGCTCCGAGGACGAGAGCGGCGGCGTCTCCGGCGCGGCCGCGAACTCGCGCAGCTGCGCCGAGTCGTAGATGTTCGGGAGCACCGTGGTGACCGCGGGCTCGGCGAGCAGCCACTGGATCGCCGCCTGGCCGAGCGTGCGGCCGTCGGTCAGGAAGCCGAGCTGATCCACCTTCCGCAGCCCCTCGGTCAGCCACTCCCTGGGCCGGTGGCGGCGGTGGTCGTTCGGGCCGAACACCGTGTCCTTCGTGTACCGGCCCTCGAGCATCCCCGACGAGTGGGGCACGCGGATCATGAGGCCGATCGACTCCTCCCGCGCGACCTCGATCAGCTCGCGGCCGGGATCCTGCTCGAGCAGGTTGTGGATGATCTGGGCGGCGCCCAGGTCGCGGGTGCGGAACGCCTCGATGCCCTCGTCGCGCCACCCGATGGCCGGGCCGAGCGCGACGGCGTAGGTGCGGATCTTCCCGGCGGTGACGGCCTCGTCGAGCACGGCGAAGACCTCGTCCGAGCGGATCGCGTCCATGCGCGGGTTGTGCAGCTGGTAGACGTCGATGCGGTCGGTGGCGAGCCGGGCAAGGCTCTGGTCGAGCGCGTAGCGGATGTACTCGGGCGACCAGTCGTGCGGCCGCTCGACGTGCCCCTTGCGCTCCCAGGGCGAGTAGATGTCGTAGCCGAACTTGGTCGCGATCGTGATCCGGTCGCGCACGTGGCCGAGCGCGCGGGCGAGCAGCGTCTCGCCGCGGCCCTCGCCGTAGGTGTCGGCGGTGTCGAAGAGCGTGACGCCGAGGTCGTAGGCCTCGCGCAGGAGCCTGATCGCGTCCTCGTCGGAGTGCTCCCCCCACCACCCGGTCGAGATCGTCCAGAGGCCGAACCCGACCTCCGAGGCCTCGATCCCGGTCGAGCCGAACTCGCGCGTCCTCATGCCTCGCAGTCTACGTCGGCCGCCCAGCGCGGGCGTCAGGGCACGAGCGGCTTCGTGTCGAAGTACTCGGCCAGGCGCGCGATGCCCGCGTCGGAGAGCTCGACGAGGATCGCGAAGGGGAAGTCGAAGCGGCCGCCGCCGTCGCGCAGCCGCGAGCCGAAGTGGCCGACGGCGAGCACGAGGTCGCCCTGCTCGAGCACGGGGTCGAGCGTCACCCGGCAGTCCTCGATCGCGCCCATGCCCCCGGCGAGCCCGGCCCGGATCTCCTCGCGGCCGTGCAGCGGGGCCGGGTAGAGCGGGTCCTCGTAGACGCCGTCGGGCGCGAACAGGTCCGCCGCCGCGTCCGGGTTGCCCTGCTCCCAGGCGTCGCACACTGCCCGCAGGGCCTCGGCCGGAGTCATGGAATGATGCTACCAACATGCTCCATCCCACCATCCGCCGCTCGCCCTACTTCGAGCGCACGCTGCGTGCGGGGGCGTGCGACTTCATGGTCTACAACCACACCTACATGCCGCTCGACTACGGCCGCGACCCGCGCCAGGACTACGCGGCCCTCGTCGAGCGGGTGACGCTCTGGGACGTCGGGGCCGAGCGCCAGGCCGAGCTGCGCGGGCCGGACGCGCTCGCGCTGGCCGACTATCTCGCGCCGCGGCGGCTCTCCGATCTCGGCGTCGGCGAGTGCCGCTACTCGCCCGTGTGCGACCGGGCCGGGGCGATCATGTGCGAGTGCATCGTGCTCCGGCCCGAGCCGGACGTGGTGTGGTTCTCGCACTCCGATGTCGACCTGACGCTGTGGGCGACCGGGCTCGCGCTCGCCCGCGGCGACGACGTGGCGGTGGCCGAGGCCGACGTCGCGCCGATGCAGCTGCAGGGGCCGCGGGCCGCCGACGTGATGCGCGCGCTCGGCGGCGAGGCCGCCGCCGGCCTGGCCCGGTTCCGGTGCGGGCCGGTCACGCTCGCGGGCGTCGACTGCGTCGTCTCGAACACGGGCTGGAGCCGCGAGCCGGGCTTCGAGATCTACCCGCTCGGGAGCGACCGCGCGACCGAGGTGTGGGACGCGATCGTCGCGGCGGGCGAGCCGCACGGCCTCCTCATCACCGGCCCGAACATCGTGCGGGCGGTCGAGCAGGGGATCTCCGACACGCAGTACGCCACCAACTCGGACATGAACCCGATCGAGGCGGGGCTGGGCAGCCTGCTCGACCTCGACCGGCCCGACTTCGTCGGCCGCGACGCCCTGCGGGCGGTGCGCGACAACGGCCCGGCCCGGCGGACGGTGGGGCTCGTCTGCGACGGCGCGCCCTTCCCGATCATGGAGCGGCACTGGACGATCACCGCCGGCGACGGCGAGCCCGTCGGGGTGGCGCGATGGGCCGTCTACTCCTTCGCCCTCGAGCGCAACATCGTGGTCGCGCTCGTCGACGCCGGGGCCGATCCGCAGGGGCTGATCGTTGAGGCGTCCGACGGGTCGCGGCGGTGCGAGCCGCACCCGATGCCGTTCGTGTGACGCATACACTGATCGGGTGGCGACCGAGACCGTCCGCCTGACCCAGCTCTCCCACGGCGCCGGCTGTGCGTGCAAGCTGCCCGCCGGCTCGCTCCGCGAGGTGCTGGCCGGGCTGCCGCGGGTCGAGTCGGCGCAGCTGATCGTCGGTCACGAGGGCCTGGACGACGCCGCCGTGTGGCGCATCTCCGACGAGCTGGCCGTGGTGCAGACGATCGACTTCTTCACGCCGCTCGTCGACGACCCGTACACGTTCGGCCGGATCGCGGCCACGAACGCGTTCTCCGACATCTATGCGATGGGGGCGCGGCCGGCGTTCGCCCTCAACGTCGTCGCGTTCCCGAAGGCGCTGCCGATGGAGCTGCTCGGCGAGATCCTGCGCGGCGGCGCCGACGTCGCCGCCGCCGCCGGCGCGGTGGTCGCCGGCGGCCACTCGATCGACGACCCCGAGCCGAAGTACGGCATGGCGGTGACCGGGTTCGCCCGCCCCGACGATGTGTGGACGAACGCGGGCGGCCGGGAGGGCGACGTGCTCGTGCTCTCGAAGCCGGTCGGCACGGGGATCGTGACGACCGCGCTCAAGCGCGGCGAGCCGGACGCGGCGGTCGTGGACGCGGCGGTCGAGTCGATGACGACGCTGAACGCCGAGGCGGCCGTCGCGGTGCGCGCGGCGCGGCCGAACGCCGTCACCGACGTCACCGGGTTCGGGCTCGTCGGGCACGCGCGCGAGCTGGCGGCGGGGGCCGGCCTGCGGGCCGAGATCGACTGGGCCGCGGTGCGGCTGCTCCCGGGCGTGCGCGAGCTGATCGCCGCCGGGCACGTCCCCGGCGGCACGCGGACGAACCTCGAGCTGGCGGCCGAGTACGGCGAGTTCGCACCCGGCCTCGACGAGGCCGACCGGCTGCTCGCCTGCGATGCCCAGACCTCGGGCGGCCTCTTCGTCAGCCTCCCCGCCGACCGGGCCGCAGAGCTGCCCTGGCCGGTCATCGGCCGGCTGGTCGCGGGCGAGGCCGGTACCGTGGCCGTCGGCTAAAGTCCCGCCCGATGTCGTCCCACCTCCTGTCCCAGATCCTGTCCGGCGTCCAGGTGCTCCTCGGCGGCGGCCTGATCGTGCTCGTGCTCATGCACTCGGGCAAGGACTCCGGCCTCTCCGGCATGCTGAACCCGGGCGGGTCGAGCTACGGCGGCACCGCGGTGATGGAGCGAAACCTGACGCGGCTCACGATCCTGGTCGCGCTCCTCTTCACCGCGAACGTGATCGCGCTCGGCTTCCTGCTCTAGTCGTCCGCACGGGCAATTTCGCGGTTAGACTGCCTGGTCGCAGCGCGCGCTGGTGGCGGAATTGGTAGACGCGCAAGGTTGAGGGCCTTGTGACCCGATTGGGTCGTGGAGGTTCAAGTCCTCTCCAGCGCATGCACGAAACCCGCTCGATTAGGCGGGTTTCGTCGTTTAAGCGATCGACCCTCAGACGCCGCATCGGGGTCCGAGGCTCGGCTGACGTGCAGGGTACCGGCGACGTCCGCCGCAATCGTCGTCGGGTTAGGTGCTCGCCGAGCGGGGGAACAACCAGCGGCGACCCCTACCGATCGGAGCATGTATGGCGGATCTGACGAATTTGGAATCAAAGCTGGGCGAGGTCACCGGCTTGGCAATGGCTGCCCAGGCGGCGACCGACAAGGTGTTGGCGCTGGCGGAGAAGGAGCAGGAGACGAACCTGGTGTCGGCGTTGCGCCAGATGCACAAGGAGGCGGCCGAGACCGAGCAGCGCTGCACCGAACTGGCCGGCACATTCGACGGCAAGAAGACGGCGATTCTCGACGAGGCCCGCGCCACGAAGAGCAAGGGCGCCGAGATGATGAAGACCTACCTCGACAGCGATTCGGACGCCCTGGACGGGTTCGAGTTCCTGACCATGGCCGAGGCTGGGGAGGTTGGACACTGGTCGGTACTCGCGGCGATGAACCAGCGGGCCAACCACCACGACATCGAGAGCCTGGTGTCGTGGGCACTGCCGATCCAGCAGCGGCATCTGAGCGACGTCCTGGAGGTCTCCGTGGACCTCGCTGCCAGCGAGGATCCCAACCAGACGGCCTAAATCGATCCGCACGGCTTGGGAGCCGGACCCGCCGCGTGGCAGCAGCGGCCGGCTCCCAGACCGGGCAGCGCAGCATCAGCATCAGGCGCTCGCGCGCCGCGACGGGAAGCGGGTACGGCATATGGTGGATCGCCCTCTCGGGGAGCCGGGTTCAGGCGCGTTTCGACACACGCTCCCAGCGATCCCAAGCAGCGTGCCGGCCATCCGCCACGAGCTCGACCGCGTCCTCCGCGCACTCCGGTTCACCCCTCGGCGCGCGGCCGACATCAGGCTCGCACTCACGGAAGCCTGCGCCAACGCCGTCCAGAACGCCTACCCGAGCGGCCGTTCTCGCGGAGCCATGGTGATCACGTTCGAGGCATCACCTGACGCGCTCATTGTGTCCGTCCTTGACTCTGGCCGCGGAATCGACGGTCAGCCTCGGCAGCCGGGACTCGGTGTTGGCCTCCCAGTCATCGAGGCAGTGGCCGACTCCGTCGCCGTCGAGACCCTGCGGCCGGGAACGAGGATTCGGATGACGTTCCACCGCTGAGATCGAGGTACAGCTCGGTGCCCCACACGTCCTGGCCACCAGCTCGGCCGGGTTTCCGATCCAGCGCGTTGGGCATCTAAGCGTCAGAGCAAATCTGGTGTTTGAGGGAAGTACAGCTTGGCTGATTCCGAGCCACGCTGACCTCCGTGCCTTCTCGACCTAAGAAGGGAGGGTCATGCTGATCGAGATTCTTGTTATCCTCGTCATCATCGCGGTCGCGTTGTTCATCTGGCGCAATCTCGCTGGACGTCGCGTCTAGGCTATCGAGCGCCGGGCGTCGTGACCGTCACCCTAGCCGGAGGGATCGGCTGCAGTTCCTTCTGGCGTCCGGGTGTCCGGCGGCGCTCGCGTTGCTCGTACTCAGTACACGCATACACCGTACCCGTGTCTACCCGGTCCTCATCCTGACGGAGGTGGCGGCCGGGTGGACCCCGGACTCCGGGTCCGTCCGGAATCCAAGCCGGGATCGCGGTCAAGCCGGCACACACGGCGAAGTGCGTCGCCGTGAACCAGATGTCTGAGCGGACTCTTAAGCGTGTTTGCGGCGTGGGCGCAGGAGGGAACCGTGCTTGACCGGGCGACGCAAACCGGTGGGACCCGACGCCTCGACGAAGAGGTTCGATCCCACCCCGATGGGGAGGACACAGATGGACAATCCACGAAAGTTGTTCTTATACGAGTTGGGGGATGTGTTGTGCGCCGAGCAGATGATCCTTAAGGTTCTACCCGAACTCAGCAAGAACGCGTGGGACGCAAAACTCACCGGGGCGCTTGAAAGGCACTTGGCTGAGACTGAAAAGCACATTGACACGGTGAAGGCCGTGTTCAAGACAATCGGCGAGGAGCCCAAGGCTGGCAAGTGCCCCGCAATCAAAGCGGTCAAGAAGGACCACGACCGGTTCGTCAAGAAGCAGAAGCCAAACAGACCGATTCTGGACACGTTCGTTGCGAGCGCTGTAACGCGTACCGAGCATTACGAGATCGCCGCGTACACTAGCTTGATCACTATCGCCGACGGTCTCGGAGAAACCGACGCGTCAACACTACTTCAGCGCAACCTGAAACAGGAAGTGGCGGCGCTCGAAAGGGCAACCCGGATTGCCACTAGGTTTGCCAGGAAAACACCAACGACCGCCAAGAGGCGCGGCAACACCGGCGAAGGCTAGTCGGCTCGCGGCAAGGCCCCGCCGCCTCAACCGGTCCGTGAAACCGCGGCCTCGCCGGCTGATGGGCGCAGTCTGACGACGCGAGCAGGTCACCACACCGAGTATGGGTAGATAGGCGTGCGTGGCCGGATTCCGCGTCGACGCGCCGAGTGCGCCGTCGTCGGGTTCGCGGACGATCTCAAGGGCCAGGTGCCGATCGGCCTCGCCGTCCTGAAGGCGGGCGTCGAGCGCGGGCACTCGGAGATCGCCGCGGAGCTCGTCGCCCGCGTCCGGGACGAGATCGGCCCCGTGGCGTCCTTCAAGAGCGTACGCATCGTCAACGCGCTCCCGAAGACGCGCTCCGGCAAGATCCTGCGCGGCGCGATCCGCAAGAATGGCGGACGGCGAAGAGTGGCGCATGCCGGCCACCATCGAGGACGCGACGGTGCTCGACGACTTCCACGAGGTGCTGACCGGGATGGGCCGGGCGCCGTTGGCCGTCACCGACGCCTGACGGCATCGCCGTCCGTTCTCGCCTGGGCCGCGATGGCCTAGATGAGTTTGTGGCGCAGTGGAGCGGGGAACCAGGTTCTCGTAGGCCGTCTATGGACGGTGGGTTCGTTGTGACTGTTTTGCAGTTCCGGATTTCGGTGGCTTTGACTCGCGATCATCTCGTCTTGTGATCCTGGGCGGCTGGCGCCGCGTGTCGTTCCGATGGCGTCTCGGCGGAGTGGAGCACGCGTTGCGCCGGTGACTTTGTGTTAGGAGGGAAGGGGTCATGTCTAGTACCGGTTGGGTTGTGCTTGGGGTGGTGGTAGTGGTTGGTTTGGCGGTGGTTTGGCGGGCTGCGTCTTCGCGGCGTCGCGCGCGTCAGCTTGAGGTTCGTCGAGATGCCGCTGCCGCTCACCGTGAGGAGGCCGAGGCGCGGGAACGGGCGGCCGAGTCGGTGAGGTTGGAGGCCGAGGAGCAAGCCGCACGGCCGAACGGGAACAGCTTGAAGCCGAAACGAAGGCCGCCCAAGCGGAACGGGAGCGGTCGAGGGCTGAGGAACATCACACGCTTGCCGATGAGATCGATCGGGATGTGGAGCCGGCGAATAGTGAGGCGCGAGACGCCGAGACGTCTGAGCGCGCCTCGCGGCCCAGAGACTAGCGTGTCTCAGCGTCGACATGGATGATGGCGAAGGTCGCGGCGGTGCGCGCGGCGTGTCTGTCTCATCGACAATAGACGTCTCGCCCCGCCAGGTGGACATGGGTGAAGCGCCCAGCCGGATCGTTTTGGACGTGCCACTTCGGGTGATCGCCAAGATCTTGGTGTCGATACTCGTGTTCTCGATTGCGGTGTCGCTTCTGGACAGCGTTCGCACCGTTTTGATCTGGCTTGGTATGGCGGTCTTTATCGCGATCGCGTTGAACCCCGCCGTCGTTCGCGTGGAGCGTTTGATGCGCCGGACGTGGGCAGTCCTTTCCGTCTTCTTCGCGTTTGTAGTGGGACTCTTGATCGTGCTGGCGCTTCTCGCAGCGCCGTTTGTCAGCCAGATCAATGAACTCCCAAAAAGCGCACCTCAAGCGGCCGAACGACTGACCCGAAACCCGCTGATCCATCGCCTCGATCAGCATTACAACATCGTCGCGAAGGCTGAGGCCCATGCCAGCGCTTTGCCTAACGTCATCTTCGGCGCCGCCGGCGCGGTCATCAACGGCGTGGCCGCGACCCTCACCGTGCTCTTCCTGGCCGCGTTCATCCTGTTTGAGCTACCCCGGATCAACCAACTGATTCTCTCCCAGCTACGCCCCGCCGGAGCAGACCGGGCTCGTGAAATCGGCGCTCACATCAACCGAAACGTCGGCGGCTACGTCGCCGGCAACCTCCTCATCTCCGTCATCGCCGGCGCCGTCGCGATCACCACTCTCTGGATCCTCCACCTGCCGTACGCACTCACCCTCGGAGTCGTCGTCGCCATCGGAGACCTGATCCCCCTAGTCGGCGCCACCATCGCCGCCATCCTCATAGTCGCAGTTGCATACTTCGCAGGCGGTACCACCGACGGGATCATCGTCTTTGCCGTGATCATGATCTACCAACAGATCGAAAACCACCTCATCCAACCCATCGTCTACCGACGCACCATACAAATGCCCGCACTCGTCGTGCTGGTCGCGGTGCTCATCGGAGCTGCGCTGCTCGGCATCCTCGGCGCACTGATCGCAATCCCCATCGCCGGCACCATCCAAGTCGTCACCAACGACCTCCTCCACACACGAGCCCAACGCCTCCACCACGAACACGCAGCCCATGCCGAAGCCTCGACCACGGCCTGATCCCGACCGCGGTCTGCAAACCGGCGTCTGTGCTCATAGCCGGGGACGGACCAAGCCCTTCGGGGAGACCCTTTGGAGCACGTGCCCGGCGGGCCGGTTCTCGAGGCTGGCCCGCCGGGCTCTGACCGCGCCCGGAGAGGTCTCAGGGACGTGCCAGTGTCCGTCGTTTCATGCCCGCGCATGCGCGTCGCGTAAACCCCTCGCACTGTCGCGCGTGAAGCTGGCGGCTAACTGGCGTCGATCGACCTTTGGTGGCTCGGCCTAATCCGCATACCTCTACTGGGGGAGTGCGATCAGCGCCGTCGCGGGTAGGGTGGCGTAGCTCTCTTTTTGGGGAGACGATCCGTAAACGGGGTTCCGGGTGAGACACGGCTACTTAGCGGGCCGAGGGCGTGGGTTGGGACGGTGGTCGCGGGCGGGTCAGTTGAACTGGCTCGCGGCGATCGTTTCAGATTCGCAGGACGCGATCCTGTCGAAGAGCCTTGACGGGACGATCCTTTCGTGGAATCCGGGTGCTGAGCGGCTGTACGGGTTCAGCGCGAAGGAGGCGATCGGCCGTCACATCGCCATCATCGTGCCCGAGGATCGCCACGGCGAGATCGAAGCGATCCTCGATCGGATCCGTCAGGGCGACAAGATCGAGCCACACGAGACGGTCCGCCAGCGCAAAGACGGAGAGCTGGTGCTGGTATCCATCACGGTCTCTCCCGTCCGTGTCCACGACGGCCGCGTGGTCGCAGCTTCGGTGATCGCCCGCGACGTGACCCGCCGGTTCGAGATCGAGCAGGCGCTTGCCGAAAGCGAGCAGCATCGCCGTGCCATTCTGGCCGGCATGTTGCGAACCGAGGAGGAGGAGCGAAGCCGAATCGCGACCGCACTGCACGACGACACCGTGCAGGTGATGACCGCATCGCTGCTTGCGATGGATCGGGCCGCACTGGTGGCGCGCCGCCACGGCGACACCCGCATCGAGAACGCGCTCGCCTATGCCCGAGCGACGCTCGGGGAAGCAACCGAACGGACACGCCGGCTGATGTTCGAGCTGCGACCGGCCGTGCTCCACGACCACGGCCTCGCCGCCGCTCTGCGCCTCCTGGCCGACCAGACCGCGCGAGAAGTCGGCGCCACCGCGCACGTGGGAGGCCACGTCGGCCGGTACGACACTGTCACGGAAGAGCTGCTTTACCGCTCAGCTCAGGAGGCGCTGGCAAACGTCCGCCGGCACGCCCGCGCCCACAGCATCACCATCGAGTTGGAGCGGCGGCCAGGCTGGCTCGAGGTCGCCGTCGAGGACGACGGTCGTGGCTTTGATGTCGTCGATGTCCGCAACCGCCCTGACGCCGCCTTCCACTTCGGCCTCGAAACGCTGGTCGAGCGCGTCCGCGCCGCAGGCGGCCACGCCCACATCACATCAAACCCGGGCAGCGGCGCGCGCGTATCCTTCGCGCTCCCGATCGCCGACGAATCGGGACAACCACCCGAGCCAACCTCACGGCCGAAACCGCCACTCGCTCCACGACCCGGCTAGACGTGGCTCGCCGGCTCAGCCGGGCGCGACGCGCAGGAGGTAGCTGCTCCGCCCCCGTCACCCAGGGTTGCACTAAGGGAGGGTTGCACGGAGACCCCCGCCGTCAACTTGTACCCGTCCTGCGGAGCCACTGAAGCCGAAGCGATGTCTCTCCGCGTCGATCCCGGAGTCGCCAGCCGAGAACCATCGGCGCGATCCGGTGCGTTGGCCGACGTGTAGCCAATCATTCGACCGGAGATTTGGTGCGTCGCCGCGGCCAGTCGACGTGCCCACGAGGCCGGCCGGCCGGCACGTCTCGCACAGCGACGGCCGTCTCCGCCCCCAATCTATCCCTGCAAGCTCGCGCACCGTCGTGAATACCGAGCCCTGTGCGTTTCCCGCCTGCCGCCGCGCCGCGACGACCGCCGAGGCCGACCACCTCACGCTCTGCCCGGAACATCACAGGCTCCTGCTCGATGATTCCGGCGAGTTCCGTCGTTTGTGGGGCGCGCTTGACCCGCGGCCGCGGGCGTCACCGCAACGTGTTCGGGGCGGTCCACAAGCGCCATTGCCGCCAGCACCCGACGTCGGCAGTCACTAACCGCACGGAGAACGGGGTGTCGGGGAGCGTGAGGTCGAGCACGGGCCGCTTCGCGTCGCCAAGTCTGTCCCCGGAGGGCCTGGTAGGCTGGGGAGCATGAGCTCGAATGGCAAGCAGCGGCTTGCTCGAGCCGAGAAGAACGAGGAAGCGTTCAAGCAGCACAACGAGCGCCGCGCGCGACTGGAAGACGACGGGGGTTGTCCCCCGGACGAGCCGGTCCCGTTCGTCTGCGAGTGCGACGATCCGGCCTGCGCCCGCGCTGTCGAGCTGCCGCTGGCTGAGTACGAGCATGCCGTCGCACCGCCGGATCAATTCATCGTCCTGCCCGGCCACGAAGATCCCTCGGTCGAACGCATCATCGACCAGCATCCCGGCTACCTCGTCGTCTCGAAACCAGATCTCAAGCGACGCTAGAGAGCACACCGCTGGGAGCGGTGTGGGCTCACAGAGGTGGCCTGGAACTCCGTCCAGCCGACCTCGTAGACCTGCGCGCCGCGAGCTCATTCCGTGCAGCCCACTTACGGTCTCGATCCGGGGTCGGCTGAACGCGGTTCGGCGTCTTGCCGATTGCCGCCGGAATGCGCGGCCCAGAACCGGGGACGGCCGTCTCGGTCGGTTTACGCGCCGCGTAGCCCGTGTATCGGGGTGGCGTGGAGAAATGTTGAGCGAGTGGATGATTACGGTTGATACGGCGCCTGGCGCCGCGGTTGGCGAGGAGGCGATCGAGCGAGTGTGCGACGCCTTGAACAGCCACCCGGTCGCGATCGGCGCGTCCGTCCGATTGGATGTCTTTTCGCCGAATCTCATCGCCACGTTCCGAGTGGAGGCCGGATCCACGGAGGAGGCGATGGACGTGGCTCTCTCGGCCTTCGCGATGGCTCTTGAAGCAGCCGGCGTCGCCGCTCGCTGCGGGGTCTCGGAGGTCAGCCCCGCGTTCACCGGCACCTGACCTGCTCGCGACACGTAGTGCCGCCCCGTGCGCCACCGGTTTCCGGTATGAGGACCACCCGCTCATCGCCGGCCGTGCACTCAGCCGCGCCGTCCCGGACACAATCTCGTGGACTGGATCGTTGCCGAGCGGCGGGCAGACGGGCGCCTGTACGCCCGGGTGAGGCCAAGACCGGCGCGATGGCGAGGGCTGGCCAAGCCGCGCGTATGGCGGTTCTGGAACGTGAGCGCGGAGTGCGAACGCTCGGGCACTCCCGCGGGGACGCAGACCTCCCGCTTCCTCCGCATCGGCGGGCACGGCACGTCGCGACGGGCGCCGCGCTCCTCGTCCTGGGACTCCAACACGTGCTCGCGAGATGCCCGGGTGGGTGGAGTGGGCTGGTCGCGTTCCTGCCTGACCTGGGTGAAGGCTTCCGTGCGCGTCTCTCCGTCGCTGACGAGCTCGTTCACGCGCTGGTAGACGGACGCCTCCGGCGCCTAAATCCGTCCCCTCTCCGACGGCGGATGCGACGCGCTTTTTATGGAGCCATGCCGAACGTCTCCCGCAACAAATACGCCTGGTTGGCTTGACTCCGGGGGATACGGATCACGGCTGAGCTTCCACCAGCCTTCGCGCGGTGCGTCTGCGACGACATCCCGGCCGGTCATGAGGAATCCGTGCTCGTCGCGCCTGAGCCACCCTTCGACGGCCGCAGTGTTGACGTGGTAACGCGGCCCCGGTCGCGCAGCCATTTTTGGCCTGGGTCGTGGTCGAGGCGCGGGTGCCAGTACATGATGTACTGAAACGGCTCGAGCTCGTTCGGCGCGCCTACGACGGCGAGTGCGGGGTCGGCGGCGTACCTCTCGACTTGTCGTTTGTTCAGTGTCGCGGTCAGTTTCGTGCCGGGAAGGACGGATTCTGCTCCGACGAACAGCGGCAGGGTGACTGACGGCCGCCGTGCGACGAAACCGGAAGGAAGGAGCCGCTATATCAACCGCAACCCCAACCGCGAGCCGGACCGAACATCTGCTCGCGCTCATGACCAAGGGCGACGACCTCTTCAATGCTCGCGACTGGAAGGCGCTCGAGGCCGTCCATCACCCGGACATGATCGCCCATGTCACCGGGAGCGCCGACCCGATCTACGGACGTGAGGCACATGGCGCGGCGATGCAACAGCTCGTGCGGATGTTTCCCGACATCCGCGCGCACACGCCGTATCCCATCCAATTTGGAGGCGGCGACTGGATCACCGTCGTCACGAACGTCACCGGGACGTTCACAGGGGAGATGACTCTGCCCGACGGCACCGTGATCCCGCCGACCGGAAACGCATTCGACGTCGAGTTCGCCCAGACCAGCAACTGGGACGGCCACGAGCTCATCGTCATCAGCGCCTTCTGGGACGCCGCACAGCAGGCAAAGCAGCTCGGACTCGCGCAATAACAACCCGATACCGGCCTGCTCGCGGCGGTCGAAGTGCTCGGGCCGGCCGGGACGCCACAGCCACATGCAACCACCTTCTTGCACGCGGCGGGACACGCCGGCGTCGCCGTAACCAGGGCGCTCGCCAGGCCGGGGACTGGGCCACCGAGAGAACCGGCGCCGTGCAGGTACGGATCACCGTACCCCTCTTCACCTGCCTCCCCCACTGCCGTAAGACGGCGGATCGCGCACGCTTCCGAGCCGGTAAAGCCTCTTGGAATCGTGAAGGAGAAACGCAGGTGTCATCAACATCCACAGATCGCCCCGGCCGCGGCGACGCGCCGGACAACGACGCCGTGGAGTCGGTCATCGTCGAGACGGAGCCGCGGGTGGCGCACACCGGCGGCCTGGCTCGGCTGTACGGCTATTTTGCCCGCCATCCGTGGCGGGTGATCGTCGCCTGGCTGGCGATTTTCGTGACTCTGGGCGGCCTGAACGCCGCCTTCCACGGCACGCTCACCGATGAATTCAAGATCCCGGGCTCGGACGTCCAGAAGGCGACCGACCTGGTCAACGCCAAGTTCGGCGGCCAGAAGGGCGCCGCGCTGCGGGTGGTGCTCGCCGCCCCGCAGGGTCAGCGGCTCGACACGTCTCAGCGTCAGGGGGCGATCCGGCAGATGCTCTCGGCCGGGCACGCCTCCCAGACGTCGCTCGACGCGGCGACGAAGAACGTCAGCGCGATCACCAACCCGCTGGCGGCGAGCTCCCACCAGCTCTCCCGGAGCGGCCGGATCGCGTTCTTCGACGTGCAGTACGACAGGGAGAGCTTCAAGCTCCCGCGCACGGGGATCGTCAACGTCGAGAACAGGCTGCGCGCGATCGGCCGCCCCGCGGGGATCGACGTCCAGTTCACCGGCGAGGCCGAGAATGCGCCGGTCAGCAGCAGCGGCAGCGAAATCATCGGCATGGTGGCTGCGTTCATCGTCCTGATGATCCTGTTCCGGGCGCTCGTCCCGACCGCGATCCCGCTGCTGTTTGCGATCACCGCCGTGGCGGGGGCCTTCATGCTGCTCTACCTGGCCGCCCGCTTCACCAACTTCAACACGGTCACCGAGATCCTGGTGCCGATGATCGGCCTCGGCGTCGGCATCGACTACACGCTCTTCATCGTCACCAGATTCCGGCAGTACCTGCATGACGGTCTGCCGCCGCGGGAGGCCGCAGCGGCGGCGGGCGCGACGGCCGGTCGGGCGGTGCTCTTCGCCGGCACGACCGTGGCGATCTCGATCACGGGCCTCGCCCTGATCGGCATCGACTTCATCACGAAGCTCGGTATCGGCAGCGCGCTGGGCGTGCTGACGGCCGTGCTCCTGGCGCAGTCGCTGCTCCCGGCGGTGCTCGCGCTGCTCGGTCACAAGATCGATCGCGGCCGGATGGGGCTGAAGGCCTCGGACGACTCCCGCCAGGGCCAGGGCCGCACGCCGGTCGCCGCGTGGGGACGGTTCGTGACCCGCAACGCCAAGATCGTCCTGCCGGTCACGGTGGTCATCCTGCTGGTGGCCGCCTCGCCGGTGCTGAAGGCTCGGCTGGGCCTCGCTGACGCGGGCACCGCGCCGAAGAGCCAGACGACCCGGCAGGCGTACGACCTGCTCGCGACCGGCTTCGGCCCCGGCTTCACCGAGCCGATCCCGGTGGTCGTCGACATGCAGGGCGACGCGGGCGTCGCAGCGAAGCTGCAGGCGGCGTTCAAGCGCGTCCCGGGCATCGCCGAGGTGGTGCCGCCGATCTACAACGCCAAGACGCCTCGGCAGGCGTCGGTGGCCATCATCGACACCTACTCCAGGTACAAGCCGCAGGACTCGAAGACCGACGACATCGTCTCGACGCTGCGCAACAACGTGATCCCGCACGCCCTGGGCGGTTCGCCCGCCCACGCCTACGTGTCGGGCTCCAACGCGGCGTTCACGGATATCGGCAACCGCATCTTCTCGCGGGCGCCGTGGTTCCTGCTCTACATCATCGGGATCACGTTCCTGGTGATGGCGATGGCGTTCCGCTCGCTGGTGATCGCCGTCAAGGCGGCGGTGACGACGCTCGCCTCGGCGGTCGTCGGGTTCGGCGCGCTCACGCTCGTGATCCAGCTCGGGCACGGCATGGGCCTGATCGGGCTCGACCGGACCGGGCCGATCGAGAGCTACGTGCCCCCGATCGCGTTCGCGATCCTGTTCGGGCTCTCGATGGACTACGAGGTGTTCCTCATGAGCCGGATCCGGGAGGAGCACGTGCACGGCAGCGAGACGTTCACCGCCGTGCGCGACGGGATGGCCGGCGTCGGCCGGGTGATCGTGGCCGCCTCGTTCATCATGTCGTCGGTGTTCTTCGCCTTCCTGCTCAACCCCGACCGGGTGTCGAAGGAGTTCGGACTGCTGCTCGGCGTCGCGATCCTGACCGACGCGTTGATCGTGCGGATGACACTGGTGCCGGCGCTGCTGACGGTGCTGGGCGAACGGTCGTGGACGATCCCGGCCTGGCTCGACCGGGCGCTCCCGAACATCACCATCGAGCCGCCCGAAGAGCATCGGCCCGCTCCCCGGCCGATCGCGACCGGCGAGCCGGTGCCCGTCACCGACTGACCGGGCCATCCCCAACCGGTGGGCGGCCGCTCGATCTCGAGCGGCCGCCCACCGCTCGGTACGGGGCGGGTTTCGCTCGATCGTCGTGGTCGTCTGTGCCGGCCCCGACCCGCACGCTGCCGCGTCGCCTTCGACCGCTCGGCCTTCCAGCACGCCTGCGCGGTGTGCGATTGGGACCCCGCGCTCGCGGCTACCGCCGAGGGAACGCCCCCGCCCGTCGTCTGACAGGACATGGCCCGCGCCGGTCGGCGCCGTATCAGACGAGGTGGCGGAGCACCCGGACGATGGCTGCGCCGATGGTGAGGATCAGGACGACGCCGCCGGTACCGATGACGACGCCGATCGCGAGGACGACGACGTCTTCGAGGATGATCGCGAGCGCGACGGCGACGGCACCCAGCGAGGGCAACGTGTCGAGCCCCGAGAACGGCGGCGCGATCGCCGCCGCGATCGCGAGCGCCATCATGAGCAGCCCCAGGAGCCGCAGCATCCAGGTCTCCTGGAACAGTCGTGCCCCGCGCGGCCGGGAGAGGTGCTCGACGCGCCGGATCCAGCGGATCATGAACGGGATGGCCTTGTCGGTCGTCGTCGGCCCGAGCTCGCGATGTTGCCAGCGTTCGGGCAGCCAGATCGTGCGGAGGCCGAGCACCATCTGGGCGGCGAGGACGACGGTGATGGCCTCGAACACGTGGCTGATCCCGCCGGTGGGGAGCGGCAGGGCGGGCACGAACATCAGGAGCAGGATCGTGACCGCGAAGCTCTTCTCCGCGAACGCGTCGCCCAGGGCTCCGAGCGTCTTCGTGCCGTCGCCGCGAAGCCAGCGCTCGAGCTGGTCACTGAAGGGCTCGCTCCGATCTGCAACGGTGCTCATGCTCGCGGAGATGTTCGCTACGCGGGCACGACGCTTGCGCCGATGTCGGAGAGCGCCGAGCGGAGCTGCTTGCGGGAGCTGATCCCGAGCTTGCCGAACACCTTGCCCAGGTGCCACTCCACGGTGCGCGGGCTGAGGAAGAGCTGGGCCCCGATCTCGGGGTTCGTCTGCCCGTCCGCGGCGAGGCGCGCGACCTGCGCCTCCTGTGGGGTGAGCTCGTCGAGCGTGTCGACGGTGCGCCTCCGGACGGTCTCGCCGGTGGCCTGCAGCTCGCGGCGGGCGCGGTCGGCGAACGCCTCTGCGCCCATGTCCGCGAGCATCGTGTGGGCGACGCGCAGTTGCTCGCGGGCGTCGACGCGGCGATGTTCGCGGCGCAGCCACTCGCCGTAAAGGAGGTGCGTGCGGGCCAGCGCCTGGGATCCGCGCATGTGGATGCGAGACAGCCGGTCGATCGCTTCCCGGTAAAGCCGCTCGGCCGTCGCGCCTTCGGCGAGCAGCGCGGAGACGCGCGCATGGGTCCCGAGCGCCCAGTCCGTGTCCGCGGCGTGCGTGAGCTCGGCGAGCTGGGCGAGCGGATCGGTTGCGCGCTCCCTCTGGCCGCTCCGCACGGCAGCCTCGATCAGCTCCGCCAGCACCCAGATCGATTGCGCCGGCCCGCGCGGGTCCGCGGCGGCCCGCTCGGCAGCGGCCAGCGCGTCCTCGTAGCGGCCGAGCCCGTTGTACCGCTGCGCGCTACCCCACTCGTTCGCGACGACCCAGAGCCCTTCGCCGCGGCGCAGCACCTCCTGCTGGCGCTCCTCGATGAGGGCCACCGCCTCGGCGTCCACTCCGCGCCAGTTCGCCAGCATGATCGACGTGCGCTGGGCGAGCCGGCTGCCTGTGGCCTCGACGACGGCGTCCGCCTCGGCGGCCAGCGATGTTGCCACCCCGAACCTGCCGGAGGACAGCTCGACGACCATGCGGTCGGTGAGCGCGGCGGGCAGGACCCAGAACGCGCCGGTGCGGCGCGCGAGATCGAGATGCCGTGCCGTCAGCTCGTCCCACGCCGCGTCATCCGCCAGTGCCCGGGCGGTGCGGGAGGCCAGCGAGAGCCAGCGCAGCTCGTCCTCCTCCGACAGCCGCTCGTCCCGGAACGCGCGCAGCGCGACCTTCAACGCCGGCACCGCCGCGACGTAGCCCTCACGGGTAAGGAGGGCAAGCCCGTCCAGCAGCAGATCGCAGGCACGCGTGGAGGGCTCCCACTCGGCGGCCAACACGGCCGCCGCGACCTCGCGCGCATCGCCTCCGCGCACGAGGCGGTCCGCCGAAAAGGCCGCCGCGAACGCTTCGAGGTACGTCTCGCGCGCGAGCGTCGGATCCAGCGGCTCGAGCCGCCTGGCCGCCTCGAGCAGCAGGGGCGGAGCATCGCGCCCCCGCGTCATCGCGAAGGTGACCTCCGCGTGCAACAGCTGGGCACGGGCCTCCTCGAGCGCGTCCAGCGGCCCCGCCTGTGCGATCGCCAGCAGCCGCAGCGCCGCGTCGTTCGCTCCGGCCTGGTGCTTGCTCTTTGCGGCGAGGAGCGCACGCTGTGCCCGTCGCCTCGGATCGGGGGTGAGCTCGACGGCGCGCTCGTGAAATGCCGCCCCCGCCGCCAGGCCACCGCGCGCTCGCGCTCGCCCCGCCGAGCGCTCCAGCTCGGCGGCGACGTCCTCGTCGAGCCCGGCTGTCGCGTGCGCAAGGTGCCAGGCGCGCCGATCCGGGTCGGCATCGGCGTCGGTGGCCTCGGCGAGCGCGCGATGGACGCGCTGGCGCTCCTCCGCCGCTGCCGCCGCCTTGACAGCCGAACGGACAAGCGGATGACCGAAGCGCACCTGCGCCCCGAACTCGATCAGCCCGGCGCCGGCGAGCGGCGCGGCCGCATCCGGCCCGATGCCGAGTGCCCCGGCCGCCCGCCACACGAGCACCGGATCCCCCACCGGCTCGGCCGCAGCGACGAGCAGCAGCAGTCGTGTCGGCGCAGGCAGCGGCGCCAGCCGCTCTCTGAAGCTCTGCTCGATCCGTCCCGCGAGCGCCGGGCCGTCGGCCAGCCCGAACCCGCCCGCGAGCTCGGCGGGCGTCCAGCCACGTGGCAGCTCCATGAGGGCCAGCGGGTTGCCCCGCGTCTCGGCCACGATCCGATCGCGCACGCGCTCGTCGAGCGGACCGGTGACCACCGTCGTGAGGAGCTCGTGTGCATCGCGGTCGTCGAGCCCGCCGACGGCGAGCTCCGGCAACCCTTCGAGATGCCGCTCGGCGCCCGGCTCGCGCACGGCGAAGACCAACCCCACGGACTCCGCACCGAGACGGCGCGCGACGAAGACCAGCGCCTGCGCCGAGGCCGCGTCGAGCCACTGCGCGTCGTCCACGACGCACACGAGTGGCCGCTCCTCCGCGACCAGTGACAGCAGACTCAACGCCGCGAGGCCGGCCAGGAACCGATCCGGCGCGCCGCCCTCGCGCAGACCGAACGCGGTGCCCAGCGCGTCGCGTTGCGGCCCGGGTAGGCGTCCGAGGCGATCCAGGAACGGCGCGCACAGCTGCTGCAACCCCGCGTACGCGAGCTCCATCTCCGACTCGATCCCGGCCGCCCGGGTGACGGTGCACCCGGACGCATGCTGGATCAGGTACTCGAGCAACGCGCTCTTGCCGACCCCGGGCTCCCCCTGTAGCACCAGCGCCCGGCTCAGCCCCGTGCGCACGCTCGCCACCAGTTCCTCCAGCGCCGCGCACTCGCCGCGCCGGCCGAGCAGCCGCCGACCTGAAGCGGTAGTCGACATTGCCACCCGCGGAGGGTAGCCCGGGGGGTCAACCCGGGTGCTCCCCGGGGGCGACAAACCGGCGTGGAGAGCACGCTTCGTGGCACACCCGACGGAGGCCGATCGAGGTCTCCCCACACAACAGGAGGTAGCCATGAGCGCCACCGAACGACACAACCCAAGCCGCGACGCGAACGTCGGTCAGGTCGACATGAAGCTCGAGGTGGAGGTCATCGCCGTGTCCGACGTTGACCGGTCCAAGCAGTTCTATGAGCGCCTGGGTTGGAGGCTCGACGACGACGCCGCCCCTATTGACGGCCTTCGCATCATTCAGTTCACACCCCCAGGCTCGGGGACCTCGGTCGACTTCGGTCTGGGACTCACGACGGCCGCTCCCGGCGCGGCCGTGAGCGGACTGACCGTCTCCGACATCGAGGCCGCCCACGCCGAACTCGTCGGCCGCGGCATCGAGGTGAGCGACATCTGGCACGGCCCGCCGTTCCCGGTCGAGGCTCGGCAGCCGGGTCCCGACCCCGAGCGCGCCAGCTACGGGTCGTTCTTCTCCTTCACCGATCCCGATGGCAATACGTGGCTGGCCCAGGAGGTCACGACCCGGCTTCCCGGCCGCGTGAACGCCGGTGAGACGGGCTACGTATCCGCCGCGGACCTGGAGAGCGCGCTTCGGCGTGCCGAGGCGGCCCACCGCGAGCACGAGACGCGCACCGGTCGGTCGCTCCTCCACCGGTCGGGCCAGGGCGAAGACTGGTCCGCCTGGTACGCCGCCTACATGGCGGCCGAGCAGGCCGGGACGGACCTGCCGGCGTGACCGACGCCACGCCCCGAGGGTGTCTGCTGGAATGACACCCTCGGGGCGGCGTGGGCAGTGTGACTCACCGCCGGCAGCGGAAGGAGAGCGCGCCATGGAGTTTCTCGTCGAGTTCGATGTCCAGGTTCCCGCGGGAACGCCGCAATCCGAAGTCGCAGACCGCCACAAGGCCGAGTCGGCGGCAGCAGCCAGGCTGGCCGACGAGGGATATCTCGTCCGGCTGTGGAAGCGGTCGCCGGCCGGCGGGGCAACGGCGGTCGGCCTGTACCGCGCCGACAGCGAGGCTCATCTCGACGCGCTGCTCGCCGACCTGCCGCTCGCCGAGTGGCTGCGGGTCACGGTCACGCCGCTCGAATCCCATCCGAACGACCCGCCCGGCGGCCCGTCGACGGGGAACGGGCTTCCCGACCCGCGCCTGACGCCGGTCTTTCGCCTCGAGGCCACGGTCGGGGAACCGCTCGATCTCGGCGACACCACTCAAGGCCGACGGCGCATCGTGGCTCTCACCGGCGGCACGTTCGCCGGTCCAGAGCTCAACGGGAAACTCATTCCGGGCGCGAGCGCCGACTGGCAGATCGTCCTGCCCGACGGCACCGCCCTCGGCGACATCCGCTACACGCTCCAGACCGACGACGGCGCGCTCCTCTACGTGCAGTCACGAGGCGTGCGCCACGGCAGCGCGGAGGTGCTCGCACGTCTCGGACGGGGCGAGGACGTCGACGCGAGCGAGTACACCTTCCGCACCTCCACCCAGATCGAGACTGCCTCCGCGCGTCTCGACTGGCTGAACAGAGGCGTCTTCATCGGCGTCGCCGGCCGACGGCCGGGCGGCGTGATCTACGAGACCTACCTGGTCGCATGACGGCGCCGTCTCCCGAGCCGCGGAAGGTCGCGATCGTCACCGGCGCGTCGAGGGGCATCGGCGCAGGCATCTCGGAGGCGTTCGCCCGCGCCGGCTACGCGGTCGTGTCCACCTCTCGCTCGATCGAGCCTTCGGGCGACCCTGACGTGCTCACCGTGCCGGGTGACATCGCCGAGGCGGAGACGGCTCGGCGCGTGGTCGAACAGGCGCTCGAGCGGTTCGGGCGCATCGACACGCTGGTCAACGACGCCGGGATCTTCATCGGCAAGCCGTTCACCGACTACACGCCCGACGACTACGCCGCGATGACCGCGGTGAACCTGGCCGGGTTCTTCCACATCACCCAGCGCGCCGTCCGACAGATGGTCGCCCAGGGCGGCGGCCACATCGTCAACCTGACGACCAGTCTCGTCGAGCACGCGAGGAGCGCGTCCCCCGCGGCGCTCGCGTCCCTGACCAAGGGCGGGCTGGACGCGGTCACCCGCTCGCTGGCCATCGAGTACGCGGCACGCGGCGTCCGCGTCAACGCGGTCTCCCTCGGGGTGATCAGGACGCCGGAGCACGACCCCGCGTCCTACGACGGCATGGCCGCCGTCCACCCGCTCGGCCGCCCGGGCGAGATCCGCGACGTCGTCGACGGAATCCTCTACCTGGAGCGGGCCACCTTCGTCACGGGCGAGACGCTCCACATCGACGGCGGCCAGGCGGCTGGACATTGAGAGCGGGGCGGACGCGCGATCATCGCGTGAGACGGGCGCGCACCAGCAGGGCGTCGTGGTCGCTGTGCGTGAACGGCACGACCTCTGCGGAGGGCGAGCGAAGGGCACCGCTCCCGTAGACCTGCTGCAGGCCGGGGGCCTGCCGGGCAGACGCGTCCGTGCGGACCCAGAAGCCGGCGGGGGCGCAGGAGGATCGGCGGTTGACGTCGCCACCGAAGATCACGGTGTGGTCCGGGCGACGTGCCAGGATGCCCGCGAGCTCGGCGCACTGGGCGTCGTTCCCGGCCACCTCGATCGGCGACAGCGTGCTCAGATGCGCGGTGCACACGTCGACGCCGACGCGGGTGGTGACGCACATCCACCGGCGCCGCTCGATGTCGGTCTGCCCCGCGAACGCGTGGTTTTCGGCGCTCACGATGGCCGCCCTGGTCAGCACGGCGTCGCCGAAGACGCCACGGCCGCCAGGCCGGATGCAGTGGAAGGGCCCGCCGCCGTAGATCACCGTCGAGAAGCGCGGGTGGTACCCGGTCTGCCGGGCGAGCCGCGCGACATCGCCCCGGCACGCCTCGCTGAGGGTCACCGCGTCGGGGTGAAGGTGGCGGATCAGCGACGCTGCCTCCTCGACCGCGGCCGGGTAGGCGACCTTGTCGACGTAGCAGTCGGCGAGACCCGACAGGCACAGGTTCATCTGCAGGAGGGTGTACGTGGGGCCGCCGGGCGACGGCGCGGGCAGACCCGTCGAGGCCGATCGTTCGTGCGCCTGCGCAGCGCTCGGCGCCGAAGATCGGCTGCAGCCCGTCAGGGCGACGACGAGCGCGCAGCCCATGACCGCGAGGCGCAGGGCCGAAGAGCTCGCCGAACGCGCGGCGCGGGGGCGGATCTCGGGCGTCACGATGCTTCGACGGTAGTACCGCCTCGGAGCGCGAAGGGTTTGGCGCGCTCGGATCTGCTACGTCGCGGTGGGGTGGTGCCGGTGCTCCGGGGCGACCAGGTCGCGGTACTCGGGGTGTTGCTGGATGAATGCGGCGATGAACGGACAGATGGGGACGACCACGAGTCCCTGCCGGCGCGCGTCGTCGAGGGCGCCTGCGGCCAGGCGGCTGCCGAACCCCCGGCCCTCGCATCCGGGGCTGACCTCGGTGTGGGTGAACGCGATCCGGTTCTGCCGCTGCCGGTAGGCCAGCAGCCCGATCCGGTGCCCGTCGAGACGGAGCTCGTACCGGTGTTCCGGCGCCACGTTGACGACGGTCGTGTCGTCGGGGGTTGCCTGCGGCTCGGCCGGATCGAGGTCGCCGGCGCCCCTGAAGTACCGAAGCAGCTGTCCGGTCGCATCCGACTCACGCGCGTCCTGATGATCGGCGTAGCGCCGGCGATGGGCCGCGGCGAACCGCCAGGGCTCCCGCGTCGCCAGGTGGGCGAAGATCTCGCGCGTGCCGCGGAAGATCTGTCCGTCCTCGGCCTGGAGGACGGGGATCTGGTCAGTGCCGGCCACCTCGCGCAGGTGCTCTCGTTGCTCCGGCCAGGGCTCCACCTGGCGCATGACGGCGTCGACGCCGAGCTCGGTCAGCACCTCGCGAACGGCGGAGGAGAAGGGGCACCACTCGGTCTGGTACAGGGTGACGAAGGGGTCGGCCATGGGTCTGGAGTGTCCTGCCGCCCGTCCGTCTCACACCACGGGCGGCGGTGTGCCCTCGGCGGTGGCCGCGAGCGCGGGATCCCAATCGCACACCGCGCAGGCGTGCTGGAAGGCCGAGCGGGCGAAGCCGACGGCGGCAGCGTGCGGGTCGGGGCTCGCGCAGACATCGTCCCAGTCCAGAACGTACTCGCCCAGCCCGGCCTCCCAGCGTGCCGCCTCGGGCGTGAGGGTGGCGGTCTCGAATCCGTCCGTCGCGGGATGCGCATAGGCGTAGAACGCTGCACGGGGGTAGCGGGCATCGCCGGGCCACCACCCGATCTCAACCTGCTGCGCATCCATCGTGTTTCGCGCGATGAAGTCGGCCGACGGCGGCACCGTGGCAACGCCCGAAAACAGGCCCACCGCCAGGTCGAACGACCCCCACCACGCGTTCACCGGCGTCGAACGGCCGCGATACGGCGCACGAAACGCGGCCAGAGCAAGCGCCGCCCGGGTCGCGGCCGCAAAGTAGGCGACGACCTGGGCCCGGTCGTACTCCGAATGCTCCTCGTCCTCGTCCAGAGGGACGCTCCACGACACCTCCTGCGGGGTCGGATCGATCGCGACGCCGCCCCCAAGCCTCCCGACCGCCTCGAGCACCCCGCGCGTGACCTCGCCCACCGGCCGATCGGGAGTCAACGCCACCCGCTGCGCCCTCCCGTCGCTGTGCTCGACAACCACCTCATGAGCGTGAAGATCAAGCGCCGCCACCAACGCGCCCGAACCATCCGGCGCCCGCAGGGGCAGCGTCTCCCACCCCCGTGCCGTCACACGCAACGCCGCGTGCTGCAGCTGCGGCTCGGGCGCAGCAAGCACCACCGCCAGCTTCCCCAACACCTGGGCGTGGGCATGCAACGTGTCACACGTCGCACTCCACTCCTCGTACGGAAGCCTCACCCACCCGGACGCCATGCCCGCAGGCTACCAGCGGATCGGCGGGTCGCCGTCGTACGGCCTTCACCACAGATTTACGGACCGTTTTCCGCGCGGTAACCCATAGGGATCGCGGGAGGACGAAACTGGGCGTCGCGTACCGGAGCGGCGTGCTCCCATGGACGCGCCGCCGTCTCTCCCATGGACAAGGAGGCGAGGGTGAGAACTCGATGGCTCATCGCGGCGCTCGCGGCGGTCGCCGCGGTTATGGCGGCGCCGGTTTCGGCCACCGCAAGCGGCGGTGGCGCAGCTCGCGACGCCACCGCGACGCCGATCCAGCACGTTGTCGTGATCTTCGACGAGAACATCTCGTTCGACCACTACTTCGGGACGTATCCGTTCGCGACCAACCCGCCCGGCGAGCCGAAGTTCCACCCGGCGCCGGGCACGCCGAGCGTGAACGGGCTGACGTCGGCTCTCCTGACCGCGAACACGAATCTCGCGAACCCGTTCCGGTTCGATCGCTCCGAGCCGATCACGTGCGACCAGAACCACGACTACACGCCGGAGCAGCAGTCGATGGACGCAGGACTGATGGACAAGTTCGTGCAGTTCAACGGGGCCGCGTACACGCCGCCGCCGATGGGCTCGACGCGTCCGTGCCGAACGAGCGACGTGATGGGCTATTACGACGGCAACACCGTCACCGCCCTCTGGAACTACGCGCAGCACTTCGCGATGGACGACGAATCGTTCGGGACGACCTATGGGCCCTCGACGCCCGGGGCCCTGAACCTGGTCTCCGGCCAGACGCACGGCGCCACGCCGGCGAACCAGGCGGGCGACACCTCGAACGGGACGATCGTCGGCGATCCCGACCCCAGGTTCGACGACTGCTCGAGCGGCAGCACGGCGGCGATGCACGGGACGAACATCGGCGACCTGCTGAACCGTGCCGGACTCACGTGGGGCTGGTTCGAGGCGGGCTTCAAGCCGAGCTCGCACAAGGACGGCAAGGCCGTCTGCGACACGGCCCACAAGAACATCGGCGGCGCGCTCATCACCGACTACGAGCCGCACCACGAGCCGTTCCAGTACTACCGCTCGACGGCCAACCCGCATCACCTTCCGCCGACGTCGACCGCCATGATCGGCCACACCGACCGGGCCAACCACCAGTACGACGTGAGCGACTTCTGGGCGGCGGCCGACCACGGCAACATGCCGGCGGTCAGCTTCCTGAAGGCGCGCGCCTCGCAGGACGGGCACGCGGACAACTCCGACCCGCTCGACGAGCAGCACTGGCTGGTCTCGACGATCAACCGGCTCGAGCGGCTCCCCACCTGGCGCTCGACGGCGATCGTGATCGCCTGGGATGATTCCGATGGCTGGTACGACCATGTCATGCCGCCGATCATCTCCCAGTCGAACGATCCGGCCCAGGATGCCCTCACCGCTCCCGGCCACTGCGGTACGGCCGCCCCCGGCGCCTACCAGGACCGCTGCGGCTACGGCCCGCGTCTGCCGCTCCTGGTCGTCTCGCCGTGGGCGAAGCGCAATTCGGTCGACAGCCAGATCACCGACCAGACGTCGATCATCCGCTTCGTCGAGGACAACTGGGGCCTCGGCCGGATCGGCAACCAGTCGTTCGACGCCAAGGCCGGCCCGCTGAACGGCATGTTCGACTTCGGCGGCCATCCGCACACGCAGCGGCTGATCCTGAACCCGATCACGGGCGAGGTCGTCCACCATTGACCCAAGGCCCCCGGAAGGGGGCGCCACCGGGGCCCCGGCGGTCGGGGCCCCGGTGGTTTCGACTCGGCCTGCGGTGAGTCAGCCGGCGGGGACGCCCGGGGTCACCGGGGCCGGTTGTGCGAGACGGCCGTGAACGAACTGCACGACCATCGCACCCTCGCCGACCGCGGCGGCGCACCGCTTCGTCGAGCCGGAACGGACGTCGCCTGCGGCGAACACCCCGGGCACGCTGGTCTCCAGCAGGTTCTCGCTGCCAACCGCAGCGCCGGTGAGAATGAAGCCGTCGTCGTCGCGTGCGATCGCCTCGTCCAGCCACTCCGTGCAGGGCCGCGCGCCGAGAAACAGGAAGAGGAAGGAGAGCGGCACACGCTCCCCGCTCGTCAGCGTGACCGCCTCGAGGTGCCCGGCGTCTCCGTGGAGCGCGGTGATCTCACTTCTGTCGCGCACCGCCACCTGGTACCGATCGAGCTCGCGCACGAGATAGTCCGACATCGTTTCCCGCAGATCCGCGCGTCGGTGGAGCAGCGTGACCAACGCGCCTCCACGCGCCAGCCAGACCGCGGCCTGGCCGGCGGAGTTGCCGCCTCCGACCACGCCGACGCGTGACGCGCCGCACAGCTGCTGCTCCGGCGGCCCTGCGGCGTAGAAGACGCTCAGGCCTTCGTAGTCCGCCAGACCGTCGACGGGCAGGCGCCGGTACTGCGCGCCGGTCGCAAGCAGGACCGCGCGGGTGACGATCTCGCGCCCCTCCTCGAGGCGGACGGTGTGCTGCCCATCCCCGGGCTCGAGCGCCGTCGCTCGATAGGGCGTCGCGGTACGGGCGCCGAACTTCCGCGCCTGCACGACGGCACGGGTCGTGAGCTCGCTCCCGGTGATCCCTGCCGGGAACCCGAGGTAGTTCTCGATCCTGCGCGACTCGCCGGCCTGTCCGCCCAGCGCACTGCTCTCCACGACCAGCGTCTCGAGCCCTTCGGACGCCCCGTACACCGCCGCGCCAAGCCCGGCAGGGCCGGCACCGACGACGAGCAGGTCGACCTCCTCCCGGGGCGCCAGCTCGCGTCCGATGCCGAGCGCCCGCGACAGCTCCCCCGGCGACGGAGCGTGCATCTCGACGCCGCCGGGCAGCCGGACGAGCGGGAGGGTCGAAGGGTCGGCGCCGGCCACGAGAGCTGCGGCGTCCGGGTCGTCTGCCGGGTTCCGCCACGTGAACGGCAGCCGGTTGCTGCGGGCGAACTCCACGAGCCGCCTCGTCGGCGCGGAATCGTGCGGGCCGACGACCTCGATCCCGAGCCCTGCAACCTGCTGCAGCGCTTCGCGGCGCGCGATGAAGGTCGCCAGCACGAGGCTGCTGAGCGATCCGTCCTCGAACAGCAGCCCGCGCAGCGCCTCACGCTCGACGGCGACGTACCGCAGCGGCGTCGAGGCCATGGCGGTCACGAACGCCGCCTGTCCGGACAGGAGGTTGACCTCGCCGAGGAACTTCGACGCGCCGTGCCGCGTGATCTCGTTGCCGGCGGCGTCGAGCACCGCGACCTCGCCCTCGAGGATCGCGATGAACGGATAGCTCTCGTCGCCGATCCGGTACAGGATGTCGCCCTCCGAGGCCGTGCGCTCCTCGCCCAGCCCGGCGAGCGTGGCAAGCTGCGACGCGGTCAATGCGGGGCTGTCAGGGGCGGCGGCCATGAGATCTCCATCCGTTTTCGGCGCGGGAGTGGGGAGAAGTGTATGCACGCCCGCAGGCACATCAGCCCGCGGTGGAGCGCGCCCAGACGAGACTTCACCGGCTCGGAAAGCGTCACCACGACCAGGAGAAGCAGGGCGGTTGCGAGCCCGAGCGACGCCGCATCATCCACGTGCAGCACGAGCAGTCCTCCGACGAGCGCGCCGAGCAGCATCGAGATGACGGCGAGGCCGCGCCGGCCGATCCTCGCGCCTTCGCCCCCGGCCAGGCGCGAGTCGGACGCGACGCCGGTCAGGGTCAGCGTGAGGACGGTCGTCGTCAGATCGGGGACCGCGAGCTTCCGCGCCGCCGCGTTCTGGATCCCCATCCCGGATGCCAGCAGGGCGATGAGCGCGTAGCGAGCGCTCGTCCCGAACTTGTCTCCGGCCACGGCGGCGACGATCAGCGCGGCGGCGACGAGGACCGTCTGGATTCCGACCGCCACTCGGAGGTGTCGGTGCCGGTCGGCGGCAAGCGCGCTCGCGATCCGCCCGCCGACGACCCCGCCGCCGAGGAAGAATGCCAGTGCCGTCAGCGATGCCCAGACCGAGATTCCGCCGGCGCCGGCGATGCCGAAGCCCAGGAAGACGACGTTGCCGGTCATGTTCGCGACGAAGACATGGCCGAGGCTGAGGTAGCTGGTCGCGTCCACGACGCCGGTCACGAGCGTCAGGACCAGGAACAGGGGAGGGAACAACGCGTCGGCCGACGGCGGCTTCGGCGTCCGGGCGATGTCGTCAGAGCTCCGGGTTACGGGCGGCCTGCCTCGCGACGTTGAGGGGAGTTACACGTTGCCGCGGTGCCAGCCGGCGGCGTCCAGGCGCGCGAGGACTGCGTCCGCATCCGCGGTGACTTCCGGCTCGACTGGAGGGAGGTCGATGCGGGCGCGCCCATCGAGATCCCAGGAGATCTCGCGCAGCTCAACCGGATGATCGTCGTAGTCGACCGTGAGCAGCTCGCCGAGCCCCGGGACGGCGGGCCACTGGACGGCTCGATGGAAGTAGACCCACTTGACGTCGGGGTGGTGGACACGGACTGCGAGGGTGATCTCGACCACGGCGAGGAGTTTACTGCCGCTGGCCGGCGACCTCGACGATGGTCGAACCGGCACGCTCGGACATGACGTTCGTGAGCAGGGGCGGCCCCGTGCCCTGGTAGGCCATTCGCCGCCGCTTCGGCCGGCCGTCAGGCGCGACGCGGCCGCGGGTGCGGCGCGTTGTGCGCCCTTCGAGTATTCGCCTGCGCCGAGAACCTGTCAACTCCGGGGCCGCCGACGGTGCGCGCGCTCGCTCGTGTGAAACGATGCGTGCGTGACCGCCGCAGAAGGGATTCCGCGCCGAGGCGTTCGCCAGTTCCTTCCGATCCTGACGTGGTTGCCCGGCTATGACCGGACGTGGCTTCGCGGCGACGTGGCCGCCGGAGTCGCGGTGACGGCGTTGATCGTGCCGAAGAATCTGGGGTATGCGGGCATCGCCGGCGTGCCGCTCCAGAACGGGCTGTACGCGGCGGCGGCGGGCGCGATCATCTACGCGCTGTTCGGCACGTCGCGGCAGATCTCGACCGGGCCGAGCTCGTCGCTGGCTGCGGTCGCGGGCGGTGCGGTGCTGTTGACCGGCGTCGGTGGCCACGAAGCCGCGCAGCTGGTTGCGGCGATCACGCTCGTGGCCGGCGTGCTGTTCCTGCTGCTCGCGGTTCTGCGGATGGGGTGGATCGCGCGATTCCTGTCCAAGCCGGTGATCACGGGCTTCCTGGCGGGTGCGGCTGTGGACGTGGTGATCGGTGAGCTCCCCAAGCTGACGGGGACGTCCGCCGACGGCGTGAATGCGTGGCGCGAGCTCGGCTCGTGGGTCGGCTCGCTGCACGACATCCAGTGGACGACGGTCGTGGTCGGCGTCATCTCGCTGGGCGTGATTCTCGGCGCGCGCTTCGCCACGCCTGCCGTGCCGGGAGCGTTGGTGCTCGTGGCCGGCGGGATCCTCGCCTCGTACCTGTTCGACCTCGGCGCGCATGGCGTCGCGCTCGTGGGGCACGTGCCGCGCGGCCTGCCCACGCCGCAGCTGCCGAGCGTCGACCTCTTCCGCGAGCAGTACGCCACGATCGGCGTCGCGGCGGGCGCGCTGCTCCTGATCGGGTTCTCGCAGACGGCGGGGGACGCGCGTGCCTTCGCCACCCGCCACCACTACCGCATCGACGTCGACCAGGAATCGGTCGCGCAGGGCATGGCCAACATGGGCGCCGGAGTGCTCCAGGGCATGCCCGTCTCGACCAGTCTCTCCGCCAGCTCGCTGAACGAGTCGGCGGGAGCCCGGACGCCGGTCGCGTCGTTGATCACCGGGGCGCTGGTGCTGCTCACGCTGATCGTTCTCGCGCCGCTGTTCTCGCACCTGCCGAAGCCGGTGCTGGCCGCGGTGATCATCGACGCCGTGGTGTTCGGCATGATCGATCTGTCCGAGCTGCGTCGGCTGCGGCGCGTCACACCGTTCGACTTCTGGATCGCGGTCGCCGCGATCGTCGGCGTCCTGTCCGTGGGAGTCCTGGCCGGCGTCGTCGTCGGCGTCGTGCTCTCGCTCGGCTGGTTGATCTACGTCGCCACCAGCCCGCCGCTGCCCCTGCTCGGCCGCGAGGCCGGCACGCAGGTCTACCGCGACCTCGATGAGCACCCGGACGATCAGACGTATCCCGGGATCGTCGTGCTGCGCATCGACAGCGGCCTCTTCTTCGCGACCGCCCAGGCGCTCGACGATCGCATCCGCGCACTCACCGACGGCGCCGACCCGCTGCGCGGGGTGGTGCTCGACTTCGAAGCCGTCCCCTTCGTCGACTCTCAGGGGGCAGAACAGCTCTCCCAGATCCAGGAGCTCGTGAACGGCCACGGCGCGACGCTCCACCTGGGAAGAGTGAAGCCGCACGTCAGGGCGGTGCTCGAACGGGACGGCGTCATCGACCGGATCGGCGCAGACAATGTCCACGGCAACGTCCACCGCGCGGTCGAGGCCCAGCTGGCGGCCGAACGGTTCGGGCCCTGAGCGATGGAGTGGGCCCTGGTCATGGTGTCGCTCGCGTTGCTCGGCGTCGCCGCCGTCTCGCAGAAGCTGGTGGGGACGCCGATCACACCGGCGATCCTGTTCGTCGGCTTCGGGTTGGTGGTCGGGCCGAAGGCACTCGGGGGGATCGACCTTGCCAGCACGGACTCGGCGGTGCGCGTCCTGGCGGAGGCGACGCTGGCGATGGTCCTGTTCTGCGACGCGTCGCGCGTCGATCTCGGTCAGCTTCGCCGCGAGGTCGGCGTGCCGCTGCGGTTGCTGGCGGTCGGCCTGCCGCTGACGATCCTGCTGGGCGCCGCGTCCGCGGCGGTGCTGTTCGGCCAACTCACCGCCGCGGAGGCCCTGATCCTCGGCATCGTGCTGGCGCCGACCGACGCCGCGCTGGGGCAGGCGGTCGTCACCGAGCCGCGCGTCCCGCAGCGCATCCGCCAGGGACTGAACGTCGAGAGCGGGCTCAACGACGGCATCTGCGTGCCGTTGCTGTTCGCCGCCGTCGCCCTGGCCGACCTGCAGTCCGACATCTCCGGGGGCCGCGGCGCCGGGACGCTGGTGCTCGAGGAGATCGGCTACGGCGTGCTCGGCGGAGTCGTCGCAGGCGTCGGGATCGCCATGATCATCCGCGCCGCAGGCAGGCGAGGCCTGATCGCCGGCCAGTGGTATCCGGTCATCCCGGCAGCCGGTGCCGGTCTTGCCTACGGGATCGCGAGCGCGCTCGGGGGGTCGGGCTTCATCGCGGCGTTCGTGGGGGGCGTCGTCTTCCGCGTCGCGCTGGGCCGCGACCCCGAGCATCTGAACCGGCTCACCGAGGAGGTGGGCGCCATCCTGAACGGCGTCACCTTCATCCTGTTCGGCGCGATCCTGCTCGGGCCGACGCTCACCGCCTTGAGCTGGCAGCTCGTCGTCTACGCCGTTCTCAGCCTCACGCTCGTGCGCATGGTTCCGGTCGCGATCGCGATGTGGGGCACGCACGCGGGACGTCCGACGCTCGGCTTCCTCGGGTGGTTCGGCCCGCGCGGCCTGGCATCGATCGTGTTCGCCGTGATCGTGGTCGAGGAGTCGCGGCTGCCGCACGAGCACCTGATCGTGCTCGCCGTCTACCTGACCGTCGGGCTCTCCGTCCTTGTCCACGGCCTCACGGCCGGCCCGCTGGCCGGCCGCTACGCCGCCTGGTACGAGTCCCACCCCGAGGAGATGCGCCCGGCCATGGAGAGTGCCGTCACCGACGTGACCCGGCCACGCGGCCCGGCCACCCACCGCGAGGGGGAAACGGCGTGAGCAGCTCGCCCGCCGGCCAACCCGGGCCTACACCTCGATTCGCGAGCCCATGATCACCGTTCGGTGGCGCGGCAGGCCGAAGTACTCGGCGGCGTCGGCGGTGATCTGCGCGGTCGCCACGAACAGGTGCTTGCGCCAGCGGCTCATGCCGGGCGCGTCGCCGGCGTGGAGATCGATCGTGGACAGGAAGTAGGAGGCGTCGTCGACCTCGAGCGGGCACTCCAGGCCGGCCGCCGCCGCCAGTCGCAGCACGTCGGGGACGTTGGGCGCGTCCATGTAGCCGAAGCGGGCGCCGACGTGGGTGATGCCGTCGTCGGCGTAGCCGAGGTCGTCGATGGCAAGCCGGTCGGCCGCGGCGACGTGAGGCACGGGCCGGGTCTCGATCGACAGGATGACGACGTGCTCGTGCAGGATGTGGTTGTGCTCGACGTTGGCGCGCATCGCGAGCGGCGTGGTGCTCTTGCCGCGGTTGAGGAAGACGGCCGTCCCCGGGACGCGCTGGAGCGGTGGGCGGCGGGCGTGGAGCTGGTCGACGAACGCGCGCAACGACCCTTCGTCCCGCTCCCGCTGCCTGGTGACGAGCGCCCGGCCGCGCTGCCAGGTGGTGAGGATGGTGAACACGACGACACCGATCAGCAGCGGCAGCCAGGCACCGTGGGTGAGCTTGGTCAGATTCGCGGCAAGGAACAGCATGTCGACGACGAGGAAGCCGCCCGCTCCGGCCAGCACCAGCCAGATCGGCTTCCCCCACTGGTGCCGGACGAGGTAGAAGAAGAGCAGCGTCGTGATCGTGATCGTGCCCGTCACCGCCGTGCCGAACGCGAACGCGAGGGCGGTCGACGACCGGAAGGCGAACACGAGGATGAGCACCGCCACCATCAGCACCCAGTTGATCCAGGGGACGTAGACCTGACCGATCGTCGTCTCGGACGTGTGTGAGATCCGCAGCCGCGGGAGGTAGCCGAGCTGGACGGCCTGGTGGGCGACCGAGAACGCCCCGCTGATGACCGCCTGGGAGGCGATCACCGTCGCCGCGGTCGCCAGCACCACCATCGGTATCCGGCCCCAGTGCGGCACGAGGAGGAAGAACGGGCTCCTGACCGCGTCGTTCGGGTTGGCGAGCACGAGCGCGCCCTGGCCCATGTAGCTGAGGATGCACGCCGGGAACACGAGCAGCAGCCACGCGCGGGTGATCGGAGCGCGTCCGAAGTGCCCCAGATCGGCGTACAGCGCCTCGGCGCCGGTGATCGCGAGGACGACGGCGGCCAGCGAGAAGAAGGCGGTCGAGAAGTGGCCGGCGAGGAACCCGATCGCGTACGTCGGCGAGAGCGCCTTCAGGATCTCGGGATGGTCGACGATCCCGTGTACGCCGCAGGCCGCGATGACCAGGAACCACACGATCATGACGGGGCCGAACAGGCGGCCGACCGCGGCCGAGCCGATCCGCTGGCTGGCGAACAGCAGCACGATGATCACGGCCGTGATCGGCACGACGAGGTGTCCCAGCGACGGCTGGACGACCTTGAGCCCCTCGACCGCCGACAGCACCGAGATCGCCGGCGTGATCATGCTGTCGCCGAAGAACAGCGAGGCGCCGAAGATCCCGAGCGCGGCAAGCGTCATGCGCGTCCGGCGACCCCCGTGAACCCGCCGGCCGCGGATCAGCGTGATGAGCGCCATGATCCCGCCCTCGCCGTCGTTGTCGGCCCGCATCACGAGCAGGACGTAGAGCAGGGTGACGATGATCGTCACCGACCAGAAGATCAGCGAGATGACGCCGTACACGCTCTCGCGAGACACCGCGATCGGGTGCGGATCGCCCGGGTTGAACACCGTCTGCACGGTGTAGATCGGGCTCGTGCCGATGTCGCCGAAGACGACCCCCAGCGCGCCGACCACGAGCGCCGCCATCGCCGGGCTGCGCGTCCTCGACCGCCGGGCCTCGGCCGTCATGCTCTCGGGACGTGGGATCGGTGCACCGAGGGCGCACCGTACACTCCGCGCGCCCCTGTCCGGCGGCGGCGCTCTCCGGGTTGTCAGCCGGGCGCGCCCGCTCCCTGCATGCGCCTGGCGTTCTCCGTCATGTGCCCGGCGACCCTGTTCAGCTGCTCGGTGGGGCTGAACTGCACGAACTCGGTGCCGGCCTCGGCCCTGGGGACGTGCCCGGGAGGCAGGTAGAAGGCGTCGCCCGCCTCGACGACCTGCTCACCGTCTTCGGTGGTGTAGGTCATCCTGCCGGCGATCACGTAGCCCCAGTGCGGGCAGTCGCAGCGATCGCCGGGCAGCCCCTTCAGAAGCGGCGTCGCGTCGACGTCCGTCCCGAACGTGATGAAGTTGATGGTGTACCCGTCGCCGTCCTGGTGGCGGTCCTCGACCGGGCCGTGGTTTTCGACGTGCTCCGCGCTCTGGCGTGACACCTTCAGCATCTCCGTCTCCTTCGGCTGGACTGGAATCCAGTCTAGGAATCGGCGATGCGGCCGGCATGAGGCGTTCGCCTCATCTTTCGGGCGTCCGGCTCGGGGGCCGGATGCTCCTCCGGGAGCAGCCCGTGACGCATCGCGAAGAGCCCCGCGCTGGCCCGGTTCGTGGTGCCGATCTTGGCGTAGATGTGCTCGGCGTGGTTGCCCACGGTCTTGGGCGAGATCACGAGCTGTGCTGCGATCTGCTTGTTGGACAGGCCGCGCGCCAGAAGCCGCAGCACCTCCACCTCGCGCGGCGTCAGCCCGGCGGGCCCGCTGCGGCGGCCGGGCACGCGGTGGCCGGCGGATGCGAGCACCGCGTCCACCGCCTCGGCGTCCATCCGGCCGGCGCTGACCTCGGCGCGCAGCTGGGCGGCGGCCATGTCGGCCGGCAGCGGCGGGCGGTAGGGGCGCGGCTCGCGCATCGCCTGGTAGGCGTCGGCGGCGCCCAGCACCCGGGCCGGCTGTGACACGGCGGCGCCGGACAGTCCGCGCGGGTAGCCGGACCCGTCCAGGCGCTCGCGCAGCTGCACGGCGACCGCGCCCAGCGGTGCGAGCGACTGCGACTGCTGCAGCATCCGCTCGGTCAGGTACGGGTGCAGCCGCACCCGCTCCCACTCGCCGGCGCCCAGCGCCGCCGGCTTGTCCCAGATCGCGTTGGAGATGCCCAGGCGGCCCAGCCCGTGCACCAGGCCGGCGCGCCGCAGCGCGGCGCCGGCATCGTCGGACATGCCCAGCCGCCGCCCCGCGTCGCCGGCCAGGTCGGCGACGGCGCCGGCGTGGCCGAGGCTGTACGGCGACTTCAGGTCGACGAAGTTCGCGACCGCCCGCAGCGTCTCGTCGAAGTGGTCGGGATCGACCGCCACCGCCAGCGCCGGCTCGGCGTCGATCACCGCGTCCCAGGTGCCGACGTCGTCCAGGCCCGCCAGGATCATGTCACCCTCGTCGCAGATCACGTCCGCCAGGGCCGGGTCGAACTGCTTGCCCCGCCGGCGAAGGGCCAGGTCGCGGGCCGCGTCCACGCCTCCCACGCGGTAGGCCACCTCCACGAAGTCGGCCAGTCCTGCAAGACGCGCCGCGAGCGGCACATCCGTGCCGGCCCGCCGCCCCGGCCAGCCCCGGCCGTCCCACTGCTCGTAGGCGCATCCGACCGCCTCCAGCACCGCGTCCGGGAGGCCCAGCTGCTCGGCCAGAGAGACCGCGAGGGCGGCGTGGTGGTTGATCATGGCGTCGACCTCGCGGCGGCCGGAGAGCGCGAACTCGAGCCCGATGCGAAAGCGATGGAGCGGGGGATTCCCCGAGCCGATCATGAGCATGCTGGCCGCGATCGCGCGCCGCCCGGGGCCGTGCTCGTACTTGATCGACTTGAGGGCGATGTCGTCGCCGAACCACTTGGCCTGCTCGTGGGCGTCGGTGTGGCAGCCGACGCTGACCAGGAGCGCGGTGTAGTAGACGACCGCCCGTGACTCCTCGTCCAGGCCGATCCGCTCGGCCAGCCGCAGCGCGATCAGGCACTGGCGCAGCACATGCTCCATCGGCTGTCCGAAGCCGAGGTCGATGCCCAGCGAGAGCGCCGCCACCAGCTCCGCCAGGCGCACCGGTTGGCGATCTGCGTGGGACGCCATGCCGACCGATTCTACGCTGCGCTCGTCGTCGAGATACGAGCGCCCCACCGGTCGTCCGCCCGGCAGCTTCAGGGGCTCGAGGGCGCGTCGTGACCGCCCGGGCCGGCCGTGTCGGCGTCGGCGAGCCCGGTCTGGTAGGCGAGCACGACCGCCTGGACGCGGTCGCGCAGGTTGAGCTTCTGGAGGATGTGGGTGATGTGCGTCTTCACGGTCGTGTCGCTGATGAAGAGGTCCTGGGCGATCTCGGCGTTCGAGCGGCCGCGGGCGATCAGCCGGAACACATCCAGCTCGCGCTCGGTGAGCTCGTCGATCTCCGGTGGAGGCGCCCGATGCGGAACACGCGTGAACTGCCTGATCACGCGCCTCGTGACGGCGGGCGAGAGGAGCGCCTCTCCGTCCGCCACCGTCCGCACCGCGGCCAGGAGCTGCTCGGGAGGATCGTCCTTGAGCACGAACCCGCTGGCGCCGGCCCTGAGCGCTTCGTACACGTACTCGTCGAGGTCGAACGTCGTCAGGATCAGGATCCGGGCGGCGGGGTCGGCCGCGAGGATGCGCCGTGTCGCCTCGAGGCCGTCGAGCTCGGGCATGCGGATGTCCATGAGCACGACCGTGGGCCGGAAGCGGGCGGCCTTGTCCACCGCCTCGAGCCCGTTGCCCGCCTCGGCGACGACCTCGATGTCGTGCTCGCGCGAGAGCAGCAGGCGGAAGCCGGCCCGCACCATCGCCTGGTCGTCGGCCACGAGGACGCGGACGCTCATGGCCGGCCGCCCTCGAGCGGCAGCCGGGCGGACAGGACGAACCCGCCTGCCGGCGCACTCGCGGCGGTCATCTCGCCACCGTAGATCTTGACCCGCTCGCGGATGCCGACGAGCCCGTGGCCGAGGCCGTCGCCGGCCGAGCCGCCGTCCCCGTCGTCGCGCACCTCGAGCTGCACGCTCTCGTTCCCGTAGCGGACGGTCACGTCGGCCCGGCGTGCGTGGGCGTGCTTGAGCGCGTTCGTTAGGCCCTCCTGGACGATCCGATAGGCGGAGAGGTCGAGTGCCCTGGGGAGCAGGACCGGGTCGCCGTCGACGTGCAGCCGGACCGGCAGGCCTGCGCGTCCCACCTCCTGCAGCAACGAGTCGAGACCGTCGAGCCCGGGCTGGGGCGTGAGCTCGAACCCATCGCCGTCGTCGCGCATCGCCCCGAGCAGCCGGCGCATCTCGGAGAGCGCGGTGCGCCCGGCCTGCTCGACCGCCGTGAGCGCGTCGCGATCCTCGCCGAGCGCGTCCGGCAGCCTGTGCCTGACCGCTCCCACCTGGAGCACCATCACGCTGACGGCGTGGGCGACGATGTCGTGCAGCTCGCGGACGATGCGGGCGCGCTCCTCGGCGACGGCGATGCGGGCGGCGGCGGCGCGCTCCCGCTCGGCCTGGGCCGCCCGCGTCTCCGCCGCTTCGGCCTGCTCCGCTCGCTCGCGCACCGCAAATCCGGCGAGCCAGCAGAAACCGAAGAGCAGCGGGATGAATCCCAGCTCGCTGGCCGTGTGGGTGGGCTTGTTGTAGACCACGATCGCCGCACCGCCGACGACGATTCCCAGGCCCAGCCGTGCACGCACCGGGTCGCGCAGGTTCCCGAGCAGGAACGAGGTCGCCATCCCGAGGACGAAGACGCTGGTGAGGAACGTGACCAGCCGTCCGTCGATGAACGAGAACGCCACCGCCAGCAGCCAGTACGCCGCCGGGGCCGCGAAGGGAAACCGTCGCCGCATGAAGAGCGTGAGGGCCATGACGGCGATGGCCGGCACCTCGAACCAGAGCGTCGTGCTCGGCGCGTCCCGCGAGTCGCGCCTGACCGCGACCTCGATCATGGCTTCGAGGGCCAGGAGCACGATCAGCACGTCGAACCCGTGCCTGCGTACGGCGTGTTGGATCCGGCTCACCCGATGAAGGTACAGCAGGCCCTCGGGCCGCGCCTCCTACCCGGGTAGGAGGTCGGATCGTCGCAAGGTGCCATGCCGAATCCGGCCTTCCGACGAGGCGCACCGAGCCGCCCGGTCGTAGCGTCGAGGCATGCACTCGACCTCACAGAGGAGGGCTCAGATGGACATCTCACTGCCGCTCACCGAACGGGCTCCTTCGGCCCGCGACACGGAGAGCTCGAAGGTGGAGGTGCCGCAGCTCGGACGGCGCGCGATCCTTGCCGTCTGGGCCGCCGCGGCGCTTCCGATGGCGGCGCTGGCGTGGCTGGTCGCGCCCGCAGTCGCCGACCGGCTCGCCGGCGCCGGGAACGTGCCCCTGGCGAAGGCGCAGATCGTGTGTCTCACGGCCGGGCTCGTCTGGCAGTTCGTCCTCGTAGCCGCCCTCGTCGGGCGCGAGCAGCACACCTTGCGCTGGTCGACGATCCGCGAGGCGCTCTGGCTGCGGTCGCCGCGCAGCCCACGCAGCGGACGCGTCGGCGGCCGGGTGTGGCTGGTGCTGATTCCGCTCACCGTCGCGTTCGCCGCCGAAGAGCTCGTGCCCACGCTTCCCCACGCGGACGCCCGCGACCTGAGCGTGTTCTTCGGCTCATCCGCCGGCCAGGCGTTCATGCACGGCGCCTGGGGCTGGTACGGCCTCCTCATCGCCCTGTTCCTCTTCAACACCGTGCTCGGCGAGGAGCTGCTCTTCCGCGGGTACCTGCTTCCGCGTATGAACGGGGCGTTCGGGCGCCGCGACTGGGTCTGGAACGGGCTGCTCTTCGCCGCCTACCACCTCCACCGGCCATGGGTGATCCCGGCGACCCTGCTCGACACGTTCATCCTCGCGTACCCGACCAAGCGCTACCGCAGCGCCTGGATCGGCATCGCCGTCCACAGCACCCAGAGCCTGGTGTTCGCGATCATCGGCCTCACCCTGGTCATCTGACGCGCATCCGGGATGTCGGCTCGATGCCGGGTCCCGCGGCGCATCCCGCCGGCCGGGATCCGGCGCGGCCGGTCCGACTGCCGGAGTCCGGTACCCTTCTCATGTGGCTGCCGAGCCCACACTCTGGCAGGTCGTTCCGAGCACGCCGGCCGACCGGGCGCGCCTCGTCCGCCGCGCGAAGCTGCTCGCGTGGGGCGGGAACGCCTGGCACGTGGTCGAGTTCGCGATCGCGGTGGGCGCGGGGATCGCCGCGTCGTCCGTTGCGCTCGTCGCCTTCGGGATCGACTCGCTGATCGAGGTCGCCGCCGGTGGCGTCGTCGTGTGGCTCTTCACCGGCCGGCGGGTCGGCTCGGCGTCTGCCGAGCGCGCCGCCCAGCGCCTTATTGCCGCGAGCTTCTTCGCGCTGGCCGTGTACATCGCGGTCGACTCCATCCGCGCGTTCGGGGGCGATCACCCCGAGGCGAGCTGGGTCGGGATCGGCCTCGCGCTCGTCACCGCTCCGACGATGCCGCTGCTGGCGCGCGCCAAGCGGCGCGTCGCCCGCCGGCTCGGCTCGCGTGCCGCCGAAAGCGAGGCCTCGCAGAACCTGCTCTGCGCGTACCTCTCCGTCGCGCTGCTCGTCGGCCTCGGTGCCAACGCCCTGTTCGGATGGTGGTGGGCCGACCCGCTCGCCGGCGTCGTCATCGCCGCCGTCGCGGCCCGCGAGGGCCTGGAGTCCTGGCGCGGCGAGGGCTGCGCGGACGGCTGCTGCTAGGTCCCTCGGCCCCGTATCCTGGGGCGATGCCCGGGGCGCTGGTCGAGCGTGAGTCGGAGCTGCGCGCATTCGACGGCGCGCTCGCCGGCCCTGGCCGCGTCGTGCTGGTCTCGGGCGAGGCCGGGATCGGCAAGACGACCCTCGTGCGCGTCTGCGCCGAGCGGGCGGGCCGCCCGGTCGCGTTCGCCCTCTGTGAGCGAGTGAGCGCCGCGACCCCCCTTGCGCCGTTCGACGATCTCGAAGAGCTCGTCGGCGTGCCGCCGCCGAACGCACCGGCAGCGGGGCGGGCGCTTCTCGCCGCGCTCCGGCGCGAGCCGGCCGTGGTCGTGTTCGAGGACGCGCACTGGGCCGACACGCTCACGCTGGACGCGCTCGAGATCGCCGGCCGCCGGATCGGGACGACGGGGAGCCTGCTCGTGGTCACGTATCGCGACGACGAGGCCGCGGACGGCGTCCGTGCGCTCGCCGGCGGCATCGGCGCCGACGCGCTGCGGCTCGCGCCCGCCCCGTTCAGCCGTGAGGCCGTGGCGCGGCTCGCCGAGGAGGCGGGCTTCGACCCCGGCCGGCTGTACGCCGCGACCGGCGGCAACCCGTTCCTCGTGACGGAGTCGATCGCCGTCCCCGGCGGGGTTCCCGCATCTGTCCGCGACGCGACGCTCGCGCGGACGCGGCGGCTCGACGCCGACGCGCGGGGCGTGCTCGACGTCATCGCCGTGTACGGCGAGAGCATCCCCTTGCCCGCCCTGGAGCGACTGCACCTGAGCGGCGACGCGGTGCATGCCTGCATCGACGCGGGCGTACTCGTCTCGGAGGCTGACCGCATCGCATACCGGCATGACCTGATCCGCGCCGCGGTCGAGGCGTCGGTGGCCGCCCCGCGGCGAGTCGAGCTCCATCGGGCCATCGCCGGCGTGCTCGACGACGACGCCCGGATCGCCCACCACGCCGCCGCCGCGGGGATGGACGACACGGCGGCAGAGCACGCGCTTCGGGCCGCGGCGGCCGCGGCCGGCATCAGCGCGTACCGCGAGGCGGCCGGGCTCTACGAGATCGCGCTCGCGCGCACCCGCGATCGCGCGCCGGTCCTCCTCGAGCTCGGTGCCGTGGCGTGGCTCGGCGACGATCCGGGGCGCGCGATCGAGGTGCTCGAGGAGGGGATCGAGCTCGCCCGCGCCACCGGCGACGCGCTGGTCGAGGGCCGGATGCTGCGCGAGATCGGGCGAGCGTACTGGCTCGCCGGCCGGTGGGCGGATGCCGAGGTCGCGGCCCGGGCGGCGGTGGACGTGCTCGCCCGCACCGGCGAGCTCGACGAGCAGGCGCTCGCGCTGGCATGGCTGTCCGCGTTCCTGGCGCTGGGCGCCTGGCATCCGGATGCGGTCGCGGTCTCGCGCCAGGCGATCGAGCTCGCGCGGCGCGCGGACAACCAGGAGGCGCTCTCGAGCGGGTTGATCAGCCTTGGCCTCGCCTCCGGGTGGGCCGGCGACCCGGCCGGCTACGACACGATCGCCGAGGGGCGCGGGATCGCGGCCGGGTGCGGGTCGACGCACCAGCAGGTGCGTGGGTACGTGAACAGCCTCGTCCTGACGGCCCTCGACCGGGACTTCGAGCGCGCCGACGCGCTCTACCCCGAGGCGCGGGACTTCCTCGAGGACCGGTTGATGCTGAGCGCGCTCGAGGACGTCACCCAGTCCTATGCGAGAACCCTTCTCGACCGCGGGCGGTTCGCCGAGGCCGAGACGCTGCTGGCGGAGGTTGCTCGCGTGAACGCCGTCGAGGGGGCGCTGACGCTCGCCACCGACGGCCTGCTCCTCGTGCGCACCGGGCGCCCGGGCGGACGCGAGCTGCTCGACCGGGCGCTCGCCCCGCTCGTGGGACAGCCGGACGGCATCCGCGAGGGGCACGTCCGCCTCATCCGCGCCGAGGTGGCGTGGCTCGACGGCGACCTCGACACGACGCGAACGGACGCCGCCGCGGCGCTCGCGCTCGAGCCGCTTCAGCGCAGCGCTGTCCTCGGCAGCGAGCTTGCAGTCTGGTCCACCCGGGTCGGGGGGGCGGTGGCCGCTCCCGCGGGCGCCCCGGCCCAACTCGCCGCCGAGGTCCGCGGCGACTGGGACGGCGCCCGGCGCGGGTGGCTCGCGCTCGGGTGCCCCTACGACGCGGCGCTCGCGACGCTCGCCGGCGACGACGCGGCTGCGCGCGAGGCGGTGGCGACGCTGGAGCGGCTCGGCGCGCACGTGGCGGCGCGGGCGTATGCCCGTGAGCGGGCGGCGCGCGGCCTGCGCGCACCCCGCGGCCCGCGGCCGGCCACAGCGGCCGATCCGGCCGGGCTCACGGCCCGCGAGCGGGAGGTGCTCGAGCTGGTCGCGACCGGTCTGCGAAACTCCGAGATCGCCGCGCGGCTGGTGCTCTCCGAGCGCACGGTCGACCGACACGTCGCGGCCTGCCTGCGGAAGCTGGATGCGCGCACGCGCACGGAGGCGGTCGCCAAGATGCGTGACGCCTCCGCCCAACTTGGGTGATCGGGCCGATTCGCGGCCGCTGTCCCGCTCCTACCGTCGGACCGTCAACACGAAAGGAGATGGTCAGCATGGCAGTTGCAGCGAACGGTTCGGCGCAGGTGCAGGGCGAGCTCTGGAGCCCGCGGGCACGCGACTGGGCGGAGGTCCAGGAGCACAACATGTCGCCGGTCTACCGCGCGGTGCTCGATCTCGTGCACGCCGGCCCCGGCGTGTCGGTGCTCGAGGTCGGCTGCGGGGGCGGGACGGCGCTGCGCCTCGCGGCCGACCGTGGGGCGGACGTCACCGCGCTCGACGCCGCCGCCGGCATGGTCGAGCAGGCGCGCCGACGCGTCCCCGGGGCGGACATCCGCGTGGGCGACCTGCAGTTCCTGCCCTACGAGGACGCGACCTTCGATGTCGTCATGGGATTCAACTCATTCCAGTACGCAGCCGATCCCGCCGCTGCGCTCGCGGACGCCGGCCGCGTCCTCCGGACCGGGGGGCTGATCGCAGTCATGGTGTGGGGCCCGGCGGACGAATGCGACCTCGCCCTGCACCTGCGCGAGATCGGCAGCCTCCTGCCTCCGCCGCCGCCCGGCGCGCCCGGGCCGTTCGCGCTCTCGGAGCCCGGCGCGCTGCACGCGCTCGTCGAGAGCGCCGGCTTCGTGGTCGAGATCGTCGCCGACGCAGCGGCCGCGTACGCCTATCCCGACGAGGCGACCGCCCTGCGCGCGATGTCGAGCGCGGGGCCGGTGGTGCGGGCAGCCTCGGTCGCCGGGGAGGACGCGGTCACTGACGCGATCCTGCGCGGGATCGCGCCGTTCCGGCGCGACGACGGGTCGTTCCACACCGACAACGTCTGGCGGTTCGCGATCGGGCGGAAAACCTAGCCGCCGCCGGCCCAGCCGTCCTCGACCAGCTCGCCGTCCCGGGCATGGTGCGCGCCGAAGGCGAGGAAGTCCAGGCCGTCCGCGTCCGCCTCGAACGCGCGTACCACGCGCGGGGCGACGCGAACGGCGTCGAGCGGGCGCGACGTCGACGACCTCGTCGTCGAGCTTCATCCGGCCTTGCCCGCGCAGGATGACGTAGACCTCCTCGGCCCGGTCGTGGCGGTGCGCGAACGCCGATCGCCGCCCGGGCTTCAGGCGGAAGAACGTGACGCCGGTCTGCTCGGCGCCGAGCGCGGTCCGCGCCACCCGCGCCTCCCAGAACTCGCTCAGCCCGTTCTCCGGCGCCGCATCGTCGACGTCGGCGAGGTTCCTGAGCGTGTACGGCGGCGTGCTCATCACGCGGCCGTATACCCACCGTCGACCGCGATCGACGCACCGGTGGTCGCCGCCGACTCGTCGGACGCCAGGTAGACGACCGCCGCCGCCACCTCCTCCGGCGTCGCGAACCGGCCCTGCGGGATCGTCTCCGCCCGCGATGCCCGGAACGCCTCCGGGTCGGGCTGCTCGGCGATCCAGGTGTCGATCATCGCCGTCTGCGTCAGCCCGGGCGCGACCGAGTTCACCCGCACGCCCAGCCGCGCCCACTCGACCGCCGCGCCCCGCGTGAGCGCGTGCAGCGCCCCTTTCGATGCGCCGTACCAGGCCGACCCCGACATGCCGACGAGCCCCAGCCGCGAGGTGACGTTCACGATCGAGCCGCCTCCGTCGCCGGCCATCGCCCGCGCCGCGGCGAGCAGCATCCAGAACGCGCCGAACACGTTCACGTCGAAGATCGCGCGGGCCTGCTCCGGCGAGGTCTCGAAGAGCGGCACGCCGGACAGATCGTGGCCGGCGTTGTTCACGAGGACGTCCAGCCGCCCGAACCCCTTCACCGCCGCGGCGACGGCGGCGTCCGCCGTCTGCGGGTCGGCCACGTCGCCGGCGATCGGCACCGCGCGGCCGCCCAGCTCCTCGGCCAGCTCGGCCGTGGGATTGGCGCGGCGGGCGACGAGGACGAGCGCCGCGCCCTCGCGCGCGAACGCCTCGGAGATCGCCCGTCCGATCCCTTCGGTGGCGCCGGTCACGATCGCGACCTTGCCCGCGAGGCGTCCTTCGGCCCCTGTCTGGTGCTCCGCCATGCGTCCGCGCAGCCTAATATCACCGCGATGCCCGCGGGCCGCCTCACGCCGATCAGCTCCGACGACGCCTCGGGCGGCACGGGCGGCTACACGCCCGCGCTGCGGGCCGGCGACTTCGTCTACGTCTCCGGCCAGGGCCCGCTCGAGCCGGGCACGCTGACCGTCCTCGGCGAGACGGTCGGCGAGCAGACGACGCATACGCTCCGCAACGTCCTCACGCTCGTCGAGGCCGCCGGCGGCGACGCCGAGAGCATCGTGCGCTGCGGCTGCTACCTGGCGTCCATCGACCTCTTCGACGAGTTCACGGCCGCGTACGAGCAGTTCTTCACCCACCGGCCGCGGCCGACCCGAACGACCATCGGCTGCCAGCTCGACGGGATCCTGGTCGAGATCGACTGCGTCGCCTACATCCCGCAGCGCGGCGATGGCTGAAAGGGCGCGGCCGGCGCCCGACGAGTGGCTGGCCGAGCACGGCGACGACCTGGTGACGCTCGTGCGCGAGCTGGTGTCGCGCCCGAGCGAGAACCGGCCGCCGCGGGGCGAGGAGGCCGCCTGCCAGGAGTTCGTCGCCGCGTATCTGCGCGGGCTCGGGCTCGAGCCGGACGTCTTCCAGCCCGACGAGGTCGAGGGCGCGACGGAGCACGCGGCGTGGTGGCCGGGCCGCGACTACGCCGGCCGCCCGAACGTCGTCGCCCGCGTCGCCGGTGCCGGCGGGGGCCGCTCGCTGCTCTTCACCGGACATGTTGACGTCGTCCCGGCCCACGGCGAGGGCGCGCACTCCTACTGGGACGGCGAGGTCTCGGACGGCCGCCTCTACGGCCGCGGATCGCTCGACATGAAGGGCGGCGTCGCCTGTTACCTGCACGCCCTGCGCTGCCTGGTCGAGTGCGGCGAGCGGCTGGCCGGCGACCTGATCGTCGAGACGACGGTCGACGAGGAGTTCGGCGGCGCCAACGGGACGCTCGCCTGCCGGCTGCGCGGGTACAACGCCGACGGCGCCGTGCTGCCCGAGCCGACCGGCCTCGCCGTCTGCCACGCGACCCGCGGAGGGATCCAGTACCGCCTGCACGCCCGCGGCGGCAAGCCCGGCATGGACTTCGGCGGCGGCGGCGGGCGCAGCGCGCTCACCACGCTCGCCGCCGCGTCGGCCGCGCTGGCCGAGGCGGAGCCGGGCCGCGGCGCGCCCATCTACCAGTTCCTGCTCCAGTCGGGCGAGGAGCTGCCGTGGGGCACCGCCGAGGGCACGCCGACCGAGGGCGTCCTCGAGTTCTGGGCCGAGATCCTGCCGGGCACGTCGCGGGAGGCGCTCGAGGCGGAGCTGCGCGAGGTCGTCGGCCGGGCCACCGCGGGCGGGACGCCGGTCGAGTGGGAGCAGCGCACGCGCTTCCTCTCCGCGCTCGACGGCGACCCGGAGGCGCCCATCGTGCGTGCCATGCGCGACGCGCTTCCCGGCCGCCCGGCGCCGACCACGGCACCGTTCGCCTGCGACGCCTTCGTGATCGCCGAGCACTCGCCGACCCCGGTTGTCGTGTGCGGCCCCGGCGGCGACAATCCCCATGCCCCGGACGAGCACGTGAACGTCGCCGACCTGCACACCCTCGCCTCCGCCTACGTCCGCCTCGCCCGCGACTGGTGCGGCGGGGACGGAGCGCGCGCGTGAGCGACGAGCGGTTCCTGATCACCGGCGCCTTCGGCTGCATCGGCACCTGGGTCGTGCGCGACCTCGTCCGCGCCGGCGTCGCCGTGACGGCGCTCGACCTCGGCTCCGAGCCGGCCCGCTGGCCGCTCGCGATGACGGCGGACGAGATCGGCCGCGTCCGGCGGCGGCAGGCCGACATCACCGACCTCGAGCAGGTGGAGCGCGTCCTGGACGACGACGCGATCACCCACGTCATCCACCTGGCGGCGCTGCAGGTGCCGTTCTGCCGTGCCGACCCGCCGCTCGGCGCCCGCGTGAACGTGCTCGGCACCGTCAACGTGTTCGAGGCCGTCAAGCGCCGCGCCGACCGGATCGCGGCGGTCGTCTACGCGTCGTCGATCGCCGCCTACGACGCGCTCGAGGACGGCGGCGGCAGCGTCGAGATGAGCGGCCACCCGGGCACGCTCTACGGCGTCTACAAGCGCGCGAACGAGGGAACGGCCCATGTCTACTGGGCCGACCACGGCGTCCGCAGCGTCGGCCTGCGGCCGCACACGGTGTTCGGGCCCGGCCGCGACCAGGGCCTCACGTCCGCGCCGACGACGGCCATGCTGGCGGCGGCCGCCGGCGAGGCGTACCGGATCCCCTTCGGCGGGACGAGCCAGTTCCAGTACGCGCCGGACGCCGCCCGGGCGTTCGTCGCCGCCGCCCGCGCCGCCGCCGAGGGGGCGTCCGTGCACAACCTGGCGGGCACGAGCGTCTCGATGGACGAGGTCGTCGCCGCCATCGCCGCCGCGGCGCCCGACTCGGCCGGCCGGATCGGCGTTCGACGACGTGCTGCTGCCGTTCCCGGGCGCCGTCGACTCGGCCTCGTTCGCGGAGCTGGTCGGGGCGATCCCCGAGACGCCCTTCCCGGAAGCGGTCGCCGACGCCGTCGCCCGCTTCCGCGACCTGATCGCCCGCGGCCTCGTCGACCCGGCGCGGAGCCTTCGATAGGGTTGCCGCTGGTGGTCAAGCCCGTCGAGTTCGCCGAGTACTTCCCGCCGACGCCGATCCCGTTCTGGACGACGCTGCAGCAGCTCGGGGTGACCAAGGTCATCTCGGAGCTCGACCGCGCGCCGGACGGGATCCACGACGACACCGGCGACCGGCCCTGGGACCTGACGCCGCTCGCCCGCATGCAGCAGCTCTATGCCGACGCCGGCCTCGAGCTCGTCGGCGTCGAGGACTACCCGCCGCTCGACCGCGCCCGCACCGGCGCCCCCGGGGCCGAGGAGGAGACGGAGTGGTTCTGCACGCTCATCCGCAACCTCGGGACGCTGGGGATCCCGATGCTCTGCTACAACTGGATGCCGGGCGCGAACTGGGTGCGGACGAGCACGATCGCCCGCGGCCGCGGCGGCGCGCTCGTGACCGCGTTCCGGGCCGACGCGCTGCCGGCCGACCAGCCGATGAAGGTCGGCTCGCCGGATGCCGAGCAGCTCTGGAAGGCGTACGAGCGGTTCGTCGGGGCGGTCGTCCCCGTCGCCGAGAAGGCCGGCGTGCGCCTGGCGCTCCACCCCGACGATCCGCCGGTCACGCACTACCGCGGCGCCGCCCGGATCATGAACTCCGTCGAGGCGTTCGACCGCGTGATCGCGATGGCCGACTCCGAGGCCCACGCGCTCTGCTTCTGCCAGGGCAACATGACGCTCGTCACCGACGACGTCCCCGGCGCCATCCGCCACTTCGGGCGCCAGGGCCGGATCGCGTTCGGGCATTTCCGCGACGTGCGCGGCGTCCCGACGAGCTTCGAGGAGACGTTCCACGACGAGGGCCAGACCGACATGCGCGCCTGCATGGATGCCTGGCACGAGTTCGGGTTCGACGGCGTCCTGCGCCCCGACCACGTGCCGACGATGCACGGCGAGGCGATGGACTCGCCCAGCTACGCGCTGCTGGGCCGGCTGCACGCGATCGGCTACATGCAGGGGCTGCGCGAGGCGAGCGTGCATCACGTGTCGCAGGCCACACGGGCGGGGGCGGCCGGCGCAGCGTAGGGGTACGATGGGGCCGCGGACACGTTCGGACCCCGCGACTCTCGATGAGGCTGCGCTCGCTGCTCGATCTCGATCTTCCGCCGCTCGTCGATGCGGAGCGGCTGCTTGCCGAGCTGCGCGACCAGCGCACCTGGCGTCTGGCCGGAGCCGTGCTGCTGATGGCGCTCGCGGTCGTCGCCGTGGTGGCGCTGCCCCAGGTGTGGCTCGTCCCGGCCGCCGGCGCGATCGCCGCCCTCGCCACGGCGGGCATCGCCTTCGACCGGCGCCGGTCGCTGCTCGAGGCGCTGCTCCAGGTGCGGGAGGCCTACCGGCTCGAGGAGGTCTCGGAGGCGGGCTCGCGCTTCGCCACGCGGGAGCGGCGGGAACGGCTGGCGGGCTGGATGCGCGACATCGTCGGCGCCGCCGAGGGCCGGGACGTGCGGGTGGCCTACACGGCCGCCGCCCTCGACGAGCGCGTCCTCGCGCGCAAGGAGCGGCTGCTGCGCGTGGCCGCGGCGCTCGACGGCCGCGACGACGACCTGCACCCGGCCGGCGTCGCGATCGTCCACCGGCTCCTCACCCGGCCGTCGACCTCCCCGCTCTTCAACCCGCAGCTCGAGGAGCAGATCCTGGACGACGCGCTGCACCGGGTCGAGGCCTGCACGGCCGACAGGAACCCGCTCGTCGCCTGAATAACCGGTGCCAGGCACCGGGTATTCACCGGATCAGATCACGCCGTAGGTGCGGAACGCGTCCCACACGGGCATGCCCTCCGCCAGCTTCGAGCGCACCAGGTTCTCGCCGGTGACCTTCTCCTCGGCGAGCGTGATCACCTCGTCGGCGACCGCGCCCGGCACGACGACGACGCCGTCGAAGTCGCCCAGCACGAGGTCGCCCTGCTCGACGTGGACGCCGCCGCATTCGATCGGCCCGCCGACCGTCTCGACGTCGATCCGCCCCAGCGAGTCGTGCGCGCTGATGCCGGCGACGAACGTGGGGAAGCCCATCTCGATCAGCTGGAGCGTGTCGCGCGTGTACCCGTCGACGACGATCCCGCGGGCGCCGCGGTAGCGGGACGCCGTCGCGAGCAGCTCGCCCCAGTACGAGCCGCGGACTGTCGACACCATCATGATGTCGCCGGGCCGCAGCGCGTCGACCGCCTGCAGCTCGCCCTTGTAGTAGTCGTCCCGGTCCGCCGGAGGCGAGCTCACCTCGACGGCGTGGACGGTGGAGGCGAAGCCGGCCATGCGCGCCTCGGGGTAGAGCGGCCGGATGCGCGGGGCCATGACGTTCGCCCGCACGCCCACCCTGTCGAGGCAGTCGGCGACGACCGCGGGGTAGAGGCGGTCGAGGCGCTCGAGCAGCGCAGCCCGGTCGGGTTGATCGTTCAAGGCGAGGCGAGTCTAGCGACGGTCCAGAGCCCGGTCAACCGGCCCGGCGGGGCGCTTGACACGCCATCCGGGACGAGCGAGACTACCGCCGCTTGAACGATCAACCCGGGGAGGGTCGGTGATGGCGTATGGCTAGCGAGCACACGGCGGGAACCCAAACGCACTTCGCTCGCCGCGCGACGGGATTCGTGCGCGACGTGAAGGTGCGGGATGCAGTCATCTTCAACGTACTTCCGGCATGTCCCGGCCTCGTCATGGCCGTTTCCGTGTTCTGGGTGCTGTCCTCGTTCGCCGAGGTGAACGTGTACGTCGCGATCCTGATCACCGCGCTGTGCTCGTTCCTGATCTCGGGCGCGTTCGGGCTGCTCTCCCAGATCATGCCCCGCTCCGGGGCCGACTACATCCTGATCTCGCGATCGCTGCACCCGGCCCTGGCCGTCGGGTCGAGCATCCTCATCGGCACCTCGTCGATGATCGCGATGGGCTACTGGGGCGTCTTCACGGCCAAGATCTGCATCGGCCCGATGCTGACGATGGTCGGTGTGGCCGCCGACTCGTCGACCCTGCAGAGCTGGGGGACGACGGTCACCTCGAACGGCTGGAGCATGGCGATCGGCCTGATCGAGATCGCCGTCCTGGCGCTCGTCATGGCCTACGGCATGCGGATGATGATGCGGGTGCAGCTGTGGCTGTTCGCGCTCGGCAGCATCGGGTTCATCGTGGCCGCGATCACGCTTCTGACCACGTCGCGGTCGAGCTTCATCAGCTCCTACAACGACTACGCGCGGCCGTTCACCCACAGGCTCGACACGTACCACTTCTTCATCGCGAAGGCCCATGGCGCCGGCGTGAACCTGTCGAACGGCACCGACTGGCACAACACGATCGTCGCCTCCGGCGCGTTCATCGCGTTCGGGGTGTGGGTGTGGTTTTCGACGAACCTGGCGGGCGAGATCCGCCAGGCCGGCACCCGCAAGAACTGGTACTCGATGCTCGGCGGGCTGGCCTGCACGTTCCTGCCGATCCTGATCATGGTGGCGCTGCTCTACCACACCGTCGGCCAGACGTTCCTGACGGCCGTGAACGGCGTCTCCTCCGACCCGACGGTCTACACGCTGCCGAACTCGCCGTGGTGGATCACGCTCGTCGCGGCCATCCACACGAACACGTTGTTCGTGGCGTTCCTGGGCATCACGTTCGTCGCCTGGGCGCCGCTGATCGTGTACATCCAGATCGTCCAGCCGGTGCGGGCGCTGTTCGCCTGGTCGTTCGACCAGGTGATCCCGGAGCGGATCGCGTCGATCAACGAGCGGACGCACACGCCGGTGTTCACGCTGGCGCTGATCACGGTCTGCTCGATCCCGTTCCTCTACATGGCCGCCTACTCGGCCAACTTCCTCAAGGTCGTGGCGCTCTCGACCATCGTCGGCTTCCCGACGTTCGTGCTGGTCGGGATCTCGGCGATCCTGTTCCCGTACCGGCGCAAGGGCGCGTACGAGGCCTCCGTGTCGAACGTCTCGTTCCTCGGGCTGCCGCTGCTCGTCTACTTCGGCGTCGGCTCGATCCTCGCGGGGCTGTTCGGCGGGTGGCTGTGGTTCGCCTACCCGACGCTGGGGCTCCCGCGGGCGGGTGACAGCCTCGTCGCCCAGCTCTTCACGAGCCCGTTCCGCGGCGGGCTGGCGCTGGTGGTCGCCGACCTGATCGTCGGCGCCATCATCTACTACGTCGGCAAGGCGTGGCGCGCCTCGCAGGGGATCGACCTGTCCCTGAACTACCTCGAGATCCCACCGGAATAGGCGCGTGCCGTTTCTGCGGCGCAAGCAGGCGGAGGGCGGCGATGCCGCCCTCCGCCTCTACTACGCCTCCGACATCCACGGCACCGAGGTGCTGTGGAAGAAGTTCCTGAACGCGCCCAAGTACTACAAGGCGCAGGTGCTCGTCATGGGCGGGGACATCACCGGGAAGGTCGTGATCCCGGTCGTCCAGGACGGCGACGTCTGGTCGGCGCAGCTCTTCGGCGGCAACCAGCGGGCGAAGACCGACGCCGAGCTCGACGCGCTCGAGCGCCGCATCCGCGGCAACGGCATGTACCCGTACCGCACGACGGCCGAGGAGGTGGCCCGGATCGCCGGCCTGCCCGAGGCCGAGCGGGAGGAGTGGTTCGAGTCGGTCATGGTGCACACGTTCGACAACTGGATCGCGCTCGCCGACGAGCGCCTCGAGGGCACCGACATCCGCTGCTTCGTCATGCCCGGGAACGACGACCCGCCCCGGATCGAGGAGTCGATCCGCAAGGGCCGGAACGTCGAGAGCTGCGACGAGGCGGTCGTCGAGTTCGACGGCTACACCATGCTCTCGCTGGGCTACTCGAACCGCACACCGTGGGACTCGCCCCGCGAGCTCGACGAGGACGAGCTCTACGCCCGCATCGCCGCGCTCGCCCCGGAGGTGCCCGACATGGGCCGGTGCGTCTTCAACCTGCACGTCCCGCCGTACGACTCGCGGCTCGACACGGCCGCCGAGCTGGACGACGACTTCAACATGATCCTGGTCGGCAAGGAGCCGCACATGATCCCGGTCGGCTCGACCGGCGTGCGCCGCGCGATCGAGGAGTTCCAGCCGCTGGCCGCGCTCCACGGCCACATCCACGAGTCGCCCGGCATGTACCGGATCGGCCGCACGCTGTGCGTCAACCCCGGCAGCGACTACCACACGGGCCGCATCTCCGGCTGCCTGGTGACCCTCCGCGGCGACCAGGCCCAGCACCAGTTCGTGACGGGTTAGAACCGGGGTCAGACCCCACGCAAAACGCGTCGCAGAAGTGTCACGCGTTCCGTTCGGGGTCAGACCCCGATGCTTCGGGACTGCCGAGCGGGGACTGTCCCCGTGTCGGGCTACCAGTCGGCGACGGAGCCGTCGTCGTGGAAGTAGCGCATCAGCGGCTCCTGCTGGAACGGGTGCCTGGCCGCCTCGGCCTCGTCCACCTCGACGCCCAGGCCGGGCTCGGTCGGCAGCTCGGCCGTGCCGCCCTCGAACGGCAGGGTCTTCGACAGCACCTCGAACCGCCACGGCACGTCGGCCCGCCACGTCTCCTGGATGATGAAGTTCGGCGTCGAGAAGGCCACGTGCATCGACGCCGCGTGGCCGATCGGGCCCGTGGACGAGTGTGGCGCGAGCGCGGCGTGGTAGGTCTCGCCGATCGCCGCGATCCGGCGCAGCTCGGCGATGCCGCCGCAGTGCACCGCGTCGGGCTGGAGCACCGAGCAGGCGCCGATCTCGAGCAGGTGCGCGAAGGGGTGGCGGGTGCAGAGCCGCTCGCCGGTCGCGATCGGCACCGTCGTGCGCCGCGCCAGCTCGGCCATCGCCCGCGGGTCCTCCGGCGGGCACGGCTCCTCGAAGAACCACGGCCGGTACGGCTCGAGCACGGTGAAGTACTGGGCGGCCATCATCGGCGAGCAGCGGCCGTGCATGTCGACCATGAGCTCGACGTCGGCGCCGACCTCGTCGCGGACGGCGGCCATCACCGCGTCCGCGTGCCGGAGCGCGCCCGCGCCGTCGAGCCGGCCGGTGCGGGGGATCACGACCTCGAGCTTGATCGCGTCGAACCCGAGCTCGAGCGACTCGCGCGCCCGCTCCCGGGCCTGCTCGGGGGTGAGCGCGTGGTAGACCGAGTGCATCTCGCCGCCGCCCAGGTGGTCGTACAGCCGCACCGTGTCGCGCACGGCGCCGCCGAGCAGCTGGTAGACAGGGACGCCGAGCGCCTTGCCGGTGATGTCCCAGCAGGCGTGCTCGATCCCGCTCATCGCGGAGCACTCGACCATGCCCGGGCGGAAGAAGTGCTGCCGGTACATCATCTGCCAGAGGTGCTCGATCCGGCGCGGATCCTCGCCCACGAGCAGCGTCCGGTAGTCCTCGATGCAGCCGACGACCGCGCGCGTCTTCCACTCCACCGTCGCCTCGCCCCAGCCGACGATGCCCTCGTCGGTCGAGACCTTCACGAACACCCAGTTGCGCATCTCGGCGTTCACGACCACGGTGTCGAGGGCGGTGATCTTCACGGCAGGCGGTACCTCGGCGGCCGCTCGCCGGCGGCCACGATCGCGGCCTTCCCGGCGCGGAGCATGCGGCGGATGTGGCCATGCACGGCGAACATGAGGTTGACCGGGTCGGAGCCGAACGGCCCCAGCCGCTCGTCGGCGTGCTCGCACAGCTCGGCCAGCGTCGCCGGCCGCTCCAGCCGCTCGGCCAGGGCAGCGTCCATGCGCGCGACGAACGCGCGGCTCTCGGCCATGAAGTCGGCGATCTCCGCGCCCGTGCGGATGGGCCAGTGGCCGGAGTGCAGCTCCGTCGCCGCCAGCGCCTCGAGCATGTCGATCGTCTCGAGGTAGTCGTCGACCTCCTCGTAGGTCGGCGCCAGCGCGGGCGAGCCGTCGGCGGCCGGGCACATGCGCCAGTGGACGGCATCCGAGCTGAAGAGCATCCCCGTCGCCGGCTCGTGGAGCACCAGGTGCCCCGGCGAGTGGCCGGGCGCGTGGTGCGCCTCGAGGCGGCGGTCGCCGACCGCGATCGTCTCGCCGCCGGCGAGACCCACCTCGACCGGGACGGGCGCGCCGTAGTTCGCCCGCATCCACTCCTTGTCGGCGTCGGGGTAGCCGACCTCGTGCTCGAGCTCGAACGCCCCGTAGCGGTCGGTGAGGAGCCGCTCCGGCTCGGAGACCATCATCCGATCGGCGAATCCGCAGGCGGCGACGGCGTTCGGCAGCACCTCGCGGAGCCCTGCGAGCCCGCCCTGGTGGTCGACGTCGGGGTGGGTGACGACGACCATCGTCACGGCGCCCGGGTCGATGCCGGCCGCGCGCATGCCGGGAAGGATCACGTCGCGGGGCGTGGGGGACATCCCGGTGTCGACGACGACGGCCTCGCCGCCGTCGGCGATCAGGTACTGGAACATGTTGCGCGGGCCCACCAGGGAGTCCAGCCGCCAGGTGCCCTGGGCGATCTCGGTCAGCGACATTGAACGATCAAGTAAACCACACTAGACTGGCCCGATGCCGAGCCCGACCGACGCCGCCGACGGCCCTCGCGGGCGTCACGCGAAGATGCTTGCGACGGTCGGCCTCGAGCCGCCGGCGCGGCCCTGGCCGGAGTCTGCAGGCCGCTTCCCGGACGGCCGCCGCCACCACTTCGAGATCGCGAGCGTGGAGGGCCCGGTCGTGCTTCGCGCCGTCCTCGCCGAGGCCGACGCCCAGGGCGTGCGCGTCCACCGCGTCTCCCAGGGCTCGGGCATCATGATGCTCGCCGACGGCGAGCTCGACGAGATGGCGGCGATCGGGCGCGACCGCGACGTCGAGGTGTGCCTCTTCCTCGGCCCGCGCGGCGGCTGGGACCCGGGCGGCCAGGCCCTGGTGATGGACGCGGCGGCCGGCGTCGCCCGCGGCCCGGAGGCGGTCGAGGCCTGCGTGGCCGAGGCCGACCGGGCCTGCGCGCACGGGATCCGCAGCCTGCTCGTCGGCGACATCGGCGTGCTCGACGTGCTGGCACGGCTGCGCGCCTCCGGCGACCTCCCGGCCGACCTGCGCTTCAAGACCTCGGCGGTCATGTGTGCCGCGAACCCCGCCACCGCCGCCCTCTACGGCCGCATCGGCGCCGACACGATCAACGTCGCCACCGACCTCGGCGTGGGCATGCTCGCGGCGATGCGGCGCGTGACCGAGCTCCCGCTCGACCTCTACATCGAGGCCCCCGACGACCTCGGCGGCTTCGTCCGCACCTACGACGTGCCCGAGATCGTCCGCGCCGCCGCGCCGGTGCATCTCAAGTTCGGGCTGCGGAATGCCCGCTCGGTCTACCCGACCGGCGGCCACCTCGAGGACGTGGCCGTCTCGCAGGCGCGCGAGAAGGTGCGCCGGGCCGCCCTCGCCGAGCGGCTCCTGCGCGACCTCGCCCCCGAGCTCTCCTAGACCGTCGGCACCCCGGCGCTGAGCCCGCCGTCGACGACGAACGCGCCCGCCGTGCAGAACCCGGCCTCGTCTGAGGCCAGGAAGAGCGCCATCGCCGCCACCTCCTCGGGGCGGCCGATGCGGCCGAGCGCGTGCATCCGGCCGGCCTCGGCGCGGGCGGCGTCGGGGTCGGCCTGGATCTCGAAGTAGCGCTGCGCCATCCCGGTGTCGATGTAGCCGGGGCAGATGCAGTTGCAGCGGATGCCGTCGCGGCCGTTCTCGAGCGCGATCGCCCGGGTGAGGTTGATGACGCCGCCCTTGGCGGTGCAGTACGCCGCCAGGGCCGGCTCGACCCAGAACCCGTTCACCGAGGCCATGTTCACGATCGACCCGCCGCCGGCCTTGCGCATGCGGGGGATGGCCGCCCGGGCGCACAGGTAGACGCCGCGCAGGTTGACGCCGAGCACGCGGTCCCAGTCGTCCGGCGGCGTGTCCTCGAGCGTGTGCTCGTACTGGATCGCGGCGTTCGAGACGATCGCGTGCGGCCCGCCGTGGCGCTCGGCGGCGGCCATCACGGCCTCCACCTGGCCGGCGTCGGAGACGTCGCAGGGGTGCGCCTCGGCCCGGCCGCCGGCGGCGGCGATCGCCGCAGCGGTGGCCTCGACCCCGTCGCCGTCGACGTCGGCGCACAGGGTGAGCGCCCCCTCGGCGGCCAGCCGCTGCGCGACCGCCCGGCCGATCCCGGTCGCCGCGCCGGTGACCACGCTGACCTTGCCTTGCATCCGCACGATCGCTCCCTCCCTCGGGTCCACGTCGCGGCGAATACTCCGTCACTTTGACGATCAAGTAAAGTGGCCAACCGTGAAGAGCACGTCCGGCAGGCGCCCGACCATGCGCGACGTCGCCCAGCACGCGGGCGTCTCCGCCCAGACGGTCTCGAACCTCGTGAACAACCGGCTGCGGCAGATGTCCGACGAGACCCGGGTGCGGATCGAGGGCGCGATGGAGCAGCTCGGGTACCACCCCAACCTGACCGCCCGCAGCCTGCGCTCGGCGCGGACGACGACGATCGGCTTCCTGCTGCTCGACGAGGGCGCCCGCTACCTGGCCGACCCCATGACCGACCAGGTGATCGCCGGCGTCGGCGACGTCGCCCGCGACCGCGGCTACAGCGTGCTCATCCATGCCGGGCTGCCGGGCCCGCCCGACCGCGGCCTGCTGCGGCCCGTGCTCGAGTCGCGCGTCGACGGGGTGCTGCTCTTCCTGTCCGGGCCGCCCGAGCAACGCCGCTGGTACCCGGCCCGGGCGGCGGAGCTGGGCGTGCCGACGGTCGTCCTGGAGGAGGCGAGCCCGGATGACGGAGCCGCCCAGATGTCGGTCACGGCCGACAACCGCGACGGCGCCCGCCGCCTGGCCGACCACCTGATCGCGGCCGGCCACACCCGGATCGCCTTCATCGCCGCCCGCCAGCCCTGGCCGATGGTCGAGCAGCGCCACCTGGGCTACTGCGAGGCGCTCGCGGCCGCCGGGCTCGAGCGCAACCCGGACTTCGAGCTCTTCGAGGGCATCTGGGACGCGGCCGACGCGGGGTCGATGGTCGACCGGCTGCTCGCACTGCCCGCGCCGCCGACCGCCGTCATGGGCGGGAACGACCTGCTCGCGATCGGCGTCATGCGCCAGGCCCGCGCCCGCGGCCTGCGCGTGCCGGACGATCTGGCGGTGACCGGCTTCAACGACTTCGCCTTCGCCGAGTTCGTCGAGCCGCCGCTGACGACGGTGCACGTCCCGGGATACGAGATCGGGCGCACCGCCGCGCAGCTCCTGATCGAGCACCTGGACGGCGCCACCGAAGGGCGGCCGCAGGTGACCCTTCCCGTCGAGCTGCGCCTGCGCGGGTCGGCGTGACCGGATGAGCATCCCCGAGGAGGTCGAGCCCCATGGCAACTGACCAGGTACGGCGGTCGCTGGAAGGGCGGTGCGCCGTCGTCACCGGCGTGGGCTCCGGCCTGGGACAGGCGATCGCGCGCGAGTTCGCCGCCGAGGGCGCGCTCGTCGTCGGCTGCGACGTGAACGACCCGGCCGGCCAGTCGACGATGGACGGCATCGGCACCTACCTCCACGCCGACGTCTCCCGCGAGGCCGAGGTCGAGGGCCTGATCGCCGCCGCCGTCGAGCGCCACGGCCGCCTCCACGTGATGGTGAACAACGCCGCCGTCCAGATCGAGCAGGAGCTGGCCGAGACGACCGAGGAGCAGCTCGACCGCATCCTGGCCGTGAACCTGAAGGGCGTCTTCTTCGGCTGCAAGCACGCCGTGCGGGCGATGCGCCCCGCCGGCGGCGGCGCCATCGTCAACATCGCCTCCATCCTCGGGCTCGTCGGCGACGGCATCCTGGCCGCCTACTGCGCCGCCAAGGGCGGCGTGCTCGGCATCACCCGGGCGACGGCCGTCCAGTACGGCCGCGACGGCATCCGCTGCAACGCGGTCTGCCCGGGCGACATCGACACGCCGCTCGTGCAGGCCTACTTCGACACGGCCGCCGATCCGGCCGCGCTGCGCGCCGAGGTGAGCGCGGAGTACCCGCTCGCGCGGATCGCCGAGCCGCGCGAGATCGCCCGCGCGGTCGTGTTCCTCGCGGGCGAGGACGCATCGTTCATGAGCGGCCAGCCGCTCGTCGTCGACGGTGGCCTGCTGGCCACGTGCTACTGATGGGCGCCCGCGTCGACGACCGCTGGGCCTACAACGGCCTGCGCGTGATCCGGCTCGAGAACGCGCGCCTGGCGGTCGACGTCCTGCCGGAGCTGGGCGGGAAGATCCTGCGCCTGGTCGACAAGCGCGGCGACCGCGACGTCCTGTGGCACTCGCCCCGGGTCGAGCCGCACCGGGCCGAGCTGCACGCGAACTTCGACGACCACTGGCCGGGCGGCTGGGACGAGGCGTTCCCCGGAGGCGCGCCCTCGCCGAACCGCTACGGCGACATGCTGCCGTACATGGGCGAGCTGTGGACGACGCACGCCGAGCACCGGATCGTCCGCGCCGGAGCCGACGCCGTCGAGCTCGAGCTCGTCCTCCAGACGCCGATCACGCCCGCGCGCTGGACGCGGCGGCTCGTCCTCGAGGGCGACGATCCGGTGCTGCGGATCGACTACCGGCTCGAGAACGCCGGCACGATGCCCTTCGACTACAACTGGGGCCTGCATCCGGTCGCGGCCATCTCGCCCGCCCACCGCTTCGACGTCCCCGCCGGGCAGGCGGAGGTGGACGAGAACGGCGGCGGCACGCTCGGCGTCAAGGGCGACCGCTACCAGTGGCCGGATTTCGGCGGGATGGACGTGCGCCGCGCGCTCGGCCCCGACGCCGGCTGCTTCGCCCTCCACTACCTGACCGAGCTGCGCGAGGGCTGGGTCGCGACGACCGACACGGCCGCCCGCCGCGGCTTCGGCCTCACCTTCGACCGCGAGGTCTTCCCGGTGGTGTGGCTGTGGATGGTGTACGGCGGCTGGCGCGGCTACTACCACGCGATCGCCGAGCCCTGGACGGGCTACCCCAGCCCCCTCGCCGAGGCCGTCGAGGCCGGGCGCGCCCGCGTGCTCGACCCCGGCGGGGTGCTGGAGACGTCCGTGTCGGCGGTCGTCTACGAGGGTGTCGAGTCGGTGTCGCGCCTGTCCGCGGACGGGGCCGTGTCGGCCTGACGGGCGGGTTGACGAGCCCGGCAGGCGTCCGGTAACGTCTCCCTCCTTGAACGATCAAGCACCACTCGTGGGCCGGGGCCTCCGCACGCTCGCGAACGGCCTCGATCATCCGGAGGGCGTGTGCTGGTCTCCCGCCGCCGGCGCGGTCTACGCGGGCGGCGAAGCGGGGCAGCTCTACCGCTTCGACCTGGACGGCGGGCCGGTCGAGACCGTCGCCACGGTGCCGGACGGCTTCCTGCTCGGGCTGGCCGCCGACGCCGGCCGGGAGCGTGTACGCGTGCGACGCGAACGGCGGCCACGTGCTGCGGATCTCGCCCGACGGTGACGTCGAGCCCCACGGCGACCGCGTCGGCTACCCCAACTACCCGGTCTTCGACCGCGACGGCAACCTGTGGGTGACGGACTCCGGAGCCTGGGACGAGGTCTCGGGCGGCCTGGTGCGGATCGCCCCCGACGGCGCCACCGAGCGCGTCGCCGGGCCGTTCCGGTTCGCGAACGGCCTCGCCATCGGCGGCGACCACCTCTACATGGTCGAGTCGCAGATGCCGGGCGTGGTGCGGATGCCGCTGGCGGGCGGGCCGTTCGAGCCCGTGGTCGAGCTGCCCCGCACCGTCCCCGACGGGCTCGCCTTCGACGCCGAGGGCGGCCTGTGGATCGGGTGCTACCAGCCGAACCGCATCTACCGGCTCGCCGCCGGCGGCGACCTCGAGGTCGTGGTCGACGACTGGACCGGCGAGTACGTGATGACGCCGACCAACCTGGCGTTCGCCGGCGAGGACCTCGACGTGCTCGTGCTGGCGTCGCTGTGCGGCTGGGCCGTGAAGTCGATCGACCCGGGCGTCCGCGGGGCGGCGCTCGAGCTGCCATGAGCCCGGCGATCGCTGACGTCGTCGTCATCGGCGGCGGGATCCTCGGCGCGACGGCCGCCCTGCACCTGGCCGAGGCGGGCGCCGGGAGAGCGTGCTCTCCGTCAGCCAGAGCGCCTGTGCCTAGTGCAGTCGCATGAAGCCGCCGGGGAAGGTGTTGTTCATCCAAAGGTCGCCCTGCTCTGCCGACCAGGCGAATGCCCCCGGGTCGCGCGCGACGTGGATCGGCTGCCACGCACCTGTGTGCGGATTGATCCTTAGTTTCGGATCGTCACGGGTGTGCAGGCGCGGGTGATGTGGTTTTCGATGGTGATCGCCGCCACGCAGTAGAGGTAGGTGCCGTTGGGATAGCGGCGTGTGTCCAAGCCGCTTCCGGCGACATGCAGCCGGATGACTGTCGTGCATGGGCGCCGGGTGGTGAAGCAGGAGTTGACCCGGTACGTGCCGTGGGCGTAGATGCGATAGATCCGGGTGGGATCGATGAGGCGGCTACCGTCGAAGGCGGTGAAAGCGGCGGCGTAGTGCCGGCCCGGCCTCCCGGCCGGGGCGACGAAGGTGCGGACGGCGGCGACCATCAGGGGTTGTTGCGGCCATTGGGACGTGGCATGTCGGGGGAGATCCCAGACGCGTGCACGCATGTCGACGACGCCGTGGAGATGATCGAGCGGAACGGCTTTTGCCCGGTCTGGGCCGGGGCGGCGGTCGAGCCGGAAGGGTCGGTAGGCCGCGGGGGTGGCCCGGTAGGCATGCAGCCGGCCGATGGACGGCGCCTCGGTGTCGGCGCCGTCGCGCAGAATGCCGGTGGGGCGTCGTGGATCGACGAGACCGCAACCGGCCACGATCTCCGAGAGGTGGACGTGCTTCCAGCCTGGCTCGATCCGACCGGTCGGCTGGCCGGCGTCGACGCGTGCGCCGTCCCCCAGCGCGGGACGGACGTGGTAGTAGAAGTAGCGCGACACGCCGTCCGAGGACGCGAGCTCGAAGTGCACGTCGCTGGGGTTCCCCAGGCTCGTGATCCCATCGATCGTGCCCGCGCGTACCGCCAATCCAGGCGCCTCGTCGTGGGCGGCGACGTCGACGCCGAAGTGCGCCATATCGCTGCCGCGAGGGTCGTTGAACCCGCCGCGTACCGCGTGAGCACGATGGATCGGCGCCACCGGCCAGACGCCGGCCGACGCTGGCGCATAGAAGCAGCGGTGGTCGACCGTCGCCAGTGTCAGCGGCTGGTTCGGGACTGATCGCAGCGATGACGCGCCCCGCCCCCTCAGGGTCGCCGAGGGAACGGTGCCATCACGAGCCCTGATGATCAGGTCCGCCGTCCGGTCTGCGACGAACCGGGGCGTGAACCGAACCCGAACCCAGCACGACCGGCCGGGATCCAGCCGCCCCTTGCACGTCTCTCGCCCGATGCGGAAGTTGCCCGGGTCGGCGCCGCCCAAAACAGCGCCGGTGAGGGTCACCGGCCAGTCGAGCGGGTTGAACACGCGCACCACCTAAGGACCGCTGCGCGTCCCCACCACCTGACGACCGAAGCGCACGACCGCCGGATCGATGGTCAACGCCCCGCCGGGGAGCTGCGGCGCCTGCGTCGGGTAGGCGGTCCCGTCCAGCCTCACTCTCGTCAGGAGCGAACCCGTAGGGTCGCCCACCTCGACCATGCCCACCCTGGCGCCGGGCGCGCGGGGAATGAACCGCACCGCCACCGCACACTGCTCACCGACCCGCAACACACCCACAACGCCGCACGTCGAGGCCGCGCCGGCGAGCGTGAAGGCCCTGCCACGGATATGGACGCGGATGGACACGGGGGCCGGCCCGGGGTTGAACACCTCGAACCTCCGCACGCCGCTCTCGGTACCGGCGCCCTGCGGCCCAAAGAGCAATCGGCTGTCGCTCGTGACCACCCGCGCAGACGGCCGCGCCGCCCCGGCATGACCCGCCTGGACACCGGCCGCAGCCACGAATACCGCGACTCCCACACCCAGTCGTACGCGCCGCCAGCGTCTCGTAGCATTCATCACATCCAACAGGGGAGCGTATAACGGCCGAGTCGTCTGACGCAACCCCTTTCGCGGCCCCTTCGGACGCCCAGGAAGCAGACACACCCCACCCAGCCCGGCGCCTCGCAACCCCGGGGCTCCGGCTGGCATGGGTTGGCGCTGTCGACGTGCGCGCTGACGCGGATCGATCGTCACGCCCTCGTCCATCTCGGGCTCCCTTCGTCGCTATCCACTTGAACGATCAAGCACCAGTCGTTTACGCTGCGTACCGGATGGGACCCAGAGGCCCGAACAGCGCCGCCGACCTCAACGAGACGG